>NZ_JACYUR010000001.1:221568-1066148 GCF_014841875.1 Frigoribacterium sp. CFBP 13729 | reverse complement strand
GGCCCGGCGGCGACGTCGTCGGACCCTGCCGCGGCCTCGGCGGCCTGGGGCGCCGTCGCCCCCGACATGCCGAGCACGCCCGCGGCTCCTGGCCCTGACGTGTCCCCGGCCGCCTCCGACGGTCCCGCCGCTTCCGACGGTCCGGCTGCCGCCGAGTCGGCCGCGACCGAGCCGGCGACGCCCACGGCTGCGCACTCGGCCGCCTGGGCGCAGACGCCTGCGGTCGAGGGGGCCGTCCCGCCCGGTGCCGGTGCGGGTCCCGACGGCTCCGCCTCTCCTGTCGGCCCGGTGTCGCTGCAGCAGATGCGTGACGCCTGGCCCGAGATCGTCGAGGCCGTCGAGAAGGCGCGTCGCACCGCGTGGATGGTCGTCGTCACCGCGAGCGTGCAGGGCTATGCCGACGAGGTGCTGACCCTGGCGTTCCCCAGCTCGCACGACGTCGACGAGTTCAAGAAGCCCCAGGGCTCCGGCGAGGGTGTCAGCGAGTACCTCCGCCGGGCCATCCAGCAGGTGCTCGGCGTCCGGGTCAAGTACATCGCCCGAGTGGAGGGCCCGGCCGACGGCCCGGCCCCGGCGGCCGCCGCCGCCGTGGCTCCGACCGAGCCGGCCACGGCGCGCGACGAGCCGGCGCCGGTCGTCCCGGACGAGAGGGCGGCCTCGTCTTCTCCTGCTCCCGAGTCGCAGGCAGCGCCGGCACCCGCCTCGGCTCCGGCACCTGCCTCGGCCTCCACCGCGGCTGCCTCGGCCCCCCGGGAGTCGCGCCCGGCGTCGACCTCTGCCACCGCTGCGGCGTCCCCGCCCGCACCGGCAGAGAAGCGGCCGACGGCCAGCCCCGTCACCGGCTGGGACGTCGCGACGATCCCGCAGACGCCCCCGCCCGAGCCCGACGAACCCGAGTTCATCACGGAGGAGCCGCCCGGCGGCGCCCCCACGGTCGACGCGACGCCACCGCCCTCCGACGCGGCGCCGGCCGCACCGTCGGCGCCGTCAGCCGCTGCTGCCTCGGCATCTGCCTCGGCACCCGCGCCGGCGCAGGGCCCGAGCGCGAGCCAGCGCCGCGCCGCGGCGGGTGACCCCCGACGGGGCATCCCGGCCGGGTCCCGCTACGGCGAGGCCGTCGTCCGCGAGATCCTCGGCGCCCAGTTCATCGAAGAAGAGACGATCGCTCCCCGCGTCACGCCTCAGAGAAGCGAGTAGTCCGTGTACGAGGGCATCGTCCAAGAGCTGATCGACGAGTTCGGCCGCCTCCCGGGCATCGGGCCGAAGTCGGCGCAGCGGATCGCGTTCCACATCCTGCAGACCGAGACGTACGACACGACGCGGCTGTCCGAGCTGCTCGTCGACGTCCGCACCAAGGTCCGGTTCTGCGAGGTCTGCGGCAACGTCACCGAGCAGGAGCGCTGCTCCATCTGCCGCGACCCGCGTCGCTCGCCGGCCACCATCTGCGTGGTCGAGGAGGCGAAGGACGTCCAGGCCATCGAGCGGACCCGCGAGTTCCGCGGCCTCTACCACGTGCTCGGCGGGGCCATCAGCCCGATCGACGGCGTCGGGCCGGACGACCTGCGCATCCGGCAGCTCGTCCAGCGCCTCGCCGACGACACGGTGCAGGAGGTCATCATCGCGACCGACCCCAACCTCGAGGGCGAGGCCACGGCGACCTACCTGTCGCGGATGCTCGCGCCGTTCGGGCTGCGCGTCACGCGTCTCGCCTCCGGGCTGCCGGTCGGCGGCGACCTCGAGTACGCCGACGAGGTCACCCTCGGGCGCGCCTTCGAGGGGCGCCGGCTCGTCTCTGAGTAGTCGAGGGGCCCAGGGGCTCAGGGGCGAGCGGCCCAAGGCCGCCGGCTCAGGGCCGGGCGGCTCAGAGCCGTGCGCGGCGGGCGCGGACGAAGCTGTAGAGGCCGAACGCGATCAGCCCGATCGCCACGACCGACAGCACCACCACACCGGCCGGCAGGCCCGCGAGCGCCTTCAGGGCCCCGTCCAGCCCGCTCGCCTCCTCGGGGTCCGCGGTGATCGCCGCGACGGCGAACAGCACGCCGACGACCGCGATCGCGACGCCCTTCGCGACGTACCCGACGACGCCGAGGGCCACGGACACGCGGCCGGCCGTTCCGGGCGGCACGACGAGGTCCTCACGGAACTTCTGCCGAAGGCCCTTGACGACGAAGTAGACGCCGATCGCGACGACGGCCAGGGCGAGGACGACGAGCAGGACGACCCCGCCGGGCGTCGCGATGAGGCGCGAGCTGAGGCTCTGCGTCTGGTCCGAGCTGTCCGACGACCCGCCCCGGGCGAAGGTGAACGCGGTGACGCCGACGGCGAGGTAGGCGACGCCCTTGCCGCCCTCCTTCGCCCGGTCGGCCCACGCCTCCTTGTCGGTGCCCCGCACGAGGGCGGCCTCGAGCAGCTGGAACAGGCCGAGGGCCCACAGCCCGACGACGACCACCCAGAGCACGACGGCTCCGCCCGGGCGAGAGGCGAGCTGGCCGAGGGCACCGCCCTGGTCGGCCTCGCCGCCGCCGCCCGCCGCGACGCCCAGGGCGATGCCGCCGATCAGCACGTGGAGCAGCCCGTTCATCGCGAAGCCCACCCGCGCGAGCGTGCGGAGGGCACGGCTGTCCTGGAGGCGGCTGGCGGATCCGCGGGCGTCCGCGACGGCGTCGGTCATGCCCCCACGCTAGAGGTCGCGAGAGTCGTCGGTCCGGCCGACCCTGGGGACGAGGAGGCGGTCGTCCCCCTGCTGGTCGCGACCGGTCGTCACACGGGCCGGGCACCTCCTAGAATCGTCGGACGCAGGCGCCGCCAGCCCGACCGCGAGCGCCTCCTCGCCCGTCCGCCCCGTTCCGTCCACCTCCTGGAGTCGCCACCGTGAGCTTGATCGTGCAGAAATTCGGCGGGTCCTCGGTCGCCGACGCCGAGAGCATCAAGCGTGTCGCCAAGCGCATCGTCGAGACGCGCAAGGCCGGCAACGACGTCGTCGTGGCGGTGAGCGCCATGGGCGACACGACCGACGAGCTGCTCGACCTCGCGGCCGAGGTGACCCCGATGCCTGGCGGGCGCGAGCTCGACATGCTGCTCACCGCGGGCGAGCGCATCAGCATGGCCCTGCTCGCCATGGCGATCCGCAGCCAGGGCGTCGAGGCCCGGTCGTACACGGGAAGCCAGGCGGGCATGATCACGGACGCCCAGCACGGCAAGGCGCGCATCGTCGACGTCACGCCGGGACGCATCCGGGAGGCGCTCGACGCCGGGTCGGTCGCCATCGTCGCGGGGTTCCAGGGCTTCAACCGCAGCACGGGCGACATCACGACGCTCGGGCGGGGCGGGTCCGACACGACGGCCGTGGCGCTCGCCGCCGCGCTCGACGCCGACGTCTGCGAGATCTACACCGACGTCGACGGCATCTTCACGGCCGACCCCCGCGTCGTGCCCCGCGCCCGCAAGCTCGACCGCATCACGAGCGAGGAGATGCTCGAGCTCGCCGCCGCCGGCTCGAAGGTGCTCTACATCCGTGCCGTCGAGTACGCCCGACGCCACGGCGTCACCCTGCACGTCCGCTCGTCGTTCCACAACGGCGAGGGCACCTTGGTCGTCAACCCGAAAGAGGGAGAGAACGTGGAAGAGCCCATCATCAGCGGTGTCGCGGGCGACCTGAGCGAGGCGAAGGTCACCGTCGTCGGCGTCCCCGACGTCCCCGGCAAGGCCGCGCAGATCTTCCGCACGGTCGCCAAGACGAGCGCCAACATCGACATGATCGTGCAGAACGTCTCGGCCGCGTCGACCAGCCGCACCGACATCTCGTTCACGCTGCCGAAGTCCGAGGGCTCGGTCGTGCTGAACGCGCTCGAGTCCGACCGGGCCGAGATCGGCTTCGAGTCCCTGCAGTACGACGACCAGATCGGCAAGCTCGCCCTCGTCGGCGCCGGGATGCGCACCAACGCCGGCGTCTCGGCGCGCCTCTTCACGGCCCTGTTCGAGGCCGGCATCAACATCGAGATGATCTCGACGAGCGAGATCCGCATCTCGGTCGTGACGCGTGCCGACACGCTCGCCGAGGCCCTGCGCGTCGTGCACACGGCCTTCGAGCTCGACGCCGACGTCGAGGCCGTCGTCTGGGGCGGCACCGGTCGCTGACCGGACCGCCCGCGACGACGATCCCGCCCCCTCACCGAACCACCCACACCACCAGGAGCACGAGATGTCAGAAGGTCTGCGCGTCGGCGTGGTCGGCGCCACCGGCCAGGTCGGCAAGGTCATGCGGAAGCTGCTCGCCGAGCGCGAGTTCCCGATCGCCGAGATCCGCTTCTTCGCCACGGCACGCTCGGCGGGCACGACCCTGCCGTTCCGCGGCGTCGACGTCGTCGTCGAGGACGTCGAGACGGCCGACCCGAGAGGGCTCGACATCGCGCTCTTCTCGGCCGGCGCCACCGGCAGCCGGGCGCACGCCCCCCGCTTCGCCGAGGCCGGCGTGCTCGTCATCGACAACTCGAGCGCCTGGCGGATGGACCCCGAGGTGCCGCTGGTCGTCAGCGAGGTCAACCCGCACGCCATCGACCAGGCCGTCAAGGGCATCGTCGCCAACCCGAACTGCACGACCATGGCGGCGATGCCGGTGCTCAAGGTCCTCGACGCCGAGGCGACGCTCGAGCGCTTGATCGTCAGCACGTACCAGGCCGTCAGCGGCAGCGGCCTCGCGGGCGCCGACGAGCTGCTCGGCCAGGCACGTGCGGCCCTCGAGGGCGACGCCGCGGGCCTCGTCCACGACGGAGGCGCGGTGCAGATGCCTCAGCCGGCGGTCTACGTGCGCCCCATCGCCTTCGACGTCATCCCGCTCGCCGGCTCGATCGTCGACGACGGACTCGACGAGACCGACGAGGAGAAGAAGCTCCGCAACGAGAGCCGCAAGATCCTCGAGCGTCCCGACCTGCTCGTCAGCGGCACCTGCGTACGCGTGCCGGTCTTCACCGGGCACTCCCTGTCGATCAACGCCGAGTTCGCGACCGAGCTCACCGCCGCTCGCGCCCGCGAGCTCCTCGCGGACGCGCCGGGGGTCGTCCTCATCGACGTGCCGACGCCCCTCGAGGCCGCGGGCAAGGACCCGTCGTTCGTCGGTCGCGTCCGTCAGGACGAGGGCGTGCCCGGCAACCGCGGCATCGCCCTCTTCATCAGCAACGACAACCTCCGCAAGGGCGCGGCCCTGAACGCCGTGCAGATCGCCGAGATCGTCGCGGCGCGCCGTCTCGCGACGGCGTAGGTCCCGCCACCGAACCCGCGCCTCCGTCGCTCCGAAGACCGGGCATGACCCGTCTCGTGCCCGGCCTCGTCGCCCTGCTCGCCGCTGCAGCCGCCGTCCTGACGGGCTGCGCCGGGCCCGTCACGGACGGCCAGGCCGCCTCGTCGACGGTCCCGGGGGGAGACGGCCCGGTCGTGGCCTTCTACGGCGACTCGTACACCCTCGGCACGGGGGCGTCCGATGCGTCGCACCGCTGGTCGACGATCGTCAGCGAGGAGCGCGGCTGGCGCGAGTACAACCCGAGCGTCAACGGGCTCGGCTTCGTCAACCACCGCACGTCGTTCGAGGGCGGCGACCTGCCCGGCCTCGTCATCGACGCCGAGCCGGACATCGTGTTCGTCACGATGGGGCTGAACGACGCCTTCTCGTACGACGCCCGCGCCGACGAGATCCACGCCCAGATCGGCGACGACCTCGACCGCATCGCGTCGGCACTGCCCGATGCGCGCCTCGTCGTCGTCGAGCCGTTCTGGTACACCGACGATCGACCGGCGAGCGTCGACGTCATCAGCGGCTGGGTCCACGACGCGGCCGACGAGGTCGGCGCGGACTGGGTGCCGGGCGCCTCCCGCTGGCTCGAGGGGCACCCCGAGTGGATGGCCGCGGACGGGCTGCACCCGAACGACGAGGGCTACGCGGAGATGGCCCGGCGGATGGACGCCGAGCTGACGACCCTCGGGCTCTGAGCGGTCGGACTGGCCGTCGCCGTCTCGCTGGGCTCGTCGTCGAGCCGGGGGCCGGTCCGTACCCAGACGCCGCGCCTAGACTGCATCTCGTGACCGAAGCATCGAAGGCAACGAAGCCCGTCGACGTCGCCCTCATCGGGGCCGGCGTCATGAGCGCCACGTTGGGCGCCATGATCAAGCAGCTCGAGCCCACCTGGACGATCCAGGTCTACGAGGCGCTCGGCGACGTCGCCCAGGAGTCGAGCAACCCCTGGAACAACGCGGGCACCGGTCACTCCGCCCTCTGCGAGCTCAACTACACGCCCGAGCGCGCCGACGGCACGATCGACACGAGCAGCGCCGTCAAGGTCAACGAGCAGTTCCAGGTCTCACGCCAGTTCTGGTCGTTCCTCGTCGCCGAGGGAGCCCTGCCCGAGCCGTCCGCCTTCATCAACTCGACGCCCCACATGAGCTTCGTCTGGGGCGAGGCCAACGTCGAGTACCTGCGCAAGCGGCACGAGGCGCTGCGGGGCCACCCGCTGTTCGCCGGCATGGAGTTCAGCACCGACGCCTCCGTCATCCGCTCGTGGGCCCCGTCCCTCATCCTGGGCCGCGCGAAGGACCAGCCGATCGCCGCGACGCGCATCGAGGCCGGCACCGACGTCGACTTCGGCAGCCTCACGCGCCTCCTGCTGACCTACCTCGAGGAGAACGAGGCGCGCATCGAGCTGGACCACCGCGTGACCGGTCTGACGAAGCTCGCCGACGGCACGTGGCGGGTCGCGATGCGCCGTCAGGTCGGCGGCACGCCCACGAGCGTCGACGCCCGGTTCGTCTTCGTCGGCGCCGGGGGAGGCGCGCTGCACCTGCTGCAGAAGTCGGGCATCGACGAGATCAAGGGCTTCGGCGGGTTCCCGGTCAGCGGCGAGTTCCTCCGGACCGACGACCCGGCCGTCGTGGCCAAGCACGCGGCCAAGGTCTACGGCAAGGCCGCCGTCGGCTCGCCCCCGATGTCGGTCCCGCACCTCGACACCCGTGTCGTGGACGGCCAGGCGAGCCTGATGTTCGGACCGTACGCCGGCTTCAGCCCGAAGTTCCTCAAGAACGGCTCGTGGTTCGACCTCTTCGCCTCGATCCGGCCGCACAACCTGTACCCGATGATCCGCGCGGGGCTGGCGAACCTGTCGCTCGTCAAGTACCTGGTCGGCCAGCTGATGGCGAGCAGCGACAGCAAGTTCGAGTCGCTGCGGGAGTTCATGCCCGACGCCGACCCGGCCGACTGGTACCGCATCACCGCGGGCCAGCGCGTGCAGGTCATCAAGAAGGACGCGAAGAAGGGCGGCGTGCTGCAGTTCGGCACCGAGGTGGTCTCGGCGGCGGACGGCACGATCGCGGGCCTCCTCGGCGCCTCGCCGGGCGCCTCCACCGCCGTGCCGATCATGTTGTCGGTGCTCGAGCGCTGCTTCCCCGACCGGATCGCCGGGTGGACCCCGACGCTCCGCCGCATGGTGCCCACCTACGGCGGCCAGCTCGCCGACGACGAGGCGCGAGCCGCCGCGACGCTCGGGGCGACCGCCGAGGCCCTGCGCATCCACGCGTAGCGGCACGCTGCCGGTCGCGGCTCGGCCAGCTGGGCCGAGCCGAGGAGGCGCGAGCCGGTCTCGGCTTGACGTCCGATCGAACATGTGTTCGACTCTGACCATGAGGTGGAGCGAACAGGCGACGACGGCGACCGACTCGTCGGCCCTGCCCGGGCTGGCGAAGCTGTCGAACCTGGTCGCGTCGGTGACGACGCCCGAGTTCGCGGGGGTGACGTTCCACGAGATCCTCGCGAAGAGCGCCCTCAACCGAGTGCCCGGCAGCGACTCCGCCCTGCCCTTCGGCTGGACGATCAACCCCTACCGAGGGTGCAGCCACGCCTGCGTCTACTGCTTCGCGCGGCCGACGCACGAGTACCTCGACCTCAACGGCGGCGACGACTTCGACCGGCAGATCGTCGTCAAGGTGAACGTCGCCGAGGTGCTGTCCCGTGAGCTGCGTCGCCCGTCGTGGCAGCACCACCCCGTCGCGCTCGGCACGAACACCGACCCGTACCAGCGCGCCGAGGGCAAGTACCGGCTCATGCCGGGCATCATCGCGGCCCTGGCCGACTCGGGCACCCCGTTCAGCATCCTGACCAAGGGGACCCTGCTGAGGCGCGACCTGCCGCTCCTCGTCGAGGCGGCCCAGCACGTGCCGGTCGACATCGCGATGTCGATCGCGATCCACGACGACGACCTGCAGCAGTCCGTCGAGCCGGGCACGCCGACCACCGCCGCGCGTCTCGCGACCGTCCGCTCGGCGACCGACGCGGGGCTCCGCTGCTCCGTCTTCATGATGCCCGTCCTGCCGTGGCTGACCGACGACCTCGACCACCTGCACCGGGCCCTGGCGGCCGTGCGCGCCTCCGGGGCGACGAGCCTGCTGTACTCGGCCCTGCACCTCAAGCCCGGCGTCAAGGAGTGGTGGTCCGCCTGGCTCGAGCGCGAGCACCCGGAGCTCGTCACGCGGTACCGCGACATGTACGCGACGAGCACCTACGCGCCCCTCGGCTACCGCAAGTGGCTCGCGGCCCGCATGCGGCCCCTCCTGGCCGAGCACGGGCTCGAGCACGGCACGGCCGACCCGGCGACGGGCTCCACCCGCTCGAGCGCCCTCGACGACGCGGCGGCGGCCAGGGGCACGCTGGGCTTCGGCGCGGACGGACGGCCCCGGTCGCTCATCGCCCACGAGCTGCCGGGCGGTGCACGGTCGTCTCAGCCACGTCTCTTCTGACCGCGGCAGCGTTGGTCGTCCCTCCGTCCCCGAGGTCGGGGCACAGCCGCCCCGGCGGCTCGGCCCCGTCCCGCGAGGTGACCCTAGATAACGGGGTACAGGACGAGTCCTCGTTCTGGCATGATCGTCCTGCCCGACACGTCGACCAGGAGGGGGCCGCCATGCTGCTCGGCCTCCCCGCACACCTCGTCCCGCAGACCGTGGGCCGGGCGCTGTCCCGTGCCTGCCACGTCATCGCGAGCGTCGTCCTCGCGAGTGCCGGCCTGTTGCTGATCGTGAACCAGGTCGCCGAGCCGTCGTACCTGCTCTGGCCTGCCCTCGTGGCGCTGTTGCCGATGCTCGGCATGCTCTTCGTCGTCGAGCGGTTCCGCAGCACGACCGCCGTGCTCGCGTACCTCGCCATCGGCTCGGCGTGCCTCTACTGGTACGCCGTGACCCTGTTCGCGCAGATCCCGGCGGTCCAGGCGTCGGACGCCTTCTCGCTCTCCCTGCCGAAGATCGCCCTCGTCATGGTCGGAGGCAGCGGGCTGCGTTCCCGGGGCAGCCTGCTCTGGGCCACCGCGGGCTTCGCCCTGGGGGAGCTCGTCACCCAGCTGGCGACGTGGCAGACCGGCGGGACGCCGCGTCTCGACGTCGCGGTCCTCTTCGCGTGGCTCCTCGTCTCCGTGACGGCGACGTCGTCCCTGCTCGCACGGGGACGGGTCGACCGTGCCCAGCCGAGCCTGCACCGGGCGGCCTTCGACCAGCAGAAGCAGGCCATCCGCCACGACGTGGAACAGCAGGCGTCTGCGCTGCTGCACGACACGGTGCTGAACCACCTCGCCTCCATCACGGCCGGCGGGCCCGGCCCGCTCGACCCGGCGACCGCGGCGTCGATGGCGACCGACCTCGAGGTGCTCGTCGGCCAGGAGTGGCTCGTCGACGAGACCAGGGCCCCGGCGCCGGCCTCCCCGACGACCGGGCCGGGCGACTGGACGACGTCCGAGCTGGGACACGCCGTCGCACGGGCGCGCGAGGGCGGGCTCGAGGTCGGCGTCACGGGAGACCTCGGCGCCGTGACGCGGCTCGCGCCCGCGGTCTGCCGCGCCCTGGGCCTCGCCGTGGCCCAGTGCCTCACCAACGTCGCCGTGCACAGCGGCACCGATCGTGCCGAGGTCGTCGTGTACGGCGACGGCGTCGACCTGACGGTGATGGTCATCGACGACGGGGTCGGCTTCGACGCCGCGGCCACGGCGCCCGACAGGCTCGGCCTCAAGAACTCGGTCGAGGCCAGGACGAGGCGGGTGGGGGGCTCGGCGCAGATCTGGTCCTCGCCCGGCAGTGGCACGTCGGTCATGCTCCGCGTCCCGGTCGCACCGGCCGAGTCGGTCGTCGCGCCTGGTGCGGCGACGGAGGCCAGCCCGGTCACCGCCGATCCCGGCCCCGTCGACCTGGCGTCCCGCACAGCCGGCGGGGGAGCACCGTGAGCCGCCGCAGCCCGCAGCAGGTCGATCCGCTCGGCGCCCTCAGCTCCCGCCCCGTCACGGCGCTCGCCGCGGTCGCGGCGGTCGTCTACGCGGCGGTGTCGACCGTCGTCACGCGCGACGAGATCGTGACGCCCGCCGCTGCCGTCGGGGCCCTCGCGGCGCTCGGGGCGGCCGGGGTCGTCCTGGTGCTCGCGTCGAGTCCGCTCCGGGCACCGCTCACCCGGTGGTCGGTCGCGGGCGTCGTCGGGCTCGGTGCCCTCGCCGGAGTCCTCGCCGCCGTCGCCTCGGCCGGCCACAACTCCATGGTCAGAGACGACTGGGCCTCCCTCGCCGTCGGGCTGCTCCTCGTGGGCCTCGCGCCGTACCGGCCCGCACTCGACCTCGTGGTCGCGGGGCTGGCGTCCGCCGTGGTGCTCACGGCGGTCGTGCTCGTCGAGAGGGAGGCGTTCCTCACCGATGTCCCCGTCCTGGTGTTCGTCGTGGTCGCCGTGACCCCGGTGCTGGCGCTCTCGCTCGCCGGGGCGTCGTTCTCGGCCGCCTTCACGACGCTGGTGGAGCGATGGATCGCGGGCGCTTCCTCGGCTCGTCAGGCCAGCGCCGACGAGTTCCGCTCGAGCGTCGCCCGGAGCGTGCAGCAGGACAGGGTGACCATCCTGAACCGCGACGTCGCGCCGTTCTTCGGCGAGGTCGTCGCCGCGGGCGTCGTCACGGAGGCGGACGTCGAGCGGGCCCGCCGCATCAGCGCCGACCTCCGCAGCACCATGGTCGCCGAGGCGGACCGCAGCTGGCTCGAGCAGGTGCTGGCCGACCCCTCCACCCGCGTGTCCGGGGTCGTCGTCGACGTCGGCCGGGCAGCCGGCCGGATGACGGCCGCGCACCGCACGTCGCTGCGGGCCCTGCTCGTCGCCTTCGGCGAGAGCGACGCCGTGCGGCCCGACACCGTCCGCATCGAGCTCGACCAGGGGCTGGACGCCGAGGAGGAGCGGGTCGAGGCCCGCATCAGCGTCGCCACCGCCTCGTCCGAGTCCGCCGTCCGCCACCGCTTCGCGCCCTACCTCGCCGTCGTGCGGATCGTCTTCGACGACCTGCAGGTCGATCCCGCCCCGCCCCTCCTGACACTAAGGTTTTCTTATGACCAGCACTGAGCCGAGCGGCCGCTCGTCCCTCCGTCCGGGCTTCGGCCGGCCAGCCGCTGCCCCGTCGTGGAGCACGGTCGGGCCTGGTTCCGAGGGGCCCGCGACCCGTCGCGTCCGCCTCGCCATCCTCGACGACCACGAGGTCCTGCTCGACAGCCTGTCGAGCTGGATCAACGTCAACGCCTACGACTTCGACCTGGTCCTCACGGCGCACACCTGGCTGCAGCTCGTGCACAGCGACAACTTCCCGACCGACCTCGTCTTCCTCGACTTCCAGCTGAAGGAGCCGGTCTCCATCGAGGCCCGGGTCCGCACGTGCCGCGCCGCCGGCGCCAAGGTGATCGTGCTGTCGAGCCTCGACACGCGTGAGTCGCGTGAGCGCGCGCTCGACGCCGGTGCGTCGGCGTTCCTCTCGAAGGCGCTGCCGATGCGCGAGGTGATGGACGCGGCCCGCCAGGTCATGGGCGTGGCTCGTGACGCGTCGCCTCAGCGCGACTGGCGCCCGCTGCCCGTGGGGGCCGCGAACCAGAGCCGCCCGAAGCTCAGCGCAGGCGAGTCGGAGGCGTTCCGCCTCTACGTGTCCGGCTTCAGCACCAACGAGGTCGCAGCCCAGATGAACGTGCAGTACGAGACGGCGAAGACCTACCTCCGTCGCGTCCGCGAGAAGTACGCGAAGGCCAACAGGCCCGCGAGCAAGAAGTCCGAGTTGATCCGTCGTGCGGCGGAGGACGGCTACCTGCAGTAGTGGCGAAGCTGTACTTCCGCTACGGCGCGATGAACAGCGGCAAGAGCACGGCGTTGCTCCAGGCCGCCTACAACTACGAGGAACGCGGCCAGCGCGTCCTGCTGGCCAAGCCGCGGGTCGACACCAAGGGCGACGACGCGATCGTCTCCCGGCTGGGCGTCACCCGGCCCGTGGACGTGACGTTCGCTCCCGACGACGACGTGCGGGAGGTGTTCTGCCGTTCGCGGGAGCGCGTGCGGGCGGAGACGGGGACCGACCTGTCGTGCCTGCTCGTCGACGAGGTGCAGTTCCTCACTCCGGTCCAGGTGGACGACCTGCTGCGCATCGCGGTGCTCGAGGGCGTCCCCGTCCTCGCGTACGGGATCAGGACGGACTTCCGGACGATCGCCTTCCCGGGCAGTCGCCGACTCCTGGAGGTGGCGCACTCGCTCGAGGAGCTCAAGACCATCTGTCGGTGCGGCCGCAAGGCGGTCTTCAACGCGCGCAAGGTCGGCGACCGCTTCGTCTTCGACGGTGACCAGGTCGCCATCGACGGCCGGGAGGTCACGTACGAGTCGCTCTGCGGTGCCTGCTACCTGGCCGAGAGCGACGGCCGCCTCGCCTGACCCCGGGGGCGCAGGCTCCGTCCTGCGGCGGGCGGGGACCGCCCCGAGCAGCAGGCACACGAGAGGAGGCCAGACCCCGAAGGGTCTGGCCTCCTCGTTCGGTGTGGGGCGGGCGGGGACCGCCCCACCAGCAGGCACATGAGAAAAGGCCAGACCCGAAGGGTCTGGCCTTTTCACATCTCGTCGGGGTAGCGGGATTCGAACCCACGACCTCCTCGTCCCGAACGAGGCGCGCTACCAAGCTGCGCCACACCCCGAGGTGTCGCTCGGCCCAGGGGCCGAGTGGAGCAACCTGACAAGGATAGCGGATCTTTGGACCCGCTCGCACCACCAGGCCCCGTGAGCCCTCGTCAGGCCGTGAGCGTCAGGACGACGGCCTCGGGACGGCAGTCGAAGCGGACCGGTGCGTAGATCGACGTCCCGAGACCGGCGGAGATCTCGAGGTGGGCGGTCTTGCGCGCGTGGCTCCAGGTGCTGAGCCCGCTGACCTTGCCACGAGGCACGTCACAGTTGGTGACGAGCGCGCCGTAGCCGGGCACCCGGACCTGGCCGCCGTGCGTGTGCCCTCCGAAGATGACGTCGGCCCCGTTGTTGACGAACGAGTTGAGGACGCGCTGGTAGGGCGCGTGGGTGACTCCGATGCTGATGGGGTCAGGTCCTCGTCGGTCGTCGTGCCAGCGCACGTTCTCGCGCAGGTCGTCGAGCGCCCCGGGGAGGCGGTCGAGACGATCCCAGCCACGGTGTGCGTCGTTGACGCCGAACAGCTCGAGGCGGGATCCCCTGATCTCGATCGCTCGGGCGGCGTTGTTGAGGTCGAGCCACCCGAGGTCGGCGAAGAACGACTCCATCCGGCCGATGTCGAGGGGCGTGGGGGTCCGGGTGACGCCGCTGGGGCCGCCGAAGTAGGCGAACGGGTTCTTGGGGACCGGCCCGTAGTAGTCGTTCGAGCCGTTGACGAAGACACCGGCCACCCCGCGGAACGGCTCGAGGGTGTGCTCCAGGGCTGCGTGGGCGTCGACGTGCCCGATGTTGTCACCCGTGTTGACGACCAGGTCCGGTTCGTAGACGGCCAGCCCACGCACCCATTCCTGCTTCTCGGTCTGCCACGGGGCCAGGTGCAGATCGCTCAGGTGCAGGATCGTCAGCGGACGGGAGCCGGCCTCGAGGACGTTCAGCACCTCGTGTCGGACGGTGAAGCGGTTGCGCTCGACGAGGCTGCCCCAGGCGAGGGCACCCAGGCCGACGGCCGCGCCCGCCAGTGCGGTCGCGGCCGTCGCCCTGCCGAGGGGGAGGGGCGTCACTTGCAGCCACCCGGATCGGCGCCCTGCGGGTTGCCGTACAGGGTCAGCCCGATGCCGGAGTCCTTCGCGACGGAGGTCCCCGCGGCGGGGTCCGTCGCCGCCACGCGACACTGGTTCTTCCCGTCGCCTGCGGCGAACCCGGTCACGGCGACCTTGTCGGCCGAGAAGCCAGCCGCGGCGATCGCCGTCTTGGAGTTGGCGATGCTCTGCCCCCGCACGTCGGGGATCGCGGCGGCGCCGGACCCGTCGCTCGTGAAGACCGTCACCGTGGCTCCCTTGGACAGCACCGTCCCGGGGACCGGGTCGCTCGCCACCACCTGGCCGGCAGGCAACGCGGACGGCTGCGTGCCGCCGTCGGCGTAGACGAGGTTGAGTCCCTTCAGCATGGTCTGTGCCGCGCTCACGCTGCTGCCGGACAGCTCGGGGACCGAGACGCCGGAGCCGCGCACGAGCCGCGAATTGGCCTCGGGGAAGTCGGTGCCCGGGTACTTCGTGTTGTTCACCGTCTGCACGGCCTTGAAGAGCTGCGCTCGGGTGGCGGCGTAGTTGCCTCCCTTGATCGGCGAGCCGATGGACCGCAGGTTGACCTTGGGGCCGGTCCAGTTGCCCTGCCAGATCGCGGTCGCGAGCTTCGTCGTCGCGCCGATGATCCAGATGGACTCCTTCTTGTCGGTCGTCCCCGTCTTGCCGATCTCCTCGAAGCCGTCGCCGGGGAGCGCTCCGCGACCGGTGCCGTTCGACCACAGGCCGGACATGGCCTTCGCGGCGGCCGCGGCCACCGCGGGCTCGACAGCCTGCGAGCATTCCTGGGCCTGCCCGCCGAGGGCCACGCCGTCGTCGTTGACGATGTTGTCGACCACGATCGGCGCGCAGTACTTGCCGCCAGCCGCGATGGCCGCGTAGGCCGTGGCCATCGTCAGCGGGGCGATCTCGTCGGCCGTGCCGAGGATGGAGGACGAGAAGTTGCTGATCTCGCCGCCGTCGGCGCGGTGGACGCCCAGTCGCTGTGCCACGTCGCGGATGTCGTTGAGGTCGAGCTTGGACGCCATCGCCGCGTAGGCGGTGTTGACGGACTGTGCCGTCGCGGTCGTGACCGCCATCTGGCCGGGTCTTGATCCATCGTCGTTCTTGGGGGCCCAGCCGCCCTGTCGCTCGCCGCCCGCCTTCAGGTAGAAGGTGCGTGGCGTTGCGTCGACGGACTCGGTGATGCCGTGGCCCTGCTCGATCCAGTCGATCAGGGTGAAGGGCTTGAAGGTCGAGCCGGGCTGGAAGCCGGTCGACCCGCCGTAGTCCCGATCCGTGCTGAAGTTGACCGAGGTCTGCGTGCGGTCGCCGGTGTCGAGCTCGGAGAAGGTCGTGTTCTGCGTCATCACGATGATGCGGCCCGTCCCGGCCTCGACCGAGTTGACCACGCTGCCCAGCCGGACCCTGGTCTCGCTGGCGGGGGCCCACTGGTCGAGCTGGCCCTTGGCGTTCGCCGTCAGGTCGAGGTCGAGCGTCGTGTAGACGTTCAGCCCGCCCGTGTTCCAGTTCGCGAGCCGCTCCTCCTCGGTGGAGCCGAGGACGGCGAGGTTCTTGATGTTCTTCTTGACGTAGTCGCAGAAGTACTGGGCGCCGGGTGCCGTGACCGCCGCGCATCCCTGCGTCGGAGCCGTGAGCACGACGTAGCTCGCGATGTCCGACGCGAGCGACGCCTCCTCCGTGGGCTTGTCGATGAAGCCCTCGGCGTACATCGACTTGAGGATGACGTCACGACGCGCCTTGTTGCCCTCGTACTTCTCCGGGCTCGACAGGTTGCGCGTGTCCGGGTACTGGACGATCGCGATGAGGCTCGCCGCCTCTTGCGTGTTCAGGTCGCTCGCGTTCTTGTTGAAGTAGTGCTGGGAGGCGGCCTGGACGCCGTAGGTCTGGTCGCCGAAGTAGGCGATGTTGAGGTACGCGAGGAGGATCTCGTCCTTCGTGTACTTCTTCTCGAGCCCGATCGCGAACTTCATCTCCTCGAGCTTGCGGTCGATGGTGGTCTTGATCGCGTCCTTGTAGGCCGCCTCTTTCTCGTCCGGGTCGGCGATGAGCTGGGACTGCGCGATCCGGATGTTGCGGACCAGCTGCATCGTCAGCGTCGAGCCGCCGCCGCTCGCCCCGAGCTCTCCGCCGCCCAGCGAGCCGACGCCGGCGCGGACGAGAGAGGTGACGTCGACGCCGCCGTGCTCGTAGAAGCGACGGTCCTCGCCGGCGACGACCGCGTCCTTGAGGGACTGCGAGACCTGGTCCCACTTGAGCTCGACGCGGTTCTCGCTGTAGAGCGTCGCGAAGGGGACGGCCTGCCCGCCCTGGTTGGCGTACAGCGTGTTGCGCTGCTGCAGCTTGCCGATCTCGATGTACTCGGGGATCGACTCGAAGACCCCGATCGTGCTCGAGGCCGTCATGCCGGCGACCGCGATGGCAGGGGTCACCCCGATGGTCACGAGGAGGCCGGCCAGGACGCTGAAGCCGACGAACCCGAAGAGCGCCCCGATGACGGACGTGGGCTTCGATTTTTGGGCAGACATAAGATCAGGGTAAGTGACACCGCTGACATCCGAGCTGACAGGAACCACAAATGGTCCTTTGGGAGTACATGACCACGCCGCTCATGGTGCACAACAGCACCGCGATCCTGAACAACTGGGGGAGCGACGGCTGGGAACTGGTCCAGGTGACCCAGGGCCCCGAGGGCGGCCCCGTCGCCTGGCTGAAGCGCCAGAAGCAGGAGGCGTAGTGGCCCGCGTCGACGACCGCCTCGCGGAGCTGGGCCTGGTCCTCCCCACGGTGGCGGCCCCCGCGGGCGTCTACGTGCCGGCCGTCAGGGTCGGGACGTCGGTGTACACGGCGGGGCAGCTGCCCTTCGTCGACGGCGCGCTGCCCGTGGTCGGCAAGGTGGGCGACGGTCCGGGGCTCGTCGCCCCCGCGCTCGCCCGTGAGCTCGCCGCGACCTGCGTCCTCAACGCACTCGCCGCCGCCGCCTCCGTGCTCGGCTCGCTGGACGACGTGGTGCGGGTCGTGAAGGTCACCGGGTTCGTCTCGTCCGACCCGGCGTTCACCGGGCAGCCGGGCGTGCTCAACGGGGCGTCCGAGCTGCTGGGCGAGATCTTCGGCGAGGTCGGCGTCCACGCGCGGAGCGCCGTCGGCGTCGCCGTCCTGCCCCTCGACTCCCCGGTCGAGGTGGAGCTCCTGCTCGAGGTCGTGCCGACCGCCTGATCGACGGTGGACCCGAGGCCCCGGGACGAGCGCCGGGTCGGCGTCGCGTCTCGGGGCCTCGTCCGTCAGCGCATCTCCGCCGAGATCACCGTCATGACGGCCGAGTCGGCCAGGGTGGTCGTGTCGCCGATCTCACGTCCCTCGGCGACGTCGCGGAGGAGGCGGCGCATGATCTTGCCGGAGCGCGTCTTGGGCAGCTCGTCCACGAGCACGATCGAGCGGGGCCGGGCGATCGCGCCGATCTGCTGCGCGACGTGCGCCTTCAGGGCGACCGCCGCCTCCTCGGGGGTGAGGCTCTTCTTCTTCTTGTTGCGCAGCACGACGAAGGCCACGACGGCCTGGCCGGTGGTCTCGTCCGCCGCGCCCACGACGGCCGACTCGGCGACGATGGGGTGCGAGACGAGCGCAGACTCGATCTCCGCCGTCGAGAGCCTGTGGCCGGACACGTTCATGACGTCGTCCACGCGGCCGAGCAGCCAGATGTCGCCGTCCTCGTCGCGGCGTGCGCCGTCGCCGGCGAAGTAGCGGTCGCCGAAGCGGCTCCAGTACGTCTCCGCGTAGCGCTCAGGGTCGCCCCAGATGCCCCGGAGCATCGACGGCCAGGGCTCGTCGACGACGAGCAGACCGCTCTCCCCGTCGGCCACCGAGGTGCCGTGGTCGTCGACGACGTCCACCGTGATCCCCGGCAGCGGGGTCTGCGCCGCACCCGGCTTGGTCGACGTGAGCCCGGGCAGAGGGGAGATCATGATCGCCCCCGTCTCCGTCTGCCACCACGTGTCGACGATCGGCGTCCTGCCCGCGCCGATGACCTCCCGGTACCAGAGCCACGCCTCCGGGTTGATCGGCTCGCCCACCGACCCGAGCAGGCGCAGGGACGACAGGTCGCGTGCCTGGGGGATCTCGCGGCCGGCCTTCATGAAGCCGCGGATCGCGGTGGGGGCCGTGTAGAAGAGCGAGACGCCGTACTTCTCGACGACGTCCCACCACCGGCCCGGCGCGGGGGAGTCGGGAGTGCCCTCGTAGAGCACCTGGGTGGCGCCGTTCGCGAGCGGCCCGTAGACGACGTAGCTGTGGCCCGTGATCCAGCCCACGTCCGCGGTGCACCACCACACGTCGGTCTCAGGACGGAGGTCGAAGACCGTCGCGTGGGTGGTCGCGACCTGCGTCAGGTAGCCGCCGGAGGTGTGGAGGATGCCCTTGGGCTTGCCGGTGGTCCCGCTCGTGTACAGGATGAACAGGGGGTGCTCCGCCTCGAACGACTCGGGCTCGTGCTGGTCGGAGACGCCCTCCAGCGCCTCGTGCCACCACCGGTCGCGACCGTCGACCCACCCGACGTCGTTCCCGCCGCGGCGGACGACGAGCACGTCGCGGACGCTGGACTCGCCCCCGACGGCGAGCGCGGCGTCGACGGCGGGCTTGAGGGGGGCCACGGAGCCCTTCCGCCACCCGCCGTCTGCGGTGATGACGAGCACTGCCTGCGCGTCGTCGATGCGGGCGCGGAGGCTCTCGGCGCTGAAGCCGCCGAAGACCACGCTGTGGACGGCGCCGAGCCGGGCCACGGCGAGCATGGCGACCACCGCCTCCGGGACCTGGGGCAGGTAGATGACGACGCGGTCGCCGGCCACGACGCCCATCGAGGCGAGGACGTTCGCGGCCCTGCTCACCTCGGAGGTGAGCTCGGCGTAGGTGACCGACCTGCTGTCGCCCGGCTCGCCCTCCCAGTGGAGCGCGACGCGGTCGCCGTGCCCGGCCTCGACGTGCCGGTCGAGGCAGTTGTACGCGACGTTGAGGCGACCGTCGGCGAACCAGCGGGCCACGGGCGCTGCCGACCAGTCGAGGGTCTCCGTCGGCTCGACGTCCCAGGACAGCCGCCGACGCGCCTGGTCGCCCCAGAAGAGGAGCCGGTCGGCGGCGGCCGACTCGACGAGCTCGGGTCCGGCCACGGCCCGCGCGGCGAACTCGGGCGACGGGGGGAAGGCAGCGTCGGAGGGGGACTGCACCGCCTCCTCGTCCGTGGCGGAGCTGGTGGGGGTGTCCTGGCGGTCGACCATCGTCGTCCTCTCGCGTCGTTGCGGATGCGGGCGCCTCGCGCCCCGAGCGAGACTACTCCGGGCCGCGTCGCCGCTCGGGCGAGGGGCCTGGCCGGAGAGCGAAGCGCGCGGACCGGACACGGTCGCGACGCTGGCACCCGTCCGCCTTCGTGGGGTACAGTGAGCTCGTCCGGATTCAACCCCGGTGTGCAGCGCGAGCGATTCCCCCCGATCCAGCGCTGCCGTGGCGGCACCAGTTCCCCCCAACTGGTGCCGCCCCTCTTTTTTCCCCGTGGATCGTCCGACGATCACCCGGGTGATTCCTCCCCAGAGCGTCCCGCCTGACCTTCCTCCCCAGGATGCACAGCCCTGTCTGTCTCGGTCGTGCCGGGGCAGCTAGCGTCCGGACATGACCGGAGCGCCTCCCGCCCCCACCCCGGGCCTCACCCCCGACCACCCGTTCGTCGCCCTCGCCTCGGAGCCCGGGCGCTTCGTCGCGGCGGCCCCGCCGGGTGCCGCCGCGAGATGGGGTACACAGGTCGTGAACGGGGTACACGGCCCTCGGGTCGACAGGTCGTGGCTGGGAGCGCTCGCTCCCCTCCTGGACGACCCCGACGTGACCGACGTCTTCGTCACGGGCGGGGCGGGGACGTGGGTGGACCGAGGAGGAGGCGCACGCCCCGAGCCGCGGGTCCACCTCTCCGAGGCGGCCGTGCGCGACCTCGCCGTGAGGCTCGTCGCACGGGGCGGACGTCACGTGGACGAGTCAAAACCAACTTTTTGACAGATTTTGCCCGACCATTCTCACTTTTTGCTGGTCACGTCCGCGTTTTCGAGCCTCCTGGATGCTGACGCCGCCCGAAGATCGGTTGCAAGGTCTCCGAGGCCGTGCGCGTGGGCCCAGGGTGTCATCAGGCCCGGCCTTACTGCCGGTGGCGTCCTTGGGTGGGGGAGAGGCTTACCGCGCTCTGGTCACACCGTACTACTGTTGCAGGCACGGTTTCGACCTATAGTAGGCAGCGATTGGCGACGCTTAATCTGGGCGCCCGACTTCATGCGGAACGCGGCCGAAGGCTTTGTGCACTGGGCACGACCACGGCGCTCGGGTCGGGTTCCCTGACCGGGCGTTGCCTTTCCGATGAAGGAGATGAAGGAGCAGCCATGAGCGAGCAGCAGAAGACCACCCAGACGATGACGGCACGCACTCAGACGTTCTCGTACCAGCCGTCCCGAACCGCCCTTGCCACGAGGTCGTGGACGGCCGTGAAGCGAGTCACCGAGCCGGACGCGCACCGTGAGGCCGTGGACCGGCACTTCGACTGGTTCGGCCCTGCGTTTGGGCTCTCTGGACGCTGAGCCGTAGCGGGTTTCGGGTTTTGGGTTTCCTAGGGGAGTTCTCCGAACTCCACTCCCTAGTAACCCGACAACCCGCAACTCGGCTGCTCGGAACTCAGTCCGGTTCGGGGGTCATCAAGGACCAGACGAAGCCCCCTCTCTTGGGTTCCTTCCGCACTTCGCCGTCTTGTTCCATCTGCCGGAGGATGGCCGCGTACTCCGTGTAGGCCTCGCCCGTCCCGCACACCGCCTTCGTAAAGGTGTCTTGTCGCGCGGCGGTCAGGGCGGCGATCTGGTTGCGCAGGTAGCGGCGCTTGTCGTCGGGCGACGGCTGAGCCTCCTGAGCCCGGTCCCTCGCGACTCCCGAGGGGCCTAGCCGGAGTCGCCCGTCCTCGCCCATGACGACCGGCGCGGGGTCGACGGCGGGCGCGTGAAGCCGTGGCACGGTCCGGAATCGTCGCAGTGCTCGGGGGTTCACGTAAGGCTCGTTCGCTTCGTACGTCCACAGCCCGTCTTGACCGGCCATGGACTCGACGCCGTTCATCAGGTAGCTGTTCTTCATCCCCGTGTGACCTGTTGCAAGCCCGTTCGGCACATCCACGGACTTCAACAGCCTGCGAAACTCCGAGTACCACCGGCCGTACCGCGTCGTGTCGCTGTTGAGGATGGCCGTCACCCCATCCACGATCAGCGTCAGGGGAGGTCCCGCCACTAGTGCGAGCCCCAGCAGCTCGAACTCCCAGCGGTCGTAGATGTCCTGCTTCGTGAGGTCGAACGTATCGGCACCGCCTGCGGCTTCGAGGTGCACGACGAACAGCATCGACCCCGTCCCGTCGTCGTCGGGGTCGAAGTAGAACGGATACGGGTCGCCCATAGCGTCGTACTCGAGGCCAGTCGCAAGCAACGCCTCGTGCATGTCTTCCTCGGGGTTCTCGGCGTTGACGAGCACGATTGGACGAGCGCGTTCCTCCGGCGTCACGTCCACGGGCCCGAAGTGGTCGAGGAACCGCCGGCCGGCGATCACAAGCGCCGCGGCAAGGTCGCAGACGAGTAGGGACTTCCCGACCTTCGGAGGACCACCGAGCATCGGCACGGACTGGTGGTGCCAGAGTCCCGGGATGTAGGGCCGCACGGCGCCGCTGGGGCGGCTCGCGAAGGCGTTGGGCAGTCCGTCGTACGTTCGGAGGATCTTGGCTCGTTCGTAGTTCGTCTGCGCCGGGCTTAGCCGCTCAGCGTCGCGCCAGAACGTGCCGTCGGCGAGGATCGCCCGCCGTTCGTCCGCTGCCTCAGGCGTGAGTGTTCCCCAATCGTGAGCCCAGCCCAGTCGGCCGGGTCTCGCGTCCGGGTCGTACACGAGTCGTTCGTGCTCGATGATCACGAAGCGGGGTGCACGGGTCAGCGTTTGTCCCTCGTGCTCGAAGGTCGCGAACTGGTCGTACGTCTCGCGGTTCATCCGTCCAGTCGCTTTCTGAGGTTGTCGAGCGCAGCCCTGGTCTCGGCGCGGATCGCGCGCGCCTGTTCAGGGCTCACGGTTGGGCGAGGCTTCGGTGGGTGCAGCGAACGCATGCGTCGTCCCCACCAGTCAGAGCGGCACGCCACGGAGCAGAACCGACCACCCTTGGCCCAAGGCCGGAACCGGCGTCCGCACTCGTCACAGTCCTCCGGTGAGCCGTGTCGGGAAGGGCTGTTCGGATTCTTGATCGGTGGGAGTTTGGCGCTCATCGGGTCGCCTCCGGAGCACGTCCCAGCGTGAGCAGTGCGGCGACGCGCGCGACCTGCGCGTCAGTCAGCTGCGGCAGGGTGCGTGCCCGAGCACGAGCAGCTTCTTGACGGTCGCGTGCATCGAGCGCCGCTGCGATGGCGCTCATTTGACGTCCTCGGCGACAGCATCACGAACGATCGGCAGAGGGACAATCTTGGCGTTGGAGCTGTAGCGCGAGCGGCGTCCGTCTCGCATGTGAGGGTTGTCCGGGAGGACGTGCTCTACCTCGTCGATGTCGACGAAGATTGAGCCGCGACCGTCGTCGAAGCCGTGGATGAAGCCCTTGCCGATCCAGTTGGAGATCGTTCGGGGGTGGACGTTGAAGTGGTTGGCCGCAGAGGCCTCGTTGACGTACTTAGACATGGCGGACGGGTTCCTAAAGTCGGAATCGACATCCGTTCTGTCCGCTGGTCGGCCTTGGTGGTGCCAGCAGAGTCCACGCTCCCAAGCCACTGAACGGTCCGCTCTCGGGGGAGGAGCGAGGCGAGCCAGCGGCTCGTCCTTCGCTAGTTGGAGTTTCCCACGTTGCGAGCGTGCAGCCAAGCGGAAGTTCGACGTTTCCCGCCCCGCCCAGCGCCGATCTGACGGATCTTCCTGTCTCTCGCGTACTGGAGTTCAGATCGGTGCTGTTCGAGCCGCGAAACGCCAAACTTCCGCGCGCCTGCTCCGATCGAGGCCGCTGATGGGGTTACGGGTACCGTCATATCGACGATCGCTTGCCGAACACAAATTCGAATAAAGCGCTTGTAACGTAACCCGCTGTACTTGAGCGGTTTCGTACTGTACACTCGGTACGAGCCACGAAAGGAGGCCGCAGTGATCGAATCAGGTGGAGCCGCGCCCTACGCGCCCTGGAGCGCGATCGCGAACGCGCTGACCGCGAAGCGGCGTAACCCGGAGTTGACACGTTTCGGGCCTCAGGAGTTGAGCGATCTCGGGATTCGGGAGAGCATCGTGCCCCGAACCGTCCAGTCGTTGAGGCTTCTCGAGCTGATCGATGAGGACTGCGTTGCGACGGAAGCGTTCGACGGACTTGCGACGCGGTCGCGTACTGACTTCTCCTCGAAGCTCGGCGCGCTCGTGCGTCGTGTGTACGCCCCAGTATTCGCTTACGTCGATCCGAAGCTAGCAACCCAGGAGGAAGTCGCTGAAGCCTTCAACCAATTCGGACCGCCGAGTCAGCGGGACCGCATGGTGACGCTCTTCACACACCTCCTGCGACAGGCGCGTATGACACCTTCAGAAGAGCCGCGCGTGATCATGGCAGAAGCTCTCGTGCAGGCCGAGGGGGCTGCTGAGGCCCAGGCCCTGATTGGCTCGAAGGGGCTGGAAGAGGCGTCTGGCGCCGAAGTATCCCGACGGCGCTCTCGCTCGACTTGGTCCAGCACCCTCGTTACGACTCCGCCTTCGGGCACTCCGTCACGGCACCGCTTGAAGCTGTCGTCGGGAGGGGCCGTCGATATTGCTCTCGACGTCGACCTCTTCAGCCTCTCGAAGGAGGATCGCGACTTCGTGATGGACCTCGTTGACCGCGTGACGAACTACAAGCCGAATCGCAGCGAGGGTGAGCGAATGCGATAGGCAAAAGACTTCTGGTCCGCCGCCGCTCCAACGACGGAGGACCAGGAACCGGCACGAGGGCACGGTTGGTGACTGATGAGTCTCCAGCAGTGTAGCGATTCATCCTTGAGACGCAACCGGCGTCTCACGCTTCCCCTCGGGCCACCGAACAGGAAGTGAGATCGTGAATCTCCTCAGCAATTACTACAAGATCAAGGGGCCGCTGCCGTTCATCGACGTCGACCTCGACGACGACAACCGGCTGTACGTGGACCCCCACGTCATCCGTCTCATGGGTTCGCCGTCGCCCTTCGCGACGAACGCGGTGAACTGCCTGGACACCTTCTTCGACGCCGTCACGAACCGCATCATCCTCGGTACGTCGGCGGCGCTCAAAGAAGGTGAGGAACTCCTGCAGCAGTTCTCCGAGCCGCGGGAGACGCGCCTCGGGATGGCGAAGGCAGGGTTCCACGGACACGGAGGTGCCCTGAAGGTGGGCACCGACATCTGGAACGCCCTTCTCGGGGACGTGCGGGCGCTCATCACGGTCGGCGTGTTCAAGCAGGTGGAACACATCCCGCTCTTCGTCGAAGGTGTCGACAACGACATCACGTCGGACCTCACGACGAGGATCATCTACGGTCCGCTGGCTGACTTCACGGCGGACATGATCGTTAAGTACCCGCAGTTCCGGTCTGTGGGGGAGGGCGTGAAGACGTTCACTCGGCAGGTCTGGGACCCGGCGACGTCGATGTGGGACAAGGCCGAAGTGGAGCTGCCCGTCGTCGACGGCGAGCCGCTCCTGCTCGTCCCGAACGGGTGGGCACGCAAGCGTATCCTGATGGGCGCGCGCCGGTTCTGGAGCACCATCGTCCTGTCCTACGCGCAGTTCGAGACGACGGTGTACGTCAGCGGGAAGCCCGTGAAGACGCCGAAGAAGGTCCTGAAGAAGCAGAAGGGCCTCGAGCCGGGGCGTGACACGAACATCCGTGTCACGAACCGCGCCCTGAAGTCGCAGCAGGACCTCGTGGAGGCGTTCACCGCGTTCGTCGACGGCAAGTTCTAGCTGGAGCGGTCAGCAGGGCGTCGAGGTCACGACGGCGCCCTGCTGACTAGCCTGCTCGAACGATCCGCAGTCTTTCGGCGCTCCACTTCGAGCCGCGGGAGAACGCGGGCAACACCTCGACGCGGAGCACCGATGCGAGGACGGCGCGTTGGACGTCGATTGGCGCGTCGAGGAATGCCTGACCGGGGTCAGGAGCGCGGAGGACGGACGACGACGCGGACCGGCTGAGGCCCTTGGCTAGCCTCGCGTCCACCTTCGCGCGTTCGGCTTCCACGGTGGCGGTGGCCTTCGCGAGTTGGGTGCCGGTGATGTTCCCGAGCGCGTAGTCCGTCTCGAACGCTTCGAGTCGTGCGGAGAGCGCGGTGCGCTTCTCGCGGTCCGCCGCGAGGTCGGGTGTGCTCGGGCTCATCGCGGCGACGATTCGTGGGTCTCGCACAAGTTCAGCGAGGACGCCGCGCACGTACTCGTCGGTCTGCTTCTGACCGACAGTGAGGTGGGCTGACTCCGTGCACCGGTACAGGTAGCGGCGCTCGTACTGGCGGGCGTACGTTCCGCCGTGGGGGGTCGCGCGGAGCGTGCCGCCACAAGGGTGCTCTTGGCCGTGCTCATCCACGACGAGGACTCCGCAGCGATAGATGCCTGACCCGAGCCACTTCGTCTCGTTGGAGGGCGTCAGGCGGCGCGAGGGGTCCGTGACGAGCCCTACGAGGGCGCGCCACTCGTCCTCGGACACGATCGCGTGCCACAAGGCGGGTCCCAGCACCTCGAACTCGTAGGACTGTCCCTTCTTGCCGGGTAAGCCACGGGCCAGCAGGCCGGCATTTCGAGGGCGGATCAGCATGTCCCGCAGAGCGCCGTACTTCCACGTCTCGGAGCGTCCAGAAGTCTGGACACCGCGCTCGTTGAGCTCGCGCGTCAGGGCCGCGAGAGTGCGTCCTGCGAGCACAGCCTTCGTCGTGTCGCGGATCACCTGAGCCTCCGACTCGCGGATCGTCACGCCGTTCTTCTCAAAGCCGAAGGGGCGGATGCCGCCGCGGTACTTCCCGCTCGCGGCTGCCTGCTCCTTCGCTCGCTGCACCCGCTCCCGGCTGTGGTCCACCTCGTGCTGGGCCGCTGCTCCGAGCATGCGAGCGACCATGCGTCCCGATGAGGTCGCGAGGTCGTACGAACCTGTCTGGACGGTCTGAATCTCGAGGCTGTGCGCTTCGGCCACGGTGATGAACTCCTCGAGTTCGGCTGCCCGGCGGTGAAGCCGGTCGGGGTGCCAGGCCACCACGCCCCGGACCTGTCCGGTCCTCACCGCTTCGAGCATCGATCGGTACTCCGGACGCACCTTGCGGCGGTCGTAGGCGCTGATGTCGTTGTCCACGAAGACCGCCACCACGTCCCAGCCGAGCCGTTCCGCGAGAGCCCTGCAGTCCGCCTCCTGGCGGTCCACACCGAGCCCTGCTCCGGCCTTGTCGCGGCTGATCCGGGCGTAGATTGCGGCCGGGAGGCCCGTCTGGGCGCTTCCGACCGTTTGATGTTCTTCCATAGTGTCAAATTTTATGGTTTTGATGAAGCGAGCCCGTGCGTCGACGTACGGCTCCCGGGCGGCGTGCGCGTGCACGTCGTCCTGCCGCCGATCTCGACGTCGGGCACGGCGCTGTCCATCCGCTTCCCCCGGGTCGTGCCCCCGACGCTCGACGACCTGAGCCGGGCCGGCTTCTTCGCCGACGCCGACGAGGGCGTCGTCCGGTCGTGCGTGGACCGACGAGCCAACGTGCTCGTCACGGGCGCGGGAGGCACCGGCAAGACCACGTTCCTGGCGGCCATGCTGGCGGCGGCGTCGCCGGGCGACCGCATCGTCACCGTCGAGGACGTGGCCGAGCTCCGGGTCGTCCATCCCCACGTGGTCTCGCTCGAGGCCCGCCAGCCGAACCTCGAGGGGGTGGGCGGCGTCGACCTCGCACGGCTGCTGCGGGAAGCGCTCCGCATGCGTCCCGACCGCCTCGTCGTGGGGGAGGTCCGTGGAGTCGAGGTCCGCGACCTCCTGTCGGCGCTGAACACCGGACACGACGGCGGGGCAGGGACCCTGCACGCGAACGGCCTCGCGGACGTCCCTGCCCGTCTCGAGGCGCTCGGGGCGGTCGCCGGCCTCGCGCCGGCGGCCCTGGCCCGCCAGGCCGTCAGCGCTCTCGACGCCGTCTTCCACCTCGACCGGGCAGGCGGACGGAGGCGGCTGGCCGTCATCGGCAGCCTCGGCACGTCGGCGTCCGGCGAGCTCACGGCCCGGGAGGGCCTCGTCGGCGCCGACGCCGGCGGCCGACGGGGCCGGTGACCGGGCGGGGCCGTCGGCGACCTCCGCCCACCCCCGCGGCGACCGTCGTCGATCGACTCGCCGTCCTCCTCTCGGCCGGCGTCACGCCTGCGTCCGCCTGGAGGCACGTGGGCGAGGCCGAGCCTGACGGGCCCGTCCGTGCCGTCGCGTCCCACGTCGGCCGTTGCGCGGACGAGGGCATCCCCGTGTCGGCGTCCCTGCGGCAGGCCCTCGAGCACCTGCCGTTCGGCACGGCCCGGGACGGGGACCGGCACGCGGTCGAGTGGGCCCAGGTCGCTTGCGCCTGGCATGTGGCGGAGCGGAGCGGGGCTCCGCTCGCCGAGTGCCTGGGCAGCTTCGTGGCCGCCCTCCGCCAGGCCGACGCCGCTCGACGCGAGGTGGAGGTGGCGCTGAGCGGCCCGCGCTCGACCGGGCGGATCGTGCTCGCCCTCCCCCCGGTGGGTCTCCTCTTCTCCCTGGGGCTCGGCTTCGACACCGCCTCGGTGCTCTTCGGCAGCCCGGTGGGGTGGGGGTGTCTCGTGACGGGAGGAGCGCTCGTGCTCGCCGCCCGTACCTGGAACGGTCGGCTGGTCCGCTCGGCCGTCCCGAGCGCCTCCGTGCCGAGCCTCCGCCTCGAGCTCCTCGCCGTGGCCGTCTCCGGGGGCGGGTCCTGGCAGGGCGGCCTCGACCTCGTCGACGAGGCCTGTCGGGACAGCCCGGCAGCCGGCATCGAGGACGACGGGGGCGGAGAGACGGTCCTGGAGCTCTCGCGGCGGGCGGGAGCCCCGGCGGGCGCGCTGCTGCGCGCGGCGGCCGCGGAGCGCCGTCTCGACGCGACGACGGCGGCGCGCTCAGCGGCGTCCAGGCTGGGATCGACCCTGATGCTGCCCCTGGGTGTCTGCGTGCTGCCGGCGTTCCTCGTGGTGGGGGTCGTCCCGCTCGTCGTCGCGCTCCTCTCCTCCACAGCCGAGGTCCTCTGACCGTCCGTGCCCAGGAGGCGCGACGTGGTCGGCGGCAGTGCGCCCCGTCGTCGGAGACTCGCTCCCGACCACGACACGTGGTCGCCACCGACGAGAGAGAGCAGCACATGAGCACGAGCCCCACGACCACGACCGCAGCCGCCGACCGTACTTTCCCGCCCGTCCCCGTCCCCGTCCCCGTCCCCGTCCCCGTCCCCGTCACCGCTGCCGGGCGGGCCGACCGCGCCTCCCGGACCAGGAGGCGGTGGCTGTCGGAGGACGGGGCCGCCACGGCGGAGTACGCGATCGTGATCATGGCCGCCGTGGGCTTCGCGGGGCTCCTGGTCGTGATCATGAGGTCGGACGAGGTGCGCGGGGTCCTGAGCGACCTCGTGCGCTCGGCCTTGTCGGTCGGCTGAGACACGATGAGCAGGCTCCTCCGCGACACCGGGAGCGTCACGGCCGAGTTCGCGGTCGTCCTGCCCGCCGTCCTCGCGGTCGTCGCGCTGGCCGTCGGGGCGGTCGGGGCCTCAGCGCAGTCCGTCCGGCTGGCCGACGCCGCCGCGGTGGCCGCCCGGCAGACGGCGAGGGGAGACGTCGACTCCGTCCCGGCGACGCTGGCGGCGCTGGCGCCGGGTGCCGAGAGCAGCGCGTCGACCGAGGGCACGATCGTCTGCCTCACGGTGGCGAGGGCAGTCTCCCTCGGGCCCCTCTCCGGCGTCGTCACCCTGCGGGCCCGCAGCTGCGCGCCGGCGGCCGGCGGATGAGCGGGAGAGAAGAGACGAGGGGGAGAGAGGGGACGGCCGTAGCGGGCCGGACCGATCACGGCGACGCGGGCAGCGCCTCCGTCTTCTCGGTCTCGGCCGTCGTCGGGGTCGCGGTCCTGGCCGCGGCGGCCCTCGCGGGGACGCGGGCGCTCGCCGAGCGCAGCAGGGTGGCGGGCGCCGCGGACGCCTCCGCCCTGGCCGCCGCGGACGCCGCCGCCGGGCTGGTCACGGGTGGCGGCGGGCCGTGCTCCCTGGCAGCGTCGCTGGCTCGGGCGAACACGGTCGAGCTCTCCTCCTGCGACGTCGACGGGCTCGTCGTGACGGTCGTCGTGACGGGGTCGGCGCCCCTGCTCGGGGTCGCCGTGCGCGCCTCGGCGACGGCAGGACCGCCGCCCTCCGCAGCGCGCCGGACGGGCCCCGGGCCGTGAGCCGGTGCGCCGGAGGGTGTGTGTATGGTGTGCCTGTCGGCAGCGCACGATCCGTCGGTCCCGTGTCAGGGACGGCGGGAGGACCGCCCGCCTCCGACCACCTGACCGGTCCTCGAGACCGGGTCCAGACGTTCCCCGAAGCAAGGAGTCCCGTGCCAGGCACGAAGAAACTGGTCATCGTCGAGTCGCCCGCGAAGGCCAAGACGATCGGGCAGTACCTCGGCAGCGGCTACGAGGTGCTCGCCTCCGTCGGGCACATCCGTGACCTCGTCGAGCCCAAGAACCTGCCCCCGGAGCTCAAGAAGGGGTCGCTCGGCAAGTTCAGCGTCGACGTCGACAACGGCTTCGAGCCCTACTACGTCGTCTCCGACGCGAAGAAGAAGACGGTCTCCGAGCTCAAGCGTGCGCTCAAGGGCGCGGACGAGCTCTACCTCGCGACTGATGAGGACCGCGAGGGCGAGGCCATCGCGTGGCACCTGCTGCAGGAGCTGAAGCCCAAGGTCCCCGTCAAGAGGATGGTCTTCCACGAGATCACGAAGGACGCGATCCAGAAGGCCCAGGAGAACACCCGCGAGCTCGACACGGCTCTCGTGGACGCCCAGGAGACCCGACGCATCCTCGACCGCCTCTACGGCTACGAGGTCTCGCCGGTCCTCTGGCGCAAGGTGGGTCCGGGCCTCTCGGCCGGTCGCGTGCAGTCGGCGGCCACCCGCCTCGTCGTCGACCGCGAGCGCGAGCGGCTCGCGTTCGTCTCCGCCTCCTACTGGGACCTCACCGCCACCTTCGAGCCTGCCGCCGACGCGGTGCCCTTCTCCTCCCGCCTCGTGCGGGTCGACGGCACGAGGGTCGCGAGCGGTCGGGACTTCGACGACCGCGGCCAGCCCAAGGGGCAGGCCGTCGCGCTCGACGAGGCCTCGGCCGGGGCTCTCTCCCGTGCGCTGCAGGCGTCGGGCGTCGACATCGTCGTCTCGTCGGTCGAGTCGAAGCCCTACACGCGCCGTCCCGCCGCCCCGTTCACGACGTCGACCCTGCAGCAGGAGGCCGCCCGCAAGCTGCGCTTCTCCGCCCGCCAGACGATGAGCGTCGCCCAGTCGTTGTACGAGAACGGGCACATCACCTACATGCGCACCGACTCGCCCTCGCTCTCGCAGCAGGCGACGAACGCCGCCCGGACCCAGGCCGCCTCCCTGTACGGTGCCGACACGGTGCCCGAGAAGCCCCGCGTCTACACGGGCAAGAGCAAGAACGCCCAGGAGGCGCACGAGGCGATCCGCCCCTCCGGCGACACGTTCCGCACGCCGAGCGACATGCAGTCGACCCTGAGGGGCAACGACTGGAAGCTCTACGACCTCATCTGGAAGCGCACCGTCGCCTCGCAGATGGCCGACGCCAAGGGCTCGACGGCCTCCGTCGTCGTGACGGCGACGACGCAGACCGCCGTCGCGGGCGTGTCCGCCGAGGGCGCCGCCCGCACGGCGGCCGAGTTCGTCGCCACCGGCACCGTCATCACCTTCCGCGGCTTCCTGAACGCGTACGAGGAGGGTCGTGACGAAGACCGGCACGGCGCGGCCGACAGCGCCGAGGCCAAGCTCCCGCCGCTGACGGAGGGCCAGCAGCTCACCCTCGACGAGATCGAGGCGAAGGGGCACGACACGAGCGCGCCGCCGCGCTACACCGAGGCGAGCCTCGTCAAGACCCTGGAAGAGCTGGGGATCGGGCGCCCGTCGACGTACGCCGCCATCATGTCGACCATCGTCGACCGCGGCTACGTGACGCCCCGGGGCACGGCCCTCGTGCCGAACTGGATCGCGTTCTCCGTCGTCCGGCTGCTCGAGGAGTACTTCGGCGACCTGGTCCAGTACGACTTCACGGCCAGCATGGAGGACGACCTCGACCTCATCGCCGGCGGCGACGCCGACCGGGTCGACTGGCTCAACGGCTTCTACTTCGGCAACGACACGCACCGCGGGCTCCGCAAGGTGATCGACAACCTGGGCGAGATCGACGCGAGGGACATCAACTCCATCCCGCTCGGCGAGGGGCTCACCCTGCGCATCGGCCGCTACGGCCCCTACCTCGAGGCTCCGGGCGACGACCCCGAGACCCCCCGCCGGGTCAACGTCCCCGAGGACATGGCGCCGGACGAGCTGACGCCGGCCCGCGCCCGCGAGCTCATCGACGCTCCCGTCATCGGCGACCGCGTCGTCGGGGTCAACCCCGAGTCCGGCAAGGAGGTGCTCGCCAAGGACGGCCGTTTCGGTCCGTACGTGACGGAGCGCACCCCGGAGGAGATCGCTGCGGACCCCGCCACCGGCGAGGTCGTCGAGGCGGGGACCGCCGCCGCCACCGCAACGCCTACCGCCACGGACGGCGCCGCGACCAAGAAGGCGCCGGCCAAGAAGGCGCCGGCGAAGAAGGCCGCGCCCAAGGAGCGGACGGCGTCGCTGTTCAAGAGCATGAGCGTCGACACCATCGACCTCGGGACCGCTCTCGCGCTGCTCGACCTGCCGCGGACGGTCGGCGTCGACCCCGAGACGGGCGACGAGATCCAGGCGCAGAACGGCCGCTACGGCCCGTACCTCAAGAAGGGCACGGACACCCGGTCGCTCACCAGCGAGGACCAGATCTTCGAGATCGACCTGCCCGGCGCCCTCGAGCTCTACGCCCAGCCCAAGTACGGGGCGAAGCGCGCCAGCAGCGCCCTCGCCGAGTTCGAGGCCGACCCGGTCAGCGGCAAGCCGATCAAGATCAAGGACGGCCGTTTCGGGGCCTACGTGACGGACGGCGAGACGAACGCCACCATCCCCCGAGGGGAGACCGTCGAGGAGGTCGACTTCGAGCGCGCGATCCAGCTGCTCGCCGACAAGCGCGCCAAGGGCCCGGCCAAGAAGCCGGCCGCGAAGAAGCCCGCTGCCAAGAAGCCGGCTGCCAAGAAGCCGGCTGCCGCGAAGCCGGCTGCCAAGAAGCCTGCGGTCGCGAAGAAGCCCGCTGCCGCGAAGCCGGCTGCTGCCGGGGCCGCTGCCGCGAAGCCGGCTGCCGTCAAGAAGCCGGCTGCCGCGAGGAAGCCCGCCGCCGCGAAGGCCACTGCCACGGCGGCGGCCACGGACGGCGACGCGCCGGAGGCCTCGTAGTGGCCGGTCTGTTCATCACCCTCGAGGGCGGCGACGGATCGGGCAAGACCACGCAGGCGGCCCTGCTCGAGGAGTGGCTCGGCGAGCAGGGGCGCAGCGTCGTGCGCACCCGGGAGCCGGGCGGCACCGACCTGGGCCTCGAGCTGCGGCAGATCGTGCTGCACCGCAGGGGGCACATCGCTCCGCGCGCCGAGGCGCTGCTCTACGCCGCGGACCGCGCACACCACGTGGAGACGCTCGTGCGTCCGGCCCTCGACCGCGGCGAGGTCGTCCTGCAGGACAGGTACGTCGACTCGTCCGTCGCCTACCAGGGCGCCGGCCGGGTCCTCGGCGGCGACGAGGTCCGCGAGCTGTCGACCTGGGCGACCGGCGGGCTGACGCCCGACCTGACCGTGCTGCTCGACCTCGACCCCCGGGTCGGCCGTTCGCGACTCGACGCAGCCGAGAAGTCGTACGACCGGCTCGAGTCCGAGGCCGAGGCGTTCCACGGCCGTGTCCGGGACGCCTACCTCGAGATCGCCCGCGCCGAGCCCGCGAGGTTCGTCGTGGTCGACGCCACGCTGCCCGTCGCCGACGTCGCGGCGACGGTGCGGGCCAGGGTCGCCGACCTCCTGACCGCGCCGTGAGCGGCGAGCGATGAGCAGCTGGGACGGCCTCACCGGTCAGGCCGACGCCGTCGAGCTGCTGAAGGCGGCGGCGTCGGCCGACCCGTCCCGCTCGGCGATGACGCACTCGTGGCTGATCACCGGCCCGCCCGGTTCCGGCCGTTCCAACCTCGCCTACGCCTTCGCGACCGCGTTGCTGTCCCGGGGCCACGACGACGAGGCGACGAGCCGCCAGGTCGACGCCCGGTCGCACCCCGACCTGGCCGTGCTCAGCACGGAGCGGATCATCATCACCATCGACGAGGTGCGGTCGCTGGTCGCGTCGTCCCAGTTCTCTCCCTCGGTCGGCCGCTACCGCGTCGTCGTCATCGAGGACGCCGACCGGATGACCGAGCGCACCAGCAACCTGCTGCTGAAGGCCCTCGAGGAGCCGCCGCCCCGCACGGTGTGGATCCTCTGCGCCCCGAGCGAGGCCGACCTCATCCCCACGATCCGGTCCCGCGTCCGCAGCATCCGCCTCCGGACGCCGAGCGTGGCCGACGTGGCCGCCCTGCTCGAGCGTCGCGACGGCATCGACCACGAGACGGCCGTCACGGCGGCCCGTGAGGCGCAGAGCCACATCGGCATGGCGCTCCGTCTCGCGACGGACGAGGAGGCGCGCGAGCGCCGGCGACGGACGCTCGAGACCGCTCTGGCCATCCGCAGCGTGTCCGACGCGGTGAACGCGGCGACCACGATGCTCGCCGTCGCCGGGGACGACGCCAAGGCCATCACCGAGCAGCGTGACGCCCAGGAGCGCGCGAGCGCCCTCCGGTCGCTCGGCGTCGAGCCGGGCGGGACCGTGCCCCCTGCACTCCGCAGCCAGCTCCGCGCGCTGGAGGACGACCAGAAGCGCCGGGCGACCCGGAGCCTCCGCGACGGCATCGACCGCATCCTCGTCGACCTGCTCTCGCTGTACCGCGACGTCCTCCTGCTGCACCTCGGAGTCGCGGAGGAGCCCATCAACCAGGCGGTCGGTGGCCGGCTCGACGAGGCGACCGCGGCCTCGACGCCGGCGAGCACGCTCGCGGTCATGGACGCGATCGCCGTCGCACGTCGACGGATCGAGTCGAACGTGGCCCCGGCGCTGGCGCTCGAGGCCATGCTGGTGGCCGTCAGCCGACACGCGGTCAGGTGAGGCAAGATGGCGGCATGACCGACCCGACTGCCGCCCCGGGCCTGCGTGAGCGCAAGCGCCTGGCCACCCGACGGGCCATCCAGCTCTCCGTCCTCGACCTGATCGGCGAGGAGGGACTCGAGGCCGTCACCGTCGACATGATCAGCCGCCGCGCCGACGTGTCGCCCCGCACGTTCTTCAACTACTTCACGTCGAAGGAGGAGGCGGTCGTCGGCGACCTGCCCGACCTGCCCGAGGGGGAGTCCCTCGACCGGTTCCTGGGGGCGCACGACGAGCCGATCATCGACGGCCTCATCCGCCTCCTCGACGAGGCCGTCGTGACCGCGACCTTCGACCGCGACCTGGTGCAGCGCCGGCGGATGGTGCTGCGCAGCCACCCCGACCTGCTCGCCCGCCGGATCGCCTCCACCCGCGTGCTCGAGGAGCGCCTCACCGGCATCGTCGCGCGCCGGCTGGCCACGGCTCCCGGCCGTGCGGACGACGCCACGGAGGAGTCGGACCTGAGCAGCGCCCACCTGCTCACGCTCGTGGCGATCGCCGCGCTCCGGCACGCCTGGGGCGAGTGGATCGACGACGACGACGCCGACCACGCGACCGACCACCGCTACGGCCTGCGGGCACGCATGGAGGGGTCGTTCGCCGAGCTCGGCCGCGTCGTGACGCGACAGGTCTGAGAATCCGCTACAGTTGGTGATCGTGCCGCGAGGCACGGGTTCTCGATCTGATCGAGATCCGCCGCTTTAGCTCAGTCGGCAGAGCGTCTCACTCGTAATGAGAAGGTCTGGGGTTCGATTCCCCAAAGCGGCTCCCACGAAGGCCCGGTCCGTCAGGATCGGGCCTTCCGCCGTCCTCAGCGTCCCCGGACGCCCCTCCTCCGCAGCCCCGCCGACCAGCCTGACTGGTAGACAGGTCGCATGAGCATCCGATGGGGAATCCTCGGCGCCGGCGGCATCGCCGACACCTTCGTGAACGACCTGGCCGCCGCAGGCATCGCCGTCGCGGCCGTCGGGTCGCGTGACGCCGACAAGGCCAAGCGCTTCGCGGAAGACCACGGCATCACGACCGCGCACGGCAGCTACGACGACCTCGTGGCCGATCCTGAGGTCGACGCGGTGTACGTCGCGACGCCGCACGTGTTCCACGAACAGAACGCCCTCCTCGCCATCCGGGCGGGCAAGCACGTCCTCGTCGAGAAGCCCTTCACCGTCAGCGCCGACGAGGCGGGGCGCGTGCTGGCCGCCGCTCGTGAGGCCGGCGTCGTGGCCCTCGAGGCGATGTGGACCCGGTACCTGCCGCAGCAGGCGCGCCTCCGTGAGGTCGTCCGCAGCGGCGTGATCGGCGAGCCGCGCCTCCTCACGGCATCCCACATGCAGTCGCTGCCGACCGACCCGCAGCACCGCCTCAACGACCCGGCCCTCGGCGGCGGCGCCCTGCTCGACCTCGGGGTCTACCCGGTCTCGTTCGCCCACGACCTGCTCGGGCCGGTCGAGGCCGTCGCGGCCACGGCCGTGCTCAGCGACCAGGGCGTCGACAGACGCACCGGGATCACGCTGCGCCACGCGAACGGAGCGACGTCGAACCTGTTCTGCGCGCTCGACACCGCGGGCCGCAACGACGCCGTCCTGCACGGCAGCGCGGGCCGCATCGAGATCGACCACACCTTCTACGCGCCCGGCGGGTTCACCGTCCTCGACGCCGACGGCGAGGTCGTCGAGCGGTTCGACTCGGACGAGGGCGACCTCCGCGGGATGCAGCACCAGGCGCTCGAGCTGGCCCGCCTGGCCGAGGCCGGCGAGCTCGAGAGCCCGGCGCTCACCTCCGACGGGATCGTCGCCGTGATGGCCACCATGGACGAGGTCCGCCGCCAGGTCGGCGTGCAGTACCCCGAGCGCTGAGCCGGCCGGCCTGGCGGGCTCGCTGAGCCGGCCCGCGAGGTCCGGAGCCGAGGAGGCGCGGACGCGGCCCCCGGAGGAGGCACGCGTTTCGTAGGATGTCCTCGATGAGCGAGCAGGACGCGACCCCCGACGACCGCCCCTCCGACGACGTCACCCCTGAGGTACGTGCGGAGGCGGCCGAGACGCGGGCCGAGGACACGGACGTGACCGCAGGGGGAGGCCGGACGCGAGACGTGCGCGCGTCGGCCGCGCGCCTCCTGCGGGAGCACCCCCGCACCTCGCTGGTCACCGCTGGCGTCCTCGCGTTCGCCCTGCTCGGCGGCGGTGCGGTCGCCGCCGGCGCCGCGACCGCCCCCGATGCTCCCGTCGCGTCGGGTGCCCTGTCCGGAGCGGACCGCGACGGCAGCAGCGAACCTGCCGACGTCGTCACGGTCACGCCCGACCCCACCGAGGCGCCCGACCCCCAGCGGGTCACGCCTTCGGTCGTGCCCCCCGCGACCAAGCTGCGCACCTGCTCGGTCGCCGCCGCCGCCTCCGACCCACGTCTCGCCCAGTTCGAGGGATCGGTCGTCAACGCCGCGACGGGCGAGGTCCTCTTCGACCGGAACGGGTCGACCCCGGCCCGGACCGGCAGCGTGCTCAAGACCCTGACGAGCGCCGTCGCGCTCGCGGTCCTGGGCGGTGACCACCGTCTGACGACCACGGTCACGGGCGACCCGGGCAGCGGGACGATCGCCCTCGTGGGCGGCGGCGACGCGACCCTCAGCGCGACGGGCCGCAGCGTGTACTCCGGCGCGCCGACGCTCAGCGACCTCGCGGGGCAGGTGGCCGCCTCCCTCGGCGGTCAGCCGGTCTCGCAGATCACGCTCGACGCCACCTGGTGGAGCCAGGCCGACAAGTGGGACCCGTCGTGGAAGCGCACCGAGCAGACCATCGGGTACCACAGCGAGGTCACCGCGTTGATGGTCGACGGCGACCGGGCCGACCCCTCCGCGGTCACGAGCCCCCGCAGCACCGACCCGGTCGGCCGGGCCGGCGACGCCTTCCGGTCCGCGCTCGTCGCCGCGGGCGTCTCGGGGGCGGCATCGGCGTCGATCTCGCAGGGCACCGCGAGCAGCGCGACGGTGCTGGGCTCGGTGCAGTCGCAGCCGGTCTCGACCCTCATCGGCCAGATGCTGCCGAACTCGGACAACACGCTGGCCGAGATGCTCGCGCGGGCCTCGTCGCGGGAGTCGGGTGCGGACGGGTCCGCCGCCTCCTTGACGGCCCTGTACCGGTCGGCGCTGAGCGGCACCTACGGGCTGGACGCGTCCGTCGTGACGATCGTCGACGGCTCGGGGCTCAGTGAGGACAACGCGGTGCCGTCGACCTTCGTGGCCCGCCTGATGATCCAGGTGCGTGACCGCGCCCACGGTCTCGGGGCCGTCTACGACGCCCTGCCGATCTCGGGCCGGACCGGGACGCTCGCGTCGCGCTTCACCGGCTCGAACGCCGCCGCGCGCGGTGCCGTCCACGCCAAGACCGGCTGGATCGACACGGCGTACACGCTCGCCGGCTCGATCGACTCGGCCGACGGGACGCCGCTGACCTTCGCGTTCTACGCCATCGGCCCGGTGAAGGACAACGCCCGCAGCGCCCTCGACACCCTCACGGCGTCGGTGTGGCGCTGCGGGAACTCGCTCGCGAACGGCTGACCGGGACGGCCCGGCACCGCACCGCACCGCATCGGCACCAGCACAGCACCAGGCCACAGAGGGAGGATGGGAGCATGACCACCGCGCTCTTCGTCATCGACGTCCAGAACGACTTCACCGAGGGAGGCGCCCTCGCCGTCACCGGGGGCGCAGGCGTCGCCGCCCGGGTGACGGAGCGCCTCCGGGGCGACCGGGCCCGCTGGGACGTCGTCGTCGCCAGCCGGGACTGGCACGACGACCGGGGCGACAACGGCGGCCACTTCTCGGCCGAGCCGGACTACGTGGACACCTGGCCGCCGCACTGCGTCCGCGGCACGGCGGGCGCCGAGTACCACCCCGACCTCGACGCCTCGCTCGTCGACGAGCACGTGCGCAAGGGCACGGGCAGCCCGGCCTACTCGATCTTCGAGGCCGCCACCGAGCAGGGCGAGTCGCTGGTCGAGCTCGTGGCCCGGCACGGCGTCACCGACGTCGACGTCGTGGGCCTGGCCACCGACCACTGCGTCCGCGCCTCCGCGCTCGACGCGGCGCGGGCCGGGCTCCGCGTGAGGGTCCTCACCGACCTCGTCGCCGGCGTCGCCGAGGGGCCGAGTGCGGCCGCCCTCGACGAGCTGCGCGCGGCCGGCGTCGAGACGGTGCGCTCGTGAGCGCCGCCGACGAGGCTCGCGTCCTCGCCGCCGTGCCCGCTGGCCTCCACGTCGACGGGGCCTGGGCGCCGGCGACCGCGGGCCGCACCTTCGACGTGCGCGACCCGTCGACCGGCGACGTGATCGCGACGGTCGCCGACGGCGACGCGTCCGACGGGCTCCGCGCCCTCGACGCCGCCGTCGCCGCGCAGGCGGCCTGGGCGGCGACGCCTCCCCGCACCCGCTCCGACATCCTGCGGCGGGCCTTCGACCTGCTTCGCGAGCGCGCCGACGACCTCGCGCTGCTCATGACGCTCGAGATGGGCAAGCCGCTCGCCGAGTCGCGCGGCGAGGTGGCGTACGGCTCGGAGTTCGTCCGCTGGGCCAGCGAGGAGGCGGTGCGCGTCTCGGGCCGCTACGGCACGAACCCGGAGGGGACCGGCCGGACCGTGGTGCTGAAGCGCCCCGTGGGCCCGTGCCTGCTCATCACCCCCTGGAACTTCCCCCTCGCGATGGCGACGCGCAAGATCGCGCCCGCCCTCGCGGCCGGCTGCACCGTGGTCGTGAAGCCCGCCGACCTCACGCCGCTCACGACGCTCGCCCTCGTCGGGATCCTCGCCGAGGCCGGGGTGCCGCACGGCGTGGTGAACGTGGTGACGACGACCTCGGCCGGCGACGTCTGCGAGCCCCTCATCCGCGACCCGCGCCTCCGCAAGCTCAGCTTCACGGGGTCGACGCCGGTCGGCTCGACCCTGCTCGCCCAGGCGTCCGAGCGCGTGCTCCGCACGTCGATGGAGCTCGGCGGCAACGCGCCGTTCCTCGTCTTCGACGACGCGGACCTCGACGCGGCCGTCGAGGGCGCCCTGCTGGCCAAGTTCCGCAACGTCGGGCAGGCCTGCACCGCGGCCAACCGGTTCCTCGTGCACGAGGCGGTCGCGGACGAGTTCGTCCGCCGCGTGACCGAGCGCGTCGCGGCGATGACGCTCGGCCGCGGCACCGACGACGGCGTCGACGTCGGCCCCCTGATCGACGACCGCGCGGTCGAGAAGGCGGAGCGCCTCGTCGGGGACGCCGTCGCCCGCGGCGCCGTCGTGCGGACGGGCGGCGCGCGCGTCGACGGCACGGGCACGTTCTACGAGGCGACCGTCCTCGACGGGGTGCGGCCGGGCAGCGAGCTGCTCACGACGGAGATCTTCGGCCCCGTGCTGGCCGTCTCGACCTTCGCCGACGAGGAGGAGGCAGTGCGGCTGGCGAACGACACCGAGTTCGGCCTCGTGGCCTACGCGTTCACCCGCGACCTCGCCCGCGGGCAGCGACTGGCCGAGACGCTCGAGACCGGGATGCTCGGCCTCAACGTCGGCGTCGTCTCGAACGCCTCCGCCCCGTTCGGCGGCGTCAAGGCGTCCGGCCTCGGCCGCGAGGGCGGCCTGGAGGGCATCCAGGAGTACCTGGAGACCGTGTACCTGATGACCCCCGACCCCTTCGCCGCATGAGTGCCCCGGTCCCGCAGCAGTCCGAGCGAGCCCCGGAGCCGCAGCAGTCCCGCCTCCGGGTCGGCATCGTCGGCTACGGCCTCGCCGGCCGGGTGTTCCACGCGCCGCTCGTGGCCGCCGACGACTCGTACGACCTCGTCGCCGTGGTCACGCGCGACTCGGACCGCGCCGACCAGGCCAGGACGTCCCACCCCGGAGTCGAGATCGTCCCGCGCGCGGGCGACCTCGACGAGCTCGGCCTCGACCTGGTGGTCGTCGCGACGCCGAACGCGACGCACGCCGACGTGGCCGCGGACGCCCTGCGGGCCGGGTCCGCGGTCGTCGTCGACAAGCCCGTCGCGACCACCGCCTCCTCGGCTCGTCAGCTGATCGAGCTCGCCGAGTCGCTCGGTCGGTCGCTGACGGTGTACCAGAACCGTCGCTGGGACGGCGACTACCTCACGGCCTCGCGCCTGGTGCGGGACGGCGCGCTCGGCGACGTCCACACCTTCGAGTCGCGCTTCGAGCCGTGGAAGACCGCGAACCGCGCGGGCTGGAAGTCGGAGGCGACGGCTGCCGAGGGCGGCGGGATCCTGCTCGACCTCGGACCGCACCTCGTCGACCAGGCCCTGCACCTGTTCGGCCCGGTCGTCGACGTGCACGCGGAGATCGCGCGGCGACGCCCGTCGGGAGCCGCCGACGACGACGTGTTCGTGTCCCTCCGTCACGAGGGCGGTGTCCGGTCGCGGCTCTGGATGAGCCACGTCGCGGCGCAGCCCGGCCCGCGCCTCCGCGTGCTCGGCACGGCCAGGGCCTACGTCGTCGACGGGCTCGACCCGCAGGAGGCGCAGCTCGCGTCGGGCACGTCGCCCCGTGACCCCGGGTACGGTCGCGTCCCCGACGAGCGACACGGCCTCGTCGGCATCGGAGCGGAGGCCCGGCCCGAGCCGACCGACCGAGGCCGTTACCCGCTGTTCTACGAGCAGCTCGCCCGTGCCCTCCGCGGGGCGGGCCCGCTGCCGGTCGACCCGCGCGATGCCCTGGCGGCTCTCGAGGTCATCGAGGCGGCACGGGAGTCGGCCGGCGGGGCCTGACACCGGCCCGGGGCGGGTCAGAGGCGCGTGTCCCAGTCGACGCGGGCGAGCACCGCGGCGGCGTCGACGTCGGCCAGGCTGCCGGGCGACCAGCGCGGCGACCTGTCCTTGTCGACCACCCGGGCGCGGATCCCCTCGACGAGGTCGGGGGAGTCGGCCAGGGCGGTGACGAGCCCCAGCTCCTGGCCGAGCACGGCCTCGAGGTCGGGCAGGCCGCGTGCCCGGCGCTGGGCGGCCAGGGTGAGCACGACGGAGGTGGGCGAGGCCGCCTCGAGGTCGTCGGCCGCCCGGCCGGCCGCGACGACCCCGTCGCGCTCGAGCTCGCGCAGCCGGGCGAGCACCTGCCGTGCGTCGTCGCCCCGGTACGCGTCGTCGATCCAGCTGCGCTCGGCGGCGAGGGGCGCCGGGGGAGGCTCGACGGCGAGGGCCCGGACGGCGTCGGGGCCGCCCGTCGCGAGCGCGTCCAGCACGAGGTCGCTGCCGGCCTCGCCCTCCTCGGCGACGAGGACGTCGGCGAACCGAGTGAGCAGCGCGTCGGAGGCGGTCATCGCGACACCGGTCAGCGCCAGGTGGGTGCCCAGCTCGCCGGGCGCCCTCGAGAGCAGGTAGCTGCCGCCCGCGTCGGGCGTCAGGCCGATCAGCGTCTCCGGCATGCCGACGCGGCTGCGCGGCGTCACGACCCTCAGGGACACGTGGCCGCCGAGCCCGACGCCGGCGCCCATGGCGATGCCGTCGAGGTACGAGACGACCGGACGGTCCCACCGGGCCAGCCGCAGCGCGCCCCGGTACTCCCTACGCCACATCGCCACGCTGCGGGCAGGGTCCGCCGTCGCGTCGCGGTGGATCACGGTGATGTCGCCGCCGGCGCAGAAGCCCCGGGGGCCGGCTCCGCGCAGCAGCAGGGCCTCGACCACGTCGTCGTCCTGCCAGGCGTCGAGGGCGCGCTCCACCAGGCCGAGCATGCCCTCGGTCACCGCGTTGATCTTGCCGGGCCGGTTCAGCGTGACGACCCCCACGCCCCGGTCGACGTGGAACAGGACCTCGGGCTCGCGGGCGTCGTCGCTCATCGGGCCAGGCTAGGCGACCCGGCCTCCCGGCGGGCCTACGGGGCCACGGCCCCATGACCCCGTGACCCCACGAACCCACGGCTCCGCGCCCCACGACCCCGCAGGCAGGGATCAGACGAGCAGCTGGTGCTTCGCGAGGTCCTTGTAGAGCGGCGTGCTCTCGACCAGCTCGGAGTGCGTGCCGACGCCGACGACCCGTCCGTCGTCGACGACGACGATCTGGTCGCTGTCCACGACCGTCGAGAGCCGGTGCGCGATCACGATCAGGGTGCGACCCTCGGCGACGGCGTCGATGGCCTCCCGGAGGCGCTGCTCGTTGAGCCCGTCGAGGCTCGACGTCGACTCGTCGAGCAGCAGCAGCGGGGGAGCCGAGAGCAGCGTGCGCGCGATCGCGAGGCGCTGGCGTTCGCCGCCCGAGAGCAGCACGCCGTCCTCGCCGACCTGGGCGTCGAGGCCGAGCTCGCCGCGCTCGAGCACGGCGGTGAGGTTGACCGCCTCGAGCACCCGGCGGCAGTCGTCGTCGGTGGCCTCGGGCGAGCCGAGGGTGAGGTTGTCGCGCAGGGTGCCCGCCAGGACCGCGGCGTCCTGTTCGACGTAGCCGATCTGCGCGCGCAGGTCGACGCGGTCGAGCGCGCGGACGTCCACCCCGCCGAGACGGACGACGCCGGAGGTGGGGTCGTAGAAGCGCTCGATGAGGGCGAGGATGGTGCTCTTGCCGGCTCCGGACGGGCCGACCAGGGCGGTGCGCTTGCCCACGGGAGCCGAGAACGAGACGCCGCGGAGCACGGTGAGGTCGTCGTCCGAGGCCGCGCGCGCCTCCTTCGCGGCTGCCGTGCCGTCGACGGCCGGGGGCGAGTCGGGGTAGCGGAAGTGCACGTCGTCGAAGCGGATCGCGGCGTCGGTCTCGACCCTGGCGTCGCCGCCGAGGCCCGCGGCGACGACGTCGTCGCCCTCCGTCTCGCGCGGCAGGTCGAGGATCTCCTGGATGCGGCCGAGCGCCCCGAGCGCCTGGTTGACGCTGAGGACGGCGCCCATGGCCTGGCCGAGCGGCATGATCATCAGGAAGAGGAACAGGATGAACGACACGAGCGAGGCGATGTCGATCGTGCCGTTCGCGACGCGGAAGCCGCCGACGCCCAGCACGACGAGGAACGACGCCTGCAGCGCGACGGAGGCGATGGGCACGACGAGCGCCGAGATGCGCGCGACCTCGAGGCCCCGCCGGTAGGCGCCCTCGGCGTCGGCCTGGACGCCGGTGATCTCCCGTTCCGTCGCGCCGCTCGCGCGGATCGTCCGCACCGAGCTGATCGACCTCTCGACGGCGGCGGTCAGGTCGCCGACCTTCTCCTGTGCGCGCCGGCTGGCGACGCGGATGCGGCCCGAGAGCAGCACGACGACCGTCACCGAGACGGCGACCACGAGCACGGTGAGGCCGAGCAGGACGGGGTCGATCAGGAACATGCCGACCAGGGCGCCGACGAAGGTCAGGGAGCCGCCGATCGCCTCGACGAGGCCCTGGGTCAGCACGGCCCGCAGCAGGGTCGTGTCGCTGCCGACGCGCGACACGAGGTCGCCCGTGCGTCGACGGTCGAACTCGCTGACCGGCAGGTGCAGCAGGCTCGCCACGAGCCGGCGGCGGCTCGAGAGCACGACGCCCTCGCCGGTGCGCTGCAGCAGGTAGTGCTGGAACCCGCTCAGCAGGCCGGCGACGACGACCAGGGCGACGAGCGCCCAGACGAGCCGGCCGAGCGTCTCGCCCTGCTGCACGAGCGTGATGACCTGGCTGACGAGGAGGGGCTGGCCGAGCGAGGCGGCGGCGCCCAGCACGCTGAGCACGATGATGACGACCATCACCTTCTTGTGCTCGAAGAGGTACGGCAGCAGCTGGCGGAACGTCGCGCGGGGCCCGTCCGCCTCTCGGCGGCCCGTCCGACCTGCCCGTCCTCGTCGAGCGGGCGCGGGGGCAGGTGTGGGGGACGACGCGGATCGAGTGCTCGGGTCGGAGCGGCTCGTGTCGGAGCTCATGGTGCCTCTCGGGGAAGGTCGCGGCGGATCGCCGGGACCACGGTACTTCGTCCCGTCCCGAGCCACCTGCGCCTCCGCTGGGACGGCGCGCGGTCCCGGCGGCCTGCGCCGGGACCGCTGCCGCTCAGCCCGCGGCGTCGTACTCCACGTGCTTCGTCTCGCGGCTGAGCAGCAGCGCGACGAGCGTGAGCACGGCCATCGACGAGAGGTACAGGCCCACGAGCCAGGTGCTGCCGCCGGCTGCCTGCCAGAGGGCGACCGCGATGAACGGGGCGACGGCCGCGCCGAGGATGCTGGCGACGTTGTAGCTGATGGCCGAGCCGGTGTAGCGCACGCTCGTCGGGAACAGCTCGGGCAGCACCGCGCCCATCGGGCCGAAGGTGAGCCCCATCAGCGTGAACCCGACGATCAGCAGGCCCTGGGCCCCGACCGCGCCGGCGGAGAAGAACGGGGCGAACAGGAACCCGAACACGAGGATCGCGCTCGTCACGACGATGAGCAGGGCACGTCGGCCGAACCGCTCGGCCAGCGGGCCCGACACCAGGGTGAAGATGCCGAAGAAGACACAGCCGAAGATGAGCATCAGCAGGAACTGCGTGCGGTCGATCCCCAGCCCCGGAGCCTCGCCCGACGCCTCCGCGGTGCCGTACGTCAGCGTGAACGTCGTCATCAGGTAGAAGAGCGTGTACGTCGCCAGCATGATGAACGTGCCGAGGATCAGCGGGCGCCAGCTCGTCGTGAAGACGCGGGCGAGCGGCAGCTTCGCGACGTTGCCCGAGTCGACCACGGCCTGGAACGCCGGGGTCTCGATGAGCTTGAAGCGCACGTACAGACCGATGATCACGAGCAGGGCGCTCGCGAGGAACGGCACGCGCCAGCCCCAGCTGAGGAACTGCTCGTCGGTCAGGTTCGCGTTGAGGACGATGAACACGAGGTTGGCGATGATGAAGCCGATCGGGGCGCCCAGCTGCGGGAACGTCCCCCAGATCGCCCGTCGGCCGGCGGGGGCGTTCTCGGTCGCGAGCAACGCGGCGCCGCTCCACTCCCCGCCGAGCCCCAGGCCCTGGCAGAAGCGCAGCACGACCAGGCAGGCGGGCCCGGCGACTGCCCAGCCCGGCGTCGTGCCGGCGGGGATGCAGCCGATCAGCACGGTCGCGACGCCCATGGTCAGCAGCGAGGCGACGAGGGTGCCCTTGCGGCCGATGCGGTCGCCGAAGTGGCCGAACACGATCGAGCCGACGGGGCGCGCGATGAAGGCGACCCCGAAGACCGCGAACGAGGCGAGCCTCGCGACGGCCGGGTCGTCGTTCGCGAAGAAGATCGTGGGGAACACGAGCACGGCGGCGGTCGCGTAGACGTAGAAGTCGTAGAACTCGATGGAGGTGCCCACGAGGCTCGCGAGGACTACGCGCGAGCGCTTGTTGACGGGCGGGGAGGCGGACGTCGACGGCGCGACGGCGTTGCGGGACATGGGGACTCCGGGGCAGCAGGAGGGGACGAGGGGAGGCGGCCTCGACGACGTCCGGTGCCAGATGGGCTCGACGGGGTCGGAGGCGGAGAAGTGGCCCCGGGTGGTGGACGGGGCGCGCGGTGCCGTGGTGCGGAGGTGCAGGGGCCGCTCGTGACAGCCGTCGTCCATCTTACGTGCCGCCGGTGCCGCCCGTGCCGCCGGTGCCGCCGGTCGCGCCGACGCCGACCGAGGTGCTGCCGCGGCGGGTCAGGCGTCGCCGTGCAGCTGCCCGGGCAGCTCGTGGCCCATGCGGTCGCGCTTCGTGTCGAGGTAGCCCTCGTTGAAGGCCCCCACGCCGACGACGAGGGGCACGGACTCGAGCACCTCGATCCCGTGCTCCACGAGCTGGCGGCGCTTCTCGGGGTTGTTGCTGAGCAGCCGGACCGACGTGACGCCGAGGTCGCGCAGCATGTCGGCGGCGGCGCCGTACTGACGGGAGTCGGCGGGCAGGCCGAGCGCCAGGTTGGCGTCGAGGGTGTCGAGGCCGTCCTCCTGCAGCCGGTAGGCGCGCAGCTTGTTGATGAGCCCGATGCCTCGGCCCTCGTGGCCGCGCAGGTAGACGACGACCCCGCCGTGGTCGCGGATCGTGTCGAGGGCGGCGTCGAGCTGGGGGCCGCACTCGCACTTGAGCGAGCCGAAGGCCTCGCCGGTCAGGCACTCGGAGTGGACCCGCACGAGCGCCCCGTCGGAGGGGGCGGCGCCGTCGGGCCCGGAGGCGACGATCGCGATGTGGTCGGCACCGGTCTCGACGTCGGAGTAGGCGCGCATCCGGAACGTGCCGTGCGAGGTGGGGACGGTGGTCTCGACCTCGAAGGTCACGTGCGAGACGCGGGGGGAGTCGGGGGAGTGGGCGTCGGTCATGGGGTGCTCCGGGTGTCGTCGCGGGCCACGACCAGCAGGTCGGTGCCGAGCAGGGTGACGTCGGCGACGCGGAGGCGTCGCTGGTCGTCGATCGTGGCGACGCCGAGGTCGTCGAGCGCGGTGAGCGCGCCGCCGATCAGCGTCGGGGCGAGGTACACGAGGTAGTCGTCGACGAGGCCGGCGCGGACGAAGGCGCTGGCCACGGTCGGGCCGCCCTCGACGAGCACGCTGCGGAAGCCGAGCCGCCAGAGGGCGCCGAGCGCTGCCTCGGGGTCGTGGCCCCCGAGCTGCACGAGCTCTCGAGGGTGGCTCCGGAGGCGGGCCCCGGCAGGGACGGGACGGTCACCCACGACCACCGGCACGGGCTGGTCGGCGAGCAGCTCGCCGCCGTCGCCCCGCGCCGTGAGGCTCGGGTCGTCGGCGAACACGGTGCCGGTGCCCACGAGGATCGCGTCGTGGTCGGCGCGCACCTCGTGCACGTGCTGCCGCGCGGCGGCGCCGGTGATCCAGCGGCTCGTGCCGTCCGCGGCCGCGGCGCGACCGTCGAGGCTCGAGGCCCACTTCACGGTCACGAACGGCCGGTGGTGCCGAGCCGGGACCAGCCACCGGCGCACGAGCTCCGTCGCCTCGTCGACGAGGAGGCCTCGCTCGACCGCGACGCCTGCCTCGAGGAGGCGGGCGCCGCCTCCCGAGGACTGCTCGCCCGGGTCGTCGACGGCGTACACGACGCGCGCCACGCCCGCGGCGATCAGGGCGGTGCTGCACGGCCCGGTCCGGCCGGTGTGGTCGCACGGCTCGAGGGTGACGACGGCGGTGAGACCGGCGGCTCCGGCGTCCCCGAGCTCCGCCAGGGCGTCGATCTCGGCGTGCGGCGTTCCCGCGCCGCGGTGCCAGCCCTCCGCCGCGGTGCTGCCGTCCGGTCGGAGGAGCACGCAGCCCACCTGGGGGTTGGCGCCCCGGGCAGGGCCGCGAGCCGCCAGCTCGAGCGCACGCCGCATGGCGGCCTCGACGACGAGGTCGTCGGGGCCGTCCGACGGCGCGGGCGCGGTGTTCGGGTCGGTCACGAGTCCTCCGGGAGACGGGGCGTGCCCGGCGTCTGCGGGCCTCTGTGGTCAACGTCGTCGACCCGCGGCCATTCCCGGGAGCGGTCGCGGTCGTGTCGACCGGCCTCGGCGTCGGCGGCATCGGCGGTGTGGTCCCGGGCGGCCCCGCCGGAGAGGTCGGGCCAGCCCTGCTTCGGGAGGCGGTCGTCGCCGGGGCGCAGCCGCGCCTTCCAGCAGAGGGGCCGTGCGCCGTCGCGGCCGGGGTGCATGCCCGGCCCGGCGCCCGTGTAGGTGAAGCCGCAGCGGCGCGCGACGGCGGCGGAGGCGTCGTTCCCGACGTAGCCCTCCCAGTGCAGCTGGTCGAGGCCGGCCTCGCCCAGAGCCCAGTCGGCGACGAGACGCACCGCCGCGGTCATCAGGCCGCGGCCGCGGGCCTCCGGCGCCGTCCAGAACCCGATGTCGCGGGTGCCGAGCCGGACGCTCACGACTCCGAGCAGCAGCGACGAGCCCGGGCCGCGCAGGCCCCAGGTGGCCTCGCGTCCCGTCACCCAGCCGTGGTCGACGATGCGCTCGAGGAAGAACGCCGCGTCCGACCGCGCGTAGGGCGCAGGGACGGTCGTGAAGCGCTGCAGCACCGGGTCCTGGCAGGCGTCGACGATGGCCTCGACGTCGGCCGGGCCCGGCACCTCCAGACGGACGGCCGGCGACTCGAGCACGAACGGCTGCACGGTCAGGCCCTGCGGACGAACCCGATGCGGTCGTACACGGTGTCGAGCGTCGCCTGGGCGATGGCGTCGGCGCGCTCGGCGTTGCCGGCGAGCACGCGGTCGAGCTCGGCCGGGTCGTCGAGCAGCTCGAGCGTCCGGGCACGGATCGGGGTGAAGGTCTCGACGACGACCTCGGCCACGTCCTTCTTGAGGTCGCCGTAGCCGCGCCCCTCGTACTGCTGCTCGAGCGCGCCGACGGTCGTGCCGGAGAAGGCGGAGAGGATGGTCAACAGGTTGGACACGCCGGCCTTGGCCCCGCGGTCGAAACGGATCTCGCGCTCCGTGTCGGTGACGGCCGACTTGATCTTCTTCGCCGTGCGCGACGGCTCGTCCAGCATCCAGACGATGCCGGAGTCGGTCGCGGCCGACTTGCTCATCTTCGACTCGGGCGTCTGCAGGTCGTAGATGCGGGCGGTCTCCTTGAGGATGGCCGCCTCGGGCACGACGAAGGTCTGGCCGTACCGGGAGTTGAAGCGCCCCGCCAGGTCGCGGGTGAGCTCGACGTGCTGGCGCTGGTCGTCCCCGACCGGCACGGACTCGGCCTGGTAGAGCAGGATGTCGGCCGCCATGAGCGTCGGGTAGGCGAAGAGGCCGAGGGTGGCCGCGTCGGCGCCCTGCTTGGCCGACTTGTCCTTGAACTGGGTCATCCGACTGGCCTCGCCGAAGCCCGTCAGCGTGTTCAGCACCCAGGCCAGCTGCGCGTGCGCGGGCACGTGCGACTGGATGAAGAGCGTCGACTTCTCGGGGTCGATGCCCGCGGCGATGTACTGGGCGGCGGTGCGGCGGGTCTGCTCGCGGAGCGTCGCAGGATCTTGCGGGACGGTGATGGCGTGCATGTCGACCACGCAGAACAGGGCGTCGTGGCTGGACTGCAGCTCACGCCACTGCAGCAGCGCGCCGACGTAGTTGCCGACGTGCAGGGAGTCGGAGGTCGGCTGCATGCCGGAGAAGAGGCGGGGCCGGGCGGCGGCCGGGGCGGAGGTGCTGGTCATGGCGTCCTAGGGGGAGAGAGCCGGGGAGGAGGCCCGGCGTCGGCGGTGCGGGGTCAGATGTCGTAGTCGACGACGACGGGCGCGTGGTCGGACCAGCGCTTGTCGTAGGAGGCGGCCCGGTCGACGACGAGGCCGGAGGCGCGCTCGGCGAGGGCGGGCGTCGCCACGTGGTAGTCGATGCGCCAGCCGGTGTCGTTGTCGAAGGCCTGGCCGCGCCACGACCACCACGAGTAGGGCCCCTCGACCTCGCCGGCCAGGCGGCGGCCGACGTCGACCCAGCCGAGGCCCGTGCCGCCCTCGCCGTCGGCGGTCTCGACGGGCTCGCCCTCGGGCCCGAAGAACCGGTCGAAGTAGGCGCGCTCGCGCGGCAGGAAGCCGGCGCGCTTGACGTTGCCCTTCCAGTTCTTGATGTCGAGCTCGCGGTGCCCGACGTTGAGGTCGCCCGTGACGACGGCGAGCTCGGAGTGCGCGGCGAGCTGGGGCAGCCGCTCGCTCATCGCGTCGAGGAACTTCCACTTCTCGTCCTGCTTGTCGGTGCCGACCTCGCCCGAGTGCACGTAGGTGCTCACGACCGTGACGATCGTGCCGTCGACGTCGTAGTCGGCCTCGATCCACCGGCCGGCGCTGTCGAAGTCGTCGGGGCCGAGCTCGACGCGGTGGATGCGGGCGGCGCCCCGGGAGGCGATCGCCACGCCCGCGCGGCCCTTGGCCGTGGCGGGGTGGTGCAGCACGTTCCACTCGGGGCCGAGCAGGCCCTCGAGGTCGTCGGTCGAGGCCCGCACCTCTTGCAGGGTGAGGACGTCGACGTCACGGTCGGCCAGCCACTCGCCCATGCCCTTGCGGTACGCGGCACGGATGCCGTTGACGTTGACCGAGGCGAGACGCAGACGAGAACCCATGCCAGAGAGACTAGCGGCGGCCGCCGACGCCCGAGCCGCCCCCGGCCTCGCCGTCGTCGCCCCCGGGGTCGCGGCCGGCCGGGCCGCGGCCCGGGCTCCGGAGGCCCCGCGGCAGCCGCGAGGCGAGGGCGCGGAGCCGCTCGCCCGCGCGCGCCCTGCGCGAGCCGAGCTGCGCCTCCTCGGCCAGCCGCGCCTCCTCGAGCAGCCGCAGCCGCTCCGCCTCGGCGTGCGGGTCCGCGAGCACGCCGATGTCGTCCATGCCGACCGCGATCCAGCCCGCCGCGAGCAGCAGCACCTGGCAGAGCAGGTTGATGACGAGCAGCAGCCCGACGATCGCGGCGAACGACGCGAGCAGCGGGTTCGAGCCGGCGGCGCGCAGCAGCGTGCCGCCGACGAAGGTGATGAACACGAACCCGGCGCCGCCGATCGCCGAGCCCGCGAGGAGGCGGCGGGCCGGGATGTGCAGACCGGCCAGCACCCGGAACAGCACGGCGAGCACGGCCGTGTCGAAGACGAAGACGAGCACCAGGCCGACGAGCCGGAGCAGCGCGGCCGACGCGTCGGAGTCGGGGGAGAGCCCGACGAGGCGCAGCCCCCAGGTCACGGCCGTGGTGCTCAGCAGCGAGATCGACGCCGACACCAGCACCGTCGCGCCGAAGACCAGCGCGAGCACGAGGTCGCGGGCGATCAGCCGGAGGAGCGGCGTCGCGGGCTGCGGCGCCCGGAACACGGTGCGCACGGAGTCGCGCATGCTGCCGAAGAGCCGGATCGACGAGAAGAGCAGCCCGACGAGGGCCACGGTCCCCGTCCAGCCGAAGACGGACGCGTTCATGAGGGCGCCCGGCTCGACGACGCCGGCGCCCGTGTCGTCCTTGATGACGCCCGGCACGGCGGACTGGATGAAGGCGATCAGCTCGTCGCGCACGACGTCGTTCCCGGCGACGACGAACCCCGCGACGCTGAAGCCGACCCAGAGAGCGGAGAAGAGGGCGAAGAGCGCCTGGTACGTGAGGCCCGCCGCGAGCAGCGGGCCCTTCTGCACGACGTGCCGGCCGACGACCCGCACGGCCCTCGACGACGCGAGGCGCGACCCGGCGGCGACGGCGCCCGAGGCGGCCCGGCGGGTCGCGGCGGGCCTGTCGGCGGCGACGTCCCGGGAGGCGTCGGCCTGCTCGGTGTCGTCGGGGCGGCGGCGCATGCACCCAGGGTACGGGCGCGTGCACGGGTCGCCCGCCACCGCTCGCGTACGATGTCGCTGACCCCGCGGCGCCGCCGATCAGCGTGCCCGCCGCAGACACCGCGAGCACGAAGAGGTACACAGTGGCACTACAGGGCGTTGGCGTCGGACGTGGAGTGGCCGTCGGCCCCGTCCTGAGGATGCCCGAGCCGCTTCCCGAGCCCGGCACTGAGGGGCGCACCGCGGACGCCGCCGCCGAGTCGGCCGCCGTGGGGACGGCGCTCGCCGCCGTCGCCTCCGACCTGACCGCACGGGGCGAGAAGGCAGGAGGCGAGGCGAAGGACGTCCTGGACGCCCAGGCCCTCATGGCCCAGGACCCGACCCTCGTCGAGGACGTCGACCAGCGCATCGCCGACGGCTCCACGGGCGAGCGCGCGGTCTTCGAGGCCTTCGCCGCCTTCCAGGAGATGCTCGTCGGCATGGGCGGCTACATGGCCGAGCGCGCCACCGACCTGGGCGACGTCGCCCAGCGCGTCATCGCCTCCCTGCGCGGCGTCGCCGCCCCCGGGGTGCCCGAGAGCGACACCCCCTTCGTGCTGGTCGCTCCCGACCTGGCACCGGCCGACACTGCCCTGCTCGACCTCGAGAAGGTCCTCGCCCTGATCACGCGCGACGGCGGCCCGACCTCGCACACCGCGATCCTCGCCCGCTCGAAGTCGATCCCCGCGATCGTCGGCGTCACCGGCGCGCTCGACCTCGCCGACGGCACCGTCGTCGTCGCCGACGCCGCGACGGGGGTCGTCACCGTCGACCCGTCGGCCGACGAGGTCGCCGTCGCCGAGAAGCGCATCGCCGACCGCGCCGCCGCGGCCGCCGCGCCCCTGACCGACGGCGCGCTCGCCGACGGCCACGCCGTGCCGTTGCTCGCGAACCTCGGCTCGCCCGACGAGGCCGCCGGCGCCGTCGCGCTCGGCGCCGAGGGCGTCGGCCTGTTCCGCACCGAGTTCCTGTTCCTCGGCACCAGCTCCGCCCCGACCGTCGAGAGCCAGACCGCGAGCTACACGGCGCTGCTCGAGGCGTTCCCCGGCCGCAAGGTCGTCGTGCGCGCCCTCGACGCCGGCGCCGACAAGCCCCTCAGCTTCCTCAACGACGCCCACGAGGAGAACCCCGCACTCGGCCTCCGCGGCCTCCGTGCGCTCCGCGTCAAGGAGCAGATCCTCCGCGACCAGCTGAGCGCCCTCGCCGCGGCGCAGGCCGCCACCACGGCCGACCTCTGGGTCATGGCGCCCATGGTCAGCGACGCGGAGGAGACGGAGTACTTCGTGGCCCTCGGGCGTGAGCTCGGGCTGAGGACCGTCGGCGTGATGGCCGAGGTGCCCTCGCTCGCCGTGCTGGCCGACCAGATCTTCTCCTCATCCGACTTCGTCAGCGTCGGCACCAACGACCTGACGCAGTACACCCTCGCCGCCGACCGCATGCTCGGCTCGGTCGCCAGCTACCAGGACCCCTGGCACCCTGCCGTCCTGCGCCTCGTGAAGGCCCTCGGCGACGCCGGTGCGGCCGCGGGCAAGCCCGTCGGCATCTGCGGCGAGGCCGCGGCCGACCCGCTGCTGGCCGTCGTGCTCGTCGGCCTCGGCGCGACCACGCTGTCGATGACGCCCGCGGCGCTCGCCGACGTCCGCCTCGAGCTGGGCAACCACACGCTCGAGCAGGCGCGCGCCCTGGCGACCGCGGCGATCGCGGCGACCACCGCCTCCGGCGCCCGACAGGCCGCCGAGGCCGTCGCCGCCGGCTGACCCGCCTGCAGGCCGAGGGGAGGGCCGTGGACGTCGCGATCGTCGAGGAGAAGCAGAAGGAGGCGGCACTCGTCGTCTTCCGGGCGGTCTCGCGGTCGTCTCGTGTCGAGTGGGTGCGGGCACGTCTCTTCTGGTCCGAGGTCGGCGGGAGCATCGGCTCGCACCTGGCCGTCTGGGACGTCGAGGAGACCAAGTCGGGCGTGCCGGTGCCGGACGAGGTCGACGGGCCGCTGGCCCTCCTCCGGCGCGAGACGGAACGTCCGGGCGCGGGCGCGTGGCTCAGCGCCTTCGTGACGGTCACGACCGAGGGCCGGTACTCCTTCGAGTTCAACTACGACCAGCGTCCCTCGTGGACGAACTCCCGGGATCCGCTCTCGGGCGGTCCTGGCAGCGCTCCCTCGGACGAGTCCCTCCTCGCCGACCTCGCCCGGCACCCACGACGCCCCGAGGCGCTGCCCGCGTGGTATCCGGTCCGGCCGCCGGCGGGCGACGAGACGCCGACGGACGGCGAGCCCGAGCGTCCCACGACGCCGCTGGCTCCGCCGTCGTCCGTGGCCGACCTCGTCGCGATGCCGGGGTGGGCGGACGTGTGGGAGAGCGTCGTCGGGCACCTCGACCGCGTCCTGCCACCCCACGTCTCACGACAGCTGGCGGCGACGCCGGCGGGCGAGCGCGTCCCGGAGACCGACGACGTCGTCGATGGCGTCTGGGAGGCCGTCTGGGCTGATCAGGTCACGTCCCTCGACGCGGCGGGCGTCGTCGGCCTCTGGGAGCCGTGGGCGCGGGCGACGGGACGCGACCTGGCCCTCGGCGCGTCGGTCGACCCCCGGTCCGACGTCCACGCCCACCTCGCTCCGGGGTCGCCGCTGGACCTCGTGCTCCAGGACCTGGGCGACGTCGTCGACACGCTGGCGCAGGCGGCCCTCGACGCCAGACTCGTCGAGCGGGTGCTCGACGCCGACGCGCCTCGGAGGCCGAGCGGGGCCTAGTCGAGGGCACGCCTCGGCGTCGCGCGCCCTCAGCGCTGTACGTGCATCCGGGCGTCCGCGTCGTTCCTGTCCTGCACCGTCGCGAGGTCCGCGACGGCGACGAGGAACGGTCGGAAGGCGGCGAGGTCGTCGTGGGCCGGGCGGGGCCGTCCGAGCTCGACGACGACGAGGGTGCCCGTGCTCGAGAGCACGGCGAGCGAGGAGCCGGGCGTGGCGGTCGCGCCGTACCGGGGCAGCACCTCGAGGTGGACGCGTCGCAGGTGTCGCGTCACGACGGCACGAGCCCCGAGCGTGTCCGACACCAGCTGGGCCAAGGCATCGTCTCGGGCCGCCGGCACGACGCGCGTCCATCCTCGTGCCTCGAGCGCCCGCCGCGCCTCGGCGACGCGGGCGTGGGCGAGCAGGACGGGCGAGTCGGGCCCTGAACCCGGCCCGAAGCCGAGACGAGCGCTCAGGGCCTGCTCGACGATCCCGCGCACCGGATCCGGCGTCCCCGCGACGGCTGCGGACGGGAGGCGCCGGAGCACGTCGCCGACCACGGCGGTGAGGGCGGCAGGCCACCCGCTGACCGCCTGGTCGTCGAGGAGCCGGTCGTGGTCACCCGTGGAGAGGGCCGCCGCCACGGCCTCGTCGAGGGACGCCAGCCGGCGGGTCGTCGGGCGGTCCAGGTCGGGCGGCAGCACCAGACGGCGGCGCAGGAGGCGGGACACGGCCCGCTGCCGCTCGGCTGCCTCCCTCGAGCCCGTCGTCCCCATGTGCCCGATCCTAGGACGCTCCGAGCTCGGGCAGGTCAGGCGACGACGGCCCGCAGGTGCTCCGCGACGATCGCGTCGACGACGTTCGCGACGGCCGCCTCGACGGCCGGAACGACCTCGGGGGAGGCGACGCGCGCCTCCTCGAGTCCCAGCTCGGGGTCGACGGACTCGACCGCGTCCACCGCGGGGAGCACGCCGGCGGTGACCGCCTCGGCGTGCAGCCGGAGGAGCGTCGCGACCCGGTGCGGAGCGATGACGTCGAGCACGACGGCGTCCCGCACGCGCAGCGCGAGCTGGCCGAGCGAGAGCTCGGGCGCGTCGGGGTCGTCGGTCGGCGCGGCGTCCGGCGACGACGCCACGGGGGAGGCCGCGGTCTGCTGGGCGACGCTCGCGAGCACCCCGGGCCAGCCCCAGCGGCCGTCGAGCGAGGAGAGCGAGGCGGGCAGGGGCGCGGCGGGCGGGGTGGATGACGGCGCCGTCGTCGCCCCCTCCGCAGCGGAGCTCGCAGTCGCGGCGTCGCCCGGCAGCCACTCGGGCCGGTACTTCTCCGCGCGAGGGAAGCGTGCGAGGTCGGCGGCGTAGTCCGCGTCGGTCGGGACGACCTCGTCGCCGGTGGCCTCGAACGGCGACGCGGCGTCGTCGAACACGCGGCGTTCTCCGTTGAAGCGCGCGGTGAACGAGCCGTCGGACGACAGGGTCAGCACCAGCGAGAACCAGGTGCCGCGCTCCGGGTCGGCCATGGCCTCGCGGAGCTGCGTGCCCAGTGCCTCGACGTCGGGCGTCGGGAGGTCCTGCTTCGAGCTGCCGGCCGCGTCGAGGGCGTCGAGCCAGGTCCGGCTGACCTCGCCGACCTGGAGGAGGAACAGCGTCGCCTCCGCCCAGTCGACGTCCACCAGCGACTCGGCGACGCGGGCGGCGATCTGGTTCTGCAGTTCCTGCTGTCGGGCGACGTCCATGTCGGAGCCTCTCGGTCGTGATCGGGGATCGGGAGCGGTGCTGACGTCGCGGGCGTCGCGGACGGCACCGACAGACTATGCGCACGGCCCGCCTCCTGCCCTCTTCCGGGCGAGCGAGGTCGCGGACCGGTCACCGTCCAGGGGGCGGGAGCAGACTTGTCGACGTGGGCACCTCTATCCGACACCCGTTGATCGACGCCGTGAGCGCGCGCGTCGTCCGGGTCGACAGCCGGTCCCGCGTCGTGCGGCTGAGCGCGCCGCTCGCCGACCTCCTGGCCCGCCGCCGGGGTCGTCGCCGGATCGTGCTCGTGACGGGGGAGTCCTCCCGACTGACCGTGGGCACGCGGGCCGCTCTCGTGCACGCCGGCGCCGCCTGGGCCGTGCGTGACGAGCACGGCGTCCTCCGCGACGGGCTGACGGGCTCCCCGTACGCCGACCTCGACTCCGCGGGCTGGCCGCCGAGCGCCCCGGACGACCTGAGCCAGCAGGAGGTCGCCCCCGAGCCGATCGTCGTCCAGGAGGCGGTCGACACCATCGCTCAGCTCTCCGTCGACCTCACGGTGCTGCACCGCCCCGACCACGACACGACCCTGGGCGGGGCCGTCGAGGTGCTCTCCGAGGCCGTGGCCGGCGCGGGGCCCGACAGGTGGGGCGAGACCGAGCCGCTGCGGCGGCCCTGGGACCGCTGGGTGCTGACGCAGAGCGCACGGCACGCCGCGCCCGAGCTGGTCCGCGTGGTCGTCGAGGGCCCCGGCCTGTCCGGCACCCTCACGGCCCGCGTGACCGAGAACGGCATCGAGGAGACGACCGCCCTCACGATCACGGTGCCCGCCGTCACTCCCGCAGGCGGGGGCGAGACCGACCCCGTCGACGCGGCGGTCGGCCGCCTCACGGAGGCGCTGTCCGAGATCGCCCGCACCTCCGTCCCGACCTTCGCCCTCGTGGTCGCCCGGGAGGGCGAGCCCGACCGCAGCGTCCGGGCGGTCACGTACCCGCCGCCCAACCCCGTCGTGCTGCTGATCGGCGCGCCGTCGGTCCAGCGGCTGGGCCTGACGGTCTCGACGATCCCCGTGCCCAGGCCGGTGACGGTCGTGGGCCGCCCGCGCCTCCCGGCCTACGTCGTGCCCCTCGGCGACGCGGCCACCTCCGGCTGGGACGCCCTGCACGACACCCTCGACGCCGTCGGGCCGGAACGCCTGGCCGAGATGGTCTCTCCTCCGCTGCTCGAGGCCTGGGAGGACGACCTCGACGAGCACGACCTCCTGCACGAGCACCGGCGTCCCGACGCCGACACCGACGCATCCGATCCCGACACTGACGAGGAGGCGCCTCCCGGTGCCCCGTGACATCACGATCCTGAGTCCGCACGTCGTCGACGCCCTCGACCTCGCGACCGCCGCCAGGGCGGTCGACGACTCCCTCGGCGTCCGAGAGATCGACGGCGGAGCAGCCCTCCAGGTCTTCGGGGGCGGGGGCGACGCCGTGCTCACCGTGTTCAGCTCCGACGAGGTCACGGTCGCGGGCGAGATCGAGCGGCTCCTGCCGGATCCGCCGGCCGTCCGCCTCCCCGTGCACTGGGTCGACGCCGTCGCGCCCCACGGCCCTGAGGGCGAGCGGGGAGTCTCGGTGGCCCTCCGCCTCGCGCTCGGCCTCGAGGCGACCTGCATCGTCGAGGACGACTGACGACTGACGACTGACGACTGACGGCCGACGACTGACGGCCGACGGGACGGCGGAGGGCCCGGCTCCACCGAGGTGGTGCCGGGCCCTCCTGCGTCTCGCCGGGTCAGCTCGCCGAGTCAGCTCACGGGGGCGACGCTGCCGCGCAGCACCGCGTTCTTGACCTCTGCGATTGCCTTGGTCACCTGGATGCCGCGGGGGCAGGCCTCGGTGCAGTTGAAGGTCGTGCGGCAGCGCCACACGCCTTCCTTGTCGTTGAGGATGTCGAGGCGGACCTGGGCGCCCTCGTCGCGCGAGTCGAAGATGAAGCGGTGGGCGTTCACGATGGCGGCCGGGCCGAAGTACTGGCCGTCGGTCCAGAACACGGGGCAGCTCGACGTGCACGCGGCGCACAGGATGCACTTGGTCGTGTCGTCGAAGCGCTCGCGCTGCGTGGCGCTCTGGATGCGCTCCTTCTCGGGCTTCGAGGAGGCCATCAGGAACGGCTGGATCTCACGGTACGACTGGAAGAACGGCTCCATGTCGACGACGAGGTCCTTCTCGAGGGGCAGCCCCTTGATGGCCTCGACGTAGATCGGCTGCGAGAGGTCGAGGTCCTTGATCAGGGTCTTGCAGGCGAGCCGGTTGCGGCCGTTGATGCGCATCGCGTCCGAGCCGCAGACTCCGTGGGCGCACGAGCGGCGGAACGTCAGCGAGCCGTCCTGTTCCCACTTGATCTGGTGCAGGGCGTCGAGCACACGGTCGGTGGGCAGCACCTGGACGTCGAAGTCCTGCCAGCGCGGCTCGTCGTCGACCTCGGGGTCGAACCGGCGGATGATCAGCGTCGCCGTGAAGGTGGGGACGGCGTCGGAGGCGGTGGGGGCGTTCTCGAGGACTGCGGAGCTCATGCTCAGTACTTCCGTTCCATCGGCTGGTAGTTCGTGATCACGACGGGCTTCGTGTCGAGTCGGATGTGGTCGCCGGCGAGCGACGAGTGCGGGTCGCCCGTCAGGTAGGCCATCGTGTGGACCAGCCAGTTCTCGTCGTCGCGCGTCGGGTAGTCCTCGCGGAAGTGGCCGCCACGGCTCTCCTGGCGCGAGCGCGCCGAGTAGACGACGACCTCGGCCAGGTCGAGCAGGAACCCGAGCTCGATGGCCTCGAGCAGGTCCGTGTTGAAGCGCTTGCCCTTGTCCTGCACCGAGATGTTCTTGAACCGGTCGCGCAGGTCGGCGATCACGTGGGTCACCTCGTCGAGGGTCTCCTCGGTGCGGAACACCTGGGCGTTGCGGTCCATGCTGTCCTGCAGCTCCTTGCGGAGCGTCGCGATGCGCTCCGTGCCGGTGGCGTTGCGGACGTCGGCGACGAGCCCGCGCACGAAGCCGGCGGGGTCCTCGGGCAGCGGCACGAACTCGGCGGTCCTGGCGAACTCGACGGCGTTGTTGCCGGCGCGCTTGCCGAAGACGTTGATGTCGAGCAGCGAGTTGGTGCCGAGGCGGTTCGAGCCGTGCACGCTCACGCAGGCGCACTCGCCGGCGGCGTAGAGCCCGGGCACCACCGTGGTGTTGTCGCTCAGCACCTCGGCGTGGACGTTCGTGGGGATGCCGCCCATGGCGTAGTGGGCGGTCGGCAGCACCGGCACCGGCTCCGTGTACGGCTCGACGCCGAGGTAGGTGCGGGCGAACTCGGTGATGTCGGGCAGCTTGGCGTCGATGACGGCAGGGTCGAGGTGCGTGATGTCGAGGTAGACGTACTCCTTGTGGGGTCCGCCGCCGCGCCCCTCGCGGATCTCGGTCGCCATGCAGCGGGCCACGATGTCGCGGGGCGCCAGGTCCTTGATGGTGGGGGCGTACCGCTCCATGAAGCGCTCGCCCTCGCTGTTCCGGAGGATCGCTCCCTCGCCTCGCGCGGCCTCCGAGAGGAGGATGCCGAGCCCCGCGAGGCCGGTCGGGTGGAACTGGAAGAACTCCATGTCCTCGAGGGGCAGGCCCTTGCGCCAGATGATGCCGACCCCGTCGCCCGTGAGGGTGTGCGCGTTCGACGTCGTCTTGTAGATCTTGCCGAATCCCCCCGTGGCGAAGACCACGGACTTGCCCTGGAACACGTGCAGCTCGCCGGTCGCGAGCTCGAGCGCCACGACGCCGGCCGGACGGGCCACGCCATCGACCTCGCCCATGATCAGGTCGAGCACGTAGAACTCGTTGTAGAAGTCGATGCCGAGCTTGACGCAGTTCTGGTACAGCGTCTGGAGGATCATGTGCCCGGTGCGGTCGGCGGCGTAGCAGGCCCGACGGACCGGGGCCTTGCCGTGCTCGGCCGTGTGGCCGCCGAAGCGGCGCTGGTCGATCTTGCCCTCGGGGGTGCGGTTGAAGGGCAGCCCCATGTTCTCGAGGTCCAGGACGGCGTCGATCGCTTCCTTCGCCAGGATCTCGGCGGCGTCCTGGTCGACGAGGTAGTCGCCGCCCTTGACCGTGTCGAAGGTGTGCCACTCCCAGTTGTCGTCCTCGACGTTGGCCAGCGCGGCGGCCATGCCGCCCTGGGCCGCGCCGGTGTGCGAGCGGGTGGGGTAGAGCTTCGAGATGACGGCCGTGCGGGCGTTCGGCCCGGCCTCGATCGCGGCACGCATCCCCGCGCCCCCGGCGCCGACGATGACGACGTCGTGCTGGTGGTAGTGGATGCCGTCGACGACGGAGTCCTGGTCGGACGAGGCGGGAGCGGAGGGAGTGGTCACAGTTCTTTCCGGGGGACGGTGGTGCCGGCGGCGGGACAGGTCGAGGAGGCGGTGGTCGTCACGCCGAGGAGGTCAGGCCGAGCAGATGGACGGGAGCATGTCGGCCGGCGCGTTGGCCGGGCACGGGTCGAACGTCCAGACCACGAGGGTGCCGAGGAGGAGCAGGACGGCCGCCGAGACGACGAGCGTCCCCAGCAGCACGCGGCGCACGGCGGGGCGGCCGACGTAGTCGTTGACGATCGTGCGCATGCCGTTGGAGCCGTGGATCAGCGCGAGCCAGAGGAGCAGCGTGTCGTAGACCTGCCAGAAGGGGTTCGCCCACTTGCCTGCGACGAAGCCCCAGTCGATCGCCTTGACCCCGCCCTCGCCTGCGAGCAGGTTGACGAAGAGATGGCCGAAGATCAGCACGACCAGCACGGCGCCGCTGACGCGCATGTAGATCCAGCCCCACTTCTCCCAGTTGGTGCTGCGGCGGGCGGTGCGCGCGCTGCGCGGGGCCTCGACGGTCTCAGTGGTCATCGCGTTACTCCGAGAAGACGTTCATCAGGTGGCGGGGGGCGAAGCCGGCGAACAGCACCACGGCGACGCCGATCACGATCCAGAAGAGGAGTCGCTGGTGCTTGGTGGCCGGGGCCCAGAAGTCGATGAGGATGATGCGCAGGCCGTTGAGGGCGTGGAACAGGATGGCGGCCACGAGGCCGGTCTCGCCGAGCCCCATGATCGGGTTCTTGTACGTGCCGATGACCGCGTCGTACGCCTCCGGGCTGATCCGCACGAGGGCCGTGTCGAGGATGTGCACGAGGAGGAAGAAGTAGATGCTCACGCCGGTGATGCGGTGCAGCACCCACGACCACATGCCCTCACGGCCTCGGTACAGCGTGCCGGCGAAGCGGCCGCCCTTGCGAGGCTCGGGCACGCGCGACGACGAGCCGCCCGACCTGCCTGCCGGTGACGCCAGTGTTCCCGTCGACTGCTCAGCCATGAGCGGCCCTCCTCGCGGACGAGGCGGTCGGCTGCGATCCGGGGGAGGACAGCCGCGTCCGCCGTGTGCGTTCATAGAACTGTCCCAGCATACGAGCGGGGCACGTGATCCCGCCGCTTAGGCGGGCCTAAGAACGATCGATCTACTTCGATGTCGAGAGAAGGCCGGCCCCCGTGGCCCCGTGGGCCACTGCGGCACGCCGGACGCCGTCACGTGCGGCCTCGTAGTGGTCCAGCAGGTCGTCGCCCACGCTCTCCCACGTGCGGCCCACGACGGCTCGTCGGCCGGCCTCGCCGAACCGGGCCCTGAGCGCCCCGTCCGCCACGAGGCTGCCGACCGACCGCCTGAGCGAGTGGTCGTGGCGGGGATCGAACAGGTACCCGTCGACGCCGTGGCGCACGAGGTCGAGGGGGCCGCCGGCCGCGGGCGCGACCACCGGGACGCCCGCGGCGTGCGCCTCCTGCACCGTCTGTCCGAACGTCTCCGTCGTGCCGGTGTGGACGAAGACGTCGAGGGCGGCGTAGGCGTCGGCGAGCTCGTCGCCGTGCAGCGGGCCCGTGAAGAGCGGGTCGAGGTGTCGCAGCCGACGGCGGAGGGTGGGAAGCGAGGGCCCGCCCCCGACGACGACGAGGCGGACGCCGTCCTGGCGGCGCAGGGCCGCGAGGCGCTCGACCTGCTTCTCGGCCGCGAGCCTGCCCACGTAGCCGACGAGCACGTCGTCCGGGCCCGCGCCGGCCCGGGAACGGAGCAGCGACGCGCCCGCGCCCCCACGGCGGTTCGGGTGGTACCGGCGGGCGTCGACGCCGCGGCCCCACGTCGCCAGGCGCTGCACCCCGGCCCGCTCGAGATCCCGCAGGGAGGCGGTGGACGGCACGAGCGTGACGGTCGCCTGGTCGTGGATGCGGCGCACGAGCCGCCACGCCACGGCCTCGGTGACCGTGCCGAGCCCGCTCGCCGCCGCGTAGCGGGCGACGTCCGTCTGGAAGACCGCGACGCTCGGCAGGCCGAGCCTGGCCGCCGCCGAGATCGCCTGGGCGCCGAGCAGGAACGGCGAGGCGACGTGCACGACGTCCGGGGCGAACGCCGCGATCGCCCCGGCGACCTGGGGCCCGGGCAGCCCGACGGGGAACTGGCGGTACGCGACCGACGGGACGCGATGGACGCGGGCGCCCGCGTAGGAGTCGTGCCCGCGGCCCGCCGGGGCGACGACGAGAGCCTCGTGGCCACGCCGCTCCAGGTGGTCGAGCACCCGCAGCACGCTGGTGGTCACGCCGTTCACGGTGGGCAGGAAACTCTCGGTCACGATGGCGACCCGCATGGGCACTCCTCGACTCGGCGTGCTGCCAGGCTGCCGCCCGGTCGTGGCCGGTCGGAGCCGGCGCCGTGACGGGCGGGTGTCGGGGTGGTGAACGGGTGCCCCGTGGCTCGCAGCGCGGCATCGCTAAGGTGGCCGACATGACCCCCCAGGACGCCGCCGACCGCTTCTACAGCATCATCCCCGCCGGGGGCATCGGCTCCCGCCTGTGGCCGCTCAGCCGTGCGGACGCGCCGAAGTTCCTGCACGACCTGACCGGCAGCGGGTCGACCCTGCTCCGCGGGACCTGGGACCGCCTCGCGCCGCTCGCCGGCGAGCAGCGGATCATGGTCGTGACCGGTCGCGCCCACCGAGCCGCCGTCGAGGCGCAGCTCCCTGCCCTCGCGGACCACAACGTCGTCCTCGAGAGCGAGCCGAAGGACTCGACGGCCGCCATCGGCCTCGCCGCGGCCATCCTGCGTCGGCGCGAGCCGGACGTGATCATCGGCTCGTTCGCGGCCGACCACGTGATCGCCGACGTCCGGGGCTTCGGACGTGCCGTGCGCGAGGCCATCGCGCTCGCCGACGCGGGCTGGATCGCCACCATCGGCATCACCCCGACCGAGCCCGCGATCGGCTTCGGCTACATCCACGTGGGGGAGGGCCTCGACGTCGAGGGCGCCCCGAGCGCCCGCAGGGTCGAGTCCTTCGTCGAGAAGCCCGACCTCCCCACCGCCGAGGGCTACGTCGCCGGGGGCGACCACCTCTGGAACGGGGGCATGTTCATCTCGCGTGCCGACCGCCTCCTCGAGCAGCTCGGCGAGACGCGGCCCGAGCTGCTCGCGGGCCTCGAGGAGCTCGCCGAGGCGTGGGACACGTCGAGGCGCGGCGCCGTCGTCGACGGCGTCTGGCCGGGCCTCGAGAAGATCGCGATCGACTACACGGTGGCCGAGCCCGCCGCGGCCGCCGGGCGCCTCGCCGTCGTGCCCGGCGACTTCGACTGGGACGACGTCGGCGACTTCGCGTCGATCGCCAAGCTGCACTCGGGCGGCCGCAAGAGCGACCTCGCCATCCTCGGCGAGAACGCCCGCGTCCTGTCCGACGCCTCGAGCGGCATCGTCGTGGGGCACAGCGGCCGGCTCATCTCGCTGATCGGCGTGAACGACATCATCGTGGTCGACACCCCGGACGCGCTGCTCGTCACGACGACGGCCAACGCGCAGCGGGTCAAGAGCGTCGTCGACGCCCTCAAGCTCAGCGGTCGCAGCGACGTCCTCTGAGCCGCGCGGTGTTTCGGCGCCGTTACGTCCCGGTCGCGCTTGTGTAACGCCTCCGCATCACTACACGGCCTCGTCCGTCGTCGCTCGACACAGTAGGTAACATCACAGCCAGACGTGCCCGACGTCTCGTGTCGGGCAGCACCTTGGAGGACATCTTGACTACAACTGCGCGTAGGGCCGCTTTCAGCGGCCTCGCCCTGGCGAGCACCGTCGCCATCCTGGCCGGCTGTGCCTCGGCCCCCGAGAGCGACGGCGCCTCGGGTGGGTCCGCGTCCAGCGACTTCGTGCCCTGCATGGTCTCCGACGCCGGCGGCTTCGATGACAAGTCGTTCAACCAGCTCGGCTTCGAGGGCCTCAACGAGGCGGCCGACGCCCTCGGTGCGACGCCCAAGACGGTCGAGTCCGCCGACGAGACGGTCTACGACGCCAACCTGTCGAACCTCGCCGACCAGGGCTGCAACCTCATCGTGACGGTCGGCTTCGCGCTGTCCGACGCCACGGGGACCGCCGCCGCGGCCAACCCGGAGATCGACTACGCGACCATCGACGACTCCGCACAGGACGCCGACAACATCCGCCCGATCACCTTCAACACCTCGGAGGCGGCGTTCCTGGCCGGCTACGCGGCGGCGAGCTACTCGAAGACCGGCACGGTCGGCACCTTCGGCGGCATGCAGTTCCCGACCGTCACCATCTTCATGGACGGCTTCGCGGACGGCGTCGAGTACTTCAACGAGCAGAAGAGCGCCGACGTCAAGGTCGTGGGCTGGGACGTCGCGTCGCAGACCGGCACCTTCACCGGCGGCTTCGAGGCCGGCACCACCGCGAAGCAGAGCGCGCAGACCCTGATCGACCAGGGCGCCGACGTGATCCTGCCGGTCGGCGGACCGATCTACCAGAGCGCCGCCGAGGCGATCCGCGACTCCGGCTCCGAGATCGTGCTCGTCGGTGCCGACTCCGACACCTACGAGACGGACAGTGCCAACAGCGACCTGTTCCTCACCTCGGTGCTCAAGGGCATCAAGCAGGCGACGGACGACGTCGTGACGCAGGCCGCGTCCGGCGACTTCACGAACGAGCCCTACGTCGGCACGCTCGAGAACGACGGCGTCGGCATCGCGCCGTTCCACGACTACGAGGACAAGGTCGACGCCGGCCTCTCGGACGAGCTGGACACCATCAAGGCGGGCATCATCGACGGCTCCATCACCGTCGAGTCGCCCTCGTCGCTGACGAACTGACACCAGTCCGCAGCACGTCAGGCATCGATTAGCATGGCCTGATCGAGGGCCCGGGCAGGACGGTCTCCACCGTTCGTCCCGGGCCCTTCCCACGCCTACACCGAGGTAGATTGACGAGATGAAGCTCGAGCTCAAGGGCATCACCAAGCGATTCGGCGCACTGACCGCCAACGACCACATCAGCCTCACCGTCGAGCCAGGAGAGATCCACGCTCTCCTGGGCGAGAACGGTGCCGGCAAGTCGACCCTGATGAACGTCCTCTACGGCCTGTACCAGGCCGACGAGGGCGAGATCCTGCTGGACGACGTCGTCCAGCAGTTCGCAGGACCCGGCGACGCCATGGCTGCCGGCATCGGCATGGTGCACCAGCACTTCATGCTCGTGCCCGTCTTCACCGTCGCCGAGAACGTCATGCTCGGCCACGAGGAGACCAAGGGCGGCGGTCGCCTCGACCTGGCGGCCGCGCGCGCCAAGGTGCGGGACATCTCCCGTCGCTTCGGCTTCGACATCGACCCCGACGCCGTCGTCGAGGAGCTCCCGGTCGGCGTCCAGCAGCGCGTCGAGATCGTCAAGGCGCTGTCGCGCGACGCGAAGGTGCTCGTCTTCGACGAGCCCACCGCCGTGCTGACCCCGCAGGAGACGGACGAGCTGATGGGCATCATGCGCCAGCTCCGCGACGCGGGCACCGGCATCGTGTTCATCACCCACAAGCTGCGCGAGGTGCGCGAGGTCGCGTCCCGGATCACGGTCATCCGCCTGGGCAAGGTCGTCGGCGAGGCCGAGCCCACCGCCAGCAACGCCGAGCTCGCCTCCCTCATGGTCGGCCGTGCCGTCGAGCTCACGGTCCAGAAGGGCCCCGCCGATCCCGGCGAGGCCGCCCTCGTCGTCGAGTCGCTCCGGGTGGTCGACCCGATCGGCCAGGTCGTCGTCGACGACGTCTCGTTCGAGGTGCGTCGCGGCGAGGTGCTCGCGATCGCGGGCGTCCAGGGCAACGGCCAGACCGAGCTGACGGAGGCGATCCTCGGGCTGCAGCCCCGGGTCCAGGGTCGCGTCTCCCTCGACGGCCACGACATCACCGGCCACAGCGTCCGTCGCGTGCTCGACGCGGGCGTCGGGTTCGTCCCGGAGGACCGCAACGAGGACGGCCTCGTCGGCGAGTTCACGGTCGCCGAGAACCTCATGCTCGACCGGTCGCAGTCCGGCCCCTTCGTGCGGCGCGGGTCGCTGCGGCTCGCCGAGCTCGCCGCGTTCGCCGTCGAGAAGGTCCGCGAGTTCGACATCCGCACCCAGGGCATCTCCACGCCGGCCGGCCGCCTCTCCGGCGGCAACCAGCAGAAGGTCGTCCTCGCCCGCGAGCTGAGCCGTGACCTGCGGCTCTTCGTCGCGGCTCAGCCGACGCGCGGCATCGACGTGGGGTCGATCGAGTTCGTCCACAAGCGCATCGTCGCGACCCGCGACTCGGGAGTGCCCGTCATCGTCGTCTCCACCGAGCTCGACGAGGTCGTCGCGCTGGCCGACCGCATCGCGGTCATGTACCGCGGCACGATCATCGGCATCGTCCCGGCCGACACCCCGCGCGACGTGCTCGGGCTCATGATGGCCGGCGAGGCCCCCCAGGCGAAGGAGACCGCGGCGTGAGCGACGCGACCACCACGACCACCCCGGCGCCCCAGGGCGCACCGACGGGCGGCGGCCTGGAGGCAGGCGACTCGCGCGGCTCGCGCCTGCTGCGCGAGATCACCACCGGCAACGCGGCGATCTCCGTGCTCGCCGTCGTGCTGGCCCTCGTCGTCTCGGGCCTCCTGATCGGCTTCACCGATCCCGACGTCCAGTCGACGACCGGCTACTTCTTCTCCCGCCCCTCCGACTTCTTCCAGGCCTTCTGGGCGTCGGTCGGCGGCTCCTACTCGTCCCTGTTCCAGGGAGCCGTCTACAACTTCCGGGTCGACGGCTTCGCGGCGGGCATCAGGCCCCTGACCGAGACGCTCAACTACGCGGTGCCGCTGATCGCGGCCGGTCTCGGCGTGGCGCTCGCGTTCCGCGTCGGCCTCTTCAACATCGGTGCGCGCGGCCAGATGCTGATCGCGGCGGGCGCGGCCGGCTGGGTCGGCTTCTCGTTCGACCTGCCCCTCGCCGTGCACCTCCCGCTCGCCCTGCTCGCGGGGATCGCGGGCGGCGCCGTCTGGGGCGGCATCGTCGGTCTCCTCAAGGCCCGCACCGGCGCGCACGAGGTGATCCTCACGATCATGCTCAACTACGTCGCCTTCTACCTGATCGCGTACGCGCTGCGCACCCCCGGCCTGCTCCAGGCGCCGGGCAGCCCGAACCCCAAGTCGCCGGCGACTCTCCCGAGCGCGATCCTCCCCGACCTGTTCGGCGCGCGGTACAACCTCAACTGGGGCTTCCTGCTGGTCATCGTGATCACCGCGGTCGTCTGGTGGCTCATCAACCGGTCGACGCTGGGCTTCCGCTTCCGAGCGGTCGGCGAGAACCCCCACGCGGCGCGCACCGCCGGCATGAACGTCAAGAACATCTACCTCTACGCGATGCTCATCTCCGGCGCCCTCGCCGGCGTGGCCGGGTCGACCCAGGTGCTCGGCACGCTCACCACCGGCTTCACGTCGGGCATCGACGCGGGCATCGGCTTCGACGCCATCACCGTCGCGCTCCTCGGCAGGTCACGCCCCTGGGGCGTCTTCGGCGCGGGGATCCTCTTCGGCGCCCTCAAGGCCGGCGGCTACTCCATGCAGGCGGCGAACGGCGTCCCCATCGACATCGTCCTCGTCGTCCAGTCCCTGATCGTGCTGTTCGTGGCGGCCCCGCCGCTCGTCCGCAGCATCTTCCGTCTGCCCGCGCCGGGAGCCCCCCGGGCTCCCCGCGGCTCGAAGAAGGAGGCGGTGGTCACCAAGTGAGCACCCTCACCCCCGACACGGCGGTCCCCGCCGCGCCGACCCCCGGCCTCAGCCGCACCGCCACGCGCAGCTACAAGGCGCCGATCGCCTTCGCGGTCTTCACCGTCGTCGCGGTCGTCCTGTTCGTCGTGAACCCGCGGGAGGGGTCGAGCACGTTCCGCCTCGCCACCGCGACCGACTTCTTCGCGCTGCCCGACGCCGTGCTGCCCTCGGCGGCCACGGGCGTCGCGCTCACGGTCGTGCTCGCGGTCGTGACCGTGCTGGCGTTCCTGCTCGCACGGCGTGCGCAGCGCGTGCCCATCTGGCTCGTCGCCGTCTTCGGCGTGCTCTTCCTCGTCGCCTTCCTGACCTGGACGAGTGCCGACGCCACGATCCCCGTCCCCGGCCTCCTCCTCGGGGCCCTCGCGCTCAGCACGCCGCTGATCTTCGGCGCCCTCGGCGGCGTCATCAGCGAGCGGGTCGGCGTCGTCAACGTCGCCATCGAGGGGCAGCTGCTCGCCGGCGCCTTCGTCTCGGCCGTCGTCGCGTCGGCGACCGGGTCCGCGTACGTGGGCCTCGCCTCCGCCATGGTGGCCGGCGTGCTCGTCTCGATGGTCCTGGCCGTCTTCAGCATCCGCTACATCGTCGACCAGGTGATCGTGGGCGTCGTGCTCAACGTGCTCGTCACGGGCCTGACGAGCTTCCTGTACTCGCAGGTCCTCACGAAGTCGGACGCCCTCAACCAGGGCGTCCGGTTCCCGCAGCTGCCGATCCCGGGGCTCAGCCAGATCCCGATCGTCGGGCCGGTGTTCTTCCGGCAGACGATCATCGTGTACCTGATGTACATCGCGATCGCCGTGGTGTTCTACGGGTTGTTCCGCACCCGCTGGGGCCTCCGCCTCCGTGCGGTCGGCGAGCACCCGCAGGCTGCGGACACCGTGGGCATCAAGGTCAACGCGACCCGCTTCTGGAACGTCTCGCTCGCGGGCGCCATCGCCGGTCTCGGCGGGGCCTACTTCACGCTCGGCTCGCTCGGCAACTTCCAGAAGGAGATGACGGCCGGCGCCGGCTTCATCGCCCTCGCGGCGGTCATCTTCGGCCGGTGGGACCCGATCAGGGCGACGCTCGCCGCGCTGCTGTTCGGCTTCGCCTCGAACCTGCAGAACGTGCTCGGCGCCATCGGGTCGCCCGTCCCGAGCGAGTTCATGCTCATGCTGCCCTACGTCGTCACGATCTTCGCCGTCGCCGGCCTCGTCGGCCAGTCCCGGGGCCCGGCCGCGTCCGGCAAGCCCTACGTCAAGTCGTGAGCGCCGCCGAGACGACGGACTGGGAGGCGCTCCGTCAGGCCGCCCGGGACGCGATGACCAAGGCGTACGTGCCGTACTCGGGGTTCCCGGTGGGGGCCGCCGCGCTCACCGCCGACGGCCGTCTCGTCACCGGCTGCAACATCGAGAACGCGTCGTACGGCATCACCCTCTGCGCCGAGTGCTCGCTCGTCACCGACCTCGTCATGGGAGGCGGCGGCCAGCTCGTCGCGTTCGCCTGCGTCGACGGCAACGGCGGCGTCCTGATGCCCTGCGGCCGCTGCCGCCAGCTGCTCTACGAGCACTCGCACGAGACGATGGTGCTCGACACCGTCTCCGGCCTCAAGACCATCGACGAGGTGATCCCGGACGCGTTCGGGCCCCGTCAACTCGAGCAGTACCGCGACTCGCAGTCGTAGCTAGGAGCACCACCATGACCACCACCACAGCAGCCGTCGAGCCCTTCGACACCGTCGACCTCATCCGGGTGAAGCGTCGCGGCGACGCCCTCGAGACCCCCCAGATCGACTGGCTGATCGACGCGTACACGCGCGGGTACGTCGCCGACGAGCAGATGGCCGCGCTCACGATGGCGATCTTCCTCAACGGCATGGAGCGCCGCGAGATCCGCGACATGACGCTGGCGATGATCCGCAGCGGCGAGACCATGGACTTCACGGGCCTCGGCAAGACGACGGTCGACAAGCACTCGACCGGGGGAGTGGGCGACAAGATCACCCTTCCCCTCGCGCCCTTGGTCGCCTCCTTCGGGGTCGCCGTCCCCCAGCTCTCGGGCCGCGGCCTCGGGCACACGGGCGGCACGCTCGACAAGCTCGAGTCGATCCCCGGCTGGCAGGCGTCGATCTCGAACGAGCGCATGCGCGAGATCATGGCCGACTCGGGCGCGGTCGTCTGCGCCGCCGGCTCGGGCCTCGCCCCCGCCGACGGCAAGCTCTACGCGCTCCGCGACATCACCGGGACGGTGGAGGCGATCCCGCTGATCGCGTCGTCGATCATGAGCAAGAAGATCGCGGAGGGCACGGCCGCGCTCGTGCTCGACGTCAAGTTCGGCTCGGGCGCCTTCATCCAGGACATCGAGCAGTCGCGCCTGCTGGCGCAGACCATGGTCGACCTCGGCAAGGACGCGGGCGTCGCGACGACCGCCCTGCTCACCGACATGAACGTCCCCCTCGGCCTCACGATCGGCAACGCGCTCGAGGTGCGCGAGTCGGTCGAGACCCTCGCCGGAGGCGGTCCGTCCGACATCCGGGAGCTCACGGTCGCGCTCGCCCGCGAGATGCTCACGCTGGCGGGTCAGCCCGACGCCGACGTCGAGGCCGCCCTCGACGACGGCCGGGCGATGGACGCCTGGAAGACCATGATCAGGGCCCAGGGCGGCGACCCCGACGCGGCCCTGCCCACCGCCCGCGAGACGCACGTCGTCACCGCGGCGCGCACCGGCTTCGTCACCGACCAGCAGGCGCTGCCCTTCGGCATCGGTGCCTGGCGCCTCGGCGCCGGCCGGGCGCGCAAGCAGGACCCGGTGCAGGCCGCCGCCGGCATCGAGCTGCACGCCAAGCTCGGCGACGCCGTCGTCGAGGGGCAGCCGCTCTTCACCCTGCACGCCGACGAGCCTGCCCGCTTCGAGCGTGCGCTCGAGGCCGTCGAGGGCGCCTGGACCATCGGCGACGAACGCGTCGAGCGCGGTCCCCTGGTCGCCGGCCGCGTGTCCTGACCCCCAGGCGGCGACCCCCAGCGGCGTGACGGTCGGCGGCGGTAGCCTTGTCCCATGAGCGCACCGGACAAGGACTACCGCCTGCCTGACGGCGGACCCCGCATCGCCCCCCTGCCGAAGGTGTCGTTGCACGACCACCTCGACGGCGGGCTGCGGCCCCAGACCATCGTCGAGCTGGCCGACGAGATCGGCTACGAGCTGCCCGTCACGGGCGGGGCTGACGAGCTGGGGCGCTGGTTCGTCGACAGCGCCGACTCCGGCAACCTGCCCGACTACCTGAAGACGTTCGACGTCACGACCGCGGTCATGCAGACCGAGGCCGGCCTCGAGCGGGTGGCCCGCGAGTTCGTGCTCGACCTGGCCGCCGACGGCGTCGTCCACGGCGAGGTCCGCTGGGCTCCCGAGCAGCACCTGCAGGGCGGACTGAGCCTCGACCAGACCGTCGAGGCGGTCCAGCGCGGCATCGAGCAGGCGATCGACCAGCTCGACGGCGAGGGCCACGTCATCTCCGTCGGCCAGCTGGTCACCGCGATGCGGCACGCCGACCGCGGCCTCGAGATCGCGCAGCTGGCGATCAAGCACCGCGAGGCAGGCGTGATCGGGTTCGACATCGCCGGGGCCGAGGCGGGGTTCCCCGCGTCGAACCAGCGGCCGGCCTTCGACCTGCTGGCCCGTGAGTTCATGCCGGTCACCGTGCACGCCGGCGAGGCCGACGGCCTCGAGAGCATCCGCAGCGCGCTCCTCGACGGCCGGGCCCTCCGCCTCGGGCACGGCGTCCGCCTCGCCGAGGACATCCGGGTCGTCGCGTCCGCGGGCGACCAGACGACGGTCGAGCTCGGCCCGATCGCCGCGTGGGTCCGCGACCGCGAGATCGCCCTCGAGCTCTCGCCGCAGTCGAACCTCCAGACCGGCGCGATCGCCGCGTGGGGCCGCGACCTCGACGACCACCCGTTCGACCTGCTCTACCAGCTCGGCTACTGCGTCACGGTCAACACCGACAACCGCTTGATGAGCGACACCAGCCTCACGAAAGAGCTGGCGCTGCTCGCCCAGGCGTTCGACTACGGCGTGTCCGACCTCGAGACGTTCCAGCTCAACGCCGCGGCGTCGAGCTTCCTGCCCCTCGAGGACCGCGAGGCGCTGGCCGACCGCATCACGGCAGGCTTCGGGGAGGTCTGACCGTGGCGCTCCCGTCCCTGCCGGACTCGGCGGTCGTCATCGCCGCCGACGCCCCCGACTGGCGTGCCGCCGTCCTGCGGGCCGGCGACGCGCTCGTCGCCTCGGGCTCGACGCGCGACGGCTACGGCGACGAGATGGTCCGCATGATCGAGGAGCACGGCCCGTACGTCGTCATCGCGCCCGGTCTCGTGCTGGCGCACGCCCGCCCCGACGAGAGCGTCCTGCAGGACGGCCTCGCGGTGGTGACCCTCGCCGAGCCGGTGCCCTTCGGCCACCCGCACAACGACCCCGTGAACGTCGTCCTCGGCCTCGCGGTGGAGTCCGTGGGCGGCCACCTCGAGTCCATCGCCGACCTGGCGAACGTCTTCAACGACTCCACGGTGATCCCGGCGCTGGCGGCCGCCACGAGCGCCGACGAGGTCCGTCGGCTGATGGGGATGACCGCATGAAGATCGTGACCATCTGCGGCGCCGGCATCGGCAGCAGCGGGATCCTCAAGGTCAACGCCGAGCGCGTCCTGGCGCGGCTCGACATCGAGGCCGACGTGGTCGCCGCCGACGTCGCCTCCATCGGCACGGTCGCGGACGACGCCCAGGTGATCCTCACGTCGCAGGAGTTCGTCGAGGCGATCGGGGCGACCTTCGCGGACGTCATCGTCATCCAGAACCACTTCGACCAGGCCGAGCTCACCGAGAAGCTGCAGCGCTCGCTCGGCTGAGCAGGGGCGCCCACCTGGGCACACCACGAGGAGGGGCCAGGACGCACGACGTGCGACCTGGCCCCTCCTGTGGTCCGCGGGCCTGCCGGCCCGCGGTCTCGGTCAGCTCAGCAGCTCGCGCATCCCCGCGTCGAGGTCGGCGACGGCCGCCTCGGCGGCGACGCGGCGGTCGCGAGCGTCGCCCTCGGTGCTGGAGGCGTCGATGTAGACCTTGAGCTTGGGCTCGGTGCCGCTGGGGCGCACGATGACCCGCGATCCGTCGGTGAACCAGTACCGCAGCACGTCGCCGGCGGGGAACCCGCCGAAGCCGTCGCGGAAGTCGTCGACACGGTCGACGCGATGCGAGCCCACGGTCGCGGGAGGCGCCTCCCGCAGGCGGCTCGTCAGCCGGCCGATCTCGGCGAGGTCGTCCACCCGAAGCGAGATCTGCGACGACGCGTACGCCCCGAAGCGCTCGTCGAAGGCGACGAGGTGCTCGGCGACGGTCGAGCCGGCGGCGGTGAGCTCGGTCGCCAGCGCGAGGAAGTCGACGGCCGCGGAGATGCCGTCCTTGTCGCGGACCTTCTCGGGGTCGACGAGGTAGCCGAGGGCCTCCTCGTAGCCGTACAGCAGCCCACCCACGCGGGAGACCCACTTGAAGCCGGTGAGGGTGTCGACGTAGTCCAGGTCGTAGCGGCGGGCGACCTCGCGGAGGGCCGGCGACGAGACGATGCTCGCGGCGAGGGTGCCGTCGACGTCGTCCCGCCGGGCGCGCTCTGCGGCGCGCCAACCGAGCAGCGCGCCGACCTCGTTGCCCGAGAGGCGGCGCCAGCCGTTGACCGTCGGCACGGCGACGGCGAGCCGGTCGGCGTCGGGGTCGTTGGCGATCACCAGGTCGGCCGAGACGCGGTCGGCGGTGGCGAAGGCGAGGTCGAGCGCGCCCGGCTCCTCGGGGTTGGGGAACGCCACGGTCGGGAAGTCGGGGTCCGGCGCGGACTGCTCGGCGACGGGGATCGGCTCGACGAAGCCGGCCTGGGCGAAGACCCGACGGGCGACCTCCCACCCGACGCCGTGCATCGCCGTGTAGACGACGCGGGGCTGCGTGCCGGAGGCGGCGGTGCCGGCGAGCGCGGCCGTGCGGCGGACGTACTCGCCGACGAGGTCGTCGCCGGCCTCGGACCAGTCGTCCGACCGGGGCAGCTCGCTGACGGGGCGGGTGGCCGCGTCGTCGATGTGGGCCGCGATCTCGGCGTCGACCGGCGCGACGATCTGCGACCCCGCGTCGACCCCGCCGAGGTACACCTTGTAGCCGTTGTCCCGTGCGGGGTTGTGGCTCGCGGTCACCATGACCCCGGCGCTGACGTCGAGGTGGCGGACGGCGAAGGCCAGCACGGGCGTGGGCAGGGCGCGGGGGAGGATCGTCGTGCGGACGCCGGCCGCGGCCATGATCTCGGCCGTGTCCCGGGCGAAGACGGCGCTGTTCTTGCGCCCGTCGTAGCCGATCACGATCGAGGGAGCGCTCTCGCGCCCCGTGAGGAACGCCGCGAACCCGGCCGCGGCCTGGGCGACGAGCACGCGGTTCATCCGTGCCGAGCCGGCTCCGAGGGCACCGCGGAGCCCGGCGGTGCCGAAGGCGAGGCGCGAGTCGAAGCGGTCGTGCAGGTCGGCCAGGGCGGCGGCGTCGCCGGACTCGACCGCCGCGAGGACGGCGTCGAGCTCGTCGCGCGTCTCGGCGTCCGGGTCCTGGTCACGCCACGAGCGGGCGGCGGCGACCAGCGCCGTCTCGTCGACCCGTGCCGCATGGTCGGTCACAGGGCCGCCACGATGCGAGCCAGCAGCTGGCTGATGGCGGCCTCGGCGTCCTTGCCTGCCTGCAGCACCTCCTGGTGGCTCAGCGGCGTCTTCTGGATGCCGGCGGCGAGGTTCGTGATGAGCGACATGCCGAGCACCTCCATGCCGGCCTCGCGGGCGGCGATGGCCTCGAGAGCGGTCGACATGCCCACGATGTGGCCGCCCATGGCCTTGGCCATCTGGACCTCGGCGGGCGTCTCGTAGTGCGGCCCGCGGAACTGCGTGTAGACGCCCTCGTCGAGGGTCGGGTCGATGCCCTTGGCGAGCTCGCGCAGACGCGCCGAGTAGAGGTCGGTGAGGTCGATGAAGGTGGCGCCCTCGAGGGGGCTGTCCGCCGTGAGGTTGATGTGGTCGCTGATCAGGACGGGGCTGCCGGGCGTCCACGTCTCCTTGATGCCGCCGGCGCCGTTCGTGAGGATCATCGTGCGGGCGCCCGTGGCGGCGGCGGTGCGGACGCTGTGCACGACGCGGCGGACGCCGTGGCCCTCGTAGTAGTGCGTGCGGGCACCGATGACGAGGGCGTTCTTCCCGCTCGGCAGCGCGATGCTGCGGATCGAGCCCGTGTGGCCGACGACCGCCGAGGCGCTGAAGCCCGTGATCTCGGTCGCCGGGATCTCGGCGGTGGTCTCGCCGATCAGGTCGGCGGCCTTCGCCCAGCCGCTGCCCAGGGTGAGGGCGACGTCGTGGTGGGCTACGCCGGTCGCCTCGGCGATCTGGGCGGCGGCGGTGCGGGCGACCTCGAAGGGGTCGGCGGCACCGTCGAGGGGGTGCGTGGGTGTCTCGGACATGCCGTCCACTCTAGGTCCCGCGCCCCGGCTCGCCTCTTCGCCTCCCCCTCCTCATTCAGGAACTTCCTGCCTGATCCGTGCGGTGGGGGGAACCGTGTTCCTGACTCGTGCACTGTTCAGGAAGCCCGGACCGTCAGGTCCTGAATACTGCGCGTCCAAGGGGCGTCGTGGTCGTCCCTGCACCGGCACCGGGCGTCTCACGGGCTTCCACAAGGAAGTCGAGGAGGTGCGGGCCGGGACCCGGACACCGGTGACGATGCCGCGATGGACCTCTCGCAGACGCTGGCCGCGTTCGGCGGCATCGCGACCCGCCGCCAGCTCCTCGCGAGCGGGCACAGCGGAGGGGACCTGACGACGGCGGTGCAGCGGGGCGAGGTCCGCCGGGCCCGTCACGGTCACTACGCGAGACTCGACGCAGCCACGGACGCAGTCGCCGCCGTCCGTCTCGGCGGGCGCCTAGCGGGTCCGTCCGCCGCTTCCGTGCACGGGCTCTGGGCGGGGTACGACCGTCGTCTGCACGTCTCCGTTCCCCGCAACGCGTCGCGCCTCAGGGACGCGCGCCGGGCCACACCGGGGGGAGGAGCAGCGCCAAGGTCCGCCGACGACTCGGTGGTGGTCCACTGGACCGACACCGAGCCCCTCGACCTGAGCGAGCCGTGCTGGCTGTCGCCGGTCGTCGTCTGCCTCCGCCAGATGGTCGCGTGGTGCGACGAGATGACGGCGGTCGCCTGCGTCGACACGGCCCTGCAGGCCTCGCTCGTCGGTCTCGACGAGCTCACGGCAGGTCTGGAGGGCCACGGTCCACGGGCGCGGGCCGTGCTCCGGAGGTGCCGTCCGGGGTCGGACTCGGGAGTCGAGTCGATCGTGCGACAGGCCCTCGCCGCGAGGGGTGTCGAGGTCGAGCAACAGGTCGTGGTGACGTCGGTCGGCCCGAGCGACATGCGCCTGCGAGGTCGTCGCGGGCAGGCGCTCCGCGCGCTGGTGGAACTGGACGGTTTCGCTTTCCACTCGCGGCGGGACGCGTTCGACCGGGACCGGAGGAAGGACGCGGAAGCCGCATCGGCCGGCTACACGACCCTGCGGTTCAGCGCCGACCAGATCGAACGTGACCTCGGGGAGGTCATCGACACGATCGTCCGCGTTCGCGACGCGCATGATGCCGGAAAGGACGAGCCGAAATTCCTGAGCCGTGCACGGTTCAGGACGATCTGACCCCTTCTTGCGAGGATCAAGACAGATCTTCCTGAATGAGGAGGGGGAAGGGGCGCGGGCTAGTCGATGCTGAGGAGGACGTGGCCCGACGAGACCGTCTCGCCCACGGCGGCCGAGATGCCCGACACGACCCCGTCGCGGTGGGCTGCGACCGGCTGCTCCATCTTCATGGCCTCGAGCACGAGCACGAGGTCGCCCTTGACGACCTGCTGGCCCTCCTCGACCGCGAGCTTGACGACGGTCGCCTGCATGGGCGACTTCACCTCGGCACCCGTGGCGGTGACCACGGCGCCGCGACCGGAGCCGCGGCGGCGGGGGGCAGCCGCAGGAGGCGCGGTGCGCGCACCGAGACCGGCGGGCAACGAGACCTCGACGCGCTTGCCGCCGACCTCGACCACGACGGTGGTGCGCTGGTCGTCGGGGCGAGGAGCCTCGGCCTCGCCGCTCCACGCGGGGATGTCGTTGACGAAGTCGGTCTCGATCCAGCGGGTGTAGATCGAGAACGGCTCGTCGCCGGCGGGCGCGAAGGCAGGGTCGCGCACGATCGCGCGGTGGAACGGCAGCACGGTCGGCAGGCCCGCCACCTCGAACTCGTCGAGGGCGCGGCGGGAGCGCTCGAGCGCGTCCTCGCGGGAGGAGCCGGTGACGATCAGCTTGGCGAGCAGCGAGTCGAACGAGCCGCTGATCTCGTCGCCGGCCTGGACGCCGCTGTCGACGCGGACGCCGGGGCCGCCCGGCGCCTTGAAGACGTGCACGGGGCCGGGGGCGGGCATGAAGCCGCGGCCCGCGTCCTCGCCGTTGATGCGGAACTCGAACGAGTGGCCGCGGGGCTCGGGGTCGCCGTACTCGAGCACGCCGCCCTCGGCCAGGCGGAACTGCTCGCGGACGAGGTCGATGCCGGTGACCTCCTCCGAGACGGGGTGCTCGACCTGGAGGCGGGTGTTGACCTCGAGGAACGACACCGTCCCGTCCTTGCCGATCAGGAACTCGCAGGTGCCCGCGCCGACGTAGCCGACCTCGCGGAGGATCGCCTTGGACGACTCGTAGAGCGCGGTGGTCTGCGCCTCCGTCAGGAACGGGGCGGGCGCCTCCTCGACGAGCTTCTGGTGACGGCGCTGCAGCGAGCAGTCGCGCGTCGACACGACGACGACGTTGCCGTGCGCATCGGCGAGGCACTGGGTCTCGACGTGGCGGGGCTGGTCGAGGTACTTCTCGACGAAGCACTCGCCGCGGCCGAAGGCGGCGACGGCCTCGCGGACGGCCGAGTCGAACATCTCGGGCACCTCGTCGCGGGTGCGGGCGACCTTGAGGCCGCGTCCGCCGCCGCCGAAGGCCGCCTTGATGGCGACGGGCAGGCCGTGCTGGTCGACGAAGTCGAGCACCTCGTCGGCGCCCGAGACGGGGTTGAGGGTGCCGGGTGCGAGCGGTGCGCCGACCCGCTCGGCGATGTGCCGGGCGCTGACCTTGTCGCCGAGCTGCTCGATCGCCTCGGGGGAGGGGCCGATCCAGACGAGCCCCGCAGCGGTCACGGCGCGGGCGAAGTCGGCGTTCTCGGCGAGGAACCCGTAGCCGGGGTGCACGGCGTCGGCCCCCGAGCGGCGGGCGACCGAGAGGATCTTGTCGATGACGAGGTAGGTCTCGGCGCTCGTGGTGCCGCCCAGCGCGTAGGCCTCGTCGGCGAGGCGGGCGTGCTGCGCGTCCCTGTCCTGGTCGGCGTAGACGGCGACGCTGCCGATCCCGCTGTCGCGCGCTGCGCGGACGACCCGGACCGCGATCTCTCCACGGTTGGCGATGAGGACCTTGCTGATGGACGGCATAGTTCCCCACCCTATTGCGCCGCCCGCAGCCTCCTTTGGCTGACGTGCACGAAAACACGCAGGAGGCGCGTGAGGATTGCTACAAAGCGCCGGAGGTCGGCGTCGTCCACAGCTCGTGCCACGACACCCCGAAGCCGCGCACCAGCGAGCGCAGCACCGGCACCGACAGGCCGACGACGGCGCTCGGCGTGCCCTCGATGTGGGTGATGAACGCGGAGGCGCGGCCGTCGATGGTGAAGGCGCCCGCGACCTCGAGCGGCTCGCCGGTCTCGACGTAGGCGGCGAGCTCGGCCGGCTCGAGGTCGTCGGCGAAGACCAGGTCGGCGCTGGCGACGGCGCCTGTTCCGCCCGACGGGAACGAGGCGTCGGCGCGGGGCGAGCCGCCGCGGTGGTCGATCAGCCAGTGCCCCGACCAGAGGGTGCCCCGGCCGACCTCGGCCATGCGTCGCCAGCGATCGAGGGCGAGGGCCGGCTCGTGCGGCTTGCCGTGCACCTCGCCGTCGAACTCGAACGCGCTGTCGCCGCCGAGGACGAGGCCGTCGAGCGGTCGCCCGTCGACGGTCACGTCGAGGACGGCCTCCGCCTTCGCCCTGGCCAGGAGCGAGACGGTCTCGGAGGCGGTGAGGGCTCGGCCCGCCGCCTCCTCGGCCCGGGCGACCGCCGCCTCCTCGTCGACGCCCGGGCTGATCAGCACCGGCTCGACGCCCGCGGCCCGCAGCAGCGCGAGGCGTGCGGGGGAGGTGCTGGCCAGGTAGAGGGGAACGGTCATGTCCGCCAGCCTGGCAGACTCGGAGCATGGGAGACATGCTGGGCCGCGAGGTCGAACTGGACGTGACCGGGATCGCACACGGGGGCATCTCGGTGGCGCGCCTCGACGGGCGGGTCGTGTTCGTGTCGGACACGCTGCCGGGCGAGAAGGTGCTCGCGCGCGTGACCGACGACCGCAAGAAGTCGTTCTGGCGGGCCGAGACCGTCTCGGTCGTCGAGGCCAGCCCGCACCGACGGGAGCACGTCTGGTCGGCGGCGTCCGTCGACCGCGCTCCCGAGGACCGCGCGGGCGGCGCCGAGTTCGGGCACATCGAGCTGGGCCACCAGCGCGAGCTCAAGTCGCAGGTGGTCCGCGACGCCCTCACGAGGACGGGCGGGCTGCCCGACGAGCAGGCGACCGTCAGTGTCGAGGCCCTGCCCGGCGACGACGAGCGCGGAGGGACCGGCTGGCGCACCCGGGTGCGCCTGCACCTCGACGCCGAGGGGCGCCCCGGGCAGTACGCCGCCCGGTCGCACCGCGTCGTGCGGGTCGCCGACCTGCCCCTCGCGACCCCCGAGGTCGCCGAGGCCGCTCCGCTCGCCGACGCGTTCCCCGGCGAGGAGCACGTCGACGTGCTGGCGCCGAGCACGGGAGGAGCCCGCCTGATCATCGGCGGCCAGGCGCCCAGCACGGTCACCGAGGTGGTCGGCGACCGCACGTTCCAGCTCGACGACGGCGGCTTCTGGCAGGTGCACCGCCACGCCGCCGCGACGCTGACCGCCGCCGTCCAGCAGATGGTCGACGCCGAGCGCTTCGAGCCCGGCGCGGCCAACCTCGACCTCTACGGCGGCGTGGGGCTCCTCGCGGCCGCCGTGGGCGACGCGTTCGGCAGCCGCGTGCGCATCACCAGCGTCGAGAGCGACGAGCGCGCGACCGAGCACGCGTCCGAGAACCTGGCCGACTGGCTCGGCGCCTCGGCCGTCACCGGCCGGGTCGACCGGTGGGTGCGCCAGGCCGCCGCCCAGGCGACCTCGGCCGAGCGCGACCGCTTCCGCTCAGCCACCGTCGTCCTCGACCCGCCGCGCTCGGGGGCCGGTCGACCCGTGGTCGACGGCATCGCGCAACTCACCCCGGCGCAGGTCGTCTACGTCGCCTGCGACCCGGTCGCCCTCGCCCGTGACCTCGCGCTGTTCCGCGACCACGGGTACGACGTCGACGCGATCAGGGCCTTCGACCTGTTCCCCAGCACGCACCACGTCGAGACGGTGGTCCGGCTGCTCCGTCGGTGACTCCCCGTCACGTTACGATGACGACGTTGACGACCCGGGATTCAGGGACCGGGTCGCACGCGAACGAAGGACCATCGTGACCGACACCTCGACGGACGCTCCGGCGTCGACGACCCCCGCCCCCGTCCGCGTCGCCATCGTGGACGACCACGAGTCGGTGCGTCTCGGCATCCAGGCGGCATGCCAGGCCGAGGGCTTCGACGTCGTGCTGACCGCGGCCGGCGTGCAGGAACTGGTGGAGTCGCTGGCGGGCCGCGAGGTCGACGTCGTCGTCCTCGACCTCTCGCTCGGCGACGGCTCGACGGTCACCGAGAACGTGAAGCGGGTCCAGGCGACCGGCTCCGCCGTGCTCGTGCACAGCATCGCCGACCGGGTCGCGAGCGTCCGCGAGGCGCTCGCGGCGGGCGCCGCCGGCGTCATCCCCAAGTCCTCCGCCACGAAGACCGTCATGGCCGCCGTCGCGACCGTCGCCCGGGGGGACGTGCTCAACAACCTCGAGTGGGCCAGCGCGATCGACGCCGACCGCGACTTCGCCAAGGCCCAGCTCGGCCGGCGTGAGCGCGAGATCCTGCACCTCTACGCCTCGGGCCTGCCCCTCAAGCTCGCCGCCCAGCAGCTCGGCATCGGCTACTCGACCGCTCGGGAGTACCTCGACCGCATCCGCGTGAAGTACGTCGAGGTGGGGCGTCCGGCGCCCACGAAGGTCGACCTGCTCCGCCGCGCCGTCGAGGACGGCATCCTGCCGGGACTCGACGCGGACGGCGATGGCCGCTGAGTCCCTCCCGGCGCTGACGCCGCCGACGACGCGCTCGGCGCGGAACCCGATCAGCCGTGCCCTGTTCGACAAGGTGCTGGGCCGGGTCATCGCCCTGGCCGGGCTCATCTTCGGGCTGCAGGCGCTGCCGACGACGATGGCCCAGATCGAGGTCATGCAGGTGGCGTGGGCCTGGCTGATCGGGCTCGGCATGCTCGGCGCCGTCGTGGCCGTCGGCGTCGCGAGCGTCGTCGTGCGCGGGGTCGAGACGACCTGCGCGATCCTGGCGGTGTCCTACCTCGTGGCGATCGTCACGTGGCCCCTGGCCGTCGTCGACCCCGACCAGGTCCTCGCCGGCGTGCCGTGGCTCTGGTACCTCTGCACCGTCGCCACCGCGGCGGCGGCCTACGCCTTCTCCGCGTGGATCGCGATCGGCTACTCGGTCGTGGTCCCGCTCGTCTACGGCGCCATCCGGCTGACCCCGTCGGGAGGCGGCGAGTCGCTGACGCGCGCGGCCCTCGACTCGACCTACGCGATCCTGCTCGGCGGGGCCGTGCTCGTGCTCGTGCTCATCCTGCGCCAGGCGAGCGCGGCCGTCGACGCCGCCCAGGCCACGGCGGTCGCCCGGTACTCGGGGGCGATCCGCGAGCACGCGACCGAGCTCGAGCGCGTGCAGGTCGACGCCATCGTGCACGACAGCGTGCTGACCACCTTCATCCAGGCCGCACGGGCCTACACGCCGGCGGAGCAGGTCCTCGCCACGACCATGGCCCGCAACGCGATGGCCCACCTCACCTCGGCCGCCGCGACGACGCCCTTCGACGAGTCGACGACGACCCTCGGCGTCCTCCGCCGGCGCCTGTCGGACGCGGTGGACGCGACCGGCGTCGCCGTCGAGCTGCGCGTCGACGAGACGGACGACCGGGTGCTGCCGACCACCGCCGTGGAGGCGATCGTCAGCGCCGCGGCCCAGGCGCTCGTCAACAGCTCCCAGCACGCGGGTCCCGGCCCGGTCCGGCGATGGGTCGCCCTCGAGCGCACCGGCGACGCCGGCGTGCTCGTCGAGGTCGGCGACGACGGGGCGGGCTTCGACCCGGGTGCCGTGCCCGTGGAGCGCCTCGGGGTCCGCGTGTCGATCATCGAACGCGTCGCCAACGCGGGTGGCCGGGCCTGCATCGACTCCCGGCCGGGAGCGGGCACGATCGTCCGCGTGATGTGGCCCGCGGGCCTCGTCGTCGGCCCGGCGAGGGGAGACGCGTCGTGAGGATCACCGTCCCCCGCTGGCTCATCGTCTCGCTGGCGGCGGTCTTCTCCGGGTACCACCTGGTGCTCGGGGCGGTCTCGCTCGGCCAGGTCGCCGATCCCGTCCCCGTCGTCGCCTGCATGCTCGCGTACGCGGTCGTCACGGCCGTCGTGCTCTGGCCCAGCCGCCAGCCGGTGCTGCCCGTGTGGGCGGCGGCCTTCGCCCTCGCCGTGAGCATCGTGGTGCCGCTCGTCGTGACGAGCGTCCTCGACCCCGAGGCCGAGAACGGCTACGCGACCTGGTACGTCGCCGCCGTGGGCACGCTCATGGTGATCGTCTCCACGCGTCGTCGCCAGGGCTTCGCGTGGCTCGGCGTGGGCTTCATGGCCGTGCAGGGGGTCGCGTGGGCCGGGGTGTCCCAGATCGCCGACCTCGGCATCGTCGGCAGCGTCAGCTGGGTCGCCTTCTCGCACGCCATCTCGTCCACGCTGACCCGGGCCGGTCGCGAGACGCGGGAGTTCATCCTGGCCGAGCACGAGGCCGCGGACTGGCAGGCAGCCCAGGAGGCGCACGTCAACGAGCGTCAGTACCGCCTCCTGCAGACGGGCCGCACCGCCCGGCCCATGCTGCAGGCCATCGTGTCGCAGTCGGGCGACCTGTCGCCCGAGCAGCGACAGGAGAGCCTCCACCTCGAGGGCGCCATCCGGGACGAGATCCGCGGGAGGCGCCTCCTCGACGACGAGGTCCGTCGCGAGGTCATGGCGGCGCGACGCCGGGGGGCCGAGGTCAGCCTGCTCGACGAGGGCGGCATCGACGACGTCCCCGACGACGAGCTGCGGCGCATCCACGAGGCCCTCGCCGCGGCGCTGCACGGCTCGCGCGCGGACAAGCTGATCATCCGGACGGTCGCGGGCGGCGACCACGCCGTCAGCGTCGTCGGCCTCGGATCGCCGGACCTCAGCTCGAGCGCCCTCGGGCGGGGGGTCGCCGCCGAGGCCGACGAGGACGACGACGACGACGAGGTCCTCCTCTGGCTTCAGATACCGCGCCGGGCCGGGGTCTCGGGCGACCAGGGACCGGTCGACGACCTCGACGAACTCGAGGACCGCGACGAGGACAGCCGCGTCGTCCGCTAGGGCCGTGGGCCGGCCGCGGGGACGTGGGTCGCCGCGACGACGGAGGCCGGTGGCGGGGGGACCGGGCCTGAACGGGGAACGGCCCCGACGACGGGAAAGAGGGCCAGACACCCGTCTGGCCCTCATGGGAGATATCCCGGTCCAGAGCGACAACCCGAATGTCGCCCTGATCCGCCCCCGACCGAGAACTCGCTTACCCTAGTCAGCTCCCGATCGGTGGTGCGACTCAAGGAGAGGCACCTAGCAAGAACGAGTATGTCGCCCCCCGCCACGAGCGCAAAGTCGTCATTTAGGGGGACAACTCGGGGGTGAGCGACCCGTCTACCCCCGTTCGGGTGCCGTATCCGTGGGCATCGGGGCGCGCCGGTCCCGATGGCGGGGTACGAGGTCGGGGTACGCGCGCGGGTGCGGCCGGGCTCAGGCCGAGAAGCTGCGCCAGCGACCGGGGCCGCGGTCGACGGGGCGGCGGAGACGAGCCGCCCGGGAGGACCAGCCGGAGGGCGACGTGGAGACGTCCCGAGGGGCCGCCCTCGCCGCCTCGGCCGCCTCCGCCTCGAGGGCCGTCAGGACGGCCGTGACGGCGGCGAGCTCCTCCGGTGACGGCGAGCCTCCGACGACGCGCAGGAGCGGCCCCTCGGCCTCCTGCGCGGCGGTCGTGTCGTCGGCGGCGTGGCGGCCGCTCACAGGGGGATGTTCCCGTGCTTCTTGGGCGGCAGGTCGGCACGCTTCGTGCGGAGGGCCCGGAGCGCCTTGACGACGGCGACGCGGGTCGCCGCCGGCTCGATCACCCCGTCGAGCTCGCCGCGCTCGGCGGCCAGGAAGGGGCTGGCGACGTTGTAGGTGTACTCGCTGGCGAGCCTCGCCCGGACCGCGGCGACGTCCTCGCCCGCGGCCTCCGCGGCCTTGATCTCGTTGCGGTACAGGATGTTGACGGCGCCCTGGCCGCCCATGACGGCGATCTCGGCGGTCGGCCAGGCCAGGTTGATGTCGGCGCCCAGCTGCTTGGACCCCATCACGATGTAGGCGCCGCCGTAGGCCTTGCGGGTGATGACGGTCACGAGCGGCACGGTCGCCTCGGCGTAGGCGTAGAGCAGCTTCGCGCCGCGACGGATGACGCCCGTCCACTCCTGGTCGGTGCCCGGCAGGTACCCCGGCACGTCGACCAGGGTCAGGATGGGGATGCCGAACGCGTCGCAGAAGCGGACGAACCGACTCGCCTTCTCGCCCGCCTCGATGTTCAGGGTGCCGGCCATGGCGGACGGCTGGTTGGCGATGACGCCCACGGAGCGGCCCTCGACCCGGCCGAACCCGATGACGATGTTCGGCGCGAAGAGCGGCTGCACCTCGAGGAACTCCCCGTCGTCGACGACGTGCTCGATGACGGTCATCACGTCGTAGGGCTGGTTGGGGCTGTCCGGGATCAGCGTGTTCAGCTGGCGGTCGTCGTCCGTCGTCTCGAGCTCGACGGCCGTGTCGAAGACGTGCGGCTCCGACAGGTTGTTGTCGGGGAGGTAGGAGAGCAGCGACCGCGCGTAGTCGAGCGCGTCGTCCTCGTCGCTCGCGAGGTAGTGCGAGACGCCGCTGACCTTGTTGTGCGTGAGGGCGCCGCCGAGCTCCTCGAAGCCGACGTCCTCGCCGGTGACGGTCTTGATGACGTCCGGGCCCGTCACGAACATGTGGCTGGTCTTGTCGACCATGATGACGAAGTCGGTGAGCGCCGGGGAGTACACCGCGCCTCCCGCCGCCGGGCCCATGATGAGCGAGATCTGCGGGATGACCCCGGAGGCGCGGGTGTTCAGCCGGAAGATCTCGCCGTACTTGCCGAGCGCGACCACGCCCTCCTGGATCCGGGCCCCGCCGGAGTCGAGGATGCCGATGATCGGCACGCCCGTCTTGAGGGCGAGCTCCATGACCTTGATGATCTTCTCGCCGGCGACCTCGCCGAGCGAGCCGCCGAAGATGGTGAAGTCCTGCGAGTAGACGGCGACCTGGCGGCCGTGCACCGTGCCCGTCCCCGTGACGACCGCGTCGCCGTAGGGGCGCTTCGACTCCATGCCGAAGGCGTGGGTGCGGTGGCGCACGAACTCGTCGAGCTCGACGAACGAGCCCGGGTCGAGGAGGCCCTCGATGCGCTCGCGGGCGGTCATCTTGCCCTTGGCGTGCTGCTTCGCGATCGCGGCCTCGCCGCTGGCCGTCACGGCCTCGTGGTAGCGGGCCTTGAGGTCGGCGAGCTTGCCCGCCGTCGTGCGGAGATCGGGCTGCGAGGCGTCGTCGCGGGGCGCGGAGTCGGAAGTCACACCGGTCACTCTACCGAGGGCGTCCGCGGCCGCCGTTGGAGGTTCCCTCGCGTGCGACCTGCCTCGGATGGTGGAAGTCGTCAACGCCTAGGCTGGCGGCGTGACCGACCCCACGAGCGCCTCCTTCCCCCTGAGCTCGGCCCACAGCCCGCGACTCGTGCACGTGGCCGAGACCGGGTCGACGAACGCGGACCTGCTGGCCGACGCGTCGGCCCCGCATCTGGCGGTCCTCGCCACGACGTCCCAGACGGCCGGGCGCGGGCGTCTCGGCCGCACCTGGACCGCGCCTCCGGGTCGCACGCTCGCCGTGAGCGTCCTCGTCGAGCGCCGCGGGCTGCCCGTCGAGTCCCTGGGCTGGGTGCCCCTCGCCGCGGGCGTCGCGATGCGCGCCTCCCTCGCGGACGTCGTCCGGACGGGCGAGGCCGGCCTGAAGTGGCCGAACGACGTCCAGGTGGACGGCCTCAAGGTGTGCGGGATCCTCGCCCAGGCGCGCGACGACGCGTCGGCCGTGGTGGTCGGCGCAGGCGTCAACCTCTCGCTGACCCGGGACGAGCTGCCGACGACGGTGTCCACCTCGCTGTCGCTGCACGGCGCCGAGGGGGCGACGGAGGCGCTGGCCGACCAGGTCCTGTCGGCGTGGCTCGCCGGCGTCGTCGCGCTCGTCGACGCGCTCGCGTCCGCGGGGGGCGACGCCGAGGCGAGCGGGCTGCGTGCCCGCGTGCTCGCCGACTGCACGACGCTCGGCCGCCGGGTGCGCGTCGAGCTGCCCTCGGGCGAGGTCCTGACCGGCACGGCGTCGTCGATCGACCACGAGGGTCGTCTGGTCGTCGAGCCGCCGACCGGGGGCGCCGTCGCCGTGTCCTCCGGCGACGTCACCCACCTGCGGTATGAATGACCCCGTGAGCACGGCCGAGCAGCAGCCCCGAGAAGAGGTCGTCGCGCGCCTGCACCCGCACTCCCGGGTGCTGTTCTGGCCGTCGGTGGCCCTCGTCGCGGTGTGCGCGGCAGGCGGCTACTTCGGCAGCTGGTTCGAGCTCGAGTGGCAGAACTGGATCGTGCGGGCGGCTGCCGTGCTCCTGGCGGTGCTGCTGTGGCTCGTCCCCGTCCTCGTCTGGCTCGGTCGCCGCTACGTCATCACGACGAGGCGCATCGTCCTGCGGCGGGGGTTCTTCGTCCGGTCGCGTCAGGAGCTCCTGCACAGCCGCGGCTACGACCTCACCGTGCGCAAGAACGCCGTGCAGAGCCTCTTCCGCAGCGGGGACGTGCTCGTGAACACGGGGCTCGACCGCCCGGTCGTGCTCTGGGACGTGCCGGGGGCCGACCTGGTGCAGGCGACCCTGCACGACCTGATGGAGGCGGACGCGACCCTCGTCGCGCAGCGCCGCCGACTCGACCAGTCGACCCCGGGCGCGTGGCCGCGTGCGGGAGAACAGGATACGATATTCCAGTGAAGATCTCCGTCATCGGCTGTGGTTACCTCGGAGCGGTCCATGCCGCGTGCATGGCCGAACTCGGCCACGACGTCGTCGGCGTCGACGTCGACGCGCGCAAGGTGGCCGAGCTCTCCGCAGGGCGAGCACCGTTCTTCGAGCCCGGCCTGCCTGAGGTGCTGGCGCGCGCCACCGCCAGCGGACGGCTCCGCTTCACCACCGACATGTCGGAGGCGGCGGGTGCCCAGGTGCACTTCGTCGCCGTGGGCACGCCCCAGACCGCAGGCAGCCACGCGGCGGACATGACCTACGTGGACGCGGCGGTGACGGCACTGCTGCCGCACCTCGCGGAGGGCGACCTCGTCGTGGGGAAGTCGACGGTCCCGGTCGGCACCGCGGCTCGTCTCGCGGAGCGGGTGCGCGCCTCCTCGTCCGGCGCCGACCTCGCCTGGAACCCGGAGTTCCTCAGGGAGGGCTTCGCCGTGAAGGACACGGTCTCGCCCGACCGTTTCGTCTACGGTGTCCCGGCCGGCGCCGGAGGAGAGCGCGCCACGGCGCTGCTCGACGAGGTCTACGCGACGGCGCTCGCGACGGGCACGCCGCGCCTCGTCATGGACTACGCGACCGCGGAGCTCGTCAAGGTGTCGGCGAACGCGTTCCTCGCGACCAAGATCTCGTTCATCAACGCCATGGCCGAGATCGCGGAGGCGACGGGTGCGGACGTCACGCAGCTCGCCGACGCGATCGGCCACGACGCCCGCATCGGCCGCAAGTTCCTGAACGCCGGCCTGGGCTTCGGCGGGGGCTGCCTGCCGAAGGACATCCGGGCGTTCCAGGCACGGGCCGACGAGCTCGGCCTCGAGTCGCTGGCGTTCCTCGCGGACGTCGACGCGGTCAACCTGCGGAGGCGCGCGAAGGTCGTCGACCTCGCGGCAGAGCTCGTCGGGAACGTCAGCGGCGCTCGCGTCGCGGTGCTCGGCGTCGCGTTCAAGCCCGACAGCGACGACGTGCGCGACTCGCCCGCGCTCGACGTCGCGAGAGCGCTGCACGCCAGGGGAGCGTCCGTCCGCGTGTACGACCCCGAGGCCGCCGGGACGGCCGCGCGCCTGGCGCCCGAGCTCGAGTACGCGGCGGGCGCGGACGCTGCCCTCCGCGGTGCCGACGTCGTCCTCGTGCTCACGGAGTGGGCCGAGTTCCGCCAGCTCGACCCGTCCCACGTGGGCGGCCTCGTGGCCGCTCGGCGCATCGTCGACGCGCGCAACGTCCTCGACCTCGCGGCGTGGCGCGCCGAGGGGTTCGAGGCGCGCGGGCTCGGTCGCCCCTGAGCCTGTCCCCGACCCCGGCCCTGGGCCCGGACCGGTCCCGTCCGGACGCCCGGGGGCGGCGTGGCGGGGGCCACGACCGGGTGGCGGACGCCGATAGCATCGTCCCCATGGCATCCTCGAAGCAGTCCGCCGTCCTCGCCGTGGCGGCGGGTCTCGTCCTCGTCCTGAGCGGCTGCACGGGGTCGGGCGGGCCGAGCGCGAGCCCGACGCCGACCAGCTCCGCGAGCGTCACGGGCAGCCCGTCGCCGTTGTCCTCGCCGTCCTCCGGCGAGACGGAGCCGGCCGACGAGCCGTCGAGCGCGGCCCCCGTGCCCACGGCCGGTGCCGACGCGTGGACCGACCAGACCGCCTACGATGCCTGCGTCGACGCGGCCGGGGCCGAGCTCGAGTCCGGCTACACCTGGGCGGAGCGCTCGACCCAGACGCTCGTCGCTGCCGACGGCGGGGTCTCGATCGACATCACCGGCATCTTCACGGGCGGCGACGTGGGCGTGGCCAACGTCACGTTCCGCTGCCTGCTGACCGGCGACCGGTCGTCGCCGCAGGTGACCGGCGAGATCGTCAGCTGACCGACGCCCACCACCAGGAGACGACATGACCTACCGCATCGGCGTCATCGGAGGCGGCCAGCTCGCCCGCATGATGGTCCCGCCCGCCGTCCACCTCGGCATCGAGATCTCGGTGCTGGCCGAGGCCGAGGGCAGTTCCGCCCGGCTCGCCGCGACGCAGGTCGGCGACTACCACGACGCGGAGACGGTGCTGCGGTTCGCGAAGGGCGTCCACGCCGTGACCTTCGACCACGAGCACGTCCCCCAGGACGTGCTGCAGGCTCTGGTCGACGCCGGCGTCGAGGTCCACCCGAGCCCCGAGGCGCTCTTCGTGGCCCAGGACAAGATCGTCATGCGCGAGCGCCTCACGGCGCTCGGGCTGCCGGTCCCCGCGTGGGCGACCGTCCGTGGTCGCGACGACCTGGCCGCCTTCCTCGCCGAGCACGGCGGGCGCGCGGTGGTGAAGACGCCGCGCGGCGGCTACGACGGCAAGGGCGTCCGGGTCGTGCGCTCGGCGGACGGGGCGGACGACTGGTTCGCGGCGCTCGGCGCGACCGGCGCCTCCGACGCCCTGCTCGTGGAGGAGCTCGTCGAGTTCCGGCGGGAGCTCGCGCAGCTGGTCGCTCGTCGGCCCTCCGGCGAGATCGCCGCGTGGCCCCTCGTCGAGACGGTGCAGCGGGACGGAGTGTGTGCCGAGGTCACGGCGCCGGCCCCCGACGCCGACGACGCCCTGTCCGACGAGGCCCGGCGGATCGCGACCGTCGTCGCCGAGCACGTCGGCGTCACGGGCGTGCTGGCGGTGGAGCTCTTCGAGACGACCGACGGCCGCCTCCTGATCAACGAGCTCGCTATGCGGCCCCACAACACCGGGCACTGGAGCATCGACGGCGCCGTCACGAGCCAGTTCGAGCAGCACCTCCGGGCCGTGCTCGACCTGCCCCTCGGCGACACGAGCCCGCACCGTGCCTGGAGCGTCATGGTCAACGTGCTCGGCGGCCCCGCCCGGGGCACGATGGCCGACCGGCTCCCGGCCCTGATGGCCGACCAGCCGGGTGCGAAGGTGCACGACTACGGCAAGGACCCTCGCCCCGGTCGCAAGGTCGGGCACGTCACGACGACCGGGCCGGACCTCGAGGACGCCCGGGGGAGGGCGCGCGCCGCTGTCCGTTTCTTCGAGGACTGACGGCTATCCTCTCCTTCGTGCCTGACCAGACGACCGAGCCCGAGACCGCCCCGACGCCCGAGCGAGCGCCCACGGTGGCCATCGTCATGGGCTCGGACAGCGACTGGCCGACGATGCAGAGCGCCGCCGCGATCCTCACCGAGTTCGGCATCGCCCACGAGGTCGAGGTCGTCTCCGCCCACCGGACGCCGGAGAAGATGATCCGCTTCGGCCAGCAGGCCGCCGGTCGCGGCATCCGCGTGGTGATCGCGGGCGCAGGAGGCGCGGCCCACCTCCCGGGGATGCTCGCGTCGGTCACGACCCTCCCGGTCATCGGCGTGCCGGTGGCCCTCGCGAAGCTCGACGGCCTCGACTCCCTCCTCTCGATCGTCCAGATGCCGGCGGGCATCCCGGTGGCCACCGTGTCGATCGGCGGTGCCGCCAACGCCGGCCTGCTCGCCGCCCGCATCCTCGGCTCCGGCGATCCCGACCTGTCGGCGCGGCTCGCCGACTACGCGACGAGCCTGGGCGAGCTCGTCGAGGAGAAGAACGCCGCCCTGCAGCGATCGCTGTGAGCGCCGCCTCCCTGCCGGTCCGGCACCCCGACGTCTCGTCGTCCTCGTTCATGACGCGGAGGGCGTGGACGCTGGTGCTCCTCAACGTCCTGATCCCCGGCTCGGCCCAGGTGCTCGCGGGCAGCCGGAGGCTCGGTCGCTGGGGCCTGGCGTCCACCCTCGTGTCGTGGGCTGTGGTCCTCGTCACCGTGGCCCTCGCCCTGTTCTGGAGCACCCCTCTCCTCGAGGTCGCGACGAACGTCGTCGCCCTGACCGTCGTCCAGGTGTTCCTCGTGTACTACGCGGTGCTCTGGGTCGTCCTGACGCTCGACACGCTCAGGCTCGTGAGGATCATCCGGACGGCGCCCACGGCGCGCGGGTTCATCGCCGGCGTGATGGCGCTGCTGCTCGTCGCGACGGTGGGGCCGGTCGCCTGGGGCGCCTACCTGACGAGCGTCCAGCACGGCCTCCTGAACTCGCTCTTCACCTCGCAGGCCGCCGCGGCCGATCCCGTGAACGGGCGGTACAACATCCTGCTGCTCGGCGGCGACGCCGGAGCCGACCGCACCGGGCTCCGGCCCGACAGCATCTCCGTGGCGAGCATCGACGCCGAGACGGGGGCGACGACGATCGTGGGCATCCCCCGGAACCTCTACAACGCTCCGTTCTCCGAGGGGTCGCCGCTCTGGGGCGAGTTCCCCGACGGCTACAGCTGCGGGGACGACTGCCTGATCAGCTACCTCTACACCTACGGCGAGGAGCACCCGGAGCTCTACCCCGACGCCGAGTCGAAGGGCAGCAACCCCGGCATCGAGGCCATGCGCGACGCCGTCCAGGGCGTCACGGGCCTGACGCTCCAGTACTACGTGCTGATCGACATGCAGGGCTTCGTCGACCTGATCGACGCCCTCGGCGGGATCTCGGTGAACAACACCGAGGGGCGCCTGCCCATCAACGGCGGCGTCGACGCCGCCGGCAACCCGATCAACGTCGACGGGTGGATCGAGCCGGGGGAGCAGGTCCTCGACGGCTACCACGCCCTCTGGTACGCGCGTGCCCGCCACGGCTCGGACGACTACCACCGGATGGCGCGACAGCGCGAGGTGCAGCAGGCGCTGCTGTCGCAGTTCCAGCCGGCCACCGTGCTGTCCAAGTTCCAGTCGGTCGCGTCGGCGGGGGTGCAGACCGTCGACACGGACATCCCCCAGGCCGCTCTCGGTGCATTCGGCCAGCTGGCCCTGAAGGCCAAGGAACAGCAGATCAGCGACCTCGAGATCGTCCCGCCGACCTACTCGAACGTCTACCCCGACTACGACGTCATCCGCGCCGACGTGGCGACGGCGACGGCCCCGGCGGCCCCGGCGGGCTAGTCGCGACGGCCCGGCCTCCTGCAGCTGGCACCGGCGGGCCTGCCGGCCCGCTCGAGTCACGGACGACCGTCCCGGTCGTGGTGCCCCGGGACGGTCGACGGGCCTCAGACGGCCTTGCAGCCGAGCAGGGCGTTCTCTCCGCCGGCGCTGTCGATGGCGTAGGCGCACACCGTCGAGCCCGGGGGAGCGACGACGGACGAGCTGAAGCCGTGCGCCCCTCCGTACGCAGGACGGAGCCGCGCGATGTCCGATCGCGGGACGCTGGCCGACACGGCCGTGCCGCGCTGGCCGACGTAGAGATGGACCTCGACGGGCGCCGCGACGTCCGGGTCGATCGCCCAGCCGCTGGCGGTGACGCGGTCGCCGGAGCGGACAGCTGCGTCGAACGCGCCGATCGGTCGTCCGCTGACGTCGACGGAGCGGCAGCCGAGCTGCGGGTTGACCTTCCCCGCGTCGTCGAGCGCGTAGGCGCAGACCGAGACAGGACCGGAACCCGTCGCCGGGACGTCCACGCTGAAGCCGTGCTGCCCGCCGTACTCGGGGCGTGTCCGGGCGATGTCGCTGCGGTCGACGGAGGCCGTCGTGGCGCGCCCCGTGGCGCCGGCGTAGACGTGCACCGGGATCGACGACGCGGTGTCGGGGTCGAGGGCCCACCCGGTCGCCCGGACGCCCCCGGGGACGCGGTCGGCCGTGTCGAACGCCCCGACCGGCGTGCCGTCGACGGTCACGGACCGGCACCCCAGGAGGGCGTTGACGCCCCGTCCCGTGTTGATGCCGTAGGCGCACACGTCGTACTGGCCGGCGCCGAGCGCCAGCGTCGTCCGGAACCCGGTCGCCGCCGGTGCTCCCGGGACGTTCCGCTGCACGTCGGGTCGAGAGCGGTCTCCGAGCGTGTTGCCGAGGTAGCGACCGGAACGGTTGTCGTAGAAGCGCACCTCCGTCGGCGCTGACGTGTCGGGGTCGGTGACCCAGCCGTCGACGACCGCTCCGCCCGGAGCGCGGGCGGCCACGTCCAGGGCGCCACGGGGGCTGCGTGCGCTGTCCGTGGTCATCGTGACGGCCGAGCGCGAGAACGCCAGGGCGCTGCCCCCGGCGGGGTGGTGCAGGACGACCTCGACCCGGTAGGCACCTGCGTCGCGACCTGCGAGGTCGAAGGGCACCGAGTTGAGCCCCTGAGAGACGGACACCCCGGACGCGATGGTCTCGTAGGGCGTCCCGGGGGCCCCACGACCGACCTTGACGTCGGCGGTCGTGCCGGGCATCCAGGCGGTGTCGCGGAACGTCACGGTGGTCGACTCGACGGCGGTCGGGTCGGCGCGCAGGTGCAGGTTCTTCAGGTGCCACGTGTTGGCGCCCCGGTCCTCGTTCGGGTCGAAGCGCAAGAACCGGACGGTCTGCCCGGCCCAGCCGAGACGGGGAGCTCCGGAGTCGGCGTCGAGGGGCGAGCCGGCGGTGAGGTCCACGGCGATCTTCCGGGCGTTCGGGCCCGAGTAGGTCAGGAGGTCGTCGCTCTCCTGCCAGGTGTCCGTGCCGTTGACGAGCCAGATGAGCCGGGCCATCTTGCCGCCGCCGTCCCTGTCCTCGAGCGAGTAGCCGCCGTCGTAGGTGAGCTCGAACGACAAGTTGTGGAACCGGTTCGCGTCGAACGGCGCGACCGGGAAGAGGACCTCGGGGTCGTTGCGTCCGGGTCCTGTGTTCGTCGCGGTCAGGCCCTGCGGACCGTAGCCCCGGACGAGGACGTTGCGGGAGCCGATCCCCCCGGCGTTCGCCTCGTTCGTGAGGTCCCACGGGCGACCCCGCTGGGCCGTCGCCAGGTCGAGGCCGTCGTCCGGCCCCGGGCTCTCGACGACGGGACGGGGGAGGGCCTCGATGCGGTAGCCGGAGTAGTCGCCCGGGGGCAGGGACGCGTGCGCGGCGCCGGGCGCGTAGAGGCGCATCCAGTCCAGGCTCACGTGCGTCGTCGCCTGGGACGAGGGAGACACGAGGGGGAGCATGCGCAGGCCGAAGATGTTCGACCCGCGCCACGGGATCTTCGCGCTCATGAGGGGCACGCCCTCGAGGGCCACGTCGTAGGTCTGGTCGCCGGGGACGAGGGGGAAGCTCACTCCTGTGGCGCAGCTGTTGAGCTGCTCCCGGCAGGTGAACCAGTAGAACGCACCCGTGCCCCGGGTCGGCTGGTCCATCTTGAAGGAGAGCTTGGTGTAGCGCCTGGTGTCGACCTTGATGCTGGCGGCGTCCCGCCCGTAGGGGAGCGAACCGGCGGTGCTGATCACCGGGTGGTAGAAGTCGCCCGGCTTGAGGTCGAGCTGGAGACGTCCGCCGGAGATCGAGATCCCCTGCGTCCGTGCCTCGTCGGTGTTCTGGTCCTCGGCGTTCGAGAAGTCCCACGGGTCGGCGTACGCCTCGGAGGCGAAGTCGGGAGACTCGACCTCGACGGGCACGGCGGCACGGGCCGCATCCGCTGCAGGGGAGGCAGCAGGCACGAAGAACGCGACGACGAGGCTGGCCACGACGCCGACCGGGACCGCCCGGACGAGACGGGAGCGGCGTGTGCGGAACGCAGGAGCCTGGTGCATGGTTTCCCCCTCGGCGGGGTGATCGAGCCCGCCTGCGACCGACCCTAACTCGGGAGGCCTACAGGGGCCAGACCCGGGCGCGCTCGACGCACCCCCCGTGCGGGGCGAGCCGTGACCGGTCGGGTCAGAGGTCGGCGTGCAGCTGCCACACCTTGTCGGCCGAGTCGCGCCAGCTGAACGCGCGGGCCCGGTCGAGGCCGGCGATGCCCAGGCGGGACGCCAGCTCGAGGTCGGTGACGACCTGGAACATGGCCTGGGCGAGCCGCTCGGCGTAGCCGTCGGGGTCCTCCCGCGGGACGACGACCGCACCGTCGGCCGCCACCTCGACGAGCGCGGGCGCGTCGGACACGATGGTGGGGGTGCCGAGGCTCATCGCCTCGACCACGGGGAGGCCGAAGCCCTCGGCGAGGCTCGGGAAGACGAAGGCGGAGGCACGCTGCAGGAGGACGGCGAGCTGGGCGTCCGAGACGAAGCCGAGGGTGCGGACACGGTCGGGCGAGAGGCCTGCCTCGGCGACCACGTCCGCGACGCGGACGTCGCCCCAGCCCTCAGGGCCCACCACGAGCAGGGGCACGTCGGGGGCGTCGGGATGAGCCATGGCGCGGATGAGGGGTGCCAGGCCCTTCCGGGGCTCGATCGTCCCCACGCTGAGCACGTAGGAGTCGGGGAGGTCGAGCCCGTCCGCCACGGCGTCGGCGTCGGCCGGCACGCGGAGGTCGTCGCTGACGGCCCCGCCCACGACGCGTACGCGATCGCCGAAGGGGAAGAGGTCGAGCAGCTCGCTCGCGACGGCGTGCGTGGGCACCACCACGGCGTCGGCGTGCCGGAACGCCCGCTTCGTCATGGCCTTGTGCCAGCGCACCCCGCGGGGGGTGAGGGTCTCCGGGTGGGTCCACGGGACCGTGTCGTGGATGGTCACGACCGTCTGGTTGCCGGGGGCGAGGCCGCGGTCGTGCCGCCCCAGCGGAGCCAGCAGGCTCGTGGCGTGGACCATTCCCCGGCCGGGGAGCCCGGCGACGCCGGCCTGCCACGCCAGCGAGAGCTCACGACGTCCCAGCGGGGACTTCGCCAGGCCGCTCAGGCCGGGGACGAGGTCGGTCAGGCGGTCGTACTCGGCCTGGGGGTGCGCCGCGACGACCCCCTGGACGTCGCAGCCCCTAGGCGCGGTGACGACCAGCGCCCGCGACAGCTCGCTCGTGTAGCGGCCGATGCCACCGGGGACCGGCGCCAGGATCTGGTCCATGACGACCCGGAGGGTCGTCATCGTCCGGTGGTGGCGACGTCGGAGAGCACGCCCTGGGCGGAGGCCTCGGCCAGCGCCTCCTGCCACGGGCGCATCGGGCTGAGCCCGGCCGCTGCCCACGCGTCGTGGCCGAGCACGCTGAACGCGGGTCGAGCTGCCGGCCGGACGAAGGCCGAGCTGTCCGTCGGCAGGACGCGCTCCGGGTCGAGTCCGGCGAGCCGGAAGGTCTCCTGTGCGAACCCCTGCCAGCTCGTCGAGCCCGAGTTCGTGCCGTGGTAGATCCCGGCGGGGGCGTCGGAGTCGACGAGGGCGACGATCTGGCGGGCGAGGTCCATCGTCCAGGTGGGCTGCCCGACCTGGTCCGAGACCACCGAGAGGGTGTCCCGGGTCGCCGCGAAGCCGAGCATGGTCTTCGGGAAGTTCGCCCCGTGGCGGCCGTAGAGCCAGGCCGTCCGCACGACGTACGTGCCCTCCGGGTGGGCCGCGAGGGCCGCCTCCTCGCCGACGGCCTTGGTGCGGCCGTAGGCGTTCAGCGGATCGCGGGGCTCGTCCTCGGCGTAGGGCTCCGTGGCGTCGCCCGCGAACACGTAGTCGGTCGAGACCGTGACGAAGGTCGCCCCGACGGAGGCGGCGGCCTCGGCGAGCAGTCCCACGGCGGTCCCGTTCACCTCGAGGGCCGCCTCCTCGTCGGTCTCGGCGGCGTCGACAGCCGTGTAGGCGGAGGCGTTGATCACGACGCCGTGGCCCTGGACGGCTGCGAACACGGCGTCGCGGTCGGTCACGTCGAGGTCGGCACGGCCGAGCAGGGTCACGTCACGGCCGAAGAGCGCCTCGACGAGGTCGGACCCGAGCATGCCGCGGGCGCCGGTGACGAGGTACTTGGCGGCGGAAGCGGGGCTCATGCGAGGGCCGCGCGCTCCTTGAGGGGCTCCCACCACTGGCGGTTGTCGCGGTACCACTGCACCACCTCGGCGAGTCCCTCGGCGAAGGGCACCTGGGGCTCGTAGCCGAGCTCGGAGCGGATCTTCGAGATGTCGACCGAGTAGCGCAGGTCGTGGCCGAGGCGGTCCTGCACGCGGTCGACGTACGACCAGTCCTTGCCGGTGGCCTCGAGGAGCATCTCGGTGAGTTCTTTGTTGGTGAGCTCGGTGCCGCCGCCGATGTTGTAGATCTCGCCCGCACGGCCGCCGACGAGGACCATGGCGATGCCCCGGGTGTGGTCGTCGACGTGCAGCCAGTCGCGGATGTTGTTCCCCTCGCCGTAGAGGGGCACGTGGACGTCGTCGATCAGGTTCGTGACGAAGAGGGGGATGACCTTCTCCGGGAAGTGGTACGGGCCGTAGTTGTTGCTGCAGCGCGTGATCGAGATGTTCATCCCGTGCGTGCGGTGGTAGCTGCGGGCGAGCAGGTCGCTGCCGGCCTTCGACGCGGAGTAGGGGGAGTTGGGCTCGAGCGGGCGGTCCTCGGCCCAGGACCCCTCGGCGATGGAGCCGTAGACCTCGTCGGTCGAGACGTGCACGAACCGCTTCAGGTCGTTGCGCAGCGCGGCGTCGAGCAGCTGCTGCGTGCCGAGCACGTTCGTCTCGACGAAGATGGACGCGTCTCGGACGGAGCGGTCGACGTGCGACTCGGCCGCGAAGTGGACGACGGCGTCGACCTCGGGGAAGAGCGTGTCGAGCAGGGCGCCGTCGCGGATGTCTCCCTGGACGAAGCGGAAGCGCGGCGACTCGGCCACCGAGATGAGGTTCTCGAGGTTGCCGGAGTAGGTCAGGGCGTCCAGCACCACGACCTCGGCCCCCTCCAGGCCCGGGTAGGCGTCTTCGAGGGTGCGGCGGACGAAGTTGGAGCCGATGAAGCCGGCTCCGCCGGTGACGAGGATTTTCACGGTGGTTCCTTGTGTGGTCGGTCGCTGGAGGTGTCGGTCGAGCTTAGCGGAGGTCCGGGTTGTCCCCCGGGACCTCGTGCGTGTCCCCCGGCCGGGGGACTAGACCCCCGCGGCGACGCGTGCGACCGTTGGGCCGATGAACGACAGCCTCGAGGTGACCTCTGTGCCCTCTCCCGAGCGTGGCGTGGATCGTCGGAGCGTCCTGGCGCTGGTCGGGGCCGCAGGCCTCTCGGCCGGTGTCCTGGCGCCTGCAGGGTCCGCGTCGGCGGCAGTGACCCTCGGCGAGACCGCCGGCGACGTGTACACGATCGAACAGGCGCTCGCCGAGGCGCAGCAGAGCGCGTGGGGCGGGCACCAGAACGGGCGCATCCCCGCCTCCGCCCTCACCGCGGTCCTCTCGTCCGTGCAGGGCTCCGGGTACCTCCGGTCGGACGCCGCGCGGGACTACTTCTCCATGTCCTTGGCCTTCTCGTCCGCGATCGGTCGTCCCCTCGACATCACCGAGGGCTACCGCGACTACGCGCGGCAGCAGGAGTACTGGGATCGCTACCAGGCGGGGACCGGCAACCTGGCGGCCTTCCCGGGCACGTCCAACCACGGCTGGGGCATCTCCTGCGACTTCGGCTCGGGCGTGCAGACGGCGGGGACGCCGGCGAAGCGGTGGCTCGACGCGAACGGCCCTTCCTTCGGGTGGAGCCCGACGGGCAACGGCTTCTCCCGACCCGAGCCCTGGCACTTCGACTACGTCCGGCCCTGGGACGGCGCCGTGGCCGAGCAGCGTGGACTCGGCGTCGTCGTCATGCGGTGCTCGCAGACGCTGCCGGCGGTGGGCGCCGGGTACATCGCCGTAGCCGGCGTGCGCTACCTCCGCCACCTGACGTCGCTCGACATGGTCAACGCCTCCCGCGTCGTCGGGGTCCCCTACTACGAAGTCAGCTCGTCGACGTTCCTCAACGCCCTCGACGCCCTGTCCGTGCCGCGTTCCGCGGTGACGGGCGGCGCCGACTACTGGCGACGATGACCTCCTCCCGCTCCACGACCCGAACGAAGGACCCACAATGCTGATCATCAGATGCTCGGAAGCGCTGTCGGGCACCGGCCCGGGGTTCACCTGCCTCGTGGGCGTCCGCACGCTCAAGCACCTCACGACCTCGGGCATGGTCAGCGCCATGCAGTCCCTCGGGGTGCCCTACCGCGACCTCAACCGGACGGCGTTCCTCAACGTGCTGAGCTCGCTCTCGATCCCCGAGTCCGCGGCCGTGGGCCTGGCCGACTGGTCCGGTCGCTGACGACATGCGGGTCCTGCCGCCTTCCCGATAGGGTCGAGAGGTGCAGATCCGCGAACTGAAGATCCCTGACAGCTACGAGGTCACGCCGAAGCAGTTCGGCGACGACCGCGGCGTGTTCCTCGAGTGGTACCGCTTCGACCGGCTCGCCGAGGCGGTGGGCCACCCCATCGACCTGAGGCAGGCGAACACGTCGGTCTCCAAGAGGGGAGTCGTCCGCGGCATCCACTTCGCCGACGTCCCTCGTGGCCAGGCGAAGTACGTGACCGCGACGCACGGCGCCGTGCTCGACTACGTCATCGACATCCGCGTCGGCTCGCCGACCTTCGGACAGTGGGACTCCGTCCTCCTCGACGACGTCGACCGTCGGGCCATCTACCTCGCGGAGGGCCTCGGGCACGCCTTCGTGGCGCTCAGCGACGACGCGACGGTGAGCTACCTCGTGACGGACACGTTCAACGCCGAGCGAGAGCACGGCATCGACCCCCTCGACCCGGAGATCGGACTCGTCTTCCCGCCCGAGGCAGGCGAGGCGCTGCTCTCGCCGAAGGACACGGACGCGCCCGGCCTCTCCGAGGCGGCCGCCGCCGGCCTCCTCCCCACCTGGGACGACATGCGAGCGTTCTACGCCACCCTCGACACGAAGGAGAGCTGACCGTGAAGGGCATCATCCTCGCCGGGGGCTCCGGCACGCGCCTCTGGCCGATCACCAAGGGCATCTCCAAGCAGCTCATGCCGATCTACGACAAGCCGATGGTCTACTACCCCTTGTCGACGCTCATGATGGCGGGCATCAACGAGGTCCTCGTCATCACGACGCCCGAGTACAACGACCAGTTCCGTGCCCTCCTCGGCGACGGATCCCACCTCGGGATGCGCATCGAGTACGCCGTGCAGCCCTCGCCCGACGGCCTGGCCCAGGCCTTCGTGATCGGCGAGGAGTTCATCGGGGACGACAGCGTCGCCCTCGTGCTCGGCGACAACATCTTCCACGGGGTCGGCCTCGGGTCGAACCTGAAGAAGAACGCCGAGGTCGACGGCGCGACCATCTTCGCGTACCACGTGGCGGACCCGAAGGCCTACGGCGTGGTCGAGTTCGACGACGACTTCCGAGCCGTGTCGATCGAGGAGAAGCCGGCGGCGCCCAAGAGCAACTACGCCGTGCCCGGCCTGTACTTCTACGACAACAAGGTCGTCGAGATCGCCAAGACGATCGAGCCGAGTCCCCGTGGCGAGCTCGAGATCTCGACCGTCAACGAGCGCTACCTGGAGGCGGGCGAGCTGCAGGTGCAGGTCCTCGACCGCGGCACGGCCTGGCTCGACACCGGCACCTTCGAGTCGATGATGCAGGCGTCCGAGTACGTCCGCGTCATCGAGGACCGTCAGGGCCACAAGATCGGCTGCATCGAGGAGATCGCCTGGCGCAACGGCTGGATCGACGACGCGGCTCTCGCCGAGCTCGCCGCTCCCCTCGCCAAGAGCGGCTACGGGGTGTACCTCCGTCGGCTGCTCAGCGCGTAGGCGGTCGTGCTGCGTCGCCTGAGGAGCGGCCTCGTCGCTCTCCTCGGTGCGTCGCGAGCCTCCGAGGGCGGGGCGTCCCCGGCTGAGGTCGAGCGCTTCGTCGCGCTCCCGCTCGACCGCACCGTTCCGGTCACGGCTCCTCCCGGGCTCGTCGCCGACGTCGTCGACCTCGTGGTGACGCTGGACGTCGACGACGTCTCGGACCGGCCCGACGTGATCGCACGGCTGGGCGAGGTCGCGCAGGAGACGGGCTGGCACCTCATCGTGGTCGTCTACGAGGCGGAGGAGGCAGTCGGCAAGGTCCACGTGCCGCCGGTCGTCCCTCCCACCCTGCCGCTCCTCGAGGGGCGGGTGGCTCGTGGATGGTCGACCGCCGTGGGCTGGGCGATCCCGCACCTGCAGGGCACCCGTGCCGTCCTGCTCGACTCCACGGTCGTCGTGTCGGCCCTGCACCTCCGGCGTCTCGTCGACGAGCTCGGCGACGGCGACGAGGGGCCCGTGGTCGTGCAGGGCGTCCTGCGTCGGGTCGACGGCACGGTGGCGACCGCAGGTGCCCTCAGGCTCTCGCCCCTGGTCGCGCCGGCGTCGCTCCTGGAGGGGCACCCCGCCGAGGACTCCGAGAGGCTCGGCCTGGTCGACGTCTTCGCCGCGGACGCTCCGGTGCTCGCCGTCCGCTCCTCTGGCCTGACGGCGCCTCCGCCGACGACCGACATGCGACTCGCCGTCGCCGGGCTCTCCCGCGAGGTCGCGCGTCGGGCGGGTCCGCGTGCTCGCGTGGTCTCCGTGCCCTGCGGGCGCTCCCTCGAGACCAGGCCGCCGGTCCGCAGCCTCGACGCCGGTGCGCAGGACCTCCTGGTCGCCTGGCGGGCGCTCTCGGACGTCGACGGACCTCGAGCCCTGGCCCGTCTGGGATTCGAGGTCGCCGCGGACGTGCCGGTCTCGCGGGTCCCCCCGGGGGAGCGCACGGGCATCCGGGTGTCGCGCCCCCTCCTGCGCCGCTCCGTCGGCACAGCCGCTCTCGTGCTCGAGCCGACGCCCCGTCTGCGCTGGTCGCTCAAGACGGCCGCGTGGCCGGGAGAACGGGGCGACGACTGGGGCGACACCCACTTCGCCCGCGATCTCGCGCGAGCGCTGACCGGCCTGGGCCAGGACGTCGTCGTCGACCGCCGTCTCTCGCACGCCAGGCCCGGGAGCGACGACCTCGACGACGTCTCGCTGGTGCTGCGCGGCCTCGACCGGACGCCGCTCAGCCCGTCCGCGCTCAACGTCCTCTGGGTCATCAGCCATCCCGACCTCGTCAGCCCGGGCGAGCTGGGTTCGTTCGACCTCCGCTTCGCCGCCAGCGAGACCTGGGCCGGCCGTGTCTCGGACGAGACCGGCCATGTCGTCGAGCCGCTGCTCCAGGCGACCGACCCGGGACGCTTCGCGCCGGGCCCGGTGGACGCGGAGCTGGTGTCCGACGTCCTCTTCGTGGGACGCACGCGCGGGGTCTTCCGGCCCGTCGTCCGGGACGCCGTCGCGGCCGGTCTCGACGTGTCCGTGTGGGGCGACGGCTGGAGCGGCCTCGTCCCGCCGGGCGTCGTCCGCGGCGAGTCCCTGCCGAACGAGCGGCTCCCCGCCGCGTACCGAAGCGCACGCGTCGTGCTCAACGACCACTGGGCCGACATGGCGCGTGAGGGGTTCGTCTCGAACCGCATCTTCGACGCGCTCGCCACCGGGGCCCCTGTGGTGTCCGACTCCGTGCCCGGGCTGTCGGACTCGCTCGGCGGACTCGTCCGGACGTACGAGACCCCGGACGACCTGCGGCGGATCGTCCTGGACATCGAACGGGAGCCCGAGGAAGCCCGCGCGGAGCGCGCCCGGTCGGTCGCCGAGCACCACTCATTCGACGCGCGCGCTCGGCTGCTGCTCGACCGGGTGCTCGTCCGGTTCCGGACCGCCTGACGACGTCGCCCCGGCCTCCGCCGACGGGCCTGCGCTCCGTCCTAGGGGCGGAGGGTGCCCTTCACGGCGCGGGCACGGTCGCCCAGGGCGTCGGCCCAGCGGACGACCTTCCGGGCGCTCAGCTCGGCCACCTGACGCTCGCGGTCGTTGGCGAGGCCCTCGAGGGCGGCGATGCGATCCGACATCCGTCCGACCGTCGCCTCCAGGAGACGGACGTTCTCGGTCTGGGCCGCCTCGACGGCCTCCAGACGATCGACGGCGTCGTCCCGCTCGACGAGTCCGCGTCCCGCTCCCTGCAGGGCGTCGACCTCCGTGGGCGTGAGGAGCCGGTCCGTCGTCGACAGGTCGCGCCCGATGGAGGCGAGGAACCGGGGGAGGCTGTCGTCCCGGGCGAACGAGTCCGTCTCCGTCTGCCCGGGAGCCGTGCTGCGCAGCGACCAGTAGGCCTTGAGCGTCCCCGCCCGGAGACGGCGGAAGTCGCGCATCCCGTGGTGGTTCGGGCTCGGCGACACATCGGGGTTCGACTCGTACGCGACCCCCGCGATCTCCACGCGGTGGGCGTACTGCTCCCAGGAGCGCCACGGGTAGTGGAGGACCTCGAGGCCGAGCTCCTCCGGGGGCACGGCGCCCTGGGCGATCGTCACGAGGTGGTTGCCCTGCACGACCGAGACGTCGGGGTCGCCCACGTGGATCGCGTTGCCGCTGGGGTGGGAGATGAGCCCGATGGCGTGCAGCTCGGCGGCGTCGCGCTGGTCGCGCCACACGAGGCGGTCCAGACCGCCGCCCGACTCCGCCAGCGGGCCGACCATGTTGACCACGGGGACGACGAACGCGCGCACGGCGGGGTCGAGGCGGCTGAAGACGTCGGCCAGCGTGAGGTCGCGGTCCCGCGGGATGAGGAACTCGTCGGCGTCGGCGTTGACGACCCAGTCCGCACCGTGGACGGTGTGGGCGTCCCGGGCCATGGCCGTCACCGTCGCGCTCTGCTGCTTCCGGTGGACCGGGTCGTGACGGAGGTCGACGGTGACCGAGGAGGTGCGCGCGAACTCCTCGAGCAGCTCACGGGTCCCGTCCGTGGACCCGTTGTCGGTCACGACGAGGACGTCGACGCCTTGGGTGACGTGGTAGGCCAGCCACTCCGGCAGGATGTCGACCTCGTCGCGGATCATCAGGGTGAGGGCCAGGGTCATCGGGAGGGGTGCTTTCGGGTCGGGGGTGGGAGGCAGGGGAGGCGGCCGCGTCGGGCGGTCACCTCACGGTCGAGGTGACCTCGCTCGTGCCCGGACGGCCAGGGCGACCCGGAGGACCGCTCGGAGCGGCCAGAGGTACCACCTGTCGTACTTGCCGGCGAGGAAGCGGTAGGCGCTCCGGTGGTGCACAAGCCGCATCTCCCGTGAAGAGTTCTGCGTCGAGTGCGCACCGACGTGCATGACGCGTGCCTCCGGCTCGTAGACGCTCGTCCAGCCCGCGCGTCCCAGGCGATGGCCGAGGTCGACGTCCTCGAAGTACATGAAGAAACGGTCGTCGAACCCGCCCAGCGAGTCGAAGGCAGAGCGTCGGACCAGGAGGCACGCGCCGGAGAGCCATCCCGTGACACGTCGGACGTCGTGCTCGCCGTCTCGGTGGTACCCGCGGGTCCACGGGTTGCCCGGCCAGACGTTGGCGAAGAGGGCGTGCCCGAGGCCGGTGCGCAGGGAGGGGACTCGGCGCGCGGACGGGTAGACCGAGCCGTCGGGCTCGACGATCGCGGGGCCGACGGCTCCGATCGAGTCGTCCGACCCCGCGACGGACAGCAGGACGTCGAGGCTGCCCGGCTCCATGACGACGTCGGGATTGGAGACGAGCACCCAGCGGATCTCGGGCCCCAGCTGTCGGACGGCCTCGTTCACCGCGCCTCCGTAGCCGAGGTTGCGCCCGAGCTCGAGGAACTCGGCGCCGTGGCTCCGCGTCGTCGCCGCGAGACGCACGACGTCGTCGGAGTCGTTGTCCGCGACGACGACCCGCAGGGGGACGTCCGTCCGTGTCGCGGCGGCCGTCGACGCGAGGAAGTCCTCGAGGTAGCGCCCCGAGTTGTAGCTGACGGTGACGATCGCGGTGTCCGCCGTGACGGCGTCCTCGTCCCGGGTCACGAGGCCCACACCGCCCGGTGCGCGTCCGCGCAGGCACGCCAGGTGAACTCCGCAGCGCGGCGGGTGCCGGCGGACGCCAGACGGCTCCGCTCGCGCGGGTCGTCGAGGAGGTCGCCCAGCGCGCGCTCGAGCGAGTCGGCATCCGGCTCGGCGTAGGCCGCGGCGTCGCCGGCGACCTCGGGGAGAGCCAGGCGCCTGGTGGTCAGCACGGTTCCCCCGCACGCCATCGCCTCGAGGACGGGGAGTCCGAAGCCCTCTCCGGTGCTCGGGTAGACCACGACGTCGGACCCGCCGAGGAACGCGGCGAGCTCCTCGAGGGGGAGGTAGCCGAGATGGCGGAGGCTCGAGCCGGGCACGTCGCCGGCGGCACGGAGCAGTGCCGTCGCCTCGTCGTCCCAGCCGAGACCGCCGGCGACGAGGAGAGGCGCGACGTCCCCACGGGCTGATGACAGCCGCGCATGGGCCTCGACGAGCGCAGGCACGGACTTGCGAGGCTCCACCGTCCCGAGGAAGGCGATCCACCGCTCGCCCTCGGGGATGCCGTGGGCGCTCCGGAAGCGTTCGACGTCTCCCTCGGAAGGCACGTGGAACACGCCGCGGTCCACGCCCAGGTGGGCCACGGCGGTCCGGCGGCCGCGGCGCACGAAGCGCTCGATCTCGTCCGCCGTGGCGGCGCTGGGGGCGACGGTGCGGAAGGCGAGGAGCCGTGCCAGGCGGGTCCAGGTGCGGAAGAAGGAGCGCTTGACACGACCGTGCGCTGCCGGATCGCTGAAGAAGGTCGCGTCGTGCAGGGTGACCACGCTCCGGCGCGCCCACAGGAGCGGGAACGTGTAGTGCGGGCTGTGGACGAGAGCCACCCCGAGCCGCCGGGCCAGGAGGGGGAGTCCGAGTTGCTCCCACACGAGGCGCCCAGGGCGAGAGACCGTGGTCGACGGCGCGTCGAGGTAGCGGTGGCTGGGAGCCGTCGTCCGCAGCCATTCCCGGTCGGCGGACTTCACCACCACGGTGACGGGCGAGCCCGACTGGTCCAGCCCCTGGAGCAGGCCGGTGATGTACCGCGCCACGCCTCCTCGGTTCTCGGGGATGGACGTCGCGTCGACGAGGACGGGCACGGACAAGATCAGGCGCGGAGTTCGCGACCCGCGGTGGCGACGCGCGTCATGCCGGCGTGGCGGTCGTCGTCCGCCATGACGAAGCGTGCTGCCTCGCGCAGGATCGCGATGTGCTCACCGGTCTTCTTGGCGAGGAAGCAGTGGATGAAGTAGGGGCCGCCGCCGAACTGGAGGTCGTCGAGGCGGTACTCCACCGTCGTCGTGCCGTGGAGGGGGCTGTGCACGAGCCCGATCTTGCGGCTGTCGGTGCCGTAGACGAGGTGTCCGTGCTGGTTCTCGATCTTGAAGCCGGAGTTCCACTCCTCGAGCGGTGTCGTGTGCGAGACCGTCATGCGGATGACGAGGTCGTCACCCGGTCGGAGCTCCTCGCCGGGGGCACGCCCGGGGGAGGCGATCTCCACCTTGTCGACGGAGCCGGGGGTGGCGTCCTCGTCGGGGTTCGCGGCCTCGGCCTCGGCGACGCGGCGCCCCTCGAGGATCTCGCGGAAGTTCTTGACCGCGTGGCGAGCCGATCCCTGGAACTTGACCTCGCCGTGGTGGAGGACCACGGCGCTGTCGCAGAGTTCCTGCACCTGGCCCAGGGAGTGGCTGACGAGCACGATCGTCCGACCCTGCTGCTGGAACTCGCGGATCTTGTCGAGGCACTTCTTCTGGAACTGCTCGTCTCCCACGGCGAGGACCTCGTCGACGAGCAGGACGTCGGGATCCGTGTGGATGGCCACCGCGAAGGCGAGGCGCACGTACATGCCGGACGAGTAGAACTTCACCTGGGTGTCGATGAAGTCGCCGATGCCGCTGAACAGCAGGATGTCGTCGAACTTCGCCTCGGCTTCCTCCTGCGTGATGCCCAGGATCGCCGCGTTGAGATAGACGTTCTCCCGCCCCGTCAGGTCGGGGTGGAAACCCGCGCCGAGCTCGATCAGCGCCGCGAGACGACCGCGTCGGCTCACCTCGCCCGTCGTGGGCTCGAGGATCCCGCCGATCACCTTGAGCAGGGTCGACTTGCCCGATCCGTTGGGTCCGAGCAGCCCGATGGTGGTGCCGGCCGGGATGTCGAGGGTGACGTCCTTCAGCGCCCAGAAGTCCTCGCTGTGGCGCCGACCAGCTCGGCCGAGCGTCACGATGCGCTCCTTGAGGGAGTTGTCGCGGCGGATGACGAAGCGCTTGGACACGTTCTTGACGCTGACGACGGTGGGGGCGTCGGCGAAGTCGACGTCGTCGACCGCGAGGATGTTGTCGGTGCTCATGACTGGGGCCTTTCTCGGTGCACGACTCAGATCTCCTGCGCGAAGTTGCCCTGCAGGCGAGCGAACACTCGCTGGCAGAAGAACAGGGCGACGAGGCCGACGAGGATCGCGATGCCCATGCGCAGCATGAGGTGGTCGGGGTACTGCTCGGGCCCGCCAGCAGTCCAGAAGGCGCGGTGGAAGCCGAGGATCCCCAGGGTGATGGGGTTGTTGGTGTAGATCGGGAGGACCCACTCCCAGGGGCCGTCCGTGGCACGCGAGAACACCATCTGCCACGAGTAGACGATGGGGGAGGCCCACATGAGGAGCATCATCAGCACCTCGACGAGGTAGGCCATGTCACGCAGGTACACGTTGAGGGCCGAGAGGAGGATGCCCAGGGCCGTTCCCCAGACGAGGATGACCAGCGTCGCGGGGAGGAAGAACATGAGGTTCTCGAACGTGGGGAACGACCGGAAAGCCAGCGTCGCGATCAGCAGGATGACCAGCTGGATCCCGAAGTTGAACAACGCCCCGCCGACGGCCGACAGAGGGTAGATCTCGCGGGGGACGTAGACCTTCTTCAGGAGACCGGCGTTGGCCACCACGGAGCCCGTGGCGCCGGAGACGATCTCGCTGAAGAGCCCGTAGAGGGTGAGCCCGGCGAAGATGTAGATCGCGAACTCGGGGATGGCTCGCGCCGATCCCAGGATCTGGCCGAGGATGAGCCAGTAGATGCCGAGCTGGACGAGGGGCCTGATGAGGGTCCACGCGAAGCCGAGTGCACTGTCCTTGTAGCGCGACTTGAGGTCGCGTCGGATCAGGAGGTCGAGCAGCTGTCGCTGCTGGAACACCTCTCGGACCGAGCCCCAGGTCCCGCCGGCGGGGCGTCCGGCCGGGATCATCGGCTCGTCGCGGAGTCGCGCGAACCTCTCGCTGACGGTGCTGCTCATGGTCATACCTCGCTTGTCGGAGAACAGGGAACTATACCTCGCTGATCTTCGGGGATCGGCGAGGAGCGAACGGTCATCGACCGTTCTTGCTGTCCCGGATGGTGTTCAGGCGGGTGACGACCTTGCCGCGGAGCTCTCCGACACCCCCGGAGGTGAGGTAGTGACGGGCCAGGAGGACGTCCCGCCGGACACCGTGACGGCTGTTGGCGATCTCGTGGAACCGCTGCTCCGGGGACTTCTCGATCGAGGGCACGACGACGCCGCCGGAGTGACGGCCTGCATCGGCGGCGACGTGGGCCCGGTCCGGGGCGACGTGCGGGTCGTGGCAGAACTGGATGAGCGGAGCGAGGGCCTTCTCCCAGGTGAAGTCGGCGGCGACCCGGGCGACGTTCTCCTTGGCTGCGGCGATGGCCACCTCGTCGAAGAGCATGGACTCGAGGGCATCGGCGAGGCCGTCGACGTCGCGCTCGGTCACGGCCACCCCCAGCCCCTCAGCAGCCACGAGGTCGCCGAAGCTGTCGCCCCGGGTCGTGACGATGGGAAGGTTCGCCCACATGTAGTCGAGGATCCGGGTGCGGAACGAGAACGTGGTCTCGACGTGGTCGAAGTGCGTGCTCACGCCCGCGTCGGCCTCGAGCAGGTAGTTCTGCCGGTCGTCCAGCGCGACCCAGTTCTCGTTGAAGAAGACGTTCTTGCCGGTGAGGCCGAGCTGCTCGGAGATCTCACGGGTCTTCGAGACGATGGCCATCTCGGGCACGTCCGGGTTCGGGTGGGCCACGCCCAGGAAGAACAGGCGCACGTTGGGGCGCCGCTCGGCGAGCACGCCGATGGCCCTCACCAGGGTCGGGGTGTCGAACCAGTTGTAGATGCCGCCGCCCCAGATGACGACCTTGTCGTCGTCGCCGATGCCGGGGACCACACCGCGGATCGCCTTGCGGGTGTGCTGCGGCGGCGTGCTGTCCATGCCGAAGGGAGCGATGGAGATGAGGTCCCGCAGATTCTCGTCGGCGGCGTAGGTGTCCGGGTTGATGCGTCCGACCGCGGCGAGCTGACCCATCCAGAACAGGCGCTGCCGCTCCGAGGCGCAGAGGAAGTAGTCGCCCCGCTGGAGCTGCTCGTTGACGACCTCGGTCGTGACCAGGACCTGGTTGCGCCACGCGGCGTCGCCCATCTCCCGGCCCTGTTCGAGCTGCTCGAGGTGCATGGGGTCGTACAGGTCGACGACCATCACCTTGTTGGACTTCTGCAGGGTGAGGAAGTGCCGGAGGGCGAAGCCCTGGAAGAAGATGACGTCGGCCCACTCCTCGTGGACCTTCATGGCTCGTTCGTCCTGCAGTCGGACCCGCTCGACCTCGAAGGTCTCGGACGCACGGTTCGCGACGTTCCAGGTCACGAGCCGGACGTCGTTGTGCTCGGCCAGCGCCTCCGAGATCTTCCAGGCGCGCATGCCCGGCCCGGCCATCTTCTCGCCGAGCGCGTCGCCGGTGATGACGAGGACCCGCTTGCGCATCATCGGGCGGTTGACCCCGAACGCGTCCTGGATCTTCGTGAAGCCCTCGAGGAAGTAGTCGTCGCCGAAGAGGGGGTGGAAGATGTTGCCGAAGAGGCGGAACACCTCTTTGTCGGTCTTGACCCGGCGGGACTGGATCTCGTCCCGGCGCTTCTTCAGCTTGGGGAGGTCAGCGACGAACTGGTCGAGGGCGAACAGTCCCGCGACGGTGTCCTTGTGCACGGGCGTCGTCTCGTCGTGCTCGTCGGCGGCGCCGGTGAAGCGACGGAGGTCGTAGGACTCCGAGTCGAGCTTCCCCTTCGCGACGGCACGCCGGGCGAGCAGGGCGAACGCGGCCGGGAGGAGGGTGCCGAGGCTGTCCTCGGAGAGGTTCTTGTAGAGCATGTGGAGCGCGTTGCGCTCGAGGAGGTACATCTCGCGGTGCTCACCGAAGCTCTTCATCGAGCCGTGGTGCTTGTGGTAGACGATCGAGTCGGGAGCGAAGCGCACGCGGTACCCGTAGAGGTTCAGGCGCCACCCGAGGTCGACGTCGTCGTAGAACATGAACATGTCCTCGTCGAAGCCGCCGATGTCGAGGAAGAGCGCGCGTCGCACGAACAGGGCGGACCCCGTGCCGAACAGCAGGTCGCGCTGCTCGTCGAAGCGTCCGTCGTCCTGCTCGTTGGTGTGGTTCTTGTAGCCCATGCCGAACCACGACAGGCCCGACTCGACGAAGTCGATCGCCTTGCCGTCCCAGTCGAGCACCTTGCTCGCCACCGCGCCGATGCGGGGGCTGGCGGAGAACGCGGCGATGCCCTCCCGGATCCAGTCGCGGTGGGGCTTCGCGTCGTTGTTGAGGAACGCGACGAAGTCGCCGGTCGCGGTCCGGGCACCGAGGTTGCTGCCGCCGGTGAAGCCGAGGTTCTCGTCCGACACGACCAGCTTGACGTTCGCCTGGTCGCCCAGGGCGGCCCGGAGGCGAGCCTCGCTGTCGTCGCCCGAGCCGTTCTCGACCACGACGATCTCGAGCTGCTTCGCGGGCCAGTCGACCTCGTTGAGCTGAGCGACGCACTCGAGCGTGTCGTCGGTGCCTCGGTAGTTGATGATGACGACTGAGACGGTGCCGGTGGTGGTGACGGTCAAGACGTGTGCTCCCAAGTGATCGGCCGGTCGGGGTGCCCGAGGGCAGCCCCAACTATAACCATGTCGATCCCGGCACCCGGGGCTGGCAGGATGGTCGCGTGCGAGCGAGCGTTGTCATCATCGACTGGAGGCGCCCGGAGCTGACGCGCCGGTGCCTCTCCTCCCTGGCGGAGCAGAGCGACACCGAGTCCGTCGACCTCGTCCTGGTCGTCAACGAGGCCGACGATGCGGAGGTCGCCGCGTACCGCCGGGAGTTCCCCGCGGTGGTCGTCGTGCCCCTGGCCACGAACACGGGATTCGCCGGCGGGGTCCAGGCCGGCGTCGAGGCGTCGACGGGCGACGTCGTCGTCCTGCTCAACAACGACGCCGTGGCCGGGCCCGACTTCCTCGCGCGAGGCCTGCGGACGCTGACGGAGGCGGGGCGGGGCACGGCGGCGGTGGCCGCACGCGTCGAGCTCGAGGGGGCGTTCGTCCCGGCGGGTGCGGGTGCGGGTGCCGAGGCCGACGTCCTGACGGCGAGGGACGGCCGTCGCTGGGCCCGGAGCGACACCCGGGGAGCGGTCCGCCTCCTCAACGGAGAGGGCGTCGCGGTCGACGTGTGGGGCAACGGCTTCGACAGGGGCTGGCTCGAGCCCGTCGCGTCCGATCCGGGCTGGCCGGAACCGCTCTTCGGCTTCTCCGGCGGCGCCTGCTTCGTGCGGCGGGACGCCCTCGACCAGGTGGGCGGCTTCGACGCCTCGCTCTTCATGTACTACGAGGACCTCGACGTGTCCTGGCGGCTCAGGCTCGCGGGATGGGACGTCGTCGCCGAGCCGCTCGCCGTCGCCGTCCACCGGCACGCGGGGAGCTCGAGCAGCGGCAGCGCGCTCATCAAGTACCAGAGCATGCGGAACCGCGTCGCCGTGGTGCTGCGCAACGGGTCAGCGAGCATGGTCGTCCGTGTGCTGGTCCGGGCGGCCGCCCGGGCCGCCCTGGACCTGGCGCCGCTCGGCCCCTCGCACCTGACGCGGGGGCAGTGGGCCCGCCTGGCGGGCCAGCTGCCTCGGCTCGTCTCGACGGCCCTCGCCCACCGTCGACGGGACGGAGCGACGCGGGCCGACCGCCTCCGGGTCGAGCGGTGCTGCCTCGCCCGGTGACCCCCGAGAAGGGGATGCACCCCGGGAGCGTCGTCGCCTAGGCTCCTCGAGGGTCTGCCGACGCTCCGGGTCACCTCCGGCGCCATCGGCGACGCACGACCGTGCGGCCAGACCCGTCGACGCCACAGGGAGGCGCCTCGTGAGAAGACTCACCGCACTCGTCACATCGGCGGCCCTGGCCGCCTCCGTCCTCGTCGGGGTCGGCCTGGCCGCTGCTCCAGAACCCGCGCAGGCTCTGTCAGGGGCGGACTTCGATCCCGGCTACATCGTGTCCGACCAGGTCTTCTTCAACGGCGGCGCCATGAACGAGGGGCAGATCCAGCAGTTCCTCGACGCCCAGATCGGTTCCTGCACGAACACGAACTGCATGAACGTCAAGCGGACGGACACGGCCACGCGGGGTGCGGACGCCATGTGCGGCACGTACCAGGGCGCCGGCTCCGAGTCCGTCGCGCGCATCATCGCCAAGGTCGGCGCTGCGTGCGGCATCAACCCCCAGGTCCTCCTCGTCACGCTGCAGAAGGAGCAGGGCCTCATCTCCGGCTCCGCTGCCCGGGGTCCCTCGGACGCGCGCGTCGAGAGGGCGATGGGCTACGCCTGCCCCGACTCGGCGAACGGCGGCTGCGACCCCACCTACGCCGGCGTGTACAACCAGATCTACCGTGCCGCGTGGCAGTTCAAGCGCTACGCGAACCCGGCGGGCACGAGCAACTACTTCCAGCAGTACGCTCCGGGCGCCAACCGGACCATCCAGTACAACCCGTCGGCCGCCTGCGGCTCCAAGACGGTGTTCGTCCGGAACCAGGCGACCGCGAACCTCTACTACTACACGCCGTACACGCCCAACGCGGCGGCGCTGGCGAACCTGAGCGGCACCGGCGACGCCTGCTCCGCCTACGGCAACCGGAACTTCTGGGTGTACTTCAACTCGTGGTTCGGCTCGCCCACGGGCACGGTCGTCACCGCCACCGGCAACGTCGAGGCGGTCACCGCCGGCGTGGGCACGGTGAGCGTGTCCGGGTGGGCCCTCGACCGGACGACGAGCGCCTCCATCCCGGTGCACGTGTACGTCGGAGCCGTCGGCACCCCCGTGACTGCGGCCTTCGACCGCCCTGACGTCGCGGCCACGTTCCCCGGGTCGGGGAGCCGTCACGGGTTCTCGGTCACGCTCCCGGCCTCGCCGGGACCCCAGCAGGTCTGCGTCTACGCCATCGGCAACGGCGTGGGCAACACGCCTCAGCTCGGCTGTCGGACGGTCGACGTCCGTGACCCGTCTCCGGTCGGGACCGTCGAGGCGGTCAGGGCGGCGCCCGGCGGCCTCGAGGTCAGCGGCTGGGCCTTCGACTGGAACACGACCGCGAGCATCCCGGTGCACGTGTACGTCGACGGGGTCGGCCGCGCGCTCGTCGCCGACCGGTCCCGTGCCGACGTGGCACGCGCCTACCCCGGTCAGGGAGCGGCTCACGGCTACTCGGCCTCGTTCGTGGCCGGGCCCGGCGACCACCAGGTCTGCATCTACGGCATCAACACCGGTGCGGGTCAGAACCGGTTGTTCGAGTGCCGGACCGTCACGGTGATGGCGGGCTCGCCCGTCGGCGCCTTCGACGCCGCGCAGGCGAGCGACGGGCGCATCGCCGCCTCGGGATGGGCCCTCGACCCTGACACGCGCGACGCCGTGGACGTCCACGTCTACGTGGACGGTGTGGGCCGCGCGGTCAAGGCCGACGTGCCCCGCAGCGACATCGGACGCATCCACCCGGGCTACGGTGCCGCCCACGGGTGGTCCTCCCAGGTGGCCGCGACCCCGGGACGGCACGAGGTATGCGCCTATGCCATCAACGTCGGAGCCGGGGCCACCACCGTGCTCGGGTGCAAGACCGTGGTCGTGGAGAACAGGCCGCCGGTCGGCGCGGTCGACGTCGTGCGAGCGACCTCGTCCGGCGTCGCGGTCTCGGGCTGGGCGCTCGACCCCGACGAGCCCGCCACCTCGATGGCCGTCCACGTCTACGTCGGCGCTCGCGGCACGGCCCTGACCGCGAACACGTCGCGCTCGGACATCGCCCGGATCTTCCCCGGTGCCGGGGCAGCCCACGGCTTCGAGGCCGTCGTCGCGGCCCCCTCCGGAGTCCAGGACGTCTGCGTCTACGCCATCGACACCCGGGGCGGCGTCAACCCGCAGCTCACCTGCCGGACCGTCACCGTCCCCTGATCGCAGCGTGGCGCCCTCGCGGCGGGCAGCCTCGGCTCCGATCCGCGAGGGCGCGCCACGGCGGCCTCCGCTCCCTGCCTGCGCCCCTCGCCTAGGCTCTACGGGGACGCGGAGCTCTTCTCGTCCTCTCCCGGGGTGCCCGTCGTCGATCGCCTGCGTGCAGGCCACGGACCGCGCCCGGGACGAGCACGACCCCGAAGAGGACCACCCATGAGACCCACGACCAACCGCCTCGCCGTGGCGGGCTCCACCCGCCGCTGGCTCGCCGTCTTCCTGGCCGCCCTGGTCGGGTTCGGCTGCGTGAGCGCCCTCTGGGCGGTCACCACCCCGCTGAGCGCGAGCCCCGACGAGCCGGCGCACCTGATCAAGGCCGCGTCGGTCGTCCGCGGGGAGCTCCTGGGCGACGTGACGGACGGGCTGCCGCAGATCCGCGACGTCGACGTGCCCGCCGGCGTCGCCTACTCGGCGGAGGCCGACTGCGCCAGGTTCCAGCCCGAGGTCACCGCGGACTGTGCTCCCGGGTTCCCGAGCGATGCGGACGCCATCGTCGAGGAGCCCACCAGCGCGGGTCTCTACAACCCCGTCTACTACGTGCTCGTGGGATGGCCGACCCTCGTCCTGGACGGCAGCAAGGCCTCGCTCTACGCGATGCGCCTGGTCAGCGCCCTCGTGTGCTCCGTGTTCTTCGCCGCGGCCGTCGCCTCGCTGTCACGGCTGCCGCGTCCGGTGCTCCCGGTGCTCGCGGCCTTCGGGGCGTTGACGCCGACGACGTACTTCCTGAGCGGCGTCGTCAACCCGAACGCCTTCGAGGCGGCGACCGCGGCCGCCTTCGCCGCGACGCTCGTCTCGGGCCTCCTCAGCGGACGCCCGGTGGGCTGGGGACAGGGCCTCCTGCTCGCCCTCTCCGGCGGACTGCTCGTGCACGCACGAGGGCTCTCCCCGCTCTGGCTGGCCGTGATCGTCGTCGTCGCCGCCGTGCTCGTCGGCTGGCGTGCCTTCTGGGAGCACGTCCGACGACCTCAGGTCCTCGCCGCGGTCCTCGCCGTGGCCGTCTCGTCCGTCCTCGCCGTCATCTGGACCCTCAAGTCCGGGTCCCTGGGCGCGGTGGGCCTCTACCCGGGTGCGGGCACGAGCTTCCAGGGCGGACTGGTCCGCATGCTCGAGAGGACGTTCGACTTCGGGCAGGAGCTCATCGGCAAGTTCGGCTGGCTCGACACCCCGGTGCCGTCGTACGTGGTCTTCGCCTACTTCGTCGGGGTGGGGGGTCTCGTGCTCGCCGCCGTGCTGGTCCCGACCTCCGGCCGGGTCAAGGCTGCCGTGCTGCTCTCGCTCGCGAGCTACGTCCTCATCCCCGCGCTGGTGCAGGCGGCGTCCGTGACGCGGTCCGGCTACGTCTGGCAGGGCCGTTACAACCTGCCGGTCTACGTCCTCCTCGTCCTGGTGGCCGCGGTGGCGCTCGCCCCGTCGTTCGACCGTCTCTCCTCGACCCTGCGTCGACGCGTCGTCCTGCTCGTCGTCGTCGTGCACTCCGCGGCGGCCTTCGTCGCGTTGATGACCTTCCTGCGCAGGAACGCGGTCGGTCTCTCCGCCTCCTGGGTCGCCCTCCTCGAGACGCCGGCGTGGCGCCCCCCGGTGCTGTCCACCTCCGTGTGGACGGGGCTCATCGCGGCGGGCTGCCTCGTGCTCGGCGTCGCGTTCCTCGTCGTCCTCGCGCTGAGTCGGCGCCAGGCCGTCCTGTCGTCGTGTGGGGACGGGTCCGGCGACGCGGGCGACGTCGAGGCTCCCGAGCTGGTGAACGAGCAGGGTGAGCGCCATGAGCCCGTGGGGGAGGCCGGGGGCCGTCGACGGACCACACCGGACAGTCCGTCCGGACAGGACCCCGTCGGGACCCGTCCGTGACGGGCCTCGCGGCCCGGTTCGCGGACTTCCGGAGCGGGCGGCTGTACGGGCCGTTCGTGTACCTCGTCGTCGGCGGCCTCGCGTTCGTCGTCGACCTCGGCCTGCTGATCGTCGGCCGGGACGTCCTCGGGTGGCCCCTCGGGGTGGCCGGGGCGGTCGCCTTCTGGGCCGGGCTGCTGGTCAGCTACGCCCTCCAGCGGTTCCTGACCTTCCGGTCGAGCCGCTCCTCCTGGCACTCGCTCTGGAAGTACGGGGTCCTCGTCCTCGTGAACTCCCTGGCCACGATCGCCGTCATCGAGCTCTTCGACCGGCTGGGCCCGGGATACGTCGTGGGCAAGTTCGTGTCGACGGCGATGACGACGACGTGGAACTACGCTGCGTACAAGTTCTGGGTCTTCGCGGACCGCTCCCGCTCGCGTGGGGCCGACGAGTCGACCACGGTGGACGAGGACGAGGACGCGCCACCCGCCCGTTGACACGTCCCCGACTGACAGGCGTCGACCTCGACGCCTGTCAGGGGAGGTCGGGGCGACCGTCGTGAGTCCGGGACCCGGCGTCCTGGGCCTTCTCGAGGTCGTGCAGCCGCAGGTCGTTCATGGCCGATTCCTCGGCGAGGCTCCGCACCTTGTCCTCGAGGTCGGTGAGCTCCGCGCTGAACTGGACGCAGACCAGGAAGATGATCACGATGCTGGCGAAGAAGGCGAGGTTCGCCGGCTGTTCGACGCCGACCAGGTCGGCCGCCCACGCGGTCAGCTGTGGGAAGACGCTGATGACGAGCGCGCCGACACCGGCGACCAGCCACCAGACGGCGTGCCGCTCCCGGAGCCGTCGACGACGCAGCCTCTCGACGACGACGCCGACGGCGAGCAGGCTGGCCGCGATGCTGAAGACGTAGCTCGTGACGTTCACGCGGCGGCCACCTCTCGGGCGGTCGCGTTGATCGGGCGGATCAGGGCCACGACGAGGGCGAGCCCGGCCCTCGCGAGGTACAGGGCTGCCTTCGCCGGGTTGTGCGACGCCACGCCGCCCGCTCGTGGCCGCATCGACACGGGCACCTGCTTGATCGACAGCCCGTGTCGGGCCGCGATGACCAGGGACTCCACCGTGTCGCCGAGGTACTCGGCCGGGTAGTTCTCAGCGAAGAGCTCGACGGCTCGGGGCCCCGCGCCCCGGTAGCCCGACGTGGTGTCCGTCAACGGCGTCCGGGCGATGCGGCTGAGGCTGACGCTGAGGAACTGCATGGCCCACCTCCGCGGCCCCCGCACCTCGTAGTCGCCCTCCCCGGCGAAGCGCGCGCCGATGACGACGTCGTGCTCCGCCAGCTCGTCGAGCAGGCGGGGCACGCTGGTCGGGTTGTGCTGCCCGTCCGAGTCGATCTGCACGACGTTGTGGAACCCGTGTCGCAGGGCGTACCGGAACCCGGCTCGCATCGCGCCGCCGACGCCGAGGTTGAAGGGCAGCTCGAGGACGCGTGCTCCCGCACGGTCGGCCATCTCGACCGTGCGGTCCTTGGACCCGTCGCTGACGACCAGGCACGCCACGCCCGGGAGGGCGGCGAGCACCTCACGGACGACGTCGCCGACGGCCTCTTCTTCGTTGTAGGCGGGCATGACGATGAGGGTCTGCTCGAGGGCGGTGGGCATTGCTCAATCGTAGCCGGGCAGGTCCGCGGCGAGCGGACGGCGGCGCGCGAGTCCGGGGAGCGGGAGCTGCAGCGCGGCGGGCCGGGGAGGGAGGGTGCAGGTAGGTATGATCTGCGGGTCCTGGTCGCGCGTGCCGCGCTCGCCCCTCGCCGCTCGCCCGAGCCGAGGCCCAGGCCCGGGCCACACGGCCACCCGCGACGAGGAGAACGAGTGCACGCCCCAGCCGAGCCGAGACGACCCGGACGACGAGCCCGCACCCGGACGGACGCCGAGGTCCTCGGTCGTGTCGGCCGGGCCGGTCCGGTGGCCCTGTTCGTCGTCGCGTTCCTCGTCTTCTTCGGCACGGCGGCGCTCTGGGCCCTGAGCACGCCGATCGGCGCCAGTCCGGACGAGCCGTCCCACATCATCAAGGCGGCGTCGACGGTCCGGGGGCAGCTCATCGGCGCTCCGGGCGCACGCCCCCAGGACAAGATCGTCCAGGTCCCGGAGACGGTGGCGGGCAGCGCCAACACCATCTGCATGTCGCACGCCTCGGAGGTCACCGCCGACTGCCTCCTCCCGTTCGGGTCGGACACGAAGCTCGTCGCGGCGACGACGACGGCGGGGCTCTACAACCCGGTCTACTACGTGCTCGTGGGGTGGCCTTCGCTGCTCGAGCTGGGCAAGGGGCAGATGTTCCTCATGAGGCTCGCGAGCGCGGCCGCCTGCGCGTTCTTCCTCGCCGCCGCGGTGACCGCCCTCGCGCGCCTTCCCCGCCCCGTGCTCCCCGTCCTGGCCGTGTTCGCCGTCTCCACCCCGATGACCTACTTCCTGATGGGGTCCGTGAACCCCAACGCGCTCGAGATCGCGACCACCGCCTCCTTCGCCTCCTCCCTCTTGGTCGTGACCAGCACGGCTCCCGGTCCACGGGCGTCGTGGTGGCTCGCGGCCTCGCTCGCGGCGTCCGGCGGGCTGCTCGTCCACACCCGGGGGCTCTCCCCGCTCTGGCTCGGCGTCGCGGTCCTCGTCGTGGCGATCGGGGTCGGGGTCCCGCGCTTCGTCTCGCGGGTCGTGCGCCCTCCCGTCCTGCTGAGCGTCCTCGTCGTCACGGCCTCGACGGTCCCGGCCGTCCTCTGGACGCTGCGGTCGGGCTCCCTGGACGCCGTGGGAGTGTACGGCGGCGCCGGGACGACGCCCGCGGACGGCTTCGTGCACGTGCTCGAGACGACGACCGACTACTCGGCGCAGGCGATCGGCAACTTCGGGTGGCTGGACACGCCTGCCCCCGGGTACGTGGTGTTCCTGTACTCGGTGCTGCTCGGGCTCGTCGTCGCGGCCGCGCTGTTCCTCCGCGACTCGGTCCGACGACGCGTCGCTGTCGGGACGGCGGCGCTCGCCGTCCTCGTCCTGCCTGCCGCCGTCCAGGCGTCGAGCGTCGCCGAGTCGGGCTACATCTGGCAGGGGCGCTACACGATGCCCGCCGTCGTCGTGCTCGTGGTCGTCGCCGCGTGGGCCGTGGGCGACGCCCTGCCGGTCCGCAGGCGCGCGGAGGACGTCCGCCGCTTCGCGACCTGCGTCCTCGTCGTGACCGGGGTCGCGCAGCTGGCGTGCTTGCTGACGTCGCTCCGTCGCTACAGCGCCGGGCTCTCGGCTCCCTGGCCCCATGTCTTCTCCGAGCCGGCGTGGCACCCGCCTCTGCTCGGCACGGTCGGCTGGGCCGTGCTCCTCCTCGCGTGCGTCGCCGTGGCGACCGTCGCCGCGCGGTGGCTGGTCCTCGCCGCGGGGGCCGACAGCCCTCGGGGCGACGGCTCCGTGTCCGACACCACGGACGCCGACGGTCCGAGCAGGAGCAAGAGCAGGAGCACGGTCACGGTCGCGGAGGCACCCGTGCCCGCCGGTGCCGCAGCCGCCCCCGGCCCCGTCGCAGCGGACCGGCCCTAGTCTTGACGACGGTCCACAGGAAGGCACCCATGAACACCCACACCGGCGCAGGCGCCCTCGTCGTCCTCCCCACCTACGACGAGGTCGAGAACCTCCCGATCATCCTCGGGCGCCTCTTCGCGGCCGTCCCCGAGATCGACGTCCTCGTCGTCGACGACGGCAGCCCCGACGGCACCGGCGAGCTGGCCGAGCGCATGGCGGCCGACGACCCGCGCATCCACGTCGAGCACCGCACGGGCAAGCTCGGCCTCGGCTCCGCGTACGTGAAGGGGTTCCGCTGGGGCCTCGAGCGCGACTACGACTTCGTCATCGAGATGGACGCCGACGGCTCCCACCCCCCGGAGGCGCTGCCCGAGATGATCTCGCGGGTCAGCGGCGACGCCCCCTGGACCCCGAGCCTCGCGATCGGCAGCCGCTGGGTGCCCGGCGGCTCCGTCGTGAACTGGCCCGTGTCGCGTCAGCTGCTCAGCCGCGGGGGCAACCTCTACGCCCGGCTCGCCCTCGGCCTCCGTCTCAAGGACGTGACGGCGGGCTTCCGCGTCTACACCCGAGACGCCCTCGCAGCCATGGACCTCGCGGGGATCGACTCCAAGGGCTACTGCTTCCAGGTCGACATGACGCTCCGCACGCTCGACGGCGGCGGTCGCGTCGTCGAGGTGCCGATCGAGTTCCGCGAACGCGAGCTGGGCGAGTCGAAGATGAGCCAGGCGATCGTCGTCGAGGCCATGGCGCGGGTCACCGTCTGGGGCCTCCGGCGGCGCCTCGCAGCCGTTCTGGGTCGCCGACCGGGCCCCGACTGGGTCGTCGAGCGCTGAGGGCGGCCGGGCCGACTAGCGGTCCGACCCGACCGGGGGAGCTGTCAGCTGCGGCAGGCGGGAGCGCCACGACCGCTTGCGGGCGGCGATCGTCGCGATCGCGACGAACAGCATGAGCGTCCCCTCGAAGAGCACGAAGCTCTCGGCGACGGCGGTGACCCCGATCAGCACCAGCACGAGGGCGGGCCAGACGTACGCGACGATCGGGTGGCCGGAGGCGGTCGCCCAGCTCCGCACGAGCGCGAGGGCTCCCGAGACGACGAGCAGCAGCACGCCCACGAGGCCGAGCTGCAGCCAGATGTCGAAGAACGCGTTGAGGGCCGTCGCGTAGGGGCGGCCGTCCGGCGCCAGGACCGTCGAGAAGGGGAAGATCTCGGCCGGCCACTGGCCCACGAAGCCCCACCCGGTGATGTCGTGCACGCTGGCGAGGCTCCGGACGCGCGCCCAGAGCAACGACCGAGCGCTCAGGTCGGAGGCGCCGTCGACGCTCGCGAGTAGCGAGTCGCGGAGGGCCCAGGAGATGGCGCCGCCGACGACGACCACGACGACCAGCACGCTCTGCAGCAGGGGACGCCGGTGCTCGGGAGCCTTGCGCAGGGCGCGGAGGGCGAGGCCGGCCACGACGAGGACCACGACCGCCAGCGCAGCCACGGGCGAGCGCGCGAACAGCAGGGTCACGGCGGCGAGCACGGCGGACGCGGCGGCGTGCGAGCGGGGGACCGACCGGGTCAGGAACTCGACCACGAAGGTGACGAGGGCGAGCGCCGCCAGGAAGCCGAGGTAGTTGCGCGTGCCCGCGAGGCCCTGGATCGGCCCGCCGAGCGCCAGGTCGCCGCGGATCCCGAGGAACCGGATCGGCTGGTCGATCAACAACCCGGCGAACACCTCGAGCGACATGGAGGCGACGAGGACGATGCGCAGCGCGTCGCCGACGGCTCGCACGACCTGGACCAGGTCCCGTCCCAGCGCCAGGTAGAGGCCGAGCGCCCCGAACCCCGCGGCGTAGGCGACGCCTCCCACCGTGACCCAGGTGTACTCGCTCCAGAGCACGCTGATCGCCATGAAGCTGAACAGCGCGATGAGCGACACCGGCAGGATGCCGTGCCACTCGACGTGGTGCCGGCCGCCGAACAGCGACAGCGCCGCGAGCACGAGCAGCGTCGCGAGCACGGCGACCGCGCCCGGCCAGCCCATCACCGAGCGGATGGCCTGCGTCGAGAACGCGAAGAGCACGATCGCCACCGAGAGCGCCTGGGAGAAGTGGCCGCCGGCGGAGAAGCCGACCCAGGCCGAGAGGTACCGCCGCAGGGGGTCGCGACGTCGCGGGCCGAGCCCGTCGATCACCGGTCGCGGTCCGTCCAGCCGTAGGCGTCCCGTCGCGTGACCACGACGACGACCACGAAGATCGCCCAGCCCCACTCGACGATCAGCCGCGACTCCGTGAGGCCGTGCACGAGGAGGAGGGTGAGGAGCAGCACCGGCAGCAGGTCGAGCGCGGACCACGCCGCCTCGCGTCCCACGCCGAGGACGCGGCGGTCCGTCGCCCACGACCACGCCCGCAGCAGCACGCCGACGACGACGAGCAGGAAGAGCACGAGGCCGACCCAGCCGAGCTGGAACCAGACGTCGAGGTACGCGTCGTGCGCTTGCAGGTACACGACGCCGTTGCGCTCGGCGAGGTCGATGAACGGCTCCGAGATGGGGATCCAGTAGCTGACCCAGCCCCAGCCGACGACGGGGTGCTGCACGCCGAGGTCGAGCACGGCGGACCAGATGTCCGTGCGGCCGGTGAGGTCGCCGCTCCTGCCCGCGAGGGCGAGCAGGGGCTGGCGCGCCAGCACGAGGAGCCCCGCCGCGAGCACGGCCAGGACCGCGGCGGCGCCGTAGACCCGCCCGCGCCTCTCGGCGGGCGTCGCCCGCAGCCTCGTCACGAGGAGCAGCACCAGGGCGACCGCGACGGCGCAGACGACCGTGGTGGCCGACCGCGTGAGCAGGAGCGCGACGACGGCCGCGGCGATGCCGACCCGGCCGGCGTTCTTCGTCACCTGGCCGGCGGAGAGCTGCACGGCCGTCACCACCAGGGCGAGGAGGGCGAACACGGCGAGGATGTTGCTGTTGCCCTGCAGCCCCTGGATGCGGCCGCCCGTGAACAGCTCGGCCCGCGACCAGAAGAACGCGTCGGGGACGCCGCCCGAGCAGTCGAGGTAGACCGGGCACACCGGCCGGCGCACGAACACGCCGACGACGAGCTCGAACAGCAGCGAGGCCCCGACGTACAGCCGCAGCGCCCGGCCGAGGGCGACGACGATCGACGGCCAGGGCAGCGTCGAGGTGACGGCGACGGCCCCGAGGGTCGTCGCCAGCGTCGCGACGATGCCGATGGCGGAGGCGGCGGGGTACTGAGACCAGGCCAGCGAGACCACGGCGAAGGCCAGCCAGAGCACGAGGAGGCGCGGCAGCGTCCGCACCCGCGGCGGGTGCCGCACGACGACGACCGCCGCGGCGATCACCATGACGCCGCAGACCAGGCCCCAGCCCCAGAAGCTGGTCGCGTTGCGCAGCACGTCGCCGCCCAGGAGGACGAGGAAGACGAGCGTGGCGAAGAGCGTGCGGGCACGCTCGGGAGGCGCCGGCGCGGCACGGCGAGCGGGGAGCGTCGTCGTCATGCGGACCAGGCTAGACGACGGCGCCCCCGTGCCGGGCCGGTGCTCAGACGAACGCGGCCTGGCCGGTGATGCTCCGGCCGACGATGAGCGTGTTCATCTCGCGGGTGCCCTCGTAGCTGTAGAGGGCCTCGGCGTCGGCGAAGTGGCGCGCGACGTCGTAGTCGAGCACGATCCCGTTGCCGCCCAGCACCTCCCGGGCGTGTGCCACCGTCTCGCGCATCCTGGCGGTCGTGTAGGCCTTGGCGAGCGAGGCGTGCTCGTCGCGCTGCTTGCCGTCGTCGAGCATCTGCGACACGCGGACGACCATCCCGAGGGAGGCGGTGATGTTGCCGATGCACTTGACCAGCAGGTCCTGCACGAGCTGGTGCGCCGCGATCGGCTTGCCGAACTGGACGCGCTCGCCGGCGTAGGCGAGGGCCGCCTCGTAGGCGCCGATCGAGTTGCCGACCGCGGCCCAGGCGACCTCGGCCCGCGTGAGCCGCAGCACCGAGGCGGTGTCGCGGAAGGAGTTCGCCTGCTGGAGGCGCAGGCTCTCGGGCACACGGACCCCGTCGAGCACGATGTCGGCGTTCTGCACGATGCGGAGGCTCTGCTTGTCCTCGATCTTGGTCGCCGTGTAGCCGGGGGTCGAGGTCGGCACGATGAAGCCCTTGACCTGACCGTCCTCGGCGCTCTTGGCCCAGATGATCGTGAGGTCGCTGAAGGTCGCGTTGCCGATCCAGCGCTTCGAGCCGTTCAGCACCCAGCCGTCGCCGTCCCGGGTCGCGACCGTGCGGAGCCCCTGCGCCGAGTCGGAGCCCGAGAGCGGCTCGGTGAGGCCGAAGGCCCCCACGAGCTCGCCGCTCGCCATCCTCGGCAGCCACTCGGCCCGCTGCTCGGGCGAGCCCCCGACGCTGATCGACCCCATCGCCAGGCCGTTCTGGACGCCGACGAAGGTCGCGACCGACGCGTCGACCCTGGCCAGCTCGAGCGCGACCCAGCCGCGGAACACGGCCGAGTTCTCGAACGGACGGGTCTCCTCCCAGGGGAGGGCGAAGATGCCGAGGTCGGCGAGCCCCTTGACGATCCTCGTCGGGAACTCCGCCCGGGCCCAGTGGTCGTTGACGATCGGCTTCACCTCCGTCTCGAGGTAGCGCCGCAGGTCGGCCAGCACCGACTTCTCGCGGTCGGTGAGCAGGTCTTCGTACCCGTAGAAGTCGCTGGCGAGCGAGGTGAACGAGGTGAGGGTCGATGTGGACATCAGGTGGCTCCGTTGCTCCGTGTCGTGGTGGCGACGACGACGCCCGCGCGCCGCCGTCCCGGGTGAGACGCGGCGAGCCTAGGCAGGCAGCTCGGCAGCGGCAAAGAGCTTGGTAGTTTTGGCCAAGGCCTCCCGGCCGGCGTGCTCGGCCCTTTGTAGAGGGGACCCAAGCGCGGCCGCACGGTCGCCGCGCACGCCGCCCGACGGGCACGACCCACGACACGCTCGGAGAACCATGTTCCTCGCCATCACGAACACCCCGCGCGACTACGCATGGGGCTCCCGCACCGCGATCTCCGAGCTGCTCGGGCGCCGCCCGTCCGGCAGGCCGGAGGCGGAGCTGTGGCTGGGGGCGCACCCGGGCTCGCCGAGCATCGTGGTGAACCCGGCCGTCGTGGACGGCGCGGACACCCTGGCCGACTGGTTCGCTGCCGAGCCGGCCCGGGCGCTCGGCCGGGACCGCACCGAGCTGCCGTTCCTGCTCAAGGTGCTCGCCGCCGACCAGCCGCTGTCGATCCAGGCGCACCCGACGCCCGAGCAGGCCGAGGAGGGCTTCGCCCGCGAGGAGGCGGCGGGCGTCCCCCTGGACGCACCGCACCGCAACTACAAGGACCGGTTCCCGAAGCCCGAGATCATCGTCGCCCTCAGCGAGCGCTTCGACGCGCTCTGCGGCTTCCGCGACCCGGCCGAGACCCTCGCCGACATCGACGTGATCGACGCGGGCACCGGTCGTCTCTCGGCGCTCCGCGGCAGCGTCGCGGCGTCGCTCGAGTCGACGCTGGCCTGGCTCTTCGACGGCTCGGACGAGTCGCGACGGGTCGTCGGGGCGGTGGCCGAGCTGGCGAGGGCGGTCGCCGACCCGAGCCCGAGCACCGCGACCGTCGTCGAGCTCGACCGCCTCTACCCGGGCGATCCCGGCGTCGTCGTGTCGCTGCTGCTCAACCGGGTCTCGCTCCGGGCCGGCGAGGCGCTGTTCCTGCCGGCGGGCAACGTCCACGCCTACCTCGGCGGGCTCGGCATCGAGCTGATGGCGCCGTCGGACAACGTGCTGCGCGGCGGCCTCACCCCCAAGCACGTCGACGTGCCCGAGCTGCTTCGGGTGCTCGAGTTCTCCCCGTTGCCCGTCCCGTGGCTCCGCCCCGTCGAGGTCGCCCGCGGGGTCGAGCGCTTCGCCCCCGAGGGCACCGGCTTCGCGCTGCTGCGGGTCGCGGCAGGAGGCGCGGGCGCAGTCGTCGAGATCGGCGGGCCGAGCATCCTGCTCGTCACCGACGGCCAGGTCGACGTCAAGGGACAGGACGGCACCATCCACCTCGCCCGGGGCGAGTCCGCCTTCGTGACCCCCGACGAGGTCCGCCTCGCGGTCAGCGGCGGCGGCCTGCTGTGGGTGGCGACGCCCGCCTGACCCGCGCCGCAGGGGCGGCTGTGCTGCGGACCGGGGGCGCCTCCTCGCCTCGCTAGGCTGACGCCATGTCATGGTTGGTCACCGGCGGTGCCGGGTACATCGGGTCCCACGTCGTCCGCGAGCTCACGGGGGCGGGCATGGACGCCGTCGTCCTCGACGACCTCTCGTCCGGCCTCGAGGCGTTCGTGCCGAGCGACGTGCCGTTCGTCCGGGCGAGCATCCTCGACCGCGCCGCCGTCGCCGCCGCGATCGAGCAGCACGGCGTCACCGGGGTCGTCCACGTGGCGGGCTACAAGTACGCCGGCGTCTCGGTGCAGCGCCCGCTGCACACCTACGAGCAGAACGTGACCGGCACGCAGGTGCTCCTCGGCGCCATGGCCGACGCCGGGGTCGACCGGGTCGTCTTCTCGTCCAGCGCCGCCGTCTACGGCACCCCGCCGACGGACGTCGTCACCGAGGACACCCCCAAGGCCCCCGCCTCTCCCTACGGCGAGAGCAAGCTCATCGGCGAGTGGCTGCTCCGCGACCAGGCGACGGCCGTCGGCCTCCGGCACACGAGCCTCCGCTACTTCAACGTCGTCGGCTCGGGCTCGCCGGAGCTGTGGGACGCCAGCCCGCACAACCTGTTCCCGCTCGTCTTCGACGCGCTCGCCGCGGGGCGCGCGCCTCGGATCAACGGCGACGACTACGACACGCCCGACGGCACCTGCGTCCGCGACTACGTGCACGTCGCCGACCTCGCCGTCTCGCACGTCGCCGCGGCGCGTCGTCTCGACGCGGACGAGCCCGTCGAGGCCGCCTACAACCTGGGCTCCGGAGGAGGGGTGTCGGTCGCCGAGATCATGGACGCCATGCGCGAGGGCACCGGCGTCGACTTCACCCCGGAGGTCGGCCCGCGTCGCCCCGGCGACCCCGACCGCATCGTCGCCGACGGAGCGCTGGCGGCCCGCGACCTCGACTGGGAGATGCGCCACACGCTGCTCGAGATGGTGACCAGCGCCTGGGACGCGGCACCGCGTCCCTGACCGGACGACCGCCTCCTCGGCAGCCGTGTCGGCGCTCGCCGGGTCCCGGCCCGACACGCCGGGGCCCGCTTGACCCTCGATGAGGGGTGCAGGGTTTATGGGGTCCGACTTGACGTGGCCGAACTACACCGGTGTAATTGGCACATCGCAGCCGTCCAGGGAGCGAGCGACACGAGGGGAGATGTGCCATGGCGATCGACGAGAGCCGTGACGACCGAGACCTCGTCGCACCGGTCCGAGCGGGTGTGCCCGACGACTGGCACGTCGACCCGGTGCTGCTGGGGGTCCCCGGCGTCCGTCGGTCCGGCGACGAGGACGAGGCCCAGCTGTCCTGGCAGGTGGACTCGCTCTGCGCCCAGACCGACCCCGAGGCGTTCTTCCCCGAGAAGGGCGGCTCGACCCGCGACGCGAAGAAGATCTGCGCCTCGTGCGACGTGCGCGCCCAGTGCCTCGAGTACGCCCTGCAGAACGACGAGCGCTTCGGCATCTGGGGCGGCCTGTCCGAGCGTGAGCGCCGCAAGCTCCGCAAGCGGGCCTGACCCGGAGCCCCGACGCATCCACGGCGCCCGTCCCCCTCGGGGGGCGGGCGCCGTCGTCGGTCCAGGGCCCGGGCGGCCAGCGCCCACCGCGGTCCGACGGACGTCGTCATCGGCTCCTCACAGGTAGGGAGGGACCGGCGCGGCGCGGCGGAGGCTCGGGGCACCCGACCTAGGCTGCTCAGGTCATGCAGCCGAGAGTCACAGCGATCCTCGTCGCCCCTGGTGGAGCGACCTACCTCGACCGAACCCTCGACGCGCTGTCGCGGCAGACCCGCCCGCCGGAGTCCCTGGTCGTGGTCGACGCGGGCGGCAAGGACAGCGAGGCCGGGCGCCTCTCGCTCAGCGGGGCGGCACAGCTGACCAGCGTGCCCGCCGCCACGACCTTCGTCCAGGCGCTCGCGCAGGGCGTGCGCGTCTCGGGGCCGGGCGACTCTCCCCGCGACGGCGCCGTCGACCCGGACGAGTGGCTGTGGTTCCTGGGGCACGACAACGTGCCCGGACCCGAGGCGCTGGACCGCCTCCTGTCCCAGGTCGAGGTGTCGCCCTCGGTCGCGGTCGCCGGGCCGAAGCTGATGCGGCTCGACGACCCGACCGTCATCGCGGAGTTCGGCGAGACGATGACCCGCTACGGCGCGTCGATGCCGCTCGTCGAGAGCCAGCTCGACCAGGGGCAGCACGACCACCACGAGGACGTCCTGGGCGTGGCGGCCGCAGGCATGCTCGTCCGCCGCAGCGTGTGGACGGCCCTCGGCGGCTTCGACCCCGGCCTCCCGCACGTCGACGCCGCCCTCGACCTCTCCGTCCGCGCCCGCCTCGCGGGGCACCGCGTCGTGCTCGTGCCCGACGCGCGGGTGTCCAGCGCCGGGCAGCCGGAGGACTTCGGGCAGGCCCCCGGGGGGCACGCCCGCGCCGCCCGCCTCCACCGCGCCGCCCAGCTGCACCGCCGGCTGGTCTACTCGCCCCCGGCCGCGCTGCCGCTGCACTGGCTCTCGCTCGTGCCCCTCGCCTTCGTCCGGTCCGTCTGGCACCTGCTCACCAAGAACCCCGGGGCAGTCCCGGGGGAGTTCGCCACCGCCCTGACGGCGGCGTTCGGCGGTTCTCGGGTGCTGCCCGCGCGGAGGGCGCTCGTGCGCACCCGGACGACCAGCTGGTCGTCCGTGGAGCCGCTGCGCGCCTCCTTCAACCTCATCCGCGAGAGGCGCGTGAGCGACCGTGACGCCCTCGTGGCGCACGGCGAGGACGCGTCGGACCCCCGGGCGAGCTTCATCGGGTCGGGCGGCCTCTGGGTCGTGCTGGTCGCCGCCGTCGTGGGCGTCGTGGCGTTCCTCGAGTTCCTGCCGCAGCCGGCCCTGACCGGCGGGGGCCTGCTGCCGCTCAGCACCTCGGTCGCCGAGCTCTGGGACAACGTCGGGTGGGGGCGCCACGAGATCGGCACCGGGTTCGTCGGGCCGAGCGACCCGTTCACCGCGGTGCTCGCCGTCCTCGGCTCGATCACGTTCTGGTCGCCCTCCACCGCCGTGCTCGTGCTCTGGCTCGTCGCGCTGCCGGCCTCGGCCCTCGGCGCGTGGTTCGCCGCCCGTCGGGTCACGAGCCGGGCGTGGACCCCGGCCGTCGTCGCCGCGGTCTACGCGCTCTCGTCCCCCCTCCTGTCCGGCCTGCAGTCGGGCCACATCGGCGCGGTCGTGGCGCACGTCGCGCTGCCGTTCCTGATCTGGGCGCTCATCGGGTCGGCCCGGTCGTGGGCCGCCGGGGCGACCGCCTCCTTGCTCTTCGCGGTCGTCGCGGCGTCCGCCCCGTCGTTGTGGCCCGCCCTCGTCGTCATCTGGCTCGGCTCGCTCGCCACCCGGCCCCGGGGCATCCACCGGATGCTCGCCGTCCCGCTGCCCGCCGTGGTGCTCTTCGTGCCGCTCGCCGTCGCGCAGATATCGCGAGGCACCTGGTGGGGGCTCGTCGCCGACCCGGGCGTGCCCGCACGGATCGATCCCGCGTCGCCGTGGCAGCTGCTCGTCGCCTCGCCCGAGACCGGCCTGAACGGCTGGACGACCCTGCTCGCCGGGCTCGGCGTGAGCGGCTCGACGGCGGCCGTCGTCGTCGCGGCGGCCTTCGTCCCGCTGGCCCTCCTCGCCGTCGCCGCGCCCTTCGTCGGCCAGGCACGGCGTGCCGTGCCTGCCCTGTCGCTCGCCCTGCTCGGGTTCGTCACGGCGGTCGCCGCGACCCACGTCTCGATCTCGGGCGTCGGCAGCGAGACGACCTCGGTCTGGGCCGGGAGCGGGCTGAGCCTGTACCTGCTGGGCCTCGTCGGCGCCGCCGCGGTCACCCTCGACCGGCTGCCGCGCGTGGCGCCCACGGCGGGCGTCGTCGTCGCCGCGGTGACCGTGGCGTCCGTGTTCCCGCTCGTCGTCGCCGCCTACCTCGGCACCGGCGACGTGCGCCCGAGCTCGGGCCGCATCCTGTCGGCGTACGTCACGGCCGAGGCCGAGGCGTCGCCCGAGGTGGGCACCCTCGTGCTCACGCCGCAGCCGGACGGTTCGCTCGCCGTGTCGCTCGAGCACGGCCAGGGCGCGACCCTCGACGACCAGTCGACCCTCGACGCGACGGCGCAGAGCCTGACGTCGACCAACGAGGACCTCACGGTCCTCGCGGGCAACCTCGTGAGCATCAGCGGCTTCGACCCGGCCGACGACCTCGACCAGCTCGGGGTCGGCTTCGTCCTCCTCGGCGAGGCCGCGGACGGCGACGACGAGGCGCAGGCCCTCGAGCGCCGGGCGAGCGAGGCGCTCGACGGGACCGCGGCGTTCCAGCCGGTCGGCGAGACCACGAACGGCCTGCTCTGGCGCTGGGTCGACGCCTCGGGCGCCGTTCCGGACCGCGACGACGCCGGGCCGCTCCGCCCCGTCGTCCTGATCAGCTGGGCCCTCGTGTTCGGCTCCGCGCTGCTGCTGGCCGTGCCGACGACGCCGCGCCGCCGACGCTCCCGGGCCGGCGTGCCCGAGTCGGAGCAGCCTGCCACCACCTTCGACGAGGAGAGAGATGACTGAGCGACCGATCATCGCGCGCACCCGACGCGTCGGACTCGGCGCGGCCGGCCTCGCCGTCGCGGCCGTCGTCGTCGGCGCCGCGGGCGTCCTGCCCCTGCCGACGCTGCAGACCGTGCCCGCCGGGCAGCTCGTCGCCCCGGTGGCGGTCGACCAGCAGCGCGTCTGCGCGGGAGGGCTGCTCCAGCTCTCGGACGACGAGGGCCAGCAGGCCACGACCGCCAGCTCGGTCGGTCGGGCGCAGGTCGTGTCCGCCTCCAGCTCGGGCGACGACGACAGCACCGCCCTCGCCGGGGCGGACGGGAGCGACTCCGACCCGGTGCTGTGGACGACGCCCGTGGAGGGCGACGACGTCCCGCTCGTCGCGGCCGCCCAGAGCCAGTCCGTCTCGGAGGGCGAGCTCGTGGGCTTCGCAGCCGCCCCGTGCACCGAGCCGACGAGCTCGACCTGGCTCGTCGGGGGCTCGACCGAGACCGGCCGCGTGTCGCTCGTCGTGCTCGTCAACCCCACGGACGTCAACGCGACCGTCGACCTCGGCATCGCCGCGGAGAACGGCCGCGTGCAGGGCCCCGGGATCGACGGCATCGTCGTCGCCCCCCGCAGCCAGAAGGTCGTCCCGCTCTCCGGCTTCGCGACGGGCCTCGTCTCGCCCGTCGTCCACGTCCAGAGCCGGGGCGGCCGCATCGTCGCCTCGATGCAGCAGAGCGTCGTGCGCACCCTCGACCCCGGCGGCGTCGACATCGTCAGCGGTGCGGCCTCGCCCGCCCGCCAGGTGGTCGTCCCCGGGATCGTCGTCCGCGACTCCGCGGCGCTCGAGGGCGCGCTCACCGAGCCCTCCTCGGCCGACCTGCAGAGCGTCGTCCGGGTCTACGTCCCCGGCGACGAGGCGGCGCAGGTCTCGATCACGCTCTCCACGGCCGACGGCACGGGCGCGACGTTCCAGACGCGGGTCGAGGCCGGGCGCGTCACCGACGTGCCGGTCGACGGCCTCGCGGACGGCACCTGGACCGCCACCCTGGTGTCGCAGGTGCCCGTCGTGGCCGGTGCCCGCACCTCCACGATCTCGCCCGAGGGCGCGGTCGACCTCGCCTGGGCCGCCGCGGCCCCGGCGCTGCGCGGCGACACGCTCGTGCAGGTGCCACAGGGCGAGGGCCCGACGCTGTCGATCGCGAACCCCGGCACGGAGGCGGCCACGGCGGTCGTCGAGATCGGCGACGCGGAGCAGCAGGTGACGGTCCCGGCGGGCAGCACCGTCGGCGTGGCGGTGTCCGGCGGCGACGTCATGACCCTGCGCGACGCCGACGGGCTGCGGGCCGCGGTGAGCTGGTCGGCGGCCGGAGCCGTCGCGTCGTGGCCCGTCACCTCGGCCTTCCCGGCGTCCACCCCGGTGGTCGTCTACCCGTAGGTCAGCGGTCGCGCCAGCGGTCGGGGGAGAGGTCCCACGGGTCCTTGCCGAGGAGGTCGCCCACGGCCTGCAGCACCCAGCCCTCGACGAGGACGCGGTGCTGCCACTCGTCGTCCACCTGCCGGTGCGACTCGGGCACGTGCGACAGGCGCTCGATGGGCAGCCGGTAGACGACCACGCTGCGGGCGGCCCGGTCGACGCGCCAGCGCTCGACGCGGGACGGGTCGGGGGCAGCAGGCAGGCCGGCGACCTCGAAGGTCACGTCGGCGAGGTCGTCGGGCCACAGCTCACGGAGGTGGTCCGCCGTCTCGGCGACGAGGTCGTCGAAGAGCTCGACCCTCGTGCGCAGGAACGGCAGGTGCGGGCCCGCGGCGGAGGAACGGAGGCCACGGCCGTGTCGGTCCCGACGACGCGAGCGGTCGGTGACGCGGACTCGACGTGGCCTCGGCATCTCGCCATCGTAGTCCGGCGGTATCGTGGCGGTCCATGGAGCCACGACCCTGCAGCAAGGTCACCTGCCACGACGAGGCGGTGTCGACCCTCACCTACGTGTACGCGGACTCCATGGTCGTCGTCGGCCCCCTGAGCGACCGGGTGGAGCCGCACGGGTACGACCTGTGCGCCCGACACGCGTCGTCCCTGTCCGTCCCCCAGGGCTGGCAGGTGCTGCGCCGGGTAGTTTTGGGCCATGACCACTGAAGACACCGTCGACCTCTCCGCCTTCGTCAAGACCTACGACGTGCGCGGGCTGGTCGGGAGCCAGCTCACCGACGACGTCGTCGAGGCGTTCGGGGCCGCCTTCGCGGACGAGGTGGGCGCGGCGGGGAGCGAGCTCGTGGTCGGCCACGACATGCGCGACTCCTCGCCCTCGTTCGCGGCGGCCTTCGCCCGCGGCGCCCTGGCCCGCGGCGCGGACGTCGTCGCCCTCGGGCTCTGCTCGACCGACGAGTCCTACTTCGCCTCGGGCTCGCTCGACGCGCCGGCGGCGATGTTCACCGCGAGCCACAACCCCGCGACCTACAACGGCATCAAGATGAGCCGGGCAGGCGCCCAGGGGATCAGCCTCGACACGGGCCTGTCCTCGATCCGCGACCGGGCCGCCGTCTACCTCGCCGACGGCATCTCGCCCGTCGAGGCGCCCGGGTCGCTCCGCGAGCACGACGCGCTGCCGGGCTACGCGGCCCACCTGCGCGGGCTCGTCGACCTGGCCGGCGTCCGGCCCCTGAAGGTGGTCGTCGACGCCGGCAACGGGATGGGCGGCCTGACCGTCCCCGCGGTCCTCGGCGCCGCCGCCGGGCTCCCGGCCCTGCCCCTCGAGATCGTCCCGCTGTACTTCGAGCTCGACGGCACGTTCCCGAACCACGAGGCGAACCCGCTCGAGCCGGCCAACCTCGTCGACCTCCAGGCCGCCGTCGTCGCCCACGGCGCAGACCTGGGCCTCGCCTTCGACGGCGACGCCGACCGCTGCTTCGTCGTCGACGAGAAGGGCGACGCGGTCACCCCGTCCGCCGTCGCGGCGATCGTCGCGGTGCGCGAGATCGCCCGGGTCCGGGCGGCCGAGCCGGACGCCTCCATCTCGGTCATCCACAACCTGATCACCTCGCGCGCGGTGCCCGAGGCGATCGTCGCCTCCGGTGCGGTGCCCGTCCGCACCCGGGTCGGGCACTCGCTCATCAAGGACGAGATGCGCACGACCGGCGCGATCTTCGGCGGCGAGCACTCCGCGCACTACTACTTCCGCGACTTCTGGGGCGCCGACAACGGCATGCTCGCCGCCATGCACGTGCTGGCCGAGCTGGGTCGCCAGGACGAGCCGCTGTCGACCCTGACCGACCGCTACACGCCGTACTCGGCCAGCGGCGAGATCAACTCGACCGTCACCGACGTGCCCGCCGCCTACACCCGCGTCGTCGAGGCGTTCACCGGCCGGGGCGACTTCGACGAGCTAGACGGCCTCACCGTGTCGGGGTCGTCGGCGGACGGCGGCTTCTGGTGGTTCAACGTCCGCCCCTCGAACACCGAGCCTCTGCTCCGCCTGAACGCCGAGGCGGCGACGCGCTCGGGCATGGAGGCGGTGCGCGACGAGGTCCTGGCGCTGATCCGGGCATCGTGACGACCGACCCGAGCACCGCGTCGCCGGGATATCCCGGCTACAGCGGCTCCAAGCAGCAGATCGTCACGCGCCTCCGCCGAGCCGAGGGCCAGGTCCGCGGCATCCAGCGGATGGTCGAGGACGACGTCTACTGCATCGACGTCCTCACGCAGGTGAGCGCGGCCACGAAGGCGCTCGAGACGGTGGCCCTCCAGCTGCTCGAGGACCACCTCGCGCACTGCGTCGCCGAGGCGGCTCGAGAGGGCGGGGCGGTGGCCGACGCGAAGATCGCGGAGGCGTCGGCCGCGATCGCCCGTCTCGTGCGTTCCTGAGCCGGGGGACGTCCCGACGCGTCGTCCCGTTCCTGGGCGACACACGGGGCAGGGTGGGCGAGAATGGTCCCATGCCCACTGACACGACCACGCTGCCCTACAAGGTCGCCGACCTGTCCCTCGCCGAGGCCGGTCGACACCAGCTCCGGCTCGCCGAGAACGAGATGCCCGGCCTCATGGCCCTCCGTGAGGAGTTCGGACCGACGCAGCCGCTCGCCGGTGCCCGCATCGCCGGCTCGCTGCACATGACGGTGCAGACCGCCGTGCTGATCGAGACACTCACCGCCCTCGGCGCACAGGTCCGCTGGGCCAGCTGCAACATCTTCTCCACGCAGGACGAGGCGGCGGCCGCGATCGTCGTCGGCTCGACCGGCACCCCCGAGCAGCCGGCGGGCGTGCCCGTCTTCGCCTGGAAGGGCGAGACGCTCGACGAGTACTGGTGGTGCACCTCCCAGATCTTCGACTGGTCGGCCGAGGCCGCCGAGGCAGGCGCCTCGTTCGCCGGCCCGAACATGATCCTCGACGACGGCGGCGACGCCACGATGCTCGTGCACAAGGGCCGCGAGTACGAGCTCGCCGGTGCCGTGCCCGACGACGCCCCCGGCGACAGCCACGAGTGGCGGGTGATCCTCGAGGTGCTGCGCGGCTCGCTGGCCGAGTCGACCGACCGCTGGACGACCATCGGCGCCGAGCTGCAGGGCGTCACGGAAGAGACCACGACGGGCGTGCACCGCCTGTACGAGCTCGCCCGTGCCGGCGAGCTGCTCTTCCCCGCCATCAACGTGAACGACTCCGTCACGAAGTCGAAGTTCGACAACAAGTACGGCATCCGCCACTCGCTGCCCGACGGGCTGATGCGGGCGACCGACGTGCTCATCGGCGGCAAGGTCGCCTTCGTCGCCGGCTACGGCGACGTGGGCAAGGGCGCCGCGGAGGCGCTGCGCGGCCAGGGTGCCCGCGTCATCGTCAGCGAGGTGGACCCGATCAACGCCCTCCAGGCCGCGATGGACGGCTACCAGGTCGCCCGTCTGGAGTCCGTCGTCGAGACCGTCGACATCCTCGTCACGGGCACGGGCAACCTCGACGTCGTGACCGTCGACCACCTCCTCGCGCTCAAGCACCTCGCGATCGTGGCGAACGTCGGCCACTTCGACAACGAGATCGACATGGCCGGGCTCGAGTCGCTCGCCGGCGCCGAGCGCGTCGAGATCAAGCCCCAGGTGCACGAGTGGCGCCTCCCCACGGGGCGCAGCGTGCTCGTGCTCAGCGAGGGCCGTCTGATGAACCTCGGCAACGCCACCGGCCACCCCTCGTTCGTGATGAGCAACTCCTTCACGAACCAGGTCCTCGCGCAGATCGAGCTCTGGGCTCACCGCGAGAACTACGAGACCGAGGTCTACGTGCTGCCCAAGCACCTCGACGAGAAGGTGGCACGGCTGCACCTCGACGCGCTCGGCGTCGAGCTGACCACCCTCACCGACGCGCAGGCGAAGTACATCGGCGTCAGCGTCGACGGGCCCTACAAGGTCGACCACTACCGCTACTGAGGCAGGTGCACGAACGCCCCCGAGCCGTCGTCGAGACGGGGCGGGGGCGTTCTCGCGTGCGGGCCGGAGCGGCGGATCGGAGCCGGGTCAGGGCCGCGGGCGACGTGGGCTGTTCAACGCCGCGGGAAACCCCGCACCGTCCCCGTGAGGGCCGGCTCGAGCCGGTCGAGCAGTGCTGCCTCGCGCCCCAGGGCGACGCCCTCGCGCTCTCGACGGAGGGCGGACACGGCCGCCAGCAGCGACTCCGGGTCCGTCGCGGGCAGGGGCGAGACGAACGGCGAGAGCTCGTCGGCGAGGGACTCGGCGATGCGTCGACGGCTGTCGGGACGGAGGGCCGGGGCCTGCTGCAGGAACGACGACACACGACGGGCCAGGGGATCGGGGAGGCGCGCCACGTCGGCCACGCCGGCCCAGCCGACGAGGTGCGGCGGCACCTGGACCACGACCCGCCCCATGCGGGGCGCCCGCTCGTTGCGGCTGTAGGTGCCGGCCATCAGGTCGCCGAGGCGGCGCGACGACCGGTTGAGGAGGGCGACCACCACGGCCAGTCCCCCCGTCGTCATCACGATCTCGAGCATCCCGACCAGCGACCTGGTGAGGGCGTGCCGGAGGCCGATGGCGCCTCCGTCGGTCCGGACGATCCGCGCGCCGGTCGCCAGCTTGCCGAGCGACCGTCCGTGCGACGCCGTCTCGACCACGGTCGGCAGGCCGATCAGGCAGACGACGATCGACGCGACCATGAGGGCCTGCGCCGTCGCGTCGTCCACGGCGCCGCGGTCGTTGAGCGAGACGACCAGCAGCACGAGGCCCACGAGCACGGCGACGTACGTGAGGTAGTCGAGCAGCGCACCGGCGACGCGGAGGACGAAGCCGGTGGGGCGGCGGTCGAGACCGACCGCCTCGCCCGTGACGAGCTGGTCGTCGGCACCGTCGAAGAAGTCGACCTGGTCGGCACGCAGGGTCGGCGCCGACCGCGGGGCACGCCCCGCGCGCGTGCGTCGCGGCCTCGGCCGGGGCGTCGGCGGCTGGTGCGTCTTCGGGTCGGACATGCCTAGTATCTAAGCAGAATGGATCTCGACGCCTACGCCGCCGCCCACGGTCACGAGTGGACCGAACTCGAGGCCCTGGCGCGCCGTCGGCGCCTCACCGGCCCGGAGGCCGACGAGCTGATCCGGCTGTACCAGTCGGGAGCCGCCGAGCTGTCGGCGCTGCAGACGGCAGCGGGCCCGTCCGTCGTCGCCGACAGGCTGTCGCTGACCCTGTCGCGCGCGCGGCTCCGGTTCACCGGGGCGGGGCGGAACCTCGCCTCGCAGGTGCCGACCTTCTTCGTGGCCCAGCTGCCTGCCGCCCTCTGGCGGGTGCGCTGGCTGTCGATCGCGGTGCTGCTCGTCACGGTCGTCGTGGCGACGTCGTTCGCGGTCTGGGCGGCCGGGTCTCCCGCGGTGCTCGCGTCGTTCGGCTCGGAGGAGTTCCGTCGCCAGTTCGCGACCGAGGACTTCGTGGACTACTACTCGGAGAGCGCGCCCTCGTCGTTCACGGGCCAGGTCTGGACCAACAACGCGTTCATCGCCGCCCAGTGCGTGGCGTTCGGCATCACCGGGGTCTGGGTGCCCTACGTCGTGCTGAGCAACGCCATGAACGTGGGCATCTCGGCGGGCCTGATGGCCGAGCAGGGGCGCCTCGAGTACTTCTTCCTGTACATCCTCCCGCACGGCCAGCTCGAGCTCTACAGCATCTTCGTCGCCGGCGGTGCGGGGCTGATGATCTTCTGGTCGTGGGTCGCCCCCGGCGCCCGCACCCGGGGGCAGGCGCTCGCCCAGGACGGCCGCGCGCTCGTCACCGTCGCCGTGGGGCTCATGCTGGCCCTGCTCGTGTCGGGCGTGATCGAGGGGTTCGTCACGCGCCAGGACTGGCCGTGGCCGATCAAGATCGGCATCGGCACGGTCGCGCTGGCCGGGTTCCTCGCGTACCAGTGGGTGCTCGGCGGGCGCGCGCACCGCGCCGGCCAGACCGGCGACCTCGACGAGTTCGAGGCCGGGGCGACGGAGCTCGTCGCCGGCTGACGGCGAGCAGAGGCCGCTGTGCCGGCTGACGGCGAGCAGAGGCCGCTGTGCCGGCTGACGGCGAGCGGAGGCCGCTGTGCCGGCTGACGGCGAGCGGAGGCCGCTGTGCCGGCTGAGGGCGAGCGGGGGCCGCTGTGCCGGCTGACGGCGAGCGGAGGCCGCTGTGCCGGCTGAGGCCCCCGGCCGAGGTCAGAGGCGGCCGGCGGCCTTGTAGGCGAGGTACCGGTCGGCGAGCGCCGGCGGCAGGTCGGCGGGCGAGCCCGACACGACGTCGGCCCCCACCTGGCCGAGTGCGGCGGCGACGCGCGCGATGTCGAGCCGGGCCCGCTCGGCGGACGCGGCGCGGTAGACCTCGTCGCGGTTCGTCCGGGTCACTGCGGCCACGGCGAGGTCGGGGTCGGTGACCGACGCCACGACGACCAGGTGCCGTCGGCTCAGCTGCGGCACGGCGGCGAGCAGGCTGCGGGCCGAGCCGGGGGAGTCGACGGGCGTGACGAGCACGACGAGCGAGCGCTGGGTGGTCACGGAGCGCACGAGGGCAGGCACGGTCGACCAGTCGGTCTCGACGAGCTCGGGCTCGATCGGGGCCATCGTCTCGACCATGGTCGACAGCAGGGCGGCTCCGGTCGCGCCCTGCACGCGTCCCCGCACGCGGCGGTCGACGACGACGAGGTCGACGTGGTCGCCGGCGCGGGACGCGAGCGCGCCGAGCAGCAGGGCGGACTCGAACGCGGTGTCGAGCCGCGGCTCGTCGTCGATGCGCGCAGCCGAGGTGCGGCCGCTGTCGACGACGATCACGACGCGTCGGTCGCGCTCGGGGCGCCACGTGCGGACGACCAGGTCGCTGCGGCGCGCCGTCGCCCGCCAGTCGATCGAGCGGACGTCGTCGCCGCGGACGTACTCGCGCAGGCTGTCGAACTCGGTGCCCTGGCCGCGGATCATGACGCTGGTGCGCCCGTCGAGCTCGCGGAGGCGGGCGAGACGGGAGGGCAGGTGGCGGCGGGACGAGAAGCGGGGGAGCACGCGGACGGCGCCGGGGACGGCGTGCCCGGCCTGGCGACCCGCGAGGCGGAGCGGTCCTATCGACCGGACGGTCACCTCCTCGGCTCGGCGTTCGCCCCGACGGAACGGGGTGAGCGTCGTGGTGGCGCGCCAGGCACGGCCGGGCCGGACGACGAGGGCACGACGCGTGACGGAGGCGCCGGCCGACGGCTGCCAGGCGTCGCGGACGACGCCGCGCAGCGTGCGGCGGCCCTCGTTGACCACGACGAGCTCGGCCGAGGTCGTCTCGCCGAGGCGGACGGGGCCGGGCAGCTCGCGACGGATGCGCAGGAGGCGCGGCGAGGCGGCCAGCGCGACGTCCAGCGCCCCGAGGGCGAGCACGAGCACGAGCCAGCCCACGAGCGCCCAGGCGCTCCCCGTCGCCACGATCGGCACGACGCCGAGCGCGACGAGCGCGACGAACCATCCGGTGACGGCCATGATCAGATCGGGACCCGCACCTGCTGCAGCACCGAGCGCAGCACGGCGTCGGCGTCGACGCCCTCGAGCTCGGCCTCCGGTCGCAGCTGCAGGCGGTGGCGCAGCACGGGCAGGGCCATCGCCTGGACGTGGTCGGGCGTGATGCGGTCGAAGCCGGTCAGCCAGGCCCAGGCCTTGCTCGCCGACAGCAGGGCGGTCGAGCCGCGGGGGCTGACGCCGATCTTGACGGACGCGCTCTCGCGGGTGGCACGGGCCAGGTCGACGACGTACGCGAGCACGTCGGGCGAGGCGCCGACCAGGCCGACCTCGGCCTGTGCCTGCGCGAGCTCGGCCGGCCCGAGCACGGGCGTCACGCCCGCGGCGCGCAGGTCGCGCGGCGAGAAGCCGGCGGCGTGGCGCGTGAGCACCTCGACCTCGGCGTCGCGGGGCGGCAGGTCGAGGGTCAGCTTCATGAGGAACCGGTCGAGCTGCGCCTCGGGCAGCGTGTAGGTGCCCTCGTACTCGACCGGGTTCATCGTCGCGGCGACGAGGAACGGCTGGGGGAGCGGACGCGAGACGCCGTCGACCGACACCTGCCGCTCCTCCATGGCCTCGAGCAGCGCCGACTGCGTCTTGGGGGGCGTCCGGTTGATCTCGTCGGCCAGCAGGATGTTGGTGAAGACGGGACCGGGCCGGAACTCGAACTCGCCGGCCTTGGCGTCGTAGACGAGCGAGCCGGTGATGTCGCCGGGCATCAGGTCGGGGGTGAACTGCACGCGGTTCGTCTCGAGCGAGGTGGCGTGGCTGAGGGCGCGGACGAGCAGCGTCTTGGCGACGCCGGGGACGCCCTCGAGCAGGGCGTGGCCCTGGGCGAGCAGGGTGACGATCAGACCGGTGACGGCGCCGTCCTGGGCGACGACGGCCTTGCCGACCTCGGTGCGCACGCGGGCGAAGGTCTGCTGGAGTTCGGTGGTCATGCGGCGGTTCTCCCGGTGGTGGTCGCAGGGCGAGGGGCGGTGGAGGCGGTCAGGAGCGAGGTCGGCCCGGGGTGGTCCGGCCAGGGGCCGGCCGGCAAGGGGGCGGCCGGCGGACGAGGAGGCGCGGCGCCGGTCACGAGGGAGCCGCCGCCCTGGCCGTCGCCCGCTCGAGGTCGAGCAGGCTGTCGCTGAGGCGCACGAGCTCGGCGTCGTCGGCAGGGTCGGCGTCGACGAGCACGTGCCGGAGCCCACGGGGATCGGCCCCGACCAGGCCGGCGACCCGGTCGATGACCTCGTCCACCGACGACGTGGACGAGAGGCCCGTCAGGCGGGCGAGGCGGCCGAGCGACCCGATGCGCAGCTGGTCGAGGGCGTGCCGTCGCTGGCCGGAGCGCTCGTACAGTCTCGCCCGCCCCTCCGTCGTCTCGGACGCGCGGATGACGACGGGCATGCGCTCGACCACGAGGGGCCCGAGCCGGCGACCCCGCCAGACCATCGCGGCGATCGCGGTCGCGGTGAGCAGGAGCAGCACGGGCGTGACCCAGCTCGGCGTGAGCGTCGCGAGGGTGCCGGCCCCCTCGGGCACGTCGTCGACGCCGGGGAGGTACCAGACGAGCTGGTCGGACTGCCCGAGCAGGGCGAGGGCGTACGCGGCGTCGTCCGCGCCCGCCGTGGCGATCGTGCCGTTCGTGAGGGCGGTCGTCGTGCCGACGACCGTGACCCGGCGGTCGCCGTCGTCGAGCACGACGAGCCCGGAGCCGTCCGTGTCGGGATCGCGGACGCAGGTCGTCACGTCGATGCCCGCACCGGGGTCGACGCCCGCGGCGGAGTACGCGAGGCCGGCGGCGTGGACCCGCTCGACCTGCGACAGCTCGGGCACGTCGCAGCCCAGGTCACGGACCCCGTCGGCGACCTCGGCGACCGCGGAGACGCCGGGGGCGACCGCGTCCAGCGCCGTGGCACCCGGGGCGAGGAGGACGAGCGAGCTCGCGGCGTCGCCGAGCTCGCTCCACTGGTCGGCGACGAGGTACGAGCCCGCGTCGTCGACGACCACGGTGGTGTCCGGACGCGCGGCGGCCCCTCGTGCCTGGTCGAGCGACGACACGACGCGGACGGACACGCCCTCGTCGCGGAGGACCTCGACGAGCGCCTTCGCCCCGGCCGGCGCGGGGTTCTCGGGTCCGAGCGCCCGGCCGCCCGTCGCGCCCGAGCCGCTGAGGAGCACCGCCGCGACGGCGCCGATCAGCGCGAGGACGGCCAGCACGACCCAGGGCCGCGCCCGACGCGCGGAGGCACGCACCGTCGGCGTCGTCGCCGTCACGAGGCGGCCACGGGGGCGAGTCGCTCGAGCTCGAGGTCGAGCGCGCTGATCTCGCGCCAGGCGGCCTCGGAGCCGGGCCGGTCGAGGTAGCGCACGCCGTCGAAGCTGTCGGCGGCCGAGGCCAGGCGGTCGGCGAGGCCGGGGAACACCTGCCCCGCCCGGGCGCCGACCGCGCGGGCGGTCGTGCCGGGCGTCGTCGAGAGGACGTCGCGCTCGACGAGGCCGCGCGCCAGCGCACGGAACGACTCGGTGACGGCGAGCACGAGGTCGCCTGCGGCCGCCGCCTCGGCCGCGGCCCGGCGGAGGCGGTCGGCGTCCCGGTCGTCGCCCTCGCCGAAGAGCTCGGGTCCACGCGTCGAGCGCCGGTTCAGCCGGGGGACCCCGTAGACCGCGAGCACCACCACGAGGACGACGACCACGACGACGAGGAGCACCACGAGGGCCACGGCGGGCGCGCCCTCGACCCCGCCGAAGCGGATGCCGTTCAGCCAGTTCCAGAAGGCGTCGGCGGCACGGTCGAGCCAGGTGGGCTGGGCCGCGACGTAGTCGCGACCCGTGAGCTCGCGCAGCAGCAGCCGGCGCGCCTCGTCGGGGTCGGGGTCGAGAGGGGCGGCGGCCAGCACGGTCGTCGTCGGCGTCACTGCAGAGGTGCCCCGCCCTGGCCGTCGGGGCCGTGCTGCTGGCCCTGCTGCTGCGGGTGGTGCCCGGGGAACTGCTGCCCGGGCTGCTGCTGCGCAGGGGAGCGCCACGGGTCGGGCAGGTCGACCTGGCCGCGGCCGCGGGCCTCGACGTGGCGCACCAGTTCGAGGTCGAGCCCCTCGGTCCGCATCCGGCGGTCGACGTAGACGAGGCCGACGGAGGCGGCCTGGACGACGGAGCCGATGGCCGTCACGACGGCGCTGACGGCGATGGTGAGGACGTACGCGACGGCCGCGACCGCGATCGCGCTGCCGTCCACGTCGCCGGTGGGCGAGATGAGGCTGCCGAACACGCCGAACAGCAGCGAGAACGGCGCCGTGACGACCTGCGTCGCGATCTGGATCATCACGAAGACGAGCGCGACGACGCCGAAGGTGCGCCAGAACGAGCTGCGGACGAGCGACCACGACCGGGCGACGGCCGCACGCAGGGGCATGCGCTCGAGCATGAGGGCGCTCGGCACGAGGCTCAGCTTGATGGTGAGCCAGACGCCGAGCACCAGCAGGCCGAGGCCGAGGAGCACGCCCACCCCGATGCCGACGCCGATGCTCGGACCCGTGCCGACGACGACGCCGATCGCCACGACGCCGACCACGAGGCCGGCGGCGACGAGGTAGGCGAGCGTGAGCAGGGCCGACCAGCCCGTCAGCGCGCCGATCCGCCCGCGGGCCAGGGTCCAGAGGCCGCCCAGCCGGAGGCGCTCGCCGAGCAGCTGACGAGAGGTCTCGAGCACGAAGAGCCCCTGCAGCAGGGCGCTGACGACCACCGTGAGCAGCACGGGGACGAGCGTCGCGAGCACGACCGTGGCGACGGCCCCCGCCGCCACCGCGTCGCGGTCCTCGGGCAGGGCCGACTCGACGCGGGAGAACGCGAAGAAGGCGCTGCCCCCGGCGGCGCCCACGGTCACGACCAGCAGCACGACCTGCGCGAGCAGGGCGGTGCCGAAGGTGGTGCGCGGGTTGCGCCGGAACACCTGGAACGACGCGGAGAGGATCTCGCCGAACGTGAACGGACGGAGCGGCAGCAGACCCGGGCGAGGAGGCGGTGTCCAGGCACCGGGACCACCCTGCGGCTGCGGCGCGGCCTGCTGTCCGTACGCGGGCGGCTGCTGTCCGGAGGCGAGCGGCTGCTGTCCGTAGGCGGGCGGCTGCTGTCCCGGGCCGGCGTCCGGAGCCGACGGAGGAGCGGGAGGCGCGGACGGGACCCGCTCGCCCCAGCGCGGTGCGTCCTGCGCCCCGGGGGCCGCCCAGTCGTTCGGATCGGTCATGGCTTCCCCCGGTGGTCCGCGCTCGAGGTCGTCCTCGCTCGTGGGCCCATGTTTCCACAGCCGCGGCGGGCGTGCCAGCCGACCTGCGCCTCCTTCGCCGCCGATCCGCGCCTCCTGCACTAATCTGGGTCGACGTGCCGCGACCCGAGCGGCCCAGCCGAAGACGGAGACCATGACCCCGCGCATCCTGGTGGTGGACGACGACCCCGCGCTCGCCGAGATGATCGGCATCGTGCTCCGGGCCGACGAGTTCGAGCCGCACTTCTGCGCCGACGGCGACGGGGCGCTCGCGGCGTTCCGCGACGCCTCGCCCGACCTGGTGCTGCTCGACCTGATGCTGCCGGGCAAGGACGGCCTCGAGGTGTGCCGGGCGATCCGGGCCGAGAGCGGCGTGCCGATCATCATGCTGACGGCCAAGGGCGACACGGTCGACGTGGTCCGCGGGCTCGAGAGCGGGGCCGACGACTACGTCGTCAAGCCCTTCAACCCGAAGGAACTCGTGGCGCGGATCAGGACGCGCCTGCGTCCCCCGACCGAGCCCACCAACGACGTGCTCACGGTCGGCGACCTGCGACTGGACGTGGCGGCGCACGAGGTGCGTCGCGGCGACGCCGTCATCGCCCTGACTCCCCTCGAGTTCGAGCTGTTGCTGGCCCTCGCGTCCAAGCCGCAGCAGGTCTTCACCCGCGAGATGCTCCTGGAGCAGGTCTGGGGCTACCACTACAAGGCCGACACGCGACTGGTCAACGTCCACGTGCAGCGGCTGCGGGCGAAGGTCGAGCACGACCCGGACGCGCCGCGCATCGTCACGACCGTCCGCGGCGTCGGCTACCGCGCCGGCGGCGGGGCCTAGCAGCCCGTCGTGGCCGGGCAGGGCGCGGGCACGGGCGCGGGCTGGCGGGGCGCCGTCGTCGGTGCGCTCGGCCCCGGTGCCTGGTGGCGACGCCGGGGCGCCTGGCGGGACGTCGGCCCCCACCTGCTCACGGCGTGGCGCCGGTCGCTCGAGTTCCGCACGGTCGCCCTCACCGTCGTGCTCGCCGGGGTCGGCGCGTCGATCATCGCCACGTCCATCTCGGTCAGCATCAGCGCGAACCTGTACGACCAGCGCCGGGACCAGGTCCAGTCCGAGTCCCAGCGCGCGACGATCCTCGCCCAGTCGATCTTCGACTCGGCGACGGCCACGGAGGACGCTGACCAGGTCGAGCTCGACTCCCTGCAGAACGAGGCCCAGAGCACCATCCTCGGCTCGACGTCGAGCCCGGGCGGCACGAGCATCGCGATCCTGAGGACGCCGGGGCAGTCGACCGCGCAGACCGTGCAGGACATCGCGAGCCCCGACTTCCCCGGGGCCGAGCTGACGCCGGAGCTCCGTGAGCGCGTGGCCTCCGACACCGGCGCGCTCTCGATGCAGCCAGTGGCCCTGCCCCGGGCCGACGGAGGGTCCGTGCCCGGCATCGTCGTCGGCAGCACCCTCCAGGTCCCGACGGCCGGCCAGTACGAGCTCTACCTCGTCTACGACCTCAGCGACGCCGCGACGACGCTGGCGCTGATGCAGCGCACCCTCGCGCTCGGCTCGCTCGCGCTCGTCGTCCTGATCGGCGTCATCACCTACGTCGTCGCCCGGACGGTCGTCCGCCCCGTCCGCGTCGCGGCCGAGACGAGCCAGGCCATCGCGGCGGGCGACCTCGACCAGCGCATCCCCGAGAAGGGCCAGGACGTCGTCGCCACCCTGGGGCGCTCGTTCAACGGCATGGCCGACGGGATGCAGCGGCAGATCTCGCAGCTGGCCGAGCTGTCGCGGGTGCAGCAGCGGTTCGTCAGCGACGTGTCGCACGAGCTGCGCACCCCGCTCACGACGATCCGCCTCGCCGGCGACGTGCTCTACGACCAGCGCGGCTCGTTCACCCCGTCCACGGCGCGCACGGCCGAGCTGCTGCACGCGCAGGTCGACCGCTTCGAGCTGCTGTTGGCCGACCTGCTCGAGATCTCGCGCTTCGACGCGGGCGCCGTCGAGCTCGACGTCGAGAGCACCACCGTCGCCACGCTCGTCGAGGACGGCGTGGCCGAGTTCGAGCCGCTCGCCGCCGAGGCCGGCAGCGTGGTCAGCATCGACGCGCGGGGCGGGTACCTCGAGGCCGAGGTCGATCCGCGACGGCTGCGCCGCATCCTGCGCAACCTGCTCGGCAACGCGATCGAGCACGGCGAGGGCAGGCCGATCGAGGTCGAGGTCGACAGCGACGCCGAGTCCGTCGCCGTCGCCGTGCGCGACCACGGGGTCGGGATGCGCCAGGGCGACGTCGAGCGGGTGTTCGACCGGTTCTGGCGGGCCGACCCGTCCCGTCGCCGGACGATCGGCGGCACCGGCCTCGGGCTCGCCATCAGCCTCGAGGACGCCGTCCTGCACGGCGGGCGCCTCGAGGTGTGGTCGAGGCTGGGCGAGGGCAGCCGGTTCGTCGTGACGCTGCCGCGCGTGGCGGGCGCGGCCACCACCTCCTCGCCCCTGGCCGTGGTGCCGCGCGACGCGGACGACCTGGCCGGCCACGACTCGGAGCCCTGGGCGGGCGCGCTCCCCGAGGCGACGGCGACCCGGCCGGCCCCGGACGGCCACGTGGAGGTGCGCCGTGCGAGGCCGTGACCGCCTGCGCGCCCTCGTGGCCGGCGTCGTCCTCGTGGCGACGGTGCTCACGGGCTGCGCCTCCATCCCCGACAGCGGCCCGGTGCAGGAGGGCGACCCCATCACCGCCGACGTGCCGAGCGACGTCGTGTACACGCCGAAGGGCCCGGTGGCCGACAGCTCGCAGGAGCGCATCCTCCGGGACTTCATCTCGGCGGGCACGGGCCCGCAGGACAACTACGCGGTCGCGCGCGAGTACCTCTCGGCCGGCTTCGCCGACGCCTGGGACGCGCGCGCGAGCGTCACCGTCCGGCCGGGCGGCGGCGCCACGACGCGCGTCGGGGAGGACGAGCTCGAGTACGCGTTCACGGCGACGGCCACCCTCGACGGCGGCGGCCACTACGTCCCCGCCACCACCTCCGTGCCCACCAGCCTCGGCTACTCGTTCGTGCAGGAGGACGGCCAGTGGCGGATCAGCGACGCCCCGGACGGCACGGTGCTGAACCCCGCCACGTTCCAGTCGATCTTCCGGGCGCACGCGGTCTACTTCTACGACCCCTCGTTCCGGTACCTCGTGCCCGACCAGCGGTGGTTCCTCGCCCGGTCGTCGACGAGCACGCGCATCGCCTCGGCGCTCCTCGACGGGCCGTCGACCTGGCTGCAGGGCGCGGTGGTCTCCGCGTTCCCCGAGGGCACGCAGCTCTCGCTGACCGCGATCACCGTCGACGACGGCACCGCCAGGGTCGACCTCACGAGCGACGCCCTCTCGGCCTCCGACACTGCCCGCGCGCGCATGCAGGCCCAGCTGCTGGCGAGCTTCTCGACGCTCTCGACGATCACCGCGGTCGACCTCAGCGTCGAGTCGACGGTCCTCGACGTGCCCGACCTGGGCGGGGCGGCGCCCCTGCGCGACCCCACGGTCGACGCGCGGCCCCTGGTGGTCGCCGACGGGGTGCTCGGGTTCGCCTCCCGGTCGTCGGTCAGCCCCCTGCCCGGGCTCGGCCCCGTCGTCGGCGCCCTGGCGCCGACCTCGGCCGAGGCGTCGGCGGACCTGTCCGTCGTCGTCGTCGGGACGGACCGCGGTGCCCTGCGCGTAGGAGCGGACGGCTCGAGCCTGCTCGTCGACGGACGCGCAGGGCTCGCCCCGCCGACCCTCGACGACGCCGGCTGGGTCTGGTCGGTGCCGGTCGACGACGCCCGGGCCGTCACGGCCACCGGCGCGGACGGGGTGCCCCACGCCGTCACGTCCACGCTGCCCGCCGGGTCGGCCGTCGTGGCGTTCCGGGTGTCGCGGGACGGCGCCAGGGCCCTCGTGCTGCTCGACGACCAGGGCGAGTCCCGCCTCCTCGTCGTCGCCCTGCTGCGTGACTCCCGCGGCGTGCCGACGGCGCTCGGCCCCCCGGTCGAGCTGGCGGCGCCGACGGGCCGCCCCGTCGACGCGACGTGGGCCGACCAGCTGACGGTCGCCTCCCTGACCGACACGGGAGAGGGCTCGCTCGTCTCGCTCGCCGAGGTGGGCGGGGCGTCGGCGGGGTCGGGGCAGCCCTCGGGGAGCGCCACGACCATCGTCGGCGGGAACGGGTCGTCCAGCCTGCGCGTGCTGACGGCGGAGGGCTCGGTGCTCGAGCCCCGGGGGAGCAGCTGGCAGGACACGGGCGTCGTGGCGGACCTGCTCGCGACCCAGCGCTGAGCGGTCGGCCGGGGGCGTCGTCCCTCCCCGGGCGGGGTCGGCGTGACGCCGTCCACGACCGTGGCCCGTCCGGCACGGGACGGCCTGGCGACGCCGCCAGGCTGGACAGGTGCCGCTCGTCCTCCGTCCTGCCCTCGCTGCGGCCCTCCGGGGCGCCCTGGCCGCCGTGTCGCCCGTCAGCTGCGCCGGCTGCGGCGCACCCGACGTCGAGGTCTGCGGCAGCTGCCGCCGCCTCCTGCGTCCCCGGCCCGTCGAGGCGGTGCACGCCGGCCTCCGCGTCGTCACGGCGCTCCGGTACGAGTTCGAGGTCCGCGAGGCGGTCCTGGCGTACAAGCAACGGGGTCGGCTGAGGCTCGCGGCGGACCTCGGCCCGGCCCTGCGCGCCGCGGTGGACGTCGCCCTGCCCCCGGGTGCCCCGCCGACGGCGCTGGTCGCCGTGCCCCCGTCCCCGTCGGGGCGGCGGCGACGGGGATGGGACCCGGTGACGACCCTCGCCCGGGCCGCGGGGGTCTCCGCGTCCCCGGGCGTCCTCGTCGTCCGCCCCGGCCGCTCGTCGTCCCAGAAGCGCCTCGACCGCGAACAGCGCGCCCGGGCCCGTCGGGGCAGCCTGCGCTGCCGGGTCGACCTGACGGGCCGCCGGGTGGTCGTCCTCGACGACGTCCTCACGACGGGGAGCACCGTGCATGAGGCGCGGAGGGCCCTCGAGGACGCGGGCGCCGAGGTGGTCGCCGCGGTCTGCCTGGCGTCGACGCCGCTCGCCGCGCACGCCGCGTCGTGACGCCTCCAGGCCGGGCTCACGGCCGCCGCAGGGCGACGCGCGGGTGGACGGGAGGTGACAGGGAGGCGTCGACCTGGCTACGGTGGGGCAAAGGCGTGAAAGGACATCCGCCTGGCTGACAGGCGGCACGTCGATAGCCATAGGAGGTCGTCATGGAAATTTCCGTCACGGGTCGAAACGTCGGCATCACCGATCGTTTCCGCGACTACGCCACTGACAAGGCCGACAAGGTGGCGCAGCTCGCCACCAAGGCGCTGGCGCTCGAGATCAAGGTCTCGCGCCACAACGAGAAGGCGAGCGGCCAGGCCGGCGACGACCGCGTCGAGCTCACCCTCATCGGCCCGGGCCCCCTCGTGCGGGCCGAGTCGACGGGAGGCGACAAGTACGTCGCCTTCGACCTCGCGGTCGCGCGGCTGCTCGAGCGGATACGCCGGGCGAAGGACCGCAAGAAGGTGCACCGGGGCCAGCACAGGCCCACGTCGCTGCAGGAGGCCTCGAGCGCCGACTTCAGCACCCTCGGGGTGGTCCCGGCCGCCGCCGAGACCCTCGACGCGGTCCGCACGGGCAGCGTCCCGACCGTGCAGGGCGAGGTGGCCGAGGAGGAGGACGAGGTCTACACGCCCGTCGTCATCCGCAAGAAGGTCTTCGCGTCGACGCCGATGACCGTCGACGACGCCCTGTACTACATGGAGCTCGTGGGCCACGACTTCTACCTCTTCATCGACTCCGAGACCGATCGCCCGAGCGTCGTCTACCGCCGCAAGGGGTGGGACTACGGCGTCATCGGCCTCGACCAGAGCGCTCCTGAGCTGCAGGAGGCGGCGACGGCCCTGAAGGCGGGCTTCGCAGGCTGACGCGGCCGACGCCCCACCGCGGCGTCGACCCAGGCGGCCACGCCTCGGGGGAGGACGGGAGGACCACGCCGGTCCTCCCTCCTCCTCCCAGGGCGGTGGCCGCTAGTCTTGTCACCATTCCGTGACCGTCCCGCGAGGGGGCGGACACGTCCAGAACCAGGGAGCATCCGTTGGCCAACGTCCTAGAGAAGGTCCTCCGCGTCGGTGAAGGGCGCACACTCCGCAGGCTCAAGGCGTACGCCTCGGCCGTCAACGAGCTCGAGGACGACTTCACGACGCTCACGGACGACGAGCTCAAGAACGAGACCGTCGAGCTGCGCGAGCGCTACGCGGGCGGCGAGTCGCTCGACGACCTCCTGCCCGAGGCCTTCGCCGCCGTCCGGGAGGCCGCGAAGCGGACCCTCGGCATGCGCCACTTCGACGTCCAGCTGATGGGCGGCGCGGCGCTCCACCTCGGCAACATCGCCGAGATGAAGACCGGTGAGGGCAAGACGCTGGTCGCCACGACCGCCGCCTACCTCAACGCGATCGCCTCGCGCGGCGTCCACGTCATCACCGTCAACGACTTCCTCGCGAGCTACCAGTCCGAGCTGATGGGCCGTGTCTTCCGTGCCCTCGGCATGACGACCGGCTGCATCCTCGCCGGACAGACGCCGGCCGAGCGCCGCGAGCAGTACGCGGCCGACATCACCTACGGCACGAACAACGAGTTCGGCTTCGACTACCTGCGCGACAACATGGCGTGGCAGTCGCAGGACATGGTCCAGCGCGGCCACTTCTTCGCCGTGGTCGACGAGGTCGACTCGATCCTCATCGACGAGGCGAGGACGCCCCTCATCATCTCGGGTCCCGCCTCGGGCGAGGCCAACCGCTGGTTCGCCGAGTTCGCGACGATCTCGAAGCGCCTCGTCGCCGGCACCGACTACGAGGTCGACGAGAAGAAGCGCACCGTCGGCGTGCTCGAGCCCGGCATCGAGAAGGTCGAGGACTACCTCGGCATCGACAACCTCTACGAGTCGGCCAACACCCCCCTCATCTCGTTCCTCAACAACTCCATCAAGGCGAGCGCGCTCTTCAAGCGCGACAAGGACTACGTCGTGATCAACGGCGAGGTGCTCATCGTCGACGAGCACACCGGCCGCATCCTCAGCGGCCGCCGCTACAACGAGGGCATCCACCAGGCCATCGAGGCCAAGGAGGGGGTGGAGGTCAAGGCGGAGAACCAGACGCTCGCGACCGTCACCCTGCAGAACTACTTCCGCCTCTACAAGAAGCTGTCGGGCATGACGGGAACGGCCGAGACCGAGGCCGCCGAGTTCATGAGCACCTACAAGCTCGGCGTCGTCCCCATCCCCACGAACAAGTCGATGCAGCGCATCGACCAGACCGACCTCGTCTACAAGAACGAGACCGCCAAGTTCGAGCAGGTCGCCGAGGACATCGTCGAGCGCCACGAGAAGGGCCAGCCCGTGCTGGTCGGCACCACGAGCGTCGAGAAGAGCGAGTACCTGTCCCGCCTCCTCGCGAAGCGCGGCGTCAAGCACGAGGTGCTGAACGCCAAGAACCACGCCAGGGAGGCGGCGATCGTCGCCCAGGCCGGTCGCTTCGGCTCGGTCACGGTCGCGACGAACATGGCCGGTCGAGGCACCGACATCATGCTGGGCGGCAACGCCGAGTTCCTCGCCGTCGCGGAGATGAACACGAAGGGCCTCAGCCCCTCCGACACGCCGGACGAGTACGAGGCCGCCTGGGACGACGTCTTCGCGGCCAAGAAGGCCGAGGTCGCCACCGAGGCCGAGAAGGTGATCGAGGCCGGTGGTCTCTACGTGCTCGGCACGGAGCGCCACGAGTCGCGTCGCATCGACAACCAGCTGCGCGGACGCAGCGGCCGACAGGGCGACCCGGGCGAGAGCCGGTTCTACCTGTCCCTCACGGACGACCTGATGCGCCTGTTCAACTCGGGCGCCGCCGAGTCGCTCATGGGTCGCGGCAACGTGCCGGACGACCTCGCGATCGAGAACAAGATCGTCGGTCGTGCCATCCGCTCGGCCCAGTCGCAGGTCGAGTCGCGCAACGCCGAGATCCGCAAGAACGTCCTCAAGTACGACGACGTCCTGAACCGTCAGCGCGAGGCCATCTACGGCGACCGTCGACACATCCTCGAGGGCGACGACCTGCAGGACCGCTCGCAGCGGTTCCTCGAGGACGTCGTCAACGAGGTCATCGACCAGCACACGGGGGAGGGCAGCCCCGACGACTGGGACCTCGACGCCCTCTGGACCGAGCTGCGGACCCTGTGGCCCATCTCGATCACCATCGACGAGGTCATCACCGAGGCAGGCTCCAAGGGCAAGGCGACGCGCGACTTCCTCGGCCAGGAGATCCTCTCCGACGCCAAGGTCGCCTACGGTGCCCGCGAGGAGACCCTGGGCGAGCCCGCGATGCGCGAGCTCGAGCGCCGCGTCGTGCTGTCGGTCATCGACCGGCGCTGGCGCGACCACCTGTACGAGATGGACTACCTCAAGGACGGCATCGGCCTGCGGGCCATGGCCCAGCGCGACCCGCTGGTCGAGTACCAGCGCGAGGGCTACGCGCTCTTCCAGAGCATGATGGGCCAGATCCGCGAGGAGTCGGTCGGGTTCCTGTTCAACCTCGAGGTCGAGGTCCAGTCCCAGGTCGGCGTCGCGGAGACCCCCGTCATCGCCGCCAAGGGCCTCGACGGCGAGAAGCAGCAGCCGAAGCTCGAGTACTCCGCCCCGAACATCGCGGGCGAGGTCGAGGTCCGCGACCAGCGCGGGCGCCTCGAGCAGGCCGCGACGGCCAAGGCGCAGAAAGCCCAGGACGACGCCGAGCGCGGCGACGATCCCGAGGTCGCGGCTGCGCAGGCGACCACCACGTCCAAGCCGGCTGCCCGTGGGGCCTTCGGCCAGACGCAGGGCGGCGGGGCGGCCGGCTCGCCGGTCAACCGCGCGGAGCGTCGCGCAGCCGGCAAGAAGAACGGCTGACGCCGCCGGCAGGACGCTGCCCGCGCGGCCCCGACGGGGCCGCTCACCTCCGGTGGGCGGCCCCGTCGCCGTCGGCGGGGTGCCGTGGTGCCGGTCGGAGGCTCTGCTCGTCAGAGGATGTGCAGCGCGCTCGCCTGCCAGCGCCCGCCGACGATCTCGAGCCGGATCGCGACGGCCCGCGCGCGACCCCGACCGTGCACGACCACGACCGTCTCGGCGACGCCCGGCACGGGACGGGCGACCTTCACCGTGCCGATCCGGAGGACGGGCCGGACGGGTCGGTCGGCGATCACGGAGCGCGCCCGGGTCGACAGCTGGACCCGAGCGCGCAGCACGGCGTGGACCTCGGCCGTGACCCACCGGGTCAGCTGCTGGAGGTCACGAGCGCCGGCGAGCACCTCGAGCACCGACCGCGCGAGGCCCTCGGCGGCGAGGCCCGGGTCGAGCTCCGGCTCAGGCGGAGCTGTCTGCTCAGGGGGGAGCGGCTCCGGGGGGAGCGGCTCGACGAGGAACAGCTCGGCAGGACGGTGAGGCCCGTCCGTCCGTCGTTCGGGCTCGTCCAGCCCGCGTGGCTCGTCGGGCTCGGACGACAGGAGGGCGAGAGGGAGAGTCATGGGGCTCGGACTTTCGTCGGTGGTGTGGCGTTCAACATATGACATGTGCAGACGGGTCTGTCCCGACCTGCCGTCGCTGTGGACAAGTCGTGGGTGCGCGACGGGTGCGCGGCCCACGGCCGACGGTCGACGGAGGTCGACCTAGACTGGACGGGTGTCGACGCTCAGTGATCTCGTTCTCGCCCAGGGCCGCTCCAGCGAGGCCGACGTCGAGTGGCTGCACCTCCTGGTCGGCGACTGGCAGCTCCTCGCCGACCTCGCCTTCGCCGACATGGTGCTGTGGGTCCCCACGGACACCGACAGCTACGTGGCCGTCGCCCACGCGCGGCCCTCGAGCTCGGCCACGCTCTTCTACCGCGACTTCGTCGGCCAGGAGGTGCGCCCCGAGTGGCGCTCCCAGATCCAGCAGGCCTTCGAGACGACGCGCATCGTCGACTCGGCGGCACCCGACTGGTACGAGGAGACCCCCACCCGCGTCCGGGCCGTGCCCGTCCTCCGCCGGCTCGGCGCGAGCCGTCCCGACGTGACGGAGGCGCCCATCGCGGTGATCACGCGACACACGAACCTGAGCGAGGCGCGCACGCCGAGCCGTCAGGAGCTCACGTTCAACCAGTGCAGCAACGACCTGTTCGCGATGATCGCCGCGGGGGACTTCCCCGATCTCGGCGCTCCGACCGGCCCTCGACGGGGCGCCCCCCGCGCCTCCGACGGCCTGCTCCGCCTCGACGTCGACGGCATGGTCACCTTCGCGAGCCCGAACGGCCTGTCGGCGTTCAACCGGATGGGCTTCGCCGGCGAGCTCGAGGGCGAGTCGCTGGCCGAGGTGACGACCGGGCTGCTGCAGGGCAAGCTCGTCATCGACGAGTCGCTCCCGCTCGTCGTCACGGGGCGGGCGCCGTGGCGCACGGACATCGAGGCGCGAGGCGTGACGGTCTCGTTGCGTGCCATCCCGCTGCGCGACAAGGGCGAGCGTGTGGGCGCCGTCGTGCTCTGCCGCGACGTCACCGAGCTGCGCCACCAGGAGCGCGAGCTCATCACCAAGGACGCGACGATCCGCGAGATCCACCACCGCGTCAAGAACAACCTGCAGACCGTCGCGTCGCTGCTGCGGATCCAGGCCCGACGGACGCACACGGACGTTGCCCGCGAGGCCCTGACCCAGGCGATGCGCCGCGTGGCGTCGATCGCCGTGGTCCACGACACGCTGTCCGAGGGCCTCAGCCAGAACGTCGACTTCGACACGGTCTTCGACCGGGTCCTCATGCTGATCACCGAGGTGGCGTCGAGCCACGCCACCACCGTGCGCCCCACCAGGACGGGCAGCTTCGGCGCCCTCCCGAGCGAGTACGCGACCCCGTTGGCCCTGGCGCTCACCGAGCTCGTCACCAACGCCGTCGAGCACGGCCTCGACGGTCGCGACGGGGTCGTCGAGATCTCGGCCGAGCGCGACGACGAACAGCTGACGGTGAAGGTGCGCGACGACGGCGTGGGCCTGCCCGAGGGCAAGGTCGGCTCCGGTCTGGGCACGCAGATCGTGCGGACGCTCATCCAGGGCGAGCTCGGCGGCACCATCGACTGGCACACGCTTGTCGGGAACGGCACCGAGGTCACCATCGAGATCCCGTTCCGGTGGCTGACCCGGTCCTGACGGCCGAGGCCATACGGCTCGCAGGGCCGGACGCGACGAGGCCGGCTCCCCGTGGGGGAGCCGGCCTCGTGGTCGTCCTGCCGTCGCCTAGCTGGCGCGGCGGGCGCGGGCGGCGCGGCGCTTCAGCGCTCGGCGCTCGTCCTCGCTGAGCCCGCCCCAGACGCCGGAGTCCTGACTGGTCTCCAGGGCGTACTGCAGGCAGGTCTCGGTGACCGTGCAGCGACCGCAGACGGTCTTGGCCTTGTCGATCTGGTCCACAGCGGGGCCCGTGTTGCCGACCGGGAAGAACAGCTCCGGGTCAGCGGTCAGGCAGGCGGCTTTGTCACGCCAATCCATCGATGGGTACTCCTTTGGGTGCTGGACCGGGCACGTCGAAGCGCCGGGTTCCGGTGGGGGGAAGAAAGCCGAGAGACTTCGATTCATTGGGAGGCGCGCACCACGACGTACGCGTCACTTCGACCTCGAATATGGTCGCATACTGGAACCGCCAGATCAAGGATTCTCAGGAGGGATCGAGCGTGACCGAGCAGTCCGGGGACACCCCTCCCGAGAGGACAGGTCGTTCTGCGACACCGTCGCGACCCGCCCTCTTCTGGCTGCTCGTCCTCCTGCTCGTCGCCGAGGCCACGCTGCTCGCCGTGGCGACGGCGTACCTGCTGATCGAGATCCTCACGGTGCAGCCGGACTCCTACGCGGCCGCCGCGGCGATCCTGCTGCTCACCCTCCTCGCCACGGTCTGGCTCGGCGCCATCGTCGTCGGCGCGCTCCGGGGCCGAGGCTGGATCAGGGGAGCCGCGATCGTGTGGCAGGTGCTGCAGATCGCCGTCGGCGTCGGCAGCCTGCAGGGCACCTTCGCCAACCCCTCCGTGGGGCTCTGGCTCATCGTGCCCGCCGTGCTCGTCGTGGTGCTGCTGCTCGTCCCCAGCGTCGTCGCCGTGACCTCTGCACGCGACGACGCCCCGCCTCGCACCTACTGAACGGCGCGGCAGGGCGGAGCGGGGCGTCATCGGGAGGGCTCAGTCGAGGCCGAGCTTCTTCCGCAGCGACGCCACGTGGCCCGTCGCCTTCACGTTGTACAACGGGAGCTGCACCACGCCCTGCTCGTCGAGCACGAAGGTCGACCGGATCGTGCCGGTGACGACGCGGCCGTAGTTGTTCTTCTCGCCCCAGGCCCCGTACTCCTGGTGCACCGTCAGCTCCGGGTCGGACAGCAGGGGGAAGTTCAGGCCCTGCTCGTCCTTGAACCGGCGGAGCGCCTCCGGGGCGTCCTTCGACACGCCCAGCACCTGGTAGCCCGAGCCCGCCAACGAGTTGATGTTGTCGCGGAAGTCGCACGCCTGCGTCGTGCAGCCCGGCGTCGACGCCGCCGGGTAGAAGTACACGATCACCTTGCGGCCCGCGAAGTCCGACAGCGAGACGGGCGCGCCCGACTCGTCGTCGAGGGTGAACGGGGGCGCCGCGGCGCCCTTCTCGAGCTTCGTGGACATGGTGCTCCGATCTCGCGGCGCGCAGGGGCACCGGTGGTTCTCAGGGGGTCGATTCTCATGCTAGAGTCATTCCTCGTTGCGCCACGCCGCGCAGCACGCACCTCTAGCTCAATTGGCAGAGCAACTGACTCTTAATCAGTGGGTTCTCGGTTCAAGTCCGAGGGGGTGCACCGACAAAAAAATGGGTCCCCCGTGTTCGAAGCTCCGCTTCTTCGCGGGGGATTTTTTCGACGCCTTTCGTCGCCTCCGGCGACGTGCGGCTCGGGCCGGGCGGTGCCGAGACTCGTGCCGCCAGGTGCCGGTGCATCGGGGATCGGGGCGGCGCTTCGCTGGCCCCCCTTCGGCGACAGGTGAGTGGGGCGGCGCTTCGCTGGCCCCTTCGGCGAGAGATGGGTCGGGCGGCGCTTCGCTGGCCCCCTTCGGCGGCCGGGGAGGGGAAGGGCGGGGCGGGCCTAGGGTGGCCGGATGGCGACTGTTGTGGTGGTGCGGCACGGGCGGACGACGGCGAACGCGACGGGGGTGCTCGCGGGGCGGACTCCCGGGGTGCTGCTCGACGACGTCGGACGGCAGCAAGCGGCGGCGACCGGAGCACGGCTGGCCGTGGTGCCCTTCGCCCGGGTCGTGACCTCACCGCTCGAGCGGTGCCGGGAGACGACCGAGGCCATCGTGGCGCAGCAGTCCGCCGACGCCGCCTTCGACGTGCTGGTCGACGACGCGATCACCGAGTGCGACTACGGGGACTGGCAGGGCCGGCCCCTCTCGGAGCTCGCGGGCGAGGACCTCTGGCAGACGGTCCAGCGTCAGCCCTCGGCCGTGACCTTCCCGGGCGGCGAGACGATGTCGGGCATGCAGCACCGCGCCGTCAGCGCGATCCGCGCCCACGACGCCGCGGTCGAGCAGGAGCACGGGCCGGGAGCCGTCTGGCTCGCGGTCAGCCACGGCGACGTCGTCAAGTCCGTCCTCGCCGACGCGCTCGGCGTGCACCTCGACCTGTTCCAGCGCATCTCGGTCGGACCAGCCTCCGTGTCGATCCTGCGGTACGGCGCGCACCGCACCGACGTCCTCGCCACCAACACCGACGGAGGCGACCTCAGCTGGCTGCGGGGCTCGGCGCCGAGCGCCGACGCCGCGGTCGGGGGAGGCGCGGGCACCGTCTGAGAGCCGGCCCGGACACCCGTCCGCACCGCTCGTAGGATGGCCCCATGCCCACCATCGTCCACGGGTTCGACTGGCCCGACCGCGTCGTCGTCGGCACCGTCGGGCTGCCCGGAGCCCGCACCTTCTACCTCCAGGCCCGCGACGGCCGACGCGTCGTCAGCGTCGCCCTCGAGAAGGAGCAGTCCGCCGTCCTCGCGCACAAGATCGACGAGATCCTCGACGAGGTGCGCCGCGTCGAGGGGAACCCCGCCAGCGTGCCCGAGACGACGCCCGAGGAGCTCGTCGACCACGCGCCCCTGGACCAGCCGGTCGAGGCCGAGTTCCGTGTCGGCGCCCTGAGCCTCGGCTGGGACCCGTCCACCGCCCAGGTCGTCGTCGAGGCCTACCCCCTCGCCGATCCCGGCGACGACCTCGACGTCGACCTCGATGCGGACGACGCCGTCGAGCCCGTCGAGATGATGACCCTGAGGCTCCCCGTCGGCACCGCCAGGGCCTTCGCCGCCCGCACCCTCGAGGTCGTGGGCGCCGGCCGCCCGCTCTGCCCCCTCTGCGGCGCGCCCATGGACCCCGAGGGCCACGTCTGCGCCGTCCCCGGCGACTCCTGGTGACGACCGGGCCCGACCTGGTGACGGGGGAGCTGACGCTCACGGGCCGGGTGACCACCGCCTCCAACGCGACGTTCGTCGGCGAGATCGAGGGCGTGGTCGTCGTCTACAAGCCGATCGCGGGCGAACGCCCCCTGTGGGACTTCCCGGACGGCGACCTCGCCTCCCGCGAGGTCGCCTCCTGGCACGTGTCCGAGGCCCTCGGCTGGGACGTCGTGCCGCGCACCTGGCTCCGTGACGGCCCCCTCGGCCCTGGCATGGTGCAGCTCTGGTGCGACGTCGACCCCGAGCAGGACGCCGTCGACCTGCTGCCCTCGGCCGACGTGCCCGAGGACGGCTGGCGCACGGTGCTCGAGGGCCTCGACGAGGACGACGAGCCGGTGGCGCTCGTCCACGAGGACTCGGCCGCCCTCCGCCGGATGGCCGTCTTCGACGTCGTCGTGAACAACGCGGACCGCAAAGGCGCCCACGTCCTGGCGATGCCGGACGGCCGACGACACGGAGTCGACCACGGTCTGACCCTGCACGCCGAGCACAAGCTCCGCACCGTCCTCTGGGGCTGGGCAGGCGAGCCCCTGACCGGCGACGAGCTCGACGGCGTCGCCCGGGTCGAGCAGCAGCTCGACGGTGAACTGGGCGCCGTCCTCGGCGGGCTGGTCACCGAGGCCGAGCTCGCGGCTCTCCGCGCCCGGTGCAGCCGTCTGCGGTCGACGGGCGCCTTCCCCGAGCCCGAGGGCCAGGCGCCCGCCGTCCCGTGGCCGCTGTTCTGACCCCGGCGACCTGAGCGCCGCGGGCTAGTCCTGTCCGCGGTCGTCACGGGGCAGCTGCGACGACGCGTCGCGACCGGTGACCGGGTAGGCGCCTGTCATGCCCTCACGCAGCCGTGCTGCCGCGAGGATGCGGTCGCGCTGGAGGTGCCAGCCGAGCACCAGCAGGGGGATGATGACGACGAGCGACATGACGGTGAACGAGCCGATCGGCCAGTCGATCGCCATCAGCACGACGACCGCGAGCAGGAACGCCAGCGTGAGATAGCTCGTCACGGGGGCGCCGGGCAGGCGGAACGACGGCTCTTCCGCCTTGCCCTCCTTGGCCCACTGCCGCAGCCGCATCTGGCAGAGGATGATCGTGCCCCACGCGGTGAGGATGCCGAGCGAGGCGATGTTGAGGACGATCTCGAACGCCGTGTTCGCGCCGACGACCGCGTTGAGGACGACGCCGAGCAGGGTGATGCTCGCGGTCAGCAGGATGCCGCCGAAGGGCACGCCGCCCTTCGACATCTTGGTCGTGAACTTCGGCGCCGAGCCGTTCATGCCCATCGAGTGCAGCACGCGCCCGGTCGAGTAGAGGCCCGCGTTGAGGCTCGAGAGCGCGGCGGTGACGACCACGAAGTTCATGATCGAGCCGGCCACCTCGCCCACCTCGGGGCTGCCGATGCTGCCGAAGAACGTGACGAACGGGCTCTGTCCGGCCTCGTACGACGTGTAGGGCAGCAGCAGCGAGAGCAGCACGAGACTGCCGACGTAGAAGACCGCGATGCGGATGATGACGGTGTTGATGGCCCGGGGCACGACCTTCTCGGGGTGCTGCGTCTCGCCCGACGCCGTGCCGACGAGCTCGATCGCCGCGTAGGCGAACACGACGCCCTGGACGACGATCACCGCGGGCAGGATGCCGTTCGGCAGGATCCCGCTCGCCGCGATCACCGACCAGCCCGTGTCGATCGACTCCCCGCCGCTCGTCACGGGGAACGACGCGGCGAGCCAGACGACCCCGACGACCAGGAACACCACGAGGGCCGCGACCTTGATGATCGCGAACCAGAACTCCATCTCGCCGAACACCTTGACCGCCAGCAGGTTGACGGACAGCACGACGGCGAGGGCCACGAGGGCGAGCAGCCAGTCCGGCGCCGAGGTGAAGGCGCTCCAGTAGTGCAGGTAGAGCGCCACGGCGGTGACGTCGACGATGGCCGTCATGGCCCAGTTGAGGAAGTACATCCAGCCAGCGGCGTAGGCGGCCTTCTCGCCAAAGAACTCACGGGCGTACGAGACGAACGAGCCCGAGGAGGGGCGGTGCAGCACGAGCTCGCCGAGGGCGCGCAGGATGAAGAAGGCGAAGACGCCGCAGATCGCGAAGACGATCGCGAGCGCGGGCCCCGCCGAGGCGAGACGGCCGCCGGCGCCGAGGAACAGCCCCGTGCCGATCGCGCCGCCGATGGCGATCATCTGGAGCTGGCGCGGCTTGAGGCCCTGGTGGAACCCCTCCTGCTCGTGCGAGAAATCCTGGGGGACGTGGTCGGGGGAGGCGGCGGGGCCTCCCTCGTTCGAGGGACTCGTCATGGCACGACCGTAGACCCCCGGGTGCACGATGTGCACTCTTTCCGGCCGCAGCGCGCGGGACGAGGAGGCGCGGTCCGCTGCGTGCAGGCTCTGTAACGATGGGGTCTCGATCGCGAACCGCGCAGGCACGGGCGACACGCCGTCGCGGGGGACGCGCACGGTCCCCCGCGCGGGGGTCGGCGACTTGGTCGTCACGTGTCGTCCACGCTACCGTCGTGTCGACCCGGTCACCCGGGTCCGTCATCATCAGGACGCGCTGCCGTCGGCCCCCACGACCACCGGGCCGAGGCGACGTACGGTCTGGTGGCGCCGGCGCCGGTCCCGTGACCGGCCCAGCGGGGTACGGGTTCGCGAGGCAGACCAGGCACGACGCCGGTCACGCGCCGCTTGAGCCGGTCCGTCCCGCACGTGCCGTCGACCCGTCCGCCCGACCTGGACGCCGCCGACGGCTCCGGCCCGAGCGGCCGGACGCCCCTCTCGGCGTGCGCATGGAGAGCCCGTGACCACCACCCCCGCAGTGCGAGCCCGGAACCTGTACAAGGTGTTCGGCCGCCGCCCCAAGGACGCCGTGACCCGCCTGGAGGCGGGCGCCACCCGAGCCGAGGCCGCGTCCCTCGGCACGGCTGCCGTCATCGACGCCTCCTTCGACGTGCAGCTCGGCGAGATCTTCGTCGTGATGGGCCTGTCCGGCTCCGGCAAGTCGACGCTCATCCGGATGCTGAACGGCCTGCTCGAGCCCACCTCCGGCTCGGTCGAGGTGTCGGGGTCCGCCATCTCCGACGTGCCCGCCGCGCGCCTCCGCGAGGTGCGGCGTCAGAACGTGTCGATGGTGTTCCAGCACTTCGCGCTGCTGCCGCACCGCACCGTGCTCGACAACGTCGCCTACGGCCTCGAGGTCCAGGGCGTCCCCAAGGCCGACCGTCTCGCCAAGGCGAGGGAGATGACCGAGGTCGTCGGCCTCGGCGGCTGGGAGGACAAGCTGCCTTCCGAGCTGTCGGGCGGCATGCAGCAGCGCGTCGGCCTGGCCAGGGCGCTCGCCGCCGAGACCGACATCCTGCTGATGGACGAGGCGTTCAGCGCCCTGGACCCGCTCATCCGCCGCGAGATGCAGGAGCAGCTCCTCGAGCTGCAGGCGACCCTCGGCAAGACGATCGTCTTCATCACCCACGACCTCAACGAGGCGATGTTCCTCGGCGACCGGATCGCCGTCATGCGCGACGGCCGCATCGTGCAGATCGGCACGCCGGAGGACATCCTCACCGACCCGGCGAACGACTACGTCGCCCAGTTCGTGCAGGACGTCGACCGTGCGCGGGTGCTCACCGCGTCGAGCGTGATGGAGCCGGCCCGCGCCGTGGTCCAGCTGACGGCCGGCCCGCGGGGCGCGCTCCGCACGCTGCGTGACCTGCAGACCGCGGCGCTGTTCGTGCTCGGCCGCGACCGCAAGCTGCTCGGCTGGGTGCGCGACGGCCACGTGATGCGCCAGGTCAAGGCCGCCGACACCGACCTCGCCTCGATCGTCAACGCCGAGTTCGCGAAGGTCGGCCCCGACGCCGCCCTCGTCGACCTCTTCGAGCTGGCCGTCGAGAGCCCCCTGCCCATCGCCGTGGTCGACGACCGCGACCGCCTGATCGGCGTCATCCCGCGCGTCACGCTGCTCGCCGCGCTCGGCGGGGTCGACACCTCGACGTCCCCGATCCCGGTGCTCGAGCCCGTGACCCGCTACTCCGAGAGCGAGCTCGACGAGACCCTCGCCGCACCTGCCGGCGTCCCGACCGCGACCACCGAGGGAGCCCTCCGATGAACGAGTACCTGCGCATCCCCTTCGGCGACGCCGTCGCCGTCGTCGTCGAGTGGGTCACCACCTACCTCGGCGGCTTCTTCTCCGTCATCCGCGCCATCGTCACGTTCTTCTACGAGTGGGTCGAGTACGCCCTGAGCGCACCTCCGTTCTGGGCGGTCGTCGTCGTGGTCGCGGCCCTCGCGTTCCTCGCCAAGGGCTGGAAGTTCGGCCTCGGCACCGCGGCAGGCCTGCTCTTCATCGGCACGCTCGGCCAGTGGGAGAACGCCATGTCGACGCTCGCGCTGGTCCTCGTCGCGGGAGCCGTCGCGATCGCCCTCAGCATCCCGCTCGGCGTGCTCGCGGCCAAGTCGAACCTGGCGTCGCAGATCATCCGGCCCGTCCTCGACTTCATGCAGACGACGCCGGCGTTCGTCTACCTGATCCCCGCCCTGCTGCTGTTCCGGATCGGCGTCGTCCCCGGCATCGTCGCGACCGTCGTGTTCGCGATGGCTCCCGGCGTCCGGCTCACCGAGCTCGGCATCCGCGGGGTCGACGAGGAGGTCGTCGAGGCCGGCCACGCCTTCGGCTCGTCGCCGTGGCGCATCCTCCGCCAGATCCAGCTGCCCCTCGCGAAGCCGAGCATCATGGCCGGCGTCAACCAGGTCATCATGCTCTCGCTCTCGATGGTCGTCATCGCCGGCATGGTCGGTGCGGGCGGGCTCGGCGGCGACATCGTCGCGAGCCTCAACCGGATCGACATCGCGCTCGGGGCGGAGGCCGGCATCTCGGTCGTCGTGCTCGCGATCATCCTCGACCGGATGACGGCCGCCCTCGGCGCGGACCGTCGGGCACGGCGACGCCCCCTCCGCAGCGGTGCCGGCCGGGACGACGCTCCCGCCCCGTCGCCGAGCACCCAGGAGGCGCGCACCGCCGACAGCGAGCAGCCCGCCCCCGTGGGGGCCGGCGCGTGATGCCGCGTCCCAGCACCAGCACCAGCACCAGCACCTCGAACACACCGATCGTCCCCGGAAGGACACCCATGAAGAAGCGCACCATCGCCGCCTCCGTCGCCCTCGGCACGACCGCCGTCCTCGGCCTCGCCGCCTGCTCGCCCCCCGGGAGCTCGTCCTCGGCCGAGACCCTCGACAACGGTGACAAGAGCGTCGTCGAGCTGGCCGTCTTCAACGGCTGGGACGAGGGCATCGCCGCCTCCTGGCTCTGGAAGTCGGTGCTCGAGGACGAGGGCTACACCGTCAACCTCCAGATGGCCGACGTCGCCCCCGTCTACTCGGGCCTCACCACCGACGACTACGACGTCGTGCTCGACACCTGGCTGCCGACCACCCACGCGGACTACGTCGAGCAGTACGGCGACGACCTCACCGACCTCGGCGCGTGGAACGAGGACGCGAAGCTCGCCGTCGCGGTCAACGCCGACGCCCCGATCGACTCGATCGAGGAGCTGAACGCGAACGCGGACCTCTTCGGCGGCTCCATCGTCGGCATCGAGCCCGGCGCCGGCCTGACGACGGCCGTGCAGGACGCGACCATCCCCGACTACGGCATCGACGCCCTCGAGCTGCAGACGTCGTCCACGGCGGCCATGCTCACCGAGCTGAAGAGCGCCACCGAGGCCGGCGAGAACATCGCCGTGACCCTGTGGAGCCCGCACTGGGCCTACGACGCGTTCCCGATCAAGGACCTCGCCGACCCGAAGGGCACGCTCGGCGACGCCGAGGGCATCCACTCGTTCGGCGGCAAGAGCTTCACGGAGAACTTCCCGCAGCTGACCGAGTGGCTCGAGGGCTTCGAGATGGAGACCGAGACCCTCTCGTCGCTGGAGAACGCCATGTTCAACAGCGGCGTCGACGGCAGCGACTACACCGAGGTCGTCGACCAGTGGATCACCGAGAACCAGGACTACGTGGACGGCCTCACCAGCTGACCCGCACCTCCTCGTCCCGCGATCTGCGGGCACGATCGTCCCCGTCCGGCCCCGCCGGGCGGGGCGTCGTCGTACCCCGGTGCCGGGCGTCCGCACAGGCGGACCACCGGGGACGCACGGCAGAGCCCCAGGGGAGAACAGGGGAGGCGCGGGTACCGTCGATCTCGCACGTCCCCCACGAAAGGCGCCACCCCGTGACCACGATCGCCGTCGAGCCCCTCCGCCGCAGCGCGCAGCTCAGCACCCGGATCGTCTCCGGCGGGCTCGTCCAGGTGTCGACTCCCGACCGCGTCCTCGGCCACGTCCGCGACGAGGGCGGCGTGCACGTGGCCCTCAAGGGGCCGAACCCGGCCTGGGCCGAGGAAGTCGGCCGCTACGCGACGCTCGGCATGGCACTCGAGGCGCTGCGCCTCCGCAAGCGCTCCGTCTGACCCTCCGTCGGCGGCATCGTCGTCGGCAGGCCCGAGGTCGGTGACGGGTCCGTCAGCCGCCCACGCCTGCGAAGAACGACGTGAGCTCGCGGTCGATCCGGCTCCGCGCCTCCTCGTCGCTGATCGACGGCTCTCCGTCGCCCGGCTGCTCGCCGTAGCTGCCGAACTGGGCATGGGCGAGGCCCGGGACCTCGACGACGGTCGCGTCGGCCGGGAGCATGTCGCGGTACCGCTCGATGTCGTCGGGCGTGCTCAGGCCGTCCTCGCCGCCGCCGAGGCTGAGCACCGGCAGATCGTCGCGGCCCGAGAGGTCGGTCGTCGCGCAGTACGAGCCGAAGAGGACGAGGCCGTCGACGGCCGGGTCGTCGGCGGCGTACTGGCAGGCGCGCACCCCGCCGAGGGAGTGCCCGCCCACCGCCCAGTTCGTGATCTCGGGCGCGAGGTCGGTGAAGTGGCTGAGCGGACGAGGATCGAGGACGCCGAAGCCGAGCACCGGGCGCTCGACGACCACAGTGACGCCGGTGGCGACGAGCCCGGCGAGCACCTGCTCGTAGGCCTGCGGGTCGACGCGGGCGCCGGCGACGAAGACGAGGCCCTGGTCGAGCGCCGTCGTCCGGGCCGGGCGCATGACGACGACGTCGGGCTGGTCGACGACGTCGACCCGGGGGTCGTCCGCGACGGCGGCCAGCGAGGAGGCGGTGGCCGACATCGGCGTCTTGGCCCAGACGAAGAAGCCGGTCGCCACCAGGACGACCACGGCGAACAGCACGAGAGCCACGGCCTTCAGCACGCGACGCGTCCGGCTGCGCGGCGAGCCGCGGCGTCGGCGTCCGGGAGGTGACGAGGACGTGGCGTCGTCGTGACGGGAACCTGTGGATCGACTCACGGTCCCAGTCTGACGGCACCGAGGTCGGCCGGGCGTCCTCCCGGTGCGACAGGGTGGACGGATGCCCTGGATCCAACTGCTCATCTCGGTGGCCGCTGCCGTCGTGCTCACCTTCGTCGTCTCGGCCGCGGTCGGCCTCGTCGTGGGGCTCGTCGCGAAGAAGAAGGAGTGGGCGAAGGCGCTCGTCGAGCGCATGCGCCGTCCGTTCCGCTGGACGCTGCTCGTCGTCCTCCTCACGATCGCCCTCCGCACCTCCCTGCCGGCCCTGCTCGGCTCCCCGTACGCCGGGGACGACGTCGTGGCGCAGCTCTTCCGCGTCGCCGTGATCGTCGTCGTGGCCTGGTTCGTCGGCGCGCTGGCCCTGTTCTTCGAGGACCTGGGGCTCGCGCGCTACCGGATCGACACCGCCGACAACCGGATCGCGCGACGGGTGCGCACCCAGGTGCTGATCCTCCGTCGCCTGACCATGGTCGTCGTGGTCGTCATCGCGGCCGGTGCGATCCTGCTGGGCTTCCCCGGGGTCGAGGCGGTCGGCGCGAGCGTCCTCGCGAGCGCCGGGCTGGTCTCGGTCGTCGCGGGCCTCGCCGCGCAGTCGACCCTCGCGAACGTGTTCGCGGGGATCCAGCTCGCCTTCAGCGACGCGATCCGCATCGACGACGTCGTGGTGGTCGAGGGCCAGTGGGGCCTGATCGAGGAGATCACGCTCTCGTACGTGGTCGTGCACATCTGGGACGACCGCCGCCTCGTGCTGCCGTCGACCTACTTCACCACCACGCCGTTCGAGAACTGGACCCGCCGCAACAGCGAGCTGCTCGGCGCCGTCGAGCTCGACCTCGACTGGCGCGTCGACCCCGGGGCGATGCGCGACGAGCTCGACCGCATCCTCGAGCGCACCGACCTCTGGGACCGCCGGACGAAGGTGCTCCAGGTGACCGACGCGACCGGCGGCTGGGTGCGCGTCCGGGTGCTCGTCACCGCCAAGGACGCCGGCACCCTCTTCGACCTGCGCTGCCTCGTGCGCGAGGACCTCGTCTCGTGGCTGCACCGCGTCTCGCCCCAGGCCGTGCCGCGCACCCGCGTGCAGACGGTCGAGGCCGAGCCCGAGCCGGCGACCCGTCGTCCCGCACGGTCCACCTCGGACGCAGGCGGGCTCTTCTCGGGCGACAACGCGGGCTCGGAGCGCACCCAGCTCTTCACCCAGGCGATCCCGATCCAGCGCGACGCCGACCCCGAGCCGCGGCCCTACGCCCCGACGATGGGCGCTGAGGACGAGCGCGACCCGCGCGTCGACCGCTCGTTCGACGGCCGCCCGACCGGTCGCCCCGACCGCTGAGCCCGGTCCGCAGGCACGAAGGAGGCGCGCCCCCGACCGGGGACGCGCCTCCTCCGTGCCTGTGCCGGCTCGTCAGCCGGCCGAGGGCCGAGCGGTCAGTCGTTCTCGTTCGCGGCCTCGACGACGTTGCCGACCGCGATGGCCGTCGTGGCCGCCCAGGCCACGGCGGTGAGCAGCAGCCGCCAGTCGCGGGGGCCGGAGCTGAGGCTCTTGAGCAGGCTGACGCCCGAGAAGAGCGAGCTGATGATCGCTCCGTTGAAAAGGAATTTGCGCACGGTTCTCTCCTGGTGATCGGTGGGTCCACCGTACTCGTCAGGCCGCTCCGCGCACCGGCGCGGATCCGTGCAGTCCCTGCAGGTCGCGGGGCCGTAGGGTGAGCTGCCCGGCTCGCCCGGTCCGGGCTCGTCAGCCGGAGGAGACCTGGTGCGCACTGCCGTGCTCGGAGCAGCGTTGCTCGTCGTCGGGCTCGTCGCCCTGCTCGCCGGGGTCCTCACCCTCGAGGAGCTGGGCACGCTCGTCGAGCGCGTGGCGCCGGTGCTCGGCTTCGTCGTCGCCCTGACGATCGTGTCGGAGCTCGCGGCCGAGGCGGGGCTCTTCTCCTGGCTCGCCGGATTCGCCGCCCGGGCGGCGCGCGGCCGCGTCGTGGTGCTGTGGGCGTTCGTCGTCGTCCTCGCGCTCGGCTGCACGATCTTCCTCTCGCTCGACACGACGGCCGTGCTGCTCACCCCCGTGGTCGTGCTCGTCGCTCGACGCGTCGGGCTGCCGCCGATGCCGTTCGCCCTCACGACGGTGTGGCTCGCGAACTGCGGCTCGATGCTGCTTCCGGTGTCGAACCTGACCAACCTGCTGGCCCTCGACGCCCTCGGGTCGCCGTCGCCCGCCTCCTTCGCCGCGCTCGTGGCGCCGGCGGCCGTGGTCGCCGCCGTCGTGCCGGTCGCCGCCGTCGGCATCCGCTACCGCCGCGAGCTGAGCGGGCGGTTCGAGTCTCCCGGGCGGGAGGAGGCGGGCGACCGCGTGCTCTTCGTCGTGGCCGCCGTCGCCGTGGCGCTGCTCGTGCCGGCGCTCGTCAGCGGGATCGAGGTGTGGATCCCGGCGGCGGCGGCCGCGCTGGTGCTCGTCGTCGTCACCGCCGTGCGTCGCCCGTCGACGCTGCGGCTCGGCCTCGTCCCCTGGGGCACGATCGTCTTCGCCAGCGGCCTCTTCGTCGTCGTCGAGGCGGCTCACTCGCTCGGGCTCGCCGACGCTCTCGCCGTGCTCGTCGGCTCGGGCGACGGGCTGCCCGACCTGCTGCGCCTCGCCGCCGGCAGCGCGGCCGCCGCCAACGTCGCGAACAACCTGCCTGCCTACCTCGCCCTCGAGCCCGTCGCCGGCTCGCCGCTGCGGCTCGTCGCCGTGCTCGTCGGCGTCAACGTCGGCTGCCTCGTGGCGCCCTGGGCCTCGCTCGCGACGCTGCTCTGGCACGGGCGGCTGACCTCGATGGGCGTCGAGGTGAGGTGGCGCGGCGTCGTGCTCGGCGGGCTCGGGGTCGCGGTCGTCGCCGTGCCGCTCGCCGTCGTCGCCACGGTGCTGGTCGGGGCGTAGGCCGCCGAGGCTCCGCCCGCGGACGCGGTGCCCGCTGACGCAGTGTCCGCGGACGCGGCGCCGGCGGCCAGTGCTGCTCGCGCGTGCCTCAGCGTGCGCCGCAGCATGTCCGTGAGCACCGCCTCGTCCGTCGCCCGGCCGCGGGCGTGCACCTCGGCGACCACCGCCCCTGACCAGCCCGACCGTGCCAGGTGCCCGAGCACCTCGGCGACCGGCTGGTCGCCCGTGCCCGGCACCAGGTGCTGGTCGACGAGGCCGCCCGGCCGCGTCGAGACGACCCCGTCGCAGAGGTGCACGTGACGGAGGCGCGGGCCGAGGGCCAGCGCGAGGTCGAGCGCGTCCCGCCCGGCGACGGCGGCGTGCGAGAAGTCGAGCACGGCCGCGTCGACGTCGAGGGCCGAGGGGTCGTGCCCGGGGGAGTAGACGTCGGCGACGACGGGCCCCAGCCGCCACGGGAACATGTTCTCGACCGCCAGCTCGACGCCCGTCGCGGCAGCCAGCTCCCGGACCAGGTCGAGGAACCGCGCGGCGTGCCGTCGTTGCCAGCGGAACGGCGGGTGGACGACCACGGTGGCCGCGCCGAGCTCGGCGGCCAGCTCGGCCGAGCGTCGCAGCTTCTCGCCCTGGTCGCGGCCGAGGGCGAAGTGCGCGAGCGGCAGCACCGGTGCGTGCACCGACAACACGGGCAGCCCCCAGCGAGCCGAGGAGGCGCGGAGCAGCCGGGCGTCCCGGCTCGCCCGGTCGGCGGTCACCATCACCTCCACCCCGTCGAAGCCGGTGGTGCTCGCGAGGCGGAAGGCCTCGTCGACGGGGAGCGGGGAGACGCAGGACGTGCTCGTTCCGACCGTGATCACGCGGCCAGGCTACGACCGGACCCGCGGCGGGGGAGCCGAGCAGGGGTGAACGTCGGGCGAACGGCCGGGGAACGCCCCCGGGGCCCGGCGGCCGCCTCCTACAGCCAGTCGCGCTTGCGGAACTGCCACCAGAGCACGCCGCCCACGCCGACGATGAGCACGCACGAGGTGACGAAGCCACCGAACGTGCTGAAGCCGGGGTACGGCACGTTCTGGCCGTAGAAGCCGGTGATGGCGGTGGGCACCGCGATGATCGCGGCCCAGCTCGTGACCTTCTTCATGATCCCGTTCATCCGGTTCGACTGCAGGTTGAGGTTCGTGTCGAGGATGGTCGAGACGAGGTCGCGGAGCGAGTCGTTCTGCTCGGCGACCCGGATGACGTGGTCGTAGACGTCCTGGTAGTAGGGCTGCATCACCGGGTCGAGGTCGTGCAGGTCGCGGCGCAGCAGGGTGTTGAGCACCTCGCGCATGGGCGAGGCGACGCGCCGCAGCCGCACGAGGCTCTTGCGCAGCGCGAACGAGCGCTTCTGCACGTCGAGGGCGCGGGGCGCAGGGTCGAAGAGGTCGTCGGCGATGCCCTCGATCTCGTCGTCCAGCGCGTCGACGGCCTCGAAGTGGCGGTCGACGACGACGTCGAGGACGCCCCAGAGCAGGAACGAGACCCCGTGCGCCGCGAGGTCGGGGCTCTGGTCGAACGCCTTCTCGAGCCGGGAGGCGTCGAAGTCGGCGTGGTGGATGGTCACGAGCGCCTTCGCGGTCAGGAACGCCTTGACCTCGCTCGTCGTCAGCTCGCCCGACGCCGCGTCGAACGAGACGTCGTACAGCGCGGTGAAGAGGTGGTTCTCGTAGCGGTCGACCTTCGGCCGCTGGCCGTCCTGCAGGGCGTCCTCGACGGCGAGCTCGTGCAGCCCCAGCTCGTCCTCGAGGTCGTCGAAGTCCGCCTCGGTCGGGTCGGTGAGGTCGACCCACACCGTGCAGCCCTCGGTCTCGAGGTGGTCGCTGACGTCGGCGAGGGGGAACCCCTGCGCCACGAGCCGCCCGCCCCGGTACGCGCGGGTCTGCGTCGGGGTGCGGGTCGCGGTCGGGGCCTCGGTCATGGGGGCATGCTATCCACGTGACCCCGCACGTGAAGCAGCGCGCCGACGCCCCCGACGACTTCTTCGAGGCCGAGGCGGCCGGCCTCGCCTGGCTCGCCGAGGCCACGCCCCGCGGGGGCGCGAGGATCGTGGCCGTCGAGTCGGTCTCGGCAGGCCGCATCGCGCTCGAGGCCGTGCACGAGACCCGCCCGACGCCGGAGGCGGCACGGCGGTTCGGCGCGGCGCTCGCCGCCACCCACGCGGCCGGCGCGGACGCCTTCGGGGCGCCTCCTGCGGGCTGGCACGGCCCCGTCTTCATCGGTCGACGGCAGCAGGAGTGCACGCCCCGCGACAGCTGGGGCGCCTTCTACGCCGCCCAGCGCGTGCTGCCCTTCGCCCGGACGGCCGTCGAGGCAGGGTCGCTGACGCGCGACGAGCTCGACCTCGTCGAACGTGCCTGCGGGGCCGTCGCGTCGGGCGCCCTCGACGACGACGCCGAGCCGGCGCGTCTGCACGGCGACCTCTGGAGCGGCAACGTCCTGGTCGACGCGGTCGGCGTCGTCCTGATCGACCCGGCCGCGCACGGCGGCCATCCCGAGACCGACCTGGCGATGCTGCAGCTGTTCGGCCTCCCCTTCCTCGAGGAGGCGCTGGCCGGCTACCAGGACGCCTCGCCCCTCCGGGACGGCTGGCGCGACCGCGTGCCGCTCCACCAGCTGCACCCGCTCGCGGTGCACGCGGCTGGCCACGGTCGCAGCTACGGCCGGGCGCTCGCCGAGGCGGCGGGACAGGTGCTCCGGCTCGTCTGAGCCGGGCGCGCGGGGGAGGGACGCCCGGGGGACAGGCCTCGCCGGGGGCCCGGACGAGCGCGCTGATAATCTGGCCGTCCCCCGTCTCCCGGGGGTCGAACGGAGCTGATCACCCCCATGTCTGACACCGCTGAGCGCTACGGCTTCGTCGTCGTCTCCAACCGCCTCCCCGTCGACCGCGTCATCGCCGAGGACGGCTCCGCGTCCTGGCAGCACTCGCCGGGGGGCCTCGTGACCGCCCTCGAGCCCGTCATGAAGGCGAACGACGGGGCCTGGGTCGGCTGGGCCGGCCAGCCCGAGCTCGAGTTCGAGCCGTTCGTCGACGAGGGCATCCACATCGTGCCCGTGCCCCTGAGCGCCGAGGAGGTGCAGCGCTACTACGAGGGCTTCAGCAACGACACGCTCTGGCCGCTCTACCACGACGTCATCGCCGCCCCCACCTACCACCGGCTCTGGTGGGAGGCGTACGTGCAGGTGAACCAGCGGTTCGCCGACCGCGCCGCCGAGATCACCGAGGAGGGCGGCACGATCTGGGTGCAGGACTACCAGCTGCAGCTCGTCCCGAAGATGCTGCGCGAGGCGCGTCCCGACGTGACGATCGGCTTCTTCAACCACATCCCGTTCCCGCCGCTCGGCATCTTCTCGCAGCTGCCCTGGCGCCGCCAGATCCTCGAGGGGCTGCTCGGCGCCGACGTCATCGGGTTCCAGCGCGGCGACGACGCCTCGAACTTCTCCCGCGCGGTGCGCCACCTGCTCGGCTACGGGACGACCCGCCCCTACGTCGAGGTGCCGGTCGACGACGACGCGACGACGGGGTCCTCGCACGTGACCCGCCGCGGCACGAAGGTGCGCCGGGTGCTGGCCAAGCACTTCCCGATCTCGATCGACGCCGCCAGCTACGAGGAGCTCGCCGCGCGACCCGACATCCAGGCCAGGGCCGCCGAGATCCGCGCCGGCCTCGGCAACCCGAAGACGGTCATGCTCGGCGTCGACCGGCTCGACTACACGAAGGGCATCCGCCACCGGATGAAGGCGTTCGGCGAGCTGCTCGCCGACGGCCGCCTGAGCGTCGAGGACGCGACGCTGGTGCAGGTCGCGAGCCCCAGCCGCGAGCGGGTCGAGACGTACAAGACCCTCCGCGACGAGATCGAGCTGACCGTCGGCCGCATCAACGGCGACTACGCGACGATGAGCCACACGGCCATCAGCTACCACCACCACGGCTACCCGCGTGAGGAGATGGTGGCGCTCTACCTCGCCGCCGACATCATGCTTGTCACCGCCCTCCGCGACGGGATGAACCTCGTCGCGAAGGAGTACGTGGCGGTCCGCCGCGACAACGACGGCGTGCTCGTGCTCAGCGAGTTCGCCGGCGCCGCCGACGAGCTTAAGTCCGCGCTGCTGATCAACCCGCACGACATCGGCGGCCTGAAGAACACCATCATGCGGGCGATCGAGATGCCGCGTCGCGACCGGACGACGCGGATGCGCGCCCTCCGTCGGCGCGTGCTCGAGCACGACGTGGCCAGCTGGTCCGCGTCGTTCCTGCAGGCGCTCGAGAACGTGCGCCCTGGCCAGCAGATCACGGCACCCGCCGAGGAGGACGCCTCGTGACCACGACCCCCCTGACCACGGACGACGAGTCGCGAGCCCTCTCGGACGCGCTCGGCCGTCTCGCGACGACCCCGCGCCTCCTCGTCGCCCTCGACTTCGACGGCACCCTCGCGCCCGAGGTCGACCAGCCGATGGCGGCCCGCCCGCTGCCCGAGTCGAAGGAGGCGATCCGTCGCCTCCTCGAGATGGAGGGCACCTCCGTCGCCCTCGTCTCCGGCCGCGACCTCGCGTCGCTCGACCGCATCAGCGAGATGCCCGAGCAGGTGCTGCTCGTCGGGTCGCACGGGATCGAGGTGCGGATCGGGGGAGAGGTGACCTCCTTGACCGACGACGAGCTCGCCCGTCGCGCGGTCATCTCCGAGGCGCTGCACACGGTGGCCGACGGTCGCGAGGGCGTCTTCGTCGAGGAGAAGCCGGCTGGCCTCGCCCTGCACACGCGTCTCGCCGACGAGGCCACGACGACGGAGGTGCGCGAGGCCGTCCGGCAGCGCCTCGCCGACGAGCCCGGCGTGCACGGCCGCGAGGGCAAGAACGTGCGCGAGTACGCCGTCCGCCCGACCGGCAAGGACGACGGGGTCGCGCGGCTGCGCGAGGCGGTGGGCGCCACCGCCGTCCTCTTCGCCGGCGACGACGTCACCGACGAGGACGCCCTGCGGTCGCTCGGCGAGGGCGACCTCGGCATCCGGGTGGGGCCGGGCGAGACCGCCGCGAGCCACCGCGTCGCCGACCCGGCGGCGATCGGACGGCTGCTGGGCGAGCTCGCCGACCTGCGTGAGCACCTGGGACATGCGTGACCGCGCATGTGTCCGCCGGCGGCGTCGCCCTCGGGCGGTCCTCCCAGGTGACCGCAAGGTAAGCTGACCTCTCCGCCCGACTCCTCGTCGCCGATCAGCCCGAACGACCGACGAACTCGCCAGCCGACGGAGGTGCACCATGATGATCGCTGCTCTCGCGGCCTTCGCGGCCGCCTCGATCGTCGTCGCCGCACTGGGTCGCCGGCTTGGGCCGTCGCTCTTCCTGTGGGCCTCGGCCGTGCCGTTCGCCGCCATGGTGATGACCGCCCTGCAGGGGCCACAGGTCCTGTCCCAGGGGCAGGTCGTCGAGTCGGTGCCGTGGATCCCGCAGCTCGGCATCACGCTGACGCTCCGCCTCGACGTGCTGTCGTGGGTGCTGGCCCTGGTCGTCACCGGCGTCGGCGGGCTCGTCCTCGTGTACTGCTCCCGCTACTTCAAGCCGGGGGAGAAGAGCCTCGCGCGCTTCGCCGCCGTGCTCGTCGCCTTCGCCGGGGCGATGTACGGGCTCGTCACCAGCGACGACGTCTTCGTCCTCTTCGTCTTCTGGGAGGCCACGAGCGTCTTCTCGTACCTCCTGATCGGTCACTACACGAACAAGCAGGCGAGCCGCGGGGCCGCGCTCCAGGCGCTGATCGTCACCACGGCGGGCGGGCTGGCCATGCTGGTCGGGCTCGTGGTCCTCAGCGTGCAGGGGGGCACCTCCTCCATCGAGGCCCTCGTCGCGTCGCCGCCGAGCGGCACGGCGGTCACCGTCGCGGTGATCCTGGTGCTCATCGGCGCGCTGTCGAAGTCGGCCCTCGTGCCGTTCCACTTCTGGCTGCCCGCGGCCATGGCCGCCCCCACCCCGGTGAGCGCGTACCTGCACGCCGCGGCCATGGTCAAGGCGGGCATCTACCTCGTCGCCCGCTTCGCGCCGGGCTACCACGACTCGCCCGGCTGGCAGGAGGTCGTCGTCACCGTCGGCGTCGTGACGATGCTGCTCGGCGGCTACCGTGCCCTCCGTCAGCACGACCTCAAGCTCGTCCTCGCCTACGGCACGGTCAGCCAGCTCGGCTTCCTCACGATCATCGCGGGCTACGGCACCCGGGACGCGGGGCTCGCGGCGCTCGCGCTGCTCGTCGCGCACGCCCTGTTCAAGGCGACGCTGTTCCTCGTCGTCGGCATCGTCGACCACCGCACCGGCACGCGCGACCTCCGCAAGCTGAGCGGCCTGGGCCGGCAGGCTCCCGTCCTCACCGTCATCACCGTCATCGCGCTCGCGTCGATGGCGGGCGTGCCCCCGACGTTCGGCTTCGTCGCGAAGGAGGCGGTGCTCTCCGCCCTGCTCGCCGACGCCGAGCACGGCAGCGCCTGGGGCGTGATCGCGCTCGTCGGGGTCGTCGTGGGCTCCGTCCTCACCACGGCCTACAGCCTGCGGTTCCTCTGGGGGGCGTTCGCCCGCAAGCGCGACGTCGCCCCGGTCGACTTCGTCCGCGAGCACATCGACTTCCTCGCCGCGCCGGCCGTGCTCGCCGCGCTCAGCCTCGCGCTCGGCTTCGTCGCGGCCCCGGTCGACCGCGTCATGGCGCGCTACGCGGACACGCTGCCGCACGTCGAGGGCGAGCACGGCCCGTACCACCTCGCCCTCTGGCACGGCTTCGAGCCGGCCCTCGCTCTCACCGTCCTCTCGCTCGTGCTCGGCGCCGTGATGTTCTGGCAGCGCGAGCGGGTCTCCTCGGTGCAGAAAGCGGTCTCGTTCCTGCCCCGCGCCTCCGACGGCTACGTCCGGATCATGACCGGCATCGACAAGACGGCGTCGCGCACGACGGCGGCGACCCAGCGCGGCTCGCTGCCGTTCTACCTCGGCACGATCCTCGTCGTGTTCGTCGTGTCGAGCATCGTCACCCTGTCGTCGAACCGCAGCTGGCCCGACGCGGCCGTCATCTGGGACTACCCGGCCCAGCTGGCCGTCGGCGGACTCATGATCGTCGGCGCCGTGGCCGCGGCGCGGTCGAACAAGCGCTTCCAGGCCGTCGTGCTCGTCGGCGTGACCGGCTACGGCATGGCCGCGCTGTTCGCCCTGCACGGCGCCCCGGACCTCGCGCTCACCCAGGCCCTGATCGAGACGATCACCCTCATCGCCTTCGTGCTCGTGCTCCGGCGCCTGCCGGCCCGCCTCGGCGACCGGAACGGCCGGTCGCACCGGGCGCTCCGCGCCGTCATCGGCGTCTCGGTCGGCTGCGTCATGGCGACCATCGCCGTCGTCGCCCTGGGCGCCCGCAGCGGCGGCACGATCTCGAGCGCGTTCCCCGAGCTCGCCGTCGTCGGCGGCCACGGCAAGAACGTCGTCAACGTCACCCTCGTCGACATCCGCGGCTGGGACACGATGGGCGAGATCAGCGTGCTGATCGCGGCCGCGACCGGCGTGGCGAGCCTCGTGTTCCTCACCTCGCGCACCGACATGCTGCCGCGACCCGCGCGCCGCACCCGGGCCCAGCGCTTCCTCGCCCGGGTGCGCCCGGCCCTCGAGCCCGCGCCCGTCGTCCCCGGCTCCGAGGCCGGCGGCAGCCAGGCCGACCGGGCCGACGCCTCGTCGAGCACGGCGGTCGGCTCCGAGGTCGAGGGCGACCGGCGTGCCTGGCTGCTCGCCGGCCGGAAGCTGGCGCCGCAGAACCGCTCGATCCTGCTCGAGGTCGTCGTCCGGCTGCTCTTCCACGCCATCGTCGTCGTCTCGATCTACCTGCTCTTCGCCGGTCACAACCTGCCGGGCGGCGGCTTCGCCGGCGGCCTGGTCGCGGGCATGGCCTTCGTGGCGCGCTACCTCGCGGGCGGGCGCTTCGAGCTCGGCGCCGCGGCGCCCCTCGACGCCGGCAAGGTGCTGGGCAGCGGTCTGCTGATCGTCGTCGCCACCGCCGTCGTGCCCCTCTTCTTCGGCGTCGACGCCCTGACCTCGACCTGGTTCGAGGGCGAGGTGCCGCTGCTCGGCCACGTCGAGTTCGTCACGTCGACGTTCTTCGACATCGGCGTCTACCTCGTCGTGGTGGGCCTCGTGCTCGACGTGCTCCGCAGCCTGGGGGCCGAGGTCGACCGGCAAGAGGAAGAGGACGACCGCGGCGACGCCTCGGTCACGGCCACCACCAAGGCGGAGGGCCCCGCATGAGCGCGTCGCTGATCCTGATCGTCGTGATGGCGGCGCTCTACGCGTGCGGCATCTACCTCATGCTCGAGCGCAGCATGACCCGTGTGCTGCTCGGCTTCCTGCTCGTGGGCAACGCGACGAACATCCTCATCCTCACGATGTCCGGCCGCAGCGGCGAGGCGCCGATCGCCGACGGGCAGGTGCCCGAGTCGAGCTTCGCCGACCCGCTTCCGCAGGCGCTCATCCTCACGGCCATCGTCATCACCTTCGGCGTCTCGGCCTTCCTGCTGGCCCTCATCTACCGCTCCTGGCGGCTCGCGCAGGAGGACGACGTGGCCGACGACCTCGAAGACCTGGAGATCGGCATCCGCGGGGTGCCCGCCGAGGACGAGACGCAGGGCGACGGCGACGACGAGAGCGACGGCGACACGGAGTTCGGCCCGGACGCCGAGGCCGCCGTGCCGAAGTCGTCCTTCGACGACGACGACGACCCCTGGGACCACGCCCCGAGCGAGACCATCCCGGTGGCCGACCCGGAGCACGCTCCCGACCACGACCCGGCCCACCCCGAACGAGCCCGCGACCGTGGCACCTACCGTGACGACCCGAGAGGAGGCCGATCGTGAACCTCGACTTCCTCGTCCCGCTCGTCGTGCTCGTGCCCCTGATCGGTGCGGGCGCCGCGCTCGTCGCGACCCGGCGGCCCCGGCTCCAGGCCGTGCTCACGATCGCCGCGCTGGCGGTCGTCGTGGCCATCAGCGCCGTCCTCCTCGTCGTCGTCGACCGCGACGGCGCGATCGCGGTGCAGGTCGGCGGGTGGGAGGCGCCCTTCGGCATCCTCCTCGTGGTCGACCGCCTCGCGGCGCTGATGCTCACCATCTCGTCGGTCGTGCTGCTGGCGGTCTTCGTGTTCTCCGTCGGGCAGGGCTCGGCGGACGGCGACGGCGACGCCCCCGTCTCGATCTACAACCCCACGTACCTCATCCTCGCCGCCGGCGTCTTCGACGCGTTCGCGGCGGGCGACCTCTTCAACCTCTACGTCGGCTTCGAGATGCTGCTCATCGCGAGCTACGTGCTCATCACCCTCGGCGGCACCGAGCAGCGCATCCGGGCGGGCGTCACCTACATCGTGGTGAGCCTGCTGTCGAGCGTGCTGTTCCTCGCCTCGATCGCGATGATCTACGGCGCCCTCGGAACGGTCAACATCGCCGACATCGCGCAGAAGATGGACACCATCCCGCCGGACGTCCAGACGATCATCCACGTGATGCTGCTGACGGCCTTCGGCATCAAGGCGGCGATCTTCCCGCTGTCGTTCTGGCTGCCCGACTCGTACCCGACCGCGCCGGCCCCGGTCACGGCGGTGTTCGCGGGCCTGCTGACGAAGGTCGGCGTGTACGCCATCATCCGGACCGAGACGGTGCTCTTCGTCGAGAGCAACGTCAACGTCTACCTGCTGATCATCTCGTTGCTGACGATGGTGATCGGGATCCTGGGGGCGGTGGCGCAGGCGGACATCAAGCGCCTCCTGTCGTTCACCCTGGTCAGCCACATCGGCTACATGATCTTCGGCATCGCCCTCGGCACCGTCGAGGGGCTCGCCGCGACGATCTACTACGTGGTGCACCACATCACCGTGCAGACCACGCTGTTCCTGGCGGCGGGGCTGATCGAGCGGCGGGGTGGGACGGCCTCGGTGCTGCGCCTCGGCGGGCTGCTCAAGGCGGCGCCCGTGGTGGCGGTGCTCTTCTTCATCCCGGCCCTCAACCTCGGCGGCATCCCCCCGTTCTCCGGGTTCATCGGCAAGGTGGCGCTCTTCGACGCCGGCGCGCGCCTCGACGACCCGCTCGTCTACGTGCTGATCGGTGCCGGCGCGGTCACGTCGCTGCTCACGCTCTACGCCCTGATGCGGGCCTGGAACCTGGCCTTCTGGCGCCCCGGCAGCGACGTCGAGGACCACGAGTCGCCCCTCACCGAGCGTCTCGAGGAGGCGCCCGGCCGCACCGCCGTCCAGGCGAAGCGCGCCAACCCGCGCACGATGATCGGCGCGACCGTCGGCATGGTCGGCGTCTCGCTCGTGCTGACCGTGTTCGCCGGCCCGCTCTACGGGGTCGCCGAGCGCGCGGCGGGCAAGGTCTACGGCTCGAACTCGTACGTGCAGCTCGTGTTCCCCTCGGGTGAGGGCGACACCGCCGAGAACGAGGGGAGCGCACCGTGACCGCCCGGCCCTCGGCCCACGAGGTCGGACGCAGCCTGCTCCGTCAGCTGCCCCTCCTCGTCGGCCTCGTCGTCCTCTGGATGTTCCTCTGGAACCAGTTGACCGTGCTCTCGTTCGTCACGGGCGTGCTCGTGGCGCTGCTGGTGACGCGGGTCTTCTTCCTGCCGCCGGTCGAGCTGAGCGGGCGGTTCAACATCGGCTGGGCGTTCGTCTTCCTCGGACGCTTCCTCTTCGACCTCGTCATCGCGTCGGTCGAAGTGGCCTGGAAGGCCGTCCGGCCCCGAGGCGTGACGAGCAACGCGATCGTCGCCGTCCAGCTGCACACCCGGTCGGACTTCATCATGACCCTCGTCGCCGAGGCCGTCTCGCTGGTGCCCGGTTCGCTCGTCGTCGAGGCCGACCGCGAGCGGTCGATCCTGTACATGCACGCCCTCGCGGTCGAGGACGCGGACGGCGTCGAGGAGGTGCGGCACAGCGTCCTCGGCTTCGAGAAGCGCATCGCCCGCGCCCTCGGCAGCGCCGACGACCTCCGCCGCATCGCCGACGGCACGCCCGCCACCGAGGACGCCCCGACCGACCGGTCCGGCGCCGAGCTGCCCGTGAACGAGAAGAACAAGGGGGTCGCCTCGTGACGATCGTCTCCTGGGTCGTCGGCGTGCTCTTCGCGTTCGCCGCGCTCGCGTCGGTGCTCCGCATCGTGCGGGGGCCGTCCATCCTCGACCGCATGATCGCGAGCGACATGCTGCTCACGACCCTCATCTGCGTGCTCGCCGCGGACATGGTGCTCGGGAACCACACCCGCACCCTGCCCGTCATCATCGTGCTCGCCCTGACGGCCGTCTTCGGCTCGATCACGGTGGCACGCTACGTGTCGAGGCAGGACCCGTCATGAGCGACCAGTTCTACACGATCTCGAGCGCCGTCCTGCTGGTCGCCGGTGCGACGCTCTCCGCCGCCGCCGGCGTCGGGCTCCTCAGGTTTCCCGACGCCCTCACCCGCATGCACGCCGCCACGAAGCCGCAGATCTTCGGGCTGATCCTGATGCTGTCGGCGATCGCCCTCGACCAGCACAACCTCGGGACCATCGCCTCCCTGGTGGTCGTCCTGGTCTTCCAGATGCTCACGGCGCCGATCTCGGCGCACATGATCGGCCGGGCCGGCTACCGCAACGGCGACCTCCGCCGCGACATGCTCGTCGTCGACGAGCTCGACGAGGCGGTCGCCCGCGCGGGAGAAGAGCTCGTGGCCGACGGCCAGTCGCTCTCCGACGTCGACCCGTCGACCCTGCCGGTGGGGTCGGCCGACGCGTTGGCGGTCGAGCTCGACCGGGCGGACGGGCTCGACGACTCCGAGGGCGACGACGACGCCCACGACGACGAGGCCAGGGAGCGCGAGCACGACGCCCCGCTGCACGTCAAGGGCGGGCACCACCACGCCCCCGATCCCGGCCTCGGCTGAGGGTGGCGCCGGCTGGCCCTAAACTCGACCCATGCCCGTGAATGACAGCCAGCCGTCGGACGCAGAAGCCCGAGGCCCCATCGACGCAGCGCCCATCGACGCAGCACCCATCGACATCAAGCCCCGCAGCCGCGTCGTCACCGACGGGGTCGAGGCCACCACCTCGCGCGGCATGCTCCGCGCCGTCGGCATGGGCGACGAGGACTGGGAGAAGCCGCAGATCGGCATCGCCAGCAGCTGGAACGAGATCACCCCCTGCAACCTGTCCCTCGACCGGCTCGCCCAGGGCGCGAAAGAGGGAGTGCACGGCGGCGGCGGCTACCCGCTGCAGTTCGGCACCGTCTCCGTCTCCGACGGCATCTCGATGGGCCACGAGGGCATGCACTTCTCGCTCGTCTCTCGCGAGGTCATCGCCGACAGCGTCGAGGTCGTCATGAACGCCGAGCGCCTCGACGGCTCGGTGCTGCTCGCCGGCTGCGACAAGTCGCTTCCCGGCATGCTCATGGCCGCCGCGCGCCTCGACCTCGCCAGCGTGTTCCTCTACGCGGGCAGCGTCGCCCCCGGCTGGGTCAAGCTCAGCGACGGCACCGAGAAGAACGTCACGATCATCGACTCGTTCGAGGCCGTCGGCGCGCACAAGGCCGGCACCATCAGCGACGACGACCTCAAGGCCATCGAGTGCGCCATCGTGCCCGGCGAGGGCGCCTGCGGCGGCATGTACACCGCCAACACGATGGCGAGCGTCGCCGAGGCGCTGGGCATGAGCCTGCCCGGCTCGGCGTCGCCGCCCTCGGCCGACCGTCGTCGCGACTACTTCGCCCACCGCTCGGGCGAGGCCGTGGTGAACCTGCTGCGCCTCGGCATCACCACCCGCGACATCCTGACGAAGGAGGCGTTCGAGAACGCCATCGCCGTCGCCATGGCGTTCGGCGGGTCGACCAACGTCGTGCTGCACCTGCTGGCGATCGCCTACGAGGCCGAGGTCGACCTTACCATCGACGACTTCAACCGCATCGGCGACACCATCCCGCACATCGGCGACCTCAAGCCCTTCGGCAAGTACGTGATGAACGACGTCGACCGCATGGGCGGCGTGCCCGTCGTCATGAAGGCGCTGCTCGACGCGGGCCTGCTGCACGGCGACTGCCTCACCGTCACCGGCAAGACCGTGCGGGAGAACCTCGAGGCGATCAAGCCGAAGCCGCTCGACGGCGAGGTGCTGCGCACCCTCGAGAACCCGATCCACGCGACCGGCGGGCTCACCGTGCTCAGCGGGTCGTTCGCCCCCGAGGGCGCCGTCGTCAAGACCGCGGGCTTCGACGCCTCCGTCTTCGAGGGCCCGGCCAAGGTCTTCGAGCGCGAGCGCGGCGCGATGGACGCCCTGACCGCCGGGCGGATCGAGGCCGGCGACGTCGTCGTCATCCGCTACGAGGGCCCGAAAGGCGGCCCGGGGATGCGCGAGATGCTCGCCATCACCGCGGCCATCAAGGGCGCTGGGCTCGGCAAGGATGTACTACTCTTGACGGACGGACGATTCTCGGGCGGCACAACCGGCCTCTGCATCGGCCACATAGCACCCGAAGCGGTGGACTCCGGTCCCATCGCCTTCGTGCGTGATGGCGACCTCATCCGTGTCGACATCGCCGCTCGCTCGATCGACCTACTCGTCGACGCCGCTGAGCTCGAGGCCCGCCGAGAAGGCTGGGCTCCCCTCCCTCCGCGCTACACCCGCGGTGTCCTCGCCAAGTACGCACGCCAGGTCCGCTCCGCGGCCGAGGGCGCAGTCACGTACTGACCTCGTCCCGACCGGCTCGGCGCGGCACCGCCGCCCGAGCCGGCATCCGGACGGGGCGTCCGGCTCGCCGCTCCGCACAGCGCACCGCCGTCGACCGGCACCGTCGTCACCGCTCCACCACCACCACGAAGAGGGAATCGGCACTGATGCCCAACGACACGACACCTCAGCCCGGCGCCCCCGTGCGCCCCGGCGCCCGGCCGGCCCCCGCTGCCGGCCCCACGAGCACCGCGACGACCACGCAGCCGGTCGTCCTCACGGGCTCCGGCGCGATCCTCAAGTCGCTCGAGCACCTCGGGGTCACCGACGTCTTCGGCCTCCCCGGCGGCGCGATCATCCCCTTCTACGACGAGCTCATGGCGTCGACCGCCATCCGCCACATCCTCGTGCGCCACGAGCAGGGCGCCGGCCACGCGGCCGAGGGCTACGCCGCGGCCTCGGGACGGGTCGGCGTGGCGATCGCCACCTCCGGTCCGGGGGCCACCAACCTCGTCACCGCCATCGCGGACGCCTACATGGACAGCATGCCGCTGCTCGCGATCACGGGACAGGTCTTCTCGACCCTGATGGGCACGGACGCGTTCCAGGAGGCCGACATCGTCGGCATCACGATGCCGATCACCAAGCACTCGTTCCTCGTGACGAAGCCCGAGGACATCCCCGCGACGCTCGCCGCCGCGTACCAGATCGCGAGCACCGGCCGGCCGGGCCCCGTGCTCGTCGACATCACCAAGGACGCCCAGCAGAACTCGGCGCCCTTCGTCTGGCCGCCCGTCGTCGACCTGCCCGGCTACCGGCCGGTCACGAAGGCGCACGGCAAGCAGATCGCCGCGGCGGCCCAGATGATCGCCGCGGCGGAGCGGCCCGTGTTCTACGTCGGCGGCGGGGTGATCCGCGCCGGGGCGTCAGCCGAGCTCAAGACGCTGGTCGAGCTGACCGGCGCCCCCGTGGTGACGACGCTGATGGCTCGCGGCGCGTTCCCCGACACCCACGCCCAGCACCTGGGCATGCCGGGCATGCACGGCACCGTGCCGGCCGTGCTCGGCCTGCAGGAGAGCGACCTCATCATCGCGCTCGGCGCCCGCTTCGACGACCGCGTCACCGGCAAGGCCGACCTCTTCGCCCCCGGCGCCAAGGTGGTCCACGTCGACATCGACCCGGCCGAGATCTCCAAGATCCGCCTCGCGGACGTGCCCATCGTGGGCGACGCGAAGGTCGTCATCCCCGACCTCGCCGCGGCGTTCGCCGAGATCCCCGCCGCCGACCGCGCCGACACCTCCGCCTGGTGGCAGAAGCTCGAGGGGCTGCGCGAGCAGTTCCCGCTCGGCTACACCCAGCCCGACGACGGCCTCCTCTCGCCGCAGGCCGTGATCCAGCGGATCGGGCAGCTGTCCGGTCCCGAGGCGATCTACGCCTCCGGCGTGGGCCAGCACCAGATGTGGGCCGCGCAGTTCATCGAGTACGAGCGTCCCCACGCCTGGTTGAACTCGGGAGGCGCAGGCACGATGGGCTACTCGGTGCCGGCCGCGATGGGCGCCAAGGTCGCCCAGCCGGACCGTGTCGTGTGGGCCATCGACGGCGACGGGTGCTTCCAGATGACGAACCAGGAGCTCGCCACCTGCGTCATCAACGACATCCCGATCAAGGTCGCGATCATCAACAACTCGTCGCTCGGCATGGTCCGCCAGTGGCAGACCCTGTTCTACGAGGGGCGCCACTCGTTCACCGACCTGAACACGGGTCACGAGACCCGGATGGTGCCCGACTTCGTCAAGCTCGCCGACGCGTACGGAGCCCTCGGCATCCGCGTCACGCGGGAGGACGAGATCGACGCCGCCATCCAGCTCGCGCTCGAGACGAACGACCGCCCGGTCGTGATCGACTTCGTCGTCAGCCGCGACGCCATGGTCTGGCCGATGGTGCCCCAGGGCGTCTCCAACTCCGAGATCCAGCACGCCCGGGCCCTCGCCCCCGAGTGGGACGACGAGGCCCCCGGCACCAGCGCCTCCGACACGACCCGTGACGGCGACATGACAGGAGAGCACGCATGAGCCACGTCCTGAGCCTCCTCGTCGAGGACAAGCCCGGTCTGCTGACCCGCGTCGCGGGGCTCTTCGCCCGCCGCGGCTTCAACATCGAGAGCCTCGCGGTCGGCAAGAGCGAGGTCGAGGGCCTCAGCCGCATCACCGTCGTCGTCGACGTCGAGGAGCTGCCGCTGGAGCAGGTGACGAAGCAGCTCAACAAGCTGATCAACGTCATCAAGATCGTCGAGCTCGACTACTCGCAGTCGGTGCAGCGCGAGCACATGCTGATCAAGGTGCGGGTCGACGCCACCACCCGGTCGCAGGTGCTCGAGGCCGTCACGCTCTTCCGCGCGTCCGTGGTCGACGTCTCGACCGACTCGCTCGTGATCGAGGTCACCGGCGACACCGGCAAGACCACGGCGCTGCTGCGCGTGCTCGAGCCCTACGGCATCCGCGAGATCTCGCAGTCCGGCCTGCTGGCCATCGGCCGCGGCTCGAAGGCGATCACCGACCGGGTCCCCAAGGCCCAGTGACCGGCGCGGGCTCGTCCCCGCCGCCTCCCTGCTCCACCCCACCGCCCCACACAAGGAGAACCACCACCGTGACTGAGATCGTGTACGACACCGACGCAGACCTGTCGATCATCCAGGGCAAGAAGGTCGCCGTCATCGGCTACGGCTCGCAGGGCCACGCGCACGCGCTCAACCTGCGCGACTCGGGCGTCGAGGTCGTCATCGGCCTGAAGGAGGGCTCGAAGAGCCGCGCCAAGGCCGAGGAGGCCGGCTTCACGGTCCACACCCCCGCCGAGGCCTCGGCCTGGGGCGACGTGATCGTCGTCCTCGCGCCCGACCAGGTGCAGCGCCACGTCTACGCGGACGACATCGCCCCGAACCTCACCGAGGGCAAGGCGCTCGTCTTCGGCCACGGCTTCAACATCCGCTTCGGCTACATCGAGGCCCCCGACAACGTGGACGTGCTGCTCGTCGCCCCCAAGGGCCCCGGCCACACCGTCCGCCGCGAGTTCGAGGCCGGCCGTGGCGTCCCCGTCATCGTGGCGGTCGAGAACGACGCCTCGGGCTCGGCCTGGGACCTCGCCTGGTCGTACTCGAAGGGCATCGGCGGCCTCCGTGCCGGCGGCATCAAGACGACCTTCACCGAAGAGACCGAGACCGACCTCTTCGGCGAGCAGGCCGTGCTCTGCGGCGGCACCTCGCAGCTGATCCAGTACGGCTTCGAGACCCTCACCGAGGCCGGCTACCAGCCGCAGATCGCCTACTTCGAGGTGCTGCACGAGCTCAAGCTCATCGTCGACCTCATCTGGGAGGGCGGCCTCGCCAAGCAGCGCTGGAGCGTCTCCGACACCGCCGAGTACGGCGACTACGTCTCGGGCCCCCGCGTCATCACGCCCGACGTGAAGGAGAACATGAAGGCCGTCCTGGCCGACATCCAGTCGGGCGCCTTCGCGAAGCGGTTCATCGACGACCAGGACGCCGGCGCGCCCGAGTTCGCCGAGCTGCGCAAGAAGGGCGAGGAGCACCCCATCGAGGCCACGGGCCAGGAGCTCCGGGCCCTCTTCGCCTGGAAGCAGACCGACACCGACTACGTCGACGGCAGCGCTGCGCGCTAGCCACCCCCTCTCCACCTGAGCACCACCCGCAGGGCCCCTCTCCACCCGGAGCGGGGCCCTTCGGCCGTCCGGGGCTCACGGGCTGTCGTGGCATGATCTAGGGCATGGCAGCGAGCAAGAAGGCAGTGCACTTCGGTGCGGGGAACATCGGTCGGGGCTTCGTGGCGCAGTTCCTGCACGCGAGCGGCTACGAGGTCGTGTTCGCGGACGTCAACGACGAGCTGATCGGTCTGCTGCAGCAGCAGCCGTCGTTCGAGGTGCACGAGGTCGGCGAAGAGAGCCGCACCACCGTGGTCGACGGCTACCGGGCGATCAACAGCCGCACCGACGAGGAGGCGCTGGTCGCCGAGATCGCGACCGCCGACGTCGTCACGACGGCCGTGGGCGCCCGCATCCTCCCGTTCGTCGCCCCCGTGATCGCCCGCGGGCTCGCCGCCCGTGACGCCTCCCTGGCGCCCCTCGCCGTGATCGCGTGCGAGAACGCGATCAACGCCACCGACTCCCTGGCCGAGGCCGTGCGCCAGGCCGACCCGGCCGAGAACGCCGTCTTCGCCAACTGCGCGATCGACCGCATCGTCCCCGAGCAGGCCGCCGGCTCGCTCGACGTGACCATCGAGTCGTTCTTCGAGTGGGTCGTCGAGAGCACGCCCTTCGGCGCCGACCGGCCCGACATCGCGGGCGTCACCTGGGTCGACGACCTCGAGCCGTTCATCGAGCGAAAGCTGTTCACGGTCAACACCGCCCACGCGGCCGCCGCCTACCACGGCTTCTCGCGCGGCCTCGAGAGCATCCGCGAGGCGCTGGCCGACGAGGCAGTGCTGGCAGAGGTCCGCGGCGCGCTGCGCGAGACCACCGAGCTGCTCGTCGCCAAGCACGACCTCGACCTCGACGAGCAGCAGGCCTACGTCGAGAAGAACCTGGTGCGCATCTCGAACCCGCACCTGCCCGACACGACCGAGCGGGTCGGCCGTGGCCCGCTGCGCAAGCTCAGCCGCCACGAGCGGTTCGTCGGCCCGGCCACGCAGCTCGCCGAGCGCGGGCTCGGCCACGACGCGCTGGTCCGTGCGGTCCGTGCGGCGCTCGACTTCGACGTGCCGGACGACTCCGAGAGCGTCGAGCTGCAGGCGCTGCTCACGTCGGGCCTCCCCGACGAGGAGCTGACGGTCACGTTGACCGGCGTCGAGCAGGGCCACCCGCTGTTCCCGGCGCTGCTGGAGGCGGTCTCGTCGAAGACGGCGGCATGACCGACCCGTCCCCGGCGCGCCCCGAACCAGACGAGGTCGACGAGCACGACGAGATCGACGACCAGGACGACGCCCTCAGCTGGGGCGACGAGCGCGACGCCAGCCACGTCGAGGGCCCCGCGCCCGTCTCGCAAGCCGGCCCCGAGGCCGACGACGAGCTCCCCGGGGGGATGAGCAGCGCCTCCCTGGTGGGCCACGGGGTCTTCGGCGGCGTCGCGCTGTTGTCCTGCGTCGGCTGGCTCGTCTCGAGGGACCAGTTCCTGCTCTCGTTCGGCGGCACCGCCGTCGACCGCGTGCAGACGGCGCTGTGGCTGCTCGGCGTCGCGCTGGCGATCGTCGCGCCCGCGGTGTGGTTCGTGACGACGATCCTGCTCGTGCCGCAGTCGCGGTCGTCGCGCCGCCTCCTCGTGTTCGCCGTCGGGGCGGTCGCCCTGGCGCCGTGGCCCCTGGTGATCGGAGGAGGCGCGTGACCGCCCGCGAGACCGGCCCGGTCACGCAGCCGGTCGGCCCCGCCGCCTCACGCCGTCGTGGCCCGCGCGTCGGCGTCGTCGTGGTCGCCGCCCTGGCCGCCTTTCTCTTCGCCTACGACCTGTACGAGGCGATCACCAACCTCGTGCTCGTTCCGCAGGACGTCCGCTACCAGAACAACGAGTTCTTCGACGAGGTCGGGGTCGACGGCCTCGCCGCCTCCCCGCCCTGGGTCGCGCTCGTCGCCAACGTGCTGCTGCCGGTCGTCGCGTGGGTCGGTGCGCTCGTCGTGGCGCGCCGACGGCCGCTCTGGCAGGTCGTGCTCGCCTTCGTCGCGGCGCTCGCGCTTGTCGGCTCGGTGTCGCTCACGATCACGGCGTACGTGCTCAGCATCTGATCCGAGCTGCTCGGCGGCACGCCCGGCCGCAGGCCCGGGTGGCGGACGCGGGCGGGGCGTCATGTGCGCGTCATGCGCCGCCCGAGTCGATAGAGTGCACAGCAGCCGCGCCCACGGCGCGTCGCGGCGTTCACCCCAGACCCCTCTCGTTAGGACATCGTCTCCGTGGCCAAGCCCGTCGTGCTGATCGCAGAAGAACTCTCACCCGCCACCGTCGAGGCCCTCGGCCCCGACTTCGACGTCCGGTCGGTGGACGGCACCGACCGGGCCGCCCTGCTCTCCGCCCTCGCGGGGGCCGATGCCGTCCTCGTCCGGTCGGCGACGCAGCTCGACGCCGAGGCCATCGCGGCGGCTCCCGGCCTCAAGGTGATCGCCCGCGCGGGCGTCGGGCTCGACAACGTCGACATCAAGGCGGCCACGACGGCCGGCGTCATGGTGGTCAACGCGCCGACCTCGAACATCATCTCCGCGGCCGAGCTCACCATCGGGCACATCCTCAGCCTCGCGCGGCACATCCCGGCGGCGCACTCCGCCCTCGCACAGGGTCAGTGGAAGCGCTCGAAGTACACGGGCGTCGAGCTGTTCGAGAAGACGGTGGGCATCGTCGGGCTCGGGCGCATCGGCGCGCTGATCACGGCCCGCCTGCAGGCCTTCGGCGTGAACGTGGTCGCCTACGACCCCTACGTCACCCCGGCCCGAGCCCAGCAACTCGGCGTCACGCTGCTCTCCCTCGACGAGCTGCTCGCCACCGCCGACTTCGTCACCATCCACATGCCCAGGACGGCGGAGACGACCGGCATGATCGGCCTCGACCAGATGAAGGCGATGAAGCCGACGGCGTTCGTCGTCAACGTCGCCCGTGGCGGCCTGATCGACGAGGACGACCTCTACACGGCGCTCACCACGGGCGAGATCGCCGGTGCGGGCCTCGACGTGTTCGTGTCCGAGCCCCCGGTCGACCAGAAGCTCCTCGGCCTCGAGAACGTCGTCGTCACCCCGCACCTCGGCGCCTCGACCGACGAGGCTCAGGAGAAGGCGGGCGTCTCGGTCGCGCGTTCGGTGCGCCTGGCCCTCGGGGGCGAGCTGGTGCCCGACGCCGTGAACGTCGCCGGCGGGGTCATCGACCCCTACGTGCGTCCCGGCATCCCGCTGCTCGAGAAGATCGGCCAGGTCTTCGCGGCACTCGCCGACTCGCCCCTCACGAGCGTCGACGTCGAGGTCCGCGGCGACCTCGTCGACCACGACGTCAGCGTCCTCAAGCTCGCGGCGCTCAAGGGCATCTTCACGAACATCGTCAGCGAGTCGGTCAGCTACGTGAACGCGCCGCTGCTCGCGGAGCAGCGCGGCATCACCGTGCGGCTGCTCACCGACCCCACGAGCGAGGAGTACCGCAACGTCCTCACCGTCCGCGGCTCGCTCGCCGACGGCGGCCAGATCTCGGTCTCGGGCACCCTGACGGGCACGAAGCAGGTCGAGAAGATCGTCGAGATCAACGGCTACGACGTCGAGGTCCCGATCGCGGCCCACCACCTCGTCATGGTCTACGGCGACCGCCCGGGCATCGTCGCCGTCTACGGCAAGGAGTTCGGCGACGCCGGCATCAACATCGCCGGCATGCAGATCGCCCGCCGCAGCGCCGGGGGCCAGGCCCTCAGCGTGCTCACGATCGACAGCCCCGCGCCCGACGACCTGCTCGAGAAGGTGCGCACGGCGATCGACGCCGAGCTGCTCCGCGAGATCGACGTCACGCTGTAACCGACAGCCTGCACCACACCACGACGCCCCGGCGCCGGTCTCGCGACCGGCGCCGGGGCGTCGTGCTGTGCTCGTGAAGGGGAGCGGGGCGTCCCCACCCGGAGTAGTTCCCGTTCGGCACATCAGCATCAGTTTTACCCGCGTCTTCGGATGTGACATCCTGTGCACCAGGAAAGAGGGGATCATGATCCGCATCGGAGACCAGATGAAGCTCCCGGGCATCGCCGCGTCGTTCGTCTCGATCTGCTCGGTGGCCATGGCTGCTCTGATCGTGGCTGTCGTCACGATGGTCACGGCAGCGACAGCGTTCTCGCAGGGCATCACCATCGACATCCCCCTGATGGCGACCTTCGACGGGGCGCGGGCGGAACCGGGATCGCCTGGCGTCACCGTCACGGGATCGTGGGTCGGCGCCGGCGTGTCGATCCTGGCTCTCGCGGTGCCGCTCCCGCTCTGGTTCAGCGTGTCACGACGCCGCCAGGTGGCCGCGATCTGACCGCGTCCCGCGTCGCGACACCTCGGCACAGCACGACGCCCCGGCGCCGGTCCTCTGACCTGCGCCGGGGCGTCGTGGTGCGTGCGGGGGAGCGGCTGTGCGTGCCGGGGGCAGCGGCTCGCGCCTAGAGCTCGATCGACTCGTGGGCGGCGAGCTGCACGGCGTCGCCGCCGACCGACTGCGCGCTCGCCTTCATCCGGTCGAAGTGCATCGCCAGGCCGGGGCCGGAGAGGGTCTGCTCGTGCGTCGGGAAGGCCAGCTTCGGCTTCACGGCCGCCACGTAGTCGATGACCTCGGACACCTTGAGCCACGGGGCGCCGACCGGCGTCGCCAGGGTCTCGACGGGCACGTCCGGCACGGTGAACTGGTCGCCCGGGTAGAACAGCGAGCCGTCGACCAGGACGCCGACGTTGTCGATCACGGGGATGCTCTCGTGGATCACCGCGTGCCGCGTCCCGTGGAACGACAGGGTGAAGGGCCCGGCCTCGACCGTGTCGCCGTCGGTGACGACGTGGACCTCGAACCCGTCGGCCGCGTCCGCGACGCCCTGCGGTCCGTACAGGACCGCGTCCGGGTTCGTCTCCCGCAGGTGGGCGAGCTGGTCGGGCGTCCAGTGGTCGGCGTGCTCGTGGGTCACCACGACGGCGTCGACGTCGTGCAGGTCGACCAGGGGAGCGGTGAACGAGCCGGGGTCGATGACGAGCTTGCGCCCGTCCTTCTCGACGACGAGGCAGGCGTGTTCGAGTTTCGTGAGGCGCATGAGGGCGACTGTACGCCCGCCACAGGCCGCGGCGACCCCTCGTCGAGGACGGGTGCCCCGCCTCCCGTGCGCCCGTGGACCGCCCGCGACACGCGGGGCGGCCTCGATTTGTGACCGGCTCGACAGCTGTGGCATACTCGACGAGTTGCAAATACGGCCCCATCGTATAGCGGCCTAGTACGTCGCCCTCTCACGGCGGTAACACGGGTTCGAATCCCGTTGGGGTCACCACCACGAAACCGCCCGGCTCTCAGCCGGGCGGTTTCGTCGTTCCTGGAAAGGATCGGCCCCTCTGGGCCCGCCCCAGCCCAGCCCCGACGGGAACGGCCCCGGCGACGTCGGGGTGACGTCGCCGGGGCCGTCCCGCCGTGAGGCAGGTCGAGCACCGCCAGGGCGGTCTAGCCCTTCGTGGCGCCGGCCAGCAGGCCGCGGACGAAGAACCGCTGCAGGGCGAAGAACACGATCAGCGGCACGATGATCGAGATGAACGCCCCGGCTGTGAGCAGCTCCCACGACTGGCCGTACGAGCCGGACAGGTCCTGCAGCGCCTTCGTGATGGGCAGCCCCTGCCCCGAGGTGAACACCGTCGCCACGAGCAGGTCGTTCCACACCCACAAGAACTGGAAGATGCCGAAGGAGGCGATGGCCGGCATCGACAGCGGCAGCACGATGCGGAAGAAGACCTGGCCGTGTCCGGCGCCGTCCATGCGGGCCGCCTCGATCACCTCCGCCGGGATCTCGGAGATGAAGTTGTGCAGCATGAAGATCGCCAGGGGGAGCGCGAAGATGGTGTGCGCGATCCACACCTTGGCGAACGAGCCGTCGAGCCCGTTCACCCCGAGCCCGGGGAGGATGTACAGGCCCCCGACCCGGAGACCGTCCGAGAAGAGCCGGAGCAGCGGCACGAGGGCCATCTGGATCGGCACGATCTGCAGGGCGAAGACGAGCACGAACATCGTGTTGCGGCCCTTGAAGTCGATCCAGGCGAACGCGTAGGCCGCGAGGCTGGCGATCGTGATCGGGATGAGCGCCGCGGGCAGCGTGATGACCAGGGAGTTGAAGAAGGCCTTGCCGAGGGTGAGGCTGTCGCCCGAGTTGAACGCGTTGACGTAGTTGTCGAGCGTGAACCCGGGGTTGGCGAAGACGGTCCACCAGCCGGTGGTCTTGATGTCGTTCGCCGGGCGGAACGACGAGATGAAGAGACCGGCCGTCGGCAGCGTCCAGATCGCCGCGATGATGAGCGCGGCGATCGTGGCGCCGCGGCTCGTCGTGCCCTTCTTGAGCTTGCCGCTCGAGCTCTCGACGGCGGCGAGGCCGCGCTTGAGCTGCCGCTCGGTGCCCGAGCCGACGGCGACCCCGACGGGGGTGGGGGTGGCGGTCATCGGATCTCCCTCTGCTTCTGGATCTGGCGGGCGTTGTAGACGACGATCGGCAGGACGAGCACGAACAGGATCACGGCCAGCGCCGAGCTGTAGCCGGTGCGGCTGCCGAGCTGGAACTGGCGCACCATCTCGAAGGCGAGGATGGTCGTGTCGTTCCGGCCGCCGGTCATCGCCGAGACGATGTCGTAGACCTTCAGGGACGCGATCGAGATGGTCGTGAGCACGACGATGATGGTCGTGCGGATGCCGGGCACGGTGATGTGGCGGAACGCCTGGAACCCGTTGGTCCCGTCGAGCGAGGCCGCCTCGAGCTGCTCGGCGGGCACGCCCTTGATGGCGGCGGACAGCACCGTCATCGCGAAGCCGGCCTGGGTCCAGATCAGCACGATCACGAGCAGCAGGGTGTTCCACGGCTCGAGCCCGAGCCAGTCGACGGGCTGGCCGCCGAAGCCGACGAGGATGCCGTTCAGCAGGCCGATCTGGTCGCCCTGGCGGATGTCGTAGAAGAACTTGAAGATGATCGACGCGCCCACGAACGAGATGGCCATCGGCATGAAGACGAGCAGCTTGAGGAACTTCTCGCCGCGGCTCTTGTCGATGAAGACCGCGTAGGCGAGGCCGATGGCGGTCGCGGTGATCGGCGCGAGCAGCACCCAGATCAGCGTGTTGCCGAAGGCGGTGAGGCCGTCGGGGCTCGTGAAGACCCAGACGAAGTTGTCGAGGCCCGCGAAGCCCGAGCCGTCGTTCTTCATGAAGGCCTGGCCCGCCGTGGTGATGGTCGGGTAGATCAGGCCGATCAGCAGGAAGAACACGGCCGGCGTCATGAAGGCGATGAGCTGCAGCGAGTAGCCGGCCCCGCGCTTCGAGCGGTAGTCGAGCAGGAACAGCCCGCCGCCGAGGACGGCCGCGATCGCCGCGACCCAGATGACCGACTGGTAGAGGCCGAAAGCGAGCAGCACCACCACGGGGACGACGACGCAGACGGCGAGGCGGAGGATCGTGTACTGCCGGCCGCGGCGGGGCGCGAACTCGACGAAGACGAGCACCACGCCGACCAGCGCGGCGAAGGCGAGCAGGATCAGGGGGATCTGGGCCAGGGGCGGGATGCCCGCCAACCACTGGAAGAAACTGGACATCGCTGTCCCTTTCACGTTCGGGTACGGGGGCGCTCGGGCACAGGCGAGAGGAGGCGGCTGCGCGCGACGGGGACGCGTGAGGGGCCGCCGCCGCACGGCGACGGCCCCTCACGGTGGGGGTGCTGGCTAGCTGCTGTAGCCGGCCTGGATCTCCTCGAGCACCGAGTCGGTGTCCGTGCCGTCGATCCAGTCGACCATGCCCTTCCAGAAGCTGTCGGAGCCGACCGACTTGGGCATCAGGTCGGAGCCGTCGAAGCGGAACGTCGTGTCCGTGCCCTGGAGGATCTCGACGGCGCCCTTCAGCAGGTCGCTGCCGGCGTTCTCCGGGTCGAGGCCCTTGTTCGCCGAGATGACGCCTCCGAGCGACACGCGGCTGTTCGCCCAGTCGGCGCTGGCGAGGTACGCCTGCACCTTGGCGGTGTCGTCGTCGTTCGAGAACGCGGCGACGAACTCACCGCCGCCGGTGACGGCTGCCGGGTCGTCCTCCTTCATCGGCGGGGTGAGGAAGGCCCAGACGTCGCCGTCCTCGGCGACCGTGGCGGGGGCGCCCTCGGCGTTGTTCGCCGCGGTGAGGAAGCCCTCGAAGAACGAGGCCTGGTGCGTCAGCGCGCAGCTGCCGTTCGCCACGTTGGTCGCGACGTCGCCGAAGGCGGTCGAGTTGATCGACTTCACGTCGCCGTAGCCGGCGTTGACCATGGCCGGGTCCTGCAGGATCGTGCCGACGGAGTCGAACGCGTCCTTGATCTCGGGGTCGGTGAACTTCGTGTCGCCGGAGACCCACGAGTCGTAGGCGTCGGGGCCGGCCTCGCGGAGCACGAGGTCCTCGACCCAGTCGGTGCCGGGCCAGCCCGAGGCCTCGCCCGAGTTGAAGCCCGCGCACCAGGGAGCGGTGCCGGTCTTCTCCTGGATGGTCTTCGAGACCTCGACGAGCTCGTCGTAGGTCTTGGGGATCTCGACGCCCCACTCCGCGAACTTCGCGGGGGAGTACCAGACGTAGCCCTTGACGCTGGCCATCAGCGGAGCGCCGTACTGCGTGCCGTCGACCTGGCCGTACTTCTGCCAGTCCTCGGACCAGCCTTCCTTGACGTTGGCGAGCGCGTCGGCCGGGAGCTCCTGCACCTTGCCCGACGACGTCACGGTGTCGGCGAGGAGACCGGGCTGCGGGAAGATCGCGAGGTCGGGGGTGTCGCCGCCCTGGACCTTGATGCCGATCTGCTTCTCGAACTCCTTGTCGCCCGTGTACTTGATGTTGATGTCGTTCTGCTTCTCCCAGTCGGCCCACGACTCCTCGAGCAGGGTCGCCTCGTCGCCGTTGATGGTGCCGTAGACGTTGACGACGCCGTCGGCCGTGCCGACCGATCCGCCGGCGTCGCCGCCCGCGTTGGGGTCGTTGGGGTCGGCGCTTCCGGAGCAGCCGACCAGCAGGAAGCTGGATGCCGCCAGGATGGCCAGGGGCCCGGTGAACCTGCGGTGCAGGGATGCTCGCATGGTGATCTCCTCGTCGAGTTGCGATGCACGTGTCCCGCTCGTGCTGCCGAGCCGGGACACTGCCGCGCGCGTCGTCGTCGACGCGCGTCGACGATGAGTGTCACACACGCGCAGGAGGCGCGCAACAACCCGTGCTAGCGGCGCGTCGCACCGGCACGAGCGGCAGGACGGACGGCGCCGCGGGAGTCGAGGGGCGGGGGCGCGGAACTGCCCCGGACGACGAGCTGCGGGGCCACGAGGAGGTGCGGCGCGTCGAGCCGGCATCCCTCCAGCCGGTCGACGAGGTGGTCGACGGCGGCCGCAGCGAGCTCGACCCCGGGCGGCGAGACGGTCGTGAGCGGCGGCGAGGTCATGTCCGCGGCGAGGTCGCCGATGCTGAGGGCCACCACCGAGACGTCTCGGGGGATCGAGCAGCCGGCGAACGCGGCCGCCTGCACGAAGCCGGCCAACGCCGTCTCGTTGAACGCGACCACCGCGGTGGGACGTGCCGGCGAGGCGACGAACGCGTCGAAGGCCGTGCGGCCGCCCGTGACCGAGACGGGGGCGTGGTGCACCTCGAGGGAGAGGCCCGCCGCGCGCGCCGCGTCGCCGAGGGCCCTCGAGGCTCTCGTGAGCGGGCCCGAGCCGCGCTCGTGCGAGCCGACCGACTGGCTGAGGAAGAACGCCCGCTCGTGGCCGAGGTCGACGAGGTGCTGCACGGCCAGGCGCCCCAGCGCGTCGTAGTCGGCGTCCACGAACCAGAGGCCGGCCACGTCGTCGGGGCGGCCGATGTTCGTGAAGGGGACCCGCGCCTCCGTCAGGACCGGCACGCGGTCGTCCTCCGGCGTCAGCTCCATCAGGACGACGCCGTCGACCAGGCCCTCGCTCACGAGGCTCTCCAGGCCCTCGACGTCGTCGATCGGGGTCGACCAGAGCAGGAGGTGGTAGCCGCGTTCCCGCGCCCGGTCCGTGGCCGCCGCGACGTACTCGAACTCGGACGACGTCACGCCGCGCCTGCCGTACGGGTAGTGCAGGGCCAGGATGCCGCCCCGCGAGCCCGCCAGGCCGCGGGCGAAGGCGTTCGGCGTGTAGTTGAGCTCGGCCATGGCCGCCTCGACTCGACGGCGGGTGGCGTCCGAGATCGTCCGACGGCCGCTGAGGGCGTACGAGACGGTGCTCGACGAGACGCCGGCCAGGCGCGCCACGTCGTCACGGGTCGCTGGTGCCATGCTCGTCCACCTCGTCGTCGGTCGTGCGCACAGCATACGAGCGCCGACCCCGATGAGCGACGAGCGTCGGGTGGGAGGGAGCTGCTGCGCAGGCCACACCGGTCTCCGTGCCTGTCTGTCCAGACCCGAGCGGCCCGCTCCGGCCGCGGGCGGCCTACGCGGGCCACACCGGTCGGAACTGCACCGAGATGCGCGGCCCGACCGCCTTGCGGGTCTTCGCGATCGCGTGCTCGTGCGTGCGCTGGCTGCTGCCGCCCATCACGAGCAGGTCGCCGTGGCCGAGGGGGAAGCGCTGCGCCCTGCCCGTGCGGCGTGACCGGATCGCGAGGGTGCGCGGGGCGCCGAGGGACAGGATGCCCACCATCGTGTCGCGGTCGATCGTGCGGCCGACCCGGTCGCCGTGCCAGGCGATGCTGTCGTCGCCCGTGCGGTAGAAGCAGAGCCCGGCGCGGCGGAACAGCTGCTCGTCGGGCGCCCCGCGCCGGGTGGAGTACCACCGGTTCAGCTCGTCTCGCGCCGTGCCGAGCACGGGGTCGGGCAGCACGTCGCGCTCGCCGTAGGACGACACCAGCCGCGGCACCTCGACCACCCGGTCGTACATCGTCCGCGTGTCGGCCTGCCAGGGGACCTCGGCCACGAGGCGCTCGAACATCGCGTCGCTGCCCGTCGCCCAGCCGGGCACGAGGTCGAGCCACGCGCCGTCGTCGAGGGGCAGGTGCTGCACGGCCCCGTCGAGGTCGCGGAGGCCGGTGCCCTGCCTCGTGACGGGGCCCGCGCCCGTGTCGGCGTCGTCGTCGAGGCCGTCCAGCAGGGAAGAGGTGAAGGTCGTGCTCATGCCCCTCAGCCTAGCCGACCGTTCGAACACGCGTTCGAGCACGCTCGTGGTCACCACCGGGGCGCGACGACCTCGGTCGCCGCCGGTCCGGTGAGCTCGTGCGCCACGCCGTCGACGTCGACGTCGACCAGCACTCCGCCCCAGAACGACACCTGCAGCCTGCCCTGGTAGACCCAGAGCCGCTCGCCCGACGACCGGTCGAAGGCGACGACCGTCGAGCGGCCGCCCGAGCTGCCGTAGGCGAACGCGTAGCCGACGGTGCGTCCGGTCGCCGCCGGCACCGCGCCTCCCGGCAGCTCGACGACCGAGGTCGTGGCCCCGTCCGCCCCGTCGAGCACGCGGAGCGCGAGCGACCCGTCGTCCCCGGCGGTCGCCGCCGCGAAGAGGTCGTCGTCGGTCTGGCCGGCGAGGCCGTCCACGCTCACCGCTCCCCGGCGGTCGTGGCTCCAGCGGGTCTCGCCCGTGTCCCAGTCGACGCAGCTGACGCGGTCGTCCGCGACGTCGGTGACGACGAGGCACGTGCGAGCCGCGCTCGGTGCCCCCTGCACGTCGGGCGAGGTCGTCCACCGGGTCCGCCCGTCGAGGTCGACGGCCGTGAAGCCCCCCGATCGACCGGTGGACGACACGATCAGGTCGTCGTGCACGAGCGGGCCGACCAGGGCGTCCAGCCGTGTGCCCCAGTCGTGCTCGCGGCCCGTCCGCGGGTCGACGGCCACCGTGCCGTCCGGGGTCGACACCAGCGCCCGGTCCGGCAGCGCGAGGACGACGCCCGTCGTCGTGCCGGCACCCCGCCACGTCACGTGCCCGAGGTCGTCCGCGTCCCGGACCTCGTACCGGTAGGCGCCCCCCGCGGACGGCTGGCGTCCCGTGAGGACGACACGCCCCTCCGACTGGAACTGGTCGCTGTCCGTCGTCGTCCACGGCGCGGAGCCGTCGACGACCCGACCCGTCGCGGGATCCAGCGCCACGAGCTTCGAGAGGGCGCCGCCCGTTGTGCGCAGCAGGAGGCGGTCGGGGTCGCCCGCCGGGCCGATCGCCGAGGCGGAGAGCACCTCGGCCCCGTCGAGGTCGCCCAGGTCGGCGAAGTCGTCCCGGGCGTCGTGCACCCAGGCCATGCGGCCGTCCGTCGTGTCGAGCAGCCCGACCCGCGACCCGACCTGCCGGGTGTCGCTGCCACAACCCGCGTCGTTCGCGAAGCCGTAGGTCCAGGCCGGTGCAGCGCGGACGAGCACGAGGCCGTCGTCGCCGACGGGCACCGAGGGGAACCGCAGGCAGAGGGCCGGCGCGCCGGGGGCGAGCGCCCCGGCGAGGTCGACGGTCCAGCCGGAGGCGGTCGGCGCCTCCCTCAGGTCGACGGTCGACGTGCCCTGCCAGGGCGACAGCCCGCCGTACACCGGCTGGCCGGGGACGAGCGCGGCGGTGACCGCCACGGCGGCGAGGACGAGGGCGAGGTAGCCGAGAGCGAGGCGACGGCCGGGTGCGAGACGACGCCACCAGCGCGGGCCCGGCGCGGCCGGACGGCCCGACGGGCTGCCGGTCGTGCTGCCCGGGGGCGGTGGGACCTGGTGCCCGTCAGCCTCCTCGGCGGCCGTCGTCCGTTCCCGAGTCGTCGGCTTCTCCCAGACCACCGCGGCCCTCGGCCGCGAGGGCTGCCACGGGGCGCCCGGCGCCGTCACGAGGTGCTCCCGACGCGGGTGCGGTCGACGAGACGGGAGGCGGAGGCGGAGTCGTCCACGACGACGAGGGCGCCGCCCCAGAACGCGACGCGGCCGGTCGACGTCGACGTCCAGAGCCGGCGTCCGCTCGACGCGTCGTACGCGCTGACCGCGTCGGGGCTGGTTCCCGAGTCGTCGGTCTCGACGTAGACGACGGTGCGCGACGCGGCGACCACCTCGTCGGACGGGCCGAGCGGCAGGGCGACACGGCGCGAGCCGTCCGACACGTCGAGGGCGGCCAGCTCGGGGCCGTCGTCGCGCTGCGCCACGACCCAGACGTCGTCCCGCGACTGCCCCGGCACGGGCACGACCCGGGCAGGGCCGCCCAGGTCGCGGCTCCAGAGCACCCGCCCGTCTCCCCGGTCGAGGCAGGTGACGGAGGAGGCGTCGGGCGACAGGGCGAGGACGCACCGGTCCGTCACGTCGAGGGCGCCTGCCTCGACGGGGGTCGTCCACCGCCGGTCGCCGAGCGGGTCGACGGCCGACACGGTCGGACGGGACCGTCCCGCTCGCTCGACCACGTAGAGGGAGCCGTCGCCGGCCGGGCCGACGGCGGCCGTCTCGAGGGTGGTGCCCCGGCCCCGGCCCCTGCCCCGTTCGAGCGGACGCGCCGCGCCGGTCCGGCCGTCGACGAACGAGCTGCGGCCGTCCGCCTCGACGACGACGCCCGACTCCAGCAGCAGGGGAGTGGTGCCCACGTCGGCCCGGCCCTGCCAGACGGGCTCGGTGAGGTCGCCCGCGTCGACGAGGAAGAAGCGCCTCGACGCGTCGTCGGTGCCGCCGACGGCCCGCAGCTGCAGGCGTCCGACGGCGGCGACGCTCACGGCGGGCAGGTCGCGGCGCCCGCGCGCCACCTCCTGCGAGTCGCCTCCGTCGAGGTCGAGCGCGACCTGCGCGGCGCCGCCCGAGGTCTGGACCTGGACCAGCACGCGGCCGGCGGCCGGGACGACCTGCGTCGCCGGGATGGCCAGGGCGTCCGCGTCGGGCACGTCCGCCGCGAGGTCGTGCACCCAGCGGACGCGGCCCGTCCCGGCCTCGACGAGCGCCACGCGGCTCGTGTTCCCCGACACGGCGGCGCGGCGACAGCCGGTCGAGGACGCGGCGTCGTCGGTCTCGAGGTCGACCGAGGTGCCCACGGCGACGAGGCCGTCGACGGCGGCGGAAGGCCAGACGTGCACGCAGCTCGGGGGCACGTCGGGCGCGAGGAGGCCGGCGAGGTCGAGGGTCCACGCAGCATCCGTCGGCAGGCGTCGCAGCTCGTCCGCGACGGGCGTGCCGGACGCCGGACCGCTGCCGTAGCGGGGGACGACCGCGACCCCGACGACGAGCACGGCCGTGGTCGCGAGGGCGAGGGCGAGGTAGGCGGAGCGCAGGCGGGACGACGAGGAGGCGGTCGTCCGGCGCCGACGTCGGGGCGCCTCCTCGTGCGGCACGGCAGGGGAGAGGCGCGAGCTGGACGGCAGGGAGGCGGGCTGCGCCGCGCCGGCCTCCGGCGCGTCGGCACGGCGGCCCGCGCCGGGACGGGCCGGCAGCCAGGGAGCGTCGTCTCGCACCATGCTCGGTCGACCTCCTCGTCGGGCGGGCCCGCCGCCGCACGACGGAGGACCTGGTACCAGTCAGGACCCGCGAGGTGCCGCGCGCCCACCTCGTGTTCGGAGACCTCGGCCGCGGCGCTCGCCGGGGGAATGCCGGGCGCCCGCGGCCGCGTTGCACCCGGCAGCGCGTCGGGCAGGGGCCAGGAGGCGCTGGCGTAGACTTCGACGATCATTCCGACCGAGACACCCGAGGAGAGGGGCGTGCCCGTGGGCAGGACGCTTGCCGAGAAAGTGTGGGACGACCACGTCGTCGTCAAGGGCGAGGACGGCGCCCCCGACCTTCTCTACATCGACCTCCACCTCCTCCACGAGGTCACGAGCCCGCAGGCCTTCGACGGGCTCCGGCAGGCAGGGCGGCCGATGCGGCGCACCGACCTGACGATCGCCACCGAGGACCACAACACCCCGACCCTCGCGATCGACAAGCCGATCGCCGACCTCACCAGCCGGACGCAGATCGAGACGCTCCGCCGCAACACGGCCGAGTTCGGCGTCCGGCTGCACCCGCTCGGCGACGCCGAGCAGGGCATCGTCCACGTCGTGGGGCCGCAGCTCGGCCTCACCATGCCGGGCATCACCGTCGTCTGCGGCGACTCGCACACCTCGACGCACGGCGCGTTCGGCGCGATGGCCTTCGGCATCGGCACGAGCGAGGTCGAGCACGTCATGGCGACGCAGACCCTGCCGCTCAAGCCGTTCAAGACCATGGCGGTCACCGTCGAGGGCACGCTGCGGCCCGGCGTGACGGCGAAGGACATCATCCTGGCCGTGATCGCCCAGATCGGCACCGGCGGCGGCCAGGGCTACGTGCTCGAGTACCGCGGCAGCGCGATCCGCGCCCTCTCGATGGAGGGGCGCATGACGATCTGCAACATGTCGATCGAGGCCGGCGCCCGGGCAGGCATGGTCGCCCCCGACCAGACCACGTTCGACTACCTCGAGGGCCGCGACCACGCCCCGACCGGAGCCGACTGGGACGAGGCGGTCGCCTACTGGAAGACCCTCCCGACCGACGACGACGCCGTGTTCGACGCCGAGGTGTTCCTCGACGCCGACTCGCTCGAGCCGTTCGTCACCTGGGGCACGAACCCGGGCCAGGGCGTCTCGCTGAGCGACTCCGTGCCCGACCCCTCGACCGTCGTCGACCCCAACGAGCGCGCCGCCGCCGAGCGCGCCCTCGAGTACATGGCCCTCGAGGCCGGCACGCCGATGAAGCAGATCCCCGTCGACGCCGTGTTCATGGGCTCGTGCACGAACAGCCGCATCGAGGACCTGCGGGCGTTCGCGTCGATCGTGCAGGGCAAGACCAAGGCCGAGGGCGTCCGCGTGATGGTCGTGCCGGGCTCGGCCCGCGTGCGGCTCGAGGCCGAGGCCGAGGGCCTCGACAAGGTCTTCACCGACTTCGGCGCCGAGTGGCGCTTCGCCGGCTGCTCGATGTGCCTCGGCATGAACCCCGACCAGCTCGCCCCGGGCGAGCGCTGCGCGTCGACCTCGAACCGCAACTTCGAGGGCCGCCAGGGCAAGGGCGGACGCACGCACCTCGTGTCGCCGCTGGTCGCCGCCGCGACCGCCGTCCGCGGCACGCTCTCGTCCCCGTGGGACCTGTCGGCCGACGAGGCGGGCGCCGTCGGCGCGGCCGGCGCGGCCTCGGCGACCCCGATCCACGACCAGGTCGCCGCCGAGCTGACCGGCCAGACCGCAGGAGGCGCGTCCTAGTGCAGAAGTTCACCGTCGTCACCGGCGTGGCCGCGCCCCTGAAGCGCTCGAACGTCGACACCGACCAGATCATCCCGGCCGAGTTCCTCAAGCGGGTCACCAAGACCGGCTTCGAGGACGCGCTCTTCTTCTCGGCGCGCCAGGACCCGGACTTCGTGCTCAACCGCCCGGAGTACCAGGGCGCGCGAGTGCTCGTGGCCGGCCCCGACTTCGGCACCGGCTCGAGCCGGGAGCACGCCGTCTGGGCGCTCCGCGACTTCGGCTTCGACGTCGTGCTGAGCTCGCGCTTCGGCGACATCTTCCGGGGCAACTCGGGCAAGCAGGGCCTGCTGAGCGCCGTCGTGGCCGAGGACGACATCGAGCGGATCTGGGCGGTCGTCGAGGCGAGCCCCGGCATCGAGATCACGGTCGACCTCGCCGCGCAGACCGCCACGGTCGGTGACCTCACGGTCTCGTTCGAGGTCGATGCCTACACTAAGTGGCGCCTCCTCGAGGGTCTCGACGACATCGGACTGACCCTCCGCGACGAAGCCGCGATCACAGAATTCGAAACCCGCCGCGCCGCCTGGCGCCCGAAGACATTGCCGGTGAAGTAAGTGAACTCTCTCGTCCAAGACGCAGCAGCTGCAGGGGCCCGTGTCGGCCTGAAGTCCGATGAGATCGTCATCCGCGGCGGCAAGCCGCTGATCGGTCGCATCGAGGTGCGCGGGGCGAAGAACCTCGCCACGAAGGCGATGGTCGCCGCGTTGCTCGGCGACACCCCGAGCATCCTGCGCGACGTGCCGGACATCAGCGACGTCAACGTCGTCCGCGGCCTGCTGTCGGTGCACGGCGTCCGCATCACCGACCCGGCCCGCGGCGAGATGATCCTCGACCCGGCCAACGTCGAGTCGGCGCACTTCGCCGAGATCGACGCACACGCCGGCTCGAGCCGCATCCCGATCCTCTTCTGCGGCCCGCTGCTGCACCGGCTGGGCGAGGCGTTCATCCCCGACCTCGGCGGCTGCCGCATCGGCGACCGTCCCATCGACTTCCACCTCGACGCGCTCCGCGCCTTCGGTGCGGTCGTCGACAAGTCGTACAACGGCATCCACCTGACCGCGCCCGACGGGCTCAAGGGCGCGAACATCGAGCTTCCCTACCCGAGCGTCGGCGCGACCGAGCAGGTCCTCCTCACGGCCGTGCTCGCCGACGGCGTCACCGAGCTCCGCAACGCGGCGATCGAGCCCGAGATCATGGACCTCATCGCCATCCTGCAGAAGATGGGCGCCATCGTCTCCGTCGAGCCGAACCGCGTCATCTTCATCGAGGGCGTGAAGACGCTCCGTGGCTACACGCATCGGGCCATCAACGACCGCAACGAGGCCGCCAGCTGGGCGAGCGCCGCGCTGGCGACCAAGGGCGACATCTTCGTCGAGGGCGCCGACCAGAAGGACCTGATGACGTTCCTCAACGTCTTCCGCAAGGTCGGCGGCGACTTCGACGTCCACGAGGACGGCATCCGCTTCTTCCACCCCGGCGGCGAGCTCAAGCCCGTCGTCGTCGAGACCGACGTGCACCCCGGCTTCATGACCGACTGGCAGCAGCCGCTCATCGTGGCGCTCACCCAGGCGCAGGGCACCTCGATCGTGCACGAGACGGTCTACGAGAACCGCTTCCAGTTCACCGAGGCGCTGAACGACATGGGCGCCGACATCACCGTCCACAAGGAGGGCCTGCCCGGCCACGACCGCCGCGTCGCCCGTCGCGAGTTCGAGCAGGCGGCTGTCATCAACGGCCCGACCGCCCTGCACGGCGCCGACATCCGCGTCCCCGACCTGCGCGGCGGCTTCAGCCACCTCATCGCCGCGCTGACGGCCGAGGGCGAGTCGAAGATCAGCAACGTCGGCATCATCAGCCGCGGCTACGAGCACTTCATCGCGAAGCTGCGCAAGCTGGGCGCCGACTTCGACTTCCAGGGCTGATCGCGACGTGAGCGACGCCTCCTCGCCGACCCCGCCGGCCGGCGGGGTCGACGCGCCCCTGGTCCAGACGCCTCGCCGGGTCGGCCGCTTCGGTCGCGGCAAGGAGAAGAGCGCCGTGTTCCGGGGCGTCGCCGCCGTCGGCGCGCCGCTCTTCGACCGGCTCGCCCGCATCGAGGTGCGCGGCGCCGAGAAGCTCCCGCCCGAGGGTGCCTTCGTGCTCGCGCCGAACCACTACACGAACATCGACCCCGTCGTCGTCGCGCGGCTCATGTGGACCCTCGGACGCGTGCCGAGGTTCCTCGCCAAGGCGTCGCTCTTCCGCGTGCCCGTCTTCGGCTCGCTGATGCGCGCCATGGGGCACGTGCCCGTGGAACGCGGCGGCCGCACGCACGACAGCGACCCGCTGCAGGCGGGGCGCGCCCTCGCGACCAGCGGCGGGGGAGTGATCATCTACCCCGAGGGCACGCTCACGCGCGACCCCGACCTGTGGCCGATGAAGGGCAAGAGCGGTGCCGTCCGGCTCGCCCTCCAGGCGGGGGTGCCGCTCATCCCGATGGCGCACTGGGGCAGCCAGCACGTGATGGGCCGCTACTCGGCGAAGATCAGCCTGTTCCCGCGGAAGCGCATCGTCGCCGCGATCGGCGACCCCGTCGACCTGTCGCCGTGGCGAGGCCGCCACCTCGACCAGGCCGCCTACACCGAGGCCACGGCCCTCGTCATGCAGCGCATCACCGAGCTGCTGGCCGGCCTCCGCGACGAGGAGGCGCCCGCCGAGCAGTGGGACCCGCACACGAAGCACCAGAAGGAGACCGGACGCTTTGAGCAGCCGTGACGAGAGCAGCCGTGACGACGGCAGCCGCGACGTGGCCGGCGACGCCGGTCGAGGCGCCGGGACGAGGGAGGACGCCATCGGGGCCCTCGGCGAGGGGGCCGTCACCACGGAGGCGATCTCGGTCGTGATGCGCAGCGCCGTGCCCCGCACGGTGGCCGTTCTGGGCTCCGGCAGCTGGGGCACCACGTTCGCGAAGGTCCTCGCCGAGGGCGGGGCGGACGTCACCCTCTGGGCCCGGCGTCCCGAGGTCGCGCGCGAGATCACCGAGAGCAAGCGCAACAGCGACTACCTGCCGGGCATCAACCTGCCCCGCACCCTCGTGGCGACGCCCGACGTGGCCGCGGCGCTCCGTGGCGCCGAGCAGGTGTACCTCTCGGTGCCCAGCCAGACCCTCCGCGAGAACCTCGCCGCGGTGCGTGAGCTCGTCCCGCGCGGCGTCCCGGTGGTCAGCCTCATGAAGGGCGTCGAGAAGGCGACCGGCCTGCGCATGAGCCAGGTCATCGAGCAGGAACTCGGCATCGACCCCGACCTGATCGCCGTCGCCTCGGGCCCGAACCTCGCCCTCGAGATCGCGAAGCGCCAGCCGACCGCCGCCGTGGTCTCGTCGCAGAGCCTCGAGACCGCGACGCTCGTCGCCGCCACCGCGACCAACCCGTACTTCCGTTCGTTCGTGAACACCGACGTGATCGGCACCGAGTTCGGCGGGGTCCTCAAGAACCTCATCGCGGTGGCCATCGGCATCGTCGACGGGGTCGGCTACGGCGAGAACACGAAGGCGTCGATCATCACCCGCGGCCTGGCCGAGATGACCTCGTTCGCGGTCTCGTTCGGGGCGAAGGCCGAGACGCTCGCGGGGCTCGCGGGCCTCGGCGACCTCATCGCGACGTGCGAGTCGCCGCTCTCGCGGAACAACACGGCCGGCCGCCTCCTCGGCCAGGGCTACGCCTTCGGCGACGTCGTCCGGCAGATGAACCAGACGGCCGAGGGGCTGAGCTCCGTCGCGCCGATCCTCGAGCTGGCCCGCTCGCGAGGGGTCGACATGCCCATCGTGCAGCAGGTCGCCGAGGTGCTCGCCGGTACGCTCGACCCGCGGAACATCGCGCCGCACCTGACCGAGACCGACGAGCCCCAAGGCGAGTAGCGGCAGGAGGCGCGGCGTCCGTCACGGACGCGACCCGCGCCTCCTGCCTGCTCACGCGGGCCGGCGGCGCCGAACCACCTGAAGGGCCCCTCGATGACCACCACCACCCCCGCCACGACCGCGGCCCCTGCGACCGGAATCCCGATGAGCGTCGAGAAGCAGACCGTCGTCGTCCTGTTCGGCGGTCGCTCGAGCGAGCACTCGATCAGCTGCGCCACCGCCGGGGGCGTGCTCGCCGCGATCGACCGCGACCGCTTCGAGGTGGTGCCCGTCGGCATCACCCGGGAGGGCGCGTTCACGCTGCAGCCCGACGACGCGGCCCTCTTCGCCCTCGACGCCGAGTCGCTCCCGGAGGTGCGCGACAACGGCACCCGCGTGCGCTGGCCCGAGACCGCCGCGAGCCGCGGGCTGAGCGTCGTCGAGCCCGACGGCGGGGTCCGCCTGCTCGGCGACGTCGACGTCGTGTTCCCCATCCTGCACGGCCGGTTCGGCGAGGACGGCACCGTGCAGGGCCTGCTCGAGCTGGTCGGGCTGCCCTACGTCGGCGCGGGCCTGCTCGCGTCCGCCGTCGGCATGGACAAGCACTTCACCAAGACCGTGCTGCAGCAGGCCGGGATCGCCGTCGCGCCGTGGCGCACGGTGCGTCGGGCCGAGTGGACGAGCGCCCCGGAGGCGGTGGCCGCCGAGGTCGCCTCGCTCGGCTTCCCGCTCTTCGTCAAGCCCGCGCGCGCCGGCTCGAGCGTCGGCGTCTCGCGTGTCGACCGCCCGGACCAGCTGGCCGCCGCCATGCAGGTCGGCCTCGCCGAGGACCACAAGGTGCTCGTCGAGGCGGGCGTCGTCGGCCGTGAGATCGAGTGCGCGGTGCTCGGCGGACGCGACGGCGGGGCCCCGCGCACCTCGGTCGCGGGCGAGATCGTGCTCAGCGACGAGACCTTCTACGACTTCGAGTCGAAGTACCTGGGCGGGGCGGGCGCGGACCTGCTGTGCCCGGCGCCCCTGGCGGACGACGAGCTGGCCGAGATGCAGCGGCTCGCCGCCCTCGCCTTCGAGTCGATCGACGGCACCGGGCTCGCCCGGGTCGACTTCTTCCTCACCGACGGGGGCTGGGTCGTCAACGAGGTCAACACGATGCCCGGCTTCACGCCGATCTCGATGTTCCCGGCCTGCTGGCTCGCGAGCGGCCTGAGCTACCCCGAGCTCATCACCGAGCTCGTCGAGCTGGGGCTCGCGACCGACCGCTGAGCGGGCCGCCCCGGTCGGGGGCGTCGTCGGCGGGGGTGCGGCGGTCGATCCGCGCGCGGCTCAGGGCGCGGGTGACTCCGACGGCGCGTCGGTCGAGGTGTCGGCGGGGTCGCCGACGCTCCGCAGGTCGTCCACGCCGACGCAGCCGCGACCGTCCTCCGGCAGGTAGCCGACGGCGTCGGCGAGGTCGAAGAGCGCCGTGCTGCCGACCTCGGCACTGACCACGACCTGCACGGCGGGGGTGCGGCCGTAGGTCGTGAACGTGAAGGTGTCCCCGTCCTCGGGGCCGTCGTCCGACAGCCAGTCGACGCCCTGGACGTCGTTGCAGGGCAGGTCGGAGATCGCGGGGGACTCGACTCCGCAGCGCAGCAGCACCGTCGAGGGCGTGCCCCAGGCACCCGTCCCCTGCGCGTCGGTCTCTCGCCGCTGCTGAGGGTCGGAGTCCGGCCCGACCGTGTCGGGCAGGTGCACGACGACCTGGGCGCAGTCGGGGTCGTTCGCGCCGTCGGCGGACTGCATCGGCACGGCGGCCGTGCACCCCGAGAGGATCGACGCGGCGACGACGCCCAGCGCGACGACGAGGGAGGGGCGCAGGAGGCGGCGGGACGGAGCGGACATCCCGGCCAGGCTACCGTCGACCCCATGGAACGATCCTCCAGGTCTCTCGACGCTGCCGACACCGCTGCCGCTGCCGACACCGCTGCTGCTGCCGACACCGCTGCTGCTGCCGACACCGCCGACACCGCCGACACCGTCGAGGCAGTCGGCGAGCTGGCCACCCTCGCGCGCATCCTGCCCCGCCTGCCCCGCGGTCTCGACACGCAGCTCGGCCCGGGCGACGACGCCGCCGTCGTCGCCGCGCCCGACGGCCGCTTCGTCGTCACGACCGACCTCATGGTGCACGGTCCCGACTTCCGGCGCGCCTGGTCGACGCCCCACGACCTCGGCTGGAAGGCCGCGGCCTCGAACCTCTCCGACGTGGCGGCCATGGGCGCTCGGCCCACCGCCCTCGTGGTCGCGCTGGCCGTCCCGGGCGACACTCCCGTGGTCGACCTGGAGGGGCTCGCCGACGGGCTCCGCGACGCGTGCGCGGCCATGGCGCCCGGCTGCGGCGTCGTCGGCGGCGACCTGTCCGTCTCCGCGGTCTTCACCGTGGCGGTCACGGCGTTCGGCGACCTCGACGGTCACGACCCGGTCCGCCGCGACGGTGCCCGCGTCGGCGACGTCGTCGCCGTGTCCGGTCCGCTCGGCCGGGCCGCCCGGGGACTCGACCTGCTCTTCCGCCTCGGGGTCGACCACGACGGCGTCCCCGACGCCGCCCTCGCCCGTGAGGTGCGCGACCGCGACGCCGACGTCGGCTGGCAGCTGGCGCCCACGCCGCCGATCGCCGACGGGCCTGCCGCGGCCCTCGCCGGGGCCAGGGCCATGCTCGACCTGTCCGACGGCCTCGCGCTCGACGCGTCCCGGCTGGCCCGCGCCTCCGGCGTCGTGCTCGACCTCGAGTCCGCGGCCCTCGGAGCCGACCCCCACGCCGCCCTCGCCGGGGGAGAGGACCACTCCCTGCTCGCGACGTTCCCGGCTGACGCGGACCTCCCCGGCGGCTTCCGCCGGCTCGGCACGGTCCGCGAGGTCGGGGGAGGCGCCCCTCGCGTCGCCGTCGACGGCCGCGACCTCGGCGAGCCCGGCGGCTGGGACCCCTACCGCCTCTGGAGCGGCCAGCAGGGCTGACCTGCCCCGGTCGCTGCTCGGGCGTCGGACGTCAGGCGTCGCGCGTCGCGAACCAGACCGTCGTGTCGCCGTACGACTTGCGGGCGTCGAGCGTGAGCCCGTCGGGCCAGCCGGGCTCCCCGTCGCGGGAGGCGCGCTCGACGACGACCAGCGCCTCCTCGGCCAGCGACGGGAGCAACGCCGCGAGGTCTGCGGCGAGCTCGGCCGCCGACAGCTCGTAGGGCGGGTCGAAGAAGACCAGGTCGACGAGTCCGGCGCCGCCGCCGAGGTACGACCGGACCGGCTGGGCGACGACGTCGACCCGGGGTGCCTTCCCGGCGGGTGCCCGGCTCACGACGGCGTCGACGTTCTTCCGCAGCGCCTTCGCCGCGGCCGGCGCCTTCTCGACGAGCACGACCGAGGCGGCCCCCCGCGACGCGGCCTCGAGCCCGAGCCCGCCGGTGCCGGCGTAGAGGTCGAGCACCCGGCGTCCGGCGATCTCGTCGCGCGCGTCGAGCGACGAGAACAGCGCCTCGCGCACCCGGTCGCTCGTGGGCCGGGTGCCCGTCTTCGGCACGGCCAGGGTCAGGTTGTCGGCGAAGCCGGAGATGATGCGGGACACGACCCCATCCTGGTGCATCGCCGCAGCCGTTCGAGCAAGTCGACAACGCGGCCCCGAGGAGGCGCGCGACCGGTCGTGGGACCCGCACAAGCAAGTTGTCGGCCGGCACCCCTGCGGGCACGATCGCCCCATGACCAGCGTCGATCGTACTGTCAGGCCCTCGTTCACCAAGTCGCTCTTCGCGGGGCGGATCGCGTCCGAGCTGGCGTTCCCGTACCCGCACATGTCCGGGGCCGAGGCCGCCAGGGTCGAGACGGTCTCGGCGTCGGCCCGGGAGGTGCTGGCCGACTACGACCCGCTGCGGGCCGAGCGCGAGGGCTGGATCGGCGACGACACGGTGCGGGCCCTCGGCGAGCGAGGGCTGATGGGCCTGTTCGTCTCCGAGGAGTACGGCGGGCTGGGGCTGAGCCAGAGCGCCTACTGCCGCGTCTACGAGGAGTTCGGCCGGGTCGACGGCACCCTCGCCACCGTGATGGGCGTGCACCAGTCGATCGGCACGAAGCCGCTGCACCTCTTCGGCACGGACGACCAGAAGGCCCGCTGGCTGCCCGACCTGGCGAGCGGACGGAAGCTCGCGGCCTTCGTCCTCACCGAGCCGAACGTGGGCAGCGACGCCTACGCCCTCGAGACCCGGGCCGAGCGGCAGGCCGACGGGAGCTGGCTGCTGAACGGCGAGAAGCGCTGGATCGGCAACGGCGACAAGGACGTCCTCACGGTCTTCGCCCAGAGCGACCTCGGGCACGTGGCCCTGATCGTCGAGAAGGGCATGGAGGGGCTCAGCACCGGCCCCCGCTTCGAGACCCACGGCCTGAAGGCCAACCACCTCCAGCGCGTGCACTTCAAGGACGTGCGGGTGCCCGCCGAGAACCTGCTCGGCGAGCCGGGCGACGGCTTCCGCATCGCGGTGAACACGCTGAACAACGGCCGCATGTCGATGGGCACGGCCATCGCGGGCGGCATGAAGCGGTTCCTCGAGCTGAGCCTCGAGCACACGGAGGCGCGTCACCAGTTCGGCAGGCCGCTCGCCGACTTCGAGATGGTCGGCGACAAGCTCGCGTGGATGACGCAGCAGATCTACGGCGTCGAGTCGATGTCGTACCTGACCACCGGTCTCGTCGACCGCGGCGACACCGACTTCGCGCTCGAGTCGGCCATGACCAAGGTGACCGCCAGCGACACCGGCTGGTACGCCCTCAACCGCGCGGTGCAGCTGCACGGCGGCGAGGCGTACATGGAGGGGCACCCGCTGTCGAAGGCCCTGCGCGACTTCCGCATCTTCCCGATCTTCGAGGGCGCGAACGACGTCCTCCGCGCCTTCGTCGCCCTCAACGGACTCAAGGCCCTCAGCGAGGAGCTGCCCGACGTGGCGTCCCTCAGAATCGGCGACCCCGGCCGGGCGATGGGCGTGCTGGCGCCGTACGTGGCAGGTCGGGTGCAGCGTCGGATCCGGCCCGAGCGGCCGGTGGGCGTGCACCCCCAGCTCGCGCGCGCCGCGGCCCAGGTGGGGGAGCAGGTCTCCCAGCTGCGCGAGCGGGCCGAGGGCGCCCTCCGCAAGCACGGCAAGCGGGTGCAGGAGGCCCAGCTCGTGCAGAAGCGCCTCGCCGAGGCGGCGTCCGGCATCTACGCGCAGACGGCCGTGCTGTCGCGGGCCTCGGTCGCCCTCGAGGAGGCGCGGGCCGACTCCGACGCCGAGCGTCACCTGGCGATCGGGTTCTGCAAGCAGTCCGCACGGCAGGTCGCGCGGCAGCTGCGGGCCCTCGAGGTGAACGACGACCGGCACGTGACCGCGCTCGCGGCGTCGACCCGCGCCTCCGGCGGGTACTCGTTCCGGCTCTGAGGCGCGGGGTCGGCTCCGCGGACGACCCGGCCCTGTCGGGGGCGCGCAGTAGCGTGGAGACGTGCCCGCGCCCCTGCCCGACCCGTCGCCGCTCGACGCGGCGCTCTCGAGCGCCCTCGGCGGCCGCACGGCCCAGGCGATGCAGAAGGCGTTCGGGCTGCGCACGGTCGGCGACTTGCTGTCGCACTACCCGCGGCGCTACGCCCGTCGCGGCGAGCTGACGGCGCTCGACTCGCTGCCGCTCGGCGAGTCCGTGACGATCGTCGCCGAGGTGCTCGACGTGCGCGAGCGCACCATGCGGGCCCGGCGGGGGTCGATCCTCGAGGTGCGCATCGGCGACGGCGAGGGCATCCTCACCCTGACCTTCTTCAACCAGGCCTGGCGCTCGCGTGACCTCGTGCCCGGGGCGCGAGGCATCTTCGCGGGCAAGGTGGGCGACTACCGCGGCCTGCGCCAGCTGGCGCACCCCGACTACGAGCTGTTCGACGCGTCGCACGAGGCGGTCGCAGGCATCGGCGACGCCGAGGCGCAGGCCTTCGCCCGGCAGCCGATCCCGATCTACCCGGCCAGCGCCTCCGTGGCGTCCTGGCAGGTGCAGAAGTCGGTCGAGGTGGTGCTCGACACGCTGCCTCCGCTCGACGACCCCGTGCCCGCGTCGGTCCGGGCCGAGCTCGAGCTCGTGCCGCTCCGCGAGGCGCTCGAGCTGGTGCACCGGCCCGAGAAGGACAGGGACCACCTGAGGGGCCGCGACGCCCTGCGGTTCCAGGAGGCGTTCGTGCTGCAGAGCGCGCTCCTCCAGCAGCGGGCCCTGCTCCGCACGACGAAGGCGACGGCGCGCTCGGCACGGCCGGGCGGCCTGCTCGAGCGCCTCGACGCGGCGCTGCCGTTCGAGCGCACCTCCGACCAGGTGCTCGTCGGCTCCGAGATCGATCGCGACCTCGCGGCCGACGTCCCGATGAACCGCCTGGTGCAGGGCGAGGTCGGCTCCGGCAAGACCCTCGTGGCCCTGCGCGCGATGCTGGCGGTCGCCGAGAGCGGCGGCCAGTCGGCGCTGCTCGCCCCGACCGAGGTGCTCGCGGGGCAGCACCTCCGCTCGATCGTGCGGTCGCTCGGCCCCGACCTCGCCGCGGAGCTGCGCCCCGTGCTGGTGACGGGGCAGATGAGCACCGCCGAGCGCCGCAAGGCCACCCTCGCGGTGGTGAGCGGGCAGTCCCGGATCGTCGTCGGCACCCACGCGCTGATCAGCGACGCCGTCGAGTTCTGGGACCTCGGCCTCGTCGTCGTCGACGAGCAGCACCGCTTCGGCGTCGAGCAGCGTGAGGCCCTCCGCCGCAAGGGCGCCGCCCCGCCGCACGTGCTCGTGCTCACCGCGACGCCGATCCCGCGCACTGTCGCGATGACCGTCTTCGGCGACCTCGACGTGTCGACGATCACCGAGCTGCCGGCCGGCCGACAGCCGATCGAGTCGTTCGTCGTGCCCCTCGCCGACCGGCCCGGCTGGGCCGACCGCATCTGGCAGCGCTCTGCAGAAGAGATCGCGAAGGGGCGTCAGGTCTTCGTCGTCTGCCCGGCCATCGACGCCGCGACGGTCGAGCAGGGCGAGCCGGCCGCCGGGGCCGAGGCCGGGGGGCCGGAGGCAGGCAGCGCAGGCTCCGCCGCGACCGACGGGACCGCAGGAGGCGCGCCTCCTGCCCCCGAGCGCGCCAGCGTCGAGGCCGTCACGGCCCTCGCCCGCTCGCTGCCGGTGCTCGCGGGCGCCCGGGTCGAGCCGCTGCACGGCCGCATGTCGGCCGACGAGAAGGACGACGTCATGCAGCGCTTCGCCCGCGGCGAGATCGACCTGCTGGTGGCGACCACCGTGATCGAGGTCGGCGTCGACGTCCCCAACGCCTCGACGATGGTGGTGCTCGACGCCGACCGGTTCGGCATCTCGCAGCTGCACCAGCTGCGCGGCCGGGTCGGCCGGGGCGGTCACCCCGGCCTCTGCCTCCTGGTGACGCACGCGCCCGTCGACTCCACGGCACGCGAGCGCGTCGACGCCGTCGCCGGGACGCTCGACGGGTTCGAGCTCGCCCAGGTCGACCTCGAGCTGCGGCGCGAGGGCGACGTCCTCAGCAGCCTCCAGTCGGGCGGCCGGTCGTCGCTGCGCCTGCTGCGGGTGACGACCGACGGAGACCTGATCGGCACCGCCCGCGAGCACGCTGCCGAGCTGCTCGAGGCCGACCCGTCGCTGGGGGAGCACCCCGCGCTCGCCGCGGCCATCGCGCGCCGGCTCGACGACTCGAGCCGCGACTTCATGGCGGCGGGCTGAAGGTCTCCCGGGAGCCACCGGCTAGGGTGACGGCATGAGCAGGATCGCCGTCGTCCCGGGGTCGTTCGACCCGGTCACCCTCGGCCACGTCGACGTCATCGCCAGGGCTGCGGGCATCTTCGACGAGGTGCACGTCCTGGTCGTGCACAACCCCGACAAGACGGCCCTCCTGCCCCTGCCGAAGCGGGTGTCTCTGCTCGAGCGGTCCCTCCGTGACGCGGGCCTGCCGAGCACCGTGTCGGTGCACAGCTGGAGCGTCGGGCTGCTGGTCGACTACTGCACCGAGGTCGGCGCGTCCGTCCTCGTCAAGGGCATCCGCTCCCAGGTCGACGTGGCCTACGAGACGCCTATGGCCATCATGAACCGCAGCCTGGCCGGCGTCGAGACGGTCTTCCTGCTGCCCGACCCGGCCCACGCCCACGTCTCGAGCTCGCTGGTGCGCCAGGTCGCGTCGCTCGGCGGCGACGTGCGGCCCTACGTCCCGACGGCCGTCGCCGACTACCTCGCGACGGCCTGACCCACCCGGCCGGCCGACCCACCCGGCCCGCTGGCCTTCCTTCCCCACCGACCCACCTCCGCCGCACCGCACTCCGAACACGACACGACGCACCACGGACCGATCCAGATCACGCCCGGCACCCGAGAGACGACGACGATGACGACGACCACGACCAGCACCCCCGGCAGCGACGCTCGACGCGACCGGCGTAGGCCCGAGGCCGCGGTCGCGGGCCCGCCGATGTCGCTCGACGAGGTCCAGCAGAAGGCGCGCGGCATCCTCGAGGCCGTGGCCACGGTGATCGACGGCAAGGACGGGGCCATCAGCACGGCCCTCACCGTCCTGCTGGCCGAGGGGCACCTCCTGATCGAGGACGTCCCCGGCGTCGGCAAGACGCAGCTCGCCCGGGCGCTCGCGAAGGCGGTCGACGCGACCGTGACGCGCATCCAGTTCACGCCCGACCTGCTGCCGAGCGACATCACGGGCGTCTCGGTCTACGACCGGGAGCGGGGCGGCTTCCAGTTCGTCCCCGGCCCCGTCTTCGCGAACGTCGTCATCGGCGACGAGATCAACCGGGCGTCGCCCAAGACCCAGTCCGCCCTGCTCGAGAGCCTGGAGGAGCGGCAGGTCACCGTCGACGGCATCACGCACCCCCTGCCGCAGCCGTTCCTCGTCGTGGCGACGCAGAACCCGGTCGAGATGGAGGGCACCTACGCGCTGCCCGAGGCGCAGCGCGACCGGTTCATGGCCCGGATCTCGCTCGGCTACCCCGACGCCGAGAGCGAGTTGCGCATGCTCCGCCAGCGTGAGCGGACGAGCCCCCTCGACGTGCTGCAGCCCCTCGTCTCGCTCGACGACCTGACCCGCATGATCGCCGCCGTCCGCGGCGTCTACGCCGCCGAGGCGGTCGAGCGGTACGCGGTCCGCATCGTGCAGGCGACCCGGGTGCACCCCGACGTCCGGCTCGGGGCGAGCCCCCGCGCCACGCTCCAGCTGATGCGCGCCGCGAAGTCGTGGGCGGCGCTGAACGGCCGCTCGTTCGTGGTCCCCGACGACGTCGACGCCCTCAGCGGGCCCGTCCTCGGGCACCGGATCATCCTCGCGGGCCGCGCCGGGGCAGGTGCGGTCACGGCGGCGTACGACCTCGTCGCCGACGTGGTCGAGGCGACCGACGTGCCGCTCGGCGACCCCGCCGACGCGCGCTGACCGTGGCGCTCGGGCAGGCGCCGCGCCCCACGGCGCGGGGAGCAGGCGTGATCGCCGCCGGCGTCGTCGTCGTGGCGTCCGGCGTGCTGCTCGACTCGACGCCCCTCGTCTTCGCGGGGCTCGTGCTCGTGCTCCTGGTCGTCGTGGTGCTCGTCTCCCTCGTCGTCCGCCGGCCCGACCTCGACGTGACCCGCCGCTTCAGCCCCGGCCGCGGCGTCGCCGGGTGGAGTGTCGTCGAGACGCTCTCCCTCACGCCCCGGGGGAGGAGCCAGGTCGTGGTGCTTCGCGAGGGCCTGCCGTGGAGGGGCGGCCCGTCCGCCGAGTCCGCGACCGTCGCGCTCGAGCCGGGTCGCGCCTCCACCGCCGTGTTCCGCCACGTCGACCTCGTCCGCGGCCGACACCGGGTGGGCCCGCTGACCGTGGACCTCGTCGAGTCGTTCGGCGTCGCACGGCGCCGGACGACCGTCGCCGGCACGCACGAGCTCGTCGTCGTGCCCGAGGTGCTCGACCTCGGGCTCGCGCGCGAGTCGCGGGCCCTCGGCGACGGGGCCCGCCGTCAGCGCGGGCAGAGCCTCACGGGCGCCGAGGACGACCCCGTCACCCGCGAGTACCGTCGCGGCGACCCGATGCGCCGCGTGCACTGGAAGGCCTCCGCACGGCACGACGACCTCATGGTCCGCCAGGAGGAACAACACGGCCTGCCGCACGTGCGCCTCGTCCTGCCGACCTCGCTCGGGTCGTGGGACGACGCGACGACGGGTCCGGGAGGTGCGGGCCGGCACAGCGACTCGTTCGAGTGGGCGCTGTCGGTCGTCGCCACGCTCGCGGTCGAGTGGGGCCACGCGGGCTCCGTCGCCCTCCTGACGACACCGGACGGCGACCTCGTCGCCCGGCACGACCCCGAGACCACGACCGCCTTCCTCGACGCGCTCGCCGACGTCGTCCTCGACGACCCGGCCGGGCCGCCCGCACCGCCCGCCGCGGCTCGGGAGCCGGTCGTCGCCGTCGTGTCCAGCCTCCGGCGCCGCGACCTCGACGTCCTGCTGCGGTCGCGCGCGGTCGGCGCGTCCGCCGTCGCCGTCGTGGTCTCCCCGACCCTCGGCTTCACACACACCGGGCGGTCGGCCACGGACGACGCCCGCGACGCGCCGCTCGGCCCCGACGAGGTCGCGGCCGCGCTGCGGAGCTCGCGGTGGCGGGTCGTCGAGGCAGGCGCGGGCGACGCCGTCGCGGACGTCGTCCGAGGGGCGGGGCTGCTCGATGGCTGACATCACGAAGGACGGACGCACCCCGACCCGCGGCGGTGCCGCCTCCCCGTCACCCCGGACGTCGAGTCCGCGCCCGCCCGACCGGGTCTCGTCGGCCCACGGACGCCCGGCCTCCCCGCCCACGGGCTGGCCCACCAGCCTGCTCGTCTGGCTCACCCTCGCGGCGTCGCTGGCGAGCCTGTCCTCGCTGTTCCAGGGGGCAGGCTGGTGGTTCGCGGGCGCCGGGGTCGCCGCGGTCGTGCTGGGAGCCTCCCTCGGGGCCAGGGCGCTGGGCGCCGGCCCGGTGCTCGGCTGGGTCGCCGGCCTCGTCTCGGGGCTGCTCGTCACGTCGGCCCTGGTCTCGGGCGGCACCGCCGTCCTCGGCGTCGTCCCCACGGCCGCGACCCTTCAGCGCCTCCGCGACCTGGGCGACCAGGCGACGACGACGATCGTCGAGGGCACCGCGCCCGTCGAGGTGCAGGACGGCCTGCTCGCCGTCCTGGTCGCCGCCGTGCTCGGCGTGGCCGTGGTCAGCGACCTCGTCGCGACCGTCGGCCGCCTGCCCGGCCTCACCGGGGCGTTCCCCGCCGTCGTCCTGGCCGTCCCCTCGTTCGTCCCCGGCACGGCCGTCCGGTGGCCCTGGGTCGTCCTCGCGGTCCTCTGCTGGATCGCTCTGCTGGCCGTCTCGACGGGGCGGCGCCCCACCCGGGCGACCGCCGTCGGGGGAGTCGCGGCGGTCGGCGTCGCGGCCCTGCTCACGGCCGTGGTCCCCTTCGGCGGCGTCTCCCCGCTGACCGGGGTCGGCACCGGCACGGGCCTCGCGACCGGCGTCAACCCCGTGGTCGACCTCGGCGACGACCTCCGGCGCGGAGCACCGTTGACGGTCCTGACCTACCGGTCGTCCGACGCGGACGGCACCTACCTGAAGCTGGTCGACCTCGTCGACTTCAGCGGCCGCACGTGGAGCCCCGCCGACGCCGAGATCGATCCGGACGACGGCCTCGACGCGATCCCCGACGCCCCGGGCATCGCCGAGGGGACCTCGCGCCGCGTCGTCAGCACGGAGGTGCAGATCGGTGCCCTCCGCAGCCCGTACCTGCCGGTGCCCGTGCCCCCGCAGACCATCTCGGGGCTCGACGACGGCTGGTCGTTCGTCGACCAGTCGGGCGTGACCGTGCGCAGCACGAGCGAGAGCACCCAGGGCCTCGACTACACGGTCGAGAGCAGGCCGGTCGACCCCAGCCCCGAGCAGGTCGTCGCGGCCCTCGGCGACCAGTCCTCGGACATGTCCGCCTACCTGACGGTCGACGGCGTGCCGCAGAGCGTCACCGACCTCGCGGCCGAGGTCACCGCCGACTCCGCGAACCCCTTCGACGCCGCCGTCGCGCTGCAGGACTACTTCCGCGACGGGGACTTCACCTACTCGGAGGACACCCCGGTCGACGAGGGCTACGACGGCAACGGCCTCGACGCCGTCGAGCGGTTCCTCGAGGTGAAGAGCGGGTACTGCGTGCACTTCGCCTCCGCCATGGCGGTCATGGCGCGCACGCTGGGCATCCCGTCGCGGATGGCGGTCGGGTTCCTCCCCGGCACACCCACGGGCTTCGGCGACGAGACCGCCCGGGCCGTCAGCAGCGACGACCTGCACACCTGGCCCGAGCTGTACTTCGAGGGCCTGGGCTGGGTGCCCTTCGAGCCGACCGTCGGGCTCGGCACGCCGCAGTCGTACCTGCAGGAGACGGGCGTCGAGCCGACGGCCGCGCCCAGCGCGCCCGACGAGGCGACCCCCGAGCCCTCGGCCGACGAGCCCTCCGCCGTGCCGAGCGCGGCCGGCCCGACGCCCGGCGCGGAGGAGACGCAGGGCGCGTCCGCTCAGTCGGGCGCCTCGAGCCCCGTCGCCGTGGCCGGCGGCGCCCTGGGCCTCGCCGTCCTCGCCGCCCTGCTCGTCGTGCCCTCCGGCATGCGCCTCGCCCGCCGTCGGCGCCGGCTCACGGCGAGTCCGCCCGACCGGGCGCTCGGCGCGTGGCGGGAGGTGCTCGACACCGCCCTCGACCTCGGCGTGGCGCCGCCGGCCGGCGCGACGCCCGCCACGGCTGCGGCCGCGCTCGACGTCGTCCTCCGCTCGGCGACCCGTCCCGACGAGGAGGCGCGGCGCGCCCTGGCCTCGTTGGCGGCGGCGCTCGAGGCGGAGCGGTTCGGCGGCGACCCCGCGGGGGCCGCTGTCGCGGACGACGCTCGACGGGTGCTGCGGGCCCTCCGCGCCTCCTCGCCCCCCGGCCGCCGCGTGGCGGCGACGCTGGCCCCGCGCTCGCTGGTGAGGCCGTCGGAGGCGAGATCGGGCGTGGGCGCGTAGAGTCTTCCCTCGTGCCTCACTACACCAAGACCCCCTGGACGCTGTCGGTCTACGACCTCCTGCACCGAGCGGGCGAGATGCGCGAGCACTCGATCGAGGTCGTCGTGCCCGAGCGCCTCGGCGAGGGCCAGGTCGCCGTGCAGGCGGGCGCCGTGCTCGACCTCGACGTGCGGCTCGAGGGCCTGCACGACGGCATCCTCGTGTCCGCGACCGTCACCGGCACCGCGACCGGCGAGTGCAGCCGCTGCCTCAAGCCCATCGCCGAGCCTGTCGAAGTCGATATCGCCGAGCTTTTCGCGTACGATGTCGACGAAGCTTTTGACTACCAGGTTCACGAAGACCACGTCGATCTTGAACCTGTCGTCAGAGACGCAGTGGTCCTGTCACTGCCCTTCCAGCCGGTCTGTCGTCCGGACTGCCCTGGACTCGACCCGGTGACGGGCGAACGAATCGAGGACATCCCGGACTACCAGCCCCGTGAAGGCGTCGATCCCCGGTGGTCGGCCCTCGCAGGGTTCCAGGCTGAACAGGCACCGGTCCTCCAAGAACCAGTTGGCAGGGCAGTCACCGACAACGAGTCGAAGCCCGACACGTCTGCCTGAGACCACCCGCGTCACCCACCCACGTCAGACCGAGGCCCCCGCGGGGGCCGCAACAGAGAAGAGAACCTCATGGCCGTTCCCAAGAGGAAGCAGTCACGCTCGAACACCCACGCACGTCGGTCGCAGTGGAAGGCCACTCCCGTCCAGCTGGTGAAGACCATCGAGAACGGCAAGGTCACCTACAGCCTCCCGCACCGTGCCAAGGTCGTCGAGGACAGCGCCGGCACCGCCCTGTACATGGAGTACAAGGGCCGCAAGGTCGCCGACGTCTGAACCCGTCTCCCGTGACCACGTCACCCGTGACACCGTCACACCCCGATCAGCCCGCGTCGAGCCTCCGTGCCGACCGGGCTGATCTGTTGGTGCAGCTGGGCATCGAGGTGCGCCCCGACCTGATCGAGCTCGCCCTCACCCACCGGTCGTACGCCTACGAGCACGGCGGCATCGCCAACAACGAGCGGCTCGAGTTCCTCGGCGACTCGATCCTCGGGCAGGCCGTCACGGTCATGCTCTTCACCGAGAACCCCGACCTCGACGAGGGCGAGCTGGCCAAGCGCCGCGCGAGCCTCGTGAGCACGGTCGCCCTCGCCGAGGTCGCCCGCAACATCGGGCTCGGCGCGCACCTGCGCCTCGGCCGCGGCGAAGAGCTGACCGGCGGGCGCGACAAGCCGTCCATCCTCGCCGACACGGTCGAGGCGATCATCGGCGCGACCTACCTCGACGCCGGCGGAGAAGCCGCGACCGCCTTCGTGCTGCGCCTGGTGGCACCGCTCCTCGTCGACCCCGCGCGCTTCGGCGCCGCGATGGACCCGAAGACGAGCCTGCAAGAACTCAGCGCCGCCCGCGGCCGCGGGATGCCGTCGTACCACGTCACCGACAGCGGGCCCGACCACGACAAGCGGTTCCACGCCGCCGTGCGGCTCGGCGACTCGCCGGACGACGTCGCCCACGGCACCGGCAGCAGCAAGAAGCAGGCCGAGATGGCCGCGGCGCTCGAGGCCTGGACGCGGCTCTCGAGCACCGACCGCTAGCCCGTGCCCGAGCTCCCCGAGGTCGAGGTCGTCCGTGCGGGCCTCGCGCCCGTCGTGGCCGGCTCCGTCGTCACGGGCGTCACCGTGCTCGACGAGCGCTCGCTCAAGCGGCACCGGGGCCCGTCCGTCGACTTCGTCGACCGCCTCGTCGGCGGCACCCTCGACTCGGCCGTGCGCCGCGGCAAGTTCCTCTGGTTCCCGTTCGAGCCGGCCGAGCGGCACGACCACCCCCTCGCCCTCGTCGCCCACCTCGGCATGAGCGGCCAGGTGCTGCTCCGCAGCTCCGACCACCCGGCCGACCGGTTGATGCGCATCCGGCTCGACGTCGACAGCCCGAGCCTCGGTCCCGTGCGGCTCGCGTTCGTCGACCAGCGGATCTTCGGGTCGATGGCCCTCGACGAGACCGTCCCCACGCCCGACGGCCGTGCGGCCGGCTACGCGGGGGCGCACCTGCTCGGGTCGCCGGAGGCGGCAGCCGACGACGCGGCACGCGCCGCCGCCGCCGCGGCCCGTGCGGCCTCGTCCGCGGTCCCCGCCGCTCCCGCGTGGGCGTTGCGGGTCCCGCAGCAGGTCGCGCACATCGCCCGCGACCCCCTCGACCCGGCCTTCGACGAGTCCGCCGTCGTCACGCGCCTCCTGGCCCGCCGCACGGGGGTGAAGCGCGCGCTGCTCGACCAGGGCCTGCTCAGCGGCGTCGGCAACATCTACGCCGACGAGAGCCTCTGGGCGGCACGCGTGCACCCCGAGCAGCCGACGGAGGCGCTCTCGCGGGCCAGGGCGCGCCTCCTGCTGTCCGAGGTCCGGGCCGTGCTGCTCAAGGCGCTCGGCGAGGGCGGCACGAGCTTCGACGCCCAGTACGTGAACGTGAACGGGCAGTCCGGCTACTTCAGCCACAGCCTCGCCGCCTACGGGCAGCAGGGTCGGCCGTGCCCGCGCTGCGGCACCGCGATCGTGCGCGAGGCGTTCATGAACCGGTCGAGCCACCTCTGTCCGCGCTGCCAGCGGGTCCGCACGCCCTGAGCCTCGCGCACGTCGCGCCGCAGCCGCGCCGGCCTGCGCCGCCCTGCCCGCGCCTCCCGGGGCCGGGGCCCGCGCTCGCCTATCCTCGGAGGGACGCCGCAGACCGTGTCGACACGTCACCTGGAGCAGGGGAGGAGGGGCGCGTGCACCTGAAGAGCCTCACCCTCAAGGGCTTCAAGTCGTTCGCCTCGCCCACGACGTTCGCGTTCGAGCCCGGCGTCACCTGCGTCGTCGGCCCCAACGGCTCGGGCAAGAGCAACGTCGTCGACGCGCTCGCCTGGGTGATGGGCGAGCAGGGCGTCAAGTCGCTCCGCGGCGGCACCATGGCCGACGTCATCTTCGCCGGCACGTCGACCCGGGGCCCGCTCGGCCGGGCACAGGTCGTGCTGACCATCGACAACGCCGACGGTGCTCTGCCGATCGACTACGCCGAGGTCACGATCAGCCGCACCCTGTTCCGCAACGGGGGCAGCGAGTACGCGATCAACGGCGAGGGCTGCCGGCTGCTCGACGTGCAAGAACTGCTGAGCGACTCCGGCCTCGGCCGCGAGATGCACGTGATCGTCGGCCAGGGGCAGCTCGACGCCGTGCTGCGGGCCACGCCGGAGGAGCGGCGCGGCTTCGTCGAGGAGGCGGCGGGCATCCTGAAGCACCGGCGCCGCAAGGAGAAGACGCTCCGCAAGCTCGACGCGATGCAGGCGAACCTGACCCGGCTGAGCGACCTCGCCGGCGAGATCCGTCGCCAGCTGAAGCCCCTGGGCCGCCAGGCCGAGGTCGCGCGCGAGGCCCAGACGATCGCCGCGGTCGTCCGCGACGCGAAGGCGCGCCTCCTCGCCGACGAGGTCGTGGCGCTGCGTGCCGTGGTCGCCCGGCAGTCGAGCAGCGAGGCCGAGCGCCGCAGCGAGCGGAACGTCCTGCAGGAGCAGCTCGACCAGGCGAAGGCGCGTGAGCAGCGGCTCGAGCAGCAGATGGTCGGCGACGCCGTCGACGAGGCGCGCCGGGTCGCCTTCGGCCTCGAGTCGGTCGAGGAGCGGCTCCGCGGCACGTCGAGCCTCGCGCGGCAGCGCCTCCAGATGCTCGCCGAGCAGTCCGACCAGCCCGAGCTGCCCAGCACCGTGAGCGCCGGCATGGTCGCCGACGCGCGTGACGAGGCCGAGGGGCTCCAGGGAGGCGTGGCCGAGGGGGAGCAGGCCCTCGCCGAGGCGCGGGCCGCCACGGTCGCCGCCCGGGCCGTGCTCGAGGCGCTCGACGACGAGATCGCCGCCCAGAGCGCGCTGATCTCCCGCCACGACCTCGTCCTCGGCCAGCTCCGCGGCGCCCTCGAGGTCGCTCGGTCGCGGCTGGCGGCCGTCCGTGGCGAGGTCCTCCGCCAGGGCGCGGCGCGGGAGGCGGCGGTCGCGCGCCGGGACGCGGGCCGGGCCGAGCTCGCCCAGCTCGAGCTCGAGCTCGCGGGCGCATCGACGGGTGCCGACGAGACCGACGACACGAACGACGCAGACGACACGGCCGTCGGGGCCGGCGACGGGGCCGACGGGGCAGGTGGCGACCCGGTCGACCACGAGGCCGTCCGCGCCGAGGCCGAGCGCGCCTCCGCCGAGCTGCAGGCCGAGGCCGACGACCTCCGCGGCCGCCTGCACGCGGCCGAGCGCGAGCGTGACGCGCTGGCCGCCCGACGCTCCGCGCTGACGATGGCCCTCGACCGTGCGGACGGCACGACGGCCCTCGTCGCCGCCGACCGCCCCGGCGTGCGCGGCGCCGTCGCCGAGCACGTGCAGGTGCGTCCCGGCTACGAGGCTGCCGTCGCCGCGGCGCTCGGCAGCGTGGTCGACTCCGTCCTCGTCGACGACCTCGACGCGGCCTTCGCCGCCGTCGCGCACGCGACCGACGCCGAGCTGGGGCGCGTCGAGGTCGTCGTGGCGGCGCCCGAGCGGGTCCTGCCCGCGCTCGCCGTCGACCTGCCCGCGGGAGCCGTGGCCGCCTCCTCCGTCGTCGACGCGCCTCCGGGCGTCCTGGGCCTGCTCGCGAGCACCGTCGTCGCTGACGACCTGACGACGGCCCGGGCCGCCTGGGCCGCGCTGTCGGCGCACCCGCTGCCGGTGACCGTCATCACGCGCTCGGGCGAGGTGCTCACCGACTTCGTCCTCCGCGGCGGCTCGGGCGCCGAGCGCTCGCGCCTCGAGCTGGTCGCCGAGCGCGACGCCGCCGCCGAGCGCCTCGGCGAGGTCGAGGCCGAGGCGAGCCGGCTCTCCGCCCTGCACACGACCGCCGAGGAGGCGCTGGCCTCGTCCCGAGAGCAGGCTGCGGAGGCCGCCCGCCTGGCCCGCGAGCAGGCCGCGGAGGAGGCTCGGGCGGCGGCGGAAGCGGCCCGGTCGGCCCGCGAGCAGCAGGCGGCGGCCGCGGCCGTCGAGCAGCGGCTGGCACGCCTGCGGGCCCAGGTCGACGCGGCCGAGGCCGAGGAGGCACGCCTCGCCGAGTCCCTCGCGGCCGCGGAGCAGGGAGCCGTCACGGCCCAGGCCGCGGTCGACTCGGCACGGACCGAGCACGACGAGCACGCCTCGCGTCCACGTCCGATCCTCGACGCCTCGGCCCGGGACGGGGTCCTCGCCGAGGTCGAGCAGGCGAGGGCGGCCGAGATCGAGCGCCGGGTGCAGCTCGAGACCGTGCGCGAGCGGGTCCGTGCCGAGGCAGCCCGCGCCGTCGACCTGCAGCGTCAGCTCGACGAGCAGCGGGCCGCCGCCGACGAGCACGCCCGGCGCACCGTCGTCCGGCAGCTCGAGATGCGGCGCACCTCGGCTGTCCTGGCGGGGCTGCCCGCGGTGCTCGACGCCGTCGGCCGGTCCCTGGCCGAGGCCCGGCACGAGCTCGCCGTGCGGGAGGCGGCGCGCACGCAGCAGAACGACGAGCTCGCGGCGCTCCGGCGCGACGAGCGCGCCCTGCGGGAGCGGCTGCACGGCGTGACCGAGGACGTGCACGGCCTCGAGATGGAGATCTACGAGAAGAAGCTGCACCTCGGGCAGCTGCTCGAGCGCGCGGCGTCCGAGCTCGGGCTCGACGACGAGGTCCTCGTCGCCGAGTACGGCCCGGACGTGCTCGTGCCCGACGACATCAGCACGCGGGACGACTCCGGGGCGGTCGACCAGGGCACGGCACAGGGCACGGCGGCGGGCACGCCGTACGACCGAGCCGAGCAGACCGCCCGGCTCGAGGCCGCCAGCCGCAAGCTCGCCCAGCTCGGCCGGGTCAACCCGCTCGCGCTCGAGGAGTTCTCGGCGCTCGAGCAGCGCCACGCGTTCCTCACCGAGCAGCTCGCCGACCTCACGCGGACGCGGCGCGACCTGCTCGCGATCATCGACGAGATCGACGAGAAGATGCAGACCGTCTTCGCGAGCGCGTTCGCGGACACCCAGGCCGCGTTCGACCGGGTGTTCCCGGTGCTGTTCCCCGGCGGCAGCGGCTCTCTGCTGCTCACCGACCCCGACGACCTCCTCACGACCGGCATCGAGGTCACGGTGCGACCGGCCGGCAAGAAGATCGAGCGCCTGTCGCTGCTGTCGGGCGGGGAGCGCTCGCTGGCCGCGGTCGCGCTGCTGATCGCCATCTTCAAGGCCCGGCCGAGCCCGTTCTACATCATGGACGAGGTGGAGGCGGCGCTCGACGACGCGAACCTCGGCCGCCTCCTCGCGATCTTCGAGGACCTCCGCGAGACCAGCCAGCTCATCGTCATCACGCACCAGAAGCGCACGATGGAGATCGCCGACGCGCTCTACGGCGTCTCGATGCGCCAGGACGGCGTCAGCGCCGTGGTCGGCCAGCGGGTCGTCACCGACCGCGCGCCGGGGGAGCGGGCAGCGGCCCCGACGGGCTCCGTGGCCTAGACGGCGTGCACCAGCCTCGACGGGCTCTGCGGCCTAGACGGTGCGGTCGTTGATCGAGACGACCTTCCAGGCCGACCCGTCCCACTCGACCGTGTTGGCGGCGGCGTTCTCGATGTGCGGTACCTCGGCGCCCATGATCGCCGCCAGGGTGAAGCGGATGATCGTGCCGTGGCAGACGACGACGATGTGCGCGTCGGGGCCGTCGAGGGGCAGGCGGGTGTCGCGGATCATCTCGAGGGCGCCGAGGCCGCGCGCGGCGACCGACTCGCGGGGCTCGATGTCGGGGAACGACTCGTTCGGCTCGTCCGGGATGGGGGAGTCGGGCACCCAGCCCTCGCGCGACGCGTAGTCGCGCTCGATCAGCTCGTCGTAGGCGTCGCCGAGCTCGATGCCGAGCTCGCTCGCGATGATCTGAGCCGTCTCGCGCGCGCGCATCAGCGGCGACGACACGATCGCCGACCACTCGGCGCCGGCCAGCACGCGCGCGGCCTCGAGGGCCTGCCCGCGGCCGGTGTCGTTCAGCGGGACGTCCGACGACCCCTGCAGCTTGTCCTGGCTGTTCCAGTCGGTCTGTCCGTGTCGGATGAGCTCGAGTCGCATGTGCCTGTGGTTCCGTCCTGGTGTCGCGGTCGTGGTGGTGCGGTCGTGCGGTGGTGCGGCGTGCGGTGGTGCGGTGTGGCTGTCCTGCAGCGGAGCCGAGGAGGCGGCGCGCGCGTCCCGGGGGACGCACGCACCGCCTCCTGCGCCCTAGCGCTCCTCGGCCTCGGCGGTCGTCGCCGGCAGCTTGTCCGGGATCCCGTCCCTCTTCGTCTTGCGGAGGCTGAGGACCGTCGCGACGGCGATGGTCAACAGGATGAAGCCGAGCGAGAACCAGATCGGGATCTCGGGGATCCACTCGATCGGCTGGCCGCCGTTGATGAACGGCACCTCGTTGACGTGCAGGGCGTGGAACACGAGCTTCACGCCGATGAAGGCGAGGATGACCGCGAGGCCCTGGGCCAGGTAGACGAGGCGCTCGAGCAGGCCCGAGATCAGGAAGTACAGCTGGCGGAGGCCGAGCAGCGAGAAGGCGTTGGCGGTGAAGACGATGTACGCCTCCTGCGTCAGGCCGAAGATCGCGGGGATCGAGTCGAGCGCGAAGAGCACGTCGGTCAGGCCGATGGCGAGCATCACCAGGAACAGGGGCGTGAACAGGCGCTTGCCGTTCACCTTGGTCGTGAGGCGGTCCTCGTCGTAGTCGTCCGACGTGGGGACGATGCGGCGCAGCGTGCGGATGAGCTTGCTGTCCGCCTGGTCGCCCTCGTCGTGGCCGCCGCGGACCTGGCTGTAGGCGAGCCAGAAGAGCAGGGCGCCGAAGAGGTAGAAGACCCACGAGAAGTTGTCGATGATCGCGACGCCCGCGGCGATGAAGAGGCCGCGCGAGATCAGGGCGATCGCGATGCCGACGAGCAGCACCTTCTGCTGGTAGATCCGCGGCACGGCGAAGCTCGTCATGATGATCAGGAAGACGAAGAGGTTGTCGACCGAGAGGGCCTTCTCGGTGATCCAGCCGGCGAAGTACTCGCCGCCGTAGGTCCAGTTCGAGAAGACGCCGACCCCGACGCCGAACAGGATCGCGATGCCGATGTAGACGATCGACCAGAAGGCCGACTCGCGGATGGTGGGCTCGTGCGGGGTCCTGACGTGGCTGTAGAAGTCGAAGATCAACAGCCCGAGGATGCCGGCGATGGTGATCGCCCAGGTGAGGAAGTGGACGTCCATGGTGTACCTCCAGTACGCGACGGGTACTGAAGGTCTCTTCCGCCCAGGCGACCGTCCAGCGCTGCTGGTCGGTCGAGGACCGGCGCACCGGGTCGAGATCGGTCTCTTCCGTATTGACGATGGCACCGCGAGGGAGTACTCCCCTTCAACCCGCTGAGCTTACATCCACTGCAACGGTCCGGGTGGTCGTCGGCCCGAGAACGAGTCCGCGAGGCCGGTGCGGCCCGCGCGGCTCGTTAGGCTGTGGCCCATGGCTTCCCCCTGGTCCCTCTCCGGTGCCCTCCGCGGCATGTTCGCGAAGAAGACGATCGACGACACCACCTGGGACGAGCTCGAGGAGGCGCTGATCGGCGCCGACTTCGGTCCCGACGTCACCGAGCAGGTCGTCGACGACCTCCGCGAGAAGGTGCAGCGCTACGCGACGACCGACCCGGCCGACCTCAAGCGCATGCTGCGCGAGACCCTGGAGGAGCGGCTGTCGGTGCTCGACTCGACGCTCAAGCTCAGCGCCCGTCCCGCCGTCGTGCTCATGGTCGGGGTCAACGGCGTCGGAAAGACGACCACGATCGGCAAGTTCGCCAAGTTCCTGCGCAACTTCGACCGGTCCGTGGTCGTGGGCGCGGCCGACACCTTCCGGGCCGCCGCGGTCGAGCAGGTGGCGACCTGGGCCGAGCGCGCGGGCGCGCAGATCGTCCGGCCGCAGCAGCCGGGCCAGGACCCGGCCTCCGTGGCCTTCCAGACGGTCGAGTACGCGATGCGCGAGGGCATCGAGATCGTCCTGATCGACACCGCCGGCCGCCTGCAGACCAAGTCCGGCCTGATGGACGAGCTCGGCAAGATCAAGCGCGTCGTCGAGAAGCAGACCGAGATCGCCGAGGTGCTGCTCGTGCTCGACGCGACGACCGGCCAGAACGGCCTGGCCCAGGCTCAGGCCTTCATCGAGCACGCCGGCGTCACGGGGCTCGTCCTCACGAAGCTCGACGGCTCGGCCCGCGGCGGGTTCGTCCTCGCCGTGCAGGAGCAGACCGGCATCCCGATCAAGCTCGTCGGCCAGGGCGAGGGCATCGCCGACCTCACGGGCTTCACGCCGCACGTCTTCGTCCAGAACCTGATCGGCTAGTCCGCAGGGCACCGGTCTCGCGGTCCGTTAAGCTGAGGCCACCATGGCCACATTCGGAACCCTCTCTGACCGCCTCGCGGACACGTTCAAGAACCTCCGCAACAAGGGCAAGCTCACGCCCGCCGACGTCGACGGCACCGTCCGGGAGATCCGGCGCGCCCTGCTCGACGCCGACGTCGCGTTCGAGGTCGTCAAGGCGTTCACCACCAAGATCCGCGACCGCGCCCTGGGCGACGAGGTGAACAAGGCCCTCAACCCGGCCCAGCAGGTCGTCCAGATCGTCAACGAGGAGCTCATCGAGATCCTCGGCGGCCAGCAGCGCCGCCTCGAGTTCGCGAAGAACCCGCCGACCGTCATCATGCTCGCCGGCCTCCAGGGCGCGGGCAAGACGACCCTCGCCGGCAAGCTCGCCAAGTGGCTCGCGAAGGACGGCCACACGCCGCTCCTCGTCGCCTGTGACCTGCAGCGCCCCAACGCCGTGCAGCAGCTCCAGGTCGTGGGCGAGCAGGCGGGGGCCGCCGTGTTCGCCCCCGAGCCGGGCAACGGCGTCGGCGACCCGGTCAAGGTCGCCAAGCAGGCCATCAAGTTCGCCCGCGACAAGGTCTACGACACGGTCATCGTCGACACCGCCGGCCGTCTCGGCGTCGACGCCGAGCTGATGAAGCAGGCCGCGAACATCCGCAAGGCGATCGATCCCGACGAGGTGCTCTTCGTCATCGACGCCATGATCGGACAGGACGCGGTCGCGACGGCCAAGGCATTCCAGGCGGGCGTCGACTTCACGGGCGTCGTGCTCTCGAAGCTCGACGGCGACGCGCGGGGCGGTGCGGCGCTGAGCGTCGCCTCGGTCACGGGTCGACCGATCATGTTCGCCTCGACGGGCGAGACGCTCGACGCGTTCGAGCCGTTCCACCCGGACCGCATGGCGAGCCGCATCCTCGACCTCGGCGACATCCTCTCGCTGATCGAGCAGGCGCAGGGCGCCTTCGACGAAGAAGAGGCCCGGGCCGTCGCGGAGAAGATCGCGACCGACAACTTCACCCTCGACGACTTCCTGAAGCAGATGCAGCAGCTGCGCAAGATGGGGTCGATCAAGGGCATGCTCGGCATGCTCCCCGGGGCGAAGGGCATGCGCGAGCAGCTCGAGAACTTCGACGAGCGCGAGATCGTGCGCACCGAGGCCATCATCCAGTCGATGACCCCTCAGGAGAGGGCGCTGCCGAAGCTCCTGAACGGCTCCCGCCGGCTGCGCATCGCGCGGGGCTCCGGCATGACCGTCACCGACGTGAACCAGCTCGTGCAGCGCTTCGAGCAGGCCTCGAAGATGATGAAGACCGTGGCGAAGGGCGGCGTGCCGCAGGTCCCCGGCATGGGCCCGATCCCCGGTGCGTCGTACGGCGGCAAGAAGCAGCCACCGAAGAAGAAGGGCTCCAAGGCCGGCAACCCGGCCAAGCGCGCCGCTCAGAACGCGGCCCTCGCCTCCGGCGGGTCGGCGGGCGGCTCGGCCCCCGGCGGCTCGGGCTTCGGCCTCGGCGGCGGCAGCAAGGCGCCCACCGAAGAAGAGCTGGCCTCGCTGCAGAAGATGATCGGTCGCGGCTAGCGGCAGGTGCGGGGCGTACGCCCCCGAGAGCGCAGGAGGCGCGGGTCGGCCGACCCGCGCCTCCTCCCGTTCACGAGGCGGGCGCGATGCCCTCGCGGAGCTCGCGCACGAGCGACGCGACGACCGGTCGCAGGTCGCCCCCGTGCTGTGCGGAGACGGTGAGCTGGCGCTGGTAGCTCGCGCCGCGCTCCACGATCGTGTCCACCCCACGGAGCTGCTCGAGGCAGCCGAGGCGCTCGGCGACCGGCTCGAGGTCGACCAGCAGGTCACGCAGGTCGTCCGTCACCAGGCGCTCGTCGCCCGCCGCGTCGAGGATGACGATTGCGTCCATGCCGTAGCGGGCCGCGCGCCACTTGTTCTCACGCACGAACCAGGGCTGCATCTGGGCGGGCTCGTGGCCCGCGTCGAGCTTCGTGGACATGTCGTCGACGAGGCACTGCACCAGCGCGGCCATGGCGCCGACCTCCTCGAAGGTCGAGATGCCGTCGAAGACGCGGGTCTCGAGGGTGCCCCACTTCGGCGACGGACGGATGTCCCAGCGCAGCTCGCTGTGGTCGTCGATGACGCCGGTGTGGGTCATGTCGGCGACCATCTCCTCGTAGTTCGCCCAGGCGCCGAACTGCGGGGGGAGGCCGGCGGTGGGCAGCTGCTGGAACATGAGGGCGCGGTTCGAGGCGTAGCCCGTCTCCTCGCCCACCCAGAAGGGGCTGGACGCCGTGAGGGCCTGGAAGTGGGGCAGCCAGGTGAGCAGGCCGTTGAGGATCGGCAGCACCTTGTCGCGGGAGTCGATGCCGACGTGCACGTGGACGCCCCAGATCATCATCTGGCGGCCCCACCACCGGGTCCGGTCGATCAGCGTCGCGTACCTCTCCTTGTCGGGGGTGACGTCCTGGTCGGCGTAGCGGCTGAACGGGTGCGTGCCCGCGCACATCAGGTCGGCGCCGAGCAGCTCGGCGCTCGCCTGGACGTGGTCGATGGTCGAGCGGAGGTCGTCGACGGCGTCGGCCACCCGACGGTGGACGCCCGTCACGACCTCGACGGTGTTCGTGAGCAGCTCGCCGGTGAGGCGCTCGGGACCGTCGTCGTTGAGGTGCGCGAGGTCGGCGAGGACGGCCGGGGCGTGCGGCGCGAGCTCGCCGCTGCCCTGGTCGACGAGGGCCAGCTCCCACTCGACGCCGAGGGTCGACGGCTCGGAGCTCGTGAAGTCGATGCGCATGCTGCCTGCTCTCTCGTCGGGGGTGCGGGACCCCGGCTGCACCATCCTGGCAGCCGCCCGCGATCGAGGTCCGCCGACACGATCTCGAGGGATTGGCAGATCGGCCGTCGGGTCTGCAACAATGATGGGTCGAGTCTTCGGTCGTCCGACCCTCTAATCAGGTGGCCGCCAGACCTCATAGAGCTTTCGAGCCGAGTGTGCCCCCACGCTCACGGCTAGCAACTCGCCCACATCACATCACACAGGAGAATTGTGGCTGTCAAGATCCGTCTCAAGCGCATGGGCAAGATCCGTGCTCCGTTCTACCGCATCGTCGTCGCCGACTCGCGCACCAAGCGCGACGGTCGCGTCATCGAGGAGATCGGCAAGTACCACCCCACCGAGGAGCCCTCGTTCATCGAGGTCGACTCCGAGCGTGCGCAGTACTGGCTCGGCGTGGGCGCCCAGCCCTCCGAGCAGGTCGCCGCCATCCTCAAGCTCACGGGCGACTGGGGCCGCTTCAAGGGCGACGCCGACGCCGTCAGCACCGTCAAGACCAAGGCTCCGAAGGAGTCCTTCGTCGCCGACGAGAAGAAGAAGCCCGTGCTCGTCCCGAAGTCGGAGAAGCCCGCCAAGGCCGAGCCCGCCGAGGCCCCGGCCGAGGCTGCTGACGACGCCGAGACCACCGAGGCGTAGTCAGTGCTCGCACCTGCACTCGAACACCTCGTCCGGGGGATCGTCGATCACCCGGACGAGGTGCAGGTCGTCGAGTCGTCGTCGCCCCGCGGCGACGTGCTCGAGGTGCACGTCCACCCCGACGACCTCGGGCGTGTGATCGGCCGTTCCGGCCGGACCGCCAAGGCCCTCCGCACGCTCGTGACGGCGATCGCCGACGGCAAGCGCGTCCGGGTCGACGTCGTCGACAGCGATTCCTGAGCCGTGGCGCCCACCGACAAGACCCAGCTCCGCGTGGGGCGGCTCACCAAGGCCCACGGCCTGAAGGGCGCGCTCAAGCTCGAGCTGTTCACCGACACTCCTGAGCAGCGCTTCACGCCCGGTGCCTCGTTCACGCTGCAGGTCCCCGAGACCAGCGAGTGGAGCGGCAAGACTCTGACCCTCGGCGAGCTCCGGTGGTACAACGGCCACCCCGTGGGCTTCTTCGAGGGGGTCGACGACCGCACCGCGGCCGAGTCCCTCGTCAAGGCGATCCTCTGGGTCGACCAAGACCTCGACGAGCTCCCCGACGAAGACGACGCCTGGTACCACCACCAGCTCGTCGGCCTCCGGGTCGAGCGCGACGGCGTCGTCGTCGGGACCGTGGCGCGCGTCGACCACCTGCCCGCACAGGACCTGCTGGCCGTCGAGACGGAGCAGGGCGAGGTCCTCGTGCCCTTCGTCAGTGCTCTCGTGCCCTCGGTCGACATCGAGGCGGGCGTCGTCACCGTGACGCCGCCTCCCGGGCTCTTCGAGGAGCTCGCTGACGACACGGCCGACGCTGACTCAGCCGATGCAGATGCCGATGCCGATGCCGATGCCGGTGTGGAGCCTGCGTCGAGCGAGGCCGACGACGCAGCACGTCCCGCCGACGAGAACTGACGGCGGCGCGGTGCGCATCGACATCGTGTCGATCTTCCCGGAGTTCTTCTCCGTGCTCGACATCTCGCTCCTCGGCAAGGCCCGTCAGCAGGGCCTTCTCGACGTCGCCGTGCACGACCTGCGCGACTTCACCCACGACCGGCACCGCACCGTCGACGACACCCCGTACGGCGGCGGGGCCGGCATGGTGATGAAGCCCGAGCCGTGGGGCGAGGCGCTCGACCACGTGCTCGGCGACGACGCCGACCCGGCGACGACGACCGTCATCGTCCCGTCGCCGGCGGGCACGCCGTTCACCCAGGCGCTGGCGCGCGAGCTCGCCGCCGTGCCGCACCTCGTCTTCACCTGCGGGCGCTACGAGGGCATCGACCAGAGGGTGGTCGAGCACGCGGCGACCCGCGTGACGGTGTGCGAGATCAGCCTCGGCGACTACGTCCTCAACGGGGGAGAAGTGGCCGTGACCGCGATGATCGAGGCGGTCGGCCGTCTGGTCCCCGGGGTCGTCGGCAACCCGGAGAGCCTCACGGAGGAGAGCCACGAGGGCGGCCTGCTCGAGTACCCCAGCTACACGAAGCCCGCCTCGTGGCGCGGGCTCGACGTGCCGCCGGTCCTCATGGGCGGCAACCACGGCGCGATCGCCTCGTGGCGTCACGAGCAGCAGGTCGAGCGGACCCGACGGGTACGCCCCGACCTGCTCGGCTGAGCACCGCGCCTCGTCGGCCGGGACTCGTCCGGCTTCGCAGCCAGTTCTCCGCCGGGCGCCCGTAGCCTCGTCGCATGGCGATCCGTCGAGTCCTGTACCGCCTCCTCTGGCCTGCCGTCTTCGTGTTGCCCTTGTGGGTGCTGTTCGGACGGGCCTTCTTCGGCGTCCCGCTGGGGCTGCAGGTCCTCGGGCAGCTCGTGCTCGTGCCGCTGCTCTTCGTCGGCCAGGCGGTCGCCGCGGGCGTCGTCACCGCTCGCCGCAGCGTCCGTGACGACCGAGCCGTGTCCTGGGTCGACGCTGGTCTGCTGGCTCTCACGTGGGCGGCTCAGCTCGCCCTCGGCTTCTTCCTCGTCGACGGGTCCGCCGCCTCCTCGGCGTCGTCGGCGTTCACCCGTGTCGTGCCCGGCGGCGACCTGGACCTGTCGAGCGCGCTCTTCGGGCTGTCGGCCGTCGTGACCGTGGCCGGGGGCCTCGGCCTCCTCGCGGCCGCCGTGTGGCAGTTCCTGGCGGAGGCGCGGCGCCGGGTCGCGGCCTCGCTGGCCGACCTCGACCGGGTCGCCACGGCAGCCAGGGTCGACGCCCGTGCTGCGGGGCTCGCCACCGGCGACCCTGCCCGGGTCATCCGCATCACGCCGCGGGAGTAGCGCCCACGCCGCGCCGCTCGCGGCGGTGGCGACGGGGTGCGCGGCTGTGGCATGATTGACGCTTGTGCCTGGGCACGACTCTGCCTCAGGGGAGTCTGCCTCTCCAGAGCACGTCTTCTTCATCACCAGATGGTGGGCAACCCACCACGAACGGCAGTCGACCTGTGGCGGCTGCAGAGAGCGAACGACTATGCACATCCTCGACGCGGTTGACTCCGCCAACCTCCGCTCGGACGTCCCCGACTTCCGTGCCGGCGACACCGTCAAGGTGCACGTGAACATCATCGAGGGCACGCGCTCGCGCGTCCAGGTCTTCCAGGGCGTCGTCATCGGCAAGCAGAACGAGGGCATCCGCGAGACCTTCACGGTCCGCAAGGTCAGCTTCCAGGTCGGCGTCGAGCGCACCTTCCCGGTCCACTCGCCGGTCATCGACCACATCGAGGTCGTCAGCCGCGGCGCGGTCCGTCGCGCCAAGCTGTACTACCTCCGCGAGCTCCGCGGCAAGAAGGCCAAGATCAAGGAGAAGCGCGACAACTGACCCCGTCGCACGATCTTCACCGAGCTCCCCGCCCTGTACGATGGCGGGGAGCTCGGGCGGTTAAATTGACGAATGCATCCCTGCGGCGCCGTCTGCGCCGCCCCCGTCGTGACGACGACCGCAAGCGCGGCGTCGGCACGTTCCTGCGCGACGTGGTGGTCATCTTCCTCGCCGCTCTCCTCATCTCGTTCCTGATCAAGACGTTCCTGATCCGGTCGTTCTACATCCCCAGCGGGTCGATGGAGGACACGCTGCAGATCAACGACCGCATCATCGTCAACGAGCTCGTCCCCGACCTCGTCGACGTGAAGCGCGGCGACGTCGTCGTCTTCACTGATCCCGGCGGCTGGCTCGAGGGCACGGCCCCCGTCGCGCCCGCGTCGGGCGGTCCCGTCTCCGACGGTCTCTCGTGGTTCCTCACCCAGGTGGGCCTCGGCGCACAGGACAGCAACGACCACCTGATCAAGCGGGTCATCGGGCTGCCGGGCGACACCGTCGAGTGCTGCAACGACTACGGGCAGATGTCGGTCAACGGAGTGCCGATCAAGGAGCCCTACGTCACGTTGCCCCTGGGCGAGACGCGGGTGTCCGGCGACGACTTCTCCGTCACGGTGCCCGAGGGGTCCCTCTGGGTGATGGGCGACAACCGCTACAACTCGAAAGACTCCCGGTACAACCGCGAGACGCCGAGCCAGGGCTTCGTGCCGATGTCCGACGTCGTGGGTCGGGCCTTCGTGATCAGCTGGCCGTCGACGCGGTGGACGTGGCTCGGCGACTACCCCGACGTCTTCCGCGGCACCGAGCGCGACGGCGAGTGATGGCCGTCGCCGATCCCACCCTCGACGTCGAGCGCGAGCTGCACGCCCGTGGTGCCACCTGGGTGATCGGCTGCGACGAGGTCGGCCGCGGCGCCATCGCGGGCCCCGTCGCGGTCGGCCTCAGCGCCGTCCACGCCGAGTGCGGCGAGATGCCGCTCGGCCTGCGCGACAGCAAGCTGCTCAGCGAGAAGCGTCGCGAGGCGCTCTACCCCGTCGCCACCAGCTGGGTGCAGGCGCACGCGGTAGGGCTGGCCGAGGCGCACGAGGTCGACCGGATCGGCATCGTGGCCGCCCTCGGCCTCGCCGGTCGGCGTGCCCTGACCGCCCTCCACGAGGCGGGGGTGGGCATCATGAGCTCGGTCGTCGTCCTCGACGGGAACCACGACTACCTGTCACCGGCGCTGACGACGGTGCCCCGCATCACGACCCGGGTCAAGGCCGACCGTGACTGCGCCTCCGTCGCCGCCGCCTCCGTCATCGCCAAGGTCCACCGCGACCGCATGATGATCGAGGCCGACGAGGTGCACCCCGGCTACGGCTGGGCAGGCAACAAGGGCTACGGCTCGGGGGCTCACTACGCGGCCCTCGGCGAGCTCGGGCCGTCGCCCCTGCACCGCCTCACCTGGCTGCACTGAGACTCGACCGGCTGCGGTGACGAGTCCACGGCGTGCTGCCCGCCCGCAGCCGCGTAGGATGACTTCTCGATGGACGAGGACGAGTTCGAAGACTACGACCGTGAGGTCGAGCTCGCGTTGTACCGCGAGTACCGGGACGTGGTGTCGCAGTTCCGCTACGTCGTCGAGACGGAGCGGCGCTTCTACCTGGCCAACGAGGTCGATCTCGTGCGCCGCGACACCGAGCACGACTTCTACTTCGAGCTGACGATGACCGACGTCTGGGTGTGGGACGTCTACCGCTCCGACCGCTTCGTGAAGTCGGTCCGCGTGCTCACGTTCAAGGACGTGAACGTCGAGGAGCTGACGGCGCGCGACCTCGAGCTGCCCAAGGAGCTCGCACTCGACGAGTAGCTCGTCCCTCCCCAGCTGATCGGTGCCGGGCATCCGCCCCCAGGGCCCTGTCCCCGACCAGCGACCTCGACCCCACCCGCGGCACAGTCCGTGCAGGAGGTCGAGATGGCGAAGAAGGACGAGACGGGTCGGCACGGCGAGGTGCTCGCGGCCCGGTGGCTCGAGGACCACGGGCTGACCGTGGTCGAGCTGAACTGGCGGTGCCGCGAGGGCGAGATCGACGTCGTCGCGCTCGACGGCGACGAGGTCGTGGTCGTGGAGGTGAAGACGCGGCGCGGCATCGGCTGGGGCCACCCCCTCGAGGCGGTCACCGCGGTGAAGCTGGCCCGGCTGCGACGGCTTGCAGGCGCGTGGCTCGAGGCGCACCCCGGCGCGGGCAGGCGGGTGCGCATCGACGTCGTCGGCGTCGTCCTCGGCCGCGCCCCGGGCGACGACGAGATCTCGCACGTGCGGGGAGCCGGCGCGTGAGCGTCGGCCGCACGAGGGCCGTGTCCCTGCTCGGGCTCGAGGGTGCGCTCGTCGAGGTCGAGGCGGACATCGGCCCCGGCCTGCCGGCCTTCGTCATCATCGGGCTCCCCGACGCCTCCCTCGGCGAGGCTCGTGACCGTGTGCGGGCGGCGGCCACCAACGCCGGGTGCGCCCTCCCGGCGCGCAAGCTGACGGTCAACCTGTCGCCGGCGTCGCTGCCGAAGCACGGCTCGTCGTTCGACCTGGCCATCGCGATGGCGGCACTCGCGGCGTCGGGTCTCGTGTCGGCGCAGTCGGTGGAGGAGGCGGTCCACCTCGGCGAGCTCGGGCTCGACGGTCGTGTCCGGCCGGTCGACGGCGTGCTCCCCGCCGTCCTCGCTGCTCGCCGGGCGGGCATCCGCACCGTCGTCGTGCCCGCGGACGCGGTCGACGAGGCGTCGTTGGTGCCGGGCATCACCGTGGTCGGGGTCGCGAGCCTGCGCGAGGCGGCCATCCGGCACGGTGCCGACCTCGTCCCCGAGCTGGTCGACGCGATCCGCAGGCCACGGGTCGACGACCCTCGGCGGCAGGACATCGACCTCGGCGACGTCATCGGCAACTCCGACGCCGTGGAGGCGTTGGTCGTCGCCGCGGCCGGCGGTCACCATCTGCTCATGGTGGGCCCGCCGGGGGCAGGCAAGAGCATGCTCGCTGCACGTCTGCCGGGCCTTCTGCCCGACCTCGACGTCGACGAGGCGCTCGAGGTCAGCTCCGTCCGCTCGTTGTCCGGCAGGCCGGTCGACGGCGAGCTCGAGCGACGCCCGCCCTTCGAGGATCCCCACCACACGTCGAGCGCCGCGGCCATGGTCGGCGGCGGCAGCAGCGTGATCCGCCCGGGCGCCGTGACCCGGGCGAGCCGCGGCGTGCTCTTCCTCGACGAGGCCCCCGAGTTCTCGCAGTCCGTCCTCGACTGCCTCCGCCAGCCCCTCGAGTCCGGGCAGGTGGTGATCCACCGGTCGCGTGCCGTCGCTCGGTTCCCGGCCCGGTTCCAGCTGGTGGCCGCCGCGAACCCGTGCCCGTGCGGACAGCACGGCACCCGGGACGGCGACTGCGTCTGCACGCCGATCCAGCGGCGGCGCTACCACGCGAAGCTCTCGGGTCCGCTCGTCGACAGGATCGACATCCAGCTGCAGGTCGCCCGCATCAGCTCGGCGCAGTTCCGCCTCGCCGAGACGGCCGAGGTCGTCACGACGGCGGCGGCGCGGGCACGGGTCGAGGAGGCGCGGCGTCGGTCTGCCGCCCGGCTCGCCGACACCCCGTGGCGGCTCACCGCCGAGGTCTCGGGCACCTGGCTGCGGTCCCCGGGCCGCCGGCTCCCGCTCTCCGCGACCCGTCCCATCGACCGCGCCCTCGAGTCGGGCGCCCTGACCATGCGGGGCTACGACCGCGTGCTGAAGGTCGCGTGGACGCTCGCCGACCTCGACGCCGCCGACGTGCCGGGCCACGGGCACGTCGCCCGGGCGCTCGGCCTCCGGCGGTCGCTGTGAACGCGCTGCTCTCGGCCAGCACGGCCGACCTCGTCGACCTCGCCGCCGGGGTGCGGGCCGACGAGCCGTCCCGGTGCGACCCCGTCGACGCGTTCGGGCTGGCGGCCTGGAGCGGCGTCGCGTCCGACGGCGACGCCGCGGCGGGTGCCTGCCGTCGGGCCCTGGGCCCGGCCGTGTCGCTCCGGCTGGTGCTGGAGTCGCTCGCAGCGCGGCGCTCGGAGCTCGACCCCGGGGTCCTCGGGGCACGGATGGTCGCGGCCGGGGTCCCCGACGTCGACCGCCTCGAGCTGCACCGGGCGCTGAGCCGGTGGGCACCACGGGTCGAGGCCGCGACGGTCCGTGGCTGGTTCCGGTCCGCGACGGCCCTGGGCGTCCGCGTCGTGGTGCCGGGCGACGCCTCGTGGCCGTCGGCCCTCGACGACCTCGGCGACCACGCGCCCGCAGCCCTCTGGCTGCGAGGCGGCGGGCAGCTGCCCGAGACGCGGACCGGCGTGGCCCTCGTCGGGGCGAGGGCGGCGACGTCCTACGGCGAGCAGGTCGCCGCCGACCTGTCGAGCGGGCTCTCCGACCGCGGGCTCGTCGTGGTCTCGGGCGGCGCGTACGGCGTGGACGGCATGGCGCACCGAGCCGCCGTCGCGTCGGGTGCCGGCACGGTCGCCGTGATGGCGGGCGGGGTGGACCGCTTCTACCCGACCGGGCACGACGACCTGCTCCGTGCCGTCCTGCGCGACGGCCTCATGGTCTCCGAGTCGCCGTGCGGCACCATGCCCCACCGGTTCCGGTTCCTCAGCCGCAACAGGCTGATCGCCGCCCTCAGCGCCGCGGTCGTCGTCGTCGAGGCCGGTCAGCGCTCGGGATCGCTCAACACGGCCGGCCACGCGACCGCGCTGGGGCGTCCCGTCGGGGCCGTGCCGGGGCCGGTCACGTCGCCGCTCTCGGCCGGCTGCCACGCGCTGCTCCGCTCCGGCCTCGCGACGTGCGTCACGGGGCTGTCCGACGTCGTCGAGCTCGTGGGCGGCGAGGACGACCTCGTCGAGCAGGCCTGGCAGGCCGAGCAGCCCGTCGACGTCGGCCGCGTGCAGGACGCCCTGAGCACGCGGGTCGAGCGCAGCACGGACGAGGTCGCCGCCGCCTCCGGCCTCTCGGTCGCGACGGTACGGACCCTCCTGGCCGAGATGGAGGCCGACGAGCTGGTGGAGCGACGGCCTGCCGGGTGGCGCCGTCGTCCCGCCCCGCGACGTGGGTAGCCTGGCCCCGTGCGAGCGACGACGGACAGCGGGCTCGGGGCGCACGGGTCGACCGGGGCCTCCTGCGACGGGCGGGTCAGGCCGTGACGCGCCTCCTCGGCGACGTCGAGCGGTTCCTCGCGCACCTCCGTGACGGGCGGGGCCTGAGCGAACACACGGTCCGCGCCTACGCGTCCGACCTCGACGCCCTCGACGCCCACGCCGCCGAGCAGGCAGGCCGGCCGCCGGTCACCGCCGACCTCGACCTCGAGCTGCTGCGCGACTGGCTGTGGCGCTCGACCGAGTCGGGGCTCGCCCGGACGACCCTCGCACGACGGGCCTCGAGCGCACGGGCGTTCACGCGCTGGCTGGACGAGACGGACCGCACCGCCGCCGACGTGGGCGTGCGGCTCCGCGCCCCGAAGCCCGAGAGCCACCTGCCGCGCGTCCTCACGTCGCCGCAGATCGACGGCGTGCTGCGGTCGCTGGCCGTCCGCGCCGACACGGCCGACCCCGGGGCCCGACGCGACCTCGCCGTCGTCGAGCTGCTCTACGGGTCAGGCCTGCGCGTGTCCGAGCTGGTGGGCACCGACGTCGGCGACCTCGACCTCGAGCGGCGCACCGTGCTCGTGACGGGCAAGGGCGCCAAGCAACGGGTCGTGCCCTTCGGGGTGCCCGCGGCAGAGGCGCTCGACCGCTGGCTCACGCTCGGGAGGCCGGCGCTCGCTGCGGCGGCCCCCGCCGACCCGGCCGGAGGCGACGACGCGCGCCGAGCGGCGTTCCTCGGGGCGAGCGGAGCGCGGCTCGGCACCCGCGCCGTGCACCGGCTCGTCGCGGGGCTGCTCGCCGACCTGCCGGGCGGCGGCCCGGCAGGCCCGCACGCGCTGCGGCACACCGCGGCGACCCACCTGCTCGACGGCGGTGCCGACCTCCGCGCCGTCCAGGAGCTGCTCGGACACGCCAGCCTGGGGACCACGCAGATCTACACCCACGTGTCGACCGAGCGGCTCCGCGAGAGCTACCGGACGGCCCACCCGCGGGCCTGACCCGCCGACTCGTCGTCCACCCCGCCCCGTCGACCCGCCCCCGTCCACACGGCCGATCGCCCGGACGGCCGCTCGCCCGCACGGCCGACCGCCCGCACGGCCGACCGCCCGCACGGTCGGCGCGGTCACCCGGGTCGACGTGTCGGCAGCAGCACCGACGGCCGTCCGAGCCCGAGCATCAGGAGCGGCGACACGTACTCACCGTCGATCCGCGCTCCGAGGTGGACGCACTCGACGTCCGGGCAGTGCCCCGCCTGGACCGTCCCGACGACCTGCCCGCGCACGACGGTCTCGCCCGCGGCCAGCTCGCTGACCACGGGCTCCAGGCTGCTGAGCACGCCGTCGGCGTGGCGCAGCGACAGCACGGGACGATCGACCACCACGCCCGCGAAGTGCACGACGCCGTCGTCCGGCGCCGTCACGGCCGAGCCGGTCGGCGTGCCGACGTCGATGCCCCGGTGCCCCGGAGACCAGCGGTGCTCGGGCGCCGTGAAGGCCCGGACGACAGGGTGCGGCGCGGCCGCCGGCCACGACCACGGCACGGCTGGCGCCGACGACGTCCCGGCCGTCGTGCCGGTCGACGTGGCGCTCGCCGTGACGTCGGTGCCCGGGACGGGCACGAGCAGCAGCGCCGGCAGCGCGACCAGCAGGCCGAGGAGGCGGCGGAGGCGGGGGAGGGGGCGGCGCGGCCGGGTGCGACCGCGGCGACAGGCGGTGTCCATCGTGGGACTCTGCCGAGCGTGCACCGATCCCGCACCGGGCGTACTGTTCACGCGTGCACGAACACCTGTGCACGACGGATGTGGGGGAGCGAGGACACGAGCCCGCTCCCCGAGCAGTGGAACGGAGACCCAGTGTCGAACGCGGCGCGATCACCAGAGACGACGAAGAGCCTGAACAGACGGGTGACGGCTCTCGCGGTCGCCGCGGCCGTCGGCGGCTTCCTCTTCGGCTTCGACTCGTCAGTCATCAACGGAGCGGTCCAGAGCATCACCGACGAGTTCGGGCTCACCGAGTTCGCCTCGGGCTTCGCTGTGGCCTCGGCCCTGATCGGCTGTGCGATCGGCGCGTACGTCGCCGGCCGTCTCGCCGACAAGATGGGCCGCATCAAGGTCATGCTCATCGGCGCGGCCCTGTTCCTCATCAGCTCGATCGGCGCCGCGTTCGCCTTCGCGGTCTGGGACCTCGTCCTGTGGCGCGTCATCGGCGGCCTCGGCATCGGCATCGCCTCCGTGATCGCTCCGGCGTACATCTCCGAGGTCTCGCCGAAGGCGATCCGGGGTCGGCTCGCGTCGTTCCAGCAACTCGCCATCACCCTCGGCATCTTCGTCGCCCTGCTCTCGGACCAGCTCTTCGCGGTCACCGCGGGAGGCGCCTCCGAGCCGTCGCTCTTCGGCCTCGCCGCGTGGCGCTGGATGTTCCTCGTCGGCATCGTCCCCTCCGTCGTCTACGGCTTCCTCGCCTGGCGACTGCCCGAGTCGCCGCGCTACCTGGCCGGCGAGGGGCGGGAGGACGAGGCGAAGGACGTGCTGAAGAGCATCGTGCCCGCCGAGACCGTGGACACGAGCCTGAAGGAGATCACGGACTCCATCGCCACCGAGGCCGCCCTCGACAAGAAGTCGAGCATCCGCGGCACGAGGTTCGGCCTGCAGCCGATCGTCTGGGTCGGCATCATCCTCGCCGTGCTGCAGCAGTTCGTCGGCATCAACGTGATCTTCTACTACTCGACGACCCTCTGGCAGGCCGTCGGCTTCCAGGAGAGCGACTCCTTCACGATCTCGACCATCACGGCCGTCGTGAACGTCGTCGTCACGTTCGTGGCGATCGGCCTCGTCGACAAGGTCGGCCGCCGCCCGCTGCTGCTGGCCGGCTCGATCGGGATGTTCGTCAGCCTCGCCGTCACGGCGATCTCGTTCAGCCAGTCGGTCGTCGACTCCAGCGGCGACCCGCAGCTGCCCGGTGCCTGGGGCCCGGTCGCGCTCGTCGCGGCCAACCTCTTCGTCGTGTCGTTCGGCGCCACCTGGGGCCCGCTCATGTGGGTCCTGCTCGGCGAGATGTTCCCGAACAGCATCCGTGCGACGGCGCTCGGCGTCGGCAGCATGGCCAACTGGATCGCCAACTTCATCGTCACGGTGTCGTTCCCGTCGCTCGCCGCCGTCAGCCTCACGCTGTCGTACGGCATCTTCGCGGCCTTCGCCCTCATCTCGTTCTTCTTCGTGCTCGCGAAGATCCCCGAGACGAAGGGCCGCAGCCTCGAGGAGATGGGCGTGTCCGCGGTCGAGTCGGGCTCCGGCAAGCCCGCCAGGGGCGCCCGCGCCTGATCTCTGGCATCATCGACGAACGCCCTGTCCGGCTCCGGGCGGGGCGTTCTCGCTGTGGAAGGACGTTCTCATGAGCCACGCCGACGACTCGACCCCGGTCGAGCCTGCCGACGGACCCTCGACGGAGGGCGCGACCGCGGTCGCGTCCCGGGACCAGGAGGCGCCCTCCGGCGCCTCGAGGAAGCGTGCGTTCGCCCCGTGGGTCTTCTGGCCCGCGGCCGCGATCATCCTCGCGTTCGTGGTGTTCGCCATGCTGTTCCCCCAGATCGCCGAGGGGCTGTTCGGTGCCGTCCAGTCCGGCATCGTCGGCGCCTTCGGGTGGTACTACGTGCTGCTGGCCGCGGTCTTCGTGGTCTTCGCGCTCTGGATGGGGCTCAGCCGCTACGGCGACATCAAGCTCGGGAAGGACGACGACGAGCCCGAGTTCTCGCGCGGCTCCTGGCTGTCGATGCTCTTCGCCGCGGGGATGGGCATCGGCCTCGTCTTCTACGGCGTCGCCGAGCCGCTCAGCCACTACGCCAGCCCCCGGCCGGGCGTCACGGGCAACGACAACGAGCTCGCCGGTCAGGCCCTCAGCCAGACCTACCTGCACTGGGGCGTGCACGCGTGGTCGATCTACATCGTCGTCGGCCTCGGCATGGCCTACGCGATCCACCGTCGGGGCCGCCCGGTCTCGATCCGCTGGGCCCTCGAGCCCCTGCTCGGCGACCGCGTCAAGGGCGGCTGGGGAAACCTGATCGACGTGGTCTCGGTCGTCGGCACCCTCTTCGGCGTCGCCACGTCGCTCGGCCTCGGCGTCCTGCAGATCTCGGCGGGCCTCTCCGCCGCCGGCATCGCCGAGCCGACCATCGTCGTCCAGGTGGTCCTGATCGCCGCCATCACGGGCGTCACCATCTTCTCGCTCGTCAGCGGCGTCACCAAGGGCATGAAGTGGCTCTCGAACATCAACATCGTGCTCGCCGCGCTCCTGCTCGTCTTCGTGCTCGTCAGCGGACCCACCCTCTTCCTCCTGCGCGACTTCGTGCAGTCGCTCGGCGCCTACCTGCAGAACGTCGTCGGGCTGACCTTCACCGTGAGCGCGTTCTCCGGCGCCGAGGGCGAGGCCTGGCAGGGCAGCTGGACGACCTTCTACTGGGGCTGGTGGATGTCGTGGGCGCCCTTCGTCGGCATCTTCATCGCCCGGATCTCGAAGGGGCGCACCGTCCGCGAGTTCGTCACCGGCGTCCTCGTCGTCCCCACGATCCTCACGTTCCTCTGGTTCAGCGTCATGGGCGGCGCGGCGCTCTACCGCGAGGTGTTCGGCGGGGGAGGCCTGGTCTCGGCCGACGGCTCGGTCGACACCGAGGGCGCCCTGTTCGAGATGCTGCAGGGCCTCCCGGGCGGCTCGATCGCCGTCTTCGGCGCCATCCTGCTGATCGGCCTGTTCTTCATCACGTCGTCCGACTCGGGCTCGCTCGTGCTCGGGATGATCTCGACCGGCGGCGACACCGAGCCCAAGACCTGGGTCCGCATCTTCTGGGCCGTCGTCACCGCGCTCGTCGCCATCGCCCTGCTGCTGACCGGTGGCCTCGACGCCCTGAAGACCGCGGCGATCATCACGGCGCTGCCCTTCAGCGTCGTGATGATCGGCATCTGCGTCGCGACCTTCCGGGCCTTCGACGACGAGCACCGCAAGTTCCTGCGGGCCCAGCGCCGGCAGTTCCGGGACAGCATCGGCGACCACTTCGGACTCGAGGAGGCGGCCCACCCGAGGCGTCGTCCGCTCGGCTTCCCGAGGCGCCGAGCCCGCTGAGCCGCCGGGGCTCGCGTCCCCGCCGTCGGGCGCCCGCAGGGGCGTCCCGGAACACGACCCGCAGGGGCGTCCCGCATCGTCGGGGCGCCCCTCGTCGGTGCTACCATGAGCGTGCAGCCTGCTCAGCAGGCTGACTTCGCGTGCCCGTGCGTCTCGACGCACCTCGCCCTCGCAGCTCAGTTGCCCCGCAGCTCGGCCGCCCGTGGCGTGACACCGGCCTCCGCATCCACTCGGTCCGATCGTGCTCCGGCACGGGCGGCGGATGCGTGCCCGGGCACCAGGCAGCGGCGGCCGTCCGGCCGCCCAGACAACCGACAACAGGCTCGCGTCCGCGCGTGCCGCACGAAATAGGAGAACGACCATGGCCGTCGTCACCATCCGCCAGCTGCTCGACAGCGGCGTCCACTTCGGACACCAGACCCGCCGCTGGAACCCGAAGGTGAAGCGATTCATCCTCGCCGAGCGCTCCGGCATCCACATCATCGACCTGCAGCAGTCGCTCGGCTACATCGACCAGGCGTACGACTTCGTCAAGGAGACGGTCGCCCACGGCGGCACCGTCCTCTTCGTCGGCACCAAGAAGCAGGCCCAGGGCTCCATCGCCGAGCAGGCGAACCGCGTCGGCCAGCCCTTCGTGAACCAGCGCTGGCTCGGTGGTCTCCTGACCAACTTCCAGACGGTCTCGAAGCGCCTCGCCCGCATGAAGGAGCTCGAGGACATCGACTTCGACGACACGACGCAGGGCTTCACCAAGAAAGAGCTCCTGATCAAGAAGCGCGAGCTCGACAAGCTGCACAAGACGCTCGGCGGCATCCGCAACCTGACCAAGACGCCGTCCGCCCTCTGGGTCGTCGACACCAAGAAGGAGCACCTCGCGATCGACGAGGCCAAGAAGCTGGGCATCCCGGTCATCGGCATCCTCGACACGAACTGCGACCCCGACGAGATCACCTTCCCGATCCCTGGCAACGACGACGCCATCCGCTCCGTCGGCCTGCTGACCCGCATCGTCGCCGACGCCGCCGCCGAGGGCCTGGTGCAGCGTCACCAGAAGCCGGAAGACGCTGACGCTCCCGTCGAGCCCCTCGCCGAGTGGGAGGCCGAGCTGCTCGCCCAGGGCGAGGCGAAGGCCGCCGAGTCGGCTCCCGCCGAGTCCGCGCCCGCCGCCGAGACGCCCGTCGAGGCCGTTCCCGTCGAGGAGAACGACGCCGACGCTCAGGTCGCCGAGAAGCCCCTGGGCGAGCCGGTCGTCGAGCCCGTCGCCGAGCCCCGCGACGAGACCGCTGCGGAGCCGGCCGACGCCGACGCCGCTGCGGACGCGAAGTAGAACCCCCCACCTCCCCCTTCCGACTCCACGAAAGGAAGTCAGACAATGGCGAATTTCTCCGCCGCTGACGTGAAGACCCTCCGTGACCGCCTCGGCGCGGGCATGATGGACAGCAAGAACGCACTCGTCGAGGCCGATGGCGACATCGAGAAGGCCGTCGAGATCCTGCGCGTCAAGGGACTGAAGGGCGTCGCCAAGCGCGAGGGCCGTCAGACCACCGCGGGCCTCGTCGCCGCCAAGGCGTCGGGCGGCTACGCCACCCTGATCGAGCTCGCCAGCGAGACCGACTTCGTCGCGAAGAACGAGAAGTTCATCGCGCTGGCCGACTCCGTGCTCGAGGCCGTCGCGGCCTCCGGCGCGAAGGACGCCGCCGAGGGCAACGCCGCCGCGATCGGCGGCCAGACCGTCGAGGCCTTCGTCAACGACGAGGCCGCGCTCATGGGCGAGAAGGTCGAGCTCCGCACGGTCGCCCGTGTCGAGGGCACCGAGTTCGCGATCTACCTGCACAAGACCTCGAAGGACCTGCCCCCGCAGGTCGGCGTGGTCGTGGGCTACACCGGCTCCGACGCCGAGACCGCTCGCTCGGTCGCCCAGCACGTGGCCTTCGCCGCGCCGACGTACCTGTCGCGCGACGAGGTCCCCGCCGAGGACGTCGCCAAGGAGCGCGCCATCGTCGAGGAGACCGCGAAGAACGAGGGCAAGCCCGAGGCCGCCCTGCCGAAGATCATCGAGGGTCGCCTGACCGGCTTCTTCAAGGAGATCGCCCTGCTCGACCAGGCCTACGCGAAGGACAGCAAGCTGTCGGTCGCGAAGGTCGTCGAGCAGGCCGGCATCGAGATCCAGGGCTTCGCCCGGATCAAGGTCGGCGCCTAGCCAGCCACGGGACGGGGTCCGGGACGCACGCGTCCCGGACCCCGTTCGTGCGCCCGCCGCCGTCCCGGCCCGTCGAGGCCGAGGAGGTGCGCGCCGGGCACCAGACGATCGGGCACCTGCGCCGCGACTCGCTACCCTGGCTACGGCCACGACACGAGGGAGACCCCACATGACGACAGACACCACCACACGACGACGCGTCCTCCTCAAGCTCTCGGGCGAGGCCTTCGGGGGCGGGCAGCTCGGCGTCAACCCCGACGTCGTCGGAGCCATCGCCCGCGAGATCGCCGAGGCCGCGAAGGACGTCGAGATCGCCATCGTCGTCGGCGGCGGCAACTTCTTCCGCGGCGCCGAGCTGAGCCAGCGCGGCATGGACCGGGCGCGGGCCGACTACATGGGCATGCTGGGCACCGTCATGAACGCCCTCGCCCTGCAGGACTTCCTCGAGCAGGCCGGCGCCGCCACGCGCGTGCAGAGCGCCATCGAGATGACCCAGGTCGCCGAGCCGTACATCCCGCGCCGCGCGGAGCGCCACCTCGAGAAGGGCCGCGTCGTCATCTTCGGCGCGGGCGCGGGCCTGCCCTACTTCTCGACCGACACCGTCTCGGCGCAGCGCGCGCTCGAGATCGGGGCCGCCGAGGTGCTGGTCGCGAAGAACGGCGTCGACGGCGTCTACTCGGCGGACCCTCGCCACGACCCGTCCGCGGTCAAGCTCGACCGCCTCACCTACCAGGAGGCGCTGGTCCAGGGCCTGAAGGTGGTCGACTCGACCGCGTTCAGCCTCTGCATGGACAACGGCATGCCGATGCACGTCTTCGGGATGGAGGGCGACGGCAACATCGCCCGCGCCATACGGGGCGAGCGCATCGGGACCCTCGTCAGCAACTGACGACTAAGCTCGACGACGAACCAAGGGAGCATCGTGACGATCACTGACGTACTGACCGAGACACGCGAGAAGATGGACCGGGCCCTCGAGTCGGCCAAGACGGACTTCGGGCAGGTGCGGACTGGGCGGATCAACCCCAGCCTGTTCCAGAAGATCCCGGTCGACTACTACGGGACGCCGACGCCGCTGGCGCAGCTCGCGTCGCTGCAGGTGCCCGAGGCGCGCACCATGATCGTGACGCCGTACGACAAGTCGGCCCTGAAGGAGATCGAGAGGGCCATCGCCACCTTCCCGAACCTCGGTGCCAGCCCGACCAACGACGGCACGCTCGTCCGCGTGACGATCCCCGAGCTGACGCAGGACCGTCGCAAGGAATTCGTCAAGATCGTCCGCGGCAAGGGCGAGGACGCCAAGGTCCAGATCCGCAACGTCCGACGCAAGTCGAAGGAGTCGCTCGACGCGCTCAAGACCGAGGTCGGCGACGACGAGGTCGCGCGCGGCGAGAAGGAGCTCGAGGCGGTCACGAAGGGCTACATCGACCAGATCGACGACGCCCTGAAGAAGAAGGAAGCCGAGCTGCTCGAGGTCTAGATGAGCGACGCTCCCGACGGCGCACGTCCCGACGAGTCGGTGCCGACACCCAAGACCACCCTCGGCAGCCGTCGCGCCGACTTCGACGCCAGGGCGCAGGCCGCACGGCACGACCTCGAGAGCCAGATCCGCAGTCGCCGTGCCCAGCTCGGTGCCCGCAACGAGAAGCTGACGGCCCGCACGGGTCGCAACCTCCCCGCAGCCATCGCGGTGGGCGTCGGGCTCGGCGCGGCCGTCCTGCTGAGCCTGATCTTCGAGCCGGCGTTCTTCATGATCGTCGCCGGCGCCCTGATCGGGTCGCTGTGCTTCGAGCTGACGAGCGCGCTCCGCTTCGCCGGGCGCGACGTGCCGCGCCTGCCGAGCGTGCTGGTGGGCCTGGCCATGGTCCCGCTCTCCTTCGTCTTCGGGGTGCAGGGCCAGTGGCTCGGCCTCGTCGGCGGGGTCCTCGTCGTGTCGCTCTGGCGCGTGGCCGAGCTGGTGCGTCCCTCGCACCGCAAGCCCGCCTCCGTCGTCTGGCGTGACATCGGCGCCGGCGCGTTCGTGCAGATCTACTGCTCGTTCCTCGGCAGCTTCATGCTCGTCCTCGCGGCCGAGCCGAACGGGGCGAACTGGACCCTGGCGACCCTCATCATCGTGATCGCCGTCGACACCGGCGCGTACGCGACCGGTCTCAACTTCGGCAAGCACCCGATGGCGCCCCGCATCAGCCCCAAGAAGACCTGGGAGGGCTTCGCCGGGTCCGTCGCCGCGAGCCTGATCGCGGCCGTGCTCACCTCGTGGCTGATGCTCGACGAGCCCTGGTGGTTCGGCTTCGTGCTCGGCGGGGTGATCATCGTCACGGCGACGATCGGCGACCTCTCCGAGTCGCTGATCAAGCGCGACCTCGGCATCAAGGACATCAGCACCTGGCTGCCCGGCCACGGCGGGTTCCTCGACCGCCTCGACAGCACGTTGCCGTCCGCGGCGGCTGCCTACGCGCTCTACCTGCTGGTCGCCTGACCCGGCGGAGGGTCCCACCGTGGGCCCGCGAGGTCGATGCGGCATGATGGACGGCGTGAGCTCAACTTTCCCCACGGTGCCCAAGGGCCAGCGCGGCTACGACGTGTCCGAGGTCGAGGCGTTCCTCGCCGAGGCTCGAGCCGCCTACACGGGCGGTGCCGAGGCGGCGTCGCCGGTCGACTCGGCTCGCATCCGCCGGACCGCGTTCGCGATGCGGAAGGGCGGCTACTCCCCGGCGCACGTCGACCAGGCGCTCGAGCGCCTGGAGGACGCCTTCGCGAGCCGCGAGCGTGACCGGGCGGTGACCGCCGCGGGCGACGAGGGCTGGTACGGCGAGGCGCGCAGCGCGGCCGAGGAGATCGTGGCGAGGCTCGACCGCCCGGTGGGCCACCGGTTCGACCGTGTGAGCGTGCTGACCGTCGGCTACCACCCGAAGGACGTGGACCGTCTGGCACGGCGACTGCAGGGCTACTTCAGCGACGGCAAGGCCCTCAGCATCGACGACGTCCGAGGAGCGGTCTTCCGCGCCCGGCGCGGGGGGTACCGTGAGGCCCAGGTGGACGTACTCCTAGACGCCGTGGTCGACGTGATGCTCGCCGTCCGCTGACGGAGGTCCCGCGCGGCTCGGCGACCGGCCCGTCCACGACGCGCCAGGGAGGGCCCTGGCCGATCCGTGACGGATCCGTTACCCTGGACGGACTCATGGGCAGGCACTCAGCGAACGCGACCACGGGCCACTCTCTCTCGGAGCAGCGGCTGGTCGTCAGTCGACCCCGCACGATCGAGAGGCGACGAGTCCCCGCCTCGCTCGTCGCGCCTCCTGCGTCACCGCCGGCCCGTGCGCCTCGTGCCTCGGTCGGGCGCCGCTACGCGTTGCCGCTGGTCGGCTTCGCCGCGACCTTCGCCTTCCTGTCCGCGTCTCTCGTGAACCCGCTGTCAGGTGCCGAGGCGGCGACGACGAGCGTAGGAGGCGCCGCCGCGTTGGTGGCACCGGGCCAGTCGTTCGTCGTGGGTGCCGGCGTCGTCCTGGCTGCTGACCGCGACCAGTACGGCGTCACCCTCCCGCCGCCTCCGCCGCCGCCCCCCGCGCCGGTCGTCGAGGAGGCCTCCACGGACGAGCCCGCTGCCTCAGCCTCGTCGTCGGGCAGCGCGAAGAAGTCGTCGTCGTCGGGTGCCGCGCCCGTGGCGGGCGTTCCTGACCCGGGCACAGCCAAGGCCATCGCCGCCGAGATGGTGGCCGCACGCGGCTGGGGCACCGGCGAGTACGATTGCCTGGTCTCGTTGTGGCAGAAGGAATCGGGCTGGAACATCAACGCCCACAACAAGTCCAGCGGGGCGCACGGCATCCCGCAGGCCCTGCCGGGCAGCAAGATGGCCTCGGCCGGTGCTGACTGGCAGACGAACCCTGCCACGCAGATCACCTGGGGCCTCGGCTACATCCAGGGTCGCTACGCGACGCCGTGCGGTGCGTGGGGCCACTCGCAGTCCGTCGGCTGGTACTGAGCCCAGGCCGCTGGCCGTCCGGCTACGCTGGACGTCATGCCCCGCAGCAACCGCCCGCGTCGTCCGCGCGACCGAGCGGAGCGGAACCGTGCAGAAGAAGTCCGCGACGGGCGTGATCTCGCGCGCTCCCTCTTCGGCGGTCCACGGACCGAGACGCGACGCGGGCGTGAGTTCGTCGTCCAGTCGGTGTCCGCCTCCTCGGCGGTCAAGGAGTACACCTGCCCTGGCTGTGCCCTGACGGTCTCCCCGGGCACGCCCCACCTCGTCGTCTGGCGTGCCGACGGGCTGTTCGGCGAGCAGGACGACCTCGCCTCGCGCCGACACTGGCACACCCACTGCTGGAGGATCTCATGACCCTGCCCTCTGCCTCGGCCTCTCCCGTGGACGTCCGCGGCGGCGTCGAGCTCCCGGCCCGCCGCTCCGACGTCGAGCTCCGCACAGCGGACGGGCTCACCCTGGTGGGCGAGCTCGCGCTGCCGCTCGACCGCGACCCGGTCGCCGCCCTCGTCACGCTGCACCCCCTGCCCACCGCCGGCGGATTCATGGACTCGCACGTGATCAGGAAGGCCGCGGCCCGGCTGCCGGCGCTGGCCGACGTCGCCGTCCTCCGCTTCAACTTCCGCGGCGTCTCGTCGCCCCGGGGGCGTTCCGAGGGGGCGTTCGGAGAGGGCGAGGCCGAGGCTGCCGACCTGAGGGCGGCCGTCGCCCTCGTCCAGGGCGCCGGCCTGCCCACGCCGTGGCTGCTCGGCTGGTCGTTCGGCACCGAGGTCGCGCTCAAGCACGGCCGCGGGGTCGACGTCGCGGGGCTCCTCCTGCTCTCCCCGCCCCTGCACCGCACGACGGACGCCGAGCTCGCCGCCTGGAACGACTCCGAGGTGCCGATCGTCGCCGTCGTCCCCGAGCACGACGACTACCTGCAGCCCGAGGAGGCGCGGGCACGGTTCGCCGCCGTGCCCCGCGCCGAGGTCGTCGCGGTCGAGGGCGGCAAGCACCTCTGGGTGGGCGAGAAGCAGACGTCGAGGGTGCTCGACGAGATCGTGCGGCGCGTGGCGCCCGGTGCGCTCCCGCTGCCGACCACGTGGCCTCCCTCGGAGGGCGAGCAGGGCGTCTCCTAGGGGAGCCCCGCCGACGGCTCGTCCGCGGCGGGTCCTGCCCTCAGCGCGCGTCCTGCCGGGGCACCACGACCTGCCGGATGATCAGGAGTATCGAGGCGGCGACCGGGATGGCGATCAGCGCCCCGAGCACGCCCAGCAGGGTGCCGCCGGTGAGCGCGGCGATGACGACGACGACCCCCGGGACCTTGACCGCACGGCGCATGATGCGAGGGCTGAGGACGTAGGCCTCGACCTGCATGTAGACGAGGTACCAGATGGCGGCGGTGACCCAGGTCGCGGGGGAGTCCGGCAGCAGCACGATCTGCGCGAGCACGATGATGGCCGACCCGCTGATGGTGCCGACGAGCGGGATGATCGAGCCGAGGAACGCGATGAAGGCGAAGACCGCCGGCTGCTGCGCCCCGATGGAGCTGAGGAACACGAAGCTGAGGACGCCGTTGATGGCGGCGAGCGTGAACTGGCCGATCACGTACCGGCCCACCGACTGGCTGATCTGCTCGGCGATGTCGGCGAACCGCACGCGCTTGGAGGCGGGGACGAGCTGGTAGATGCCGGCCTTGAAGGTGTTGATCGACGAGGTGAAGTAGAGCACGAGGATGACCACGACGACCGTGGCGAAGACCCCGTTGCCGATGGCCACGCCCACGGCCAGCACGCCGCCGCCGATGGTGACGACGTTGTCGGGGTTCGTGAGGAAGTCGAGGACCGAGTCGAGCGCCTGCTGGACGTCGAAGAAGTTCTGGGGCACCAGCGCCTGGAGGTTGTCGACGAACTCCTGCGTGGTGACGCTCTGCAGGTACGTGACGAGGCTCGTGATCAGCGTCGTCGCCTGGCTGACGATGACGGGCACGATCGCGAAGACCACGCCGACGAAGGCGCCGATCGCGACCGTGAAGACGACGACGATCGCGAGCCAGCGCGGCACCGAGCGGTTCTCCAGCCAGGACACGACCGGGTCGAGGCCCAGGGCGATGAAGATCGCGGCGCCCACGTAGGTGAGGATCGTCGACAGCTCGCTGAGGGCGCCCCCGATGACGAGGGCGGCGATGACGCCGAGGCCCGCCAGCAGCCCGAGGCGGAACGGATCGTGGATCTTCACGCGGGCAGCTCCTGTCGACGACCGGTGCGCCGTTCAGCCCGACGCCACCGACTGCCTACTCTGACGCACCCTGTGCCTGCGGGGCCAACACGGCGCGCAGGTTCTCGAGGTACCCCGCGACGGCGTCGCGTTCCTCCCGGATCTCGGCGAGCCGGCGCTCGGCGTCGTCCGTGAGCTCGGCGGACCGGCGCTCGGCGTCGTCGACCAGGCTCGCGGCGCGCTGCTCCGCGTTCGTGAGGACGTCGTGCGCCGTGGCGTCCGCCTCGGACCGGACCCTGCGGGCGTGCTCGTGCGACGTGCGCTCCAGCTCGTCCGCCTCGCGTCGGGTCTCGACGGCGCGCTGACGCGCCTCCTCGAGCTGCCCCGCAGCGTCGTCGAGGTAGCCCTGCGTCTCGGCCACCGCGGCGTGGTGCCGCTGCACCAGCTCACGCTCGGCCTCGTCGCGTCGGGTGCGCAGCTCCACCTCCGCGTCGCTGCGGCGCTCCACGAGCTCCCGGGCGAGCTCGGCGACGGCGGTCTCGCGGTCGGCGACGAGCCTCGCCTGCTGGGTCGCGACCTCGGCCGCGAGGCGCACGCGCTGCGCCTCCTCGTCGTCGACCAGCTGCGCCTGGCTCTCGGCCACCTCGGCGTCGAGGTCGGCCCTCGCGTTGACCGTCTCGGCCTCGACGACGGCCCGCGCCTCGCCCGCCTCGCGCTCGAGCCGGTCCCGCTGCTGCTGCACCTCGCGCTCGAGGCGCTCGTGGGTGGCGGCGACCTCGGCGGAGAGGGCGTCTCGAGCCGTCGTCAGCTCGTGCTCGAGGTCGGCCCTGGCGGACTCGACCTCCCTCCTCGCCGCGAGGCGCGCCTCCTCGACCTCGCGCTCCAGGGCGGCGCGCGTCTGCGCGACGTCCGCGTCGAGCTCTGCCCTGGTGACCGCGACGTGCTCCGCGAGCTCCGCACGGCCGGTGTCGACGTCGTCGTCGAGCTCGGCACGGGCGGCCTCGACCTCCCGGGCGAGGTCGTCCCGTCGGGTGGCCACCTCGAGCTCGAGGTCGGCGCGGGTGGTCTCGTCGAGGCGCGCCAGCTCGGCGCGGACCGTCTCGGACTCGCGGGCGAGGTCGGCGCGCACGCGCTCGTCCTCGGCGACGAACTCGGCTCGTGCCAGCTCGGTGTCCCGTGCCAGCGCCGCGGCGCCGTCCCGGGCGTCGGCGACCTCGCGCTCGACCTGGGCCCGCAGCTCGGCGACCTCGCGCTCGGCCGTCGCGTGCAGGGCGGCGACCTCGTGCCGTGCCGTGCTGACGTTCTCGGCCGACTCGGTGGCCGCGGCGCCCCGCATGGCGGAGGAGTCGCGCTGGGCCTCCTGCAGCAGCGAACGCGCCTCGCCGCGCGCCCTGGCCACCATGCGGTCGGCCTCGCCGGTGCTCTCGGCGACCTGGGCGGCGGCCCGGCCCCGGGCGTCCTCGAGGAGGGCGTCGGCGCGCTCCCGGGCGTCGGAGAGCACCCGGCGTGCCTCGCTCGTCGACGAGGTGCGGAGCTCCTCGGAGTCGATGTCGGCCTTGCTGACGAGGGCGGTCGCCTGCTCCTCCGCGAGCCGGAGGGTCTGCTCGAGCTTGCTGCCCAGCCCGGCGTAGGTGGGCGTGCCGGCCTCCTCGAGCTCCGTCTGCAGGTCGTCGAGGCGCGTCTGCAGCTGCTTGACGGACCCTGCCATCTCGGCACGGTCGGCGTTGGCCTTGATCAGCTCGCGACGGAGGTCCCCGAGGGCCGCGTCGACGTCGTCCTTGCGGTAGCCGCGCAGCTCGGTCCCGAATTCCGTGTCGTCAGCAGCCACTGTGTCTCCCTCGCGTCCGTGGCGGACACTGCTCACGTGCCCGGCGCGACGATTTTAGCGGCCGGAGGAGGGCGTGACGGTCCCCGAGGAAGGCCGGGGTGCGGCACTCAGGCTGGTCGGATACGCTGAGCCGTCTTAAATACCCGCCGCCGTGCCCGGCCTCCCGGCCAGGCCCGCGCGAGCTCCGACGGCGTCTGCCGCGGCGCTCCCACCCGACCGGGATGGCGGCACGGAGGGAGAAAACAACGTGCGTTTCATCATCGCTGTCGTCGTCGTCGTGCTCGCGGCGCTGATGGTGGCCCTCGGGTTCGCCCAGCGCACGGTGTTCGCGCCTCCGTCGAGCGTCTCGTCCTCGGTGTCGACCAGCTCCTCCGAGGCGACCGTCACCGTCGTCCCCGCCAGCGCCCTGCACGGGCACGACGGCCGCCAGACCGTCTCGATCGACGGAGCCGACACGGTGTTCGCGGCCACCGGCCGCACCTCCGACGTGCTCGGCTGGGTCGGCGACGCCGACTACAACCTCGTCGAGTGGGACGCGGACGCGGGCGAGCTGACGACCCGCACCGTCGCCGGCGACGAGACGACGGTGCCCGACCCGGCCGACTCCGACCTCTGGTACGACCAGTACAGCGGCAGCCCCCTGACCTTCTCCCTCGACGCGCCCGACGACGTGTCCCTCGTCGTCGTCTCCGACGGGACCGAGCCCGCCCCGGCCGACGTCGCGGTCACCTGGCCCCTCTCGACGGCGACCCCGACCGCCGGCCCCCTGATCGTCGGCGGACTGGTCACGCTCCTGATCGGCGTGCTGCTGTACATCTGGGCGATCGTGCACCACCGCCGGACCCGCGGCCCCCGCCGCACCTCCAGCGACGGCTCGCGCCCGAAGCTCTCCCGGCCGTCCCGCCGCCGCGCGCTCAAGGCGGGGACCCCCGAGTCGATCGACGCCTCGGCGTCGTCCGGCATGCGTCGAGGCCGGACGCGTCGGTCGGTCGCCGTCGTGCCCGTCCTCCTCGTCGGGTCCCTGGCCCTCGCCGGCTGCTCCGCGGACTACTGGCCGGCCCCCGCCGAGGGCGCGAGCTCGTCCGCGACGGCGACCCCGACAGCCACCCCGACCGACGGCGCCGACGCCGAGGACGACGCCCCGAGCGTGCAGCCCCCGGTCGTGACGGTCGCCCAGGCCGAGCGGATCGTCGAGCGCATCGCGGCGGTGGCGGCGCAGGCGGACGGTGCGCTCGACGCCGCGCTGGCCGAGACGCGGTTCACCGGTCCCGCCCTCCAGCAGCGCCAGGCCGACTACGTCATCCGGGCGAAGGACGCCGCGGCCGCCGGCCCCCTGGCCATCCCCGCCGGCGACGTCACCCTCACGCTGCCCCAGCAGTCCGACACGTGGCCGCGCACCCTCTTCACGGTCGTCCAGGACGCCGACGCGACGAAGGCGCCCGTCGCCCTGACTCTGCTCCAGGAGACGGCTCGCGACCCGTACAAGGTCGAGTACGCCCAGTCGCTGGAGGCGCAGGCCACCCTGCCGACCGTCGCGCCCGCCACCATCGGGGCCGCGAGGCTCGCACCGGACGTCAAGCTCCTCACCCTGCGGCCGGACCAGCTCGCCGAGGCCTACGGCGACATCCTCCGCAACGGGGACGAGAGCCAGTGGGCACCGCAGTTCCAGGGCGAGGGCGACACGCTGCGGGACAAGATCGGCAAGGCCTACAAGGACGCGAAGCGGACGGCCCTGCCGACCACCGCCTCCATCGAGTTCTCGTCGTCCCCCGTCGAGGACGACGCGGTGGCCTTCGCGACGAACGACGCCGGGGCGCTCGTCTCGGTGGCGCTGAACGAGGTCGAGACGGTCAAGCCGACCGCCGAGGGCGCGAGCGTCGAGCCGCAGGGCGTCGTCAAGTCCCTGCTCGGCCTCGACACGTCCAAGAAGGGCATCGAGGCGACCTACGGTGTCCAGTTGTTGTTCCAGGTGCCTCCCGTGGGCAGCGACGACAAGATCGTCCTGCTCGGCTTCAGCCAGGCACTCATCCAAGCGAAGGAGCTGCCGTGACCGGCCTTCCCCCCGTCCCCGCCGGCCTCCGAGGGGCAGTCGACCTGTCGTCCCTCGTCAACCGGCCCGCACCGTCCGCCGCCGGCGCTCCTGCGCAGCCGACGGCACCCGGCCAGTTCGCCGGCGCCCCGGGCGCCGCCGTTGCGGTCCCCGCGCTCGTCGTCGACGCGACCGACGCGACCTTCTCCCAGGTGCTCGAGCTGAGCAACACGGTCCCCGTGATCGTCGACCTCTGGGCCGAGTGGTGCGGGCCGTGCAAGCAGCTCTCGCCCGTCCTCGACAAGCTCGTGGCCGAGTACGCCGGCCGCCTGCTGCTCGTCAAGGTCGACGTCGACGCGAACCCCCAGCTGACCGAGGCGTTCCAGGCGCAGTCGATCCCCGCGGTGGCGGCCGTCATCGGCGGTCGGCCCGTACAGCTGTTCGTGGGCGCGTTGCCCGAGGCCCAGGTGCGCGACGTGTTCGAGCAGGTGCTCGAGCTGGCCGCCCAGAACGGCGTCACCGGGACGGCCGTGGTCGACGGCGCCGCGGCCTCCGCGGACGGCGAGACGCCCGAACCCGAGCCCGAGCCCCTGCCGCCGCACCACCAGGACGCCTACGACGCCATCGACCGGGGCGACTACGACGCGGCGATCACCGCCTACCGCACGGCCATCGCGCAGGACCCGCGCGACCAGCTGGCCGTCGCGGGCCTCGCCCAGGTGTCGCTGATCGCCCGCCTGCAGGGCGTGACGATCGCCGACGTCCGCGGCGCGGCCGCTGCGGCTCCGACCGACGTCGACGCCCAGCTGGCGGTCGCCGACCTCGACGTCAGCGGTGGCCACGTCGACGACGCCTTCGACCGCGTGCTGACGGTCTTCCCGTCGCTCGACGCGGCCGGCAAGGACGCAGCCCGCACCCGCCTCCTCGACTACTTCGAGATCGTCGGCCTGGACGACCCCCGCGTCGCCGCCGCCCGGCGTCGGTTGACGATGCTGCTGTACTGATCCGCAGCGTGCACGAAGGGCCCCGACGACCAGGTCGTCGGGGCCCTTCGTGCATGTCGCCCCGGGGGAGGAGCGGCGTGACTGCTCAGCGGCGGAGCTTCAGCCAGACGACGCCGAGCGGCGGCAGCTGGACGTCCGCGGAGGCGGGACGCCCGGCCCACGGGCTGTCGACGGCCGTGACGGCGCCGAAGTTCCCGACGCCCGAGCCGCCGTAGATCGTCGCGTCGGTGTTCAGCACCTCGTCCCACGTGCCGGCCTCCGGCAGACCGAAGCGCATGCGCTGCGGCTGGCCGGAGAAGTTCGCCAGCACGGCGAGCGAGTCGCCCGAGCCCGACTTGCGGAGGAACGCGACCACGCTCTGCTCGCCCGCGCCGCCGTCGATCCACTCGAAGCCCTCGGTGTCGAAGTCGTGGGCCCAGAGCGCGCTCTCGGACGTGTAGACCTGGTTCAGGCGGCTGACGAGGTCGAAGACCTGCTGGTGCTGCGGCCGGTCGAGCACCGACCAGTCGAGGCCGAGTTCCTGGCTCCACTCCGTCGGCTGGCCGAACTCGGACCCCATGAAGAGCAGCTGCTTGCCGGGGTGCCCCCACATGTAGGCGAGGTACGCGCGGAGGTTCGCGCGCTTCTGCCAGTCGTCGCCGGGCATCTTCTCGAACAGCGAGCCCTTGCCGTAGACGACCTCGTCGTGGCTGATCGGCAGCATGAAGTTCTCGCTCCACGCGTAGTGGAACGAGAAGGTGATCTCGCCGTGGTGGTAGGAGCGGTACAGCGGGTCCTTCTCGACGTAGTCGAGGGTGTCGTGCATCCAGCCCATGTTCCACTTGAGGCCGAAGCCGAGGCCGCCCTCGCTGGTGGGTCGCGAGACGCCCGGCCAGCTGGTCGACTCCTCGGCGATCATCACGATGCCGGGGTGGCGACGATAGGCCGTGGCGTTGGTCTCCTGCAGGAACGAGATCGCCTCGGTGGCCTCGCGGCCCCCGTGCTCGTTCGGCAGCCACTCGCCGTCGTTGCGGCTGTAGTCGAGGTAGAGCATCGAGGCGACGGCGTCGACCCGGAGGCCGTCGACGTGGAACTCCTCGAACCAGTACAGCGCGTTCGCGACCAGGAAGTTCCGCACCTGCGAGTCGCCGAAGTTGAAGACGTAGGTTCCCCAGTCGGGCTGCTCGCCACGGCGCGGGTCGGAGTGCTCGTAGACGCTGCGGCCGTCGAAGCGGCCGAGGGCCCACTCGTCCTTCGGGAAGTGGCCGGGAACCCAGTCGACGATCACGCCGATGCCGGCCTGGTGCAGCCGGTCGATCAGGTAGCGCAGGTCGTCGGGGGAGCCCCAGGTGCTCTGCGGCGCGTAGTAGCCGGTGACCTGGTAGCCCCACGAGCCGCCGAACGGGTGCTGCGCGAGCGGCATGAACTCGACGTGCGTGAAGCCGAGCGCGGTGACGTAGTCGACGAGCGGGTCGGCCAGTTCGCGGAACCCGAGGCCGGGCCTCCACGAGCCGACGTGCAGCTCGTAGACGCTCATCGGGCCGGCGTGCTGGTCGGTCGCCGCACGGCGCTCGAGCCAGGCGTCGTCGCCCCAGTCGTGACCGGCCTCGGTGATGACGGAGGCGGTGGCCGGGGGCACCTCGGCGCGTCGGGCCATCGGGTCGGCCCGCTCGACCCACTCGCCGTCGGGCGTGAGGATCTGGTACTTGTACGAGCCCTGGTCGACGCCGGGCACGAAGAGCTCCCACACGCCGTTGTCGTCCAGGCGGCGCATCGCGTGACGGTCGCCCCACCAGCCGTTCAGGTCGCCGACGACGCGGACCGCCTGCGCGTGCGGGGCCCAGACGGCGAAGGAGGTGCCGCGGACGCCCTCGTGCTCGCGCACGTGGCTGCCCAGCACGGTCCAGAGCTGCTCGTGACGGCCCTCGCCGAAGAGGTAGAGGTCGAGGTCGCCGACGGTGGGGGAGAACCGGTACGGGTCGTCGGCGACCCAGGGGGCGCCTCCTTCGTACTCGGCGGTCACCTGGTAGCCGCCGAGCGGCGCTGCCGCGAGGCCCTGCCACAGGCCGTGCGCGTGGTGCGTGAGGACGACTGACTCGCCGGAGGCGCCCGTCACGCTGACGGAGCCCGCCAGCGGACGGACGACGCGGACGACCGTGACCCCGTCGACCGTGTGCTCGCCGAGGAGGGCGTGCGGGTGGGCGTGGCGGCCCTCGGCCGCGGCCAGCACCTCGGCGTCGTCGAGGGCGGGGAGCTGCTGTGTGGAGGTCGTAGGCTCGCGGCGCACGTCGGGGGGCGTCGGGTCCTCGTGCACCACGGGGCGCTCCTCGGTCGGCTCGGCCGGCCCCGCCGGGGTCGCGGGTGCGAGGTCGAGGACAGGGCGCTCCTCGGTCGGGACCGGAGCAGGGACGGGCGAGGCCAGGAGGGGCTCGTCGGCCTCGGCCGGGTCCGACGGCTCATCGGGGTCGTCCGCGGTGGACGGCTCGTCGAGCTCGTCGCTCGTGGACGGCTCGTCGAGCTCGTCGGTCGCTGCCGGCTCCTCGGCGGGGAGCGGGGGCTCGGCCGTGCCGGGCGGGTCGTTCTCGTCGGGCACGGAGGTGACCGGCTCGGCGGCGACGGGCTCAGGTGCGACGGGCTCGGCGGCCGCGGGCTCAGGCGTGACCGGCTCGGCGACGACGGGCTCGGGCTGGACGGGCTCGCGACGGTCGTCGTCTCGGGAGGAGCCGTGGCGGGAGAAGATGCTCATGGTGGGTCGCCTTCCTACGGCGCTCGGGTGAGGTCGACGGACAGCACGTGCACGGGCTCGACGAAGGCGTCGAGGCGCACGTAGTTGTCGTCGCCCCAGGTCCACGACTGGCCGGTGATGAGGTCGCGCACCGTGTACGTGCCGCCGGGCACGAGCCCGAACTTCGTCACGTCGAGGTGCACGGTGGTCTCGCGGGCCGAGTGGGGGTCGACGTTGGCGACGACGATGATGGCGTCGGCCCGGCCGCTGCGCGTGTGGGCCCGCGACAGGTACTTCGAGTAGACGAGGACGGCGTCGTCGTCGCTCGAGTGCAGGTCGAGGTTGCGGAGCTGGCGGAGGGCCGGGTGCGAGCTGCGGATGCGGTTGAGCTGGGTCAGGTAGGGGGCGAGGGTCGCGCCCTCCGCCTCCGCGCCGGCCCAGTCGCGCGGCTTGTACTCGTACTTCTCGTTGTCGATGTTCTCTTCCGAGCCCGGGCGGGCGACGTCCTCGAAGAGCTCGTAGCCCGAGTACACACCCCAGGTCGGCGACGCCGTCGCGGCGATCGCGGCCCGCACCTTGTACGCCGGGCGACCGCCGTACTGCAGGTAGGGAGTGAGGATGTCGTGGGTGTTGACGAACAGGTTCGGGCGCAGCCAGGCGCTCGTCTCCTTCGACAGCTCGTCGAGGTACTCCTCGAGCTCCCACTTCTCGTTGCGCCAGGTGAAGTACGTGTACGACTGGTGGAAGCCGACGCGGGCGAGCGCCTGCATCATGGCCGGCTTGGTGAACGCCTCGGAGAGGAACACCACCTCGGGGTTCGTCTGCCGCACCTCGTGCAGCAGCCACTCCCAGAAGCGGACCGGCTTCGTGTGCGGGTTGTCGACGCGGAAGATCGCGACGCCGAGCTCGATCCAGTGCCGCACGATGCGGAGCACCTCGCGGCTGACGCCCTCGTAGTCGTTGTCGAAGTTCAGGGGGTAGATGTCCTGGTACTTCTTCGGCGGGTTCTCAGCGTAGGCGATCGTGCCGTCGGGCAGCGTCGTGAACCACTCGGGGTGCTCGGTGACCCACGGGTGGTCGGGCGAGCACTGCAGGGCCAGGTCGAGCGCCAGCTCGAGGCCCGTGTTCTTGGCGGTGTCGACGAACCAGCGGAAGTCGGCGAGCGTGCCGAGGTCGGGGTGCACCGCGTCGTGGCCGCCGTCGGGCGAGCCGATGGCGTAGGGCGAGCCCGGGTCGTTCGGCCCGGCCGTGAGCGTGTTGTTCGGCCCCTTGCGGAACGTCGTGCCGATGGGGTGCACGGGCGGGATGTAGAGCACGTCGAAGCCCATCCGCGAGATCGCGGGGAGCCGGCGGGCGGCGGTGCGGAACGTCCCGCTCTTCCAGGTGCCGTCGGGCAGCTTCTTGGCACCCTCGCTGCGGGGGAAGAACTCGTACCAGCTGCCGACCGCGGCGCGGCTGCGCTCGACGCGCAGCTCCTCGGGGGCGCTGCGCGTGACCAGGCTGGCCATCGGCTTCGCGGCGAAGACGGCGGCGAGGCGCGCGTCGGTCGCGACGCGGAGGCGCGAGCCGGGCGAGAGCGCCTCGTTGGCGAGGGCCTTCGCCGCGTCCCGCACGAGGGTCGTGTCGGGGTAGCCGGGGGCGGCGGCGGCGAGGAGGCGGCTGCCGAGCGCGAAGGTGACCTCGACGTCCAGCTCGGCCGGGACCTTGATCTCGGCGGTGTGCAGCCAGGTCGCCCAGTCGTCGGTGTACGCCTCGACCTGCCAGGTCCAGTCGCCCTCCGTCTCGAGCTGCACCTCCGTCGTCCAGCGGTCGGTGCCGGGCAGGCCCGCGACGAGCGGGTGCCGGGACTCGGACCCGGAGGGGTCGGTCAGGACCAGGTCGGCTCCGACGACGTCGTGCCCCTCGCGGAAGACGGTCGCGCCGAACGGCACGACCTCTCCGGCGAAGGCCTTCGTCGGGAAGTCCCGGTCGGGGGTGGTCGGGGAGAGCGCCGTGACGGGGATCCGCCCGACTCTGGGTTCGTATGCTGTCGCCACGGGGGCGACGCTACCCGGTCTCGAGGCCCGGCGTACCGCCTCCGTCGGGGACGGCGGGCGACGGCCGGGTGGAGTGCGACGCCCAGCCTGCGACGAATCCGCTGGCCCCTCAACTGGGTGGATGCGATCGCATCGAATTGTCTTGTCCGCCATCCGGGGGACCAGTACAGTCGGATCTGTCGACGCGGCCTGCCCGCCCGGGGTGCGATCCGCCCCGAGAGCCCGGCGCCCTCGACACGCTCGTCAGCACGACGGGCACCGTCCTGCCGTCACCCCGGTCGATCGCCGTGGTGCCGTCACGGGACGCTGCTGCAGCGCGCCCGGACCCGGCCCGAACCGGTCCGGTCGCCGGCAGCGGCCCCCGCTCGCCCTGCTCGCCGCCCCTCCGGACTCAGCCTGTCGAGAGGCGGACGACGAGGACCACGACCACGACGATCGCGACGTTGAGGGCGATCGTCAGCCGGAACGAGGACTGGAACGACCGCTTGCGGGTCTTGTGCCGCAGCCGTCGCTGCGCCACGACCGCGCCCGGCCAGCCTCCGGCGAGGCCGAGCGTCAGCAGCGTGCGCTCGGGCACCCGACGGGCCCCCCGCCGCGCAGCTCGCTTGTCGAGCGCGTAGGCGAGCACGGTCACGCCGTTCAGCGCGAGCAGCGCCGCGGCGACGGCCACGACGGCCCACAGGGTCGTCGGATCGGTCGCGCCGGCCACGCCGGGCACGGGCATCAGGTCAGTCACGGGCGATCGGCAGCAGCCGCGCCCCGGTGGCGCGCACCAGGTCGTCGGGAGCGATCTCGAGGTCGAGCCCGCGCCTCCCGGCGCTGACGAAGACGGTGGCGAAGGAGGCGGCGCTGGCGTCGACCACGGTCGCCAGCGCCGTGCGCTGGCCCACCGGGCTGATGCCGCCGACGACGTAGCCCGTGCGTCGCTCGGCCACGGCGGGGTCGGCGAGCCGGGCCTTCTTCGCGCCGAGGGCGGCGGCGAGGGCCTTGAGGTCGAGGCGACGGGCGACGGGCACCACCGCGACGACGAGCTCGTCGTCGGCCGAGGCGACGAGCGTCTTGAAGACGCGGTCCTCCGACAGGCCCAGCTCGGCCGCCGCCTCCTCGCCGAAGTTCGTCGCGGTGTCGTGGTGCTCGTAGGCGTGCGCGGTGAACGCGATGCCCGCCGCGGTCAGCGCGACGGTCGCCGGGGTGCCGGCGCCCTTGCCTGCGCCCGCGGCCGACGGGGTGCGCCCGCCGCTCACGGCACGGCCCGGAAGACCACGACCGTGGGGGCCGACACCAGCACCTCGTCGCCCGGCTCGAGCGGGTGCAGCTCGGCGGAGTCGTCGCTCGACCAGAGCGGCTCCCAGCCGGCGACGCCCTCGGCACGGGCGAGCGTGACGGCCGCCGCGGACTCGGCCCCGTGCACCAGCACGAGCACCGTGTTCGGCGCCTCGTGCTCGGGCGTCGAGCGGGCCACGTACTGCAGGGTCCGGACGCGCGGGTCCTCCCACTCGTCCTGGCGCATCTCGGCGCCGGACGCGTCGGCCCAGGTGATGTCGTTGGCGCTGAGGGTGCAGGCGCCCTCGACGCCGAACCGCGTCGGGCGGAGCGCGGGGTTCTCCCGGCGGATCCGCGCGAGCGTCGCGACGTCGTCGTGGATGCCCTGCTGCCACGGCTGCGTCGCCCAGTCGACCCAGGTCAGCTCGCTGTCGGTGCAGTAGCCGTTGTTGTTGCCGCGCTGGGTGCGACCGCGCTCGTCGCCGGCGGTGAGCATCGGGACCCCCGACGACACGAAGAGGGTGCCGAGCAGGTTCCGCATCGAGCGGCGACGCGCGTCGCTGATCCAGGGGTTGTCGCTGTGTCCCTCGACGCCGTGGTTGAACGACCGGTTGTCGTCGGTGCCGTCGCGGTTCTGCTCGCCGTTGCTGAGGTTGTGCTTGGCGTCGTGCGAGACGAGGTCGAGCAGGGTGAAGCCGTCGTGGGCCGTGACGAAGTTGAGCCCGGCGAGCGGCCCGCGGTCGTGGCTGAAGACGTTGCTCGACCCGCTCAGCTTCGAGGCGAAGCTGCCGACGCCGGTGGGCGGCGTGCCCTGGGCGCGGGCGGTCGCCACGTCGGTCAGCCAGAAGTCGCGGGCCCGGTTGCGGAACCGGTCGTTCCACTCGATCCACCCGTCGGGGAACGCGCCGGTCTGCCAGCCGCCGGCTCCGACGTCCCACGGCTCGGCGACCATCTTGACGCCCGCCAGGGCCGGGTCCGAGACGATGTCGTGCAGCAGCGGGTGAGCCGGGTCGAAGACGTGGCCCGCGTCGCGGCCGAGCGTCGCGGCGAGGTCGAAGCGGAAGCCGTCGATCTGCATCTCGGTCGCCCAGTAGCGCAGCGAGTCCATCACGAGACGGTGCGCGGCGGGGTGGCTCGTGTCGAGCGAGTTGCCGCAGCCGGTCACGTCGACGGGGCGGCCCTCGGCGTCGTGCCGGTAGTAGGCCCCCGCGTCGAGGCCGCGGAGGCTCGTCACGGGCCCGCCGTCCTCGCCCTCCTCGGCGGTGTGGTTGTAGACGACGTCGAGCCAGACCTCGATGCCCGCCTCGTGCAGCAGCCGCACCATGCCCTTGAACTCGCGCACCACGGCGGAGGCGCCGGCCAGCTGGGCGTCCCGGCTCGCGTACGCGGCGTGCGGGGCGAAGTAGGACAACGTGTTGTAGCCCCAGTAGTTCTCGATGCCCTGCGCGACGAGGCGCTGTTCGTCGACGTGCTGGTGCACCGGCAGCAGCTGGACCGCGGTGACCCCGAGCCCCTTCAGGTAGGCGATGGTCGTGTCGGCGGCCAGCCCCGCGTAGGTGCCGCGCAGCTCGTCGGGCACGAAGGGGGCGAGCCTCGTCAGGCCACGGACGTGCGCCTCGTAGACGACGACCCGGTCGAGCGGGGTGCGCGGCTTCTCGACGCCGCCCCAGTCGAACGACTCGTCGATCACGGTCGCGCGGTGCTCGCCACGGCCCGTCCGGCCGAGGCCGCGCGCGTACGGGTCGAGCAGGGCGGGGCGTTCGCCGGTGGGGTGCTCACCGCCCTCGGCACGGGCCGTCTCGCCCGCCGTCCCGTCGGCGTGGTCGGACCCGTCGACGCGGAGCCAGTAGCGCCGACCCGGCGTCAGAGCCGCGTCGGTCGCACTCCACACGTCGTGCTCGTCGCGCGTCAGCGGGACGACCCGGTCGTGGGGCGCGTCGTCGATGACGACCTCGAGGCGCTCGGCCGACGACGAGAAGACGCGGAACGTCGGCCCGTCCGGCCCCTGGCGCACTCCGAGGTCGGCGAGGGGGTCGATGTCGGGCACGGGACCTACAGTAGATGAGGGCCGAGACGGGCCCGCGAACCGACCGGCCGGCAGGAGGCGCCCCCATGGTCGTCTACCTCGACCACGCCGCGACGACGCCGATGCACCCCGCGGCCATCGCCGCCTACGCCGCGGCCCTCGGCACCGTCGGCAACCCCTCCTCCATCCACTCCGCCGGCCAGGGCGCCAAGCGCGTGCTGGAGGAGGCGCGTGAGCGCGTCGCCGCCTCCCTCGGCTGCGAGCCGATCGAGGTCGTCTTCACCTCCGGCGGGACCGAGTCCGTCAACCTCGGGGTGAAGGGCCTCTGGTGGGCGCGGCAGGCCGACCGGCCTCGCCCGCGCCTCCTCGTCCCCGCCGGCGAGCACCACGCCACCGTCGACGCCGTCGAGTGGCTCGAACGGCACGACGGCGCCGTCGTGACCTGGCTGCCGCTCGACGAGCACGGCCGGCTGCGGGTCGACGCGCTCGCCGCGGCCCTCGTCGAGCACGACGACGTCGCCCTGGTCAGCCTGCTCTGGGCCAACAACGAGGTCGGAACCCTGCAGCCCGTCGACGAGGTCGCGGCGCTCGCCGCCGCCCACGGGGTGCCGGTGCACTGCGATGCGGTGGCCGCGTACGGGCAGGTGCCGATCGACTTCCGCTCGAGCGGCCTCGCCGCGCTCAGCGTCAGCGCCCACAAGATCGGCGGGCCCATCGGCATCGGCGCCCTCGTGCTCTCGCGCACCGCGACGGTCGAGCCGCTGATCCACGGCGGCGGCCAGCAGCGACAGGTGCGTTCGGGCACGCAGGACGGCCCGGCCGCGGTCGCCTTCGCCGTCGCCGCCGAGCAGCCGCACCACGCGTACGAGCCGCTGCGCGACCGGCTGGTCGCGGGGGTGCAGGCCGCCGTCCCGTCGGCGGTGCTGCGGGGCGACCCGGTCGACCGCCTCCCGGGCAACGCGCACTTCACCTTCCCCGGCTGCGAGGGCGACTCGCTGCTGTTCCTCCTCGACGCCGCGGGCGTCGCCGTCTCGACCGGGTCCGCCTGCCAGGCGGGCATCCCGGAGGCGTCGCACGTCCTGCTCGCGATGGGCCTCTCCGATGAGGAGGCGCGGGGCGCGCTCCGCATGACGGTCGGGCACACGAGCACCGAGGCCGACGTCGACGCGCTGCTCGCCGCCCTGCCGGACGCGGTCGCCCGCGCGACCCGCGCCGGCTACGCCGCGCACGCGCCCGCCTCCTTCGCGCGCTAGCGCGCCCGCACCCGCTCGCGCGCCCGCCCCCGCCCCGCCCGAGCCCATCACGCCCGTGTCAGATGCGCGACTTGCCCCGATGTGCTTCCTCTTGAGTCTGAGCGCAGCAGAACGGGCCAACTCGATCCGTGCAGTGTGAAGAGGGGCCTCTCCTCCACCGGCGACGGATGAGCGATGTCGTCCCCAGGTCGACGCTGCCCCCGAGCGGCAGCCCAGTGCGGTCCCGAGTCTCGGTCCGTGCGTCCACGACCCCTTCCCCCATCCCTCGCCCTAGGTCCGTTCTCCGCCCAGGACGCCCGTGACGCAGGTGTACCGCCCCATCGGCTCCGCGCCGCCGACCTGAACAGTCCGCACCACGGTGTCCGGACGACGGTCGCACCAGAGTCGATCGAGCAGCGGGCGGCTGCTCTCGGCGTCCTGCTCTGCGGCGACGAGTACTTCAGCCACGTGACGGCACTCGCGCTGTGGCATCTTCCTCTGCCCACCCGTCACGAGGGCGGCGCCCTGCACGTGACCGGATCGACCACGCACCAGCGGAGGCGTCCGGGCGTGCGAGGCCATCGGCTCGCGCGGGTGCCGCGGCTGCACTCCCTCGGGGGACTCCGCGTCGTCGACCCGGTGGAGGCGTGGGTGCAGTCGGCCCCGCTCCTGTCGGTCGACGAGCTCGTGCAGGTCGGCGACGCGTTGGCGGGAAGGTGGTCGACGCTCGGCCCGGCCCGCGGGCGTGACCTCGCCGAGCTGGTCGACGCTGTGGAGAGGACGCACCGGCGACCTGGTGTCGTGCGACTCCGGGCGGCCTCGGAATGGCTGCGGGCCGGCGTCATGTCACCCCGCGAGACGCTCCTGAGATTGATGATCGAGCGTGCAGGGTTGCCCCGGCTCGATGTCGACATGAAGCGCTGGACCGCGTCGGGGGCGTATCTCGGACGACCCGACCTCAGCGACGGACGCCGCAAGGTCGCAGTGGAGTTCGAGGGCGACGGACACAGGACGGACAGACGCCAGTGGCGTCGAGGCATCGAGCGCGCAGCGCGGTTCGTGGACGACGGGTGGGCCTACCACCGGGTCACTGACGACCACCTCCGCGGGCCACTCGCCGCCTCGTTCCTCGGCCGCCTCGCTCGCGACCTCGATGCGCGCCCCTGACGGTGGCCCCCACGGGTTGCCTCGTCTACTTGCCTTGATCTGTCACGTCGGAGGGGCCGGGGCAGCGCTTCGGGGCAACTCGACGCCTCCAGGGCACGGGGCACGGGGCACGGGGCGCGGGGCAGACTGGGGGGATGCAGATCTACTCGGCGTCGAACGCCGTCCGTGCTCGCCAGGTCGCCGGCGACGTCGTCGCGGTCGGGCTCGTCGTGGTGTTCGTGGCGCTCGGGCTCGCGGTCGCCGCCTTCGTCGGCGGCCTCGCCGAGCTGGGGCGCCAGATCGAGGAGGCGGGCACCGGCTTCCAGGGGACGATGGACGACGCCTCGCGCGTCCTGGGCGGCATCCCGCTGCTGGGCGGCGCCGCGTCGGCACCGTTCGACGGGGCGGCCGGAGCCGGCCAGACGCTCGTCGACGCGGGCCGCCAGCAGCAGGACGACGTGGCGCGCGCCGCGCTCGTGGCCGGGCTGCTGGTCGGCGGGCTGCCGAGCATCGTGGTGCTGTGGGCGTGGCTGCGCGGGCGGGTCGCGTTCGTGCGCCGCGCCTCCTCGGTGCGGGGGCTGCTCGCGCTGCCCGGCGGAGAGGACCTGCTCGCCCTGCGTGCCCTCACCGGACGCGACGCCCGCGCGGCGCTCGCCGTCTCGCCCGACCCCGTCGCGTCGTGGCGGGCGGGCGACCCGGCCGTGGTCCGCCGCCTCGCCGACGTCGCCCTCCGCGAGGCCGGCGTCGCGCGCCCCCGCGGCAGCAGTGGCAGCGGCAGCAGCGACGGCAGCCAGCACGCGCAGGCCCCGTCCGCCCCGGCCCGGTAAGCTCGACCACCATGATCGCACTGGACTTCTCTGAGCAGATTGCCGCCCTCCGGGCCACGTTCGAGGACATCCGGGCCGTGATCGGGCAAGACCGTCTCGTCGCCGAGATCGCCCAGCTCAGCGAGCAGGCGTCGGCACCCGACCTCTGGGACGACACCGAGAACGCGCAGAAGATCACGAGCGCGCTCAGCCACCGCCAGGCCGAGCTCGAGAAGCTCGAGACCACCGAGCAGCGCCTCGACGACCTCGGCGTCCTGGTCGAGATGGCCAACGACGGCGACGACCAGGAGTCCGCCGACGAGGCCCAGGTCGAGCTCAAGGCCCTGCAGAAGATGATGGACACGCTCGAGGTGCAGACGCTCCTCGACGGCGAGTACGACCCGCGGCCCGCGGTCATCACCATCCGCGCGGGGGCCGGCGGCGTCGACGCGGCCGACTTCGCCGAGATGCTGCTCCGCATGTACCTGCGCTACGCCGAGAAGCACGGCATGGCGGCCACGGTGATGGACACGAGCTACGCCGAAGAAGCGGGCATCAAGAGCGCCACCTTCGAGATCGACGCGCCCTACGCGTTCGGCACCCTGAGCGTCGAGGCCGGCACGCACCGCCTCGTCCGGATGAGCCCCTTCGGCGCCGCGGGCAAGCGCCAGACGAGCTTCGCCGCGGTCGAGGTCATCCCGCTGATGGAGGAGACGGAGGCGGTCGAGATCCCCGAGAACGACATCCGCGTCGACGTCTTCCGGTCGTCGGGCCCGGGCGGCCAGAGCGTCAACACGACCGACTCGGCCGTCCGCCTCACCCACATCCCGACCGGCACCGTCGTCTCGATGCAGAACGAGAAGAGCCAGATCCAGAACCGGGCCGCGGCGATGCGCGTGCTGCAGTCGCGCCTCCTCCTGTTGCAGAAGGAGGCGGAGAACGCGAAGAAGAAAGAGCTGGCGGGCAACATCACGGCCAGCTGGGGCGACCAGATCCGCAGCTACGTCCTCGCGCCGTACCAGATGGTGAAAGACCTGAGGAGCGAGCACGAGGTCAACAACCCGTCGAACGTGTTCGACGGCGACCTCGACGGCTTCATCTCGGCGGGCATCCGCTGGCGCAAGCGCGACGACGACTGAGCCAGGCGCGAACGAGGCGCGGGGGAGTCACGAAGGAGGCGCGGTGCGCGACGGCACCGCGCCTCCTCCGCGCTCTCCCAGCGCTTCCATAGGCCCGTTCGAGGGGCGAGTCGCGACCGCGATCGGCGCAGCCCGCGCTTAGGGTGATCCCCGTCATGATCCGTTTTGATGAAGTCACCAAGGTGTATTCCGGCAACCCCCGGCCGGCACTGAACTCGGTCACCCTCGAGATCCTCAAGGGCGAGTTCGTGTTCCTCGTCGGTGCCTCCGGCTCCGGCAAGTCCAGCTTCCTGCGCCTCGTGCTCAAGGAGGAGAAGCCCTCTAAGGGCCAGATCCACGTGCTCGGGCAGAAGCTCGGCGTGCTCTCGAGCCGCAAGGTCCCGTACTTCCGCCGCAACCTCGGGGTGGTGTTCCAGGACTTCCGCCTGCTGCCGCAGAAGAGCGTGTTCGACAACGTCGCCTTCAGCCTGCAGGTGATCGGCAAGAGCAAGGGCTTCATCCAGGAGGCGGTCCCCGACGTCCTGAAGATGGTCGGCCTGGTGGGCAAGCAGCAGCGCCTGCCGCACGAGCTCTCCGGCGGCGAGCAGCAGCGCGTGGCCATCGCCCGCGCCATCGTCAACAAGCCGTCGATCCTGCTGGCCGACGAGCCGACGGGGAACCTCGACCCCTCGACCAGCGCCGGCATCATGACGCTGCTCGAGCGGATCAACGCCGGCGGCACCACGGTGATCATGGCGACGCACGACGCCGGCATCGTCGACCAGATGCAGCGCCGCGTGATCGAGCTCTCGGCGGGCAACATCCTCCGCGACGAGCGCCACGGCGGCTACCAGACGCAGGCGGTGCCCATCCAGGCCATCGGTGTGGAAGACCTCAGCCTGAGGGGAGCGGACGAATGAGACTCGGACTCGTCCTCAGCGAGGTCGGCAGCGGCCTCCGGCGCAACGTCTCGATGGTCGTCGCGGTCGTGCTCGTCACGTTCATCTCGTTGACCTTCGTCGGCACCGCGGCCCTGCTCCAGCTGCAGATCAACCAGATGAAGGGCTACTGGTACGACAAGGCCCAGGTGGCCGTCTACCTCTGCACCGAGACCGACACGACCGGCAACTGCACGGGCGCCAAGGCCACGCAGGACCAGATCGACGGCGTCGAGGCCCAGCTCAGCAGCCAGGTGCTCGCGCCCTTCGTCGACCGGTCGTACTTCGAGACGCAGGACGAGGCCTACGCCCGGTTCACGACCCAGTTCGCAGACAGCCCCGCGACCGAGTTCGTTCAGCCGTCGTACCTCAACGAGACGTTCTGGGTGAACCTCAAGGACCCGACGCAGTCGGACGTCCTCACCGAGAGCCTCTCGAGCCTCGCCGGCGTGCAGAGCGTCGTCGACCAACGGGGCTACCTCGACCCGATCTTCTCGGTGCTCAACGCCGCGAGCTACACGGCCATCGGCATCGCGGTGCTGATGCTCATCGCGGCGGTGCTGCTGATCGCCACCACCATCCGGCTCAGCGCCTTCAGTCGACGGCGAGAGCTCGGCATCATGCGGCTGGTGGGCGCGTCGAACAGGTTCATCCAGACGCCGTTCATCCTCGAGGGCGTGATCGCCGCGTTGGTGGGCTCGGTGCTGGCGGGCGGTGCGCTGATCGCCATCGTCAACTTCTTCGTCAAGGGCTACCTCGTGACGACCTTCGCCTCCACCCCGTTCATCGGGCTGCGTGAGACGGCGATCGTCGTGCCGGTGGTGGTCGTGATCGGCATCGCCCTGGCGGCGCTGTCGGCGAACGTCGCCATCAGGCGGTACCTCAAGGTCTAGCGACGCCCCGCGTCGCGAGGCGAGTGCCTGCAGGAGGCGCGGTGCAGGGAGACCTGGACCGCGCCTCCTTCGCTGTCTCGCTCATGTAGACTGACAGGCTGCCTGATCGCGGGCAGACCATCCCACGAACGACCGGAGGCAGAGCGTGGCGAAAGAACGCGGCGAGAAGGTCGTGGCCACCAACCGTCGGGCGCGCCACGACTACCTGATCGAGGACACCTACGAGGCAGGCATCGTGCTCAGCGGCACCGAGGTCAAGTCGCTGCGGCAGGGGCGGGCCTCGCTCGTCGACGGCTACGCCTTCGTCGACGCCGGCGAGGCGTGGCTCGACGCGGTGCACATCCCCGAGTACACCGAGGGCACCTGGAACAACCACGCACCCCGGCGCAAGCGCAAGCTGCTGCTGCACAAGCAGCAGATCGTCAAGATCGGGCAGAAGACGAAGGAGGGCGGCTTCACCGTCATCCCTCTCAAGATCTACTTCAGCGACGGGCGAGCGAAGGTCGAGATCGCCGTCGCCAAGGGCAAGCGCGAGTACGACAAGCGACAGACCCTGCGCGAGCGCACGGCGACCCGCGAGGCCCAGTCGGCGATGTCGGCCCGGAAGCACCTAGGCGAGTAGAGCTGGCGGCATCGGGCGAGTGGATTCTTCCCTGCGGGGCAACTACACTCGGCCACAGCGACAACGGTTCTTCATAGATCAACAGAGTGTGACAGCGGCCCCCTCATGGGGATGATCGGTTTCGACATCGCCTGTGTGCGAACGAGAAGCGGGCCGAGGATCCAGGGTTATCTCGTTAACGATCTCTGGAAAACAATAAGTGCCAATAACAAGCGCACTGACTTCGCTCTCGCTGCGTAAGCAGTAGAGCCACATGGAGTCCGTCAGTCTGGTGACCGCCTTCTAACCAGAGCCTGACGTCATCTAGAGGGCTTGCTGCGTGACTACGCCTGAGGGTCACGCGGGACTTGCACTCGGGCTGGGCCCGTCGACCTAGGAGCCAGTAGCGAAGGTCGGGGCCGAGCAGAACGTCTCATCTGGCTACGCCCGTAGAATGCGTGCAATCTCAGCGATGGACGGGGGTTCAATTCCCCCCATCTCCACCATCGGGCCGTCGTCACACTCTGTACCGTCGTCGCGACGACGAAGGCCCCCGACCAGCAGGTCGGGGGCCTTCGTCGTTCCCGGTCGCGGCGCGTCGACCAGCCGGGCGGTCAGGGGCGCTGGCGTCGCCCCCCACCCGTGCGGAGGCGGGAGACGGAGACCGCACCGGCACCGGCCACGAGGAGCATCGTCGCGATGCTCGCGAGCCAGGCGCTGTCGGAGCCGGTGAAGGCGAGCCCGGGGCGACCGGCCGTCGTGCCGGTGCCGCCGCCCGCACCACCGGGGACCGTGCCTGCGCCCGGGCCAGGTGCGGCCGGGCCAGGTGCGGCCGGGCCCGGGACGACGGGACCCGTCCCCGGGTCCACGGGCGGCGTAGAGGGGTCGGTCGGCGACGTCGGCACCGCTCCGGCCTCGACCGCCACGGCGGCGGCCGGCGAGGTGACGAACGTCCCGTCGGGGGCGGTGCCCGTGGCGCGGGCGGTCGTCGGCACGGTCCCGTCGCCGGCTGCGGCGGCGATCACGTCCCGAGCCGTCACGGTCCGCGTGGCGGTGAAGGTCGCCGACCCGCCCGGGGCGAGGTCCACGGACTCGGGGGTCAGCCCCTGGGCGTCGGGGTCCGCGACCGAGACGCCGGTGAGGCTGACGGTGCCCTCGTTCCGGACGACGTAGCGATACGTGACGACCTCGCCCGCGTCGGCCACGCCGTTGCCGTTCGTGTCGGCGAGCTCGGCCGTCACCTCGATCGACAGCCCGCCGGTGCCGGGGGTGACCGGCGTCGGGATCGCGAGGGCGGCCTCGGGCGAGGTCACCACGCCTCCTGCGGGGTCAGTCGCCGTCGCGACCGCGGTGGCGCCCAGGTCCGTGCCGGCGTCGATGTCGGCCTGCGTGACCACGTAGCTGCCGCTCACCGAGCCGGACGCTCCGGGTGCGAGCGACGCGGGCGACGCCGTCGTGATCGGGGTGCGCGGTGCCGTCACGCCCAGGCCGGTGAGCGTCACGGTGCCGGTGTTGGTGGAGGTGTACGTGTAGGTGATCGTCTCGCCGACGTCGGCGGTGCCGTTGCCGTTCGCGTCCCCGAGGACGGCCGTGAGCTCGAGGTCGAGGTCGGCCCGCGCGGCCAGGAGGGGCGTGCTGCCCGAGGCCTGGGGGCTGTCGATCGTCGTGCCCTCCGGGGTCGTGCCCGTCGCCGTGGCGGTGACGACGAGCGGGTCGCCCGCGTCGACGTCGGCCTGCGTGACGGTGCGGGGTGCGGACGTGAAGCGGACGGTGCCGCCCGGGGCCGCGGCGCCGTCGCCGACGCGGACGGGCTGCAGCACGCCCGGGCCGTCGATCACGATGCCGGTGAGGCTCGTGTTCCCCGTGTTCGTCACGACGTACGAGTACGAGATCGTCTCGCCCGGGTCGGCGACGCCGTTCCCGTTCGTGTCGTCGAGCACCGGGACCACGTCCACGGACAGCGCGTCGTCGGCCGCGGCGGTGACGGTCTGGACAGAGGCCGGCGGGCTCGTCAGGGGACCGTCCACGCCCGTGGCGGAGGCGGTGGCCGTCTCGGTCACCGGGTCCGGGCTGTCGACGTCGGCCTGCGTGACGGTCGTGGTGGCCCTGTAGGTCACGGACGCCCCCGGCGCGAGCGAGGCAGGGTCGCCGCTCAGGACGACGACGCCGGTGCCGCGCGTCGGGGCGAGGGCCACGCCGGACAGGGTGCTCGTGCCCGTGTTGGTCACGGTGTACGTGTAGGTGACCACGTCGCCGAGATCGGCCAGGCCGTCGCCGTCCGCGTCCGTCGTGAGGGCTTGCTCGACGCCCAGCTCGAGCAGGTCCGAGGCCGTCAGGAGGGGCGTCTCCACGACCGAGGGACCGCTGGCGGCCGTCAGCCCCGAGGGCGACGACCCCGTCGCGGAGGCGGTGTTGACGAGCGGGCCGCCGGCGTCGACGTCGGCCTGGGTCACGGGGCGGTCGGAGGTGAAGGTCCGGGTGCCGCCCACGGCGAGGACGATCCCGGTGGTGTCGACGGCCGGGGCGCCTCCCGTGTCGACGGCGAGGTCGCCGAGGGGCGTCTCGCCCGTGTTGGTCACGGTGAAGCGGTAGCGGATCGTGTCGCCGGGGCCGGCGACGCCGTCTCCGTCGGCGTCGATCAGCTCGGCGGTCTGGGTCAGGCCCACGGCCGGCTGCAGCTGGTCGAGCGGCGCGGTGGCCGTCGAGGCGGCGCTCGCGATGGCCGCTCCGTTGCGGGAGTCGACGGCGGTGGCGGTCGCCGTGTTGGTGAAGGTCGCGGCCTGGGCGTCGGCGGCCGTGACGGTGTGCCCGCCCGCGCAGACGGCGGTGGCTCCGGGCTGGCCGACGGGCGCGAGGCTCGCCACCGGGCAGGTGACGTCGTCGGCGAGGGCGTCGCCGATCGCGAGGGAGTCGAGGCGGACGATCGAGGTGTTGCTGACGGTGAACGTGTAGGGGATGCGGTCGCCGACGGCCCAGCCCTCGGCCGGAGCCGTGCCCGAGACGGACTTGACCAGGTTGAGGGCGCCGAGCTCCTGCACGGACGAGACCGCGAGGTTGCGGATCAGGTGCACGTCGGTCGCGCCGCCGGTCGATCCGAGGAAGCCCAGCTTGTAGGTGTCGGGGGCGGCGTCGGTCATCTGATGCTCGAGCACGCGCAGGTAGCCACGGCCGTCGTGGAAGTCGATGTCGACGGTGACGAGGGGGAGCGCGTCGGGGCTGAGGGTCACCCGGACGGAGTCGCGGCTGGTGTCGTCGGCACCGGTGCCGCGCAGCGAGCCCGGCAGCGTCGAGGCGAACCGGTCTCCGCCGGTGTTCGCGCCGACCGTGCCGGCGAGCCAGCAGTAGCCGGTGGTGCCGCTGCCGGGACCGCGGAGCGACACGGCGTTCGGCACGAAGCCGGGGCCGACCTCGGGCGGGGTGCAGGTGGAGTCGCGCAGTTCGGTCGGGTTCGCGTAGTTGCCGTAGGCGTCGAGGCCGATGCCGACGTAGCCGCCGACGACGCCGGGGTCGCCGTTGCGGTTGCCGTAGCCGAGCGACCCGCCGTCGGCTCCCGTCATGGTCAGCTGCTCGTTGCCGTCGGTGAGGAAGAACCCGATGCCGTCGCCTCCGTCGCCGCCGTCGGGACCGTACTGCCACTGGTCGAACTCGACGACGAGGCCGCCGTTGCCCGGGATGGCCTGGTTGTAGACGACACCGCCGCGACGGAAGCCGCTCTCGGCGTTCAGCTGCAGGAAGCCGGGGGTGCCGACCGCGGGCGACCCGCTCAGGTCGGAGCACTGCGACAGGTTGCTGCTGCCGGCCGGCACCGCCGTGGTCGCCCCGGTGAGGCAGGCGTCGTTCAGTCCGCGCCAGGCGGGATCCGCGATCGAGCTGCCGGTGAACGACTCGGTCAGGAGGGGCGTGCCGGCCGCGTGGGCCGGCCCCGCGACGAGGAGGGCGGGGGAGACGGCGGCCGCAGCGACCGCGAACGCCACGAGCGTCCGGGCCAGCCGGCCGCGACGAGGCGCGACGCTGTGCATGGGGGTCCTGATCCGTGAGGGCCGTCCCGGGGGACGGGACGACGTCGACATGAGCGATCTTCACACGCCGCCGTCCGGCCGGACAAGAGCCGGGGCCCACCACCCCGGGTCCGCTCGCAATCGGGCCACTCGCCGTCGGCGAGGACGGTGCACGCACTGCAGGTGTATGACGGAACCTCCATGACGAACGCGCCCGACACCTCCTCCGTGCCCACCTCCTCCTCGTCGTCGGGGTACGACGAGCGCCAGAAGTGGCAGGCCTTCTGGGTCTGCGTGGGCGTCGCGGCGCTGACGATCCTCGACCTGTCGAAGGTCAACGTGGGCCTGCCGAGCATCGAGGCGTCGCTCGGTGCCGGACCGACCGCGCTGCAGCTGATCGTCGCGGGCTACGCCCTCGCCTTCGGCCTGTCGCTCGTGCCGTCGGGTCGCCTCGGCGACCTCAAGTCGCGGCGCCTGATGTTCGTGATCGGCCTCAGCTCGTTCACCGTGGCCAGCGTGCTCTGCGCGATCGCTCCGACCGTCGAGCTGCTCGTCGCCGCCCGCATCCTGCAGGGCGTGGCCGCGGGCATCCAGATGCCGCAGGTGCTCGGCCTGATCCAGCAGCTGTTCCAGGGACGCGAGCGCGGCAGGGCGTTCGGCCTGTTCGGCGCGGTCATCGGCGTCTCGACCGCCTTCGGCCCCACGATCGGCGGCCTGCTCATCGCGGTGGGCGGCGCGCAGGACGGCTGGCGCCTCCTGTTCTGGATGAACGTGCCGCTCGGCATCGTCGCCATCGTCTTCGCCCTCAAGCTGCTGCCCCGCACGTCGACCGCGCCGAGCGGGCACAACGAGCTCGACCTCATGGGCATCGTGCTGCTCGGCCTGACGATCCTCACCCTGATGCTGCCGTTCGTGCTGACGACCGGCCAGGGCGACGACCCGCTGCGCTGGCTGTTCCTGGTCGGGTTCGCCGGGTTCGGTGCCCTCTTCGTCTGGTGGGAGCAGCGCTACAAGGCCCGCGGCAAGTCGCCGGTGGTGCACTTCTCGCTGTTCTCGCTCGCGTCGTACCGCAACGGCACCCTCATCGCGACCGTGTACTTCTGCGCGCTTCCCGCGACGTTCCTGCTCACCACGCTCTTCCTGCAGCAGGGGCTCGGCCTCGAGCCCGTCTACGCCGGCATGGTGACCATCCCGTTCGCGCTGACCAGCGCGGTCGCCGCCTTCTACGGCGGTCGCATCGTCGAGAAGTACGGCCGAAGCCTCGTCGTGCTCGGCCTCGTGCTCGTGGGCGTCGGCTTCGTCGTCCTCCTGCTGGCCGCGACGCTCACCCCGCCCGAGTACACGCCGTGGGCGATGGCGGGCGGCATGCTCGTCGCCGGCACCGGGGGAGGCTTCGTCATCTCGCCGAACCAGACCCTGACCCTGGCGGAGGTGCCGGTCGAGATGGGCGGAGTGGCCGGCTCCATGGGGCAGGTCGGCCAGCGCGCCGGCACCGCGATCGGCACGGCCGCGGCGGTGTCGACCTTCTACTCGGTCATCGCGGGCCGAAGCGAGGGCTCGACCCTCGACATCTACCACGAGGCGTACCGCAGCGGGTTCCTGGTGACCATCGCCTTGGTGGCGGGAGCGCTCGTGCTGGCGCTGCTCGACCTGCGGGCGCGCAAGCAGGGACGGGTGGGCGAGGCGGCCGACGCCTCCTAGGCCCTGCTCGTCGGGCGGCGCGGCTCAGGCCGCGGGTGACTGCGCGGCAGCGGCGTCGAGCCAGGCGGTGATGTCGACGGCGAGCGTACGCGGCAGGTCGACCGCGGCGGGGTCGACGCGGGCGACGGTGCTCGTGTGGGCGGCGACGACGGAGGCGGCGGTGACGACGGACATGGTGGGCTCCTCTGCGAGACGGTCTGGTTGGCGGGGCCGCCGCGGCCCGTCGAGGTGACGACGGACCGCGGGGCTCCTGGCTCGCTCACCCGCCCTTCGGCGGGACCCCTCCGGGGTGTGGCGATTGCCTACGGCCAGTCAAGCCGACCGGGTGTTTCGTCAGCATCAACCAGAGGGACCGGTTCCCGGCCCGGGCCTACACCGAGCGGATGACCCTCGGTGCCGCATCGGGGGAGGCGGTGATGACCGCGAGGACGTCGTCGTGCAGCAGGCCGTTCGTCGCGAGCGCGCTGCCGTGCCAGGGGCCGGCCTCGCCGTCGGCGCTCGTGAACCGACCGCCCGCCTCCTCGATGATCGACATGACGGCTGCCATGTCGTAGGGCTGGAGGTCGAACTCGCCGGCCATGTCCACGGCACCCTCGGCGACGAGCATGTACGACCAGAAGTCGCCGTAGGCACGCACCCGCCAGACCTTCCGGGTCAGGTCGAGCAGCTGCTCGAGCCGGCCGGCGTCCATCCAGTAGTCGAGGCCGTTGTAGCTCAGCGACGCGTCGGCCAGGTCACGCACCCCGGAGACGCGGAGGGGAGTCGTGCCGTGCTCGGACGAGAAAGCCCCGCCGCCCGTGCTGGCCCACCAGCGGCGGCCCAGGGCCGGGGCGCTGACGACGCCGAGGACGGGGACTCCGTCGACGACGAGCGAGATGAGGGTCGCCCACACGGGCACCCCGCGCAGGAAGTTGGCGGTGCCGTCGATCGGGTCGACGATCCACTGGCGGTGGGGGACTGCTCGGGCGTGCCCGGCAGCGCCGGAGCCGGGGCCGGAGCCGGAGCCGGTGCCGGTGCCGGTGCCGATGCGGGTGCCGGTGCCGTCCGTCGCGGAGGCGTCCTCGCGGGCGCTGTCGTCCCCGGCTGCGTCGTTCCCGTACTCCTCGCCGTAGAAGGAGTCGTCGGGGCGCTCGGACTCGATCCCGGCCCGGATGGCCCGCTCGACGGCCTGGTCGGCGTCGGTGACGTGCGTGCGGTCGGGCTTGAGCGACACGTGCAGGTCGGCGGAGCGGTAGCGCTCGGTGCTGATCGCGTCGGCCGCGTCGGCGAGCGTCAGGGCCAGCCGCAGGTCGGCGGCCCAGCGGGCCCCGCCGTCGGTGCCGGCCGAGCTCGTGTCTGCGTCGGCGTCGGACGAGGAGGCGCGGGTCAGGTCGGTCACCTCGCCAGCGTACCGAGCGCGCCCGGCCGGCACCGCGCCTCCTCGTCTGCGCACTGCGTACCGGTCACATCTCGGGGGCGGTGATCGTGAAGCGGGAGTGATCCCGCTCTCAGCGTCCCGCCTCCCGCGCCACACGCTTCGATGGAAGGCGATCACTCTCAAATTCGAGAACGGAGCCCGCAAATGCCGACAAGGAGGCGGCCCCCGCCACGACGAAAGCGTGAAATCCCGTTGTTGCAGGGCCCACGGTCGGCATCTGCGGCAGCGACCCGGCAGCGCGCCGGCTAGCGCGGCGGCTGCTCGTCCGAACGCGCGTCCTCGTCGCGGGCGGCCTGCTCGCGGCCGCTGACGCCGCCCTTGGAGGCGAGCAGCGTCTGCAGCGAGGCGAGCCGCTCACGCCCGACGTCGCCGAGCTCGCCGGCCTCGACGCGGTCGACGATCTCCCAGTCGTGCGCCTCGGCCAGCGGGATCCCGTCGCGCGAGGGCTTCTCGGAGGGGTGGGCGTGCCGCGCGAACGACCGCAGGATGTTCTCGGGGTCGACGTGCCCGAGCCCGAACGAGCGGACGCCGGGGGTGTCGACGATCCAGCCGCCGCTCGGCACCTTGAACGAGACGGTCGACGACGACGTGTGCCGCCCCCGCCCGGTCACCGCGTTGACGACGCCGACCTCGCGCTGCGACCCCGTCAGGGCGTTGACGAGCGTCGACTTGCCGACGCCCGAGTGCCCCACGGTCACGGTGACGTGCCCGTCGAGCAGCTCGCGCAGCTCGTCGAGCACCGGCGACGGCGACCCGTCGGGCAGGGGGTCGAACGACGTGGAGGTGGTGGTCACGATCCGCAGGTCGAGGCACGAGAAGTGGGCGGCGAACGGTGCGGGATCGGCCAGGTCGGTCTTCGTGATGCAGAGGATCGGCTCGACCCCCGCGTCGAAGGCGGCGACCATGTAGCGGTCGACGAGACGGGGGCGCGGCTCGGGGTCCGCCGCGGCGACCACGATGAGCATCTGGTCGGCGTTCGCGACGATGACGCGCTCGACGGCGTCGCTGTCGTCGGCGCTGCGGCGCAGCAGCGTCGTCCGCTCCTGCACCTTGACGATGCGGGCGAGAGACCCCTCCGCCCCGCTCGTGTCGCCGACGACGCCGACCCGGTCGCCCGTGACGACGCTCTTCTTGCCGAGCTCACGGGCGCGGGCGGTCGTGATCTCGCGCTCGTCGGGGGTGCCGGCGTCCATCAGCACGCCGTAGCGGCCGCGGTCGACGGTCCAGACCACCCCCTCCTCGGCGTCCGCGTACGCGGGCCGCTGCTTGGTGCGCGGCCGGTTGGCCTTCGGGTTCGGGCGCTGTCGCACCGAGCTCTCGTCGTACTGGCCCCAGGCCTCGTCCTCGACGGCGTCGTCGCCGTCGCTCCACCAGCTCACCGGGGGCCTACAGGAACCCGAGCAGGTCGACGTCGGCCGGTCGCTCGACGACGCGGCGGCCCAGCAGGTCGTCCCACAGGTCGACGAACTGGGGCAGCGTCTTCGAGACGACGCGCACGTCGTCGAGCTCGACGCCGTCGACCGCGAGGCCGATGATCGCCGCGGCGTGGGCCATGCGGTGGTCGCCGTAGGTGCGCCACTGGCCGGCGTGCAGGGGCGAGGGCTCGACGCGGAGGCCGTCGTCGAGCTCGGTGACGAGGCCGCCGAGCGCCGAGATCTCGCTCGCGAGCGCGGCGAGGCGGTCGGTCTCGTGCCCGCGCAGGTGACCGATGCCCGTGATGGTGCTCGGACCGGAGGCGAGGGCGGCCAGGGCGACGAGGGCCGGGGCGAGCTCGCCGCCGCGGGACAGGTCGACGTCGACGCCCGGCAGCGAGCCGCCGCCGACGAGGCCGTCGCCCCCGTCCACGGTCAGCACGCCGTCGTCGAGCGTGACGGTCGCGCCCCAGAGCGGCAGCAGCTCGATCAGGTCGGCCCCGACCTGCGTCGTCTCGGCCGGCCAGTGCGAGATCGAGACGGTGCCGCCGGCCACGAGGGCCGCGACGAGGAACGGCGCGGCGTTCGAGAGGTCGGGCTCGACGGTCAGCTCGCGTCCGGCGATCGCGGTGGGCGGCACCTCCCACACGCCGGGCTCGGGGGTCGCGACGGCCACGCCGCGCTGCGCGAGCGCGTCGATCGTCATCTCGATGTGCGGCGTGCTCGGCAGCACGTCTCCCGTGTGGCGGAGCGTCAGCCCGCGCGAGAAGCGCGGAGCGGAGAGCAGCAGGCCGGACACGAACTGGCTGGAGGCGGACGCGTCGATCTCGACCTCGCCTCCCTCGACCTCGCCCGTGCCGTAGAGGCTGAAGGGGAGCGACCCGCGGCCGTCGTCCGACACGTCGACGCCCAGGGCGCGCAGCGAGTCGAGGGTCGCGCGCATCGGACGGCGCCGGGCCGCCTCGTCACCGTCGAAGGTGACCGGGCCGAGGGCGAGCGCCGCGACCGGGGGCAGGAACCGCATGACGGTGCCGGCCAGGCCGCAGTCGACGGTCGCGCCGCCCGTGAGCTCGCCGGGCGTGACGACGAGGTCGGGGCCGAAGGGCTCGCCCGACTCGAGCTCGTCGATCGTCGTGCCGAGCGCCCGCAGCGCCGCGATCATCAAGGAGGTGTCGCGCGAGTGCAGGGGAGCCCGGAGCGTCGAGGGGGAGTCGGCCAGGGCCGAGAGCACCAGCTCGCGGTTGGTCAACGACTTCGACCCGGGCAGCGACAAGGAGGCGCGGAGCGGGCCGGCGGCCCGCGGCGCGACCCAGCGCCCGTCGTCGACCGTCGGGGGAACGCCGCCGTCGTCGTAGGGGGAGAACTCGGGCCCGGAATACCTGTACACCTGCATCGGTTCACCAGGGTAATGCAGCGACGACCTGGAGGACACGTGCCCACAGCACTTGCACCGAGGCGGATCACCGTGGCCGAACTAGGATCGGCCGTGATGATCACCCCCGAGGGCGACGAGCCCACACCCGCGACCAGCGCGACCGCACCCGACCCCGTCGAGGCGGGCGGCGGCGTCGCCGAGGCGACCGTCGAGGCCGTGGCGGCCGTCGAGGCGTCGGACGAGGGCGAGCCCGACCTGCGCGCTCTGTTCGAGGAACAGGCCCTGCCGTTCATGGACCAGCTCTACGCCGCCGCGATGCGCATGACGCGCAACCCGGCCGACGCCTCCGACCTCGTCCAGGAGACGTTCGTCAAGGCGTTCGCGGCGTTCCGGCAGTTCCAGCAGGGCACGAACCTCAAGGCCTGGCTGTACCGGATCCAGACGAACACGTTCATCAACACGTACCGCAAGAAGCAGCGCGACCCCTACCAGGGCACGATAGACGAGCTCGAGGACTGGCAGATGGGCGGCGCCGAGTCGGCGACCCGCACCTCCGGCTCCACCCGCTCTGCCGAGGCCGAGGCCATCGACCACCTTCCGGACAGCGCCGTCAAGGACGCGCTCCAGAAGGTCCCGGAGGACTTCCGCATGGCGGTCTACTTCGCGGACGTCGAGGGCTTCTCGTACCAGGAGATCGCCGACATCATGAAGACGCCCGTGGGCACGGTGATGAGCCGTCTGCACCGCGGCCGCCGACTCCTCCGGGGACTACTCGCCGACTACGCCCGTGACCGTGGGATCGCGGTGCCGGCCGGCACGACATCGAAGGGCAGCACCAAATGACCGACTGCGGTTGCGACAAGGCGAAGGCCGAGCTCGAGGAGTTCCTGCACGACGAGCTCTGCCGTGAGGACGCCGCCGACATCCGGGAGCACATGGCCACCTGCGCCGACTGCTCGGGTGAGCACGAGGTGGGCATCGTGCTGACGGAGGCGGTGCAGCGCGCCTGCAAGGAGACGGCTCCCGAGGACCTGCGCTCGACCGTGCTCGCGCGCATCCGCGACCTGCAGGCCTCGCACTAGACCTGGCGCGCGGACCGGACGGGCGCGACGCGTCAGGCCTCGAGGGGCTCGAGACGTCCGGGCGTCAGGACAGCGTCGCGTCCTCGCGACGTGCCGCATGCGCCACGACGTCGTCCCAGAGCAGCTCGAGGGAGGGGTCGCCCGCGTCGCCCGTGCGCTGGACGACCTTCGAGACGGCCGGCACGCAGAGCCGGAAGTCAGGCTCGCCGACGACCAGCACGAGCGGGTCGCTGCCGGTGCCGGAGCAGAGCCGGCCGCCGTACTCGCGGCGCACCGTCTCGAAGAAGTAGCAGGCGGCGCCGAGCGAGACCGCGTCGGGCACCCCGTCGGCGTCGACGTCGCCCCGGTGACGCGCGAGGACCGCGTCGAGCGAGCGGACGGAGCCCGGGCTGAAGTCGAGCGAGGCCGCGTCGTCGCGGTGCCCGCCCTTCGCGACCGACTTGACGAAGCGGGCTGCCTCGTCGGCGACGTGCTGCTCGGGCGTCGAGTTCCGTGTGAAGAGACCCATGACGCTCGACCCTATCGTCCGACGTCACAGGTCGTCGACCTGCGCTAGCGTCGTCGCATGACCGCCACGGTGGAGATCCTCGCGAGCCCGACGTCCGACGACCTCGACGACCTGGTGGCCCTCATCGGGCTGCTCGGCCACTCGCTCGACGCCGAGGTGCTCTCGGCCCGCCTGTCGCACCTCACCGCGGCCGCGGGGCACGAGACCTGGGTCGTGCGCGGCGACGACGGCCGCGTGGTCGCCGTGGCGGGCGCGCACGTGCGCTGGGCCTACAACGCCGACGCCCCGACCGCGCAGCTGCTGCTGCTGGTCGTCGGGGAGGCGGCCCGCCGGGACGGCACCGGCTCGCACCTCCTGCAGCACTTCGAGGAGTGGTCGCGCGGCCACGGAGCCCGCACGCTCGAGGCCGTCTCGGCCGCCGCCACCGACTCCGCCCACCGCTTCTACCGCAAGCGCGGCTACCACGAGGNGGCCGCCCTCCCGCAGGAGGGCGGCCGCCGTCGTCGGTGCAGGGCGTGAGGGCTACAGCGTGAGCGCCGCCGCGATCAGCTCGGCCTGCTGGGCGGCGCTCGCCTTGGTCGAGCCCGCGGCGGGCGAGGCCGACGCGGGTCGCGAGGCGACCGTGATCCGGCGGTCGAGGTGCTTCTGCAGCTCGAGCACCACGAACGGCCAGGCGCCCTGGTTCTCCGGCTCCTCCTGGGCCCAGACGATCTCGGCCGAGGGGTAGCGCGACAGCACCTCGCGGATGCGCTCGAGCGGCAGCGGGTAGAGCTGCTCGAGGCGGACGAGCGCGATGTCGTCCTGCACGCCGCGCTTGTCGAGCTCGGCCGAGAGGTCGTAGTGGATCTTGCCGGAGTGCAGCACGATCCGCTTCGTCGCCGACGGGTCCTGGACGCGGGTGCAGTCGAGCACCGGCTCGAACCGGCCGCTCGTGAACGCGTCGACGCCGCTCGTCGCACCACGGAGGCGCAGCATCGCCTTGGGCGTGAAGACGACCAGCGGGCGGCGGGGGCGCGCGTACGCCTGGCGGCGCAGCAGGTGGAAGTAGGAAGCGGGGGTCGAGGGGCGCGCGATGGTCATGTTGTCCTCCGCGCACATCTGGAGGAACCGCTCCATCCGGGCCGACGAGTGGTCGGGCCCCTGCCCCTCGTAGCCGTGCGGCAGCAGCAGGACGACGCTCGAGCGCTGGCCCCACTTCTGCTCGGCGCTCGAGATGAACTCGTCGATGATCGTCTGCGCGCCGTTGCTGAAGTCGCCGAACTGCGCCTCCCACATGACGAGCGCGTCGGCCCGCTCGACCGAGTAGCCGTACTCGAAGCCCATCGCCGCGTACTCGCTGAGCAGCGAGTCGTAGATCCAGAGGTTCGCCTGGTCGTCGGTGATGTTCTGCAGGGGCAGCCACTCCTGGCCGTTCTCCCGGTCGTGCAGCACCGAGTGGCGCTGCACGAAGGTGCCCCGGCGGCTGTCCTGGCCGGCGAGGCGCACCGGGGTGCCCTCGGTCAGGACCGAGCCCATCGCCAGGAGCTCGGCGAAGGCCCAGTCGATGCCGCCGTTGCGGCTCATGTCGACGCGCTTCTTGAGCAGCTGTGAGAGCTTCGGGTGCACCGAGAAGCCCTCGGGCGGGTTGTCGTGCGCGTCGCCGATCGCGTGGATCAGGTCGAGGTCGACGCCCGTGCTCTCGGGCTCGCCCGAGGCGTCGTCCCGCTGCGACCGGGGGCGCTCGAGGTCGTCGACGTCGCCGCTGTCGTCCGTGATGACGGGCATCGAGCCCGTCTGGGCCGCGTGCGTCTCCTGGAAGGCACGCTCGAGGCGGTCCTGGAAGTCGCGGTGCGCGCCGTCGTACTCCTCCTGCGTGATGTCGCCGCGGCCGACGAGTGCCTCGGTGTAGAGGGTGCGGACGCTGCGCTTGGCCTCGATGAGGTTGTACATCAGCGGCTGCGTCATCGAGGGGTCGTCGCCCTCGTTGTGCCCGCGGCGGCGGTAGCAGATGAGGTCGACGACGACGTCGCGCTTGAACTGCTGGCGGTACGAGAACGCGAGCTCGGCGACCCGGGCCACGGCCTCGGGGTCGTCGCCGTTGACGTGGAACACCGGCGCCTGGATCGTCTTCGCCACGTCGGTCGAGTAGATCGACGAGCGCGACTCGGACGGCGGGGTCGTGAAGCCGACCTGGTTGTTGATCACCACGTGGATGGTGCCGCCCACGCGGTAGCCGCGCAGCATCGACATCTGCAGGGTCTCGACCACGACGCCCTGGCCGGCCATCGCCGCGTCGCCGTGGATGAGGATGGGGAGGGTGCCGAAGACGCCCTTCGGGCCTCGGTCCTGCTTGGCTCGCACGATGCCCTCGAGCACCCCGTCGCCGGCCTCGAGGTGCGAGGGGTTCGCGGCGATGTAGACGGGGATCGTCTCGCCCGTGGCGCTCGTGAACTCGCCCTCGGTGCCGAGGTGGTACTTGACGTCGCCCGAGCCCTGGACCGTCTTCGGGTCCTGCGTGCCCTCGAACTCGCGGAAGATCTGGCCGTAGGTCTTGCCGGCGATGTTGGTGAGCACGTTCAGGCGGCCACGGTGCGCCATCCCGATCGCCACCTCCACGAGCTCTTCTCGGGCCGCCTGCTGGATGACGGTGTCGAGCAGGGCGATGGCGGACTCGCCGCCCTCGAGGCTGAAGCGCTTCTGTCCGACGTACTTGGTCTGCAGGAACGTCTCGAAGGCCTCGGCCTCGTTGAGCTTCGCGAGGATGCGCATCTGCTCGTCGTGCGACGGCTTCACGTAGGGCACCTCGACGTGCTGCTGCACCCAGGCCCGCTGCGCGGGGTCCTGGATGTGCATGTACTCGACGCCGATGGTGCGGCAGTACGAGTCGCGCAGGATGCCGAGGATGTCGCGCAGCAGCGCGGAGGTGTGGCCGCCGAGGCCGCCGGTGACGAACTCGCGGTCGAGGTCCCAGAAGGTCAGGCCGTGGCTCTCGATGGCGAGGTCGGGGTGGCTGCGCTGTCGGTACTGCAGCGGGTCGATGTCGGCCATGAGGTGGCCGCGGACCCGGTAGCTGTTGATGAGTTCTTGCACCCGGGCCGTCTTGCCCACGCGCTCGGCGAGGTTGACGTTGATGTCGGGGTTCCAGTGGATGGGCTCGTACGGGATGCGGAGGGCCGCGAAGATCTGCTCGTAGAAGCCCCGCTGGCCGATCAGCAGCTCGTTGACCTTCTTGAGGAACTCGCCCGAGCCGGCGCCCTGGATGACGCGGTGGTCGTAGGTGCTCGTGAGCGTGACCGTCTTGCCGATGCCGAGCTCGACGAGCGTCTTCGACGACGTGCCCTGGAACTCGGCGGGGTAGTCGAGCGCGCCGGCGCCGATGATCGAGCCGGCGCCCTTCATCAGGCGGGGCACGCTGTGCACCGTGCCGATGCCGCCCGGGTTCGTCAGCGAGATCGTGTTGCCCTGGAAGTCGGCCGCGGTCAGCTTGTTGTCACGGGCGCGGCGGACGACGTCCTCGTAGGCCGACAGGAAGTCGGCGAAGGTCATCTCGTCGGCCTTCTTGATGCCGGGGACCAGCAGGGCCCTCGTGCCGTCGGGCTTCGGGATGTCGATCGCGAGCCCGAGGTTGATGTGCGCCGGCGTGACGACCGAGGGCTTGCCGTCGACCTCGTCGTAGAAGACGTTCTGGCTCGGGAACTCCTTGAGGGCCTGGACGAGCGCCCAGCCGATGAGGTGCGTGAACGAGACCTTGCCGCCGCGGGCGCGCTTGAGGTGGTTGTTGATCACGATGCGGTTGTCGATCATCAGCTTCGCCGCGACGGTGCGGACGCTGGTGGCGGTCGGGACGCTCAGGCTCGCGTCCATGTTGGTCGCGAGCGACTTGGCCATGCCGCGGAGGGGAGCCACCTTCGCCTCGGGCTCCGGTGCGGGCTCGGCGCTGCTGCGGGGCTTCTCGGGGGCCTTGGCGGGCGACTCGGCCGGGATGGGCTTCTCCGACGGCTCGACCGAGGTGGTCTTGGCGGCCTTCTTGCCGGCGGGGGCGGCCGGGGCGGGTGCGGGCGCGGCGGGCTCGTTCTCACCGGGGGCGCCGGTCACCTCGTCGGGCACCTGCGCCTCGCCGCCGGACGCCTGGTCGGCCGCGGGGGCGTCGGCGGAGGCGGGGGCCTGTGCAGAGGCGGGGGCCTCGGCCGGCGTCGCGGCCTCGGAGCCGCCCGAGGGCGTGTAGGCCTCGAGGACGGGCCACCACGACTCGTCGACCGCGGACTTGTCGACCACCCACTTCTCGTAGAGCTCGTCGACCAGCCACTCGTTGGCCCCGAAGGCACCCTCGTCGGTCGTTCCCGTCACGTGGCTCGTCACAGCCGATCGCCCACTCTCCGTTGATCGTTCGATGTCACGGCGGGCAGCGGCGCCCGCCGAGGACCAGCTTAACAACGTCCGCCTGGCCGCGTCCCGACGACCCGCAGGGATTACCGTTGACCCATGAGGTTCTACGAGACGACGCCGACCCACGACCTGACGTACTCCGACGTGTTCCTGGTGCCCAGCCGCTCGTCGGTGACGAGCAGGCTCGACGTCTCGCTGGCGCCGGGCGACGGCACGGGCGCCACCGTCCCGATCGTCTCGGCCAACATGAACTCCGTCACCGGCCCCCGCCTCGCGGCCACCCTCGCCCGGCGCGGCGGCCTCGGGGTCCTGCCGCAGGACATGCCGCTCCAGGAGCTGGACGCGGCCATCCGCTGGGTCAAGTCGCAGCCCGTCGAGTGGGACACCCCCTGGTCGCTCGACCCGGGGGAGACCGTCGCCACGGCACTCACCCGCGTGCCCGCCGTCGAGGGGCACGGCATCGTGCTCCACGACGCCGACGGCGGGTTCCTCGGCTGCATCGCCGCCTCCCGCCTGGCCACCGCACCGCGCGACGCCGTGCTGGGCGACCTGCTGCACGGCGCGCTCACCTCGCTCGACGCGGACGACGTCGACTCGCCCCGGGCCGCCTTCGACCGCATGGTCGCCGCCGAGATCGACTTCGCGCCCGTGCTGCGACACGGCCAGGTGGTCGGCACGGTGAGCCGCAAGAGCGCGCTCCGCTCGACGATCTACCAGCCGGCACTCGACCGCGACGGCCGCCTCCGGGTCGCGGCCGCCGTCGGCATCAACGGCGACGTCGAGCAGAAGGCCCGCGCGCTCGCCGCCGCCGGCGTCGACGTGCTCGTGCTCGACACCGCGCACGGCGACCAGGACGGCATGGTCGCCGCGGTCAGGAAGGTCGCGGCGGCCAAGCTGGGTCTGCCGATCGTCGCCGGCAACGTCGTCACCGAGGAGGCGGTGCGCCACCTCGTCGGCGCGGGCGCGGACGTCATCAAGGTCGGCGTCGGCCCCGGGGCGATGTGCACCACCCGGATGATGACCGCCGTGGGACGCCCCCAGTTCTCCGCCGTGCTCGAGACGGCGGCGACCGCCCGGTCGCTCGGCGCGCACGTCTGGGCCGACGGCGGCGTCCGCTACCCGCGCGACGTGGCGCTGGCCCTGGCCGCCGGCGCGTCGTCGGTGATGATCGGCTCCTGGTTCGCCGGCACGGTGGAGGCGCCCGGCGAGCTGGCGACCGACGAGCGCGGCCTCTACAAGGAGAGCTGGGGCATGGCGTCGACGAAGGCCGTCCAAGGCCGGTTCGGCCGCCTCGACCCCTTCGAGCTCGCCCGCAAGACGCTCTTCGCCGAGGGCATCTCGTCGTCGCGCATCTACCTCGACCCGCTGCGGCCCGGCGTCGAGGACCTGCTCGACATGATCACCTCCGGCGTCCGCAGCTCGTTCACCTACGCGGGTGCCCGCACCCTGCCCGAGTTCGCCGAGCGGGCCCTCGTGGGCATCCAGTCGGCGGCGGGCTACGAGGAGGGCAAGGCGCTCCCCGTCAGCTGGTGACGAGGCTCCTCCCCTGCTGGTGACGAGATGGGGCCGACCGCTGACGGACGGGGCGTCCAGCGGCTAAGATTCCCTCTCTATGGATGACCCTCCGTCTCAGCCCGCTGCACCCTCCCACCATCCCGTGACTGAGGGCGGTGCTCCGTCGTCGTGAACGAGTGGATCCTGCTCGCGATCGGCATCGTCCTCACGATCGGCACCGGCCTCTTCGTCGCCAGCGAGTTCTCGTTGGTCAACCTCGACCGCTCCGACCTCGAAGCCCGTCAGGCCAAGGGCGAGAAGGGGCTCGCGCCGACCATCGGCGCGCTCCGCATCACCTCGACGCACCTCTCCAGCGCCCAGCTCGGCATCACGCTGACGACGTTGCTGACCGGCTACACGATGGAGCCCGCGATCTCCCGGCTGCTCGCGCCGCCCCTCCTCGGGGTCGGCCTGCCCGAGCCGGTGGTCACGGTCGCGGGGCCGGTGGTCGCGATCGTCGTGGCGACCCTGCTCTCGATGATCGTCGGCGAGCTCGTGCCCAAGAACTTCGCGCTGGCGCTGCCGCTGCGGACGGCGAAGCTCGTCATCCCGTTCCAGGTCAGCTTCACGACGGTGTTCCGTCCCGCCGTCGCCCTGCTCAACAACACGGCGAACGCGATCCTGCGGGGCGTCGGGATCGAGCCCAAGGAGGAGCTGTCCGGCGCGCGCACCGCCGAGGAGCTCTCGTCGCTCGTGCGCCGCTCGGCGTTCGAGGGCAGCCTCGACCTCGACACGGCGACCCTGCTGGCGCGCACCCTGGCGTTCAGCGACCACACGGCCTCCGACGTCATGACGCCGCGGCCGCGCCTCTCGACCGTCACGCGCACCGACTCGGCCGAGACCGTGCTGCAGCTGGCCCGTCGCACCGGCCTGTCGCGGTTCCCGGTGACCGACGACGGCATCGACGACGTGGTCGGCCTCGTCCACGTCAAGCAGGCTGTGTCGGTCCCGCGGGAGAAGCGGGCCGACGTGCCCGTCTCGGCGCTGCTCACCGACGCCGTGCGCGTCCCCGAGACCATGACGCTCGACAACCTGCTCGGCGAGGTCCGCGGCCGCGGCTACCAGATGGCCGTCGTCGTCGACGAGTACGGCGGCACGGCCGGCGTCGTCACCCTGGAGGACCTCATCGAGGAGCTCGTCGGCGAGGTGTCGGACGAGCACGACCGCAGCCGCGTCGACGTCGTGCGTTCGCGCAACTGGCTGACGTTCCCCGGGTTGCTGCGCCCCGACGAGCTGCTCGAGCGCGCGTCGGTCGCGGTGCCGGAGGACGGCCACTGGGAGACCGTCGGCGGCTGGGTGATGAGCGAGCTCGGACGGCTGCCCGTCGTCGGCGACGTCGTCGAGTCCGAGGCGGGCACGTTCCGCGTCGAGAGGCTCGACGGACGGCGCATCGACCGGATCAGGTTCACGCCGACGCCCGAGGACGAGGTCGTCGAGCAGCCCGAGCGCGGTGGCCGCGCCGAGCGCGGTGGCCGGGCCGAGCGCGCCGGCAGGTCGGAGGCGCCGGCGTCGATGCGCGGCGTCGACGCCCGCCAGAAGGAGTCGGCCCGATGAGCGACTGGTGGGGCATCGTCTGGCTCGTGCTGCTGCTGATGGGCAACGCGTTCTTCGTGGCGGCGGAGTTCGCCGTCATCTCGGCGCGCCGGTCGCAGATCGAGCCCAAGGCCGAGGCCGGCAGCAGGGCGGCCAAGACCACCCTCTGGGCCATGGAGCACGCGACGATGATGCTGGCGACGACCCAGCTCGGCATCACGATCTGCTCGCTGCTCATCCTGAACGTCTCCGAGCCCTCCATCCACCACCTCCTCGAGGGCCCGCTCGGCCTGACCGGGCTCAGCGAGCAGCTGGTGAGCGTCGTCGGGTTCGTCATCACGCTGCTGCTGGTGTCGTTCCTGCACGTCGTGCTCGGCGAGATGGTGCCGAAGAACATCTCGTTCTCGTTGCCGGACAAGGCCGCGCTGCTGCTCGCGCCGCCCCTGGTGGCCGTGGCGCGCCTCCTGCACGTCGTCGTGGTGTCGCTCAACTGGTCGGCGAACGCCGTCCTGCGGGCGTTCCGCGTCGAGCCGAAGGACGAGGCCGCCAGCGCCTACACGGTCGACGAGGTGGCCACGATCGTGGCGCAGTCGCAGCGTGAGGGCACCCTCCGCGACGGCAGCGGCACGCTCCAGGCGGCGTTCGAGTTCACCGAGAAGACGGTCGACGACGTGGCCGTGCCGATGTCGGGCCTCGTCACCCTGCCCGAGGACGCCACCCCGGGCGACGTGGAGCGCGCCGTCGCGCAGAACGGCTTCTCGCGGTACGTGCTGGTCGACGACGGCGGCGACCCGACGGGGTACCTGCACCTCAAGGACGTCATCGACCTCGACGAGGACGAGTTCGGCGACCCGGTGCCGCCGAAGCGCATCCGCCAGCTGATCTCGATCTACCAGGGCACCGACCTCGAGGACGCCCTCGCGACGATGCGCCGGAGCGGCGTGCACGTCGCCCGGTCGTTCGACGAGCGGGGCGACACCCAAGGCGTGCTGTTCCTCGAGGACATCCTGGAGGAGCTGATCGGCGAGGTGCAGGACGCGACCCGGCGGTCGTAGCCCCGCACGGACGACGGCCGCGCCGACCCCGAGGGGGCGGCGCGCCCGTCGTCGTCGTCCGCGGCGCTACGCGGTGCGGAACGGCGCCCGGAGGTACTGCTCGGGCCAGTAGTCGAGCTCGACGCCCAGCTCGGCCGCGGCGCGCAGCGGGAAGTGCGGGTCGCGGAGGAACTCGCGGGCCATCAGCACGACGTCCGCCCGGCCCTCGGCCACGACGGCCTGCGCCTGCCGGGCCGACACGATCAGGCCGACGGCCCCGGTCTCGACCTCGGCCGTCTCGCGCACGTGCTGCGCGAACGGCACCTGGTAGCCGAGGCCCACCGGGATCGTCACCCCGGCGACGAGCCCGCCGGTCGAGATGTCGAACAGGTCGGCGCCGGCGTCGCGAGACCAGGCGGCGACGGTGGCCGTCTCGTGCTCGTCCCAGCCGCCCTCGGCCCAGTCCGTGGCCGAGAAGCGGACGAGCAGCGGCAGGTCGTCGCCGACCTCGGCCCGCACGGCGCGGACGACGTCGACGAGGAGGCGCGCCCGGTTCTCGAGGGAGCCCCCGTACTCGTCGGTGCGCTCGTTGCTGAGCGGCGAGAGGAACTGGTGCAGCAGGTAGCCGTGGGCGGCGTGCAGCTCGATCAGCCCGAAGCCGGCCTCGACCGAGCGGCGGGCCGCGGCGCGGAAGGCCTCCACGAGCCCGACGACCTCGTCGCGGGTCAGCTCGCGCGGCACGGCGTAGCCCTCGAAGGCCACCGCGGACGGCGCGACGGTCGGCCAGCCGCCCTCGGCCTCGGGGACGGAGCCCTGGGTCTCGCTCCAGGGGCGGAACGTGGACGCCTTGCGCCCGGCGTGCGCGAGCTGGATGCCGGGCACCGAGCCCTGCGAGCGGACGAACGCGGTGATCGGCTTCAGGGCCTCGACCTGGTCGTCGTTCCAGATGCCGAGGTCCTGCGGCGAGATGCGGCCGTCGGGGGTGACGGACGCGGCCTCCGAGATGACGGCGCCCGCGCCTCCTCGGGCCAGCGAGCCGAGGTGCACGAGGTGCCAGTCGGTGGCGACGCCGTCCTGCTCCTCGGCCGAGTACTGGCACATGGGCGCGACCCAGAGCCGGTTGCGGAACGTCTGGCCGCGCAGCGTGACGGAGTCGAAGAGGCCGACGGGGGAGGCGCCGGGTGCGGAGGTGGGGGAGGGTGCAGCGTCCGTCTGGGTCACGAGAGCGGTCATCGCCTTTCGGTGGGGAGGCCCGCGAGGCCCTCGACGAACAGTCGGAGCGGCTCGGGGCCGGTGAACAGGTGCCCGGTGATGCCGAGTGCCTGGGCGGCCTCGACGTTGTCGGACCTGTTGTCGATGAACACCGTGTCGGCGGCGGTTGTTCCGAGCTCGGCGAGAACGTGCCGGAAGATCGACGCCGACGGCTTGAGGTCGTCGAGCTCGGCGCTGACGAACACCTGCTCGAACAGGTCGCCGAGGGGCGAGTGGCGGAAGGGCGAGGCGAAGTCCTGGCCGGCGTTCGAGAGGATCGCGAGGCGCGTGCCGCCGTCGGCGAGGTCGGCGATCACGTCGAGGGTGCCGGGCTCGGGCACGAACCACGACGGGAAGTCGGCCGCCCAGAGCTCGTGCACGCGGGTGCGCGACCAGTCGGCGCCGGTGTCGGCCTCGACGGCCCGCCAGTAGCCGGTGGCCGTGAGCCGGCCGTGGTCGAGGGCGTGCCGGTGGGCACCGTAGCTGGCCCAGAGGGCGGCGGGCTCGACACCGGCGAGTTCCTCGATGCGCCGACGCGAGGCGTCGTCGGGGAACCGGGAGATCACCTCGCCGTAGTCGAAGACGACGGTGCGGCCGGGGATCGAGATGCTCATCGACCCACCGTATCGGCGGCGTCGGCCGGCTCGGCTCGGCCGAGTCTCCGGACGCCGGCGCCGCGAGCCCGACTAGCGTCGGGGCGTGACCACCGACTACCGCTCCGCCGACTCCCGCTCCACCGACTCACGCCCCGCCGACTCCCGGCTCACCGCCTGGACGCCCGCCGACGCCGCTGCCTGGATCGCCCTCCCGGCGGTCGACGACGACAAGTACAGCCGCGGCGTGCTCGGCGTCGTGACCGGCTCGACCGCGTACCCGGGGGCCGCGGTCCTCGGCGTGGAGGCCGCGCTGCACACCGGCGTCGGCATGCTCCGCTACCTCGGCCCGTCGCGTGCCTCGGACTTCGTGCTGCACCGACGGCCGGAGGCCGTGACGAGCCCCGGCCGGGTGCAGGCCTGGCTGCTCGGCTCGGGGGTGGACCCCGACCACCTCGACGACGAGACCGCGGAGGGGTTCGAGACGGCCGCCTCCTCGGGGCTGCCCCTCGTGCTCGACGCGGGTGCGCTGTCGCTGCGCGAGCGGGCGACGGGGCCGGTCGTGCTGACGCCGCACTTCCGCGAGCTGGCGCGGGCGTCGGGCCGGTCGGTCGACGAGGTCGCCGCCGACCCGGCCGAGGCCGCGGTGCGGGCGGCGGGGGAGTGGGGCTGCACCGTCCTGGTGAAGGGCCACCGCACGCACGTCGCCTCGCCCGGCGGCACCCGGCTGGTGGCCGAGAGCGCGCCGACCTGGCTCGCGACGGCGGGCGCCGGTGACGCGCTCGGCGGCGTGCTGGGCGCGCTCGTCGCCACCCACTCGGACGAAGCGCTCGCCCAGGAGGACGCACTCGCCCGTCTCGCGGCCACCGCCGCGGTCGTGCACGGCCTGGCCGCCGAGCGCGCGAGCGCCGGAGGGCCCCTCACGGTCCTGGGCCTCGTGGACGCGCTCCCGGCGACGATAGCCGCCCTGCTGCGCACCGAAGCAGGAGGCGCAGAGACGCGTGGAGCCTGATCCGTCACGTGACGGATCAGCCGGAGGGCAAGGGCTGGCGCTCCGTCACGTGACGGATCAGCCACAGGACAGGGGTCGGCGCTCCGTCACGTGACGGATCAGGCTCAGGGGGAACACACCACACCTCCTCGCCGGTGCTGAGGTGGCCGGACGACCGGCCCCTCCCGGGAGGGGCCGGTCGCCTAGGAGGCGGGGGTCGCCGACACGAGGAACTCGACGGTGCCCGAGTCCTCGACCTGGACGAAGCCGAAGCTCGGCGCCTCGACGCCGTAGTCGCTGAAGGTCACCGGCACCGATCCGCTGATCTGCACCCCGTCGCCCGAGAGCGCGGCCTGCAGCGAGACGGTGACGCTCTGGGTGACGCCGTGCATCGTGAGGTCGCCCGTCGCCTCGACGGTCTCGACGTCGCCGTCGGCGGGGACGCCGGCGTCGATGGGCTGGGTCAGGACGAAGGTCGCGGTCGGGTAGGTCGAGGCCTCCATGGCGTCGTCGCGGAAGTAGCCGTCGCGGTTGCCGCTGTCCGTGGCGATGCTCGCGACGTCGACGTCGATCGTGGCGGCCGTGACCGAGTCGCCCTCGACCGTGACGGTGCCGGTGACCTGGTCGGTCGTGCCGACGACGGTGACGTCGGTGCCGTTCAGCACCTCGTCCACGCGGTAGCCCGCGGTGCTGCCGTCGCCCACGGTCCAGGCGCCGCTGAGGTCGCTCGTGTCGATGGTCGTCGCGCCGGGCGTCACCGAGACGGTGGGGGCGGCCTCGGGCTCGCCGACGATCACGTCGCGGTAGAAGGCGGGGCCGGCGACGGCGGCGGTGACGCCGAGGCCCACCACCACGACCGCTGCGACTCCGAGGACGATTCCGGTCTTCTTCTTCATGGTGTGTCTCCTGGGGTCGGCTCGGGTGCTGCTCGGGCTGGTCGGCACGGAGGAGGCGCCTGCCCAGGATGATGACGCGTCACCCTAGGACGGCGCTGGGAAGGTGCAGGCGCGGCAACCGGCCCTCGATCAGGGCGGACGCGAGCATCGTTCATCTCGATTCGGTAACGACGGCTCCTCGCTCTGGCGCGCGCCTCCTCCCGGCTATATGTTCCGAGAGCCAACAAATAGCCGACGCACCCTCGTCGGCCTCGAGCACTACAGCGAAGTACAGCTCGATCTGGACCGGTTCGACGACGAACCACGGCCACGACGCTCCCCACGCACCCGGAGGGAGCCGCGACCCGTCGCCCGGGCAGATCCCATCGGAAGGATCCGCACCATGACCACAGCACGCACGCTCTCCGTGGCGGCCTTGACGCTCGGCCTCGTGGCCGGACTCGCGGCCTGCGCACCCGCCGGCTCCTCCGGCGGCTCCGGCGGCGGGGACGACGCCGCCGGCACCGACTGCAACGTCGGCATCAGCATGCCGACGCGCAGCCTCGAGCGCTGGATCAACGACGGCGAGGGCCTCAAGGAGAAGCTCGAGGGCGACGACTGCACCGTCGACCTGCAGTACGCCGACAACAAGACCGACCAGCAGATCAGCCAGATCCAGAACCAGGTCGCGGGAGGCGCGAAGATCCTCGTCGTCGCCGCGATCGACGGGCAGACCCTCGGCCCCGTGCTCGAGGACGCGGCCTCGCAGGACGTCACCGTCATCGCCTACGACCGCCTCATCAACGGCACGGAGGCGGTCGACTACTACGCGACCTTCGACAACTACAAGGTCGGCCAGCTGCAGGGCCAGTACATCGAGGACCAGCTCGGCCTCGCCGACGGCGAGAAGGGCCCGTTCACCATGGAGCCCTTCGCGGGCAGCCCCGACGACAACAACGCCGGCTTCTTCTTCGCCGGTGCGTGGGACGTCCTGCAGCCCTACGTCGAGAGCGGCGTGCTGACCGTGCCGAGCGGCAAGGCACCGGCCGACGACGACGGCTGGAAGGCCATCGGCATCCTCGGCTGGGGCTCGGACGACGCCCAGGCCGAGATGGACAACCGCCTCCAGTCGTTCTACACGGGCGGAGACAAGGTCGACGTCGTGCTCTCGCCGAACGACAGCCTCGCGCTCGGCATCGAGGCCAGCCTCGACGCGGCCGGCTACCAGGCGGGCACCGACTGGCCGATCATCACGGGCCAGGACGCCGACGTCGCGAACGTCAAGGCGATCCTCGCCGACCAGCAGTCGATGACGGTCTGGAAGGACACGCGTGAGCTCGGCACCCAGGTGCAGGCGATGATCGCCTCGATCGTCGCGGGCGAGGACCCCGAGACGAACGACACCGAGACGTACGACAACGGCGTCAAGGTCGTGCCGGCGTACCTGCTCGACCCGGTGGTCGTCACGAAGGACGACGTGCAGTCCGTCCTCGTCGACTCCGGCTTCGTCGACGCCGGCGACGTGGGTCTCTGACCCCACCACCCGGCAGCCGGCGGCGGTCCCCACGGGCCGCCGCCGGCTCCCTCACCCCTGAACGGAACGAGGACCACATGGACGACGTCATCCTCCAGATGACCGACATCGTCAAGGAGTTCAGCGGCGTCCGCGCGCTCGACGGAGTCTCCGTCAGCGTGCGGCGCGGCGAGGTGCACGCGATCTGCGGAGAGAACGGCGCGGGCAAGTCGACGCTGATGAAGGTGCTGTCGGGCGTCTACCCGCACGGCAGCTTCGGCGGCGTGATCGAGCTCGACGGCCGGCCCGTCCGCTACTCGTCGATCAACGACAGCGAGCGCGACGGCGTGGTGATCATCCACCAGGAGCTCGCGCTCAGCCCGTTCCTCTCGATCGCCGAGAACATCTTCCTCGGCAACGAGGTGCAGCGCGGCGGCGTCATCGACTGGAACCGCACCAACCTGGAGGCGGCGGCCCTGCTGCAGCGGGTCGGCCTCGCCGAGAGCCCCGTCACCAAGGTGCTCGAGCTCGGCGTCGGCAAGCAGCAGCTCGTCGAGATCGCGAAGGCGCTCTCGAAGGAGGTGAAGCTGCTGATCCTGGACGAGCCGACGGCCGCGCTCAACGACGACGACTCGGCGCACCTGCTGGGCCTGATCGACCAGCTGCGCGACCAGGGCATCACGGCGATCATCATCAGCCACAAGCTCGGCGAGATCCGGGCGATCGCCGACACGGTCACGGTCATCCGGGACGGGAAGACGATCGAGGCGTTCGCGGTCGAGGACGCCCCGGAGATCGAGACGCGCATCATCCGCGCCATGGTCGGCCGTCCGCTCGACAGCCAGTTCCCGCCGCGGGTGCCCGACATCGGCGCCGAGAAGCTGCGCGTCGAGAACTGGACCGTGCACCACCCGGTCGACGCCGACCGCGTGGTCGTCGACGACGCCTCCTTCACCGTGCGGGCCGGCGAGATCGTCGGCTTCGCGGGCCTGATGGGGGCGGGGCGCACCGAGCTCGCGATGAGCCTCTTCGGGCGCTCGTACGGCAGCGACATCTCGGGCCGCGTCTACAAGGACGGCGTCGAGATCCAGACCCGCACCGTCGGCGAGGCGATCAAGAACGGCATCGCCTACGTCACCGAGGACAGGAAGCGCTACGGCCTGAACCTGATCGGCAGCATCACGGTCAACGTCTCGGCGGCCGCACTCGGCAAGCTCGCCCGGCTCGGCGTCATCGACCGCAACCGCGAGTACGCCGTGGCGGACGACTACCGCCGGCAGATGAACATCAAGACCCCGTCGGTCTCATCGGTCGTGGGCAACCTCTCGGGCGGCAACCAGCAGAAGGTCGTCCTCAGCAAGTGGATCTACTCCGGCCCCGACGTGCTGATCCTCGACGAGCCCACCCGGGGCATCGACGTCGGGGCGAAGTACGAGATCTACGGGATCATCGCCGAGATGGCCGCTCAGGGGAAGGCGGTCGTCGTCATCTCGAGCGAGCTGCCCGAGCTGATCGGCCTCTCGGACCGCATCTACACCATCGCGGAGGGGCGGCTCACGGCCGAGCTCTCGCGCGCCGACGCCAGCCAGGAAGAGCTGATGCGCCACATGACCGCGACCAGGAACCTAGGAGCAGAAGCCTCGTGACCACCACCGCACCTCCTCGTCCGTCTGCACCGCCTCCTGCGTCCGGGCCGATGCCGGGCTCCAAGCGCCGCCTGCGGATCGACATGCGGCAGTACGGCATCCTCGCCGCCCTGCTCGTCATCGTGCTGCTGTTCCAGGTGCTGACCGAGGGGCGACTGCTCTACCCGGGCAACGTCAGCAACCTGATCCAGCAGAACGCCTACGTGCTGATCCTCGCGATCGGCATGGTGATCGTGATCATCGCGGGGCACATCGACCTCTCGGTCGGCTCGGTCGTCGCCACGGTGGGCGCGGTCGCCGCGCTGGCCATGAACGACTGGGGGCTGCCCTGGGGCGTGGCGGTCGCGCTGTCGCTGCTCGTCGGCGCGCTGATCGGGGCGTGGCAGGGCTTCTGGATCGCCTTCGTCGGCATCCCGGCGTTCATCGTCACGCTCGCGGGCATGCTGGTGTTCCGGGGCGTGGCCCTCGTGCTGCTCACCGGCGGCACCATCAGCGGGCTGCCGCGGGCCTTCAACTCGATCGGCTCGGGCACGCTGCCGACGACCGGCCAGCCCGACCTGTTCACGCTCGGCATCGGCCTGCTCGCCTCGGCGGGGCTCGTCGCCCAGCAGCTGCGCGCCCGGGCGAACCTGCGGCGCCTCGAGCTGCCCCGCGAGCGGGCGGTCTCGTTCGTGCTGAAGATCGCCATCGCCGTCGCCGCGATCATGTACCTCTGCTACCTGCTGGCCTACAACCGCGGGACGCCGATCATCCTGATCATCCTGGCGACGCTCGTGCTGCTCTACTCGTTCCTGCTGACGCGCACCGTCTTCGGCCGGCACGTGTACGCGATGGGCGGCAACCTCTACGCGGCGATGATGTCGGGCGTCAAGACGAAGTGGGTCACCTTCGGCATCTTCGTCAACATGGGCCTGCTCGCCGGGCTCGCCGGCGTCGTCAGCACGGCCCGCGCCGGCAGCGCCGTCGCATCGGCGGGCCAGAGCTTCGAGCTCGACGCCATCGCGGCCGTGTTCATCGGCGGCGCCGCCGTGCAGGGCGGCATCGGCACCGTCGTCGGTGCCGTGATCGGCGGCCTCGTGATGGGCGTGCTCAACCAGGGCCTGTCGATCCTCTCGGTCGACGCCGCGTGGCAGCAGGTCATCAAGGGCCTCGTGCTGCTGCTCGCCGTCGCGTTCGACGTGTACAGCAAGCGCCGGCGCCGCTGAGGGCGGACGCGGGGCGCCGGCGGTCCCCGGGAGGGGCGCCGGCGCCTCAGCCCGAGACGCGGGCGAGGAACTCCCTCGCCCGCTCGGTGCGCGGCGCCCCGAAGAGCTGGGCCGGCGGGCCCTGCTCGGCGATGCGGCCGGCGTCGAGGAACACCACCCGGTCCGCGACGTCACGGGCGAACGCCATCTCGTGGGTCGCCATGAGGATGGTGGTCCCCACCTCCTTGAGCGTGCGGACGAGGTCGAGCACCTCGCCCACGAGCTCGGGGTCGAGGGCGCTCGTCACCTCGTCGAGCAGCAGCACGGCAGGCCTCGGGGCGAGGGCCCGCGCGATCGCGACGCGCTGCTGCTGGCCGCCCGACAGGCGGTCGGGGTAGGCACGCGCCTTGTCGCCGAGCCCGACGCGCTCGAGCAGCTCGAGGGACCGCGCCTCGGCCTCGGCCCGGGGGCGCCGCAGCACGTGGCGGCTCGCCAGCGAGACGTTGTCGAGGACCGTGAGGTGCGGGAACAGGTTGTAGTGCTGGAACACGACGCCGATGCGGGCCCGGACGGCGTCGACCCGCACCCGCGGATCGGTGATGTCCTCGCCGCCGAGCACGATGCGCCCGTCGTCGACCTGCTCGAGCAGGTTCACCGTGCGCAGCAGCGTCGACTTGCCCGAGCCGCTCGCGCCGATCAGGGCGACGACCTCGTCGCGGGCCACGTCGAGGTCGATGCCGTCGAGCACGGTGGTGCCGCCGAACGACTTGCGGACGCCCTCGAGGCGCAGGACGACCTCGGCGCCCGACGCCGCGCCTCCTGCGGTCAGGTCGGCCTGGCCGTGGTCCTTGCTCTGGTCCTGCTCGCTCACACGACGCTCCCGGCTTGTTCACGCCGACGGAGGCGCGCCGACAGCCAGTCGGTCAGCCAGACGGTCGGCAGGGCCAGCAGGACGAAGAGCAGCCCGGCGAGCACGTAGGGCGTGAAGTTGGCGGCGGTCGCGGTCTCGATCTGGGCGGCGCGCACGGCGTCGACGGCGCCGAGCACCGAGATCAGCCCCACGTCCTTCTGCATCGAGACGACGTCGTTCATCAGGGCGGGCGTGACCTTGCGGATCGCCTGGGGGAAGACCACCAGCCGCAGCGTAGCGGCGTGGCTGAGGCCGAGGGAGCGGGCGGCGAGCCGCTGTGACGGGTGCACGGCGTCGAGCCCGGCGCGGATGACCTCGCTGACGTAGGCCGAGTAGGTGAGCACGAGCGCGACCGTGCCCCAGACCTCCGCGGGCAGGCGGGGGATGCCGAGGCCGAGCCCGGGCACCCCGAAGCCGACGAGGTAGAGCACGATGATCAGCGGCAGTCCGCGGAACAGGTCCGTGTAGCCGCGCACCAGGGCGCGCACCGGGAAGAAGACGGGGCCTCGCAGCGTGCGGAGGGCCGAGAGCAGGGTCGAGAGCACGGCGACGCCGATCAGCGCCACGACGAGCACCCGCACGTTCAGCCAGAGCCCCTCCAGCACCCGCGGCCAGGCGGCGACGAGGGTGGGGCCGTCGAAGAAGCTGAAGCGCACCCTGTCCCAGCCGGGCGTGCTCGTGACGGCCCACCAGGCCAGGGCCGCGAAGGCGATCGTGCTCACGGCGGCGATCGCGACGGAGCGCCCCGACTGCCGCCGCCGGAAAGCGCGCCGGCCGAGCTCGAGGTCGCTGACGGGGTGGGCGTCGACCGCGAGCGCGGTGCGGGCTACGACAGCTCCGTCACGTCGTAGTCGGCGAGCCACTGCTGCTTCAGCTCGTCGAGGGTGCCGTCGGTCTGCAGGGTGGTGACGGCGTCGGCGACGTCCTCCGTGAGCGCGCTGCCGAACGGCAGGACGATGCTCAGCTCGTCGCTGGCGCCGTCCTCCGCCGGGAGCTGGCCGAGCACCACGCCGCCCTCGACGAAGTAGGTCGCGGTGGGCACGTCGAGGACGATCGCGTCGACCTGGCCCGCCTCGAGCGCCGCCTTGGCGTCGTCGTTCGAGTTGTAGGCCTGGACCCCGCTGTCGGGGTCGATGACCTTCTCCGCCGCGGTGAAGCTGGTCGTGCCGCTCTGCGCGCCGATGTCGAGCCCGGCGAGGTCGGCGATGCTGGTGGCGCCCTCGGCCGCGCTGCCCGGCAGGGTGACGACCGCCTGGCGCGTCTCGTAGTACGGGGGCGAGAAGTCGACGGCCTTCGCGCGCTGCTCGGTCATCGAGAACTGCTGCAGGTTCAGGTCGAAGGTCTTCGGCCCGGGAGCGATCGCCTCGTCGAAGGTGGAGCGCACCCAGACGACGTCGTCCTTCTCGTAGCCGAGCTGGTCGGCCACGGCGTAGGCGAGCGCGGCCTCGAAGCCCTGGCCGGTCGTCGGGTCGTCGTCCTCGACCCACGGGCTGTAGGCCGGCTCGCCGGTCGCGACGGTCAGCTTGCCCTCGGTGACGAGGCCGTCGCCGGAGCCGGACGTGGGGGCGCAGGCCGACAAGGAGGCGACGGCGGCGACGACGGAGACGGCGGCGGCCGCGAGACGGAGACGGGTGCGGGGCATGAGGGGCAGGATATCCGTCCGCGGTCCCGCGCGGCGGCACCGAGGCCTCGTGTGACGCCGGACGGCTAGCCTTGCCCGCATGACCGTCGCCGCGCCTCCTCGTGCACCCGGCGCGGACGGCGCCTCACGACGCCTCTCGGCACGCGTCGCAGCTCACCCTGCCGTGCTGTGGTCGGCCTTCGTGCTCGTCCACCTCGTCGTCGGCCACGCGGCGCTCACCGGGCCGAACCAGCCGATGGGCGACGTGTGGAGCGTTTATCGCACGTGGATGCAGCAGGGCGTGGGAGGCGGCGACTGGGTGGGCGTGGACCGGCCGTGGGTCTACCCGCTGCTCGCCGCCGTGCCGATGCTGCTCGCGCGCGTCGGCGGCGACGCCCACTACGGGCAGGCGTGGCTGACGATCGTGCTGCTGCTGGACGCGGGGGCGTTCGCGGTGCTGACCGGCGGGATCCGTAGACCAGTGGCCCGCACACGAGGAGCAGGAGCGCCGGCGGAGGCCGTGCACGGACGTCCTCACGTCGGGGCCGCCTGGTGGTGGCTGCTGTTCCTGCTCGCGCTCGGGCCGATCGCCGTCGGGCGCATCGACGCCGTCACCGTGCCGTTCGCGATCGTCGGGCTGCTGCTGCTCTCGTCCCGGCCGCTGGCCGCGTCCGTGCTGCTGACGGTCGCCGCGTGGGTCAAGGTGTGGCCGGCCGCCCTCGTCGTCGCCGCCGTCGTGGCCCTGCGCGGCCGGGCCCGGAGTGACGTCGTCGTGGGCGCCGTCGCGACGACCGTCACCGTCGTCGCGATCTCGCTCGTGCTCGGCAGCGGGGCCACCGTGCTCGGCTTCGTGGGGGAGCAGGCCGGCCGCGGGCTGCAGGTGGAGTCGCCCACCGCCACCGCGTGGCTGTGGCGGGCCGCCGCCGCGACGCCGGGGGCTTTCGTCTACTACGACCACCAGATCCTCACCTACCAGGTGGAGGGCGACGGCGTCGGCACCGCCGCGAGGCTCACGACCGTGCTGATGGCTCTCGTCGTGCTGCTCGTGCTGCTGCTGGGGCTGCGGGCCGTGAGGCGCGGCGCGTCGGCCGTGCACCTCCTCGCGCCGCTGTCGCTGGCCTTCGTCACGGCCCTCATCGTCACGAACAAGGTCGGCTCGCCGCAGTTCGTCTCCTGGCTCGCGCCGCCGGTGGTGCTCTGGCTCGTGCTCGCCCGGCGCGGAGGGCCGTCGGCCGCTGTGCCCGCCGCGCTGGCCGTGGGGATCGCCGCGCTCACCCAGGTCATCTACCCGTGGGAGTACCAGGCCCTGCTCGGCGTCGAGCCCTGGATGCTCGTGCTGATCACGGTGCGGAACCTCGGCGAGGTCGCGCTGCTCGTCGTGGCGCTGGTGCAGCTGTGGCGGGCCGGTTCGTCGTCGCGCTCGTCGGACGCCGCCGCGTCGTGGCGGCGTCCCGGCGACGGTGCGAGTATGACCGCATGATCGTCGCCTTCTCCGTCTCTCCCAGCGGCGGCCCGTCCGCCGGATCGCTCGACCCCGAGGCGCACGGCGACTCGGTGCACGAGGCGGTGGCCGCGGCCGTCGCGGTGGTGCGCGCGTCCGGGCTGCCGAACCGCACCTCCTCGATGTTCACCGAGGTCGAGGGGGAGTGGGACGAGGTCATGGACGTCGTCAAGCGAGCGACGGAGGCGGTGGGCCGGTACGGCACTCGAGTCTCGTTGGTGCTCAAGGCCGACATCCGCCCGGGCCGCACCGGCGAGCTCGACGGCAAGGTGGAGCGCCTCGAGCGGGCGCTGGGCGAGCAGGGCTGAGCCCTCGCTCCTCGTGCCTGCCAGGCGGTAGGATCGACCTGGCCCTGTCGAATCGATTCGAACGTCAGGTGCCCGACGGACGGGCCTCGTGCCCGTCGCGCACCAGCCAGCTCGACGGAGAGTCCCTGGATCCCAGCCCGCCCCTCCGACCTCGAAGGCAGCCGCCCGTGATCGTCCTCACCACCCGCCGCAAGACCCTCGCCCTGGTCGCCCTCGCACTCGGCGGGTTCGGCATCGGCTCGACCGAGTTCGTCGCCATGGGCCTGCTGCCGAACATCGCACAGGACCTGCTCCCCGGCCTCTACGCGCGGTCGTCGGACGAGGGCATCGCCCAGGCGGGCTGGCTCGTCAGCGCGTACGCGCTCGGCGTCGTCGTCGGCGCCCCGACCATCGCGGCGATGTCGTCGCACCTGCCGAAGAAGAAGCTGCTGATGGGGCTCCTCGCCCTGTTCGTCGTCGGCACGGTGCTGTCGGCGGTGCTGCCGACGTTCGGCTGGGTGCTCGGGGCGCGGTTCTTCGCGGGCCTGCCGCACGGCGCCTACTTCGGCATCGCCTCCATCGTGGCGGCCACCATCATGGGCCCCGGCAACCGGGGCAAGGGCGTCGCCCTCGTGCTCAGCGGCCTGACGATCGCGAACGTGATCGGCGTCCCGTCGATCACCGCGCTCGGACAGGCGCAGGGCTGGCGCGCCGCCTACCTCGCCGTGGCCGCGATCTTCGCGCTGACCTTCGTCGCCGTCGCGCTCGCCGTGCCGCGCATGGAGGGCGACTCGTCCGCCTCGATGCGGCGGGAGCTCAGCGCGTTCGGGAAGCCCCAGGTCTGGCTCGTCATGGGCATCGGCGCCATCGGCTTCGGCGGGTTCTTCGCCGTCTACAGCTACATCGCTAACGCGGTGACCGAGGGCGCGGGCGTCGGCGAGGGCGTCGTGCCGTGGGTGCTCGTCGGTGTCGGCGTCGGCATGACCATCGGCAACGTCATCGGCGGCTGGGCGAGCGACAAGAACCTGAAGGCCGCCCTCACCGTCGGGTTCGTCGGGCTGATCGCCGCGCTGGTCGCGTACGCGTTGCTGGTCGACGGCATCGTGGGCATCTTCGTGACCACGTTCTTCCTCGGACTCGTCAGCTCGATGATCGGGCCCTCGGTCCAATCGCGGCTGATGGAGGTGGCCGGTGAGAGCCAGGTGATCGGCGCCGCCCTCAACCACTCGTCGATGAACCTGGGCAACAGCGCGGGCGCGTACCTGGGCGGTGCCGTCATCGCCGCCGGGTTCGGCTTCGCCGCCCCGGGCTGGGTCGGCGTGGCGCTGGCGCTCGTCGGGGTCGTGCTGACCGTGGCCAGCTTCCGGCTGCAGAAGACGGGCGACGCGCGTCAGGCCGCGCTCTGCGCCGCCGCCAGCGAGGCCGACCACAAGGAGGACACCGACACGGGGTCCGTCTTCGTGGTGCAGGGGCGCTAGGGACCGACGACGACGGCCCGGCACCCTCCGGGGGGCCGGGCCGTCGTCACGTCGTGGCTAGAAGCTGGTCTGCGCGGGCATGTCGGTCTGCAGCAGGATGCCGTCCGTGATGGCGCGCTTCCGCAGGGCCACCTTGGTGCCGACGTCGTAGCCGGCCACGCGGTACTTCTCGCGGATGCGCTTGAGGTAGCTCTTCGCCGTCTCCTCGCTGATGCCGAGCTGGTAGGCCACGGCCTTGACGGGCTCGCCGCCGCCGTACAGGGCCATGACGCGACGCTCCTGCGCACTGAGCTTCGGCACCCCGCCGATCTCGGCGGCGTTGAGCGCGAGGTCGAGCTCGGCCGAGATGTACGACTCGCCCTTGGCGGCGGCCCTGATCGCCTCGACGATCATCTCGGCGTCCTCGCTCTTGACGAGGTAGCCGAGCGCCCCGGCGGCGAGGGCCTCGCGGACGACGTTCGGCTCGGAGTAGGTGCTCATCAGCACCGTCTTCACGCCGGTCGTCTTGAGGGTGTTGATCTTGAGGGAGATCGGGATGTTGTCCTTGAGGTCGAGGTCGAGCAGCACGACGTCGACGGGGAACTCGGGGTGGGTGAGCAGCTCGGGCCAGGACGCGACGGCGGCGACCATCGAGATGTCGCTGGCAGCGCCCCGGATCCACTCGCTCAGGGCGCCGAGGAGCATCTTGTGGTCGTCGACCAGGGCCAGACGGATGCGGTCGTCGGGTGTCGTCACGGGGCGGTCCTTCTTTCTGAGGAGGTGGTGTCCATGCTAGACGGACGGGTCGAGGTGCAGACAGCCCTGTCGCGGGCGGTCACGACTCGGCGGGGTTGTCGACGATGCAGTGGATGCGCAGGCGGAGGCTGGACTCGTGCGTCGAGGCCGAGTACTCGCCCACGCGCTCGAGGGCGCTCCACGTCGCGGGGGTGACCCGGTTGCGCCGGATGCCGGTCGTCGAGACGACGATCGGGACCTCGACGCTCCGGCCGGCCAGGGAGGCGATCGACTGGGTGACGGCGGCCACGGGGCCGAGGGTCAGCGTGATCGCCGCGCTCGGTGCCCTCGTCTTCGAGTCGCCGAGGAGGAGCCACACGGCCTGCAGGAGTCCGTCGCGCTGCGTCGGCGCGAGCAGCCCGGCGAGCGACGACGGGTCGACGAGCGTCACCGAGCGCCCGAGGTACTCGGACTCGGTGACGGCGTGGTGCAGCCAGGTCTCGCGGCGGCCCTCGATGAGGTGCAGCCGCAGCTCGGTCGCGAGCGACGCGGCCTGCGAGGCGACCTTGGGCGCGAGGGGGAGGGGCACGTCGCCCCCGGCGACGCCGTCGAGCAGCTTCTCGGCGGCGAGGTCGAGGCGGGCGAGCTCGTCGCTCGCGAGCATCCCCACCGCGAAGCGGGGCTGCGAGACGTTGCTCTGGACCAGCACGCGGTCGAGCTCGACCTGGACCATCCGCCGGAACCGCTGCACCACCGAGACGGCGACGGCGCTCGGCAGCACGGCGAGCGCGACGATCGAGATCTGCTGCGGCACGGAGTCGGCGGTGAGGGGGGTCGAGGCCACGACCATGACCACGAAGCCCACGAGGAGCACCCCGACGGCGACCACGATCTCGCGGGCCGGCCGCAGGGTGACGACGGGCAGCAGCCCGAAGCCGACCGCGACGCTCGCCGTGGCGTAGGCGCCGACGTCGTGCAGCGGCCAGATCGCGATGAAGTCGAGCACGACGACGACGATCATGATGCCGCCGATGACGGCGAAGACCCCGCCGGTGAGGCGCTCGCCCCGGATCGTCACGAGCGCAGCCGTGCCGACGAACGCGGCGATGTAGAGGAGCCACGCGACGAGGGCGGGCGCGACCATCGGGTAGTCGGACAGGTGGCTGAGGAAGAAGACGAGCCCGTAGACCGCCTGCACGGCGGCGACGACGGCCGCGCCGATCCCCAGGTAGCCGGTGCCGAGGGTCGCGCCGGCGGCACGGGCCTGGCGCAGGGAGCGCGCCCCCGTCGAGCCGATCGGCAGGCCGCGGGCGGCCCGCCGCCCACGCTGCACCCCGAGGGTGTTCTCGTCGATGCTCATCGGGGCGCCTCCAGGACGACGGTGGTGCCGGAGCCCGGCGACGAGAAGAGCCGGGCGCTGCCGCCCACCTCGCGCAGGCGGCCGACGACGGACTCCTTGAAGCCGAGGCGCTCCTCGCTCACGCCGTTCAGCTCGAAGCCGACGCCGGCGTCGGTCACCATCGCGCGGACCATGGAGTCGTCGTGGATGATCGTGACGTGCGCCTCGGTGACGCCGGCGTGGCGCCGCACGTTCTCGAGGCACTCGGCGAGGGCGAGCAGGAACGCGTCGAGCACGTGCGTCGGCAGCAGCACCTGGCCGGTGCCGTGCCAGCTCACCTCGAGGCCCATGCGCCCGAAGCGCTGCTTGACCGACTCGAGGGTCTGCCCGAGGGGCGACTCCTCGACGGTCTCGAGGGTGTACTCGCCCGACGCCTGTGGCTGGGGCGTCCCGCCGAGGCGGAGGTGACGCAGCAGGCGCGCGTCCTCCGCCGCCTGCGCCTGCAGCGCCTCGGGGGTGACGCCCACGCCCGAGTGGGCGAGGAGGGTCAGGGTCGCGAGGACGGTGTCGTGCAGGAGGCGCGCGCCCTGCCGGCGCTGCGCCTCCGTCTCGCTCGCCTGGCGCTCGGCACGGTGCGCGTTGCCGATGCTGTAGATGCGACGGGCGGCGAGGGGGACGGCGCGGCCGAGCCAGACGCCGACCACGAAGACGAGGACCCAGCCGAGCACGACGGCCGCGACGGGGAAGGTGAGGACGGATCCCGTGGCGAGCGAGACGCACGCGACGGAGACGGCGAACGCGACGACGGCGGTGACGACGCGGATGCGGCTCGTGGACAGGACGAACGCGAACGACGCGTTGGCGCCTCCTGCGAGGGGGATGACCGCCGTCGCGACGGCCGCGTCGGCCGGCGCCCCGAACGGGAGCAGGGCCACGACCGTGGCGGCGAGGCCGGCGGCCATGCCGCCGAGCACGGCCCAGCGCGAGCCCGACCGGCCGACGACGACCAGTGCCGCGACGAGGACGGCGACGAGCACGGCCACGAGGGCGAGGTGAGCCGGCTCGGTCACGCCCGGGAACGCCAGGGCCACGAGCGACACCCCGGCGCAGGCGATGCCCAGGGTGCGCGTGGTGGAGCTCAGGAGCCGATCGCGTTCCTGGGCGAATATGTCCATGGTGATCCAACGGGTACGGACGACGTGGTGCGTGTCTGTCGGGTGACAGCGACCCCTCATGTTTCCACATGTGCAGGCCCTGTGAGGCCCACAGGCGTGCGCGACGCGCCGAGGACACGTGGATCGCTCGTGTCGCGGGCAGGCGCGGAACGGGGGACGTGTCGGCCGTTCGGGGGACCGGCCAGGGGACGCCTCGACCGGGCGGGGCGCCGGGTCAGCTCGCCAGCAGGCGGCGGAGGTGGTGGCCGACCGCGTCGTCCTCGATGAGGAAGCCGTCGTGTCCGTACTCGCTGGTGATCACGACGGCCTCTCCGTCGTCGAGGCCGTTCGGCAGGTGCCGGGCGATCGCCTGCTGGTCGCGGGCGGGGAAGAGCCGATCGCTGTCGACCCCGAGCACGAGCGTGCGCGCCGTGACCCGTGCGAGCGCCTCCTCGACGCCGCCTCGGTCTCGGCCGACGTCGTGGGAGTTCATCGCCCCCAGCAGGGCGACGTAGCTGCCGGCGTCGAAGCGGCGCGTGAACTTCGCGCCGTGGAAGTCGAGCCAGCTCTCGACCTGGAACCGGCCGGGGCCGCCCAAGGGAGAGATGTCGCTCTGCCAGGCGCGTCCGAACCGGGCCGCGAGCTCCTCCGGCGACCGGTAGTTGAGCAGCGCCATGCGGCGGGCGAGGGCGAGGCCGCGCCAGGGCCCCTCGCCGTCGACGGCGTCGTAGAAGTCGCCGCCCGCGAAGGCCGCGTCCATCCGGATCGCCTCGGTCTGGACCGTGTTGAGGGCGATCTGGTCGGCGCTCGCCAGGGGCGGGGCCGCCAGCACGGCGAGCCGCTCGACCCGGTCGGGGTGCGTCACGCCCCACTCGAGGGCGTGCATGCCCCCCATCGAGCCGCCGACGACGGCAGCCCACCGCTCGATGCCGAGAGCATCCGAGAAGGCCGCCTGGGCGGCGACCTGGTCGCGGATCGTCAGATGCGGGAACCGCGAGCCCCACTCGACGGCGTCGGGGCCGAACGACGAGGGGCCGGTGCTGCCCTGGCAGCCGCCGAGCATGTTGGGCGCGACGACGAACCAGCGGTGGGTGTCGACGGCGAGACCGGGGCCCACGACGCCGCCCCACCAGCCCGCGGTGCGGTGGCCGGGGCCTGCCTGGCCCACGACGTGGCTGTCGCCCGTCAGCGCGTGCAGCAGCAGCACGGCGTTGTCGCGGGCGGGGGAGAGCTCGCCCCAGGTCTCGTAGGCGATGCGGACGCGGTCGAGGGTCGTGCCGCTCTCGAGGTCGAGCCGGTCGAGCGCTGTGAACGCGCGGTCGCCCGGATCGTCGCCGTCGCGCCACGCCCCGGTGACGGGCGGGCGGGCCAGCATCGCGAGGCGGGTGCGCTCGCTGACGACGCTCGACGGGACGGTGTCCTCGGGGGTGCTCTGCCAGTCCATGTGCTGCCATCCTGCTCGACCCGGGGAGGGGCGGTCCGTTTGTTACGTCCGCCGCGTCTCCCCGGTGCGACCTCAGGAGGTGCGCAGCGCCTCCTGCGTGACGGCGCGGGCGGCGGCGAAGCCGGCCTCGAGGTCGGCCTTCAGGTCGTCCACGTTCTCGAGGCCGACCGAGAGCCGGACGAGCCCGGGCGTCACGCCCGTCGTGAGCTGCTGCTCGGGGGTCAGCTGCGAGTGCGTCGTCGAGGCGGGGTGGATGACGAGGCTCCGCACGTCGCCGATGTTCGCGAGGTGGCTGAAGAGGCGCAGCCCGTCGACGAGGGCCCGGCCGGCGTCCACGCCGCCCTTGAGCTCGAACGACAGCACGGCGCCGACGCCGCGCGGGGCGTACTTGTTGGCGGCGGCGTACCAGGGGCTGGTCGGCAGCCCGGCGTACCAGACCGCGGCGACGTCGTCCCGCGCGTCGAGCCACTCGGCGATCTCCTGGGCGTTCTGCACGTGGCGCTCGATGCGGAGGCTCAGCGTCTCGATGCCCTGGATCAGCGAGAAGGCGCTGTCGGCGCTGTTCGACGCGCCCAGGTCGCGGAGCAGCTGCACCCGGGCCTTTATCACGTAGGCGAGGGCGTCGCCCACCGCCTGCGTGTAGACGGCGCCGTGGTACGACGGGTCGGGCTGGGTGAGCCCGGGGAACCGCTCGGCGTCGGCGCTCCAGGGGAACCTGCCGCCGTCGACGATGAAGCCGCCGATCACGGTGCCGTGCCCGCCGAGGAACTTCGTGGCCGAGTGCACGACGATGTCGGCCCCGTGCTCGATCGGGCGGATCAGGTAGGGCGTCGCGATCGTGTTGTCGACGATCAGGGGCACGCCCTCGGCGTGGGCGACGTCGGCGACCTTCTCGATGTCGAGGACGTTGATCTTCGGGTTGCCGATCGTCTCGGCGAAGAAGAGCTTCGTGTTCGGGCGGACGGCGCGGCGCCACTCGTCCGCGTCGTCCTGGTCCTCGACGAAGGTGGTCTCGATGCCGAGCTTCGCGAGCGTGTAGCGGAACAGGTTGTACGTGCCGCCGTAGATCGACGACGACGAGACGATGTGGTCGCCGGCCTCGGCGAGGTTGAGCACGGCGAAGGTCGACGCGGCCTGGCCGGACGCGACGAGCAGCGCGCCGACGCCGCCCTCGAGCGCGGCGATGCGCTGCTCGACCACGTCGTGGGTCGGGTTCATGATGCGCGAGTAGATGTTGCCGTTCTCGGCGAGGGCGAAGAGGTCCTGCGCGTGCTGCGAGTCGCGGAACACGTACGAGGTCGTCTTGTAGATCGGCGTCGCCCTGGCGTGGGTCGTCGGGTCGGGTCGTGCCCCGGCGTGGATCTGCTGGGTCTCGAACTTCCAGTCGGGCGTCTCTGCGCTCATGGTGTGCTCCTCGTCCGGGTCGGGGGTGGTGCGGCTGCGGGCCACGGTACGGAGGCGCGGGGCGGGTGTCCACGGGGACGGACTCGCGGCGTAACGGGCGACGTCGGTCCGCCGCGCTAGCGTGGGCGACGGCCGCAGGCAGGACGCGACGGTCACCACGGACGAGAACGAACGAACGACGAGGACGGCACATGGCGAAGCGGGCACTGGTCACGGGAGCGAGCTCGGGCATCGGCGCGGCGACGGTCCGGCTGTTCCGGGCACGGGGCTGGGACGTGCTCGCGGTCGCCCGACGCGAGGACCGCCTCCGGGCGCTCGCCGACGAGACCGGGGCGAGCTGGTTCCGGGCCGACGTCACGAGCGACGACGACGTCGCGGCCCTGCGCGCGCACGTCGACGAGACCGGCCCGCTGCATGTTCTGGTCAACAACGCCGGCGGCGCCTTCGGCCTCGACTCGGTCGAGCACGGTTCGGTCGACGACTGGCGGCGCATGTTCGAGGTCAACGTGCTCGGCACGAAGCGCGCCGTGTCGGCGCTGCTGCCGGCGCTGAGGCGAGGGGCCGAGGAGGCGGGCGGCGCGGACGTCGTGACGGTCACCTCCATCGCGGGCCACGTCGCGTACGAGGGCGGCGGCGGGTACAACGCGTCGAAGTTCGCCGAGCACGCGCTCGTCGCAGTGCTCCGCCTCGAGCTCGCGGGGGAGCCGATCCGGGTGGTGGAGATCGCTCCGGGGATGGTGCACACGGAGGAGTTCTCGCTGGTCCGCTTCGGCGGCGACCAGGCGCGGGCCGACGCCGTCTACTCGGCGGTGGAGGCGCCGCTCGTCGCCGAGGACGTCGCGGAGTCGATCGTGCACTCGGTCGAGCTGCCCGCCCACGTCAACCTCGACCTCGTGACGATCAAGCCGGTCGCCCAGGCCGCGCCCCACAAGATCGCGAAGGGGCCGCTGCGCGTCAGTCGCGACTGAGGTCGGGGCCCACGCCCGTCTCGGGGCCGGTGCCCGCGGGGCGGTCGGTGCCTGCGTCGCGGTCGAGAGCCGGGTCGGCGTCGTCCTCGCGACCGGCCGTGCGCAGCAGGTCGGCGAGGTCGCCCTCGACGAGTCCTCGGATGCGCTCGTCCCGCCCGTCGTCGTAGCCCGGCGCGGGCGACGCCGCCCAGCCGAGCCGGTCGACCACGGTGCTGCCGACGTCGTCCCAGGCGCGCGACCGGGCCGCCTCCACGACGCCGCCGACGAACGCGTCGTCGTCGCGCCTCCGCGTCAGCTCGGCGGCGAGCGCCTTGGCGGTCGCCTCGCGGAGCTTCAGCGCCCCGGCGTCGTCGGTGCGGTAGTCGAACTGGTGCCGCGACTGGCCGTACGCGCGGCCGGTCTGGCGACGCAGGCGCCGCACGCGGGCGGCCCCGGCGAGCTGCTGCTCGGCCAGGCGCTCCATGTCGTCGCGGACGACCTGGGTGGCCACGACCTCGTCGAAGGGCAGCGCCTCCTGCAGCGCTCGCCGGATGACGTGGTTGGTGGCCGAGACCACGAGGGCCGAGCGGATGATCAGGAGGCCCTCGTCGACCGATCGCTCGAGGGCGGACCGCTCGGCGCGGCGGCGCTGGCCGGGACCGTGGGGCACGGGTGACCTCCTGGGGCTGGATCGGGACGGGACCAGGCTAACGACGTCGGGTCGACCTCGGCCGATGCTCGGTCCCCGCGTCCAGCCGTCGGCGCTGCTTCCCGGTCGTGGCACGACGCGCCCGGTCGACGAGGGTGACACGTCCCCAGTTCGGGTGGTTGTCGAGCACACCCCGAGGGGCTGACCGGGGTACGCAGTGTCTGAGCGGTGCCTCAGCATCCGGGGGACACGCGGTCGGCAGAAGTGCCCACCCTCGATCGGGGGACCGGGAGCCGCGAGCGTCAGCGTTCCGGCCGATACCGACCACAAGCGGCAGCGCCGCAGAGGCTGCAGTCGGTGCCGCGTCGGTAGTGCTCGTGGGCCGCCTCGTCGTGGCCGCATCTGCACACCGGCTGGTATCGGGGGGTCTCGTCGGCCATGTGCGACACCTGTCGTTCGAGTTGGGATGAGCAGGGCCTCGTCGCCACCTGCCGGGCCCCGTCGGTCGGGATCGACGACGCCTGCGGCAGATCGTAGTCGGACGACGGCCGGGGGCGTCGGGGCGCACCACCCGGACGGGGGGACACCGCGGGTCGGCCGCGACGGCGCGGAGGACCGCCGCCGGAGGGCGACCGGGGGGCGACGGAGGCCGGGTGCCCCCCATCAGGGGGCAGGCGCCGTGAGAGACGCCAGACCTATGGTTCTCACGACCCCCGGCGGGGCCCGACCCGAATCGGCCCCGCCGCACGACGGACGGCCCGACCCGAATCGGCCGTCCGCCCGGGGGCCCGCCTACCCGAGGCGAGGCCTCCGTCCCGAGTGATCCCTCGTCGCCGCGCGGATCGCGTCGGTCCGTGGCGCCTCCCCGCGCCGCGGTCCGGCGCGCCCCGACGCGTCCGCCTACCCCAGAGGACCCGACCCTTGCGCTCCACGCCGCACGTCCCCGCAATCCCCTCCCTCCCCGCCGTCCCCCGCATCTCGATCGTCGTCCCCGCCCGCAACGAGGCCCGCAACCTCGAGACCGTCCTCCCCACCCTGCCGGCCGTGCACGAGGTGATCCTCGTCGACGGCAACTCGGTCGACGACACCGTCGCGGCGGCTCGCCGGGTCATGCCCGACATCGTCGTGCTGACCGAGACCCGCCGGGGCAAGGGCGCGGCCCTTGCCCGCGGCTTCGAGGCCGCCACCGGCGACGTCGTCGTGATGTTCGACGCGGACGGCTCCGCCGACGCCGCGGAGATCCCTCGTTTCGTCGACGCCCTGCTCGCCGGCGCGGACGTCGCCAAGGGCAGCCGGTTCGTCCCCGGCGGCGGGAGCGACGACATCACTGGAGTCCGCCGCCTCGGCAACTGGTTCCTCAACACCGTGACGAACGTCCTGCTCGGCACCCGGTACACCGACCTCTGCTACGGCTACAACGCCTTCTGGGCCCACGTCGTGCCGGTGCTCGACCTCGTGCCGAGCAGTGCGCCCGCGCCGGCCGACGGCCGCATGCTCTGGGGCGACGGCTTCGAGATCGAGACGATCATCAACTGCCGCGTCGCCACCGCCGGCCTGCGGGTCGCCGAGGTCCCGAGCGTCGAGCTGCCCCGCATCCACGGCGAGAGCAACCTCGACGCCGTCAGCGACGGGCTCCGCGTCCTGCGCACGATCCTCGCCGAGCGGGGGCGCGGGCGTGCCGTCCGCCTGCCGGCCCTCTCCGCCGCACCCGTCACCGCCGTGGTCCCGACCCCGACCCCGACCCCCGCAGCCGCGGCCGTCGTCGACGCCGTGGGCGCCACCGCCCCCTCCTCCGCCAGGATCGTCGCGTGAACGGCTGGACGCAGCGCGTCAGCGTCGTCGTGTGCGCCTACACGACGCGCCGCTGGGACGACCTCCAGGCGTCGATCGAGTCCGTGCGGGCCCAGCCCGAGGCGGACGAGATCGTCCTCGTGGTCGACCACGCTCCCGAGCTCCTCGCCCTCGCCCGGGCCCGCTGGGACGACGTCGTGATCGTCGAGAACGCCCAGCGGCGCGGCCTCTCCGGGGCCCGCAACACCGGCGTCCTCGAAGCCTCGGGCGACGTCGTCGCGTTCCTCGACGACGACGCCGTCGCCGAGCCCGACTGGGTCCGCCTGCTCGTCGAGCCCTTCGTCGACCTCGACGTCGCGGGCGTCGGCGGCCGTGCCGAGCCGGTCTGGCCCGCGGGAGGCCGCCGCTTCTACAGCGACGAGCTGCTCTGGGTCGTGGGCTGCAGCTACGCCGGCCTGCCCGAGGGGGACGCCGACGTCCGCAACGTGCTCGGCTGCACGATGGCGTTCCGCCGCTGGGACCTCGTCCAGGCGGGCGGCTTCGACCTCGACACCGGTCGCGTCGGGCGCATCCCGCTCGGCTGCGAGGAGACCCAGCTCTGCATCCGCCTCCGCCAGGACGACCCCGACGCGCGCATCGTGCTCCGTCCTGCGGCCCTCGTGCAGCACCGGGTGACGCCCGACCGTGTGACGTGGTCGTACCTCCTGCGCCGCGGGTTCTTCGAGGGCGTGTCGAAGGCCGCCCTCTCCCGCGAGCTCGGCAGGGAGGACTCGCTGTCGACCGAGTCGCACTACCTCTCGCGCACCCTGCCCGGCGCCGTGCTGCGCGAGCTCGGCCTCGTGGGCCGCGGCGGGCTGCGTCGTGCGGCCGCGATCGTCGCCTGCGTGGCGGCCACCGTGGCCGGCTACGTCCTCGGCACGGTCGCGGGTGCACGCCTCGGAGGCGCGGGCTCGATCGCCGAGACCGCCGACCTCCTCGAGCGGGCCGGCCGGTGAGCCCGGCGCCCCTCGTCGGCGCGGCCCCGGCGGGCGTCGCTCCTCGTCCCGCCCAGGAGGCGCCTCCCCGGCCGTCCGTCGGACGTCGCGTCACGCGCGACTCCCTCTGGATCCTCAGCGGCTACGCCGTCACCTCCGGCGCCGGCTTCGTCTTCTGGATCGTCGCGGCCCGCACCGTCTCGCCCGAGCGCCTCGGCGTCGACACGGCCGTCTACTCGGCCGTGACGGCCGCCGCGGCCATCGCGTCGAGCGGGGTCGGAAACGCGCTGCTCGTCACGATCTCGAGCGACGGCCGGCACGGGGCCTCGGCCTTGCGGCTGGGGCTGGCGATCGCGGCCCTCGTGGCGCTGCTCGCCGGCCTCGGGGCAGGGCTCGGGGTCGCGGCCCTCGTCGACCCGGGCGCTTCGCCGGTCGCGACCGTCGTGGCCGTGGCCCTGGCGGTCGTCGTCTGGACCGCCTTCGTCCTCAAGGACCCGGTGCTCACGGCCCTCGGCGCGGCCAAGTGGCTGCTCCTCCTGAACGGCCCGGTCAACGTCGCGAAGCTCGCGGTGCTGCCGGTCGTCGTGGTGGCCCTCGGCACGCTCGGCTCGCCCATCGTGGTGGCGGCCCTGCTGCCCGCGACCGTCGCGGTCGCGATCGCGTGGGGCGTGCTCGTCCCGCGCCGCCTGGGCGTCGTGGTCGGCCACCGGGAGCCCCTCGCGCTCAGCGAGCCCGAGCGCCGGTCGTTCCGTGCCTTCGTCCTGCGCGACGGCACGGCCAACGGCCTGTACATGGGGGGCGCGCTCCTCCTGCCCTTCGTGGTCACGACCTTCGCGGGGGCCTCGGAGGGGGCCCTCTTCGCCCTCTGCTTCCAGATCGGACTCGTGCTCGACCTCGTCGTCGTCAGCGTGGGCACGTCGCTCATCGCCCACGCGTCGAGCGAGCAGGGCCTCGTCGGCGCCGTCGCGTTCCGCACCTGGCTCGTCGTGCTCGGCGTCGTCGCGGTCGCGGCCACCTGCCTCGTCGTGGCCTCGCCCCTGCTGCTGTCGATGCTCGGGCCGTTCTACGCGACCCCCGAGGGGTCGCTCGTCCTCGCCCTGCTGGCCGGCGCCTCCGTCGTCCGCACGGCCTACGAGGTGTGGGGCTCGCAGCAGCGTGCCCGACTCCGGACGACCCCCGTCCTCCTCTGCAGCGTGGCGTCCACCGCCGTGCTCGTCCCCGGGGCCGTCCTGGCCGCCGGTGCCGGGGGCGCCGTCGGCGTCGCCGTCCTCGTCCTCGGCGTCACCCTCGGCCTCGCGGTCGTCGGCGTCGTCGGCCTGGCGCGTTCGCGCCGTGTCCTGGAGGTGGCCTCGTGACCCACGGCCTGCTCACCCGCCCGATGTCCAGTCCCGTCGCGCCCGCCTGGAGCGGCGCCGTCTGGGTCGGCGAGCTGGACGCGGCGGAGGTGGCGTACACGCCCCTCGACCGCTTCCGCCTCGTCGACCACGAGGGCTACGCCACGGCGCGGTTCCTCCTCCGCCGTCGGCACACCGTGCTCGGGTTCGTCGAGGCGCCCGTCGTCGGCGGCACGGTCGACGTGGCGGTGCTCCGGGAGGGGCTCCGCGCGCTTCCCCGGGTCGAGGACGTCGCCGAGCCCGCGCGGCTGTCACGCGTCACGGTGGTCATCTGCACCCGGGACCGCCCCGACGACCTCCGGTCGGCCCTGACGAGCGTGCTCGCGCTCGACCACCCGTCCTTCGACGTCGTCGTGGTCGACAACGCGTCCCGCACCGACGACACGCGCCGCCTCGTCGAGACCGAGTTCGACGACGCCAGGGTCACCCTCGTCGCCGAGCCGCGACCCGGCATCTCGAACGCCCGGAACGCGGCCCTCCGCCACGTCACCGGCGACCTGGTCGCCTTCACCGACGACGACGTGGTCGTCGACCGGTGGTGGCTGCGGCGCCTCGAGGCAGGGTTCGCCCTCGCCCCCGACGTCGCCCTCGTCTCCGGCCTCGTGCCGAGCGGCGAGCTGCGGACGCCCGTGCAGCGTTACTTCGACGACCGGGTCTCGTGGGCCGGCAACGTCCGCACGGCCGTCTACCGCCTCGCCGAGCAGCCGCGCGACCTGCCGATGTTCCCCTTCTCGGTCGGCGAGTTCGGCACCGGCGCGAACTTCGCGCTCACCCGGGCCGCTGCCCGCGAGCTCGGCGGCTTCGACCGCGCCCTCGGCGTCGGCACGCCGACGAACGGGGGAGAGGACCTCGACGTCTTCGCCCGCACGCTGTTCGCGGGCCACGCGCTCGTCGTCGAGCCGTCAGCGTTGGTCTGGCACCGCCACCGGTCGGACGTGGCCGCCCTGCGCAAGCAGTCGGTCGGCTACGGCACCGGTCTCGGAGCCTGGCTGACGAAGGTCGCCGCTGACGGCCCCATGCGGCGGAAGGCGGCGACCCGGGCCCCTCGGGCCCTGGTGCGCCTGCTCTCCAAGGGCGGAGGGGGCCTCGCCCAGCCCGACGTGGCGGTGCCCGCCGACGGGACAGCCGCGCCCGAGGCCGTCGCCCGGGCCCGCGCCGAGGCCGTCGCGGCCGCCGAGCTCGCCCGCGCGGTGTCGCGGATCGGCTGGCTCGAGCTCGCCAGCGTGCTGCGCGGACCCGGCCTGTACCGCCGCGAGCTGCGGGCGGTCGCACGCCGCGAGGCCGAGGAGGCGGCGGCCGACGACCACGACGGCGGTCCGGCTGCCGAGGTGCGCGGGCCCCGCACCACGGCCACGAGCCCTGCTCCGGCAACGGCAACGGCAACGGTCCGCTCCGAGGCCGACGTGCGCCGTCTCGCCGCCCGTGCCGCCGTGCTCTCCGGGGCGGCCGCCCTCGTCGCCGCGCCCGGGCTGCTGCCGTCCTGGCTCCAGCTGCCCCTCGTCGCGGCAGCCGTGCTGATCGGCCCGGGAGCGGTCCTCGCGTCGTGGCTGCGCCTCCGACGCTCGGCCGCGGCCGTCGTCGTGCCCGTCACCGGGCTCTCCCTGGTCGTCCTGCTCACGACGGCGGCCGCGACGACCGCGCTGTGGTCGCCACGGCTCGTGCTCGCCGGCCTCGGGGTCGCGCTCGTCGTCGCGGGCGCCCTCCGCCTCGCGAGGCTGAGCGCCGGCAGCGGTCGCCGGGTCGCGCGGGTCGTCGGCGGGACCGCCTCGTGACCGACCTGCTCGACCGTCCCGCAGCGCCGGGCGCCCGACGGGACGAGGAGGCTCGGCGCACCGTCCCGGGACGCGTCGCCCGCACCGCTCGCGTCGCCCGCACCTCCGAGGCGGTCCGTGCGCACGTCACGCCCGCCCGCCTCCTGATGGCCGTCGCCGTGGCCCTCTGCCTCGGGTCCCTCCCCGCGATCCCCGACTCACGGCACACCACCCTCGGCCTCCTGCTCAGCACGGTGCCCGGGGTCCCGGCGTCGATCGCCCTGTCGGCCGTGGCGGCGGTCCTCGCCCTGCGGGGCCGACGTGCCTCCGACCGGGTGCTGGCGCTCGCCGTGTCGCTGGCCTGCCTGAGGCTGCCCACCGCGCTCGGCACCGCCGAGCCGATCTACGGCTGGACGTACAAGCACCTGGGGGTGATCGACTACGTCCAGCAGCACGGGTCGGTCGCCACCGGGGTGGACATCTACGGCGGCTGGCCCGGGGCCTTCAGCGCCGTCGCCTGGTTCTGCACGGTCACGGGGACCACGCCGATCGCCCTGGCCCAGTGGTTCGCCGTCCTCGTCCAGGCCTTCGCCGTCCTCGCCGTGTTCTCGCTCGCCCGGGGCCTCGGGCAGACCCACCGCCAGGCCTTCGTCGCCGCGTTCCTGGCCCAGGCGCTGGGCTGGGTGGGGCAGGACTACCTCTCGCCGCAGGCCGTCGGCTGGGTCCTCGCGCTCGGCGTGCTCGTCCTGCTCGTGCACAGCCGTCGTCGCCCGGCCCTCGGGCTGCTCGCCGTCGTGCCCTTCGCGGCCGTCGTCGTGACCCACCAGCTCACGCCGTACTGGCTCGTCCTCGCCGCGCTCGCCCTCGGCGCGCTCGGCGTCGTCCGCCCGCGCTGGCTCGGCCTCGCCTTCGGGCTCGCCGCCGGGGGCTGGCTGCTGCTGCACACGGCCGACCTCGGCTCGTCGGCGCTGTTCTCCGGGGCCGACCCGCTGGCCAACGCCCGGACGCCGCAGACCGGGGCGGGCAGCACCGGCCAGACCGTCACCTCCCTCGCTGCACGCGGCACCGCGGTGGCGCTGTGGGCGCTCGCCGGGGGCGTCGCGGGCCACGGGCTGCTGGCCGGGCGCCTCCGTCGAGGAGCATCCCGCGTCGGCGACCGTCGGCTCGACCCGCGAGCCGTGGCGCGTCGCCAGCACGTGCTCGTCGCGGCGGTGCTCGCCTTCGCGCCCTTCGGCCTGCTCGCCGGCCAGAGCTACGGGGGAGAAGCCCTCTTCCGGGTGTACCTCTACTCGCTGCCCGGCTGCGTCGTGCTCGTCGCGCCGGTGGTGACGCGCCTCCTCGTGCCGCGTGCGCCCGGCGCTCCCCGCGCCGTGGTCCCGCTCGTCGCGGCCGTGCTGGTGGTCGCCGCCGCCCTCGGCAGCGCCCAGGCCTACTACGGCGGCTGGTTCGCCAACGTCGTGCAGCCGCGCGCCGTCGAGGTCGGCAGCGAGCTGCTGCGGACCATGCCCGTCCCGTCCCGCCTCCTCAGCCCCGTCCCCGTGGGCCCCGGCCGCATGGTCGGCGACTATGTCGCCCAGGCCGCGGCCGACCCGCTCTACGACGCGAGCATGACGACCTGGGAGGGCTGGCTCGGCGAGTCGTTCGACGAGCCCGCCGTCGAGCGCGACCTCACGAGCGACCTCGTGTTCGAGGGGGAGCCCACCTACCTCCTCCTGACCCAGCAGATGCGCGACTACGGCGACCTGTACGGCCTCTACCCCGCGGGCGCCCTCGACCGGTTCGCCGACCAGCTCGACGCCGACGACCGCTGGACGAGCGTCGTCGACGACGGCGGCGTGCAGCTCTGGGTGCTCGAGGGCACCAGCCCCGCCGCCCCCGACCGACAGGACCGATCGTGACCGTCACGCAGCCCCGCCCCCGCGACGTCCCGGAGGCGCCCCGCCAGCTCCGGATGCCGCCCCTCGACCGCCTCGCCGCCTCCTGGCACGTGCTCAGCCGGCTCGGTCCGCTCGAGCTGCCGACCCGCGAGGCGCTCGTGGCGGCGCTCCGGCGCGTCGCCTCCGTCGGCCCGGACGCCCGCGTCGGGCTGCTCCCGGGCCGGCCCGGCCACTGGACCTGGGACGCGGCCCGGCTCGACGCGGCCGTGCAGCGCATGGTCGTCGTCGACGAGACCGGCGAGCTCGGCCGGCTCGACGCGTCCGCGGCGCTCTCGGCGCTCGCCGACCGGGTCGACCGCTCGCTGCCGGTGCAGTTCGTGCTCTCCGGCCAGCACCTCCTCGCCGTCTACGACCACGCCGTGGTCGACGCCCGCTTCACCGCGGCCCTGCCCGGCGCGCTGATCGACCTCGCCGCGGGCTCGGCCATGCCCGAGTGGATCACCGCGGTCGGGGCGCGACGTCCGCTCGTGTCGGCCCTCGTCGCGACCTTCGTGCGCCACCCGCGTCGTGTGCTCGATCTCGTCGCCAGCCGGGGCGCCAGCCGAGGAGGCGCCCTGGCGCCCGCGTCCCGGGCAGAGGCGCAGCACGACGCCCACGTCGACGCGGCCCGCTCCGCTCCGCCTCCGTCCGCGGGCGGCCCGGCCCCGCACCGCGTGGCCGTCGTCCGTGCGGAGGGCACCGCCGAGGCGTACCGGGCGCTCCGCCGCCGCCTCCGCGAGGTCGACCCGGCCCCGTCGTTCGCCGCCGCGGTGCTCGTGATGCTCCGCCGTGCCCTGCTCGACGAGGGGGTCGACCTCGACCCGCTGAGCGACGTCGTCTACGACGTGCGGCAGTGGCTCGACGGAGACGACCAGGTGCCCGGCAACTTCGTCACCGCCCTGCCGATCGGCGGCGGCCTGGACGCCCTCGCCGTGGAGCGGGCACTGCGGGCGACCGTGTCGTCGGGACGGCCGCTCGCCGCCCTCGCGATCGGTGCCGTACGCGAGACGCTGAGGCCGCGCCGATCCGCCTCGGCGACGGCGTCCGGCGGACCAGGACCCTCCCCGGCCCGTCCCGGCAGCGTCCCCGCGCGCGTCTCGCTCAGCTCGGTCGGCGTCGTCCGCTCGATCCAGCGCCTGCCGTGGGTCCGCGACGGCCGCCCCGCCGAGGCGGCGTACGCCGTCGACCCGGTCGGCCCCGGCGCGATCAGCGTGCAGCTGCTCGTCGTCGACGGGGTGGTGCAGGTGACCGTCGCGCTCGGGGCGGGCGCCCCGTCGCCCGAGGTCGTCGAGCGGGCCGCGCGGCGGGTGCTGACCGAGCCGGTCGCGCTGCTCGACGCCCTGGGGGTCGGCACGGCGGACCAGGCGTCGTGAGTCGACACGCCGGCCGCGGGGACGACGGCCCGGTCGGCCGCCGAGTCGCCCGACACGCGGGCCGCCTCGCGGCGCGCCCTGCCGTGGTCGCGGGCGTCGTCGCCGGCGGCTCGGGGGTGCTCGCCCTCGTCCTGGTGGGCGCCTCCGTCGTCGTGCCGGTCGTGCGCGCCGCGACCGGCAGCGAGGCCCCGCTCGGCGACGCGGCCTGGACCGAGGAGTTCGACGGCCCGGCGGGTGCATCGCCCGACGCCGCGTCGTGGACGGCGCAGACCGGCGCGGGCGGCTGGGGCAACGACGAGCTGCAGACGTACACGGCCGACGCGGCCGTGCTCGACGGCGACGGGCACCTCGTCGTCACCGCGACCGTCGGTGCTGACGGCTCGGCCACGTCGGGACGGATCACGACCCAGACGAAGCGGTCGTTCGGGGCCGGCACGGTCGCGGCGCGCATCCGGCTGCCCGACGGCACCGGCCTGCTGCCTGCCTTCTGGTTGCTCGGCGACTCGGTCGACACCATCGGCTGGCCGGCTGCCGGCGAGGTCGACGTCGTCGAGACCCCGTTCTCGACCGGCACCTCGACGCACCTGCTGCACGGCGGCACGCTCACGGCGCCCACGACCGACGCGCAGGCCGGGGGAGACGCGTTCCACGACGTCCCCCTCTCCGACGACTTCCACGTCTTCGCGGTGACGCGCACCGCCGACGCCGTCACCTGGACGATCGACGACGAGGAGGTGCAGCTCGTCGACCGCGCGTCCGCGCCGGACGGGCTGCGGTGGGTGTTCACGCAGCCGTTCCACGTGCTGTTCTCCCTCGCCGTCGGCGGCCGCTGGCCGGGCTCGCCCGACGAGACGACGCCCGCTGAGAGCCGCATGGTCGTCGACTGGGTGCGCGCGACGGAGGGGTAGCTAGCGTGGCGTCATGACCGCCTCCCCGCGCGACGCCTCCCCGGTGTCCGCCACCGCGCCTCCTCTGCTCCGTCGCCCCTTCGTGCGTCAGCACTGGGGCGGCCTGGCGTTCGCGCACTGGCGGGTGGAGCCCGAGCGGGTCGCGCCGCTGCTGCCGCCGGGCACCCGGCCCGACGTCCACGACGGGTCGACCTGGGTGGGGCTCATCCCGTTCCGCCTCTCGGGCAGCGCGTTCGGGCCGATGCCGGCCGTGCCGTGGGCGGGCTCGTTCCTCGAGACGAACGTGCGGCTCTACTCGGTCGACGACCTCGGCCGTCGCGGCGTCGTGTTCCGCACCCTCGAGGCGCAGAAGCTGCTGCCGGTGCTCGGCGCGCAGGCCGGCCTCGGCCTGCCCTACCGCTGGGCGTCGATGAGCAAGCGCGAACGAGGAGGCGTCGTCGAGTACGCATCCCGCCGCCACGGCCCCGGAGCGCGGCCGTCCAGCCGCCTCGCCGTCCGCCCGCTCGCCGACGAGGTGGTCGGCGACCCCCTCGCGGACTTCCTCACCGGCCGGTGGGGCATGCACGTGGCCCGCGGCGGACGCACCCGGTACTGGCCGAACGAGCACGCGTCGTGGTCGCTGCGCCGCGCCGAGCTGGTCGACCTCGACGACGAGCTCGTCGCCGACTCGGGCCTGCCCGGGGTGACCGACCGCGAGCCCGACTCGCTGCTCTGGTCGGACGGCGTCGACACGGTGTTCGCGCCTCCCGGCGGTCGGTGGGAGCAGCCCGGCCGGTGACGGGGCCCGGGCGCCGGCCGGACCCGGACCGGTGCCGACGGTGGACTGGCGGAGGCTGACGCGTCGTGGTCAGTCGACGTTGTTGTCGGGGTGCAGCGCCTCGAGATCGACGTCGTGGTCGATGATCGCCTGGACGGCTTCCGGGCTCGCGTCGAGCGCCGCCGAGAGGTCCTCGACGGGGACGTGGGCATCGACGGCGTCCTCCAGGGCGGAGACGGCGGCCGCGGCCGCGTCGTGGACGTCCTCGGCAGAGCTGGCGAGGAACGCCTGGACTTCCTCGCGAGCGGTGACGGCGAGGGATCCTTGCTCGTCGGTGAGCGCTGCCGAGGTGAGGTCGGACGTGGGCAGCGAAGAGGAAGGGTCGCTCATGACGCTGATCCTAGAGCTCACCAGCCCGCAGAAGGCGTCGCACGACGCAGAGCGGCTCGTCGCCCCGCCACCTCAGGGCCCGACCTCCGCCGACTTCCCGCCCACCTGCCGACGAGGTCCGGGGGCCGACCGGTCGGGACGTCCCGACGCGCGACGGGCGTCGCCGAGCGCGCCCTGGCCCGGTACGGTTGCGGGATGGTCTCCTCACCCGACGCCCCGTCCGACCTCGACCCCTCGTCGGCCGGAGCGGCCTCCGTCGTGGTGGAGGACGACGTGGCGGGAGATCCCGACGCCGCTGCGCCTGCCGCAGCCGCCGCCTCCTCTGATCCCGGTCTCGCACCGTCGGGCGAGCGCGAGGTCCTGGGCTGGCTCGAGTTCGGCGAGGCAGCCCGGCACCTCGCCCGCGACGTCGTCGCCGCCGACTTCACGCCCGACGTCATCGTCGCCGTGGCCCGCGGCGGCCTCGTGCTCGCCGGCGCCATCTCGTACGCCCTCGACACGAAGATGTGCGGGTCGATCAACGTCGAGTTCTACACCGGCGTCGACGAGCGCCTGCCCGAGCCCGTCCTGCTGCCGCCGACGCTCGACGCCCCGGCCCTCGCGGGCAAGCGCGTGCTCGTCGTCGACGACGTCTCCGACTCGGGCCGCACCCTGGCCCTCGTCCGTGACCTGCTCGCCGAGGTCGCCTCCGAGGTGCGCACCGTCTGCCTCTACAGCAAGCCGCAGACCATCCTCGAGCCCGACTTCACCTGGAAGCGCACCTCCCAGTGGATCACCTTCCCCTGGAGCGCCCTGCCCCCGGTGACCCGCGACGCCGGACAGGGGGACGCCTCGTGAGCATCCACCTGGTGGGCGGCGGCTGGGCACCCGACGAGCCCGGGCTCTACGACCTCTTCGTCGCCGAGGCGGCGGTCCGCGGCCGCGCGGTCGGGCGCGACGTCCCGCGCGTCGGCGTGCTGATCGTCGTCGCGCACGACTCGCCCTCGGAGGAGTGGCGCACCGGGTTCCCCGCCCTCATCGCGTCCGGCGGCCGCTGCGAGGTCGTCACGACCGTCGTCGAGGCAGGCGACGTCTTCGACACCCGGGTGCTCAGCGACGTCGACGGCCTCGTCGTCGGCGGCGGGCTGACGCCGGCCTACCTCGAGGCGGTGGCTCCGCTGGTCGACCAGGTGCGCCTCCTCGTCAGCGACGGCCTGCCCTACGTCGGGTTCTCGGCCGGTGCCGCGATCGCGGCCGACCGGGCCCTGCTCGGCGGCTGGCTGATCGGCGACGTCCCCGTCTGCCCCCAGGACGCCGCGGAGGACCTCGACGAGGTCGAGCTCGGCGAGGGCCTCGGCCTCGTCGACCTCGCCGTCGACGTGCACGCCGCCCAGTGGGGCACGCTCACGCGCCTGGTCGCCGCGACCGAGGCGGGCATGGTCCGAGGAGGCGTCGCGATCGACGAGCACACCGCCCTCGTCGTCGGGGAGGGCGCGCTGACCGTGCTCGGCCGCGGCAGCGTCTGGCGCGTCGAGCCGCAGGTCGACGAGCAGGGCGACGTCGTCGGCGTCTCCGTCGGCTCGCTGGGCGCGGAGTGATCGCGCGTCCGCTCGCCGACCTGGTGCACCCGAGCTGGGCCGAGGCGCTCGCGCCCGTCGCACCGCTCGTCGCCGACATGGGCGAGTACCTCCGCGCCGAGGTGCGCGCCGGTCGCGGCTACCTGCCCGCCGGCGAGGCCGTCCTCCGCGTCTTCACGACGCCGCTCGACGAGGTGAAGGTGCTCGTCGTCGGCCAGGACCCCTACCCGACGCCCGGCCACCCGATCGGTCTCTCGTTCGCCACCGCCCCGGACGTCCGGCCCGTGCCGCGCAGCCTCGCGAACATCTACCGCGAGCTGCACGACGACCTCGGTCACCCGCCCGTCGCGCACGGCGACCTCACCTCGTGGCAGCGCAACGGGGTCATGCTGCTCAACCGCGTGCTGACGGTGCGTCCCGGCGAGGCCGGCTCGCACCGCGGCAAGGGCTGGGAGCCCGTCACCCAGCGGGCCGTCGAGGTGCTCGCGGCCCGCGGCGGACCGCTCGTGGGCCTGCTCTGGGGGCGCGACGCGGCCTCCCTGGTGCCGGTGCTCGGCGAGGTGCCGACCGTGCAGTCCGCCCACCCGAGCCCGCTCTCGGCGTCACGTGGGTTCTTCGGGTCGCGGCCGTTCAGCCGGGTCGACGAGCTGCTCGTCCAGCAGGGCGGCACGCCCGTCGACTGGCGCCTGCCCGACCGACCCTGAGGCCGCCGGCGCGATTCAGGAACCCTCGGGCCGTGAGTCCTGCACCGTGCATGGTTCAGGACTCGAGTTTCCCCCGTCGCGCGATCCAGGACCGATCTTCCTGAATGAGGAGGCAGCGGCGTGCCAGAGTGGGGACGTGCTCGAGGAGGAATACCAGCAGAGGCGGCAGCTGCCCCGTCGGCTCCGCCCTGCGCCGGCCCCTGAGCCCGTGTTCTCGTTCGACATCAGGCCCCTGGAGCCCGCCGACCTGCCGTACGTCCGCGAGATCCACTCCCACTACGTCGCGAACTCGAGCGTGACCTTCGACGAGAAGGCGACGACCCTGGCCGAGTGGCGGCGCAAGGCGGCCGTCGGCCAGAAGCTCGGCATGCCGTTCCTCGTGGCGGTCAGCCCGGCCGGCGAGGTGCTCGGCTACGCGCACGCGACGCCGTGGGGCGGCAAGGCCGCCTACCGGTACACGGTCGAGACGTCGATCTTCCTCCGGGCGGCGGCGACCGGCCGTGGCCTCGGCCGGGCCCTGCTGGAGGCGCTGGTCGAGGCCTGCAGGGAGGCCGGCATCCGCGAGATGATCGCGGTCATCGCCGACGCCAAGGCCGAGGCGTCGATCGCCCTGCACGCGCGGCTCGGCTTCGTCGAGGTGGGCCGGATGGGCCGGGTCGGCTTCAAGTTCGGCCGCTGGCTCGGCACGGTCACGATGCAGAAGTCGCTGAAGAAGCGTCGCCGTCGAGACTCCGCGCCGCGTACCTGAGGGCCGAGTGCCCTGCGCCTAGGCTCGGGGACGTGTTCGAACTCCACCACCTCAGCGCCCAGGAGCAGTGGGACTGGCTCCGCCGCGGCGAGGTCACACCCCGCGAGCTGACCGACCACTACCTGGCGCGCATCGACCGGCTCGACGCCGGCGCCGACGGCGTCGGCGCGTTCGTCGCGGTCGGGGCCGACGCCGCGCGCGGCCGGGCCGACGCTCTCGGGCGCGCCGGCCGCAGCACCGCCCCGCTGTGGGGCCTGCCCCTGGCCGACAAGGACCTCACCGACCGCGCCGGCCTGCCGACCGGTCTCGGCTCGCGGCTCTCCCGCGGGCGCGTCGCCGAGCAGGACTCGGAGATCTCCGCGGTGCTGGGCGAGGCCGGCGCGGTCAGCCTCGGCAAGACCGCGACGCCCGAGTTCGGCCTCACCGGCTACACGGAGCCCGTCGCCGGTCCCGTCCCGCGCAACCCCTGGCGTCGCGACCTCGGCGCGGGCGGCTCGAGCGGGGGAGCGGCGGCCGCGGTCGCCGCCGGCCTGCTGCCGTTCGCCCCCGGCTCGGACGGCGGCGGCTCGATCCGCATCCCCGCCGCCATGACCGGGCTCGTCGGCCTCAAGCCCTCGCGCGGCCGGGTGCCGGCGCAGTCGGGCATCACGAGCCTCGGCGGCCTCGCCGTCGGCGGCCCGATCGCCCGCACCGTCGCCGACGCCGCGATGCTGCTCGACGCGATGGTGTCGCCCGACGGCCGGGCACCGCGCGACCACTTCGCCCTGCGGGCGCCCGGCTCGCCCGACGGGGCGTGGCTCGGCACCGCCGTCCGCGGCGAGGGGCGCTTCCAGCTCGGGGTGCTGACGGCCAGCCCGTGGGACGACGCGTACGACGTCCGGATCGACCCGCGCCTCCTCGGGGTGCTGCGCGACACCGCCGACCAGCTCGACGCCCTCGGGCACGGCGTGGACGACGCGTCGCTGCCCGGCTCCGACCCGGGGTCCCCGAACTACGCGGCCCTGTTCCGCACGATCTGGCAGGCCGGCGCGGCGGGCATCCCGGCCGAGACCGACGACGACTTCGCCCTGCTCGAGCCGATGACGGCGTGGCTCGTCCGCCGGGGCCGCGAGCTCGGCGCCCGCGAGCTGGGAGCTGCGCTGGCCGGCCTCAGCGCCTTCGAGCAGAGCGTCATCGCAGCCTTCGACCGTTTCGACGCCGTGCTGACGCCGTCGCTCGCCCTGCTGCCGCCGGCACTCGGCTGGCACGACGCCGACGACCCCGAGCGGGCCTTCGAGCAGCAGTGCCTCGTGTCGCCCTTCACCTCGTTCGTCAACGTCGCGGGCCTGCCGGCGATCACGCTGCCGGTGGCCGAGGTCGACGGGCTGCCCGCGGGGGTGCAGCTGATCGGCCGACCGGGCCGCGAGGACGTGCTGCTCGCGATCGGCGCGCAGCTCGAGCGGCGCCTGCGCTGGCAGCGGCGGCACCCCGACTGCTGGTGAGGCGCGCGGTCAGGACCCGTCGAGGGTCGGCACGGACGCGATGAGCCGCTTCGTGTAGTCGTGCTGCGGCCGCCCGAGCACGTCGTCGGTCGCGCCCTGCTCGACGATGCGGCCGCCCTGCAGCACGGCCACCCGGTCGCTGAGGTGCTGCACGAGCCCCACGTCGTGGGAGACGATCAGCAGCGACAGCCCGAGGTCGTCGCGCAGCTCGGCCAGCAGGCCGAGGATCTGCGCGCGCACGGTCACGTCGAGCGCGCTCATCGGCTCGTCGCCGACCAGCAGGTCGGGGCCGTGCACGACGGCCCGGGCGAGCGCGACGCGCTGTCTCTGGCCGCCGCTCAGCTCGTGCGGCCAGAGGTCGACGCCCCGCGGGTCGAGTCCGACACGGTCGAGCACCTCGGCGACCATGCGCTCGTGGTCGCCCGGCACGTGCAGCAGGCGCAGCGGCTCGGCCACGACGTCGCCGATCCGCATGCGGGGGTCGAGCGAGCTGTACGGGTCCTGCAGCACGACGCCCGTACGGCGGCGCAGCCAGCGCAGGCGCGACGCGCGGTCGGGTCGCACCTCGCGTCCGTCGAACGTCACGGTGCCGGCGGTCGGCCGGTCCAGCGCGAGCAGGAGGCGCACGAGGGTCGACTTGCCCGAGCCGGACTCGCCGATGAGGGCCACGCTCTCGCCCCGCCCGACGTCGAGGTCGGCCTCGACGAGCGCGTGACGCACCGGCCCGGGCTGGAACGGCGACCGGCGGGGCAGCGTGAAGGTGCGCGAGAGCCCGCGGCCGCGGAGCAGCGGCCCGGCGCCCGCGCCGTCGGCGTCGTGCTGTGCGTGCGATCCGGTCACGGTGCCCTCCAGGTCGTCGCGCGCGTCGCCTCGACGAGGCCGCGCGTCACGGGGTGGGCAGGCGAGCCGAGGAGGCGGGCGACCGGCCCGCTCTCGACCACGCGTCCCCGGGACAGCACCGCCGCCTCCTCGGCCACCTGAGCCAGCACCGCGAGGTCGTGGGTCACGAACAGGAGCGAGGCCCCGCGCTCGTCGACCAGCCGGCGGAACAGCGCGAGCACCTCGGCCTGGGTCGTCACGTCGAGCGCGGTCGTGGGCTCGTCGGCGAGCAGCACGGCGGGGCGGGCGATGAGCGCCGTCGCGATGACGGCGCGTTGCCGCTGGCCGCCGGACAGCTGGTGCGGCCACGAGTCCGCGACCGACTCGTCGAGCCCGACCTCGGCCAGGGCCTCGACGGCCCGGCGGCGCGCGTCGGCCCGCGAGACGCGGCCGTGCAGGCGCAGCGGCTCGGCCACCTGACGCCCGATGGTCATGACGGGGTCGAGGGCCGTGCGCGGGTCCTGGAACACGGCCGCGATCGTCGCTCCCCGCAGCGGGGCGAGCTGCCGGTCGGAGAGGCCGACGAGCTCGCGGCCGTCGAGGCGGATGCTGCCCGTCACGACGGCCTGCGGCGGCAGCAGGCCGAGGACGGCGAGCGTCGTCATCGACTTGCCCGAGCCGGACTCGCCGATCAGGCCGAGTCGGGCGCCGTCCGCGAGGTGCAGCGAGACGCCGTCGACGACGCGGCGCCCGTCGATCGTCACGGTCAGGTCGTCGACGTCGAGGCTCACGAGGTCACTCCGGGGGAGGCGGCGGGGGAGTCGGCAGGGTCGGGCGCGGCCGCGGGGGCGGCCGGGGCGTGGGAGTCTACGGGCGTCGCGGCACGTCGCCCGCCGCCGCGGAGGCGCGGGTCGGCGGCGTCGCGCACCGCGTCGCCCAGCAGGTTCAGCGCCAGCACGGTCAGCGTGATCGCGAGCCCGGGCCAGACGATCGTCCACGGGTGCACGCCGAGGAACTTCTGCAGGTCGGCGAGGAGGCGCCCCCACGAGGCCGTCTCGGCCGACGCCCCGTAGCCGAGGAACGACAGCCCCGCCTCCGCGAGGATCGACGTCGCCATCGCGAGCGACAGCTGCACGACGAAGACCGGCGCGATGTTCGGCAGCACGTGCCGCAGCAGCACCGTCGCGGTCCCGGCGCCCGACGCGCGGGCGGCGGTGACGTAGTCCTCTCGGGCGACCCGGCGGATCTCGCTGCGGGAGACGCGGGCGATCGTCACCCCGTAGCCGAGGCCGGCGGCGACCACGACGACCCCGAGCGACCCGCCGAACGCCGCGGCGAGGGCCATCGCGACCAGGATGATGGGGAACGCGACGAGGACGTCGATGAGCGCGGCGACCGACTCGCGCACGATCCGGGCGGTCAGCGAGCCGAGGGCGGCCAGGCCGAGCCCGACGACGAGCGCGAGGAGGCCGGCCGAGACGGCGACGACCACGGTGGTGCCGCTCGCGGCCATCACGTAGCTGGCGATGTCGCGGCCGACGGCGTCGGTGCCGAACAGGTGCGTTCCCGACGGGGGCAGCCAGGCCGAGTAGGGATCCGTGCGGAACGGGTCGGCCGGGGTCCAGAAGGGGCTGACCGCCGCGGCGAGGGCGACGAGGGCCAGCCAGGCGACGGCCGCCGCGCCCTGGGGTCGGCGCAGCAGGGCGCGCACGAACGAGCCGCGCCTCATCGCTCGACCTCGCGCAGCCGGGGGTCGAGCCGTCGGTGGGCGACGTCGACGAGCAGCCCGACGAACAGGACGATCGCGGTGAGCGTCATCAGCTCGCCCTGGACCTTGGTGAGGTCGCGGCGGCCGACGTCGGTGACGAGCATCCGGCCGAGGCCGGGCAGCGTGAACAGCTGCTCGACGACGACGGCGCCCACCACGAGCCCGACGACCTGGAGGCCGAGCACGCTGACGACGCTGAGCATCACGTTCGGCAGGCCGTGCCGCAGGAGCGCGCGGTCGAGCGTCATGCCCTTGGCCGCGGCGGCGCGGACGTAGTCCTGGTCGAGCGCGCCGATGGCGGCCGACCGGGTGAAGCGCAGCAGCACCGCACCCTCGATGATCCCGATCGTGAGGGCAGGCAGCACGAGCGAGCGGAGCGCCCGCCCGGGGTCCTGCCAGCCGTCGAGGGGCCAGCCCTGGGTGGGCAGCCAGCCGAGCGTGACCGCGAAGAGGGCGATGAGGAGCATGCCGAGCCAGACGGCCGGCACCGCGGCGAGCAGCTGCGAGCCGACGCCGACGACGAGGCCGACGGGTCGGCGGTGCCGGGCGGCGGCCCAGACGCCGGCAGGCACGCCGATCAGGAGCCCGAAGACCAGCGAGAGCCACGCCAGCGGCAGGGTCACGCCGAGCTTCTCGGCGATCTCGTCGGCGACGGGGGTGCCCGTCACGAGCGACTCGCCGAGGTCGAGGCGCAGCAGCCCGGCCGCCCAGTCGAGGTACTGCGCGGCGATCGGCCGGTCGAGGCCGAGCTGCTCCCGCAGCGCCGCGACCTGGGCGGGCGAGCCCGTCGTGCCCGCGATCGCCTGCGCGACGTCGCCCGGCAGGAGGCGGAGCGTCGCGAAGATCAGCACGCTCGCGACCACGAGCCCCAGGGCGAAGAGGGCCGTGCGTCCGAGCAGGAAGCGGGTCACTCCGAGACGGCCAGCGCGGACAGGTCGAGGCGGGTGCTGGTGGACGACGTCGGGAAGCCCGTCACGCCGTCGCGCACGGCCGTCAGCGTCGTGGCGGTGTACAGCCACTCTGCCGGGGCGTCCTCCGACACGATCCGGGCGGCCTCGGCGAGCTTGGAGGCGGCGACCTCGGGGTCGGTCGCAGCCAGCGACTCGGCGTACAGCTGCTGGACGGGAGCCGAGTCGTAGCCCCAGTAGTAGGTCGGGTCGGCCCAGTTCGAGAAGTCGTGGGTCTCGGCGTGGTTCACCACGCTCAGCTGGAAGTCGCGCGTGCCGCCGTCGGCGGGCGGCGCGAGCACGTCGTTCAGCCAGGTCGTGAAGTCGACCTGCTGCACCGTCAGCGTGACGCCGACGTCGGCGAGCTGGGTGGTGAGCACGTCGCCGATCGCGGCGGGGTAGAAGTTCGCGTACTCGAGCGTGAGGTCGAGGTCGTCGGCGTGGCCCGCCTCCGCCAGCAGCTGCTTCGCCTGGTCGGGGTCGTAGGCGTCGACGTCGGTCAGGTCCTCGTAGCCGGGGTCGAGCTCGGGGATCGGTCCGCCCTGGTCGACGGCCGAGCCGCCCACGGCCGCGATCAGCGCGTCGTTGTCGACGGCCATCCGGATCGCCTGGCGCACCCGCGGGTCGGTGAAGGGGGCGACCACGTTGTTGAAGGCGAGGGTGTACTTGTCGGTCGTCTGGCCCTTCTCGACCGTGATGCCGTCGACGCCGTCGAGCTGGGAGGCGAGGGTCGCGTCGACCGCCGTCTGCACGTCGAGGTCGCCCGAGAGGGTCGCGTTGATCGCGGCCGAGCCGTCCGTCACGTAGCGGAACACGACCCCGGCGACGCCGACCGCCTCGCCCCAGTAGTCGGCGTTCCGCTCGAGGCGGAGGTTGTCGCCCTGGGTCCACGAGGCGAGCGTGAAGGGCCCGGTGCCGTTGGCGGTGGTCGAGAGGTCGTTGGTGGCCGCCTGCTCGAGGACGAGCCCGGCACGGCCGGTCAGCGCGAACAGGAGGGCCGAGTCGGGCTGCGACAGCGTGAGCACGACGGTGTCGTCGGCGGGGGAGCTGATGTCGGCGACCGAGGCGAGGTCGGCGTGGCCCGCCAGCGACTCGTCGTCGGCGACCTGCTGCAGCGACCACACGACGTCGGCCGCGGTCATCGCGGCGCCGTCGTGGAACGTCACGCCGTCCTGCAGCGTGAACGTGTAGGTCAGGCCGTCCTCGCTGATCGTGTGCTCGCTGGCCAGCACGTCGACGATCTCGTTGTCCTGCGTGCGGCCGACGAGGCCCTGGTAGACGTTGTCGATCAGCACCTGGTCGAGGGCGATGCCGGAGGTGGTGCGGACGTCGAGGTCGGAGGGCTCGAGCACGAGGCCCACGGTGACCGTCGCGTCGGATCCGCCGCGCGGGGCGTCGGAGCCGCCCGCGGTGCACCCGGCGAGCAGGGCGAGGGAGGCGGCGGCGGCGACCACGGGGACGAGGAGGCGGGAGGGGCGCATGGCGGTGGAGGTGCCTTTCGGGAGCGGTTCGGGTCGGCGTGCACCGTCGCTCGTGGCGACCTGCACGCTCCGGTCGAAGGAGGACCGTCGTCGCTTGTGGACGTCGGACCACGGCTGGCACGTCGTCGCTGCCAGACTGACGCGCCGCCCCTCGCCCCCAGGTCGCTGCCGGACCCGTGGACGTCAGAGAATCTACTACACGGGGGTCGGCCCGGCACCGGGCCGCGCGTGTGCCCGCGCGGACGGCGCCTGTGCACCTGCCGCGAGCGCAGGCCGCCGAGTGGCGGATGAGGCAAGCCTCACCTACATTGGGTGGGACATGTTCCTCGACTTCGCCGACCCGCCCCTCCCGTACGACGCGATCCGCGTCCTCTTCGCGGGCGACGCCTCCTCGGTCCCCACCCTCCGCGCCATGCTCGCGGCCCTGCCGATCTGCGCGAGGGGCCAGGTGTTCGTCGAGGTCGACACCGTTGCCGAGATCGAGGAGCTGCCGTCGCCCGGCCGCGTCACGGTCACCTGGCTGGCCCGAGACCGCCGCTCGGGTGCGCCCGGCAGCGGTCTCTCCTGCGCGTCCGGCGAGGCGGTCGAACGTGCCGTGCGCGCGTGGCTCGCCGAGATGTACGTCGACGCCGACGCGCTGGCCGAGGCCGAGCACCTCATCTGGCTCGGGGGTCCCGAGGGCTTCGCCTGGGACCTGCGTCGCGACCTGCACGACACGGTCGCACCCCATCGGGGCGTCGTCGACCGGGGCGCGACCGCGGTCTGAGCGCCCGCTTCCTCGGCTCCTGGCGACATCTGTCGTTCGACGTCGAGACGGCCACCGGCGACTTAGGTAAGGCATGCCTTAGGCTCGACCCGTGACGATCACCGCAGAGGCCCCGCCCGAGGCCCGCCCGAAGCCCGCCCACCGCCCGTACCGGGTGCGCGTCGCGGCCCTGCGGTCCCTGAGCCCGCACTTCGTCCGCGTGACGTTCACCGGCGACGACCTCGCCGACTTCGGCGTCGACGGCCTCGACCAGCGGATCAAGCTGGTGCTGCCCCTCGAGGCCACGGGCTACGACACGTTCCCCACCGACGACTGGTGGCCGTCCTGGCGGGCGCTGCCGGCGCACGAGCAGAACGCCTTCCGCACCTACACGGCCCGCGCCGTCCGGCCGCAGCTCCGCGAGGTCGACGTCGACTTCGTCAGCCACGGCGACCAGGGAGCCGCGGCGTCCTGGCTCGCCCGCACCCGGGTCGGCGACGAGGCGATGCTCATCGGGCCCGACGCGACGAGCGGGGTCACCGGCAGCGGCGTCGAGTGGGCGCCCGGCCGTGCCTCCACCGTGATGATCGCCGGCGACGAGACCGCCGTGCCCGCCATCTCGTCGATCGTCGAGTCGCTGCCGGCCGATGCCCGGGGCTGCGTGTTCCTCGAGGTCCCGACCGCGGACGACGTGCTGCCGCTGGTCGCGCCGCCCGGCGTGACCGTGCACTGGCTGCCGCGGGTCGGAAGCGGGTCGCCGGCTGCCGACGCCGCAGCGGACGCTCCCGCCGCCTACGGTGCTCCGCTGCAGACCGCCGTCCGAGCCTGGACGGCCCGCTACGTGACCGCCTGGCACCGCGGCGTCGACCTGGAGGAGGTCGACATCGAGCACGACATCCTCTGGGACGTCCCGCAGGGCGAGGCACAGCACGGCGCCGCCCTGCAGGGCGAGCTCTACGCCTGGCTCGCGGGCGAGGCCGGCGCGATCAAGGCGCTGCGACGGTTCCTCGTGAGCGAGGTCGGCGTCGACCGCCGCCAGGTCGCCTTCATGGGCTACTGGCGGCTGGGCCGCGCCGAGATGTGACCCGGGGCGGCGTGGATGCCCGCCCCGGGCCGCGCCGCTCAGACCTGCGGGTCGACCCCGACGATCTCGCTCGTCCTGTCCCAGAGCGCCTCGGCCAGCAGGTCGTCCTGCGCGTGGCGGTGCAGGCGGCCGTGCGGCTTCAGCTGGTCGAAGTAGGTGCCGTTCTCGACGCTGACCGAGCTCGGGCCCGACAGCTGGATCAGCGGCACGGCGCCGGCGTGCGCCGAGATGCCGTAGTTGCCGTTCGAGAGCACGTTCGCCATCCGCCACATCGGCGACGACGAGCCGAACGACGTCTTGACGATGCCGGGGTGGAACGAGAACGCCTCCAGGCCGGTGCGCCGGGCGAGCTCGCGGACGAACAGGATCGTCTCGATCTTGCTCGTGCCGTACTGGCGCCAGCCGCCGAGCCAGGGCCGCTTGGCCCAGTTCAGGTCGTCGAGCCGGACGCTGCCGAACAAGTTGGCCACGCTGGCCGTCGAGACGACCCGGCCAGAGCTCTCGAGCAGCCGGGGCAGCAGGAGGCGCGTCAGCAGGAAGGGCGCCAGGTGGTTCGACTGCAGGATGCGCTCGTGCCCGTCGTGGCTGAGGCCTCGCTCGCTCACGAGGCCGCCCGCGTTGTTGGCCAGCACGTCGATGCGCGGGTACGCGTCGAGCAGCTCGTCCGCGAGGCGGCGCACGTCGTCGAGCCGGTCGTAGTCGGCCAGGAACGCCCGGCCGCCGACCTGGTCGGCGACGGCACGGGTGCGCTCGGCGTTGCGGCCGACCACGGCCACCTGCGCGCCTCCCGCCGCGAGCTCGATCGCCGCCTCCCGGCCGATGCCGCTGCTGGCTCCGGTGATGATCACGGTGCGGGTCATCGATAGCCGCCTTCCTCGAGGCCTGCCTCGATCTCGAACCTGTTCGTCAGCGGGTCGCTGCCGGCCAGGAAGTACAGGAACGGCATCAGCATGCCGTACTTCTGCCACTGCCTCACGTGGACGGCCTCGTGCTGCAGCACGCGGGGGCCGTCGTTGTCACGGGTCAGGTAGACCCGCCCGACGCAGGTGCCGCCGCGCTTGAACGCCCACCGGGGGAGGCCCCGGCAGACGATCAGGTCGCCGACGACGCGCACCCGGCCCACGCTGAGCGGCACGCCGATCGCGAGTCCGACGGCGGTCGCCCACGCGCAGCCGAGGCGCGATACCGGGGAGTCGAGGAGGGGGTTCCTCACGGACGCCCGTAGGCGTCGAGCAGGCGCAGCCAGATCTCGCTCACCGTCGGGTACGCCGGGACGGCGTGCCACAGGCGGTCGATCGGCACCTCGCCGACCACGGCGATCGTGGCGGCCTGGAGCAGCTCGGCGACGTCGGGCCCGACGAACGTCGCGCCGACGATGACCTTGCGGCCCTCGTCCACGACGATCCGGGCGTGCCCCTCGTAGTCGTCCGAGTGCAGGGCCGACCCGGCCACGCCGGCGAGGTCGTAGTCGACGACCTTCACGTCGATGCCCCGCTTCTCGGCGGCGTCCGCGGTGAGGCCGACGCTCGCGACCTCGGGGTCGGTGAACGTCACCTGGGGCACGGCGGCATCGTCCGCGGTCGCGACGTGCGCACCCCACGGCTCGGTCTTCAGCTCGCGGCCGAGGGCACGGGCGGCGATGACCTCGCCGGCGGCGCGGGCCTGGTACTTGCCCTGGTGCGTCAGCAGGGCGCGGTGGTTCACGTCGCCGACCCCGTAGAGCCAGTCGGTGCCGTGCACGAGCAGCGTGTCGTCGACCTGCAGCCAGTCGCCGGGCTCGATGCCGACGTTCTCGAGGCCGAGGTCGGAGGTGCGCGGCATGCGCCCCGTCGCGACGAGGATCTCGTCGGCGATCACGACGCTGCCGTCGTCGAGGGTGACCTCGACCGTGTCGTGCTCGGTGCGGAGGACGGAGGCGGGGGACGCGCCGACGCGCACGTCGACGCCTCGCTCGCTCAGGGTCTTGCCGACGAGCTCGCCGGCGAAGGGCTCCTGGCCGCCCAGCAGGCCGCTGCGGGCGATGACCGTCACGGTCGAGCCGAGGCCCTGGTAGGCGGTGGCCATCTCTAGGGCGACGACGCCGCCTCCGACGATGACGAGGCTCTGGGGAACCGTCTGGGCGCTGGTGGCCTCGCGGCTCGTCCACGGACGCGCCTCGGCCAGGCCGGGCACGTCGGGCAGCAGGGCGGTGGAGCCGGTGGCCGCGACCACGGCGTGGCGGGCCGTGTGCACGGTCCCGTCGACCGTCACCTCCTTGACGCCGGTGATGGTCGCGTGGCCGCGGAGCAGGGCGATGCCCGCGCCCTCGACCCAGTCGGCCTGCCCCGAGTCGTCCCAGCCGCTCGTGAACGAGTCGCGTCGGCGCAGCACCGCGGCGACGTCGACGTCACCGGTCACGGCCTGGGCGGCGCCGCCCACGGACTTCGCGGCCCGGATCACCGAGGTGGAGCGGAGGAGCGCCTTCGACGGCATGCAGGCCCAGTACGAGCACTCGCCGCCGATCAGCTCGGCCTCCACGAGGGCCACCTCCAGCCCGCTGCGGGTGGCGTAGTCCGCCACGTTCTCGCCGACCGCGCCGGCTCCGATCACGATGAGGTCATAAGTCGTCATGGGTCAGACGGTAGTCCCGGTGGCCTGTCGAGCGCCGGGGGACCGCCGACCACCCGCATGAACGATCGCTGTACGGATTCTGAGTACTGGTTGACAGGGGAGGACGTCGCGGGCCCGGAGGCGTACCGTGCTGGAAAAGGCGCAGACAGCGCCGTTAGCGAGGAGGTCACCATGGGACTCGACGACAAGATCAAGAACGCCGCTCAGGACATCGCCGGCAAGGCGAAGGAGGCCATCGGAGACCGCAAGGGCGACGACAGCCTCAAGGCCGAGGGTCAGAAGGACCAGGCCGGCGCGTCCGCCAAGAAGGTCGGCGAGGACGTCAAGGACGTCTTCAAGTAGGTCGATCCGCCTCGTTCTCGAGCCCGTCTCCCCTCAGGGGGAGGCGGGCTCCTGCGTGTCAGGGGCCCGCACCGTCCGGTCTCGTCGTCGTCCGCACTGCGCAGGGCGACACGAGGAGGCGGTCAGTCGCCCTCGTACTCCGCCGTCGTCCTCGAGAGGAACGCCTCCATGCCCCGGCGCGCGTCGCCGGTCTGCATCAGCCGCACGAGCTCCGGCTGCAGCCGCGCCTCCGCGGCGGCGTCCCCCTCGCGCACCGCGAGCCGGGCGTTCGCCAGGGTCGCCTGCACGGCCAGCGGGGCCTGGGCGGCCATGCGGCGGGCGAGCTCGAGGCCGCGGGTGCGGGCCTCGCCCTCGGGGACGACCTCCTGCACGAGCCCGATGCGCCGCGCCTCCTCGGCGTCGAACAGGTCGCCGGTGAGCATCCAGCGCATGGCGTCGCCCCAGCCGACCCGGCGGGGGAGCCGGATCGTGGCCCCGCCGAACGGGAGGATCGCGCGGCTCACCTCGATCTGCCCGAAGCGGGTGCCGACCTCGGCCACGACGACGTCGCTCGCGAGGGCGAGCTCGACCCCGAGCGTGAGGCAGGTGCCCTGCACGGCGGCGACGACGGGCTTCGTGAGCTGACGCCCCTCGACCTGCCAGGGATGCAGCCCGCCCTCGGGGACGACGTCGAGCCCGTCCTCGCCGACGGCGGGGGCGACGTCGCCGAGGTCGAGGCCCGCCGTGAAGTGCTCGCCGTGGCCGACGAGCAGGCCGACCCGCAGGTCGGGATCGCGGTCGAGCAGGCCGTAGGCGAGCGAGAGCTCGCGGAGCATCCGCCGGTCGGCCGCGTTCCGCTTCTCGGGGCGGTCGAGGCCGATGAGGAGCACGTGTCCGTCGCGCTCGACGGAGACGCGGGGCCGGTCGTCGCTCACCGTGCCGTCGCTCGCCGCGCCGTCGGTCATCGGGCCAGTGCTCCGACGACGCGGAGGATCGTGCCCATGTCGTCGGCCGCGGCGGCCGCGTCGACGGGGGCGAACGAGCACAGGCCCGCACCGACGAGCGTGAAGCGTTCCTTGAGGGCGGTGATCGTGGCGATCAGGACGGCCGGGTCGAGGCCGAAGGGGACCGGCTCGAGCAGCCCGTCGAGGGTGCCGGGGTCGAGCACGTCGAGGTCGACGTGGACGTACACCTCGGTGGCGCCGGTCGCGGCGACTGCCTCGACCACCTCCTCCGGGGTGAGGTCGAGCGACGACACCGTGCGCACACGGCGGCTCTCGACCCAGGTGTCCTCGGCGTCGTCGTACGTGCGGCTCCCGGCCAGGACGATCCGGCCCGGCTCGAGGCGCCTCGCCCCGGGCCCGGCCTCGAGGGCGCCGAGCTCGTCCGTGCCGTCGCCGGTGAGGGCCCGGAGGACCATCCCGCTGAAGGCGCCGCTCTCGCTGGTGCGCGGGCTGTGCAGGTCGGGGTGGGCGTCGAACCAGACGACGGCGGTGTCGGGGCCGAGGGCGTGCTGCACGGCGGCGTACTCGACGCCGCAGTCGCCGCCCACGACGAGGGCGGGCGAGGCCTCGGCCTCGAGCTCGCGGCGGAGCGACGCGGCCACGGCCACGACCGAAGAGAACCTGTGCACGCGGGTGCCGAGCGAGTCGCCGGCGCCGACCGGCACCTCGACCACGGCGGTTGACTTCGCGGGCAGGTCGCCGAGTACGGCGTACGCGCCCTCGGCGAGCCGCATCGCCCTCGACGACGGAGAACCCTGCCACTGGGGGACCACGACGAACCTCATGCGCGTGAGTCTGGCACAGGGCGGTCCGCCGAGCGCCGGGTGGCGCTCATCCCCAGGGCCTGCTCACCCGGGCCACGACACGCTCGAGCGGCCCGCGGCCGACGAAGCGGCGCCAGAGGACGGCCCAGACGATCGTGAGGACGACGGCCGCGACCAACCAGCCGAGGGGCAGGCCGTACCGTCCGCCGTCGAGGCGGTAGAGGGTGAAAAGGGGAGCCGTCAGCACGAGGTGCGCCGAGTAGATGGTGAGCGGCTGGCTCCCGACGGCGGCGAGCGGCGAGAGGCCCGTGGCGACGGCTCGTCCGGCCGCCCAGGCCGGCCGGGTGGCGAGCAGCAGCAGGCCGACGACGGCGAGGGCCGTGCCGCCCGAGCCGACGATCTCCGCCGGTGCGCCCTCGTGCGCGGCCGGGTCGAGGGCAGGCCACGAGGAGGCGCCCGGCAGCCACCGGGACCCGTAGCCGACGACCGCCGCCACGACGCCCGCGACCAGCAGGACGACCGCTGTGCCCAGGCGCCGCAGGTCGCTCCGCGCGGCGACGAGGCCGACCAGCAGGAACGGCAGCCAGACGAGCGCCGGGTACGACCCGACGAGCAGGGCGTCCTGCGCGAGCCCCACGACCCCTCCCGCGAGAGGGCTGCCGAGGGTCGTCACGGGCACCCGGTCGGCGAGCCACGGAGCGCCGACCGTGACGACCGCGGCCAGCGCGAGCAGGACGGGGCGCGGGGCGAAGAGGACGACGGCGAGCAGCGCGAACATCACGCCGTAGTACGGGAGGATGACGAGCACGTACTCGTTCCAGGCCTGCAGCACGAGGCCGAGCAGCACGAGGACCGCCGCCCGGATCAGCACGGAGCCGACGACCGGGGCGCGGCCGCCTCGGGGCGTAGGGCGTGACCCGCCCGACGAGAGGCCGAGCGAGATGCCCGCGAGGGTGGCGAACAGGATCGCCGACCGGCCGTCGAAGACCCGCTCGTCGAGCTCGGCCCGTGGCCACATGTGCGCGGCGAACATGCCGAGCACCGCCAGCCCCCGCGCGACGTCCACGGCGACGACGCGCGACGCCCCGCCGCCCGGCCGGTGCACGACGGGAGGCGGGGCGAGGGAGCCGGAGGCGGTGGTCACGCGTCGAGGGCGCCGAGCTTCAGGGCGGCGAGCCGAGCGTCGACCTCGGTCTGCTGGTCGAGGTCCTCGAGGCCCTCGAACTGCGCGTCGAGGCTGGACGCGGCGAGCTCCTGCTGGCCGAGCACCTTGGCCTCCTCGCGTCGGACCTTGTCCTCGAAGCGGCCGATCTCGCTCGTGGGGTCGAGGACGTCCATGCTGCCGAGGGCGTCGGCGACCTGCGACTGTGCCGCCGCGGTCTTCGAGCGGGCGATCAGCTCGTTGCGCTTCGAGTCGAGCTGGTCCAGCTTCGAGCGCATCCCGGTGAGCCCTGCCTTCAGCTTGTCGACGACGACGGTCTGGGAGGCGATCGTCGGCTCGGCGTCCTTCGCCTCCTTCTCGGAGGAGATCTGCTTGCCGAGGGCGACCTTGGCGAGCGCGTCGAACTTGTCGGCGTCGGCGGCGTTGCCGGCGGTGCGGAGCTGGTCCGCCTTGTTGCTCGCCGCCAGGGCCTTCCGCTCCCAGTCGGCGGCCGCCGCGACGTCCTCCGCGTGGTCCTGCTCGAGCAGCCGGAGGTTGCCGATGGTCTGGGCCACGGCCGACTCGGCCTCGGCGATGCTGTTGGTGTAGTCGCGCACCATCTGGTCGAGCATCAGGGCAGGGTCCTCCGCCTGGTCGAGCAGGGCGTTGATGTTGGCGCGGGTCAGCTGAGCGATCCGGCCGAAGATGGACTGCTTCGCCATGGTGGTGTCCTCTCGTGGGTGGTGCGTCGGTCCCGCCGGGCGGCGCCCGCCGGGGAGTGTCGTTGTCGTCGTGGTCGTCTGGGTCGTCGTCCGGGACGGGGCGGACCGGGTCAGAAGCGCCCGCCGCCGGAGCGACGTCCGCCGCCCCCGCCGCCTCCTCCGCCGCCGAAGCCGCCGCCTCCGAAGCCGCCGCCTCCGCCGCTGCGTCCGCCGAAGCCGCCGAGGCCGCCGAGCCCGCCGCTGCCGAAGCCGCCGCCGCGCCCGCCGCCTCCGCCGCCGAGCAACCCGCCGAGGACGATCCCGGTGACGATGCCGCTCAGGTCGGCCCCGCCGCCTCGTCCTCCGCCGCCGAACGGCACGCCTTGCTGGTACGACGAGACCTCGGCCTGCGCCTCCGACGCGGCAGTGCCGGCGAGCTGCACCGCGAGGTGCGCCTCGCCGAGGGCGCGATCGCGGTCGGAGGTCGCGAGCGAGACGGACGTCGCGAGGTGCCTCTCGGCCTCGGAGAGGCGGGTGCGCGGCTGCGGACCGACCGCGCCGCGTCGGGTCTCGATGAAGTCGCGGGCGGCGCTGATCTGGCTGCGGGCGGTGAGGAGCGCCTGGTCGAGCGCGGCCTGGGCCCTGCGGTCCTTCTCGACGGCGTCGCGGAGGGCGACGAGGGCGGCGTCGATGCGGACGTTCGCGGTGTCGAGGCCGGTCAGCACGGCGAGGGGGTCGTCGGTCTGCGTCTCGCCCAGGGCGACGGCGGCGCGAGCTGCGGCGACCGCGCCGGCGACGTCGACCCCCTCGGGCACCCGGTCGTCGGGGAGCGACTCGGCCGCGGCGACGTCGCGCCGGAGGTCGGCCGAGAGCGCGGCGATCGTCGTGCCCGCGGTGCGCAGGGCCTCGGCCGCCTTGTCGACCGAGCCGACCAGCTGATCGACCTGGCCGAGCGACTGTCGTGCCGCTCGCACGGACCCCACGGCCTCGCCGGTGTCGTCCCGACCGATCGCCGCGGTCGCCGTGGCGGCGGACTCGTCCGCGAAGTCGAGGAGGCGGTCGGCCTGGTCCGGGGCGTCGGCGACCGTGGCCACGGCCCTGGCCGAGTACGTCTGCTGGAGCTGCGTCAGGATTGCCCGGGCACGCTGCACCTTCTCTCGCCGGCCGGCGACCTCCCCGGGCAGCGCAGCCGCGTCGCGGGGAGCGCGCTCTTCGTCGGCACGGAGGGCGTCGAAGGCCGCGGACTGCTCGTCGAGCGAGCGTCCGGCCTCGTCGCAGAGCTGGACGATGCGCTCGGTCCACTCGCGACGCTGCTCGGGCGAGTCGGGCACGGAGTCGTCCAGCCGCTGCTGGAGCTCGAAGGCCTCCCGTGCCTGCTCCCTCGCCGTGGTCAGCGCCGCGGCGAACGGGGCGACGGCCTCGTCGCCGAACTGGGCCGCGGCGAAGCCGACCTCCTGCGCGCCGGCGGTCAGCTCGTCGTCGAGGGCGACGAGCAGGGCGGCTGCGCGGCGATCGAGCTGGGCCTGCGCCTCCTCGGCGGAGCGGAAGGCGCGTCGGCGTGCGCGGCCCCGGACGACGGCGAAGACGACGGCGCCGATAGCGGCGAGGACGACGAGCCCGACGAGCGCCCAGAGCAGCCAGGAGAGATCGGGGCCGGCGGCGTCCTGCCGGATGCCGTCCGCGAGGGCCACGGCCGCCCCTGCCCAGTCCGAGTCGCGCAGCTCGGGCTCGAGGACGTCCGACTGGAGGGCCTCCTGCTGGCCGGCGGTGATCGTCGAGCTCGAGGAGACGGAGAGGTCGTACACCCGGTCGTCGACCGCGACGCTGAGGAGGACGTCGTCCGTGCCGAGCTGGTTGCGCTCCGCCGTGGCGACGCCCCAGGCAGCGCTGTCGGCGGGGGACTCGAAGGAGTCGACGTAGACGACGAAGAGGTCGATCCCGGCGTCGGCCGAGAGCTGATCGAGGCTGTCGGTGACCTGCTGGACCTCGGCCGTCGAGAGGACTCCGGCGTCGTCGAGCACGTAGGCGCCGTCGAGGTCGACCGGCGGCGAGGCCGCGGCCGTCGTCGCGCCGAGGCCGATCACCCCCGCGGCGAGCAGTGCGGCCACGCCGGCGGTGACGGCCCTCCGCACCCCTCGTCGGTCTCGTCGACCCTTCGCGCTGACGGTCACGGTTCTCCCCTCGGTCCGGTGGCTGGAGTCTAGCCACGGGCCCCCCGACGGGGTCCGAGAGGGGGGTGTCGCGGTGGACGGGAGGAGCCGTCCCTCGTCGGGGGAGGGAGCGCGGCGGGGCGGGAGCTCAGCCGACGAAGAGCAGGACGATGGAAGCGACAGCGCAGAGGGCACCGACGCCGATCAGGATCCAGCCCACCGTGCGGAGGGCACGGCCGTCCTCGTGCGGCGCGTCGAGCCGGGGCCGCGTCGGCCGCCACGGGTCGTAGTGCACCACCAGCTCGGTCTCGACCGGGGTGTCGACGGGGTGGTCGTCGAACTCGGTCTCGTGCAGCTCGCCCGAGGAGTCCATCCACCTCGCGGTGGCCGCGTGCGCCCAGTCGGGTGCGGGGATGACGACGGCGACCGTCTCTTCCCACCGACGAGAGCGCGAGCGCATGACGGTGCCGGCGAGCAGGAAAGGCGTGCCCACGACGAACCCGAACCAGCCGAAGAGCTCCACGACGGGGGAGATCACGGTGAGGGCGTCGGACACCCCTCGATCGTACTGTGGCCGGGCCGCGTGGTCCTGCCGCCCTAGACTCGTCCCGCCCCGACGACCCCGGAGACCTGCCGACCGTGACCCGCCCCGCCGCCCTCGAGCGCGTGCCCGCCCCGCTCCTCGCCGTCGCGGCCATCGTGTCGGTCCAGTTCGGCGCCGCCCTGGCCCGCACCCACTTCGACGCCCTCGGCCCGCTCGGCGCGGCGGCGCTCCGCCTGGGCTTCGGTGCCCTCGTCCTGCTGCTCGTCTTCCGGCCGCGCGTCGGCGGCTGGTCGCGCCGTACGTGGCTCGGCGTCGTCCTGCTCGGCGTGGCCCTCGCCGGGATGAACCTGCTGATCTACCTGGCCATCGACGTGGTGCCCCTCGGCGTCGCGGTCACCCTCGAGTTCCTCGGCCCGCTCACGGTCGCCCTCGTGCAGACGCGGCGGTTCGTCGACGCGGCCTGGGCCGTCCTCGCGCTGGCGGGGGTCGTCGTGCTCGGCCTCGACTCGAGCGGTGCCACCCCGATCCTCGGCGTCCTGCTGGCACTCGGGGCGGGCGCCTTCTGGGCGGGCTACATCGTCGCCAACGCCAGCCTCGGCCGGGGCGACGACTCGCTCGGCGGCCTCGCCGTCGCGATGACGGTCGCCGCAGTGATCGTGGTGCCGCTGGGGGCCGGGGACGCGGCCTCGGCCGTCTCGGCCGACCCGAGCCTCCTGCTCGTGTTCCTCGTCGTCGCGGTGCTGACGAGCGCCCTGCCGTACTCCCTCGAGATGGTGGCCCTGCGGCGGCTGCCGACGCGGGTGTTCGGCGTCCTGTCGAGCCTCGGCCCGGCGACGGCCGCGCTCGCGGGCCTCGTCGTGCTCGGCCAGGCACTGGGCGCGCGCGAGCTCGTGGCCCTCGCCCTCGTGACGGCCGCGAGCGTCGGCGTCACGGCCACCGCGCGCCGGCCCCGTCGCGACGGGCCGCTCGTGGAGCCGCCGCCCACCTGACGTCGTACCCCTGCGGCACCCGTTCCGCCGACGGGTGGTGAGCGGGCGGTCCTGGACTGACGAGGAGCGGTCGTGGCCGCCTGTACCCCGTTCACGGGGCTCCGCGGCGGCTTCGCGGGGTACTCTCCGGAGACCGGCCTGACCCGAGGCCGTCTGACCTGAGGAGGACATCATGGGTGCTGTTCTTGAGAGGACGTCGCGAGCGGAGGTCGTGCCCCTGGGCGACGGCTTCCACCGGGTGTCCACCCCCACCGCCGGCGTCATCGGCTTCGTGCACGAGACCGAGGGCCGCTTCGAGGTCCTGCGGGGCCGGGTCCGCTCGGCCACCCGTGCCGAGGGCGCGTACCGCACGCTCGACGTCGCCGTCATCGCGCTCACGTACAGCTGAGCCGCGACGAGCGGCCGACCGCCGGCAACGGAGCCGGGGGCCGACCGCCCACGAGCACGACTAAGGCCCCGCATCAGCGGGGCCTTCGTCGTTGCCGGCCGGTCGGCCGAGGTGGTGCGTGGTGCCCCCAGAAGGATTCGAACCTTCGCCCCTGCCTCCGGAGGGCAGTGCTCTATCCCCTGAGCTATGGGGGCCAGGGACGTCGACAAGGCTAGCAGCGATTGCACGCGGTCATGGACGTGGTCGACGGACGCGGCGACCGGACGGGAGCAGGCTGGTCCTGTGACTCCTCCCGACTCCGCGCCCGGCGCCTCCTCGTCCTCGTCCTCGTTCCGCGACCGCGTGAGGGGGGCGGCGTCGCCGAGCCCCGACGTCCGCGAGCTCGATGTCTCGTCGACGCCTGCCGACCCGATCGCGCTGCTCCTCGAGTGGCTCGACGTCGCCGTCGCCGTCGGCGTCGTCCAGCCGCACGCGTTCACGCTGTCGACGGCCTCGACGGCGTCGGGCCCCGCGGCCCGCACGCTCCTGCTCAAGGACGTCGACGACGCCTTCTGGTTCACCTCGTCGGCGCTGAGCCCGAAGGGCCGACAGATCGCCGAGGACGAGCGCGTCGCGCTCACCTTCTTCTGGGCGGCGCAGGGGCAGCAGGTCCGCGTCACCGGCTCGGCGGTCGCCGGGCCCCGCGACGTGGCGGAGCAGGACTTCCGCCACCGGCACCCCGACTCGCGTGCCGTCGCCGTCGCCGTGCCGCAGAGCACGGAGATCGACGACGTGCGCGCGGCCGACGAGGCGCTCGACCGTGCCCGCGCCGAGGTGGAGGCCGACGACGACCTTGTGCCCGACGACTGGACCGCGTACCGAGTCCTGCCGGTGTCGGTCGAGTTCTGGCAGGCCACGACGGGCCGCGACCAGGTGCGCGTGCGGTACGACCGGGTCGGCGACGACTGGCGCCGCGCCTCCCTCTGGCCGTAACGCCGCGACACACAGCTGGCCAGGGCCGTGACCGCCGACGACCATGGAGCCATGACCTCCTCCCTCGTCCGCCCCGGGTCCGCTGCCGTCGTCGCCGCGCGCCCGATGCTGGCCGTGGTCGAGGTGACGGCACACCGGCCCCACGCTCCGCGTTACCACGCGTACGTCCAGACGCTGAACGAGCGCATCGTCGAGGACGCGATCGCGCTCGGCTGGGACGCTCAGCGCTTCGCCGCGGGCGACCTCGGCGCCGCCGAGCTCCTCCGCGTCACCGACGGTGCCTCCGCGATCGTGATCGCCGGGGGAGAGGACCTCGATCCGATCACCTGGGGCGGACGCCGCGGCTACGAGGGCGAGGGGCGTCACGACGAGGAGGCGGACGCCGGCCAGATCGCCCTCGTGCGTCGTGCGCTCGTCCGGTCCACCCCCCTCCTCGGCATCTGCCGCGGGCACCAGGTGATCGACGTGGCGCTCGGCGGCACCCTCGTGCCGCACCTCGACGACGCCGACGGCGCCCACCGGGGCTCGGGAGCGGTCGAGAGCCTGATGGTCGACCACGACGTCGAGCTCGCCCCCGGCAGCCGCGTCGCGGCGGCGCTCGGCGGCACCACGGCCCGTGTCCGCAGCGCGCACCACCAGGCCGTCGACCGGGTCGGCGAGGGCCTGGAGGTCGTCGCCCGCACCGCCGACGGCGGGGTCGAGGCCGTGGAGCACGAGACCGCGCCGATCACGGGCGTGCAGTGGCACCCGGAAGACCGCGGCGCCGACCGGACGCAGTTGCCGCTCCTCCTGTCCCTGCTGGCGGCCCAGGCCGCAGAGGTGTCCCGCGCCGCCTGACCGCCGCCTCCCGCGCGCCGTCCCGGCGACCGCGGCTCGGCCGGTGGTCGACCGTCCCGCCGGTCTCCCCGTGCCCAGCCGGTAAGCTCGACGACCGTGACTCCCGCCGAACTCTCCACGTCCCTGCTCGCCGTCGTCGACGGGGTGCTCCAGCGTCGAGGCGTTCCCGCCGACGTCGTCGTGACGCCCGCCGACGTCGTGCTCGAGCGGCCCCGCAACCGCGACCACGGCGACTGGACCACCAACGTGGCGATGAAGTTCGCCAAGCGGGTCGGCGCCTCGCCGCGCGACCTCGCGACCGAGATCGCGGCCGAGCTGGCCGAGGTCGACGGCGTGTCCGACGTCGACGTCGCCGGCCCCGGCTTCGTCAACGTGCGGCTCGACGCGGCCGCCGCCGGCCTGCTCGCGAGGACGATCGTCGAGCAGGGGGCCGAGTTCGGCCGCGGCTCGTACTACGACGGCGTCACCATCGACCTGGAGTTCGTGTCGGCGAACCCCACGGGTCCCATCCACATGGGCGGCGTCCGCTGGGCCGCCGTCGGCGACAGCCTCGCCCGCGTCTTCGAGGCGCAGGGCGCGCGCGTCACCCGCGAGTACTACTTCAACGACCACGGCGGGCAGATCGACAGGTTCGCCCGCAGCCTCGTCGCCCGGGCGCTCGGCGAGCCGACGCCGGAGGACGGCTACGGCGGTCAGTACATCTCCGACATCGCCGACCGCGTGCTCGCGGCGACCGACGTAGACGTGCTCGCGCTCCCGCGCGACGAGGCGCAGGAGGCCTTCCGGGCCGCCGGGGTCGACTTCATGTTCGCCGACATCAAGCAGTCGCTGCACGACTTCGGCGTCGACTTCGACGTCTACTTCCACGAGAACGAGCTGCACGAGTCGAAGGCCGTCGAGCGCGCCGTCGCCCGGCTCCGCGAGCTCGGGCACATCTACGAGGCCGAGGGCGCCACCTGGCTGCGCACCACCGAGTTCGGCGACGACCGCGACCGGGTCGTCATCAAGACGGACGGCGAGGCGGCGTACATCGCGGGCGACCTCGCCTACTACCTCGACAAGCGCGAGCGCGGCTTCGAGCGCAACCTGATCATGCTCGGCGCCGACCACCACGGCTACGTCGGCCGCATGATGGCGATGTGCGCGGCGTTCGGCGACGAGCCGGGCGTCAACCTCGAGATCCTCATCGGCCAGATGGTCAACCTGCTCCGCGACGGCGAGCCGATGCGCATGTCGAAGCGCGCGGGCACCGTCGTCACGATGGAGGACCTCGTCGACGCCGTCGGCATCGACGCCGGTCGCTACTCGCTGGTGCGCAGCCCCGTGAACAGCTCGATCGACATCGACCTCGACCTCTGGACGCGGCGCACGAACGACAACCCCGTGTTCTACGTCCAGTACGCGCACGCCCGCACCCGCTCCGTGGCGCGCAACGCCGAGGCCGCCGGCGTGACGCGCGACGCGTTCGACGCCTCCCTGCTCGTCCACGAGACCGAGAGCGCCCTCCTCGGCGCCCTGGCCGAGCTGCCGCGCGTCGTCGTCCAGGCCGCCGAGCTCCGCGAGCCGCACCGGGTCGCCCGCTACGTCGAAGAACTCGCCGGCACGTACCACCGCTGGTACGACAGCTGCCGGGTGACCCCCCTCGGCGACGAGGAGGTGACCGACCTGCACCGCACGCGCCTCTGGCTCAACGACGCGGCCGGCCAGGTCATCCGCAACGGCCTGGGCCTCCTCGGCGTCTCCGCTCCCGACCGGATGTGACGACGAGATGAGCGACGTCGACGACTTCTTCGCCGAGCGGGCCGTCCCGCGCCGCCGTGCCCGGGGCGCCGCCGCCGGCCTGTTCGTGCTGGTCGGCGTCCTGGTGGTGCTCGCGATCCTCGCGGTCGTCGCCGACGTCGTGACCCGCGGCCTGGTCGAGCAGCGTGCCGCAGCCGAGATTTCGACCGCGACCGGCCTCGACGACGTGGCCGTCGACGTCCACGGCACCTCCGTGCTCTGGCAGATCGCGCACGGCTCGCTCGACGACGTGACGCTGTCCTCGGGCTCGGCGGGCGACCCCGTCTCGTTCCGCCTCGACGTCAGCGACGTCCCCACCGACCTCGAGGGCACCTCCGGCGCGGTCACCGGCACGCTCTCGGCCGACTCCGCGACGGTCAGCTCGCTCGAGGGCGTCTCGTCCGCCGGCGCGACCGTGACGCTCGGCGACGGCGACGTGACCTACGCCCGCAGCTTCGACGTGCCCGTGCTCGGGGCGGTGCCCGTCGACGTGACGGCCACGCCCGCGATCGCCGACGACGGCCGTGCCCTCGACTTCACCCCGACGCGGGCGTCGCTGCCCGACACGTCCCTGTCGCTCGACCTGACCCCGTTCCTCGGCGACTTCGCCCAGCGCGTCTGCGTCGCCGAGCAGCTGCCCCCGGGCGTCGTGCTCACGTCGGTCGACGTCGAGCCGGGCCGGGTGCAGCTCGGCCTCCGGTCGGACGGGCTGCCGCTGACCTCCTCCGGCCTGGCCGCGAAGGGCAGCTGCAGCTGATGCCGGGGCGCCGGCCGCCGCGGGGCTCCGTCACGCGCGGCCGCTGTCGCTAGGCTCGTCGTCGTCCCGCCCCTCCCGATCCCCACCGAGGTCCCCGTGTCGCCCAACCCCCTCGCTCCCGACTGGCTGCTCGAGCCCGACGACGTCGACGCGCTCGACCGCTCGGTCTGGTCGCACGGCGCCCTCCGCGGCGACGACGGCGTCGTCGCCGTCGCCGGCGTCCGTGCCACCGAGCTCGTCGCCCGTCACGGCAGTCCCCTCTACGTCGTCGACGAGGACGACTTCCGAGGGCGCGCCCGCGGCGCGAAGGAGGCGTTCGACCGAGAGCTGGGACGCGTCGGCACCAGCGCGATCGTCTACTACGCCGCCAAGGCCTTCCTGTCCGTCGAGGTCGCCCGCTGGGTCGCCGAGGCGGGCCTGCGCGTCGACATCTGCACCGGCGGCGAGTTCGCCGTCGCCGCGGCGGCCGGGGTCGAGCCCTCGCGCATGGCGTTCCACGGGAACAACAAGTCGCTCGCCGAGATCGACCGCACCGTCGCGGCGGGCATCGGCAACATCGTCGTCGACAACGCGGAGGAGGTGGTGCGGGTCGCCGAGGCCGCGGCTCGTCACGGCGTCGTCCAGTCCGTCCGCGTCCGCGTCAACAGCGGCGTGCACGCGTCGACGCACGACTACCTCGCCACGGCCCGCGAGGACCAGAAGTTCGGCATCACCCTCGCCGACGCACCGGCCGTGGTGGCGGACATCCGCAGCCGGCCGTCGCTGCGGCTCCTCGGCCTGCACTCCCACATCGGCTCCCAGATCTTCGGCTCGGAAGGGTTCGGCGAGGCCGCGCGCCGGCTCCTGGCCCTCCACGCCGAGCTGCTCGCCGACGGTCCCGTCCCCGAGCTCAACCTCGGCGGCGGCTTCGGCATCGCCTACACGTCGGTCGACGACGCGCGTCCCCTCGACGAGCTCGCCGCCGCGCTGGCCGACATCGTCGCGGCCGAGTGCGCGCGGCTCGGCATCCCGCTGCCCGTGGTCGCCGTCGAGCCCGGCCGGGTGATCGCCGGGCCGTCCGGCACGACCCTCTACACGGTGGGCACGGTCAAGGACGTCGCGGTCACGGTCGACGAGCAGACCGGAGAGACCGCCGTCCGTCGCTACGTCAGCGTCGACGGCGGGATGAGCGACAACGCCCGGCCGGCCCTCTACGAGGCCGACTACTCCGCGCGCGTGGTGAGCCGCGCCTCCTCGGCGGGCCCTGCCCTCGTCCGGGTCGCGGGCAAGCACTGCGAGAGCGGCGACCTCGTCGTGCTGGCCGAGTACCTGCCCGCCGACGTCGCGCCGGGCGACCTGCTCGGCGTGCCCGCGACGGGCGCGTACTGCTGGAGCCTCGCGAGCAACTACAACCACGTGGGGCGGCCCCCGGTCGTCGCGGTGCGCGACGGGGCCTCTCGGGTCATCGTCCGTGGTGAGACCGAGGCCGACCTCCTCGCCCGCGACGCCGGCCTCGACTGAGCCTCGCGGCGCACGTCTCCCGACCACCCCTGCCCCTCAGCTCACGGCGCCCCGACCGGGTCGCCTCCACAGAACGGAACACCATGGACGAATACCGCGACGTGAGGGTCGCCCTGCTGGGCGCCGGATCGGTCGGGTCGCAGGTGGCGCGCCTGCTCCTCGAGCACGCCGACGAGCTGGCGGGTCGCGCCGGCGCCGGCCTGCAGCTGGTCGGCATCGGCGTCCGCGACGTCGACGCGCCCCGCGACGTCGACCTGCCGCGCGAGCTGTTCACCACCGACCTCGAGTCGCTGATCCTCGGGGCCGACATCGTCGTCGAGCTCATGGGCGGGCTCGAGCCGGCCCGCCACCACGTGCTGCAGGCGCTGCTGTCGGGGGCCGACGTCGTCACGGGCAACAAGGCGCTCCTCGCTCACCACGGCCCCGAGCTCTTCGCGGCGGCCGAGCAGGTCGGCGCCCAGCTCTACTACGAGGCGGCCGTCGCCGGCGCCATCCCCATCATCCGACCGCTCCGCGACAGCCTCGCCGGCGACCGGATCCGCCGGATCATGGGCATCGTCAACGGCACGACCAACTTCATCCTCGACCGGATGGACACCGACGGCGACACGCTCGAGGACGCCCTGGCGACCGCGACGGCCCTCGGCTACGCCGAGGCCGACCCGACGGCCGACATCGAGGGCTTCGACGCGGCGCAGAAGGCGGCCATCCTCGCGAGCCTCGCCTTCCACACGACGGTGCCGCTCTCGGCCGTGCACCGCGAGGGCATCACGTCCGTGACGCACGAGCAGGTGCAGGCTGCGCGCAAGGCCGGCTACGTGGTCAAGATCCTGGCCATCTGCGAACGGCTCACCGACTCCGACGGCGTGGACGGCGTCAGCGCTCGCGTGTACCCCGCGCTCGTCCCGCTCGACCACCCGCTGGCGGCCGTCCACGGCGCGAAGAACGCGGTGTTCGTCGAGGCAGAGGCCGCCGGCGACCTCATGTTCTACGGCGCGGGCGCCGGGGGAGTGGAGACCGCCTCGGCGGTGCTCGGCGACCTCGTGTCCGCCGCGCGTCGACACGTCATCGGCGGCCCCGGCGTCGCCGAGTCGACCCAGGCCGACCTGGCCGTGCTGCCCATCGGCCACGTGGTCACCCGCTACCAGATCACCCTCGACGTCGCGGACCAGCCCGGCGTCCTCGCCGAGGTCGCGACGGTGCTCAGCCAGCACGGCGTCAGCGTGCACAGCGTCGAGCAGACCGGCGGGCTCGAGCCCGGTGCGTCCCGTGACGAGGAGGCGCCCCCCGCGACCGCTACCCTGATCATCGGCACGCACCGTGCCCGCGAGTCCGACCTCGCCGCCACGGTCGTCGCCCTCCGCAACACCGCGGTCGTGAACTCCGTCACGAGCGTCCTGAGAGTCGAAGGAGCCTGATGGCCCACCAGTGGCAGGGTGTCCTGCGCGAGTACGCCGACCGTCTCGACGTGACGGAGGCGACCCCGGTCGTCACCCTCGGCGAGGGCGGCACGCCCCTCATCCCCGCGCCGGCGCTGTCCGCGCGCACCGGGGCGAAGGTGTTCGTCAAGTACGAGGGCATGAACCCGACGGGCTCCTTCAAGGACCGCGGCATGACGATGGCCATCTCGAAGGCGGTCGAGCACGGCGCCAAGGCCGTCATCTGCGCGTCGACCGGCAACACGTCGGCGTCGGCCGCCGCCTACGCCGCGCACGCCGGCATCACCGCCGCGGTGCTCGTGCCCGAGGGCAAGATCGCCATGGGCAAGCTCAGCCAGGCCGTCGCCCACGACGGTCAGCTGATCCAGATCCAGGGCAACTTCGACGACTGCCTCGACATCGCGCGCGACCTGGCCGAGAACTACCCGGTGCACCTCGTGAACTCGGTCAACAACGACCGCATCGAGGGCCAGAAGACGGCCGCGTTCGAGGTCGTCGACGTGCTCGGCGACGCCCCCGACTTCCACTTCCTCCCCGTGGGCAACGCCGGCAACTACACGGCCTACACCCGCGGCTACCGCGAGGACGTCGAGGCCGGTCGCTCCACGCGCCTGCCGCGGATGTTCGGCTTCCAGGCCTCCGGCTCGGCGCCGATCGTGGCGGGCGAGGTCGTGAAGCACCCCGAGACCATCGCGAGCGCGATCCGCATCGGCAACCCCGCCTCCTGGCAGCTGGCCCTCGAGGCCCGCGACCTCACGAACGGCTGGTTCGGAGCGATCACGGACGAGGCGATCCTCGCCGCGCAGAAGATCCTGGCGGCCGAGGTCGGCGTCTTCGTCGAGCCGGCGTCGGCGATCAGCGTGGCGGGCCTGCTCGAGCGCTCCGACGCGGGCGTCGTCCCGGCGGGCGCGACGGTCGTCCTCACGGTCACCGGCCACGGCCTGAAGGACCCGCAGTGGGCGCTCCGTCGCGCCGACGGCTCCGAGGTCACGCCGACGGTCGTCGAGAGCGACACCTCGCGCGTGGCCGAGGTGCTCGGGCTCGTCCCGGCCTCTGCGTGACCGAGGCGTGCTGATGACCCGAGCGGGCGACGTGCGGTCGGTGCTGGTCCGGGTGCCGGCGACCTCGGCGAACCTCGGCCCCGGCTTCGACACGCTCGGGCTCGCCGTCTCGCTCTACGACGAGCTCGTGGTCACCACGACGACGGGCTCGGGCGTCGAGGTGCACGTCGAGGGCGTCGGCGCGGGCGAGGTGCCCACCGACGAGGGCAACCTCGTCGTGCAGGCCATCGCCGCGGCCTACGCGTCCGTCGGGCAGCCGCTGCCGGGCCTCCGGCTCGAGGCCCGCAACGTGATCCCGCACGGGCGGGGCCTCGGCTCGTCGGCCGCCGCCATCGTCTCCGGTGTCGTCGCCGCCAAGGGCCTGCTGGAGGGGGTGGTCGAGTTCTCCTCCGCCGACCTGCTGCGGGTGGCCACCGAGATGGAGGGCCATCCCGACAACGTCGCCCCGGCGCTCTTCGGCGGGCTCACCATCGCGTGGATGACCTCGTCGGGCCCCGCCCACAAGCGCCTCCTCGTGCACCGGGGCGTGTCTCCCGTCGTGTTCGTGCCGGAGTCGACCCTCTCGACGAAGCTCGCGCGCAGCCTCCAGCCCGCGTCGGTGCCGCACGAGGACGCGACGTTCAACGTGTCGCGCTCCGCCCTGCTCGTGGCGGCGCTGATCCAGAGCCCCGAGCTGCTGCTCGCCGCCACGGAGGACAGGCTCCACCAGAGCTACCGGGCGAGCGCCATGCCCGAGACCGACGCGCTGATCTCCCTGCTGCGGGACGCCGGCCTGGCCGCGGTCGTGTCCGGCGCGGGACCGTCGCTGCTGGTGCTCGGGAGCGACCCCGCGCAGCGCCTGTTCGCGGCTGATCTCGTTGCCGAGCACTCCCTGTCCGACTGGCGCGCCGTCATGCTCGCCGTCGACCTGCGGGGTGCTACAGTGAAGCCGCACCCGGTAGAGAATCAAGATCCCCTGGGCTTCTAGCAGCACCTCCTCGGTTCTCGAGTAGGCGTGTCGAGTCCCCAGGCTCCCTGATCCCCCCGGGCCGCACATCCCGTAGTGCACATCTCGCAGCGTCCGTCCGCCTGTCTGGCGTACGTGCGCCGCACCTCCGTGAGCTCCTCTGCGCATCCCGCGCAGCGCGCATCCGCGCAGGGCCTGCCGACAGGGCAGACTCCAGGCCACGAGGTGTGACCAGCTCAGCCTCGCGGCTCTCGCGGGGGAGCGGAAGGAACCCAACACCAGTGTCAGACGTCGACATCCCCAACTCTGCGGACACCACCGCCGAGCTCAGCGCCATGCGCCTCCCGCAGCTCCAGGCCCTCGCCTCCTCGCTCGGCATCAGCGGTCTCTCCAAGCTCCGCAAGGGCGACCTCGTCGCCGCGATCGCCGCCGTGCAGGCGCAGTCGGCCGGGGGCAGCGCTGCCCCGGCCGAGGCCGCCGCGCCCGTCGTCGAGCAGCCGGTGCTCGACGTGCCCGTCGAGGCCGTCGCCGACGCGCCCGTCGAGGTCGCCGGCGCCGAGCCGGCCCAGGCCGACCAAGTCGCCGCCGCCGACGAGGCGCCCGTCGCCCCGACCCGTGCCCGTCGCGGCTCGCGTCGCGCCACCTCCGCTGCCGGCGCTCCCGCCCAGCGCGGCGCCGGCGACCACGTCAACGGCGGGGAGTCGGGCGTCGAGCCCGTCCTCCAGGCCCCCGCCACGACCCCGGTCGAGGCTCCCGTCGCGCAGGCCGAGCAGGCTCCCGCGGCAGAGGTCGCCCAGGAGGCGCCCGTCGCCGCCGAGCGTCCCTCGCGCAGCCGCCGTGGCTCGCGCCGCGCCTCCGACGCGACCGTCGCCGAGGCTCAGGCCGCGGCGCAGGGCGAGCAGCCCTCCGACACCACCACCGACCTCGACGCCGCCGAGCGCGCCCAGGGCGCCCAGGGTGCGGACGACCAGGGCCAGGGCGACCAGGCGCAGGGCGACCAGGGCCAGGGCGACCAGGGTCAGGGCGACCAGTCCGGCCAGCAGGGCGGTGGCCGTCGCAGCCGCAGCCGTGGCCGCGGAGACCGCAAGAACGGCCAGTCCGGCCAGCAGGCCGCGGCCGGCGAGCAGCAGCAGGACCGTCAGCAGCAGGGCGGCCAGAAGGCCGACCAGCAGCAGGGCGACCGCCAGCAGCAGGACCGCCAGCAGCAGGACCGCCAGCAGCAGGGCGGCCAGAAGGCCGACCAGCAGCAGGGCGACCGCCAGCAGCAGGACCGCCAGCAGGGCACCGGCCCGCAGCAGCAGCAGGACGAGAACGGCCGTCAGGGCCGTGGCCGTCAGCGTGACCGCAAGCGCGGCCGAGGCGTCCAGACCGACGAGTTCGAGCCTGAGATCTCCGAGGACGACGTCCTCATCCCCGTCGCCGGCATCCTCGACGTGCTCGAGAACTACGCCTTCGTCCGCACCACGGGCTACCTGCCCGGCGCGAGCGACGTGTACGTGTCGCTCGGCCAGGTCAAGAAGTACCACCTCCGCAAGGGCGACGCCGTCGTCGGCGCGATCCGCCAGCCGCGCGAGGGCGACCAGGGCCAGGGCCGCCAGAAGTACAACGCGATCGTCCGGATCGACTCCATCAACGGCCAGCCCGTCGAGGAGGCCGCGAAGCGCGTCGAGTTCGGCAAGCTCACGCCTCTCTACCCGCAGGAGCGACTGCGCCTCGAGACCGAGCAGCAGAAGCTCTCGACCCGCATCATCGACCTCGTGTCGCCCATCGGCAAGGGCCAGCGCGGCCTGATCGTCTCGCCGCCCAAGGCCGGCAAGACGCTCGTGCTGCAGGCGATCGCCAACGCCATCGCGGTGAACAACCCCGAGGTGCACCTCATGGTCGTCCTGGTGGACGAGCGCCCCGAAGAGGTCACCGACATGCAGCGCACGGTCAAGGGCGAGGTCATCGCCTCGACGTTCGACCGCCCCGCCGAGGACCACACGACGGTCGCCGAGCTCGCGATCGAGCGGGCGAAGCGCCTCGTCGAGCTGGGCCACGACGTCGTCGTGCTGCTCGACTCGATCACCCGCCTCGGCCGCGCCTACAACCTGTCCGCCCCGGCCTCCGGCCGCGTGCTGTCGGGCGGCGTCGACTCGTCGGCCCTCTACCCGCCGAAGCGCTTCTTCGGCGCTGCGCGCAACATCGAGAACGGCGGCTCGCTGACCATCCTGGCGACCGCGTTGGTCGAGACCGGCTCGAAGATGGACGAGGTGATCTTCGAGGAGTTCAAGGGCACCGGCAACATGGAGCTCCGCCTCTCGCGTCACCTCGCCGACAAGCGGATCTTCCCGGCCGTCGACGTCAACGCCTCCGGCACGCGTCGCGAAGAGATGCTGCTCAGCCCCGACGAGGTCAAGATCACGTGGCGCCTGCGTCGCGCCCTCGCCGGCCTCGAGCAGCAGAAGGCGCTCGAGATCGTCCTCGGCAACCTCAAGGAGACGCAGTCGAACGTGGAGTTCCTCGTGCAGATCCAGAAGTCGATGCCCGCGAACGGCCACGACGCCGGCCACAAAGACCACTGATGTTCGAGTCGGTGTCCGTGCTCCTCGCGGAGCACGACGACCTCCAGACCCAGCTCAGCGACCCCGCGGTCCACGCGGACGCCGCGCGCGCCAAGAAGATCAACCGCCGCTACGCCGAGCTCAGCCGCATCGTGGCTGCACACTCGGCGTGGCAGCAGGCGGGTGACGACCTCGAGGCCGCACGGGAGCTCGCGAAGGAGGACGAGGCGTTCGCCGACGAGGTGCCCGCGCTCGAGCAGGGCCTCGACGAGTCCCAGGAGAAGCTGCGGCGCCTCCTGATCCCTCGTGACCCCGACGACGGCCGCGACGTGATCATGGAGATCAAGGGGGGCGAGGGAGGCGCGGAGAGCGCCCTCTTCGCCGCCGACCTCCTGCGCATGTACCTGCACTACGCGGAGGGCATGGGCTGGAAGTCCGAGATGATCCAGAGCGACGACAGCGACCTCGGCGGGTACAAGAACGTCCAGGTCGCCATCAAGTCGAACGCCACCGACCCCTCGCAGGGCGTCTGGGCGCACCTGAAGTACGAAGGAGGCGTGCACCGCGTCCAGCGCGTGCCCGCCACGGAGTCCCAGGGCCGCATCCACACCTCCACGACCGGGGTCCTCGTGTTCCCCGAGGTCGACGAGCCGGAGGAGGTCGACATCAACCAGAACGACCTCAAGATCGACGTCTACCGGTCGTCGGGCCCCGGGGGCCAGTCGGTCAACACGACCGACTCGGCCGTCCGCATCACCCACCTGCCCACGGGCATCGTGGTGGCGATGCAGAACGAGAAGAGCCAGCTGCAGAACCGCGAGGCCGGCATGCGCGTCCTGCGCGCGCGCATCCTCGCGCGCCAGCAGGAGGAGCAGGCGGCGATCGCGTCGGACGCCCGCAAGAGCCAGATCCGGGGCATGGACAGGTCGGAGCGCATCCGCACCTACAACTTCCCGGAGAACCGCATCGCCGACCACCGCACCGGCTACAAGGCGTACAACCTCGACGCCGTGATGGACGGGGCCCTGCAGCCCGTCGTCGAGTCGTGCATCCAGGCCGACGAGGAGGCCCGGCTCGCCGAGATCGGCGACGCCGCGTCGTGACCGACGCCGTCGCCGACCTCGGGCACGCCCGCTCGGTCGACTCCGCCCTCGCGGCGGGGTCGGCCGTGCTCTCGTCGTCCGGGGTGCCGACGCCGGACGTCGACGCGGAGCTGCTGCTGGCCCACGTGCTCGACCTCGGTCGGGGCGTACTCCGCGCCCGGGTCGTCACCCGGTCCGCCCTGACGGCCGACGCCGCCGGGGCGTTCGCCGCCGCGATCGCACGGCGCGCCGCTCGGGAACCGCTCCAGCACATCACGGGCACCGCTCCGTTCCGGTCGATGCAGCTGCACGTCGGACCGGGCGTCTTCGTGCCCCGACCCGAGACCGAGGGGGTGGCGCAGCTGGCCGTCGACGCCCTGCGCGCCGCGGCCGAGCCCGCCCCGATCGCGGTCGACCTCGGCACGGGCAGCGGCGCCATCGCCCTGGCCATGGCCACCGAGGTGCCGCACGCGTCCGTCGTCGCGGTCGAGCTCTCGGCCGAGGCGGCCGTCTGGACCCGTCGCAACATCGCCGCGGTCGGCGCCGAGAACGCCCGCCTCGTCGAGGGCGACCTCGCGGACGCCCTGCCCGAGCTCGACGGCACCGTGTCCGTGGTCGCCTCGAACCCGCCGTACATCCCCGTCGGGATGGTTCCGCGCGATCCCGAGGTGCGCCTGCACGACCCGGCGCTCGCCCTCTACGGGGGAGCTGACGGCCTCGACGTCGTGCGCGACCTGTCGGCGACGGCCCTCCGCCTCCTGCGCCCCGGTGGTGTGCTCGTCATCGAGCACGGCGAGGCACAGGGAGGCGCCATCCGCGACCTGCTGGACGCCGTCGGCTGGCGGTCCACGGTCACGCACCCCGACCTCACCGGTCGCGACCGTGCGACGACGGCGGTGCGCTGACGCCCTCTCCAGGTCGTCCGCACTATCATCGTCAGGTCATGGCCTCCCTCTACGACCTCTCCGTCGACTCCGAGCTCCTCGCCGGCATGCGTCGAGCACGCGGCGCCATCGGCCGGGGCGAGCTCGTGGTCCTGCCCACCGACACGGTCTACGGCGTGGCCGCCGACGCGTTCGACGCCGGCGCCGTGCAGAAGCTCCTCGACGCCAAGGGGCGGGGCCGCCAGTCGCCGCCTCCCGTCCTCATCAAGGGGCAGGAGACGCTCGCCGCGCTCACCTCGACGGTGCCCGAGGTCGTCAGGCCGCTGCTCGACGAGTTCTGGCCGGGGCCGCTCACCGTGATCTTCCGCGCGCAGGCGTCCCTCAGCTGGGACCTCGGCGACACCCGGGGCACCGTCGCCCTGCGCGTGCCGAGCCACCCGCTCACCCTCGAGCTGCTCGAGGAGACGGGGCCGCTCGCGGTCTCGAGCGCCAACCTCACCGGCCGTGCCGCGGCCGAGACCGCCCAGGCGGCCCTCGACATGCTGGGCGACTCGGTGTCGGTGTACCTCGACGCAGGGCCCGTGGGCAGCGGCTGGGAACGGCGGCCCGGCGCCAACACGGGCTCGACGATCGTCGACGCGACGGGTGCGTCCGACGGCGTCGTCCGCATCGTCCGGCACGGCGTCCTGCCCGACTCCGAGATCAGACGCGTCGTCGGGGCCGACGCCCTCGCGTGAGGTACTACCTGCTCGCGATGGTCATCGCGGCAGTCGTCAGCTTCGTGCTGTCCGTCGTCGTCTGGCGCCTCGGCCTCCGCTTCAAGCTCTACCCGACGATCCGCGAGCGAGACGTCCACCAGACGCCGACGCCGCGGCTCGGGGGAGTGGCGATGTGGGCGGGGGTCGTGGTCGCCCTCCTCGCGGCGTGGTTCGTCTTCCCCCTGATCTCCGGCGTCGACTACTTCCGCCTCGTGTTCGCGGACCCTGGCCCGCCGCTGGCCATCCTGGGCGCGGCGACGATCATCGTGGTCATCGGGGTGGTCGACGACCTCTACGACCTCGACTGGATGACCAAGCTCGCCGGCCAGATCATCGCGGCGGGCGTCCTCGCGTGGCAGGGAGTCCAGCTGGTGTCGCTCCCGATCGGCGGCAGCCTCGCCATCGGTTCTCCCTACATGTCGCTGATCCTCACGATCCTGGCCATCGTCCTGGTGATGAACGCGGTCAACTTCATCGACGGCCTCGACGGGCTGGTCGCCGGGGTGACGATCATCGCGAACAGCGTGTTCTTCATCTACAGCTTCGTCATCTCGATCACCATCGGCCAGACCGAGTACTTCAACCTGGCTGCGTTGCTCACGGCCGTCCTCATCGGTGCGTGCCTCGGCTTCCTCCCGCTCAACTGGCATCCCGCACGGCTCTTCATGGGCGACGCGGGCGCCCTGCTCACCGGCCTCGTGATGGCGACCAGCGCCATCTCCGTGACGGGCCAGATCGACCCGGCCACGATCTCGCGGTCCGCGCTGCTGCCGGCCTTCATCCCGATCCTGCTGCCGTTCGCCGTCCTGGTCGTGCCCCTCCTCGACTTCGGACTCGCCGTGCTGCGCCGCGTGAGTGCGGGCAAGTCGCCGTTCACGGCGGACCGGAAGCACCTGCACCACCGCCTCCTCGACATGGGCCACTCGCACTTCCAGGCCGTGCTGATCTTCTACTCGTGGACCCTCGTCGTCTCCGTCGGCTGCCTGATGTTCCTCTTCGTCAAGCCCGCCTGGCTCGTCGGGCTCTTCCTCGGCGTCGGCCTCGTGGTCTGCGCTGCCCTGACCCTCGCGCCGCTGAGCCGCAGGAAGCGCGTCGAGGTCGCCGTCCAGAGCACCCGCACCGCCGACCTCGCGGCGAGCGAGTCGGGACGCTTCGACCCGCTCGACGAGGCCGCCGGAGTCCTCGACCCGTCCGACACCGACACGGCGCAGAACGCCGTGGTGCCCGAACTGACACCCCCGGAGGAACGCCCATGAACGCCCGATCGATCTTCACCAAGATCCTCACCTACACGGGCTTCCTGGCCCTCGCGATCGCCGTGGTGGGAGGCGGTCTCGGGTACGCCCTCGCAGGGACGGACGGGCTCTGGAGCGCGCTCGTCGGGGTGGCCCTCGCCGTCGTCTTCGCCGGCATCACCGCGGCGAGCATGCTCATCGCGATCCGGTTCCGCCTCGCGGCCTTCTTCGGCATCGTGATGGGCGCCTGGCTGCTCAAGCTCGTCATCTTCGTCGTGCTGCTGGTCCTCGTGAAGGACCAGCCGTTCGTGAACGACGTCGTGCTCTTCCTGGCCCTCGTCGTGTCGATCATCGGCACTCTCGCCATCGACGCCCTGGTGGTCGTCCGCGGTCGCCTCGGCAACGTCAGCGACGCGGTCCTGCCTCCCGCGCCGCAGGACTGACAGGTCCACGGACCACCACGACGAGGCCCTCCCGGGCCCGTGTGCGGCGGCGGCCGGGTCATGTTCCTTGCAGGGCATGAAAAGACCGCCGCCGATTCGTGCCAGCGCCGAATACCTTGATAGAGTCATGACCGTTCCCCGGCCGCGATTCTCTGCGGGTTCGGATGACAACCCCACCAATCGTCGCGACACTTCAGGGTGCTCGCCCCGACACAGGAGATAGCGCTGATAGCGAACGCTGTGAACCTGCTCTCCGCTGCCGAGACCGGCCACGGAGACGGGGGATTCCACGCCCCGACTCTTGACGAGTTCTTCCCGTCCGCGATCTTCTTCGAAGGCACCCCCTTCGAGCTGAACCGCATCATGCTGGTCCGCCTCTTCGCGATCGCCGTCATGCTGCTGCTCTTCTGGCTCGCCCTCCGCAAGGGGCGCCTCGTGCCGTCCCGTGGCCAGAGCATCGCCGAGCTCGGCCTCGACTTCGTCCGCGTGCAGATCGTCGAGGAGATCCTCGGCGAGAAGCTCGGCCGGAAGTACCTGCCGCTGCTGGCCGCGATGTTCTTCGGCATCTTCGCGATGAACATCACGGGCATCGTGCCCGGGCTGAACATCGCCGGCACCTCCGTCGTCGCCATGCCGCTGCTGCTCGGCGTCGTCGCGTACGTCATGTTCATCTACGCGGGCTTCCGCGAGGTGGGCGGGGCGACCTTCTTCCGGAACGCGCTGTTCCCTGCCGGTGTGCCGTGGTACATGTACATCCTGTTGACGCCCATCGAGTTCATCAACATCTTCATCGTCCGGCCCATCTCGTTGGCCCTGCGACTGCTGCTGAACATGATGGTCGGCCACCTCCTCCTCGTGCTCTGCTTCGCCGCGACGCACTTCTTCTTCTTCAGCATGAGCGGTGGGTTCATGGCGTTCGGCGCCCTGACCCTCATCGGCGGGTTCGTGATGACCATCGTCGAGATGGCCGTCGCCGTGCTGCAGGCCTACGTCTTCACGCTCCTCGCCTCGGTCTACATCCAACAGGCCGCGTCGAACGAACACTGAGCGTCGAACGAACACTAAGAACGACGGGGCCCGTCGCCTGACGAGCCCCGCCCAACCGGAAGGAAACACAAGTGGACACCACCACGATCCTCGCTGAGATCAACGGCAACATCGCGACCGTCGGCTACGGCCTCGCAGCGATCGGCCCCGGCATCGGCATCGGCATCGTCGCGGGCAAGACCGTCGAGGCCATGGCACGTCAGCCCGAGCTGGCCGGCCGCCTCCAGGTCACGATGTTCCTCGGCATCGCGTTCACCGAGCTGCTGGGCTTCATCGGCCTCGCCGCCGGCTTCATCTTCTCCTGATCAGTTAGGACGACACACCGATGATCGAGACGATCCTCGCGGCCGAGGGCGGTGCTCCCGAAGGGGCTGCCGTCTTCTTCCCCGCCGGTTACGACATCCTCTGGTCTCTCGTCGTCTTCGTGGTCATCGCCGCGTTCTTCGGGATCTTCGCGATCCCGAAGTTCCGCAAGATCCTCGACGAGCGTGCCGAGCGCATCGAAGGCGGCATCGCCCACGCCGAGGCCGCACAGGCCGAGGCGGCGAAGGCCCTCGACGAGTACAAGAAGCAGCTGGCCGACGCCCGCGCCGAGGCGGCTCGCATCCGTGAGGCCGCTCGTGCCGAGGGCGCCGAGATCCTCGCCGACCTCAAGCAGCAGGCACAGGCCGAGGCCGATCGCGTCACCGCGAACGCCCACGTCCAGATCGAGGCCGAGCGTGCGGCTGCCGTCGCGTCACTCCGTGCCGAGGTGGGCTCGCTGGCCATCGACCTCGCGTCGGGCGTCATCGGCGAGTCCCTGGCGGACGACGCCAAGGCATCCGCCGTCGTCGACCGGTTCCTGGCCGACCTCGAGGCCGACCAGAACACGAAGGCGGGCCGCTGACGATGGGCTCCATGTCCCGTGAGGCGCTCGGGTCGGCGAGGTCCACCCTCGCCGACCTCGGCGGTGCCGCGGACCTGACCACGGGCGAGCAGGTGCTCGACGCCGGTCGGGTCATCGGCGGCAACGTCCAGCTGCAGGCCTACTTCGCCGACCCCGCTGTCGACGCCGCCACCAAGAAGCAGCTCGTCGACCGCGTGTTCGGTGCCTTCACCGAGCCGGCGCGTGCGCTGGTGCTGTCCGTGGTGGGCCGCCGCTGGTCCTCGAAGCGCGATCTCCTCGCGGGCATGGAGGAGATCGGCATCCGTGTCGTCGCCTCCACGATCCCCGACGGCAGCACGATCGCGAACGAGCTCTTCGCCTTCGACGCGGCCGTCCGCTCCGACTCCTCCCTCGAGCTCGCCATCGGCACCAAGCTGAGCGACCCCGAGGCGAAGGCAGGCCTCGTGCAGCGCCTCCTCGGGGGACGCGCGAGCGAGCAGACGATCACGATCGTCAGCCACCTCGTCCGTCAGCCCCGCGGCCGTCGGATCGGGGAACTCCTCCGCACGGCAGCCGAGATCGTGTCCGACCAGTCGGACCAGCTCGTCGCCACGGTCACGACCGCGCGCGTCCTCGACGACGCCCACGCGGCCCGCCTCGAACAGGGTCTGTCCCGACAGTTCGGGCGTAGCCTCCGCATCAACCAGGTCGTCGACCCTGCCGTGATCGGCGGGCTCCGCGTCCAGGTCGGCGACGAGGTCATCGACGGGACCGTCGCCACCAAGCTCAGCGCGCTCCGCCTCCAGCTCGCCGGCTAGGCACGCACCCCACACAGACTCGAGGCCCCCTGAAGCCTCGCTACGAATAGGAATCACAATGGCAGACATCAAGATCAGCCCCGATGAGATTCGCGATGCGCTGAAGGACTTCGTGTCGTCGTACGACCCGTCCAAGGCCTCGACGACCGAGGTCGGCTACGTCACGGACGCCGCTGACGGCATCGCGCACGTCCAGGGTCTCCCCGGCGTCATGGCCAACGAGCTCATCCGCTTCGCGGACGGCACGCAGGGCCTCGCCCAGAACCTCGACGAGGACGAGATCGGCACGATCGTGCTCGGCGAGTTCTCCGGCATCGAGGAGGGCATGGAGGTGACCCGCACCGGCGAGGTCCTCTCGGTCCCCGTCGGCGACGGCTTCCTCGGCCGCGTGGTCGACCCCCTGGGTGCGCCCATCGACGGTCTCGGCGAGATCGCGAACGAGGGGCGTCGCGCCCTCGAGCTCCAGGCCCCCGGCGTCATGCAGCGCAAGTCGGTGCACGAGCCCATGCAGACCGGCATCAAGGCCATCGACGCCATGATCCCGGTCGGCCGCGGCCAGCGTCAGTTGATCATCGGCGACCGCCAGACCGGCAAGACGGCGATCGCGATCGACACGATCATCAACCAGAAGGCCAACTGGGAGTCGGGCGACGTCAACAAGCAGGTCCGCTGCATCTACGTCGCCATCGGCCAGAAGGGCTCGACGATCGCGTCCGTGAAGGGCGCCCTCGAAGAGTCCGGCGCCATGGAGTACACGACGATCGTCGCGGCTCCGGCATCCGACCCCGCGGGCTTCAAGTACCTCGCCCCCTACACCGGCTCGGCCATCGGCCAGCACTGGATGTACGGCGGCAAGCACGTCCTCATCATCTTCGACGACCTGTCGAAGCAGGCCGAGGCCTACCGTGCCGTGTCCCTGCTCCTCCGTCGCCCGCCGGGCCGCGAGGCCTACCCCGGCGACGTCTTCTACCTGCACTCGCGCCTGCTCGAGCGCTGCGCGAAGCTGTCCGACGAGCTCGGCGCCGGCTCGATGACCGGTCTCCCGATCATCGAGACCAAGGCGAACGACGTCTCGGCCTACATCCCGACCAACGTGATCTCGATCACCGACGGCCAGATCTTCCTGCAGTCCGACCTGTTCAACGCCAACCAGCGTCCCGCTGTCGACGTCGGCATCTCGGTCTCACGAGTCGGCGGCGACGCCCAGCTGAAGTCGATCAAGAAGGTCTCGGGAACGCTCAAGCTCGAGCTGGCCCAGTACCGCTCGCTCGAGGCCTTCGCGATGTTCGCGTCCGACCTCGACGCCGCGAGCCGTCGTCAGCTCGCCCGTGGTGCGCGTCTCACTGAGCTGCTCAAGCAGCCGCAGTACTCGCCGTACCCCGTCGAGGACCAGGTCGTCTCGATCTGGGCCGGCACGAACGGCAAGCTCGACGAGGTCCCCGTGCCCGACGTGCTCCGCTTCGAGCGCGAGCTGCTCGACTACCTCGGCCGCAACACCTCGGTGCTGTCGGACCTCCGTGAGAAGAACGTCCTGTCGGACGACATCGTCTCGGCGCTCGACGCCGGCGTGGACGCCTTCAAGCAGGAGTTCCAGACGGGAGAGGGCAAGCCCCTCGCCTCGGTCGGCACCGAGCAGTTCGAGGCCACCGACGCCGCCGACGTCAACCAGGAGAAGATCGTCAAGGCCAAGCGCTGACGCGCTCGACCGACGATCAGGACTGACGAGACAACAGGAGAGTCATGGGAGCCCAACTACGGGTCTACCGCCAGAGGATCCGCTCCGCGCAGACCACGAAGAAGGTCACGCGGGCGATGGAGCTCATCTCGGCCTCGCGCATCCAGAAGGCGCAGGCGAGGATGAAGGCCTCCGGGCCGTACTCGCGAGCCATCACGCGTGCGGTCTCGGCCGTGGCGACGTTCTCGGACGTCGACCACATCCTCACCACCGAGCCCGCGACCGTCGAGCGTGCCGCGGTCGTCGTGTTCACGTCCGACCGTGGCCTGAACGGCGCCTTCAGCTCGAACACGCTGAAGGAGGCCGAGCAGCTCGCCACGCTGCTGCGCGGCCAGGGCAAGGACGTCGTGTTCTACCTCGTCGGCCGCAAGGCGCAGAACTACTTCGCGTTCCGCAAGCGCGACTCGGAGCAGATCTGGACGGGCAACACCGACCAGCCCGAGTTCGCGACCGCGAAGGAGATCGGCGACGCAGTCGTGTCGAAGTTCCTCACCGCCGCGTCCGAGGGCGGGGTCGACGAGATCCACATCGTCTACAACCGCTTCGTGAACATGGTCAGCCAGGTCCCCGAGGTCGTCCGGCTCCTTCCCCTCGAGGTCGTCGAGGGCGTCGAGGCACCTGCCGACGACGAGATCCTGCCGCTGTACGACTTCGAGCCCGACGCCACCGAGGTGCTCGACTCGCTCCTGCCGGTCTACATCGAGAGCCGCATCTTCAACGCGATGCTGCAGTCGGCGGCGTCCGAGCACGCTGCTCGCCAGAAGGCCATGAAGGCCGCCAGCGACAACGCGGACACCCTCATCCGGGACTTCACCCGCTTGGCGAACAACGCTCGCCAGGCCGAGATCACGCAGCAGATCTCCGAGATCGTGGGCGGCGCAGACGCCCTCAGCTCGGCCAAGTAGATCTGCCCCCCAGCATCACCATCCGAAGAGAGAGAAGCCATGACTGACACCGCAACCGCGCCGGTCGCGACCGAGTCGGCTCCCGGCGTCGGGCGAGTCGCCCGGGTCACGGGCCCCGTCGTCGACATCGAGTTCCCGCACGACGCCATCCCCGGCGTGTACAACGCGCTCCACACGACGATCACGATCGGCGACACGACCAGCGAGCTGACCCTCGAGGTCGCCCAGCACCTCGGCGACGACCTGGTCCGGGCCATCGCCCTTAAGCCGACCGACGGCCTGGTCCGCGGCCAGGAGGTCACGGACACCGGCGCGCCGATCTCGGTGCCCGTCGGCGACGTCACCAAGGGCAAGGTCTTCAGCGTCACCGGCGAGATCCTCAACCTCGAGGGCAACGAGCAGGTGGAGATCACCGAGCGCTGGCCGATCCACCGCAAGCCCCCGGCCTTCGACCAGCTCGAGTCGAAGACCCAGCTCTTCGAGACCGGCATCAAGTCGATCGACCTCCTCACGCCCTACGTGCAGGGCGGCAAGATCGGCCTCTTCGGCGGTGCGGGCGTCGGCAAGACCGTCCTCATCCAGGAGATGATCCAGCGCGTCGCGCAGGATCACGGTGGTGTGTCCGTGTTCGCCGGCGTGGGCGAGCGCACCCGTGAGGGCAACGACCTCATCGCCGAGATGGACGAGGCCGGGGTGTTCGACAAGACCGCCCTCGTGTTCGGCCAGATGGACGAGCCGCCGGGGACGCGCCTCCGGGTCGCCCTGTCGGCGCTGACGATGGCGGAGTACTTCCGTGACGTGCAGAAGCAGGACGTCCTGCTCTTCATCGACAACATCTTCCGCTTCACGCAGGCCGGCTCCGAGGTCTCGACGCTCCTCGGCCGCATGCCGTCCGCGGTGGGCTACCAGCCGAACCTCGCGGACGAGATGGGCGTGCTCCAGGAGCGCATCACCTCGACGCGCGGTCACTCGATCACCTCGCTGCAGGCGATCTACGTGCCGGCCGACGACTACACCGACCCGGCGCCTGCCACGACGTTCGCGCACCTCGACGCCACCACCGAGCTGTCGCGAGAGATCGCGTCGCAGGGCCTCTACCCAGCGATCGACCCCCTGACCTCGACCAGCCGCATCCTCGACCCCCGCTACCTGGGCGAGGCGCACTACAACACGGCGATCCGCGTCAAGGCGATCCTGCAGAAGAACAAGGAACTCCAGGAGATCATCGCCATCCTCGGTGTCGACGAGCTCTCGGAGGAGGACAAGATCACCGTCGCGCGTGCGCGCCGGATCCAGCAGTTCCTCTCGCAGAACACGTACATGGCGAAGAAGTTCACCGGTGTCGAGGGCTCCACGGTCCCCCTCAAGGAGACCATCGAGTCCTTCACGGCGATCGCGGACGGCGAGTTCGACCACGTCGCGACGCAGGCCTTCTTCAACGTCGGGTCCATCTCCGACGTCGAAGAGAAGTGGGCTCAGATCCAGAAGGAGAACGGCTGATCGTGGCTGCTCTCACCGTGAGCGTCGTCTCGGCCGACCACGAGGTGTGGTCGGGCGAGGCGTCGTCCATCGTCGCCCGCACCGCCGAGGGTGAGATCGGGATCCTGCCGGGTCACGAGCCTCTCCTGGCGATCCTGGCCACGGGCAAGGTCCGCGTCCGCCTGACCGACGGCTCGACCGTCGAGGCGACCGCAGACGACGGGTTCCTGTCCGTCGAGAACGACACGGTCACGGTCGTCGCGCGCAACGCGCAGCTGGCCTGACACCCGTTCGCACCTCCTCCTGATCCACCGTGCTGTTCCTGCTGCCCCCGTCCGAGACGAAACTCGACGGGGGCAGCGGCATGTCCGGCCTCGACCTCGCGTCCCTGTCGTTCCCGCAGCTGAGCGAGGTCCGGCGTGACGTGACCGACCGCCTCCTCGCCCTCTCGTCCGATCGAGCCGCGATGATGTCCGGCCTCAAGCTCGGCCCGCGTCTCGCCGACGAGGTCGACCGCAACAGGACGGTCGAGTCCTCGCCGACGATGCCCGCCCTGGCGAGGTACACCGGTGTCCTGTTCGACCCCGTCGGGGTCGACGAGCTCGACGAGCGGGGCTGGCGCTGGGCGCACCAGCACATCGCCGTCCACTCTGCGTTGTTCGGGCTCGTCCGGGCGGGTGACCCGATCCCCGCGTACCGGCTGTCCCACGACTCCCGTCTGCCGGCCGGGTCCCTGCGATCGACCTGGTCCGCCTCGGTGTCGTCCGTCCTTGCCGAGGTCGTCGAGTCGGGCGAGTTCGTCGTCGACCTCCGTTCCGAGGGCTACGTGACGCTCGGGCCTGCTCCACGCCCCGGGTCGGTCTTCGTCCGAGTCGTGTCCGACGCGTCCGGTCGACGTCGAGCCCTCAACCACTTCAACAAGAAGTCGAAGGGGCTGCTCGTCCGTCGCCTCCTCCAGGACCGCCCCGAGCTCGCCGGGCTGGACGACCTCCTCGCGTGGGCCCGGAGGGCCGGCATCGTCCTCGAGCCGTCGGCCGAGGGCGAGCTCGTCCTGGTGTCCGAGTCGCTGCTCGGGGACCCCGGTCAGACGACCGGCACGGGCCCGATCCGGTAGACGATGCCCTCGTGGCGCAGCAGCCACTGCTTGGTCGGCACGCCCCGGCCGACCGTGTAGCCGGTGACGCCGCCCGTCCGGCCGAGGACCCGGTGGCACGGGACGAGCAACGGCAGGGGATTCGACGCGACGGCGCCGCCGACGGCCCGCCCGGCCTGCGGGCTCCCGACAGCACCGCCGAGGCGCCCGTAGGTCGTCGTCAGCCCCCACGGGACCGCGACGAGCGCCGACCAGACGGACAGCTGGAAGGCGGTGCCGATCGGCCTGACAGGGAGGTCGAACTGACGACGTCGGCCGTCGAAGTAGTCGTGCACCTGCCGTCGGGCGGCCTCGAGCAGGTCGTCCGAGTGCTCGACGAGCCCGTCGTGGGGCAGGCCTCGTCCGTCGTCGACGAGGACGCGTTCCACGGCGTCCCGCCGACTGTGGATCTCGATGCGACCGACGGGGGAGTGGAGCCGCACGAAGCGCACGTCGCCCGGGTCGTCGTGCAGCCCCGGCGCCAGCGGAGGGACGAGGGTGAGGTCGGGCATGGGGGCACGCTACGGAGGTGCTCCCGCGAGGTCGTGCTCGGCGGCGGCACTTGTGGAGAGGGCGAGCTCGGCCGTTCCTGGGGAGGGGCCACACGAGGAGGCGCGACGCGCGGAGGTGGGGGAGCGATCGACCGGTAGCGTTGTCGTGAGGCGTGACGCGCCTCCTCGACCATCCCCTCGTGAGGACACCGTGACACGACCCGATCAGCACGACGGCGAGGAACTCGACGACACCGTGCTCGACGACACCGTGCTCGTCGTCCGTCGGGCCGCGACGTCGACGGTGCCGGACGACGACACGGTCGTGCGTCCCCGCGCCAGCACCCACGACGAGCGCCGCAGCGCACCGCCCGTGCCTCCTGCCCCGCCTCCTGCCCCGCCCGCGCAGGCCGTCCGTCGGGTGCACGCGCTCCGCGTGGGCGGCGAGGCCCATCGGCTCGAGGGCCCTGTCGTCGTCGGCCGACGACCGGCTGCCCCGCGTGTCCCGACCGGTGCCCCGATCGTCCTCGTCGTCGTGCCCTCGCCGACCGGCGAGGTCTCGGGCAGCCACGTCCGCGTCGAGCAGGTGGGCGCGACCGTCGTCGTCACCGACCTGCGCTCGACGAACGGCACGGTCGTGACGATGCCCGGACGCCTTCCCGTGACTCTCCGGCAGGGCGAGTCGTCCGTGGTGCTGGCAGGGACCATAGTGGACGTCGGCGACGGCAACCTCCTCGAGATCCTCCCGCCTCCCCGACCCTCAGCCCACGAAGGACCTCGCCCGTGACAGAGCTCGGCCGCCCCACGACCGCCCACCCCCTCGCCGCCGACGCGCCCGGCCTGTCGATCGACTGGGCGGGCGTGACCGACGTCGGCCTCCGCCGTGCGCACAACGAGGACAGCTACGTCGCCGAGGCGCCGGTCTTCGTCGTCGCGGACGGCATGGGCGGGCACAGCGCCGGCGACGTCGCCAGCGACGCGGTGGTGCGGCGGATCGCCGAGGCGGCGGTCCGGGACAGCCTGAGCACGGACGAGCTCGAGGAGGCGCTGCGGCGTGCGACGGCGGACATCGCCGTGGCCGCGGCCGAGACCGAGCTCGGGGTCGGCACGACCGCCACCGGCGTGTTCCTCTCCGGCGAGGACGGCGAGGCCGAGTTCACGGTCTTCAACGTGGGGGACTCGCGGGTCTACCTCGTCGCCGACGGCGCCCTGCAGCAGATCACCGTCGACCACTCCGTGGTCCAGGAGATGGTCGACGCGGGCCTCCTCCGTGCAGAGGACGCCGAGTCCCACCCCGACAGCAACGTGATCACGAGGGCCGTCGGCTTCGACGTCGACCAGCGTCCCGACTACTGGCGGATCCCCGCCCGTGCCGGCCTGCGCCTCCTCGTCTGCTCGGACGGGCTGACCAAGGAGCTGTCCGGCCCCGACATCGAGCGTGTGCTCGCCGAGCAGACGGAGTCGCACGCCGCGGCCTCGGCACTGGTCCGTGCTGCGGTCGAGGCCGGCGGACGCGACAACGTCACGGCCGTCGTGGTCGACGTCCGGGGTACAGCGACCGAGCTGCCCGAGGCCTAGCCGAGGCCGTCGTCCACAGGCGTCGGGGCGTTCTTCCTCCCCCGAAGTGGGGGAGCGTCGGTCGTCCCCCGTCCGAGCCGAACGGGGCACGGCCCCCGAGGGCCCGACCTACAATGGCGAGGGCCGGCAGCGTGTCGGCGCGTCCTGCGCGGGCGCACACCGGAGACAGCCGAGGAGGGTGACGTGGCACGACGACTGCCGTCCCCGCCGCCGGTTCTGCCCGGTTTCTCGCACGTCCACGTGCTCGGCTCCGGCGGCTTCGCCGACGTCTTCCTCTACGAGCAGAACATGCCGAGGCGCCAGGTCGCCGTCAAGGTCATGCTGAGCGAGGTGGTCAACGACCAGGTCCGCCAGATGTTCCAGGCCGAGGCCAACCTCATGGCCCAGCTGAGCGCGCACCCCTCGATCCTCACCGTGTACCAGGCGAGCGTGTCGGCCGACGGGCGCCCGTACCTCGTCATGGAGCTCTGCTCCTCGTCTCTCAGCGAGCGCTACCGCCGCGACCGCATCCCGGTCGCGGACGTGCTGCGGATCGGCGTCAAGATCGGCAGCGCCGTCGAGACGGCGCACCGGCAGGGCGTGCTGCACCGCGACGTCAAGCCCTCGAACATCCTCATGACCGCCTACGGACACCCCGTCCTGTCCGACTTCGGCATCGCCGCCTCGCTGAGCGAGAGCGAGCCGCAGGAGGCGGTGGGCATGTCGATCCCCTGGTCGGCGCCCGAGGTGCTCCTCGACGAGACGAACGGCACGATCGAGTCCGAGGTCTGGTCGCTGGGCGCGACCGTGTACTCGCTCCTCGCCGGCCGCAGCCCCTTCGAGATCCTCGGCAGCGACAAGAACGGCGCCTCCGACCTGATCGGACGGATCGACAAGGCGAAGCTGGCGCCGACCGGTCGCACCGACGTCCCCGCGAGCCTCGAGCGCATCCTCGCCCGGGCGATGTCGAGGCGACCGGAGCAGCGGCAGGCGAGCGTCCTCGAGCTGCTGCGCGAGCTGCAGCAGGTCGAGTCCGAGCTCGGCGTGGGGCAGACCCCGATCGAGGTCGCGGTCGACGACTGGGCCCTCGCGACGGTGGCCGACCTCGAGGACAGGACGCGCCTCCGCGGTGCCGCCCCGGTGCAGTCGACCCGACGTCGCCGCCGACGCCGTCGCGTGACGGAGGCGCAGGCGGCGGCCGTCCACGGCTCGGGACTCGGGCACAGCCGGGCGGTGCCGCGCAGCACGGGGACCCGACCAGCACCCCGCAGCCGTCGTGCCCTCGTGCTCGTCTGGTCGCTCGTCGCCGCGGCCGTCGTCGCCATCGGCCTGGGTGCGACGGCCACGCTCGTCCTCGTGCGGGCCACGTCGACCGAGATCCCGCGCGTCTCCGAGATCTCGGCCACGGCCGAGGGCTCGTCCGTCGTGTTCACGTGGAGCGACCCGGGCCTCCGCTCGGGCGACGCCTACATCATCTCGACGGGCTCGGACACGAGCCAGCAGACGTCCAACCGCTTCGTGGCCAGCGCCTCCGAGACGGGCGAGCAGCTCTGCATCACGGTGAGCGTCAACCGGGCCGGCCAGAGCGGCGAGCCGAGCGGCGAGCAGTGTGCCGTGGCCGGGGGCGGCGAGTGACGCGCCTCGGCGCCTGGGCCCGGTCACGTCGGTCCGCCGTGGCGACCGGCGTGAGCGTGGTCGCCATCACGGCGCTCGTCGTCACCGTGGCCGTGGCCAGCACGGGCTACGAGGCCCAGCGACTCGATCTCGACGACGGCACCGTCTGGGTCGCGAACGGCTCGCGCACGGCGCTGGGCCGGGCGAACACCGACGTCGCCGAGCTGAACGCGGCCGTCAGGAGCACCGGAGGCGACCTGTCCGTCGCGCAGTCGTCCGACGCCGTCCTCATGGTCGACCGGAGCAGCGCGACCGTCGGCATCGTCGACCCGGCGACCTCCACGATCGGCGAGAGCGTGCCCCTGCCGCCCGACTCGCCGGACGTCCTCCTGTCCGGCGACCGGGCCGTGGTCGTGTCGGGCGGCACGGGCGAGCTGTGGAGCCTGCCCGTCTCCGACCTGGCGACGTTCAGCGGGGAGGACGATGCCGACCTCAGCCTCGGCGAGGACGCCGTCACGAGCGTCGCCCCGGACGGCACGGTCACCGTCTTCTCGGCCGCCAGCGGCGACGTGTCGCGCGTGGACCCCGGCGACGCCTTCGACGTCGACTCGACCCGGTCCACGTCCCTGACGGGCCCCGGCGAGCACCAGGTCACGAGCGTCGGCACGCACTGGGCCGTGCTCGACGTCGAGGCCGGGCGTCTCGTCGTGGACGGCGACGAGGTCGACCTCTCGAGCTACGCCGCGGGCGGGCTCGCGCTCCAGCAGGCCTCCGACGAGGGCGACGGCGTCCTGGTGGCGACGAGCACGTCGCTCCTGCGGGTCCCGTTCGACGGGGGCGAGCCGAGCGAGGTCGTCACCGACCAGACGGGGCTGCCCGCACGGCCGGCTGTCGTCGGGACCTGCACGTACGCGGCCTGGTCGGGCGGCACCGCGTGGAGCGACTGCTCGCGGGCTCGGGGCGGCGTGATGCAGCTCGACGGCGTCCCGGGGGCGGCCGCCCTGGTCTTCGACGTCAACGGTCGTCGGGCCGTGCTCAGCGACCCCGTCGGGGGCAGCAGCTGGGCCGTGCAGAGCCGCGGCCAGCTGATCGACAACTGGGACGAGCTCCTCGACCGCGACGACGAGCAGCAAGAAGAAGAGAACGACACCACCGACGAGCCGCCCGAGCTCGATCCCGACCAGAAGCCCCCGGTGGCGATCGACGACGACCTCGGCGCGCGCCCGGGCCGGGCCAGCACCCTCTCCGTCCTGCTGAACGACTACGACCCCAACGGCGACCCCCTCGTCGTCGACCAGGTGTCCGACCTCGACCCGGCGACGGGCCGCCTCGACGTCGTGAACGACCGCCAGCAGGTGCTGCTCACCCTCACGGACGAGGCGACCGGGTCGTTCAGCTTCGACTACACGATCAGCGACGGGCGCGGGGGGACCGCGACGGCGACCGTGACCGTCACCGTGCGTGCGCCCGGCGAGAACAGCCCGCCGGCACAGGTGCGGCGGACCTCGGCCGACGTGTCGTCGTCGGGGCGCGTGACGACCTCCGTGCTCGGCGACTGGGTCGATCCCGACGGCGACGCGTTCTACCTGACGAGTGCCGCCGGCGGCGAGGGCGTCTCCTACAAGCCGTCGGGCGACGTCGTGTACCAGGACGCGGGCGCCGGCGCCACGACGCTCGACGTCGGGCTCGTCGTCTCGGACGGCGAGGTCGAGGGCCGGGGGAGCATGACGATCCGCGTCGCGGGGTCGTCGCCGCTCACCGCCGACTCCTTCTCCGTGCAGGCCTACGCGGGCCAGCAGGTCACGGTGCGGCCCCTCCCGTACGCGAGCGGGGGCTCAGGCTCCATCCGGCTCAACAGCGTGCCGGCGAAGAACGGCTCGACCGTCACGCCGAGCTACGAGGCAGGCACGTTCCGGTTCGTCAGCGACGAGGTCCGCACCCACAACCTGGAGTACGCCGTCACCGACGGCGACCAGACCGCGACCGGCACCATCAGGGTCGACGTCCAGTCGCCGCCCGATCCGTCGAGCCCGCCCGTCACGACGCCGAAGACGGTCTTCGTCGAGACCCTGAGCACCCAGACCCTCGACGTGGTGGCGACGGACCACGACCCTGCCGGCAACGTGCTGATGGTGACGTCCACCTCCGAGGTCCCCCTCTCGTCCGGCGTCCGCGTCGAGACGCTCGACCAGCGGTACCTGCGCCTGACGCTGGCCGCGCCCCTCGACGGGGGACCGGTCACCTTCACCTACACGGTCACCAACGGCCTGGCCTCGGCCGAGGGCACGGTCACCGTCATCGAGACGCCGCGGCGTTCACAGACGCAGCCGCCCGTCGCGACCGACGACCAGGTCACCGTGCGCGTCGGCGACGCGATCGACATCGACGTGCTGGCCAACGACGAACAGCCCGACGGCGACGAGATCACGCTCGTGCCCGACCTCGTCCAGGACGTCCCGACGGACGGCGGGCTGCTCTTCGCGTCCGGCTCGATCCTGCGGTACCTCGCCCCGACGACGCCCGGGAACGTGACCGCCGTCTACGCGGTGGAGGGACGCGACGGTCAACGCGACACCGCGCAGGTCACCATCGCGGTGCGCGAGGCCGACGTGGCGACGAACAACCCGCCCGTGCCCCAGACGGTGACGGCCCGGGTCGTCGCGGGCGAGTCCGTCCGCGTGACCGTGCCCCTCGACGGCGTCGACCCCGACGGGGACAGCGTCTCGCTGCTCGGCGTCGGCACGAACCCGGAGAAGGGCAGCGTGACGAGCGTCGGGACGGACTCGATCGAGTACCAGGCCAACGGCACGAGCGCGGGCACCGACACCTTCAGCTACACCGTCGTCGACGGCCTGGGCGCCCGCGCCAGCGGCAAGGTGCGGATCGGCATCTCGGCACGGGCCGACGGCTCGCGCAACCCCATCGCCGTGGCCGACGACGTGACCATGCGGCCCGGCGGCACGATCACCGTGCGCGTGCTCGACAACGACTCGGACCCCGACGGCGGGGCGCTGTCCGTCACCGGCGTCGAGGCCAACGACGCGGACACGACCGCGGAGGTCGTCGACGGGACGATGATCGCCGTGCGGCCGCCCGCCGCCGAGGGGCAGTACGGACTCGTCTACACCGTCGAGAACGAACAGGGCGGCTCGAGCTCGAGCTTCGTGACGGTGAACGTCGACGCCGACGCGCCGCTGAACCACCCCGTCGTCGACGACACCGTGCTCGACCTCAGCGACATCGCGGGGCGGCAGTCGGTCGACGTCAACGTCCTGACCAACGTCTTCTTCGCCGACGGCCCGGTCTCCTCGCTCGGCCTCGACCTCGAGCCCGGCTACGACACGACCTCGCAGATCACGCCGGACCGCCGCGTGCGCGTCACGATCACCGACTCCAGCCAGATCATCCCGTTCTCGGTGTCGCACCCCGACGACCCTGCCGTCCGCACCTACGCGTTCGTCCGGGTCCCGGGCTTCGACGACGCGCTGCCGCAGCTCGACAAGACCGCACGTCCGCTCATCGTCGTCAGCGGCGACCGGCTGACGATCGACCTCACCCGGTACGTCATCGCCGCCGGCGGCAAGAGCATCCGCCTGACCGACGAGGAGTCGGTCAGGGCGACGCACGCCGACGGCTCCGACCTCGTCGTCGGCCCGACCACCCTGGCCTACACGTCGGAGGAGCTCTACTTCGGCACGGCGTCCGTCTCGTTCGAGGTGACCGACGGCTCGTCCGCGGACGACCCGTCAGGCCGCACGGCGACGTTGGTCCTGCCCATCACGGTGACCCCGCGGGAGAACCAGCCGCCGACCTTCACCGGCACCTCCGTCGACCTCGAGCCGGGGCAGTCGCGGACCCTCGACCTGCAGCGCCTCACCTCGTACCCGTACCCGGACGACCTCTCGGAGCTCCGCTGGAGCGCCGACGCCCAGGCGGTGCCCGGCTTCGCGGTCAGCGTCTCCGGTCGGGACATCACGATCACGGCCGACTCGGGGACGCCCAAGGGCACCACGCGGGCGCTGCCCGTGTCGGTGGCGGACGCCGTCACGACGGGCCAGTCCGGGGCGATCCGACTGGCCGTCGTCGGCTCGAGCAGGCCCCTGGCGCAGCCCGCGGCCGACACGCAGGCGGTGCGCCGCGGCACCTCGGCCTCGATCGACGTGCTCGCGAACGACCAGGCCACCAACCCGTTCCCGGGCCAGCCGCTGCGGGTCGTCGACATCCGCGGGCTCGGCGGAGGCGGACTGCCGGCAGGCGTCACCGTCACGCCTAGCGCCGACAACCGCACCCTCGCCGTCACCGTCGGGCAGGGCGCCCAGCCGGGGGACACCAACCTCCAGTACCGCGTGGCCGACGTCACGGACGACCCCGACCGGTACGTGTGGGGCAACGTGACCGTCTCCGTGCAGGACGTCCCGGACGCTCCGGCGGCACCGGTCCGAACGGGCGTCTTCACCGGCGGGCAGCTGACCCTGAGCTACGCCGCGCCCCAGGCGAACAACTCGCCCCTGACGCGCTTCCGCCTGACGGGCACCGGCAGCGCGGGTGGTTCGTACTCGAAGGACTGCGGACTCACCACGGTGTGCACGCTGACCGACCTCGACCCCGAGCAGACGTTCCGGTTCACGGTCGTGGCCACGAACGGCCTCGGCGACTCGGCTCCCAGCGCGGCCAGCCCCTCGTACAGCGCCGACTTCGTGCCGGCCGCGCCGACCGGCGTCACGGTGACGCCCAGCTCGACCACCCCGGGCTCCCTCGACGTCCGATGGGACGCGGTGCCCAAGCCTGTCCGCGGTACTTCGGTGCTGGCCGCGGGCGGCTACGTGATCGAGTACTCGGGTGGTGGATCGTCAGGCAGCGTCACGGCATCCACGACGACGGCGTCGTTCGAGGGTGTGCCGGGCACGGCGTACGACGTCCGGGTCTACGCCAAGAACCGTGCGCAAGTCTCGAGCGACGCCGACTGGGCCCGGAGCGGCCCTGTGACCACAACGGCCGTCGGCGAGTTGACGAAGCCCACCGTGACCGCCCTGGCGACGGAACGGCAGGTGGCTGTCTCCTGGACCGCCGTCTCCCCGAACGGCGCCGCCTCCGTGTCGTACCGCGTCTACCGCAACGGCGCAGCAGCCGGATGCTCGACCACCGGAGATCTGATCTCGCCCCGCGGAGGGACGACGGCGACCAGCCTCACCGACTCCGTCCCGAGCGACGCGCGATACACCTACCTCGTCGTCGCGAACAACGGCCTGTTCTGCTCCGTCGGTTCCGGTGAGACGGAAGCGGTGTCCACGCCTGCCATACCGACCGGCATCTCCGTCGCCCTCGCGCGGTTCGGTGACGACGGCCTCTACAAGGCGCGGGTGACGGGTGCCGGATCCGACAACGGCGTCGTCGTGCAGTTCTCGACCGGCGGCACGTGGACCGACTCCGGCCAGTCGGACTTCTTCATCGAGAACGACAACGGCAACGGCGTGCCCCTCACCACCCAGTTCCGTGCTTGCCGGCAGGGCGCGACGAAGACCGTCTGCAGCAACGCCACCGCCGGAGCGACGGTCACCCCGGTCTCCGCCAGGGCGGATGTCACCAGCTGCGCAGTCGGCCAGGTGCTGGGCCTGACGATCCCCTCGAACAGCGGTGCTCGGCTCGAGGCCGTCGACATCCAGTTCCGGACGCTCACCGGCTGGGAGCCCGTGCGTGGCAAGGTGACTTCCTACGACGCAGTGACGGTTCCTGACGACACACTCGGAGTCCGGGTCCACGGCTACGCGACGTCGGGTGGCCAGACTGTCGAGGACGCCGTGGACTGGCGTCCCCGTGCCCTCCTCGACCTGGGCTTCTCCTGCGATCCGGCGGCGTGACGTCGCCCCGCCCGACCACCACCACGAGAGAGACGAACACCGCATGAGCATGACCCCCGAGCAGGCGACCTGGTTCTCCGAGATCTTCGGGCGCCTCGTCGCGAACGTCGACCAGGTCCTCCTGGGCAAGACGTTCGTCGTGCGGCTGTCGTTCACGGCGCTGCTCAGCGAGGGGCACCTCCTGCTCGAGGACTTCCCCGGCACGGGCAAGACGTCGCTCGCCCGCGCCATCGCCCAGAGCGTGCAGGGCACGAGCAACCGCGTCCAGTTCACGCCCGACCTGCTGCCCGGCGACATCACCGGCGTGAGCATCTACGACCAGAAGGCGGGGGAGTTCGAGTTCCACCGAGGCCCGATCTTCTCCAACATCGTCCTCGCCGACGAGATCAACCGGGCCAGCCCGAAGACCCAGTCGGCGCTGCTCGAGGTCATGGAGGAGAGCCGGGTCACGGTCGACGGCGTCAGCCACGACGTCGGCAGCCCCTTCATGGTGATCGCCACCCAGAACCCCGTCGAGCAGGCCGGCACGTACCGTCTGCCCGAGGCCCAGCTCGACCGGTTCATCATGAAGACGTCGATCGGGTACCCCGACCACGCGGCGACCGTCCGGATCCTCGAGGGCTCCGCGACCCGGGTCCACGAGGGGAGCCTCAGCCCCATCGTCCAGGCCGGGGTCGTCACCGAGATGGCGCAGCTCGCCCGCACCGTCCACGTCGAGTCGACCATCAGCGACTACGTCGCCCGCCTCGTCGAGGCGACCCGGACCGCCGAGGAGGTGCGGCTCGGCGTCAGCGTGCGAGGCGCCCTCGCCCTCGTCCGCACCGCCAAGACCTACGCCGCCTCCCAAGGGCGCCACTACGTCGTCCCGGACGACGTCAAGGCCCTCGCCGAGCCCGTGCTCGCCCACCGGCTGGTGCTCGACCCCGAGGCGGAGTTCGACGGCGTGACGCCGTCGAGCATCGTCAGCCAGCTGCTGATCGAGACGCCGCCGCCCTCCGAGCGGATCGCCGTGTGAGCGACGCCGGACCAGGCAGCACCGACAGCCGCGCACGTCGGGACCGCGACGCGTCCCGCGGCCGGACGCACACCCGCGGCGGCCGTACGCAGTCGCGGACGGGCTTCGACGGCGGGTTCGCGACGGGGACCCAGGGACTCACGAACGCGCGCACCCGCATCGTGGGCGACCGCTCCGGGCCCGTGGCCGACGCGCTCGTCCTCGCCGTGCGCCTCCTCCGCTCTGCCAGGGCGTGGCTGACCCGGGCGTTCCGGGCGGTCTCGGGCGTCGTGACGCCCGTCGGCTGGGCCGTGCTCGTCGTGGTGCCCGTCGGCTTCGTCGTCGGCTACCTGCTCGGCTGGCTCGAGCTCGTCGTGGTCGCCTGGGCCGCGCTCGTCGTGCTCGTCGTCGCCGGCCTGAGCCTGATCGGCCGCAACGCGTTCCGCGTGGCGCTCGACATCCCGCACGAGCGCGTCACGGTCGGGGAGCCCGCCTCGGGCAGCGTCGTCGTCGAGAACCCGACCCGCCGCCGCATCCTCGGCGTCTCCGTCGAGATCCCGGTCGGGGCCGGTCTCGCCGAGATCAGCCTGCCCGGCCTCCGCGGGGGCGACAGCGTCACCGAGACCTTCTCGGTCCCCACCCAGCGGCGCGGCGTCATCCGGGTCGGTCCCGTCCGCACCGTCCGCGGCGACGCCGTCGGGCTGGTGCGACGGGAGCTCGACTGGACGGGGGTCACGGAGATGTTCGTCCACCCCCGCACCATCGGCATCCCGAGCACGAGCACCGGCCTCATCCGCGACCTCGAGGGCAACCCGACCCGCGACCTCTCGCCGAGCGACATCTCGTTCCACGCGCTCCGGGAGTACCAGCCGGGCGACGAGCGGCGCAACATCCACTGGAAGTCGACGGCCAAGACCGGCACCTACATGGTCCGACAGTTCGAGGAGAGCCGGAGGAGCCACATCGTCATCGCGCTCAGCCTGGCCACCGCCGACTTCGCTTCGGACGACGAGTTCGAGCTGGCCGTGAGCGTCGCGGGCTCGCTCGGGGCGCGGGCCGTGCGCGACGCCCGCGAGGTGAGCGTCGTCGTCAGCGAGCGCACGCCCGAGTTCGCCAAGCGCAAGACCCTCGAGATCCGGTCGCTGAGCACGCTGACCCGCACGCGCCTCCTCGACGACCTCGCGGTCGTGGAGCACGCGGAGTCGGCCCTCGGCATCGTCGACGTCGCCCGGGTGGCCGGCGACCGGGTCGCCGGCGTCTCCGTCGCGTTCCTCGTCGTCGGCAGCACCGCGACCCTCACCCAGCTGCGCTCGGCCGGCCTGCACTTCCCGGTCGGCGTCGAGGCGGTCGCCATCGTCTGCGATCCCGAGGCCGTGCCCGGGATGACGCGGATCAGCGACCTGACCGTCCTCACCATCGGCTACCTCGAGGACCTGCAGAAGTCGCTCGCCCGGGCGGCCGCCACATGAGCGGCGCTCAGGCTCCCGCCGCGTCCCGGCCGGGCGATCTCCGGACACGCGTCCGCCGTCCCCGGCTGCGCGCCTCCTTCGTCCTGCTCGCCAGCGGGCTGCACGTCCTGGCCCTCCTGGCGGCCGCGGCGGTCTTCTGGCCCGTCTACCAGAGCGCCGAGTTCGTCGTGCTGGCCCTGGTCACGGTGGCGGTCGGCGGCGTCGTCGCCGTCGCCGGGGCGGTGCTGCGGCTCTCGAGCTTCGGGGTGCTGGTGCTCACCGTCGCGGCGTACCTGCTGCTCGGCGTGCCGCTCGCCGTCCCGTCGCAGGCCCTGTGGGGCGTGGTGCCGACGCTCGGCGGCCTCGGCCAGCTCGTCACGGGCACCGCTCTCGCCTGGAAGCAGATCGTCACGATCACCCTGCCGGTCGGCAGCTACGAGTCCCTGCTCGTGCCCGTGTTCGTCCTCCTGCTGCTGGCGTCCGTCGTGGGGCTGACCACGGCACTGCGGTCCCGCCGGGCTGAGCTCGCGGCCCTCGGCCCCGTCGTCGTCTGGCTGGCCGGCATCGTCCTCGGCCCCGCACAGGCCTTCTTCCCGGTGGTCTCAGGGCTCACGGTGCTCGCCGTCTCGGTGGCGTGGGTGGTCTGGTGGCGCCTCCGTCGTCGCCGGCTCGCCGTCGAGGCCCTCGGGGGAGGCTCGGCGGGCGCACGGGCGCACGGACACGGCTCCGTCGCCGGGAGGGCCGTCGCCGGGACGGTGGTCACCCTCGTCGTCGCCGGAGCCGCCGCCGCGGGCGCCGTTGCCGTCGTCCCGCCCGCCGCGGAGCGCACCGTCGCGCGGACCGTCGTCGTCCAGCCCTTCGACCCCCGTGACGTGGTCAGCCCGCTGACGAGGTTCCGTGTCTACGAGCAGGACCCGACGGTCGACGAGACGCTCTTCGAGGTCGAGGGGCTCGCTGCCGGCCAGCTGCTGCGCCTCGCGACGCTCGACACGTACGACGGCGTCGCCTACACCGTCGGCAGCGACGAGGTGACGAGCGAGTCCGGCTCCTTCGACCGGGTCCCCTCGGTGTTCGACCAGTCGGGGGTGTCCGGCCGCCAGACCACCCTCGCCGTCACCGTCGACGGGTACAGCGGGGTCTGGCTGCCGACGGTCGGCAAGTTCGAGTCGATCGACTTCGGCGGCCCGACGGCGACCGACCGGCGCGACGCCTTCTTCTACAACGACACGAGCGGCACCGCCGCCGTCGTGGGCGGGCTCGAGGAGGGCGACCGCTACCGGCTGGAGGCGGTGCTGCCCGACCAGCCCGCCGAGGGCGAGCTGGAGGGCCTCACGCCCGGCTCGGCCCGGGTCCCCTCGCCCCGTGCCGTCCCCGACGAGCTGACCGACGCCGTGCAGGAGGCGGTGGACGGCGTGCAGGGACCGGGCGCCCGCCTGCAGGCCGTGCTCGACCTGCTCGCCGAGGACGGCTACATCAGCCACGGCGTCGGGGCCGACGAGCCGATCAGCCTGTCGGGGCACGGGTCGGCGCGCATCGCCCAGCTCTTCACGGACCCGGTCATGGTCGGCGACGCCGAGCAGTACGCGACGGCCGCGGCCCTGATGGCCGACGAGCTCGGCTTCCCCTCGCGGGTGGTCATGGGCTTCGTGCCGGACGCCGACGAGCTCGCCGACGCGACCGGCCCGGTGCCGGTGCGCGGGGGAGACGTCACCGCGTGGATCGAGGTCGACACGGCCCAGGCGGGCTGGGTCGCGCTCGATCCCGTCCCGGCCGAGCGCCCCATCCCCGAGGACGTCGTGCAGGACCCGAGCGAGGTCTCGCGCCCCGAGTCGGTCGTCCAGCCGCCGCCGCAGGAGCCTCAGGTGCGCGACGACCAGACGCCGCCGCAGTCCGAGCAGGAGGACCCCGACACGGCGCCCGCCTGGCTGGCGGTGCTGCTCGTGGTCGTCCGGGTGCTCGGCTGGACGGCGCTCGTCGCCGGGGTGGTCGCGGCGCCGTTCCTGGCCGTGGTGGCGGTGAAGCTGCGCCGTCGCCGTGCCCGACGTCGTGCCCCCGACGCCGCGTCGAGGATCACGGGCGGGTGGCGCGAGTTCGAGGACGCCGTCGTCGACCACGGCATCGAGACCCCGCGGTCGGGGACGCGGAGCGAGGTCGCCCAGGCGGTCGGCGGGGCCCGGCCGGCCGTGCTGGCCCGCGTCGCGGACCGGGCCGTCTTCGCCCCGACGCCGCCGCCGGCCGAGGACGCGGACCGCGTGTGGGCGGCCGTGGCCGAGATGCGCCGGTCGCTCGACGCCGACCTGACGCGGTGGCAGCGCGCCAAGGCCGCGGTCTCGCTCCGCTCGCTCCGTGGATACCATGGCGGGACACGTCCCGAGCGTTAGAGGTCCCGATGCACTGCCCCACCTGCGACAGCCCGCTGCCCGTCGGCGCCATGTTCTGCGGAGTGTGCGGCCGCGCCGTCACGAGCGCCGACGTCGCTGCGGCGGCCGCACGTCGCGACGAGGGCGCAGGGACCGGCTCAGGCGCGGGCGCGCAGGCCGAGCCGCCGGCGTGGCAGCTGCGCCAGCCGCCGCGGCCCACGACGTCGGGCGACGCGCCCTGGTGGGTCCGAGACCGCCGCGTCGAGCAGGAGCCGGCGGACCAGGCACCCGTCGGGGCTGCACGCGACGAGGCTGCCCCCGACCGTGATCGTGGGGACGAGCGCGCAGGGGGCGAGCGTCGCGCGGTCGAGGCCGGAACCGAGGAGGCGCCTCCCGCGTGGATCGTCCCGGCCCGGTCGGTCGAGTCCACGGGCGCTGACGCGACCCTCATCGACCGCGAGGCGGAGGCCCGCGCGCGACAGGACGATCCGTCGTCCGCCGAGCCCTCGACCCAGTCGCCGTCGGAGGTCGCGGAGCCGGCTGCACCGGCACCGGCTCCTCTGCCTGCGGAGCCCGTGGCGCCGGCGGCCGCTCCGGCGCCCGCACCTCTGCGTGCGCCCGCTCCGCACGCCGACAACGGTCCGCGACCGACGTCGGCCCCCCTGTGGACGGCGTCGTTCTCGCGGCTGCCCTCCGAGGACGACGTCCCGGCCCCGCACGACGAGACGCCCCCCGCGGCCCGCCCGACGGAGGACGCCGTCGCAGCCGAGGCGCCCGGCCAGGAAGCCGACCCGCCGGTCGGCGTCCGGCACGACGGCGCGCGTCCCGAGGACGGAGGCGCCGTCGGCACCTCGGCTGCGGCCGACGGGGACGACTCGGGTGACGGACACGACAGTTCCACCCCGGGAACGACCGAGACCTCGACGGCGCCGGACGAGACGCCGGGACCGGCCGACCCTGCGGGGCCCGTCCCCGGAGCCGACGACGGCGAGGACGCTGCCGAGCCCGAGCCTTCGCACTCGTCCGAGGCGGCACCCCACCCTGGTCCCGACGCATCCGAGCCCGGGCAGTCGTCCGAGCCAGGGCGGCCGTCCGCGGTCGGCCCCGTGGCCCCGGTGCCCCTCCGCGAACCGGCTCCCGCTCCCGACGGCGTGGCCGGCGACACGGCTCCGGTGACCCCGCTGCCTCGGGCCGTCCCCGGCGCTTCCCCGGCGGTCGCGCCGGTGCCGGACGGCGAACCGGTCCCGCTGGTCGAGCCCGGTCAGCAGAAGGTCGTCGAGCACTGCACGCACTGCGGCGCCCTGCTCGACGAGGACGACATCTTCTGCCCCGAGTGCGGGGCCGTCGTGCAGTCGGTGGCGCTGTCCTTCACCGGACCGGTCGCCCCGCTGCCGCCCGAGTGGCGTCCGAGCGCTGCGGCACCGACACCGACACCGACACCGGCACCGGCACCGGCGCCCGCGCCCGATCCCGAGAACGTCGTCGACGCGGGCGGCGAGGCGACTCCGGTCGTCGACGAGCACCGTGCCGAGCTGCCGCCCGAGCGACAGGCCGACCGCCCGACCGCTCCGTCGTCCGAGCCGCCGGTCCAGCCCGGGGCGGTCCCCGGCCGCTGGGCAGGGGCGCCCGGAGGAGACGGCGCGACCGGTCTCCCCGACCTGCCTCCCATGCCGACGGCGGCGCCGGCGTCGGCCCTGTCGGGTCTCCTCGCCGGTGACGCCCGCTCCCGACTGGTCACGGACGACGACGTCGACGAGACCCGTCTCGTGAGGAGGGGCCCCGTCGGCACGGAGTACCTCTTCCAGTTCAGCACGGGCGAGAGCGTCACCGTCGACGGCTCCGGCCTGCTCGGACGGGCGCCGTCGCCCCAGCCGGGGGAGCGGTTCGACCACCTCGTCCGCATCGCCGACCCGGGCAAGTCCGTCTCGAAGACCCACCTCGAGTTCGGGCAGGAGCTCGGGGCCCTCTGGGTGAGCGACCGGTGGTCGGGCAACGGCACCGTCGTGCGGCCCCACGAGCAGCCCGCCCGACGTGTCGAGCCGGGCACGCGCGTGCGCGTGGCCCGCGGCACGAGGGTCGAGATCGGCGAGCAGTTCTTCATCGTGAGCTGATCACCCGAGCTGATCCCTCCCCAGGCCGTTCTCCGAGCCGAGGTCCGACCTCGGTTCGGGGACAGCCGCCACGGCGCCGGGTCGTCGTGGTGGGCTGGTCTCGTGACCGTCCCCGACACCGCGACCACCTCCTCCTCGCCCGGCGCGGTCGTGGTGCCGTCCCCGTCGCCCGAGCCGTCGCGCTGGGTCCTCTCCGTCGCCGCCGCCCTGGTCGCCGGCCTGGCGGTCGGGGGTGCGGGAGCGGCCCGTGGCGACCTCGACCTCCTCGCCGTCCTCCTGGCCGGGGCGTCGGTGGCCTCGGCTCAGGGCCTCGCGGGCCTCGTCGGACGGCAGGCGGCCCGCGCTGCCCGAGACCGGTGGTTCGCGGCCCTCGACGAGACCGAGGCGGTCTGCGACGCCCGGCTCGACTCGCGTCGTCGCTCCCTGCAGCACATCTGGCCGACCTCGGCCGACCTCGTGGAGCGGCTCCGGCGAGGTGAGGCCCCACCGGTCGTCGGCGTGCGCTCGCTCGTCGTGCTCGGCAGCGGCCGGGTCGACAGCGGGATCGTCCTCGTGGGCGACACCGGCGCCGCCGTCGTGCGTCACGCCCGCACCGAGGTGCTCCGACGGCGCCTCGCCGAGCTGCCCGACGGTCCGCTCTGCGTCGACGCCGCCGGCGGGGTGCACGTGCGGGGCCCGGAGCTGCTGGCCCGGTCCCTCGCGGGCGGCTACCGCGCCCAGCTGCGGCACCGGGGCGCTCCTGACGGCCTCGTGACCTGGCAGCCGGCAGCGGCCGACGGACACGGCGACGGCGAGATCGGAGCTGCCGAGACCGAGGCCGAGGCCCTGTCAGGGCAGGTCGGAGGAGGCGGTGGCTCCGGCCCGTCCGCCGCCTGCGTCGTCGAGATCTCGCGCCACGGAGCCGTGGCCGTCGTCCGACGCGACGGCACGGCCTGCTCGGTGCCCGTCACTCCGGCGTGGACGTCGGTGCTCGACGCCCCCGACGCCGCCGACGCCCCCGATGCCCCTGACGCCCTCGACGGACGGAGCCGTCAGCGCGTCACGCCCCAGCGGCCGTGAGCGCCCCGCTGAGCCGGAGCGAGCCGACGGGGACGCCCCCGCCGAGCACCTTCTCCAGGGTCGTGGAGGTGACACGGTCGGCGGCAGCCTGCTCCACGACGCCCTGCTCCACCAGGAGGTGCAGAGCGACGAGGGTCCCCGCGCGGACGTTCCCGTCGAGCACCTTGACGGCGACCCCGACGCCGCCGGTGGTCCCCATCACCATGACGCCCTCGGCCCCGAGCTTGGCGAACACGCCGAGCTCGTCGATCGTGACCGTGTTGTCCCGTCCCGGGCCGTCGATGGCCCAGGCGTCGGCGAGCACCGAGCGGACGAGGTGCGCGGCGTCGGGGTCTCGGTCGTCGCGGACGTCGCCCGCCGACCCGGCCACCCGGCCGACGGCCCGGGCGAGGCCCGTGACGGTCGTGGCGAACACGGGAGCGCCGCAGCCGTCGGTCCCGGCGTGGTCCACGACCTCGCCGGTGAACTCGGCGACGGTCTCCCGCACGGCGGCCTGGAGGGGGTGGTCGATGGCGGTGTAGGTGGCCGTGTCCCAGCCCCGCTGGTCGCAGGCGAGGAGGAAAGCGGCGTGCTTGCCCGAGCAGTTCATGGCCGCGCGACGGGGCTCGTCGAGCAGGCGGGCGCTGCGGCGGTCGCCGGGCCAGTCGGCGGGGCAGAGCAGGTCGTGCTCGTCGTGGTCGCCGCGGGCGAGCATCGCCTCGACGACCTCGAGGTGGGCGGGGGTGCCCGCGTGGCTGGCGGTCGAGAGCACCGCCTGCGGCCCCTGGAGGTCGACGCCGGCGCGCAGCACGGTGAGCGCCTGCAGCGGCTTGAGGCAGGAGCGGGGGTAGATCGAGGCCCCGACGTCGCCGACCGAGCGGAGCACGGCCCCGTCCGGCCCGACGACGACCGCGGCGCCGAGGTGGCGGCTCTCCTCGAGGCCCGAACGGACGAGGACGGCGAGCTCGACGCTCCCGTCGGCGGTGAGGGGACGGCGCGGGTCGCCGGCGGAGGCGCTCAGGTGGGTCATGATGGGGAGTGTATCGACGCCCCGCCGAGGAGGATCCCGTGCTCGACCACCACTACGCCGTCGACCTCGCCTGGACGGGAGACCGGGGAGTCGGCACGACGTCGTACCGCAGCTACGGTCGCGACGCCACCGTCTCCGTCGCCGGCAAGCTGCACGACATCCAGGGGTCGGCCGACCGCACGTTCCACGGCGACGCCGATCGCTGGAACCCAGAGGAGCTGCTCCTCGCCGCCCTGGCCGAGTGCCACCTCCTCAGCTACCTGCACGTCGCCGCGTCCGCGGGCGTGGTCGTGGTCGCCTACCGCGACTCGGCCGAGGGCTCCATGACGCAGACCGCCGACGGGGGAGGCCGCTTCACGTCGGCCACCCTGCGGCCCGTCGTCACCGTGGCCGACGCGTCGATGGTCGAGCTCGCGAGCACGCTGCACGCCGAGGCCGCCCGCAAGTGCTTCATCGCCGCGTCGGTCGCGTTCCCCGTCGGCCACGAGCCCACGACCCTGGTGGCCGCCGCCTCCTGATCGGGGTCGACGTGCCTCGGCCGTTCAGCAGGCCCTGCGGCGGCGTGGGGCAGAATGACCTGACCCGGCGCCTCGCGACCCGGGCGGCTCCGCGCCGTCCCGGCTCCGCGCCGTCCCCGCCCCTCGATCGAGAGACTCCCATGCGCCGCTCCCTCTCCCTGCTCGCCGTCCCCGTCCTCGTGCTGGGCCTCGCGTCCTGTGCCTCCGAGGCCAGCACGGGCGACACCGCGACCTCCGCCCCGTCCTCGTCGTCGAGCGCCCCCTCCGACGTGCCCACGCGTGCCAGCGGCGAGGCGCAGGAGCCGCAGGCCGGCTTCCCGACGGTCGAGCTCGACTCCGACGGCCGCCCGACCGTCACCCTGCCCGGCACGGAGGCGCCGACCGAGCTCCAGGTCGAGACGCTGATCAAGGGCGACGGCCCCGTCGTCGAGGACGGCGCCCAGGTCACCGTCCAGTACCAGGGCTCGCTCTGGAAGGACGGCACGGTCTTCGACGAGAGCTGGAAGCGCGGCGAGCCGACCACGTTCGGCACCGGCCAGGTCATCCCGGGCTTCGCCGCGGGCATCGTCGGCCAGACCGTCGGCTCGCAGACCGTCGTCGTCATCCCGCCGGCCGAGGGCTACGGCGAGGCGGGCGCTCCGCAGGCCGGCATCGCGGGCGACGACACGCTCGTCTTCGTGATCGACATCCTGGCCGCGAACTGACCGTGACCGTCATCGGTCGCCGCGCGCGCCTCCTCGGCCTGGTCGGGGTGCCGCTCCTCGCGGTCGCCCTGGTCGGCTGCACGGACGACGCGGCGCCTGAGCCGTCCGCCACGACACCCGGTGCGAGCCCTGCCGCGACCGCCTGCCTCGGCGGCGGCGCCGAGGCGGACTCGGTCGAGGTGTCGGGCGAGGTGGGTCAGAAGCCGACCATCGCGCTCTCCGGCCCCCTGGGCGCGGCGACGAGCCAGCGGGCCGTGGTCTCGCAGGGCACCGGGCCGGAGACGAAGTCCGGCGACGTCGTCCAGGTGGCCGTGACGGTCTTCGACGCGACGACCGGCGCCGAGCTGAGCTCCGCCGGCTACGAGCGCGGCAGCGGCGAGCAGCTCACCATCAGCGCCGACTACTACGTGCCCGGGCTCGAGGCCGCGCTGCTCTGCAACCAGGCCGGCTCGCGCTCGGTCACGGTCGCCAGCGCCGCCGACATGCAGCCTGCCCAGACGGGCACCGCGCCGCCGAACGCGGCGGCCGTGATCGTCGTCGACACGTTCTCGATCGTGCCGACGCGCGCGACCGGCGTCGACCAGCCCGCGCAGCCGGGCTTCCCCGAGGTGGCGCTCGCCGACGACGGCCGTCCGACCGTGACGATCCCCGACGCCGACCCGCCGGCCGAGCTGCAGGTCGAGGTGCTCAAGAAGGGCGACGGCGAGGTCGTCCCCGACCCCGCCAACGTGACGGTCCAGTACCAGGGGGTCAACTGGCGCGACGGCAAGGTCTTCGACGAGAGCTGGGGCAAGGGCACCCCGACCCCGTTCTCGACCGCGCAGGTCGTCCCGGGCTTCGCCGCGGCGATGATCGGCCAGACCGTCGGCTCGCAGGTGCTCGTCGTCGTCCCGCCCGCCGAGGGCTACGGCGACGGCGGACAGCCGAGCGCGGGCATCGAGGGCGGCGACACGCTCGTCTTCGTCATCGACGTCCTCGCCGTGGCCTGAGCGCCGCCTCCGCACCGGGCCGGGCGCGCCCCTAGGCTGACCGCATGCGTCGCGTCATCCTCCTCGGCTCCACCGGCTCCATCGGCGTGCAGGCGCTCGACGTGGTCGCTGCCCACCCCGACCTGTTCACCGTCGTCGGGCTGTCGGCCGGCTCGAACGCCGCCCTGCTGGCCGAGCAGGCCGCACGCTTCGGCGTCGAGCACACCGCGCTCGGCACCGACGAGTCGGTGGCGCTCGTCCGCGACGTCGAGGCCGACGTCGTCGTCAACGGGATCACGGGCAGCGTGGGCCTCGCACCCACGCTCGCCGTGCTCGACTCCGGCGCCACGCTGGCGCTGGCCAACAAGGAGAGCCTGATCGTCGGCGGCGACCTCGTGCGCGAGCGCGCGGCGCCGGGGCAGATCGTGCCGGTCGACTCCGAGCACTCCGCCATCGCGCAGGCGCTCCGCTCCGGCGACCGCGGCGAGGTCCGTCGTCTCGTGCTCACCGCCTCCGGCGGGCCCTTCCGCGGCCGGACGCGCGCCTCCCTCGCCGACGTCACCCCCGCCGAGGCCCTCGCGCACCCCACGTGGGACATGGGCCGCGTCGTCACGACGAACTCGTCGACGCTCGTCAACAAGGGGCTCGAGGTGATCGAGGCCCACCTGCTCTTCGACGTCGACTACGACCACATCGACGTGACGGTCCACCCGCAGTCGATCGTGCACTCGATGGTCGAGTTCGTCGACGGGTCCACGATCGCCCAGGCGTCGCCGCCCGACATGCGACTGCCGATCTCGCTCGGCATGGCCTGGCCCGACCGCGTGCCTGGCGTCGGCGTGCCCCTCGACTGGACCACCGCCTCCACCTGGACCTTCGAGCCGCTCGACGACGAGGCGTTCCCGTCCGTGCTGCTGGCGAAGCAGGTCGGCCGGGCGGGCGCGACCTGGCCCGCGGTGTTCAACGCGGCGAACGAGCAGGCCGTCCACGCGTTCCACGACGGCAGGGTCGGCTACCTGGGCATCCTCGACACGGTGCGCGAGGTCGTCGACCGGCACACGGCGGGGTCGAGCACCCTCGAGGGGGTGCTGGAGGCCGAGCGCTGGGCCCGCGAGGCGGCCGACGCGCTGCTCGCCCGCCGCTAGCGGCCGCCGTCCCGCCGTCCCCCGTCAGTGCCTCGGGCACGAGGCCGGGCCGAGGAGGCGCGGGCCCTGACCCCTCACAGCGTCGCCATGGCCGGTGCGGGGCCGGCTCCCCGTCTCGGACGGCTACCCTTGCCCGGTGGAAACCGTCCTGCTCTACCTGCTCGGCATCGTCGTGATCGTCATCGGGCTCGCCGTCTCGATCGCGCTGCACGAGATCGGGCACCTCGTGCCGGCCAAGGCGTTCGGCGTCAAGGTCGGGCAGTACATGATCGGCTTCGGGCCGACGATCTTCTCCCGCCGCCGGGGCGAGACCGAGTACGGCGTCAAGGCGCTGCCGCTCGGCGGCTACATCTCGATGTCGGGCATGTACCCGCCGGCGCGCGAAGGCCAGAAGGGCCGGACGGCGAGCACGGGCTTCTTCCAGACCCTCGTGCAGGACGCGCGCACCGCCAGCGCCGACACGATCGACCAGGGCGACGAGCACCGCACCTTCTACCGGCTGCCCGTCTACAAGCGGGTCATCATCATGCTCGGCGGGCCGACGATGAACCTGCTCATCGCGATCGTGCTCTTCACCATCCTGCTGTGCGGCTTCGGCACGGCGCAGTCGAGCACCACCGTCGGCCTCGTCAACCAGTGCGTGCTGCCTGCCGGGTCGACCGAGACCGAGTGCCCGGCCGACGCCACGGCGGCGCCCGCGTTCGCGGCCGGCATGCAGAACGGCGACCGCATCGTGTCGATCGACGGCGTGGCGATGGCGGACGGCGACCAGGTGACGAGCGCGTTCCGAGCGGCTCCCGACCAGACCCTCAGCGTCGTGGTCGAGCGGGACGGGAGCGAGCAGACGCTCGAGGTCACCCCGGCGCTCTCCGCACGCCAGGTGATCGACTCGGCGGGCGTGCCCGTCGTGGGCGACGACGGCGCCCCGGTCACCCAGGAAGTGGGCTTCGTCGGCATCGGCTTCGCGACGGTGACGGTGCAGCAGCCGGTCACGGCCGTGCTGCCGACCGTCGGCACGAACATCGGACACGTCGCGAACGTCATCGTGCACCTGCCGCAGCGCATGGTCGCCGTCGCCCAGGCTGCGTTCGGCGGGGGAGAGCGCGACGCGAACGGCCCCGTCAGCGTCGTCGGGGTCGGCCGGATGGCGGGCGAGGTGGTCAGCCTCGACACCGTGCCGTTCATCGACCGGGCCGCGTTCCTCGTGAGCCTGCTCGCCAGCCTCAACGTCGCCCTGTTCGTCTTTAACCTCGTGCCGCTGATGCCGCTCGACGGCGGCCACGTCGCGGGCGCGCTGATCGAGGCGATCCGTCGTGGCTTCGCCAAGCTGTTCCGCCGCCCCGACCCGGGGCCCGTCGACACGGCGAAGGTCATCCCGCTCACGTTCGCGGTCGTGATCGTCCTCGGCGGCATGGGGCTGCTGCTCGCCTACGCCGACATCGTGAACCCGATCTCGCTGATCCGCTGACCCGTTCGGCAGCCGGCCCGCGGACGTCCTGACCTGCTGGCCCGCTGGGCGTCCTCGCCTCCGACATCGCGCGCCCAGCGCACGGGTCTACGATCGACGACGTGCCTGCAGTCAATCTCGGAATGCCGAAGGTCCCCGAAACCCTTGCCCCGCGACGCAAGTCGCGGCAGATCAAGGTGGGCAAGGTCCTCGTCGGAGGCGACGCTCCCGTCAGCGTCCAGTCGATGACCACCACGCCCACCACGAACATCAACGCGACCCTCCAGCAGATCGCCGAGCTCACCGCCTCGGGCTGCGACATCGTGCGCGTCGCCGTGCCCACTCGAGACGACGCGGAGACGCTGCCGATCATCGCGAAGAAGAGCCAGATCCCGGTGATCGCCGACATCCACTTCCAGCCGAACTACGTGTTCCAGGCGATCGACGCCGGCTGCGCCGCGGTGCGCGTCAACCCCGGCAACATCCGCAAGTTCGACGACCAGGTCGGCAAGATCGCCGCCGCGGCCAAGGCCGCCGGCGTCTCCATCCGCATCGGCGTGAACGCCGGGTCGCTCGAGCCCAGCATCCTGCAGAAGTACGGCAAGGCGACGCCGGAGGCGCTCGTCGAGTCCGCGGTGTGGGAGGCCTCCCTCTTCGAGGAGCACGACTTCCACGACTTCAAGATCTCGGTCAAGCACAACGACCCGGTCATCATGGTCAAGGCGTACCGGCAGCTCGCCGAGCGTGGCGACTGGCCCCTGCACCTCGGCGTGACCGAGGCTGGCCCCGAGTTCCAGGGCACCATCAAGTCGGCCACGGCCTTCGGCATCCTGCTCGGCGAGGGCATCGGCGACACCATCCGCGTGAGCCTCAGCGCGCCTCCCGCGCAGGAGGTCAAGGTCGGCCTGCAGATCCTCCAGTCGCTGAACCTGCGCGAGCGCAAGCTCGAGATCGTCAGCTGCCCCAGCTGCGGTCGTGCGCAGGTCGACGTGTACAAGCTCGCGAACGACGTCACCGACGGCCTCGAGGGCATGACGGTCCCGCTCCGCGTCGCGGTCATGGGCTGCGTCGTGAACGGGCCGGGCGAGGCCCGCGAGGCCGACCTCGGCGTCGCGTCGGGCAACGGCAAGGGCCAGATCTTCGTCAAGGGCGAGGTCATCAAGACCGTGCCCGAGTCCGAGATCGTCCAGACGCTGATCGACGAGGCCAACCGCCTCGCGGCCGAGATGCCCCCGGGCGAGGTCGGCTCGCCCCAGGTCCTCACGGTCTGAGGCTGATCGCGGGTCGGTCACCGACCCGACGGCCCCGAGGAGGCGCGGTGCAGGCTCGGGCCGCACCGCGCCTCCTCCGCGTCGCAGCCTGCCCGCCGCCTCTGACGTGCCGCGCCGACGCTCCGGGTCCCGCGGCCTCCCGCACCGTCGCCGCGCTCGTTCCCGTGCCCGCTCGCGGAGCGGGTGTGTCGCCGTGTGACGCGCCGATTGTGACCCGGCCCGCCCCGCCGGTCACGATGGAGGGACGCACGGTCGTGGTGCCGGCAGCAGCAGCCGGCGACGTGCGTCGCACCGTCTGAGAGGAACGTCATGTCCGAGGCAACACCCCTGATCGAGGCCCCCAAGAGGAAGCGCGGTCGGCTGATCGCGATCGTCGTGGCGGTCGTCGTCGTGCTCGCCGCCGTGGGCGTCGGCATCGCCGTCGCGAACCGGGGCGGCGACGCCGTGCGCATCGGGGTCGTCGGCGCGAGCGACCCGTACTGGGCCACCTTCACGCAGGCCGCCGCCGACGAGGGCATCGACGTCGAGATCGTCGACTTCGCCAACTACGAGCAGCCGAACCCGGCGCTGACCGAGGACGAGCTCGACCTGAACCAGTTCCAGCACATCGTCTACCTGGCCCAGTACGACGTGTCGGCCGACGCCGACCTCGTGCCGATCGGCTCCACGGCGATCTACCCCCTGCCCCTGTACTCGCAGGAGCACACCTCGCTCGACCAGTTCAGCAAGGGCGACACCGTCGCGGTGCCCGACGACGCGAGCAACCTCGCCCGCTCGCTGCTCGTGCTGCAGTCGAACGGCCTGATCGAGCTGAAGGACGGCGGCGACATCTTCTCCGGCCTCGACGACATCGACACCGAGGCCTCGACGGTCACGGTCTCGCCCGTCGCCGCCGACCTCGCCGCGACGTCGCTGCCGGACTTCGACGGCGCGATCATCAACAACGAGTACGCCACCAAGGCGGGGCTCTCGCCCGACACGATCATCGCCCAGGACGACCCCTCCGACCCTGCGTCGCTGCCCTACGTGAACGTCTTCGCCGCGCGTGAGGGCGACGCGGACAACGAGACGTACCAGAAGCTCGTCCAGATCTACCAGGACACGAAGGCCGTCACCGACGGCGTCGTCGAGAACTCGGGCGGCACGGCCCTCACCACGAAGGTGCCCGTCGCCGACCTGCGCGAGTCGCTCGAGCAGACGAAGGAGCTCGTGGAGCAGAACGGCTGACGCCGCCTGCCCCCGCCCGGGCCCGACCCGCTCGCCACGACGGCGTGCGGGTCGGGCCCTTCCGACCGTGACGAGGAGACCATGCCCGCCATCACCCTGACCGACGTCGTCAAGACCTACCCGCCCCGCGAGAAGGGCGCCGCACCGCTGACGGCCGTCGACGGTGTCAGCCTCGAGATCGCCGACGGCGAGATCTTCGGGATCATCGGCTACTCCGGCGCCGGCAAGAGCACGCTGGTGCGCCTGATCAACGCGCTCGAGCCGACCACGAGCGGCCGGATCGAGATCGACGGCCGTCCCGTGACCGGGCTGCGCGAGCGCGAGCTCCGCGGGGTGCGCGCCGGCATCGGCATGATCTTCCAGCAGTTCAACCTGTTCTCGTCGAAGACGGTCTGGGGCAACGTCGAGTTCCCGCTCAAGGCGGCCGGCGTGCCGAAGGCCGACCACCAGCGGCGGATCAGCGAGCTGCTGCACTTCGTCGGGCTGGCCGACAAAGCCCACGCGCGTCCCGACCAGCTGTCGGGCGGCCAGAAGCAGCGCGTCGGGATCGCCCGCGCCCTCGCGACGTCGCCGGGCGTGCTGCTCGCCGACGAGGCGACGAGCGCGCTCGACCCCGAGACCACGCAGGAGGTGCTGGCCCTGCTCCGGCGGGTCAACGCCGAGCTGGGCATCACCATCGTCGTCATCACGCACGAGATGGACGTCATCAAGTCGATCGCCGACCGCGTCGCCGTGATGGACCGTGGTCGGGTCGTCGAGATCGGACGCACCTTCGAGGTCTTCTCGGCCCCGCGCGAGGCGTCCACACGGCGCTTCGTCTCCACCGTCGTCGCCGGGTCGCCGCAGGGCGACGACCTCGCGGCTCTCCGGCGACGCCACGAGGGCCGCCTCGTGACGGTGCGCGTCTCCGAGGGCGGCGTCGACCAGCAGCAGGTCTTCGGCGTGCTCGCCCGCCACGGCGTCCGCTTCGAGATCGTCTTCGGCGGCATCGACGAGATCGGCGGGCGCACCTTCGGCACCCTGACCCTGGCCCTGACGGGCGGCGACGGCGACGTCTCGGCCGCCGTCGCCGAGCTCGGGGTCGCCGCGACCGAGCTCCCGGCCCCGCCCACGACCGAGGCCGCGCCCGACCGGCCGGCCCACGACGCGGAGGCACGCTGACCATGGACTCCCTGATCGACCTGCAGCCCCAGCTCTGGAAGGCGGCCTACGAGACCGTCTACATCGTCGCCCTGACCCTGCTCTTCGGCGGGCTCGGCGGGCTCCTCCTCGGGCTCGCCCTCTACCTCACCCGCGAGGGCGCCCTCTTCGCGAACCGCGTCGTCTTCGGCGTCCTCAACGTGGTCGTCAACGTGTTCCGGCCGATCCCGTTCATCATCTTCCTCGCGGCGGCCCAGCCCCTGGCCCGGGCCGTCGTGGGCACGGGCGTCGGCAACACGGCCATCATCTTCACGCTCTCCCTGGCGGCCTCGTTCGCGATCTCGCGGATCGTCGAGCAGAACCTGCTCACGGTGCAGCCGGGAGTCGTGGAGGCGGCCAGGGCGGCCGGTGCAGGGCCGTTCCGGATCATCGGCAGCATCGTGCTGCCCGAGGCGCTCGGCCCGCTGATCCTCGGCTACACGTTCATCTTCGTCGCGCTCGTCGACATGTCGGCGGTCGCGGGCTACGTCGGCGGCGGGGGACTCGGCGCGTTCGCCCTGCTCTACGGCTACCGGCAGTTCGACCCCGTGGTCACGTGGGGCGCGGTGCTGCTCATCATCGTGCTGGTGCAGCTCGTCCAGTTCCTGGGCAACCACCTCGCGAGGAGGGCGCTCCGGCGGTGACGTCGGACGCCTCGGTTACAGTGGGCCGGGTGACCGACACCTCGACGACGCCCCCGCCTCCCGCCGCGGTCGGCACCCCTGTCAGCCCCGCCGACCTCGAGCGTGCCGCCGGTGTCGTCGGTGCCGTGTCGCACGCGTTCTCGCGCAAGGTGGTGGGCCAGACCGGCCTCCGCGACACCCTGCTGATCGCGCTGATCACGGGCGGGCACGTGCTGCTCGAGAGCGTCCCCGGGCTGGCCAAGACGACCGCGGCGGCGACGCTCGCGCAGTCCGTCGAGGCGAGCTTCACGCGCATCCAGTGCACGCCCGACCTGCTGCCGAGCGACATCACCGGCACCCAGATCTACGACGCGCAGAAGTCGACCTTCGTGACGCAGCTCGGCCCCGTGCACTCGAACTTCGTGCTGCTCGACGAGATCAACCGCTCGAGCGCGAAGACCCAGAGCGCGATGCTCGAGGCCATGCAAGAGAGGCAGACGAGCATCGGCGGCACCGTCTACCTGCTGCCCCGGCCGTTCCTCGTGCTGGCCACGCAGAACCCGATCGAGCAAGAGGGCACGTACCAGCTGCCCGAGGCGCAGCTCGACCGGTTCCTCCTGAAAGAGGTGCTCGACTACCCGTCGCCCGCCGAGGAGGCCGAGGTCATCCGGCGCATCGAGGCCGGCGTCTACGACGAGCAGCAGGTCGATGCGCCGACCGGCGTGTCGCTCGAGGACGTCGTGTGGCTGCAGGAACTCGCCAAGCGCGTGTACGTCGACGCCTCGATCGTCAACTACATCGTCCAGCTGATCTACGTCACACGCCACCCGCAGCAGTACATCCCCGCCAGCCTCGCCGACTACGTCCAGTTCGGCGCGAGCCCGCGTGCCAGCATCGCGTTCATGCAGGCCGCGCGTGCCCTGGCCCTGCTGCACGGCCGCGACTACGTCATCCCGGAAGACGTGAAGCACCTGCGGCACGGCGTGCTGCGGCACCGCGTCATCCTCGGCTACGAGGCCACGGCCGACGACGTGGCCCCCGAGACGATCATCGACGCCGTCTTCGCCTCCGTGCAGACTCCCTGACGACCGTGGCGAGCCTCCTCCTCCGGGTGCGCACGAAGATGTCCCTGTTCGCGCACCGCCGCACCCTCGACCTGCTCGAGGGCGGCTGGGCGTCGGTCCACCACGGCCGCAGCCACGACTTCGACGACCTCCGGGCCTACGTGCCGGGCGACGAGGTGAAGGACATCGACTGGAAGGCCACCGCGCGTCACGGCGAGCCGCTGGTCAAGCGCTACGTCGCCAGCCGGAGGCGGTCGCTGGTCCTCGTCGTCGACACCGGTCGCAACATGGCCGCGACGGCCGCCAGCGGCGAGACCAAGAAAGAGATAGCGATCATGGCGGCCGGCGCCCTGGGCTACATCGCGTCCCGTCACGGCGACGTCGTCTCGCTCGTCGCCGGCGACGAGGGCGGCACCGTCGCCCTCCCCGCCGGCGCGACGGAGGCCCATCTCGAGCGCCTCCTCCGCCAGGTCGACCGTCGCGTCTCGCTCGACGCGCCCCGCAGCGACCTCCGGGGCGTCCTCGACTGGGTCGCCCGCGGCGTCCGCCGCCGGTCGATCCTCGTCGTGGTGACCGACGACGTCGTCGTCGACGCCGAGCTGGTGCGGCTCCTCCGACGGCTGCGCGCCCAGCACGAGATCGTCTGGGTCACGGTCGGCGACGCCGACCTCATGACGCGGTCCGGCCACGCCGGGGACGTCTACGACGTGCAGGAGGTCACGGCCCTCCCGGCGTACCTGCGTGAGAACGCGGCACTGCGCCGCGCCTTCGACGAGTCGTCCGAGCGGCGCGCGGACGACGCCGGGCGGCAGCTGCAGGCCCTCGGCATCAGCAGCGAGAGGCTGTCGAGCCAGGCGGCCGTGGTGCCCGGGCTCTTCACCCTGATGGAGAAGCACCGCCGTGCTTGACGACAGGGGCTTCTTCGGGCCGTACCAGTACCCGCTCTGGGTCCTGTGGCTGGTGCTCGGGCTCGTCCTCCTGGGCCTCGTCGCGGCGTGGATCGTCTTCGTGCTGCGTTTCTCGGCGCGGCGGCTGCCCCCATCGGCCCGCCGGGCGGCAGCGGCCGCGGTCGTCGACCTGCCCTCGGTCCGGCTCCGCTATCTCGGCCTGATCGACGAGGTCCAGGCCGCCTCCCGCGACGGCCGTCTCGGCGAGCGGGCGGTGCACAGCCGGCTCAGCCTCCTCCTCCGGTTCTTCGTCCACGAGACGGCGGGCGCCGACACGCACGTGATGACCCTCGCCGACCTGCGCGAGGCCGACCTGCCCCGCGTGGCCGACGCGGTCGAGCAGTGGTACCCGCCGGCCTTCGCCCAGCAGCACCCGGGCGACCCCGACCGGGCCGCCGAGACCGCGCGCGAGGTGGTGCGCTCGTGGTCCTGATCTGGTGGTGGGCCCTGCTGGCCGCCCTCGTCGTCGCCGGGCTCGGCGCCTGGCTCTGGCTCGTCCTGCGACGCCGCGAGCGCGCACGACTGCGCCGCGCCGGCACCCCCGTCGCCCACAGCGAGCGCCTGACCGAGCTGCCGGTGTACCGCCGGATCGTGGCGCGCTACCGTGCGGCGCTCGTGGGCGCCCTCGTCCTCGTGATCGCCCTCACCGGCCTCGGCGCCCTGCTCATCGCCCGGCCGGGCACGGTCCAGGTCGTCGAGCCGCCGTCCTACAAGCGCGACATCGTGCTCTGCCTCGACGTCTCGGGGTCGATGACCGAGGTCGACTCCCAGATCGTGTCGACCTTCGCCGAGCTCGCGTCGGGCCTCGACGGCGAGCGGATCGGGCTGACCCTCTTCGACAGCTCGTCCGTGCAGGCGTTCCCCCTGACCGACGACTACGACTTCGTCGCCGAGCAGCTGAGCCAGTACCGCGACTCCTTCGACAGTGCGGGCGAGGACGGCACGCGGTACTGGACGGGCACCGACCTCGGGCAGGGCGCCTCCCTGATCGGCGACGGCCTCGCCTCCTGCGCCCTCAGCTTCGACGGGGGCAGCGAGAGCACCCGGCCGAAGTCGATCGTGCTCGCGACCGACAACTACGTGAACGGCGCGGCCCTGCTGACGCTCGACGAGGCGGGGCAGCTCGCGACCGACCGCGGCATCCGGGTCTACGCGCTGAACCCCGCGGACTACTCCGACGACGCCGTGGCGGACGAGGTCGCCGGCGAGCTGCGCACCGTCGTCGAGTCGACCGGCGGCGCCTACTACGCGCTCGACGGCGCGACCACCGTGGCCGAGATCGTGCAGCAGGTCGACGACCAGGAGGCGGGCCTCTTCACCGGGACGCGCCGCCTCGTCACGACCGACGCCCCGCAGGCCGCCGTCATCGTCGCGCTCCTGCTCGCGGCGGCCTCGTTCGTCCTGCTCTGGCGGGTACGGCTGTGATCGCGGCGACGGCGGCGCTGCCCGCCGCGATCGTGCTTCAGCCCGTGCTCCCGTGGTGGCTGCTCGCCGTCCTCGGCGTCGCGCTGCTGGGCTTCGTCGGGTGGCGGGTCGTCGCCGAGCGGGGCGACCGCCGCCTCCTGCGCAGCTGGGTCCGCCGTCTCGTGGTCGTGGCGCTGCTGCTCGTCGTCGCCGTGCGTCCCGGCGTGCCCGGCGGCAGCGCCCAGGTGTCGACGGCGGCGCTCAACGTGTTCTTCGTCGTCGACACCACCTCGAGCATCGCGGCGGAGGACTGGGACGGCGACCGCCCGCGGCTCGAGGGCGTCCGGAGCGACGTCGACGCGATCGCGAGCGAGCTGGCCGGCGCCCGCTTCTCGCTCATCTCCTTCGACAGCACCGCCGTGCTCCGCACCCCGCTCACCGACGACGCGGCGGCAGTCGTGACCGCGGCCTCCGTGATGAACCAGGAGATCACCTACTACTCCAGCGGCAGCAGCATCACCGAGGCCTCCGACCTCCTGGCCGAGCGGCTGCAGGAGGCGCGCGAGGCCGACCCCGAGAGGGCGAACGTCGTCTACTACCTGGGCGACGGAGAACAGACGGCCGACGAGGCGCCCGGCTCGTTCGCGGCGGCCGCGGCGGACGTCGACGGGGGAGCGGTGCTCGGCTACGGCACGGCCGCGGGTGGGCGCATGAAGGTCTTCGACGGGTACGGCGACGCCTACAGCAGCACCGAGTACATCAAGGACAGGACGCAGCCGGGCGAGCCGGACGCCCTCTCGGTGATCGACGAGGACGCCCTCCGCACGATCGCCTCCCAGCTCGGCGTCGACTACGTGCACCGGGAGGCCGACACGGGCGTCGGGGCCGTCGTCGCCGACGCGCGCGACGGGGCGGTCGCCTCGGACGAGGGCCGTGCCGAGGCCGTCGTCGACCTGTACTGGATCGCCGCCGTCCCGCTGTTCCTGCTCGCCCTGGTCGAGATGGCCGTCGTCGCCCGCGCCCTCGCCGAGATCCGCGTCCGGCCCCGGGCCGACCGTGCACCCGGGAGGACGTCGTCGTGACCGACACCCACGCCCCGCCGCCCGTCGACGACCGCGACCGGGCGACCGCCGCGGAGCCGAGCCTCGACCAGTACCGTCGCCGGCTCCGACGCCGGATGTTCCTCTGGTCGGCCCCGGTCGTGCTCGTCGTGCTGCTCGTGGCCCTGAAGCTGCTCAGCCTCCCGCTCTTCGCGGGCCTGACGCAGCACGCCTACGACGGCCGGGCCTACGAGCGCGCCGCCTCCCTGACCGCGCCCCTCGGCGTCGCCAACGTCGTCGAGCCGTGGGTGCACCACTTCGACCGCGGCACGGCGTGGGCGAGGGTCGGGGTGCTCGACGTCGCGCGGCAGGAGCTCGTCACCGCCCTCGACCTCGCGCCCGAGGGGGACGAGACGGTCTCGTGCGTCATCCGCACTGACCTCGTGCTCGTCATCGAGGCCCAGGGCGACGCCGCGCTGCTCGAGCTGCGCTACGCCGACGCCGAGCAGCTCTACGAGCTGGGGCAGTCGACGATCGCCGAGGCTCCGGAGGGCTGCTTCCAGCCCCCGGACGACCCGCAGCAGCCCGACACGTCGCAGCCCCTCGACGACGCCCAGGGCAGGCTGGGCGACAAGCAGCAGCAGGCCGAGGGCGGCGACCAGGGCGACCCCTCGGGAGGCGACGGCTCGGATCCCGGGCAGGGCGGCGGCGAGGACGAGGGCGACGCCGGCGCGGGCGGCACCGACCCGCTCGACCAGCTGCAGCAGCAGGGCGACGAGAGCCAGCAGGAGCGCCAGCAGGACACCGACCGGGAGCGGTACTACGAGCAGGCGCCGGGGGAGTACGACGGCAAGCCCTGGTGACCGTGACCGGGTCGAGCCTCGGGGCATCCGGCCTCGGCTCCTCCGGGCACGCCCCTATGCTGGGCGGGTGTCCACGCGCCTCTCCCAGCTCTTCGTCCGCACCCTCCGTGAAGATCCCTCCGACGCGGAGGTGACCAGCCACCGCCTCCTCGTGCGGGCCGGCTACATCCGCCGCCAGGCGCCCGGCGTGTTCGCCTGGCTGCCCCTGGGCCTCCGGGTCAAGGCCAAGATCGAGGCCGTCGTCCGCGAGGAGATGACCGCCGCGGGCGCGCAGGAGGTGCACTTCCCGGCCCTTCTGCCGCGCGAGCCCTACGAGGCGACCGGTCGCTGGACCGAGTACGGCGACGGCATGTTCCGCCTCAAGGACCGCAAGGACGCCGACTACCTGCTCGCCCCCACGCACGAGGAGGCCTTCACGCTCCTCGTGAAGGACCTGTACTCGTCGTACAAGGACCTCCCGCTGACGCTGTTCCAGATCCAGGACAAGTACCGCGACGAGGCACGGCCCCGTGCCGGCCTCCTGCGCGGCCGCGAGTTCACGATGAAGGACGCCTACTCGTTCGACGCGAGCGACGCCGGGCTCGAGGCCAGCTACCAGCTGCAGCGCGACGCCTACGAGCGCATCTTCACGCGTCTCGGCCTCGAGTACGTCATCGTCCAGGCCGACGCCGGTGCGATGGGCGGCTCGCGCTCCGAGGAGTTCCTGCACCCCACCGAGGTCGGCGAGGACACCTTCGTCCGGACGGCCGGCGGCTACGCCGCGAACGTCGAGGCCTTCACCACGATCGTGCCCGAGTCGATCCCCCTCGAGGGGCTCGCCGAGCCCGTCGCCCTCGAGCCCGCCGACACCCCGACCATCGCCGGGCTCGTCGAGCAGCTGAACGACTCGCACCCGCGCGACGACGGCCGTCCGTGGACCGCCGGCGACACCCTGAAGAACGTCGTCGTCGCCCTGACCCACCTGGACGGCACCCGCGAGGTCGTCGTCGTCGGGCTCCCCGGCGACCGCGACGTCGACATGAAGCGCCTCGAGGTCGCCTTCGCCCCGGCCGAGGTCGAGGCCGCCGGCGACGCCGACTTCGCGCGGCACCCCGTGCTCGTCAAGGGCTACCTCGGGCCGCAGGTGCTCGGCAGCGAGTCCGAGTCGGGCATCCGCTACGTCGTCGACCCGCGGGTCGTCGAGGGGTCGGCCTGGGTCACGGGTGCGAACGCCCCCCGCCTGCACGTCTCCGGTCTCGTCGCCGGTCGCGACTTCGTCGCCGACGCCGTCATCGAGGCCGCGCAGGTCCGCGAGGGCGACCCGGCCCCCGACGGCTCCGGCCCGATCGAGACCGCCCGCGGCATGGAGATCGGCCACGTCTTCCAGCTCGGCCGCAAGTACGCCGAGGCCCTCGGCCTCAAGGTGCTGGACGAGAACGGCAAGCAGGTGACCGTCACGATGGGCTCGTACGGCATCGGCGTGACGCGCATCCTCGCGGTGATCGCCGAGGCGAACAACGACGCCAAGGGCCTCGTCTGGCCCGCGAACGTCGCGCCGTTCGACGTGCACGTCGTCGCGACGGGCAAGGACCCGGTCGTCTTCGAGGTCGCCGAGGCGCTCACCGCCGAGCTCGAGGCGCACCGCCTCGACGTGCTCTACGACGACCGCCCCAAGGTCTCGCCCGGGGTCAAGTTCGGCGACGCCGAGCTGCTCGGCGTGCCGCAGATCGTCGTGGTCGGGCGCTCCGCCGGCGAGGGCATCGTCGAGCTGTGGGACCGCCGCACGGGCGAGCGCACGCCCGTCCCGGTGGCCGAGGCCGTCGCGGCCCTGTCGGCTCCGCGCGCCTCCTGACGTCGTCGGCCCGCGCCTCCTCGTGTCCCCTCGGACGCAGGAGGCGGGGGCCGCGTCCGGTGCTCCGCCCCCGTCGCACTCGGGTACCGTAGGGGGATGCTGTGCGCGCCACCGTGCGCGCAGCCTGAAGATCTGAACAGTGGAGGCCCTCAGTGGACATCGACCTGAGCGTGCTGCGTCTCATGGAACGCGAGCGCGAGATCCCCTTCGAGGAACTCGTGGGCATCATCGAGCAGGCCATCCTCACGGCCTACCTCAAGCACACCGACCAGCCCGAGAGCCGCGTCCCGGCGGCCCGGGTCGAGCTCGACCGCAAGACCGGGCACGTGTCCGTCTTCGCCATCGAGCGCGATGAAGAAGGCGAGGTCGTCGGCGAGTCCGTCGACAGCCCCAGCGACTTCGGCCGCATCGCCGCCTTCGCGGCCAAGCAGGTGATCAACCAGCGCCTGCGCGACATCGGCGACGACAAGGTCCTCGGCCAGTTCAAGGGGCGTGAGGGCGACATCGTCGCCGGCGTCATCCAGCAGGGACCGAACCCCCGCATGGTGCACGTCGACCTCGGCACGATCGAGGCCATCCTGCCCCCCGAGGAGCAGGTGCCCGGCGAGAAGTACGACCACGGCACGCGCATCCGCGTCTATGTGACGGGCGTCAGCAAGGGCACGAAGGGGCCGCAGATCACCGTCTCGCGGACGCACCCCTCGCTCGTCCGCAAGCTCTTCGCGCTCGAGGTCCCCGAGATCGCCAGCGGCGTCGTCGAGATCGTCTCCCTGGCCCGTGAGGCCGGGCACCGCACCAAGATCGCGGTGCGCGCGACCGAGCCCGGCGTCAACGCCAAGGGTGCCTGCATCGGCGAGATGGGCGCGCGCGTCCGCGCCGTCCAGACCGAGCTGGGCGACGAGAAGATCGACATCGTCGACTACTCGAGCGACCTGCCCGTCTTCGTCGCCAGCGCGCTGTCGCCGGCCAAGGTGTCGTCGGCCTTCGTCATCGACCAGGCGACGAAGGCCGTCCGGGCCCTGGTGCCCGACTACCAGCTCTCGCTCGCCATCGGCAAGGAGGGGCAGAACGCCCGTCTCGCCGCGAAGCTCACGGGCGCGCGCATCGACATCCAGCCCGACTCGATCCTCGAGGACTAGGTCTGGATGTCGATGCGCGCGCCGGGTCGACGACGCGCCAGCGTCGGCGGCCCGGTCCTGTGCCTGACCCATCCAGCCCGATTCGATCCTCGAGGACGACTGACCGGTCGGGATGCCGGGGGCGGGCGGTGCACCACGCCGTTCGCCCCCGACGTCTCCCGTCCGCCCACCCGAGGGGGTAGAGTGGTACCCGTAAGAACGTGCATCGGTACTCGAGCGCGCGCTCCACGGTCCTCACTCGTGAGGGTCGTCGCCCGTGACGGACGCCTGGTGGTCGACGAGACCGCCACGCTGCCCGGGCGGGGCGCGTGGTTGACGCCTTCGATGGACGCGTTCGAGTCGGCAGTGAAACGCAGGGCCTTCCGCCGTGCGCTCCGCCTCGACTCCGAGCCCGACACCGAGCAGCTCCGCGACCACCTGATGCGGCTGCAGACCGATGTGCACACCCCGAGTTCCACCACGACCACTGGCCACGACAGAACAGGCTGACAGGCACATGGACAACTAATGAGCGGCTCGAAATGAGACCCGTCCAGAACTGACGGCTCCCTCCTGACCGGGAAGGGGCCCGAGACAGGAGAACTGTGGCTAAACCACGCGTACACGAGATCGCCAGCGAGCTGGGGATCGACAGCAAGACAGCACTAGAGAAGCTCAAGGAGATGGGCGAGTTCGTCAAGGGACCGTCCTCCAGCGTCGAGCCCCCCGTGGCCCGCAAGCTGCGCCAGGCGTTCGCCGGCGCCGCTGCCGCGCCCAAGGCCGGCGCCGCACCTGCCGCGAGCCCGAAGGCGTCGGCTCCCGCCGCCTCCTCCGCACCGAAGCCCGGCGGGCCCCGTCCTGCCGCACCCAAGCCTCCCGTCGCCGAGCAGCCCGCTGCTCCCGTCGAGGCCCCGGCTGCCGCTGACGACACGGAGGCGGCACCTGCCCCCGTCGCGCCGCTCACCGTCGCCGAGCGCCAGGCCAAGGCCGAGGCCGAGCGTGCCGCGGCCGCGGCCGCCAAGGAGTCGGGCACGGCTCCCGCCGAGTCCGACGCTCCCGCCGAGGCCGGCGCGTCCGCGCCGAAGCCCGGCGGTCCCCGTCCCGGCGCCCCCCGCCCCGGCAACAACCCCTTCGCCAGCAACCAGGGCATGGGCCGCCCGAGCGCGCCCCGTCCCGGCGGCTCCGGCGCCGCGACCAGCATGCCCCGCCCCGGCGGAGCAGCAGGGCCGCGCCCGATGGCTCCCCGTCCCGGCGCTCCTCGTCCGGGCGCTCCGCGTCCCGGCGTCGGCGCCAGCCCCCGCCCCAACGGCTTCGGCCAACGCCCCGCGGGTGCCGGCGGTCGTCCCGGCGGTGCCGGCGGCGGCTTCCAGCGTCCCGGCGGCGGTGCTCCCGGCGCGGCCGGCGGCTTCCGTCCCGGCTTCGGCGCTCCCCGCCCTGCGGGCGGCGGCGGCGGTGGCCGTGGTCGCGGCCCCGGCGGCGGCACGGCCGGCGCGTTCGGTCGCGGCGGCGGCAAGAGCAAGGCACGCAAGTCGAAGCGGACCAAGAGGGCCGAGTTCGAGATGCGCTCCGCCCCGTCGCTGGGCGGCGTCAGCGTCCCCCGCGGCGACGGCAGCACGATCGTCCGCCTGCGTCGCGGCGCGTCCATCAGCGACTTCGCCGACAAGATCGACGCCAGCCCCGGCAACCTGGTGACCGTCCTCTTCCACCTGGGAGAGATGGCGACCGCCACGGAGTCGCTCGACGACGCCACGTTCCAGGTCCTGGGCGAGGAGCTCGGCTACCGCATCCTCGTCGTCTCTCCCGAGGACGAGGACAAGGAGCTGCTCGAGGGCTTCGACATCGACCTCGAGCAGGAGCTCGAGGACGAGGACGAGGCCGTGCTGCAGGTCCGTCCGCCCGTCGTCACGGTCATGGGCCACGTCGACCACGGAAAGACCCGACTGCTCGACGCCATCCGCAACGCCAACGTCGTCGCCGGCGAGGCGGGCGGCATCACGCAGCACATCGGTGCCTACCAGGTCTGGGCGCCCCACGAGGGCGTCGAGCGCGCCATCACCTTCATCGACACCCCGGGCCACGAGGCGTTCACCGCCATGCGTGCCCGTGGTGCGCAGGTCACCGACATCGCGATCCTCGTGGTCGCGGCGGACGACGGGATCATGCCGCAGACGGTCGAGGCGCTGAACCACGCCCAGGCTGCCAACGTGCCGATCGTCGTCGCGGTCAACAAGATCGACAAGGAGGGCGCGAACCCGGCCAAGGTGCGTCAGCAGCTGACCGAGTACGGCCTCGTCGCCGAGGAGTACGGCGGAGACGTGATGTTCGTCGACGTGTCCGCACGCGACAACAAGAACATCGACGCGCTCCTCGAGGCCGTCCTCCTCACGGCCGACGCCGGTCTCGACCTGCGGGCGAACCCGGACAAGGACGCTCGTGGAGTCGCCATCGAGGCACGCCTCGACAAGGGCCGCGGCGCCGTCGCGACCGTGCTCATCCAGTCGGGCACCCTGCGGGTGGGCGACGCGATCGTCGCGGGAACGGCCTACGGCCGAGTCCGCGCGATGATGGACGAGAACGGCGACACCGTCGACGAGGCCTTCCCGAGCCGTCCCGTGCTCGTGCAGGGGCTCTCGAGCGTTCCCCGTGCCGGCGACACCTTCCTCGTCACCGAGGAGGACCGCACGGCCCGTCAGATCGCCGAGAAGCGCGAGGCCGTCGAGCGCAACGCGTCGCTGGCCAAGGCCCGCAAGCGCATCTCGCTCGAGGACTTCACCCGTGCTCTCGAAGAGGGCAAGGTCGAGGCGCTCAACATCATCATCAAGGGCGACGTGTCGGGTGCCGTCGAGGCGCTCGAGGAGTCGTTGCTCAAGATCGAGGTGGACGACAGCGTGCAGCTGCGCATCATCCACCGCGGTGTGGGCGCCGTCACCGAGAGCGACGTCAACCTGGCGACCGTCGACAACGCGGTCATCATCGGGTTCAACGTCCGACCGGACACGAAGGCCCGCGAGCGTGCTGCCCGAGAGGGCGTCGACGTGCGCTTCTACTCGGTCATCTACGCCGCGCTCGAGGACATCGAGAACTCGCTCACGGGCATGCTCAAGCCCGAGTTCGAGGAGAAGCAGTCCGGTGTCGCCGAGATCCGCGAGATCTTCCGCTCGTCGAAGGTCGGCAACATCGCCGGTGTCATCGTGCGGTCGGGAACGATCACGCGGAACGCCCGTGCCCGTGTCATCCGCGAAGGCGTGGTGGTCGGCGACAACCTCGCCATCGACTCGCTGCGTCGCTTCAAGGACGACGTCACCGAGGTGCGGACGGACTTCGAGGCCGGCATCGGCCTCGGCAAGTTCAACGACATCCAGATCGGCGACGAGATCGAGACCATCGAGATGGTCGAGAAGCCGCGGGGCTGACGCCCGGCGACGCATCGTCAGAGGCCCCGCCACGACCACGGTCGGGGCGGGGCCTCACCCCTCTCGCCTGCGGGCGAACAGCAGAAGGAGCAAGGAATGGTCGACGCACAGCGCGCCCGCAAGATGGCCGACCGCATCCACGAGATCGTAGCGCGGCGGCTCGAGCGCGGCATCAAGGACCCGCGCCTCGGGTTCGTCACCATCACCGACGTCAAGGTGACGGGCGACCTGCAGCACGCGTCCGTGTTCTACACGGTCTACGGCACCGACGAGGAGCGCAGCGACACCGGCGCCGCCCTCAAGTCCGCCACCGGCATGCTGCGCAGCGAGGTGGGCAAGAACATCACGGCCCGACTGACCCCGAGCCTCGAGTTCATCCTCGACGCCCTGCCCGAGAACGCGGCGTCCATCGACCGCCTCCTGCAGGAGGCGCGCCAGCGCGACCAGGACAGCCAGACCGTCGCGGCCACGGCCGAGTACGCCGGCGACGCCGACCCCTACGTCAAGCCCCGCGACGAGGACGACTTCGACGACGAGGACGACGACCTCGACGACGACGAGGTCGTGCCCGTCGTCGACGAGGCCGACGTCGAGTCGGGCGCCGTCGACGACGGCACGGTGGAGCCGGACGGCTCGACCCGCTGAGCTGGCCCTGCCGCCTAGCTCGGCAGCGACCAGCCCTCGTCGGCCGATCCCGTGACCAGCCCGTCACGGAGGAGGCCGGCGAGGGCTCTGTCGCGCTGCTCCGCGTCGGGCCACACGCGGGCCACCTCGTCGCCCGTGACCGGCACGTCGCTCGCCCGGAGCTCGGCCATGACCAGCCCGCGCACCTGGCGGTCGGACCCGGCGAAGGCGGCCTGGCGGCGCAGGGGAGGGCCGGCGTGCTCCGGCCGGCCGGCCAGCACCCACGCGCACTGCGCGACCAGCGGGCACTCGTCGCAGCGCGGCGACCGCGCGGTGCAGACGAGCGCGCCGAGCTCCATCACCGCGGCGCTGGTCACCCGGGCCTCGGCGACGTCTGTCGGGAGCTGCGACTCCATCGCCGGCAGGTCGCGGCGCGCGTTCGGCGCCCAGGGCTCGGCCAGGCCCTCGACGGCGCGCGCGAGCACCCGGCGCACGTTCGTGTCGACGACCGGGTGCCGGTGGCCGTAGGCGAACACCGCCACGGCCCGGGCGGTGTAGTCGCCCACGCCCGGCAGGGCCAGCAGCTCCGGCACGGTCTCGGGCACGACGCCGCCGTGCCGCTCGGTGATGACGACGGAGGCGGCGTGCAGGGCGAGCGCGCGGCGCGGGTACCCGAGGCGGTCCCACGCGCGCACCGCCTCCGAGGCGGGGGAGGTCGCGAGGTCCGCCGGCGTCGGCCAGCGCTCCAGCCACTGCTCCAGCCGGGGGACGACCCGCACGACCGGTGTCTGCTGCAGCATGACCTCGCTGACGAGGGTGCCCCAGGCGGTGAAGCCCGGGCGGCGCCAGGGCAGGTCGCGCCCGTGCTCGCGGAACCACGACGAGACGGCGGGGGCGATGGTCACGGGACGATCCTACGGGCGCTCGGACCGCTGTAGGCGGCCCGGCCTAGGGTGACCGCATGACGACTCGTTGGGCCCCCGCCAAGAAGGACACGCTGCGCGCTCTCGCGACCGAGATCCTGCACAACTACTCGAGGGGCCGGGCGTTCGTCGCCGTCGACGGCCCCGCGGGTGCCGGTCAGTCGGCCTTCGCCGACGACCTCGCGGCCGCTCTCGTCGAGGCGGGCCACGCGGCCTTCCGGGCGTCGGTCGCCGACTTCGGCAGGCCCCGGGGCGAGGGAGGCGCGGTGGCGGACGGCGAGCCCGCCCCGGTCGACGGGGCGCTCCTGCGCCGCGTCCTCGTGGAGCCGTTCCGGCTGGGTGGCAGCACCGCGTGGGTACCGGCGGCGTTCGACAGCGCCTCGCAGCGCGAGGTCGAGCCGCGCTGGGTGACGGGCCCCGACGACGCCCTCCTCGTCGTCGACGGCGAGGCGCTCGGGCGCCCCGAGCTCGCCGGGCTCTGGAACTACACGGTCTGGGTCACGCCGGGCGGCGGCCGCGGCGGCCTGCGGGCCGTCGCCACGGCCGTGGTCGACGTCGCCGACCCCGAGCACCCGCGCCGCGTGTTCGACGACGCGTGCTGAGCGTCGGCCCGGGCACGGTGCGGTAGCGTCGTCGCGTGAACAGCGGCATCCTCCTCGTCGACAAGCCGCAGGGCATCACCAGCCACGACGTGGTCGCCCGCGTCCGCAAGGCCGCCGGCACCCGCAAGGTCGGCCACGCGGGCACGCTCGATCCCCTCGCCACCGGCCTGCTCGTCCTCGGCCTCGACTCGTCGACCAGGCTCCTCACGTTCCTCGTCGGGCTGGACAAGACGTACGAGGCGACTATCCGGCTGGGCGTCTCCACCGCCTCCGACGACTCCGAGGGCGAGGTCACGGCCACCGCCGACGCGTCGGGCGTGGCCGACGCCGCGGTGGACGCCGGCATCGCCGACCTCACCGGGCCGATCAGCCAGGTGCCGACCACGGTCAGCGCCATCAAGGTGGGCGGTCGTCGTGCCTACGACCTGGCCCGCGAGGGCGTCGAGGTCGAGCTGGCGGCGCGCGACGTGGTCGTCTCCGAGTTCGTCGTGCTCGATCGGCGTGACGGCGTCGCCGACGGCGTGGCTGTCCGCGACCTCGACGTGCGGGTCAGCTGCTCGTCGGGCACCTACGTCCGGGCCCTCGCCCGCGACCTCGGCGCCGCGCTGGGCGTCGGCGGCCACCTCACCGCGCTGCGGCGCACCCGGGTCGGCTCGTTCGACGTCGCCGACGCCGCGGTGCTCGAGGGCATCGAGGTCGCGCCGGCCCTCCTCGCTCCCTCGGCCGTCGCCTCCTCGCTGTTCCCCGTCTGGTCGATGACGGCCGACGAGGCGACCGACCTCGGCCACGGCAAGCGGCCCGCGACCGGCCGCGCCGACACCGAGGGCCCCGTGGCCGCGGTCACCGCCTCGGGCGACCTCGCCGGGCTGGTCTCGGTGCGTGGCGGCCGTGCCGTGCCGATCGTCAACTTCCCGACCGACGAGGTGCGCGCGTGATCGAGTGGTTCACCTGGGCCCAGGTGATCGTGGCCTGCGTCGCCGGGCTGGTCTGCCTGGTGGCCGGCTTCTCGGGCAAGCTGCCGAACGACATCACGGTCGGCGCCACGGCGCTCGTGCTGCTGCTGCTGCTCGTGCAGCTGGTGGTCGCGATCGTCGCGCCGTTCGCGGGCAACCCGCCGACGGGCAACGTCGTCGAGTTCTACATCTACCTCGTCTCGGCGATCCTGCTGCCGCCGCTCGCCGTCGTCTGGGCGCTCGTCGACCGCACCCGGTGGAGCAACCTCGTGCTCGCGGCGGCCGTCTTCGCCGTCGCGGTCATGGTCTACCGCATGCTGCAGATCTGGACCGTCCAGGTCGCGTGAGGGCCGCCTCCTGCGTCCTGGCGCCGGTCCACAGGCGCGCGCCATATCCTTGTCGGTGATGGTCACTCAGAAGTCTTCTCGTGCGGTCGGCGTCGGCCGGGTCCTCATCGCGGTGTACGCGGTGCTCGCCCTGGCGGCGACCGGCCGGTCCGTGTTCCAGATCCTCGAGCAGTTCGACGAGGCGCCGCTCGCGTACACGCTGAGCGCCCTCGCCGCCGTGGTCTACATCGTCGCCACCGTGTCGTTGATCCGCCGTGGACGCACCTCGTACGCCGTCGCCTGGGCGACCATCTCGTTCGAGCTCGCGGGTGTGCTGATCGTCGGCCTGGTGACCGTGCTCGACCCGGAGCTGTTCCCCGACGACACCGTGTGGTCGTGGTTCGGGCGCGGCTACGGCTTCGTCCCGCTCGTCCTGCCCGTGCTGGGCATCCTCTGGCTGCTCCGCTCCCGGCCCGCCGTCGCCGCCGAGGCGGACGCCGCCGACCGGACGGAGTAGCTCCCGTGCAGTTCTGGGACGCCCTCGCCGACGTGCCTGCCGACCTCGGCCCGACCGCGGTGACGATCGGCAAGTTCGACGGCGTGCACGTGGGGCACCGCGCCGTCATCGACCTGCTCGAGCAGGTCGCGGCCGAGCGCGGCCTCACCTCGGCCGTCGTGACCTTCGACCGGCACCCCCTCGCCGTGCTGCGGCCGGGCTCCGTGCCGCGGTCGCTCGTGAGCAACCGCCAGAAGCGCGAGCTGCTCGAGGCCGCCGGGGTGGCGGCGACCCTCATGCTCACCTTTGACGACGAGCTCCGCAGCCTCACGCCTGCGCAGTTCGTCGACCGGATCCTCGTCGGCGCCCTGCACGCCCGCGTCGTCTTCGTCGGCGACGACTTCCGCTTCGGGGTGCGGGGCAGCGGCACGGTCGACACCCTGCGCGAGCTCGGCGCCGAGCGGGGGCTCGAGGTCGTGTCGATCGACGACGTCCGTCTCGGGGGCGGGCGCCGCGCCTCCTCGACCTGGATCCGGGAGCTGCTCGAGGCCGGCGACGTCGCGCGCGCCGGCGAGCTGCTCGGCCGGGAGCCGGCCGTCCGCGGGATCGTCGTGCACGGCGAGCAGCGCGGGCGCGAGCTCGGCTTCCCGACGGCCAACCTCGCGCCCGACAGCGAGGGCTACGTCCCGGCCGACGGCGTCTATGCGGCCCGGGTGCTGGTCGGCGACACGACCTATCCCGCCGCCGTCTCGGTGGGGCACAACCCGACCTTCGACGGCGTGCCCGAGAAGCAGGTCGAGGCCCACCTGCTCGACGTCTCGATGGACCTCTACGGCCAGGAGCTGACGGTGATGTTCGTCGACTGGGTCCGCGGCAACGTGGCCTTCGAGGGCATCGACGCGCTGATCGAGCACATCCGGGCCGACGTCGTCCGCACGCGCGAGGTCCTCGGCCTGTCCTGAGACCGGCGGCGTACCGTCGTCGACATGCCTGCTGAGAACGACCCGACGACGACTGCGCCTCCCGAGGCGCCCGTGGCCACCGACGTCACCCGCGACACGGACCAGGCGGTCTCCCGCCGCCGCGTGCTCGTGACCGGGGCCACCGGGTACATCGGTGGACGGCTCACCCCGCGCCTCGTCGAGGCGGGCGCCGACGTCCGCGTGCTCGTCCGCTCGCCCGAGAAGCTCGTCGACGTGCCGTGGGCCGACGACGTCGAGGTCGTGCAGGGCGACCTCACCGACCGCGAGTCCGTCCGCGTCGCCCTCGACGGCGTCGAGGTGGCGTACTACCTCGCCCACGCCATGGGCAGCAAGGGCGACTTCGAGCGGGCCGAGGCCGAGGCCGCCCACGTGTTCGCCGACGCCGCCCGCGACGCCGGCGTCAGCCGCATCGTGTACCTCGGGGGCCTGCACCCCGACGGGGAGCTGTCGAAGCACCTCCGCAGCCGCCGCGACGTGGGCGACGTGCTCCTGGCGAGCGGCGTGCCCACCGTGGCCCTCCAGGCCGGGGTCGTGATCGGGTCCGGCTCCGCGTCCTTCGAGATGATCCGCCACCTCACCGACGTGCTGCCCTACATGCCCGCGCCGAAGTGGGTCCGCAACCACATCCAGCCGATCGCCGTCCGCGACGTGCTGCACTACCTGATCGGCTCGGCCGACGTGCCCGCCGACGTCAACCGGACCTTCGACATCGGCGGGCCGGACGTCCTCCGGTACGGCCAGATGATGAACGGCTACGCGCTGGAGGCGGGCCTGGCGCAGCGCCCGATCGCCTCCCTGCCCGTCTTCACGCCCTGGCTCGCCTCGCAGTGGGTGAACCTCGTCACGCCGATCCCGCGCGCCCTCGCGATCCCGATCATCGCCTCCCTGCAGTACGACTGCGTGGTGAGCGAGAGCGACATCGACGACGTCGTGCCACCGCCCGCCGAGGGGCTCCTGCGCTACCGGGCCGCCGTGCGGCTGGCCCTGCAGCGCGAGAAGGACGGCGAGGTCGAGACGAGCTGGCAGGACTCGTCGGTCGCCGGCGCCCCCAGCGACCTGCTGCCGAGCGATCCCGACTGGTCGGGTCACACGGTCTACACCGACGACCGCGAGACCGACTCGACCGCGTCGCCGGAGGCGCTCTGGCGCGTCGTCGAGGGCATCGGCGGGGAGAACGGCTGGTACTCGTTCCCGCTCGCCTGGGCCGCGCGCGGCTGGATGGACCGGCTCGTCGGGGGAGTGGGGCTCCGTCGCGGGCGGCGCAGCGCCACGTCGCTCCGGGTCGGCGACGCGCTCGACTGGTGGCGCGTCGAGACGCTCGAGCGAGGCCGGCTTCTGCGACTGCGCGCCGAGATGAAGGCGCCGGGCGGGGCATGGCTCGAGATGCGCGTCACCCCGCGCGAGGGCGGTGGCTCGCACTACCGTCAGCGCGCCGTGTTCTTCCCGCACGGGCTCGGCGGCCGGCTGTACTGGTTCGCCATCCTGCCGTTCCACGGGGTGATCTTCAGCGGCATGCTCCGCCGGATCACGGCGACCGCTGCCCGCGACGCCTCGGGGTCGACCGGCAGTGCTGGTGCTGGCTCCGGCTCCGGCGAGGCTGTCGGGGCCGGGGCCGGCGCGGCCCGGTCGTGACGCTCGCGGCCGTCCTGGCGGTCACGCCGCCGCCGCTCTACCCCGCGGAGGCCGGTGCGGGTTCTCCGGTGCCCCTCTGGCTCGGCGTGGCCTTCGGGGTGCTCGTGGTCGTGGTCTCGTTCGTCGTGCTGCTGCCGAGCGTCCGACACGCGCTCGACCGGATCGCCGCCCGGCGGCCGCGGCGCTTCCGCCGCTGAGCCGGGGCCCGGGTCGTGCGCAGCCGGCGAGCGGTACGCTTCCCCGAGACGACACGCCGGGGGCCGTCCGGCCCCTCGGCACATCGACACCACCCGGAGGTACCCATGGCGCACGGCGAGAGACTGGTCTTCGTCGGAGACAGCACGACGGCAGGCGGCGACTGGTCGGCCTGGTTCCCGGACGACGACGTCGTCGCCCTGGGCCGTGACGGCGACACCACGGCGAGCCTGACGGAGCGCCTCGACGAGGTCGTGGCGGCACGTCCCGACTCCGTCGTGCTCCTCATCGGCAACGAGGACTTCACCGCTCGGCGCACCGTGGAGCAGGTCGTCCGCGGCGTCGAGTCGCTCATGGTGACGATGCGTCGCGAGCTGCCGGGCACGCGCCTGCTGCTGCAGTCGATCCTGCCGCGCACCGCCGACCAGGCGCCGCGCATCCAGGACGCCAACCGCCACCTCCGCCAGTTCTCGTCGACGGTCCGGGCCCAGTGGCTCGACCTGTGGCCGGCACTGGCAGACGAGTCGGGCGAGGCGCTCCGCCCCGAGTTCACGACCGACGGCGTGCACCTGAGCGACGAGGGCTACCGTGCCTGGGTCGCCGAGCTCCTGCCCGGGCTGGAGCGCCTCCGCGGCGAGCCGCCGATGAGCCGGCCGCTCACGGTGCTGCACGTCCCCTACGACATCGACTGAGGGCCGCCGCTCGGCCTCCACGCCCCCTCGACGACCCGTCGTCCCGGGGGCGTCGCCGCGTCCAGGGTGCGTCACGACGCCCGTCGCTAGGCTCTCCCGGGCACGATCGTGCCCGACATCGACGAGAGGCGGCTCCGTGCCCACGCCCCAGGCCCCCGATTTCCTCCGCCCGGCCCTCGCGCCCGGCCTGCTCGGCGCCGTCGTGCTCACGGTGGGGGCCTTCCTGCTCGACTCCGGCACCTTCACCGTCGTGCGCTACGTGGTCGCCATCCTCGCCCTGATCATGGCGGTCTTCGCCTGGCGCGGGCGGGCCTGGTGGGCGGTCGCGCTGCTGGGCGCGATCGCGGTCCTCTGGAACCCGGTCGTCGTCGTGCCCCTCAGCGGTCAGCCCTGGGCCGCGATGCAGTTCGCCGCAGCGGTCGTCTTCATCGTCGCGGGCGTCCGCACGAAGGTGCCGAACGCCGAGGCGGGCCGGGGCGCCGGAGGCGGTCGTCCCGCCCCCGGACGGCGTCGCTGACCGCCCTGCACGCCGCATCCTCCGCCACCCGCCAGCACCCCTGCACGCGGCCCGCTCCGCGGACCGCTAAATTGGGTGTCGACGTGCACGAGCCTGCCCGAGGCGAGCACAGGGAGTTGAGCCTAGATGGTCACCGAGATCACCGGAACGACGGAGAGTCCGCTCCTGACGCCCCGTCCCCGAGCCGGTGGTCTGGACCGCGACGACGTCGTGGTCCGCAAGGGCCAGTTCACGCTCCTCAACGGCCACCTCACCCCGCAGCAGTCGATGATCGAGGACCTGCTCTTCATCCGTCGGGTGCTCGACGAGGCCGAGGTCCCCTTCTTGCTGGTCCGGGGCAACGACGTCCGTCCCGTCATCGCCGTCGACACGGTCCACCGCGACGCCTTCGCCGAGGCGATGACCGTGGCGGCCGCGACCGAGCCCTTCTACGCCAAGCCCCCCAAGGGCCAGGCCGTGCTCGTGTCCGAGGGCGGCCTGCTCGACGAGGACGAGCGCATCTTCCGCCTCTACCGTCCGCGCGTCGAGCCCATCGGGCGCCTGCGCTACGGCGCCGGCACCGCGGTCCAGGTCGAGTTCTGGATCCTCACGGACGACCAGATCCTCGTCCCGGTCGAGAACGCGCTCATGCGCACCGACCTGCCGCGCTCCGAGGCCGTGGAGGAGACCGTCGAGCGCTACGGCATGCAGTGGCCCACGCTCGCCCACATGTTCGACGACCACGCCACCGACATCACGTTCGACGTCGACATCGTCTTCTCGTGGGTCGACGGCAACTCCGTCGAGTACCAGCGCGCCCGAGCAGCCCGCGCGAACGGCCACGTGGTGGGCGAGGGCGACGACGCCCCCGCGCGGTTCCGTCAGATCGACGAGCTCAAGTACGCGCTCCGCTCGGTCTACATGTTCGCGCCGTGGGTACGGAACATCTACATCGCGACCGACTCGCCCGTGCCCGAGTGGCTCGGCGACCACCCGCGGGTCCGCGTCGTCCGGAGCGAGGAGTTCTTCTCCGACCTCTCCTGGCTGCCGACCCACAACTCGCAGGCCGTCGAGTCGCAGCTGCACCACATCGAGGGGCTCAGCGAGCACTTCCTCTACTCGAACGACGACATGTTCTTCGGCCGTCCCGTCGCGCCGTCGATGTTCTTCTCGCCCGGCTCGGTGTCGAAGTTCATCGAGGCCGACACCCGGATCGGCCTCGGGCTGAACAACCCCGAGCGCAGCGGCTTCGAGAACGCCGCCCGGGTCAACCGTCGCCTCCTGCAGCAGCGCTTCGGGCGGGTCACGACGCGTCATCTCGAGCACACCGCCGCACCGCTCCGCCGCAGCGTCCTGTTCGAGATGGAGCACGAGTTCGCCGACGACTTCGCCGCCACGGGCGCCAGCCCGTTCCGCGCGAAGGAGAACATCTCGGTCACCAACTCGCTGTACCACTACTACACGCTGATGACCGGCCGGGCGATCGTGCAGGAGAACGCGAAGGTGAGCTACGTCGACACCACGATGGTCTCCGGTCTCGCGTCGCTGTCCGAGGTGCTGAAGAAGCGCTCGTTCGACTTCTTCTGCCTGAACGACGGCAGCTTCCCCGAGGTGACCGACGAGGAGCGCACCGACACGGTGACCGACTTCCTCGAGCGCTACTTCCCGTTCGCGGCGCCGTGGGAGCAGGCCGAGATGGACCGGGTCGCGCGCGAGGCCGCCGAGCAGGAGCGACGCACGCTGCGTGCCGGCGGCCCGCAGGGCAGCATCGAGTCCTAGGAGGCGAGGGTCGCGCCGGCAGGACCGCCGACGTCGTCCCGGCGCCGACCGCCTCCCCGGAGCTCGCCCGCCGCGGTGAACCGGGCGCCCGGCTCGTCCGAGATCCCGGCGTCGATCCTGCCGCGCATCTCGTCGCTGATCGGCGGGAGCGCGTCCCGGGGGAACCACCGCGCCTCCGTGTTCTCTCCGTCGGCCGGGGCGGGCTCGCCCGAGACCCAGCGCAGGGCGAAGGTGTGGTCGAGGTAGCTCGCCTGGTCGCCGTTCGGGTAGGTGACGACCCCGGTGACCCCGACGGCCGCGAGACGGACGGGCTCGGCCGTCACGTCCGCCTCCTCGAGCACCTCGCGGGCGGCCGCGTCGGCAGGGTGCTCGCCCGGGTCGACGATGCCCGTGACCGGCGTCCACGCCCCGGTGTCCGAGCGGCGGACCATGAGCACGTCGTCGCCCTTCGTCACCACGGCGGTGACGCCCGACAACCAGAGCGGGGCGGTGCCGACGGCCTCGCGGAGGGACAGGACGAAGTCGGGGGTGGCCATGCGGAGAGCCTAGCGAGGCACCCGGCGGCCCCACCCGGCGGCCTCCCCGGGTCGCCGCCCTAGGCTGGCCCGGTGCACGAGGACCAGGTGAGGCGGGGCCGCGACGTGCGCGGCATCCGCGACATGGCGGGGGAGGCCCTGCTGCTCGGCGCGGGCGGACGTGCCATCCTGCTCCAGCTCGCGAGCCCGGGCGTCGGCCACGGCGTGGCCGAGCACAGCGACTTCGTCGACCGGCCGCTGCAGCGTCTGCACGGCACGATGACCTACCTCTACGCGATCGTCTACGGCAGCGAGGAGGAGTCCGCGGCGGTGCGCCGTCTCGTGGACCGGGCGCACGCGCCGGTCCGGAGCGACGCCTCCTCGTCCGTGGCCTACGACGCGCACGACCCGCAGCTGCAGCTCTGGGTCGCCGCGACGCTCTACGACTCGGCGATCGACCTGTACGAGCGCGTCTACGGCCCCGTCGCGGCGTCCGAGGCGGTCTACCGCGACTACGAGCGGGTGGGGACCGCGCTGCAGCTGCCCCCGGGGGCCTGGCCCGCCGACCGGGCGACCTTCCGCGCCTGGTGGGACGCGCGTCTCGACGAGCTCGTCGTCGACGACGTCACGCGCGATGTGGCGCACCAGCTGCTGCACCCGCGGGCCGTGCCCCTGGCGCTGCGGCTCGCCATGCCGCTCGCCCGGCTCGTGACCACCGGGCTGCTGCCGGATCGCCTGCGCGAGGCGTTCCGGCTCCCGTGGGGGCCCGTCCGGGCCCGCGCGTTCGGCGCGGTGCTGCTGCTCTGCCGCCTCGTCGTGCCGTGGCTGCCGGCTCGCCTGCGGCACGTGCTCCGCGACCACTACCTGCGCCGACTCCGCGCCTACCTCGCCCGCGGCTGAACCGGACGAGACGGCTACGGGGCCGCCCGAGAGGGCCGGCGGCCTGCGCTGGTCCCGCCGGTCGGCGTACCCCGACGAGTCTCGTCCGGGGTACGTCTCGTGGTAGACAAGTCACGCCCTCCCGCTGTCGGCCCCGTGCCGTGCCGCCCCGTGACGTCGTCGTCCGGTCGGGTGCACGCCGACGTGCACCCGGGCGAGCAGGAGGCGCGGACCGTTCGTCGAGGAGGACAACGCCCCCATGCCCCACCCGATCACCCCCGCCCCGGGACGACGTCAGGGTCGTTCCCCGTCACCTGCTCGCTCCCGCCCGCACGGCCGTCGCATCGCCGCGGCCCTCACCGCCCTCGCGGTCGCCGTCGGCGGAGGCGCCCTCACGGGCCTCGCCGCCGTGCCGGCCCAGGCCGCTCCCGCCCCGGGGGTCGGCGTCCCGGCTCCGGACACGGGCCTGTCGGCGCTCGTGAACCCCTTCGTCGGCACCGAGAGCGAGGGCAACGCGTTCCCCGGCGCGACGGCGCCGTTCGGCATGGTCCAGCTGAGCCCCGACAACACGTCCTCCTACGCCTCGACGTCGTACAGCAAGGACGCCGGCGAGGTCTGGGGCTTCAGCCACCAGCACGTCAACAGCGCCGGCTGCCCCGCGGCGGGGGAGGTGCTCGTCACCCCGAGCGCGGGCGACGTGCCCGTCACCGAGCGGACGGCGATCGCCCTGAAGGACCAGGCGACCACCGAGCAGGCCTCGGCCGGGTACTACACGGCGCTCCTCGCCGACGACGTCGAGGTCGAGCTCACCGCGTCGACACGCGTCGGCGAGCACCGCTACACGTTCCCCGAGGGCGCCACGGGCTCCGTCTCGGTCAACGTGGGTCAGACCCTCCGTGACGCCGGCGCCAGCAGCGTCACGTGGGTCGACGACCGCACCGTCGAGGGCTGGGTCGACAACGGCGGCTTCTGCGGCGGCACCGACGACTCCGTCCGGTACTTCTTCAGCGCCGAGTTCGACCGTCCCGCCGCGACGCACGGCACGTGGGGGACGGACGGCACCTTCGTGCCTGCGTCCGAGGCGAGCGCCGTCGACGTCGGCCTGAACGGCGCGGCCGCGACGTTCGACACGACGACCGACCGGACGGTCGAGCTGAGCGTGGGCGTCTCGTTCGTCGACCTCGACGGAGCGCGGGGCAACCGCGTCGCCGAGACCGCCGTCGACGGCGAGCGTCTCGGCTTCGACGCCGTGCGCGCCTCGACCGCCGCGGAGTGGGACGACGCGCTCGGCCGCTTCGACGTGACGACCGAGACGGAGGAGCAGCTGCGGGTCTTCTACACCCAGCTCTACAAGAGCCTCCTGTCCCCGACCATCGGCAGCGACGTCGACGGCCGCTACCTCGGGATGGACCTGCAGCAGCACGTCGCCGACGGATGGACCTACTACCAGCGCTTCTCCCTCTGGGACACGTACCGCACGCAGGCGACCCTCCACGCCCTCTTCGAGCACGACCGGGCGGAGGACGTGGTGCGGTCGATGCACCGAGCGAGGATCGAGGGCGGCTGGCTGCCCCGGTGGTCGCTCGGCGCGCTCGAGACGAACATCATGGCCGGCGACCCGGTGTCGCCCTGGCTGGCGGAGAACTTCGCCCTGGGCTCGGTGCCGGACGACGTCCACGACGAGCTCTGGGGCTTCCTGACGGAGAACGCGACCACTGCGCCCCCGGCGGACGTCGTCTCCGTGGGTCGCCAGAGCGTCGAGTTCTACCTCGCGAACGGGCACGTGCCCTGGTACGCCGAGAACGGCGGCGGCCTCGGCGGGCAGTTCGAGGAGTACCGCCACGGCGGCTCGGCGACGATGGAGTTCGCCCTCGCGGACGCGGCGATCGGCGCGGCCGCGCAGCGCCTCGCCAAGGACGACGAGGCGGCGCCGTTCCTCGAGCGGGGACGCAACTGGCGCACGCTGTGGAACCCCGACGTCGAGCTGACGGGCGGCTTCACCGGCATCGTCAACGCCGTCGGCCCGGACGGCACCTTCAACTCGGCGCCCGAGCTCGCCGAGGTGCAGGAGTCCGGGTTCCACGAGGGCACGCCCTGGCACTACCAGTGGATGGCCCCGCAGGACGTTCCTGGCCTCGTCGACGCCATGGGCGGTCGTGAGGCGTTCCTCGCGCGCCTCGACCAGTACGTCGACCTGCCGGCCCTGCGTGCCGCGCCGGGTGTCTCGCCGGCGAGCTGGGCCGAGGGCGGCAGCGACTACTACTCGAGCATCGGCTACAACCCGGGCAACGAGCCCATGCTGGTCGACCCGTGGCTCTACGACTTCGTCGGCGAGCCCGCGAAGGTCAACGACGTGCTGGCCGCCAACCTCAACCGGTTCCCGGACACGCCCGGCGGAGGCGTCGGCAACGACGACCTCGGCACGCTCTCGTCCTGGTACGTGCTGGCCTCCCTCGGGATGATGCCGGTCGAGCCCGGCTCGGGCATCATGGCCGTCAACGCACCGCGGGTGCTGGCGGCGACGATCACGCTCGACGACGGCGCGCAGGTCTCGGTGTCCGCGCCCGCCGCCTCCGGCGACTCGCCCCGCTACGTCCGCGGGCTCAGCGTCGACGGCGTGCCGCAGACGCGCACCTGGTTCGACGCGACCGACCTGCAGGACGGCGCCGAGCTGGTCTTCGACCTCGCCTCGTCGCCCGAGGGCCTCACCTGGGGCACCGGGCCGGACGACGCCGTCCCGAGCGTGTCGGCCCCCGACCAGGCCGAGCTCGCCCTCGCCCCGATCGACGGGCAGCCCGTGTCGGCCGAGGTGGGCAGCGCGGTCGAGCTGCGGCTCGCCCGTGCGTCGCTGACCCCGGTGACGCCGGCGTTCCCGGTGTCGTCGGGCGTCACCCCGACGCCGGCCGTGCTCGCGACCGAGGCGACCGCGATGGAGGCGCAGGTCGAGTGGGACGACGGCGTCGCCGCCCCGGCCACGGTCGTCCCCGACGGCGACACCTGGCTCGTGACGACGACCCGGGCCTTCGACACGATCGGCGTGCGCACGGCGACGGTGACGGTGTCGAGCGCGGCGGACCTGCCGCCGTTCGCGCCCGTGCCCTTCGCCCCGGCCTCGATCGCCGTGCCCGTGTCGGTCGCGGCCGCCCCGGTGCTGCCCGGTGACCCGCCGGGCGGCGGGGGAGACGGCGCCGGTCAGGGAGCAGGCACCTCGCCCGGGTCCTCGGGCGACGGGACCGCCTCCGACGGCTCGTCGTCGGCCATCGCCGACCGCGGAGCCCTCGCCTTCACGGGAGCCGGCCCCCTCGGGGCGCTCGTGGCGGCGGCGCTGACGGCGCTCCTCTTCGGTGCCCTGCTCGTGCGCCGGTCGTGNCGCCCCCCCCGGGAGACCGGGGGCGGCGTCGTCGTCGTCAGGCGGCCGTGCGGGCCGCGCGCCCTCAGAGGGTGTCGATCGGACCCGTCAGCGCGAGGTCGCGCACGATCGGCACGGGCGCCGTGTCGGTGCGACGGTGCCGGGGCGCGGCGGGCTCGATGCGGACGCCGGCGACGGCGAGGCGCTCCGCCGTGGACTCGGCCGAGACCGGCTCGCCCACCGTGTCGTAGGTGCCCATCGGCACGACCGAGTGCACGACCGTGTCGCGGTACAGGTGCACGAGGTTGAACGACTGGGCGCCGTCGCGGCCGCGGGTGCCGCCGAGACGCGAGTTGAGGTCCTGGGTGTAGCAGGTGGCGGAGGCGACGCTCACGGGGACGCCCGCGAACATCGCCGTCGTCGAGTAGTGCAGGTGGCCGGCGATGATGGTGCGCACGTCGCTGCCCTCGATGACCTCGGCGAGCGAGGCCTGGTCGCGCAGCTCGACGAGCACGCTGAGGTCCTGCACGGAGGGGACGGGCGGGTGGTGCATGGCGATGACCGTGCCGTCGGGGGCAGGCGTGCTGAGCTCCTCGGCGAGCCAGTCGAGCTGGGCGCCGGTGAGCTCGCCGTGGTGGTGCCCGGGCACGCTCGTGTCGAGCGTGATCACGCGGAGCCCGTTCACGTCGTAGACGAGGTCGACCGGCCGGTCGGAGGGGAGCTGCCCGAAGAGCTGCTCGCGGAACGCCCCGCGCTCGTCGTGGTTGCCCATCGCCCAGATGAGCTGGGCGCCGAGCCGTTCGGCCGCCGGCTCGAGCAGTGCCCGGAGCTTTCGGTACGCCTCCGGCTCGCCCTTGTCGGTGAGGTCGCCCGTGAGCACGATCGCCTCGGGACGGACGCCCGAGGCCTCGATCTCGCGGACGATCTGGCCGAGGCGGGCCTCGCTGTCGACGGCCCCGTAGAGGGGCCTGTCGCCTCCGACGAGGTGCGTGTCGCTCAGGTGCAGGACGAAGTGATCGGGCCGTGGGTGCTCGGCCGTCCGGAGATCCATGAGTTCTCTCATTCGATGTCACCGACGGGGGCCTCGGGATCGGGACCCTCGTTGTGTGTTCGACACCAGTCCATCATCCGGTGGCTCCGTGTGGGGTGAACGGACCAGCGTGTTCCGGTGAACGGTGGGCGAACTCAGGGCCGGACCCGAGGCGGCAGCGCGCAGGAGGTGCGACTGCCGGCCCCGGGACCGGCCCGGTGAGCAGGCGGTGCGGGTGCTGGAGGTGTTGCGGGGTCAGGGCTTGAGGACGACCTTGATGCAGCCGTCCTCCTTCTTCTTGAAGATCTCGTACATCTCGGGCGCCCGGTCGAGGGGCACCGGGTGCGTCGTGAGGTCCTCGGTGCCGAGCGGGTCGGACGGGTCCTCGACGAGGGGCATGAGGGTGTCCATCCACTGGTGCACGTTGCACTGGCCCATGCGGATGGTGATCTGCTTGTCGAAGAGCGTGAGGAACGGCGTCGGGTCCGCGGTGCCGCCGTAGACGCCGCTGAGCGAGACGGTGCCGCCGCGGCGGACGACCTCGAAGGCGAGGTGCATCGCGCTGAGGCTGTCGACGCCCGCCTTCTGCATCAGGGCCTGGCCGACCTTGTCGGGCAGCGCGGCCGCGAACTTCTGCACCATGCTCACGCCGCCGTGGTCGTGGGCCTCCATGCCGACCGCGTCCACGACGGAGTCGGGTCCCCGGTCGTCGGTCATGCCCTTGATGACGTCGGCGACGTCCTTCGTGAGGTCGAGCACCTCCACGCCGTGGCGCTCGGCCATCGCGCGGCGCTCGGGCACGGGGTCGACTCCGATGACACGGAAGCCCTTGTGCACGCCGATGCGCGAGGCGAACTGGCCGACCGGGCCGAGGCCCAGCACGACGACGGTGCCGCGCTCGGGCACGTTCGCGTACTCGACGCCCTGCCAGGCGGTGGGGAGGATGTCGCTGAGGAACAGGTAGCGCTCGTCGGGGAGGTCGTGGCCGACCTTGACGAGGTTCGCGTCGGCGAGCTTGATGCGCAGCTGCTCGGCCTGGCCGCCGGGGACCTGGCCGTAGAGCTTGGTGTAGCCGTAGAGGGTGGCGCCCGAGCCGTACTCGGTGACCTGGGTGGTCTCGCACTGCGAGAAGAGGCCGCGCTGGCACATGAAGCACTCGCGGCAGGCGATGACGAAGGGGACGACGACGCGGTCGCCGACCTGGATGCGCGAGACGGCGGAGCCGACGGCGGTCACGACGCCCATGGTCTCGTGGCCGAGTACGTCGCCCTTGTCGAGGTAGGGGTCGAAGACGTCGTACAGGTGCAGGTCGCTGCCGCAGATCGCGGCGGACGTGACCTTGATGATCGCGTCGGTGGGATCGACGATGGTGGGGTCGGGCACCTCGGTGACGGCGACGTCGGCGATGGACTGGTAGGTGAGAGCCTTCATCCGTCCCGTCTACGCCGGGGGACCGGGAGCGCCCTGGACCGGGAGGGTACAAGGCGGGGGGACACGACGACGGCGGCCGATCCCGTGAGGGGACGACCGCCGTCGGACGATGCCGCGCGTGCGCGGGACCGGGTGCTACGCGTCGACCGCGACCTGGGTCGCGACGATGTTGACGACCTTGCGGCCGCCCTTGTTGCCGAACTCGACCGCGCCGGGGGCGAGGGCGAACAGGGTGTCGTCACCGCCACGACCGACGTTGGCGCCGGGGTGGAAGTGGGTGCCGCGCTGGCGGACGATGATCTCGCCGGCGAGGACGACCTGGCCGCCGAAGCGCTTCACGCCGAGGCGCTGTGCGTTCGAGTCGCGGCCGTTACGAGTGGACGATGCGCCCTTTTTGTGTGCCATGTGGTGTCAGCTCCTGGGATGTCTTCGGCGTCGCGGTGCTACTTGGTGGTGATCGAGGTGATCTTGACGCGGGTCAGGTCGGCACGGAAGCCCATGCGACGCTTGTAGCCGGTCTTGTTCTTGTAGTTCTGGATGACGATCTTCGGGCCGCGGAGGTCGTTCAGGACCTCGCCCTCGACGGTGACCTTCGCGAGGTCGTCGCCGGTGAGGATCGTGTCGCCGTCGACGTGCAGGACGGGGACGAACGAGACGGTGTCGGATGCCGAGGCCTTGAGGCGGTCGACGGTCAGGATCGTCCCGACCTCGACCTTCTCCTGACGGCCGCCGGCGCGCACGATTGCGAATGCCATGGGAACTCCTGGGAAGATTGGGGTGTGACGTCCGGATCGCCGGACGACGTCGCGCTGCCGCTCGGGCAACTTGGATAGTCTTTCACAGATGTCACGACCGATCAAACTTCGACGCCCGCCGCAGTTCACGGCCGAGATCGTCGACGACGCCCGGGGGCGCCTCGTCGACCTGCTGGCCGACCTGCACGCCCTCACGTCCGAGCACGGCGACGACATCGAGGTCTGGGGCTCCGCCGTCACGGCCGCGGGCTGGGAGATCGCGAGCCTGGGGCAGTGGCTGGCCCTCGAGGGGGAGGCGGTCCTGCTGCTGGGCGGCGCCTCCTACCCGGAGATCGCTGAGCACCAGGGCACCAGCGCGTCGGCGGTCCACGGCCGGGTCGGCCGGTCGCTGACGCTCGCCCCGTACGCCCAGGCCGCGGGGCCCGACGGAGCCACGACGCGGGTCACCGCCGAGGGGCTGGCGCAGGCCCGCGTGGAGTACGCCGCCGAGGCCGCGGCCGACCCGGCCTCGGCCGGCGACGGGCGGCAGGACCCCGCCGTCAGCTCGTCCGGCGACTCGCTCGCGGAGCGGCTGCCCGAGGTGCTCCGCGCCGGGGCCCTGCGCACCACCGGGATCGTCGAGGCGCTGCCGGGCTACCGCCGTTCGAGCGTGCTCTCGACCCTCTCGGTCCTGGCGCGGCAGGGCGTCATCGTGCGGACCGGCCACGGCGTCTACGCCCTGCCGCCCGCCGAGGGCGGGACGGCAGCGGCGCAGACGCCGTAGACCTGCGGGGTCCTCTCCGTCAGCTCCCCGGGACGAGCCCCAGGGCGGCCTGCTCCGCGTCGTCGAGCATGCGCGACCGGATCAGGAACCGGCGCCCCTCGGGCGACTCGACCGAGAACCCGGCGCCCCGGCCCGCGACGACGTCGATCGTGAGGTGGGTCCACTTCCAGTACTCGAACTGGCTGCGGGACATGTACACCTCGATCGGGTCGAGACCGTCGACGTGCAGGTCGCCCAGGTGGACGTCGACCGCGCCGACCCGGAAGAAGCCCACCGGGTAGCACATCGGCGACGAGCCGTCGCAGCAGCCGCCCGACTGATGGAACATCAGGGGGCCGTGCTTGGCCGTGAGGTCGACGAGGAACGCCGCCGCCTCCGCGGAGACGTCGACCCGGGAGGGCAGGGCGACCGCCTCGGGGGCCGGGGCCGGGTCGGCCGGGCCGACCCGCGCCTCCTTCGCTGAGGTGTCCATCAGAAGAAGCCCATCGGGCCGTCCGCGTAGCTGACGAGCAGGTTCTTCGTCTGCTGGTAGTGGTCGAGCATCATCTTGTGGTTCTCGCGACCGATGCCGGACTGCTTGTAGCCGCCGAACGCGGCACCCGCGGGGTACTGGTGGTAGGTGTTCGACCAGACGCGGCCGGCCTGGATGTCGCGGCCGGCCCGGTAGAGCTGGGCGCCGTTGCGGCTCCACACGCCGGCGCCGAGGCCGTAGAGGGTGTCGTTGGCGATCTTGATCGCGTCGTCGTAGTCCGAGAAGCTCGTGAGGCTGAGGACCGGGCCGAAGATCTCCTCCTGGAAGATGCGCATCGAGTTCCTGCCCTCGAAGATCGTCGGGTTCACGTAGTACCCGTCGGTGAGGTCGCCGCCGAGGTCGGCGCGGTCGCCGCCGAGCAGCAGCGTCGCTCCCTCCTGCTTGCCGATGTCCATGTAGCTGAGGATCTTCTCGAGCTGGTCGTTCGAGGCCTGCGCGCCGATCATGGTGTCGAGCGACAGGGGATCGCCCTGCTTCACCTTCTTCACCCGCTCGATGCCGTCGGCCGTGAACTGGTCGTAGATCGACTGCTGGACGAGCGCCCGGGACGGGCAGGTGCAGACCTCGCCCGAGTTGAGGTTGAAGAACGAGAAGCCCTCGAGCGCCTTGTCGTAGAAGTCGTCCTGCTCGTCGGCGACGTCGGCGAAGAAGACGTTGGGGCTCTTGCCGCCGAGCTCGAGGGTGACGGGGATGAGGTTCTCGCTGGCCATCTGCATGATGAGCCGGCCGGTGGTCGTCTCGCCGGTGAAGGCGATCTTGCGGATGTTCGGGTGGCTGGCCAGGGGAGCGCCGGCCTCGACCCCGAAGCCGTTGACGATGTTGAGGACGCCGGCGGGCAGCAGGTCCTTGATCAGGTCCATGAAGACGTGGATCGACGCAGGGGTCTGCTCGGCCGGCTTCAGCACGACGCAGTTGCCCGCGGCGAGGGCAGGGGCGAGCTTCCACACCGCCATCAGCAGCGGGAAGTTCCAGGGGATGATCTGGCCCACCACGCCGAGCGGCTCGTGGAAGTGGTACGCGACGGTGTCGCCGTCGATCTCGCCGGTCGAGCCCTCCTGGGCGCGGATGGCCCCGGCGAAGTACCGGAAGTGGTCGATCGCGAGCGGCACGTCGGCGGCCAGCGACTCGCGGATCGGCTTGCCGTTGTCCCAGGTCTCGGCGACGGCCAGCATCTCGAGGTTCGCCTCCATCCGGTCGGCGATCTTGTTGAGGACGATCGAGCGCTCGGTGATCGTGGTGCGCTTCCAGGAGTCGAAGGCCCGCCACGCGGCCTCGACGGCGCGGTCGACGTCCTGCGCGTTGCCCCGGGCGACCTCGGTGAAGGGCTTGCCGTTCACGGGGCTCGGGTTCTCGAAGTACTGCCCGCTCGCCGGGGCGACGTACTCGCCTCCGATGAAGTGGTCGTAGCGGGCCTCGAACTTCACGGCGGCGCCCGGCTGGCCGGGCTGCGCGTAGGTGCTCGGGGGAGTGGTGACGGTCATGGCTTTCCCTTTCGACGACGGTGTCGGAGGCCACGGATCGCGCGGCCCGTGGGGTCAGGGTAGGTCGGCCGACGTTGCGTCCCGTTGCGCGTCTCGACCCGCTGCGGGACCCGCGACGACGCCCGCGACGAGACCGGCCCGGCGGGGCGACCGGGGCGGCAGCAGACGCAGCAGCTCGCGGCGGGCCGGCTCGTCGTCGGCGCCCTGGGCGGTGGCCACCCACTGCAGCAGCACGTCGACCGAGCCGGAGGTGCGCAGGGACTCCCCGAGGTGTCGCGCCAGGTCGCCGCGGAGGCTCTCGACGCCCGGGGCCGACGAGCCCGGCAGCACCGGGCCCGTCGCGGCGTGCAGGGCGGCACGGTGCGCCCCGCGGTCGAGCAGGTGCACGACCTCGTCGGCGTCCGTGGCCAGTGCCGTCGGGAGCCGGTACGGCCGCGACGTCGGCACGAGCGAGGGGACGACCGCCTCGAGCACGTGGCGGAGCCGGACGAGCTCGGGCCGCAGGGTGCCGACCGTGCCGCGCTCGCCCCAGATCGCGTCGGCCAGCGCCTCGGCCGACCACCCCTCGGGCCGAGCGGCGAGCAGGAGGAGGAGCTCGGAGTGCCGTGCGCTCAGCGTCGTGGCGGTCCCGCCGACGTGGAGCACGGCCTCGTCACGGCCGAGCACGTCGAGCCGCGGCGGCCGCGGCGTGCGCGTCGGCGTCCAGCGGGCTCGGGGGCGGCGGACGGTGCGCGTCCTCGAGAGCGCGAGCTCCGCCTCCATCGCGGCGACCGTCGCGCGCAGCAGCGGCAGGGTCTGCTCGCCGGCGGCGCGGTCGTCGCCGGTGATGTCGACCACGCCGATGAGCCGTCCGTCGGCGGGGTCGTGCACGGGGACGGCGGTGCAGCTCCACTCCTGGACGAGGTGCGAGAAGTGCTCGGGCCCCCTGACCTGCACGCCGCGGTCGAGCTCGAGGGCGGTGCCGGGCGCGGACGTGCCGACCCTCGACTCGGCCCAGCCGGCCCCGGCGACGAAGAGCATCGACTCGGCCCGGCGTCGTGCCTCGCGGTCGCCCTCGACCCAGAGCAGCCGGCCGCGTTCGTCGCCGACGGCGACCAGCAGGCCGCTGCCCTCGACGTCGTCGAGCAGGAGGCGCTGGACGACCGGCAGCAGCAGCGCGAGCGGGTGCTCACGACGCCACGAGGCCAGGTCGTCGTCGGGCAGCTCGAGCAGGGGGAGCGCGTCGGGGTCGACGCGCTGGTCGGCGGCCCGCTGCCAGGACGCCGCGAGCAGGAGCCGGCGCGCGGCCCCGCGGGACGCACGAGCGGTCGGCGGGTCGGGTCTCGCCGCTGCCATGTCGCCCCTCGTCGTCGAGCGGAGGCGTCGGCAGGGCCGTCGGGCCCGGCATCGTCGCCGTGGTGTCGGCAGCCTACGTCGCGGCTGCTCGCGGCGGAAGGGCCGCGGGGTGCCCCGCGCCCGCCGCCCGCTCACGACTCGACTCGTCTCGTCTCGCGCCTCGCGCCTCGCGCCTCGCGCCTCGCGCCTCGCGCCTCTCGCCTCGCGGAGTGGTCGTGCTCGTGTCGGCAACTCCTGACGGGTGCACCGCGGGTGGCGGCACCGCCGCGCCGCCACGCCCCGCGCGGAGCACGGAGCAGGAGTTGTCGACCGAGCGGATGCGCCGTGTCGGCAACTCCGGACGGGTGCTCCGCCGCGGACGGCGTCGCCGGACCGCTGAGCGCCACGCGGAACACGGAGCAGGAGTTGTCGACGCGGGGGAGGTAGAGCGGGGTGCAGGGCAGGGCAGGGCAGGGCAGGGCAGGGCCAGGCAGGGTCAGCGGGCGCAGGCGATGCAGAGGCGGGCGGTGGGCCGGGCGTCGAGCCGCGCGTCGCCGATCCGCGCGGCGCAGCGCTCGCATCGGCCGAAGGTGCCGTCGGCCAGCCGGCCGAGCGCCGCCTCGGCGTCGGCGGCGCGCTCGAGGGCCGAGCGACGGACCGCGTCGAGCTGCGACCGTTCGTAGGCGATGGTCGAGCCCTCGGGGTCGTGTTCGTCATCGACGTTGGCTCCCTCGCGGGCCTCGGCCACCGCCTCCATGTCGCGCAGCAGTCGCTCGGCCAGCGCGAGCGCCTCGTCGCGGGTCCGGCGCAGCTGTCCGGTCGGGTCGGTCACGCGACGAGCGGCGGCACCCGCTCGCCCTCGGGAGGCGCGGCCGGGGGAGTGCCGTCGCCGAACGGCCGCCCGCCGAGCTCTTCGCGGCCGTGCTCGGTCAGCCAGCCCGACGGGTCGGGACCGGCCGGGACGATCCCCGTCGGGTTGATGTCGCTGTGCACCACGTAGTAGTGCGCCTTGATCTGGGCGAAGTCGATCGTGTCGCCGAAGCCGGGCGTCTGGAACAGGTCGCGGGCGTAGGCCCAGAGCACGGGCATCTCGGCCAGCTTGGAGCGGTTGCACTTGAAGTGGCCGTGGTAGACGGCGTCGAAGCGGGCGAGGGTGGTGAAGAGGCGGATGTCGGCCTCGGTGATGGTGTCGCCCACGAGGAATCGCTGCCCCGCGAGGCGCTCGGACAGCCAGTCGAGGCGCTCGAAGAGCGTGCGGTACGCCCGCTCGTAGCTCTTCTGCGAGCCGGCGAACCCGGCGCGGTACACGCCGTTGTTCACGTCGCGGAACACGACGGCGTTCACCTCGTCGATCTCGGCGCGCAGGTGGTCGGGGTAGAGCTCGGGCGCACCCTCGCGGTGGTGCTCGGCCCACTCGGTGGCGAAGTCGAGGGTGATCTGCGGGAAGTCGTTGGTGACGACCTTGCCGGTCGGCACGTCGACGATCGCGGGCACGGTGATGCCGCGGGGGTAGTCGGGGGTGCGGGCGAAGAACGCCTCCTGCAGGCGCTCGATGCCGAGCACGGGGTCGCGGCCGTCGGGGTCGAGGTCGAAGGTCCAGCTGCGGGCGTCGTGGGTCGGCCCGGGCAGGCCGAGCGAGATCGCGCCCTCGAGGCCGAGGAGGCGGCGCGAGATGACGGTGCGGTTGGCCCAGGGGCAGGCGCGGGCGGCGACCAGGCGGTAGCGGCCGGCCTCGACGGGCCAGCCGTCGACGGCGTCGCGCGTGATCCTGTCCTCGACGTAGTTCGTGTCGCGGGTGTACTCCTGGCCGGGCTCGACGTACGTGCCCTTCGCCTGCTGCTCGTCGCTCATGCTCGCCACCCTACGCAGACGCGTCCGAGAGCCTCGCCGAGAGCCTCGCCGGGAGCCTCACGCGGACGCGTCCGAGAGGTCGGGCAGCTCGTGCCCCTCGGGTGCCGTTCCCACCGCTGCCCGGCTCGCCTGCCAGTCGCGCCACATCGCCTTCAGGTCCCAGGCGGCCTCGGCCTCGAGCGAGATGCCGCGCTCGCCGGTGCGCCTGGTCCGCCCCTGGATCAGCAGCAGCTTCGTGCCGAACAGCAGTGGCCCCGACCTCGCCTGCGCCTCCTCGAAGAACGTCGCGTCCGCGCAGCCCGTGCCGTCGTCGACGCTGATGAACACGACCCGTTTGCCGCTGCGCATCGGCGGCGTCTGGGTGGCGATCCGGATGCCCGCGACGAGCACGGTGGTGCCGTTCCAGTGGTCGCGCAGGTCGGCTGCCCGGACGACGCCGAGGTCGTCGAGCATCGGGCGGTAGCTCTCGATCACGTGCTCGCTGACCTCCATCGACAGGATGTCGAGCTCGTCGCCCACCCTGTCGCGCAGGCTCACGTCGGGGGTGCCGGTGGGCACCTCCGCCGAGTCGTCGACCGAGAAGTCGAGCTGGTTCTGCACGTCGGAGGCGCGTGGCCGTGCGGTGCGCTGCGTCAGCGACCGCACACGGGCGAGCACGTCGCCCCTCGTCCGCCCGGGGCCGGCCAGGGAGTCGAGCGCGCCGACCTGCGCCAGCCGCTCGATCAGCCGCCGCGACGGCGTGGCCCGCTGCCAGAAGTCGGTGATCGACTCGTAGGGCCGGCCCACGACGACGCGAGCGAGCTCGGAGTCGCTGATGCCGTGCACGTCGGAGAGCGACAGGCGGATGCCGAGGTCGCCCGGGCGGCTGGGCGCGATCGGCGTCGCCGGGGCGCGCACCCGCTCGACCCTGTAGACGTCCGTCGACGCGTTGACGTCGAGCGGCAGCACGGGCACGCCCATGCGTCGCGCCTCGGTCAGCAGCAGCCGCTTCGGGTACATCCCGGGGTCGTGCGTCAGCACCCCGGCGAGGAACTCCGCCGGGTAGTGGGTCTTGAGCCAGGCGGTCTGGTAGGTGGGCAGCGCGAACGCGGCGCCGTGCGCCTTGCAGAAGCCGAAGGAGCCGAACCCCTTGAGCACCGCCCAGATCTTGTCGACCTGGGCGTCGGTGAACCGCCTCCTGCCGTCGTCGTCGACGTTCGCGGTCGTGCGCCTGCGGAACTCGACCTCGAGGGCGTCGTCCTGGCCCTTGCCCATGTGCCGGCGGATCTCGTCGGCCTCGGCGAGCGAGACCTCCATCGTGGCCTCGAGGATGCGCAGCACGTGCTCGTGGTAGATCACCACGCCGTAGCTGTCGTCGAGGAACGGCGCGAAGCTCGGGTGCAGGTAGTCGGGCCGCTGGAACCCGTGCTTCGTGTCGAGGAACGGCGCGACCATGTTCCCCTTCATCGGGCCGGGGCGGAACAGCGAGATGTCGGCGATCAGGTCGCTGTAGCGGTCGGGCTGCATCTTGCCGATCAGCTCGCGCTGCCCGGGGCTCTCGATCTGGAACATGCCGAGGGTGTGGGTGGTGCGGATCGCCTCGAAGGTGGGCTCGTCGTCGTGCGGGATCTCGTCGAGCTCGACCCGCCCCTGCCGGTTCACGTAGGGCACGTCGACGGCGAGTCCGCCGGCCAGGGCGGCGCGGGCGCCGTTCACCCGCTCGATCTCGTCGAGCGCGTAGGCCATCGAGCTCTGCATCCGGACGCCGAGCACGTCGAGCTTCAGCAGCCCGGCGTCGTTCATGTCGTGCTTGTCGAACTGGCTCATCGGCAGCCCGATGCCGCTCGGCTGCACCGGGGTCGTGCTGAGCAGGTCGGAGTCGCCGAGGATCACCCCGCACGGGTGCATCGAGATGTGCCGGGGCAGCCGGTCGAGCCGCTCCGTCAGGTCGACGAGCAGGTCGATCTGGCCGTTCTGCCGGGCGAGGTCGGCGATGGCCCGCAGCTCGGGCTTCTCGGCCATGGCGGTGCGGAGGTCGCGGGCGTTCGAGCGCCAGACGTTGTTCGCGACGAGGTCGATCTGGTCGTCGTCGAGCCCGAGGGCCTGGCCGGCGTCGCGCACCGCCCCCCGGCCGCGGTAGGTCGACTGCATCGACATGAGGGTGACCCGGTTGCTGCCGTAGCGGTCGAAGATCGCCCGGTAGATCTCGTGTCGCCTCGCCGACTCGACGTCGATGTCGATGTCGGGCAGCGTCTCGCGCTTGTTGCCGAGGAACCGCTCGAACAGCAGGTCGTGCTCGATCGGGTCGACGTTCGAGATGCGCAGCAGGTAGGTGACCAAGCTGCCGGCACCCGACCCGCGCGCGGCGTTCCGCACCCGCATGTCGCGCATGAGCGCCGAGACGTCGGCCACGGTGAGGAAGTAGCTGGCGAAGCCGAAGCCCGTGATGATCCCCAGCTCGTACCGCATCCGCTCGTCGACGGTGCGGCGCATCGCCTGGTCGGCATGGCCGAAGCGCTCGGTGACGCCCGCCTCGGCCCGGCGGAACAGCACCTGGTCAGGATCGCCGTCGACGCCGATGGCGCTGAGCTCGGGGGTCTTCGGCCGGCGCCAGCGCAGGTCGGCGTCGGGGTGGAGACGACAGCGGTCGGCGAGCCGCTCGGTCTCGGCCAGCATCTCCTCTGCGGCGCGACGAGGGCACGAGGAGGCGTCGGCGACGAGGGCCGCCAGCGCGCGCATCTCGTCGCCCGGCTTCAGCGACGCCTGGGCGTTCGGCTGCGGCGTGAACGCCCCGAGCGGCGCCAGGTGCCCCGCCGAGTCGAGCACGTCGGCCGTGACCGCGCCGTCGGGGTCGAGGTAGCGCACCGCGTTGGTCAGCACGGCGGGCACCCCGACGTGCTCGGCCAGCTCGAGCATGCGCGCCGCGTGCCGCACGCTGCGGTTCTCGCCCGGCTCGGTGAGGTGGCAGACGACCTCGACGGCCACGCCGCCGGGCAGCTCGCGCGCCCAGGCGGCCAGCGACGCCGCCGCGGCCGTGTGCCGCCCCTCGGCGACCAGTCGGCCCACGTCGGAGTCGGGCCCGAGCAGCACCGTCGCGTCCGCGCCCTCGTCGCCGCGGAGGAACGCCCGCAGCCGTGACCGCGGGATCGTCGCGACGCTGTTCGCGCTGCCGCTCACCCGCCTCGTCGCCCGGCCGTGCGCCGCGCTGATCAACCGGCAGAGAGCGGCCCAGCCCGCACCCGGACGGCCCCCGCCCGCCCCGTGCGCGAGCACCACGATGCGGTCGACCGAGGAGGCGCCCGCCCTGCCCCCGGGACCGGCGCCCGCACCGGCAGACGCGCCCCCCGCCTCCTCGGCGCCGCCGCGTGCGCTGCCGCTCTCGTCGGCCGTGTCGTCGACGCAGCCGAGCTCGACGCCCACGATCGGGTCGATGCCCGCCGCCCGGCAGGCGCCGATGTGCCGGATCGCCCCGTAGAGGCCGTCGCGGTCGGTGATCGCCAGCGCGTCCGCGCCGTGGGCGGCAGCGTGCTCGACGAGCTGCGCCGGCGGCGTCGTGCCGTAGTGCGCGCTGAACGACGACGCCACGTGCAGGTGGGTGAAACGCATCGTGCTGCCTCGGTGCTTCTCTCGTCGGACCTCCCGGCCGAGGTCGGTTCGAACGTGTGTTCGACGAGTGTACGTCGCCCCGGCGGGGTGCGACGACCCCGGACCGCGACCGGACCACGACCCGAGCGGCGACCGCACGACGACCCCGGACGGCGACCGCGCCCTGCTGTCATCATCGTCGGATGCCCCACCGACGAGCCGCCGCCCAGGACCCCGCCCGGACCGCCACCCGGTGGACGCGGACGCTGCTGGCCCAGCCGCGCCTCCTCATGGCCGCGAAGGGGGCGCTCGCCGCGGCCCTGGCCTACTGGATCGCGCCCCACGTGCCCGGCGTGGCCGCCGAGTACCCCTACTACGCCCCGCTCGGGGCCGTGCTGGCGCTCTGGCCGACCGTCAAGACGTCGCTCAAGCAGGGGCTGCAGACGATCCTCGGCCTCGTGATCGGGGTGCTGCTCGCGACGACGGTGTTCGCCCTGCAGGAGGGGCAGCCGGGCGTGCTGGCCGTGGCGCTCGTCGTCGGCCTCGGCACCCTCATCGCGGGGATCCGCTGGCTGGGTGCCGGCCGCGACTGGGTGCTGACCGCCGGCCTCTTCGTGCTGCTGCTGGGCGGGGCGAACGCCGAGGACTACTCCACCGGCTACGTCGTGCAGATCGGCGTGGGCGTCGCCGTGGGCGTCGTCGTCAACCTCGTCCTGGTGCCGCCGCTCTACACCGGTCGGGCCGAGCGCCGGCTCCGGCTCGTGCAGGCGTCGCTCGCCGACCGCGCCGACGACGTCGCCACCGTGTTCGAGGCGGACTGGCCGATCGAGGACGACGACTGGGAGCGGCGAGTCGCCGTCCTGCCGAGCACCCTGCGGCACGTCCGCGACGCCGTCCAGTACGCCGACGAGTCACGTCGCCTCAACCCGCGCAGGCTGCTGCGCCGCCGCGACCTCGCCTCGGAGTACGCCGACCTCGTCGTCTTCGAGCGGGTCGGGTTCCACCTGCAGGACCTCGCCGAGGTCTCCGGCATCCTCGGCCGCCGGATCGGCCGCCAGATCGGCATCGTCGACGACCTCGCCCCCGTCGTCGCCCGTGCCGTCCGCAGCGTCGGAGAGGTGATCAGGAGGCGCGGCGGCGACGACCGGGACGCCTTCGTCACCGCCCGCCGCGACGTCGAGGAGCTCTGGCGGGCCATCGACACGCACCGCGAGCTGCCGACGGTCGCCACGAGCGGCGGCGTCTCGGTCGCCGTCTCGCTCGGACGGATCATCGCCGCGCTCGACCCCGACGACTCGACGGCTCCCCGCCCCGAGGACGAGGCGGTCGGCGACCTCGACGGGGACGGCGACGTCGACGCCGACGACGCCGCTGCCGAGGTCGGCGGCACCACGAGCACCGGCCCCGTGGACGACCCCACGGCGCCCCGCGACACCGCGCCGCGCGACAGCGAGCGACGCCAGGAGGCGCAGGGCCCGGCCGCCGACGGCGTGGCAGCCGACGACCAGGCCGCCGACGACCGGCCCGCCGACGGCGAGGCGGAGGACGCTGCCCGCGAACGCTGACGGCGTCCGGGGCCCGGGCGCAGTACGGTGGGGGAGGCATCGTCGCCGAACGCCCTGCCGCGCCCTGCGCCGGTCTCGCGGATGCGCCCACGGCGTGCCGCGACCCCGCCCCGGCCCGGCCCGGCAGCCCGTACCCCTCACACACCGAGCGGCGACCCGTCGCCGCCTTCACGGAAGCCGTACCTGTGACAGACACCACCACCCTCATCATCCTCGGAGCCTCGGGAGACCTGACCGAGCGCCTCCTCCTCCCCGGTCTCGCGAGCCTGCTCAAGAGCGACCGCGGGGTCGACGTGCAGCTGATCGGCACCGGCCGCAGCGAGCGCAGCCCCGAAGAATGGGACGACGTCGTCACGACCGCCTTCAACGGCGACGCGGGCAGCGACCTCGCCAAGAAGACGCTGGCGTCCAGCCAGTACATCCAGGGCGACCCGACCACGGTCGAGCACCTGAAGGCACTCTTCGAGGCGTCCGAGGGCACGCCCGTCATGTACTTCGCGCTGCCCCCGGCCATCAGCACCAAGGTGATCCAGGCGCTCGCCGAGATCGACCTGCCCGACGGCCTCCGCCTCGCGCTCGAGAAGCCCTTCGGCTCCGACGAGGCGAGTGCCCGCGAGCTCAACGCCGAGCTGCTCAAGATCGTGCCGGAGGAGCGCATCCACCGCACCGACCACTTCCTCGGTCGCGCCACGGTGCTCAACATGATCGGCCTGCGCTTCGCCAACCGCCTCTTCGAGCCGGTCTGGAACAGCGAGAACATCGAGAAGGTCGAGATCTTCTACGACGAGGTCCTCGGCCTCGAGGGCCGCGCGCAGTACTACGACAAGGCCGGCGCGCTGATCGACATGATCCAGAGCCACCTTCTGCAGGTGCTCGCCGTCATCGCGATGGACGCCCCGTCGAGCATCGACTCGGTCGAGCTGCGCAGCGAGATCGCGCGCGTGCTCCGTGCGACGTGGGTCAAGGGCGCCGACCCGATCGCCTCGAGCCGCCGCGCGCAGTACGCGGCCGGCACCATCGACGGCAAGGACGTGCCGGCCTACGCCGACGAGGACGGCGTCGACAACGAGCGCCAGACGGAGACGCTGGCCGAGGTCGAGTTCGAGGTCAAGACCCGTCGCTGGGCGGGCGTCCCGTTCATCCTCCGCTCGGGCAAGGGCATGACGAAGATCCGCAAGGAGGTGCTGATCACCTTCAAGCCGGTGCCCGCACTCCCGGAGGGCCTCAACGGCTCGTCGACGCCCGACACGCTCCGCATCGAGATCAGCCCCGAGACGATGGAGCTCGGCGTCACGACCAACGGCTCGGGCAACCCCTTCGACCTCGAGAAGTCGACGATGTCGGTCACGCTGGGCAAGCCCGAGCTCACCCCCTACGGCGAGGTGCTCAGCGGCATCTTCCACGACGACCCGACGCTGTCGATCCGCGGCGACGTCGCCGAGCGCTGCTGGGCGATCGTCGCTCCGGTGATCGAGGCCTGGAAGGCCGGCGACGTGCCGCTCGACNCGCCCTGCTCCTCGAGCAGGGCGGCCGTCGTCGTCTCCGTCTCAGGCGGAGGAAGAGGCCCGGGCCTGGGCCGGGGCCTGCTGCTGCGCCTTCGCGATGGCGTCGGCAGCACGGACGAGGGCGAGGTGCGAGAGCGCCTGGGGCGTGTTCCCGACGTGCCTGCCGGTCGCGACCTCGATCTCCTCCGACAGCATGCCGACGTCGTTGCAGTAGCCCACGAGGCGGTCCATCAAGGCCACCGCGTCGTCGACGCGGCCGGACGCCGCGTACTGCTCGGCCAGCCAGAACGAGCAGGTGAGGAACGGGTTCTCGGCACCGCTCAGCCCGTCCACGCCGCTCTCGGTGCGGTACCGCCGCAGCAGGCCGTCGTGCAGCAGGTCCGCCTCGATCGCCGCGACGGTGCCGAGCATCCGCGGGTCGTCGGCGGCGACGAACCCGACCTGGGCGAGCTGCAGCAGCGACGCGTCCACCTCCGCCGTGCCGTAGTACTGCGTGAAGGTGCCGCGGTCGGCGTCCCAGCCCTTCGCCTCGATCTCGGTGCGCACCTCGTCGCGGAGCGCACGCCACCGGTCGACGGGGCCGTCGAGGCCGAACTGCTCGACGCCCTGGATCGCCCGGTCGAGGGCCGCCCAGATCATCGCCCGCGAGTGCGTGAAGTGCTGCAGCTCGCCCCGGATCTCCCAGATGCCGTTGTCCGGCCGGGTCCAGTTGTCCTCGACGTACTGCATCAGGGCGCGCTGGAGCGGCCAGGAGTACTCGGTCTCCTCGACGCCGAGCAGCCGGGCCTCGTGCAGGGCGACCATCACCTCGCCGAAGATGTCGCCCTGGTACTGCTTGTAGGCGGCGTTGCCGATGCGGACGGGGGAGGCGCCGTCGTAGCCGGGCAGCTGGCCGAGCTCGCTCTCGTGCAGGTAGCGCTCGCCGGCCAGGCCGTACATGATCTGCACGTCGGCGGGGTCGCCGGCGATGGCCCGCAGCAGCCAGCCGCGCCACCGGTCGGCCTCCTCGGCGTAGCCGTGCAGGATGAGCGCCTGGAGGGTCATGGAGGCGTCGCGCAGCCAGACGTAGCGGTAGTCCCAGTTCCGTGAGCCGCCGAACTGCTCGGGCAGGCTCGTCGTCGCGGCCGCCACGATGCCGCCGGTGTCCTCGTTCGTGAGCGCGCGAAGGATGAGCAGCGACCGGTGCACCTCCCGTTCGTACACGGGGGGAGCGGTGCACCGGGCGGCCCACTGCTGCCACCACGTGACCGTCTCGTCGATCCGGGCCGTCACGTCGATCGCGGTGGGCGGCTCCCGGTGCGAGGGGTACCAGGTGAGGCTGTGGTCGACGGTCTCGCCGGCCGCGACCTCGAAGTCCGCCTCGTGGGTGTGGTCGGTGGCGGTGAGGCGCGGGCCCCGGACGACGACCGCGTCCGGCCCCGCCGTGGCGACCAGGGCGGTCCCGTCGGCCTCGGGCACCTGGCGCACCCACGGGACGGCCGTGCCGTAGCCGAAGCGGATGGCGAGGTCGACGTGCATCGTCACCGTGCCGGAGACGCCGGTCACGCGCCGGACCACGTCGGCCCGTCGGTCGCCGTAGGGCATCAGGTCGGTGACCTCGACCACCCCGGTGGGCGTGGTCCAGGTCGTGACGAGCACGAAGGTCCCGTCGACGTAGCGCCGGGTCGACGTGGCGTCGGCGTCGCGGGGGGCGACCAGCCACCGGCCGGAGTCGTGGTCGCCGAGCAGGGCGCCGAAGGTCGACGCCGAGTCGAAGCGGGGCAGGCAGAGCCAGTCGATGCTGCCGTCGGTGCCCACGAGGCAGCCGGTGTGCAGATCGCCGATGAGCGCGTAGTTCTCGATGGCCAGGGGCATGGGCACATCCTGCCAGCGGCGGCTCCGACAGGTCTCAGCGCTGCAGCGTCGGGTCGGGCCAGAGGGTCTCGACCTGCGGCTTGCTGCGGCGGGTGCGCGCCCACACGAAGAAGCCGACCAGGGTGAAGGCGCCGTAGAAGACGTACATGAGGCCCGAGGCGTAGTAGCCGGCGCTGAAGAGCAGGGGCGTGCCGACGAGGTCGACGGCGACCCAGATCAGCCAGAACTCGACCCAGCCCTTGGCCATGCCCCAGGTGGCGAGCAGCGAGCCCGTGAAGATCCAGGCGTCCGCCCACACGGGTTCGTACGAGCCCAGGGCGCTGAAGACGGGGGTGAGGACGGCGGTGCCGCCGAACAGGGCCACGACGAGCACGACCCGGTTCTTCGCGCCGGCCCAGCGGGGCTCGACAGGTGAGCTCGCGCCTCCGTCGCGGGAGCGGCTCCAGCGGTACCAGCCCCAGATCGACACCGCGATGAACATCACCTGGCGCCCTGCCTGGCCGAGGAGGTTCACGGGGTTCGGGGTGTCGAAGACGGCCCCGAGGAACACGGTGAACAGCAGGGCGTTGCCCACGATGCCGACCGGCCAGGCCCACACCTTGCGGCGCATCCCGCCGAGGGCGCTCAGCAGGCCGAAGACGTTGCCGATCACCTCGCGCCACAGGATCGTCTGGTCGCCCAGGACGAGCTGTGCGTCGAACAGCCAGCGGATCAGGGTCATCGTGTCCTCCTCGTCGGTGACGACGCCGGGCGTCGTCGGATCGGGGAGGCGCGACCGCAGGCGCGATCGACGCTCGCTTCTCTCATCCAGACTTTACTGTCGGCTCCAGAATGGCCCTCGCAGGGCTGTCACTGGATCAGCCTCTCGGTGTCGAGAGGGTCGCGGGCTGTCACCGCCGGTACGGAATCACACCGTCCCCGAAGCACTCGTGAGAACGAGTCTTGCACCCCGGGCATTCCCGAGGGCCCCGGGCGTCTCGCGACGTCACGCGAACAGCTGCTGCTCGACCCGGTCGTCGAACACGCCGAGCAGCAGCCACGAGCCGTCGGCACCGTCGCGGGCGAGGTCGAAGGTGCCGTCGACCCGGTGCGCCCCGTCGGTCAGCGGCAGCGCGTCGACCCGCCAGACCGGCAGCTCGAGCAGCGCCTCCCCGGCGCCCCGGGGCGCCCTGGCCGCCGATCGCCACCACTCGCGTCGGGTGACCCACCGCTCCGGCGGGCTCACCACGCCGTACACGACCCCCCGCCAGACGAACCGCAACGGCGCCCCGCCCTCGGTCGTCTCGACCGGCACCGCTTCGTCGACCTTCATGCCGCCTCCTCGTTCGAACGTGTGTTCGACCTCGAGTGTAGGTCGGGCCCCCGACATCGGCCAGGGGCCTCCGTCACCAGGGCAGCAGGCTCTCCTGCACGTGACGCGCGACGCCCCCCGGCACCCCGGCCTCGTCGGCGAAGCCGCGCCAGCCGGCGACCGCGTCGTGCACCTCCGCCACGATGTCCGACGCGCCGGGCACGAGGTGGCGGTCTGCCAGGCGCATCACGTCCGCCTCGGCGGGGTCGCGCCACACGCCGTCGACCCCCATCAGGTGCTGATACGTGAACCGGCCCGTCGGGTTGTGCGCGAACGTCACGTCGTACGCGGGCGCCAGCTCCCACGGCGACGTCGCCGACCGGAGCAGGAACGACGTGTTCTTCGTGTGGTCGTCGTTGTTCGCCGCCAGCACGTTGAACACCATGCGCCGGAACGCCTGCGGCAGCGCCTCCCGCCCGACGACACGGGTCGCCACGTCGAACAGCTGCCCGTAGTCGTGGACCTGCCGCTGACGGAAGTCGAGGTGCGCCGTGCCGCAGAGGGTCACCGTGTGCGCCTTGCCCGACGGCAGCCGGTCGAAGCGCCGGGTCATGAAGTGGGCCCTGTCGCCCTCCTCGAGCAGCCGGCACTCGGCCATGTCGATGCCGGCCGCCCCCGCCATCGCCGAGTACGCCAGCTCCACCCTGCCCGACGAGTCGCCCTGCCCGAGCTCCGAGTCGGCGCCCATGCCGTCGAGCTTCAGCAGCCAGTGCTCGAACCCCTCGGGAGCCGGCAGCTGGCCGGACCGGACCTCGCCGGTCTCGCGGTCCCACGCGACCACGGCCTTGGCCCGGGCCCCTCCCGCCGACGTCCCCACCTGGATGAGGGAGCGGACCGCCGACTCGTTCTCCCGGTCGTCCGAGAACTCGGCATCGAGGACGCTCCGCGCACCCGCGACCAGGTCGCTCAGCTCGACCGCGCTCGCGGTCCGGTGACGCGGCCCCCGGGACGGCCGGAACTCGAGGGCGCCCATCGCCCGGTCCGCCATGTAGGCCAGCCGGTCGAGCGGCGTCGCCGCCCCCCGCCCGACGCCCTGCCGCGCCAGCCACGCGTCGATCACGGCGTTCCCGAAGTCGTCGGGCAGCGCGTCCGCCAGCAACGCGGGGAGGCGGTGGAACGTCGCCTCCGGCAGCTGCGGGAACACGTGACGGCGCCGACGGACCGGCATGGTCAGCGGGGCGAGCTCGACGCCCCGCGCCGCCCACTCGGGGTAGTACTCGAACACGTACGCACCGAGCGCGGGGTCGAGGGCGACCGCGCCGACCCGCTCGCCCCAGGCCGTGACCTCGACCGCCTGGACCGGCACCCAGCTCACGACCCGCTGCTCCCGCGCGGTGCCCGTGGCCGGTACACGCGACGACGCGGGGCCGGGTCGGCCGACCGGAGGACGTCGATGGGGCTCACGGCGCTCGCCGGGGCCAGGGCGTCGAGGGCGTCCTCGGCGCCGAGGGCCCGCAGTACGCGCACCAGGGTCGAGAGGGTGCTCCCACGGCCGTTCTCGAGCGACTGGAGGGTGCTGGTCGAGAGGTCGGCCCGGCGTGCCAACGAGATCTGGTCGAGCCCGGCGTCGAGTCGCGACGCCCGCACCTGGCTGCCGATCCGGGCCTCCCACTCGTCCGTGGACCGCACGGGGGGATCGGGGAAGGGCTGATCCATCATGGTCCTCCTGTACGTGGATTTCCGATCATAAGAGCCATATCGCGTCCTGACAACCGGATTTCCCGTCATAGCAGGACCGCAACTTCTCGCGACGGCTCAGGGCGTCCGGGCGGTGACGACCCCTGCCTCCGTCAGCTGGTCCCAGAGGCCGGCGCCGTCCGGCGCGGACACCCAGGCGACATCGGTGCCCTGGGCGTGCTCCGACCGGGACCGCCCTCCGGCCAGCACGGCCTCGCTCGGCGACAGCTCGCGGATGGCCACCGCGGCCACGTTCTCGGGGTGGTCGTGCAGGAACCGGCCGTAGAGCTCCTCGTCGTGCTGCCCGTCGTCGCCGACGAGCAGCCACCGCACCTGGGGGAACTCCTCCGCCAGCCGGTCGAGCGAGCCCTGCTTGTGGAGTCGACCGCTCCGGAAGAAACGGTCGTGCGTGGGACCCCAGTCCGTGAGCAGCAGGGGGCCGCTGGGGTAGAGGTTCCGCGAGAGGAACCGCGAGAGCGTGGGCGCGACGTTCCAGGCGCCCGTCGACAGGTAGACGACCGGGCAGCCTCCCGACGAGGCGTGCAGCCGTTCGTACAGGACGGCCATGCCGGGCACCGGCCGCCGAGCGTGCTCGTTGAGGACGAAGGTGTTCCACGCCGCGAGCAGGGGCCTCGGCAACGACGTCACCATGACCGTGTCGTCGATGTCCGAGACGATGCCGAAGCGCGCGTCGGGGTCGATCACCGCGACCGGCGCCTCCACCGGGAGGGAGCCCTCGGTCGTGATCGTCACGACGTGCCAGCCCGGCGCCAGGTCGGACTCGAGCCGCACGTCGAGGACGCCGCCGCGATCCGTGGTCACCGTCTGCGTCCGTCCGCCGATGGTCACCTCGACGACCGCGTGCTCGACCGGCACGCTCGTGAAGCTGCGCCAGCCGCGGACGTTCGCGCGGTCGGCGCCGTCGAGGGTGCCGGTCCGCGTGAGCAGCACGCGCGACAGGACGCGGACCCACCCGCTCGAGCCGTAGCCCGTGTACGGCACGATCGTCGGACGCAGGCCGCGCTTGCGGGCCCGCTTCTCGCGGAACCGGTGCACGGAGTTCTCGATGCGCGCCGCCCGGTGCAGGAGGGGCTCGACAGCGGCCGGGGCCGGCTTTCGGATGTCGGGCATCCGGTCATCCTCGCACGGTCGACCGACCGTGCGCCCTCACGGCCTCACACGGGCAGCAGCAAGGAGGGGGAGTCGTTCGCGACCGAGCCGACGTCGGGGGAGACCTCGTGCACGACGAGCCGAGCGGCGATCTCGTCGGACAGCCCCGCGACGCCCTGCAGCAGGTCGTCGTCGCCCTCGGCCTCCGGGTCGAGCCAGTCGTCCATGACGTCGGCGCCGACGAGCACGGGCATCCGGTCGTGGACGGCCGCGAGCGGACCCGATGAGGAGCGGGTCAGCACGGTCGTGGAGAGCAGCCACCGAGACGGCGACCCCACCTCGGCCCCCGGGTCGCGCCACCACTCGTACAGCGCCGCGAACAGGAGGACCTCGTCGTCGGGGAGCCGCACGGCGACGGGACGCTTGCCCCCGTCGGGCAGCGCCTGCCACTCGTACCAGCCCGTCGCCGGCACGAGGGCCCGCCGCGAGGCCAGGGCCTCGCGGAACATCGGCTTCTCGGCGGCCGTCTCGGAGCGCGCGTTGAACACCGGGGGGCCGGCCGGACCGTCGGAGCCGGCCGGGACGAGGCCCCACCGAGCGGCGGCGAGGCGGCGCACGGGAGGCCCGCCCGCGTCGTCCCCGCGGGGCGCCGCGTCGATCAGCACCGTCACCGGGCGGGTCGGAGCGATGTTCCAGGAAGGGTCTGGGAGACTGTCGCCCGAGACGTCGACGTCGAACAAGGGCACCAGGTCGCTCGAGGCACGCGCCATCACGAATCGTCCGCACATGCGCACCATTCTCCCGGCTGCGACCGACATCGGTCGACGAGGTCGCCCTGACGCCCCCTCAGGACCCTGACCCGCCGGTCACGGACCGCACCGCACGCACCACGTCGCCCCGGCGACGCCGCACGAAGGAGAACCCCTTGCTCGTCACCGACGTCCACGACGCACTGCCCGGGGGTTCGTCGCTGCTCAGGAACGAGCCCGTGCAGGCTCGCAGCTCCGCACGGCTCACCGGCCTCCTCGACGCCGCCGCCGCGATCATCGACGAGATCGGCTACGAGCGCCTGACGACGGCGATGGTCGCCGAGCGGGCCGGCGCCTCCATCGGCACGGTCTACCGGTACTTCCCCGACCGCATCGCGGTCGTCGACGCCCTCGCCCTGCGCTGCGTGCAGCGCTTGACGAACCGGGTGGCCGACACCCTCGACGCCGACGGGGCGGCCGACTGGCGCGGCGCCGTCGACATCGTGATCGACTCCAAGGTCGAGCTCTACCGGAACGAACCCGGCTTCCGGGCCATCCGCTTCAGCGACGCTCCCGACGCGGGCTCGCCGCAGGCCACCTCCTCGCTGAGCCCCTTCGCCGAGGCCGTGCTCGGGATGTTCGAGCAGCGCTTCGGCGTCGTCCGCGACGCCGACTCCGAGCTCGCCGTGCAGGTCGTGGTCGAGATCGGCGTCTCGCTCCTGGCGCGGGCGTTCCTCGCCGGCGGCGACGGCGACGCGCGCTTCGTGGACGAGTGCCGTCGCGTGTCGAAGTCCTACCTCGAGGCGCACCTCACCCTCGCCTGACGCGTCGCAGGGGCCCGCACGGTCCGTTCAGCGAAACGGACGAGGCGGGGACGGCCCTCATCCGTCGTCGTGTGGTTCAGTGTCGGGACTGGCAAGTGTCGATTCGTGCTGCCCACGAGGAATGAGCCACCCATGATCGAGTTCACCTCGGTGACCAAGCAGTACCCCGACGGCACCCTCGCCGTCGACGACTTCAGCCTCGTCATCCCGTCCCGTCAGACGACGGTCTTCGTCGGGTCGAGCGGCTGCGGCAAGACCACCATCCTCAGGATGATCAACCGGATGGTCGACCCGTCCAGCGGGTCGATCGAGATCGACGGCGACGAGATCGGCGGCCTCGAGCCCGTGGGCCTCCGCCGCAGCATCGGCTACGTGATGCAGAACTCGGGGCTGCTGCCGCACCGCAGGGTCGTCGACAACATCGCGACCGTCCCGGTGCTCAAGGGCGTCTCCAAGAAGGAGGCGCGGAGCCGGGCCCTGGACCTGATGGACACGGTCGGCCTCGACCGCTCGCTCGCCGACCGCTGGCCGAGCCAGCTCAGCGGCGGCCAGCAGCAGCGCGTCGGCGTGGCCCGGGGCCTCGCCGTCGACCCGAACATCCTCCTGATGGACGAGCCCTTCGGCGCCGTCGACCCGCTCGTCCGGGCCGACCTGCAGCGTGAGCTCGTCCGGCTGCAGCGCGACCTCGACAAGACGGTCGTGTTCGTCACGCACGACATCGACGAGGCCTTCCTGCTGGGCGACCAGGTCGTCATCCTCGAGAAGGGCGGCAAGATCGCCCAGAAGGGCTCGCCCGCCGAGATCCTCTCCGACCCGGCCAGCGACTTCGTGGCCGACTTCGTCGGCTCGAACCGGGGCAAGCGGGCCCTGCACATCGAGCAGACCGCCACCGGCCAGGTCGTCGTCGACGACGAGGGCCGCACGACCGGCGTGCTGACGGCACCCGGCACCGTGCCGCGCGCGAGACCGGCGACCCCGAGCGAGGCCGGAGCCGTCCAGGCTCCGGGTGCCCCGGCGCAGGGTGGGCACGCGTCGTGAACTGGATCTGGTCGAACGCCGACTACATCTGGGACAAGACGCTGGTGCACCTCGCCCTCAGCGTGCCTCCGGTCGTCCTCGCCTTCGTCATCTCGCTGCCGATCGGCTGGCTCGCGAACCGCTACCGCGTGTCCCGCGGCATCCTCACGGTCGCCGGCCTGTTCTACGCCATCCCGTCGCTGCCCCTGTTCGTCGCCCTGCCCGCCCTCGTCGGCACGTCGCTCCGCAGCCCCGTCAACATCGTGATCGGGCTGACGCTCTACGGGGTCGCGCTGATGGTCCGCTCGGTCGCCGACGCCCTGGGCGCCGTCGAGGTCGACGTGCGCCAGTCGGCGACGGCCGTGGGCTACTCGAGCTGGCAGCGCTTCTGGCGCGTCGAGTTCCCCCTCGCGGGCCCCGTCATGCTCGCCGGCCTCCGGGTCGTGGTCGTCAGCACGGTCAGCCTCGCCACCGTCGGCGGCGTGCTGGGCGTCAACGGCCTCGGGCTGCTCTTCATCGACGGCTTCCAGCGGGACATCCCCGAGGAGATCCTCGCGGGCATCGTGATCACCATCGTCATGGCGCTCGTGCTCGACGGGCTGCTCGTCCTCCTCGGCCGCGCGCTGATGCCGTGGAGCCGTCCCGGCAGGCCGCGCCGCGCCTCCTCGCGGCGGTCGTCGACCCGCTCCACCGAGACCGGCGCCTCCTCGCCCCAGTCGTCTCGTCGAGAGGCGGTGCGCTCGTGAACTTCTTCGCGGAGGCCTTCGCGTTCATCGGCGACGGCAGCAGCTGGGTCGGCCCGAACGGCATCCCCACCCGCCTCGGCGAGCACCTCTGGTACTCGGTCGTGGCGGTCGCCCTGGCGTCGATCGTCGCGATCCCCGTCGGCTTCGCCATCGGCCACACCGGTCGGGGGCGAGCGATCGCGGTCGCTGTGTCGGGGGGAGCCCGGGCGCTGCCCACCTTCGGCGTCATCACGCTCATCGCCGGCTGGGTCGGCATCGGCCTCACGGCCCCGATGATCGCGTTCGTGATCCTCGCGATCCCGTCGGTGCTCGCCGGTGCCTACGCGGGGTTCGAGGCCGTCGGCCGCTCCACCGTGGACGCCGCCCGTGCCGTCGGCATGACCGAGTGGCAGATCGTCACGCGCGTCGAGGTGCCGCTCGGGCTGCCGCTGCTGATCGGCGGGATCCGCTCGGCGGTGCTCCAGGTCGTCGCGACCGCGACGCTCGCGACCATCGTCGGCTCCGGCGGCCTCGGCAGCTACATCATCACCGGCCTGCGGGCCAACGACTACGGCACGATGCTGGCCGGCTCGATCCTCGTGATCGTCCTCGCCGTGGCCCTCGAAGTCGTCTTCTCCGTCGTCCAGCGACTCGTCGTCCCGGCCGGCGTCACCGCCGGGCGCCCCACCGACTCCCGCGCGCGCGTCGCCCGACGCGCCCCGGGCACCGCAACACCCCTCCAGGAAGGAACACAGTGAACAACACAGCGAAGAAAGGCCGGCTCACCGTTCTCGGCGCAGTCGCGATCGGGGCCGTGGTGGCCCTGGCAGGGTGCTCGTCGAGCGACCCTCTCAGCAGCGGCTCCGACGACACGGCGTCGTCCTCCGACGCCCTCGTGATCGGTTCGCAGCAGTACTACTCGAACAAGATCATCGCCGAGCTCTACGCCCAGGCGCTCGAGGACGGCGGCTACACGGTCGACCGTCAGTACGACATCGGCCAGCGCGAGGTGTACCTGCCCGAGCTCGAGGGCGGCAGCATCGACGTGTTCCCCGAGTACTCCGGCAACCTGCTCCAGTTCTACGACGCCGAGACGACGGCCAAGACGCCCGAGGAGGTGGAGTCGGCCCTCGCCGACGCGCTGCCCGACGGCCTCACCAGCCTCACCGCCGCCGAGGCGACGGACCAGGACAGCTACAACGTGACGAAGGAGTTCTCCGAGGAGAACGGCATCACGAGCCTGGCCGACCTCAAGGACTACTCCGGCTCGATCGCCCTCGGCGCCCCGCCCGAGAACGTCGACCGTCCCTACGGCCCTCCCGGCCTGAAGAGCATCTACGGCGTCGACGTCACCTCGACCCCGATCGACGACGGAGGCGGCCCGCTGACGGCCAAGGCGCTGTCGGACGGCAGCGTCCAGATCGCCGACCTCTACTCGGCCAGCCCGCTGATCGTCGAGAACGACTTCGTCACCCTCGACGACCCCGAGAACATGATCCTGCCGCAGAACGTGGTGCCGATCGTCTCGGACAAGGTCGACCAGGGCGCACAGGACATCATCGACGCGGTCGACGCGGCGCTGACCTCGGCCGACCTGCAGGAGATGAACTCGAAGAGCCAGACCGACAAGGAGTCCGAGGGCACCATCGCCAAGGACTTCCTCGAGAGCAAGGGGCTCGTCGGCTGACCAGCGACGAGCAGAGGAGGGGCCGGCACGCACGTGCCGGCCCCTCCGTCGTCAGACGGCGTCGTCGTCCGGGTGCGCCATGTGCTTCTCCTCGCGCCGGTGCACGAGCCGCTTGACGAGCAGCACCACCACGGCGAAGGCGACCACGATGCCGACGAAGACGTAGCCGGCGCCGTGCAGCCGGTCGGCGAGCTCGCGGTAGCTGCCGGCGGCGGCCGCGCCCACCGACGCGTACGCCGTCGCCCAGAGGAGGCAGGCCGGCGTCGTCCAGGCCAGGAAGGTGCGGTAGCGCATCGGGCTCGTGCCCACGGTCAGGGGGATGAGCGAGTGCAGCACGGGCAGGAAGCGCGACACGAAGACGGCGATGCCGCCGCGTCGGGCGAGGTAGTTCTCGGCCCTGACCCAGTTGTGCTCGCCGAGGCGCCGGCCGAGACGGCTGCGCCGGATCGCCGGGCCGAAGTGCCGCCCGAGCGCGAAGCCGATGCTCTCGCCGGTGAGGGCGCCGAGCACGAGGGCGACGACGAGCGAGACGAACTCGACCGGGCCGACCACCGCGGTCGCGGAGACCACGGCCACGGTGTCCCCGGGCACGAGCAGCCCGAGCAGCACGCTCGTCTCCAGGACCATCGCGAGCCCGGCGAGCAGGGTCCGGAGGAGCGGGTCGACCGACTGCACGAGGTCGAGGAGTCCTGTCAGCACGTCGTCCACCCGGCCGATCCTATTCACCGCCGGCCGGGAGCCCCCTGGTCCCGCAGGTCGTGAGTCCCCTCGTCTCGCAGGCCGGTCAGGACCTCGCCGGGAGGGGGCGGCGCAGGGCGTCGAGACGGGCCTGCCACGTGGCGAGCCGCCCCGGCTGCTCCGCCGGAGAAGGGCCGTCGACCCACCCGGAGACGATGCGGACGCCGTGCAGCGCGCTGAGCGACCAGATCTCGGCGCCGTCGAGCTCCGCCGGCGCCGTCCGGTCGTGCAGCACGTCGACGCCGAGCACGGCCGCGAGGGTGAGCACGGTGCGCGAGGTCACCCCGGGCAGGCGGGGCAGGTCGTCGGCCGGCGTGCAGAGGGAGTCGCCGCGCCACCAGACCAGTGAGCTCCACGCGCCCTCGACGACGTGGCCCTCGGGGGAGAGGATCACCGCCTCCTCCGCTCCCCGAGAAGCGGCCTCCGTTCGCAGGTCGCCGAGGGCGGCCAGGTCGGGGCCCTTGACGAGGGGCGACGTGCGGGGGTCGTGGGCCGCGGTCGCCACCCGCACCGATCTCGTGCGGTCCGGAGCGGTCCGCAGTCGAGCGCGCAGCTCAGGTGCCCCGGCGGCGGCGCCGCGGACCAGCTCGACGCGGGGGAACCAGGCGCCGTCCCGCGGCAGGCGGTCGACGACCGCGCCCCAGAAGGCCTCGGCGTCGTCGTCGGCGACCAGGCCCGTTGCCGCCACGGACGACGTGAAGCGGTCGCGGTGCACGTCGAGGGCGCGGACGGCGCCGTCGAGCACGAGCCACGAGTCGGCGACGAGCACGTCGGGGGTCGACGCCGTGGGCGGGTCCGCCGTGGAGGCCGTCGGTCCCGTCGACTCCGCGGGCGACGACGCGAGCTCGCCCCCGCGCCACAGGAGGGTCTCGCCGGGGCTCATACACTCAGGGTATGCGTCTCCCGGTCCACCGTCGTCCGCTCTCGTGGCGCGACCCGGAGGCCGTCGTGCTCGCCCTCGCCCGCAGCGGGGACGTCGTCTGGACCGACGCGGGCCGCGGTGCCTCGTCGGGGCGCTCGGTCGTCGCCTGGGGCCCCGCGCTGACGGCGACGGGCCCCGACGACCTGGCCGTCGCGTGGAGCGAGCTCCGGGCCGTCCTCGCCGATGCCCGAGGCGACGCCGATCCGCTCGGACCCGCCGGCTGGCTCGGCTACGGCGTCGGGACCTGGCTCCTCGACCGGGACGCGACCGTCGGCGTGGGCCGGGGCGCGCCTCCCTCGGTCACGGCCGGGCTCGCGCTCGACCCCGACGTCCCCGCCGACCTCGCGCTGCTGCTGACCGACCACGCGCTGGTCTTCGACCACGGCGACAGGACGGTGGAGGCGGTGGTCCTGGGCGACGACCGCTGGCTGTCGGCCGTCGCAGCGGCCTGGCCCGACGTCCCCGAGGGCGACCCCGGGCACCCGTCCGAGCCCACGGCGCCGTCACGCCCCGTCGTGCGTCAGCACGACGACGACGCCTACCTCGCGCTCGTCGAGCGCTGCCAGCAGGCCATCACGGCGGGAGACGCCTACGTGCTCTGCCTCACGACGACGACCACGGTCGAGGGCGACGTGGACGACCTGGCCGTGTACCGGAGGCTGCGCCGGTCCTCTCCGGCCCCGCACGCCTGCTTCGTCCGGATCGGGGCCACGTCGGTGCTCGGGGCGTCGCCCGAGTCGTTCCTCCGGGTCGACGCGGACGGGGCGGTCTCGTCGGCCCCGATCAAGGGGACCCGCCCGCGGTCGGCGGACGCGGCGCTCGACGCCCGCGCCGCCGTCGAGCTCGGCGCCGACGAGAAGGAGCTCGCCGAGAACCTGATGATCGTCGACCTCGTGCGCAACGACCTCACCCGCGTCGCGGCGCCCGGCACCGTCGCGGTGGCCGAGCTGTTCGCCGTGCGGTCCTACCGCCACGTGCACCAGCTGGTGAGCACGGTCACGGCCGTCCTGGCTCCGGGGCTCACCGCCCTCGACGTCGTGGAGACGGCCTTCCCCGCCGGCTCGATGACCGGCGCGCCGAAGCGCCGGGCCGTGCAGCTCCTCGCGGCGTGGGAGGGGCGGCCTCGCGGCGTCTACTCGGGCGTCGTGGGGCACCTCGGCCTGGACGGCTCCGCCTCGCTCGCCATGGCCATCCGGTCGATCGTCGTCGAGCGCGCGACGTCGCGACGGCCCGGCCGCGCGAGCGTCGGCGCCGGGGGAGGCATCACCGCGTCGTCGGTGCCGTCCGTCGAGCTCGAGGAGGTGCGGCTGAAGTCGGCCGCCCTGCTGCGCGCCCTCGACGCGGTCGCGGAGGGCGACTCCTCGACTCCCGCCCTGCCGACGCGTCCCGTGCCCTGACGAGACGGTCTGCCCGCTACCCTGGACGACGGACCGCCCCGCGCGTGCGCCCCTCAGGGCGCCCTCGGGCCGTCCGCCTCCCCACCGCAGCGATTGAGAGTCCCGTGGCCCACGAGCACGACACGACACCGTCCGCCGACCAGGCGTCCACCACCCCGGCGTCCGAGACCCCGGCCCCCGCCGAGGGCGAGACGGAGCGCGCCTACGACCCCGCCCGCCTGCAGCACAAGTGGCAGGCGATCTGGGAGGAGGCGAAGCCCTTCGCCGTCGACCCGGACGACGTGCGGCCGCGCAAGTACATCCTCGACATGTTCCCGTACCCGTCGGGCGACCTGCACATGGGGCACGCCGAGCAGTACGCGCTCGGCGACATGGTCACGCGCTACTGGCGCCAGCAGGGCTTCAACGTGCTGCACCCGATCGGCTGGGACAGCTTCGGCCTGCCCGCCGAGAACGCCGCCATCAAGCGCGGGGTCGACCCCCGCGAGTGGACCTACGCGAACATCGAGCAGCAGAAGCAGAGCATGAAGCTCTACGCGCCGTCGTTCGACTGGGACCGCGTGCTGCACACGAGCGACCCCGAGTACTACAAGTGGAACCAGTGGTTGTTCCTGCAGATGTACGACAAGGGCCTCGCCTACCGCAAGGACAGCTGGGTCAACTGGGACCCGGTCGACCAGACCGTGCTCGCGAACGAGCAGGTCCTCGCCGACGGCACGTCCGACCGCTCGGGCGCCGTCGTCGTCAAGAAGAAGCTGACGCAGTGGTACTTCAAGATCACCGACTACGCCGACCGCCTGCTCGACGACCTCAACCAGCTCGAGGGCCACTGGCCGACCAAGGTGCTGAACATGCAGCGCAACTGGATCGGCCGGTCGATCGGTGCCGACGTGCACTTCGAGATCGAGGGCAGGGAGGAGCGGGTCACGGTCTTCACGACCCGTCCCGACACGCTCTGGGGCGCCACCTTCATGGTCGTCGCGCCCGACTCCGACCTGGCGGCCGAGCTCGTCGCCGACGCGACCGACGACGTGAAGGAGACCTTCGCCTCCTACCTGGTCGAGGTGCAGAAGGCGACCGAGATCGAGCGCCAGTCGAGCGAGCGCCCGAAGACCGGCGTCCCCCTCGGGCGCGTCGCGGTGAACCCGGTCACGGGCGACCCGATGCCCGTCTGGGCCGCGGACTACGTGCTCGCCGACTACGGCCACGGCGCCGTCATGGCCGTGCCCGCGCACGACCAGCGCGACCTCGACTTCGCCCGCAAGTACGACCTGCCGGTCCGCGTCGTCGTCGACACCAACGCGCCCGTCACGGGCGTCATCCCCAAGCTGCAGCTGGACGAGGACGGCCAGGCGATCCTGCCCGACGACCTGCCCGACCTCGACCCGGCGTCGACCGGCGTCGCCCTGACCGGCGAGGGCCGGCTGATGAACTCGGGGCCGCTCACCGGCCTGAGCAAGTCGAACGCGATCAAGCGCGTGGTCGAGCTGCTCGAGCAGTCGGGTTCCGGCAAGGCCGCGAAGACCTACCGCCTCCGCGACTGGCTGATCTCGCGTCAGCGCTTCTGGGGAACGCCGATCCCGATCGTGCACGGCGCCGACGGCGTCGAGGTGCCCGTGCCCGTCGACCAGCTGCCCGTGCTGCTGCCGTCGACCGAGGGCCTCGACCTCAAGCCCAAGGGCAGCTCGCCCCTGGGCGCTGCCACCGACTGGGTGAACGTGCCCGACCCGCGCGACGGCTCGCCCGCTCGCCGCGACGCCGACACGATGGACACCTTCGTCGACAGCTCGTGGTACTTCCTGCGGTTCCTCGACCCGACCGATTCCGAGAGGGCGTTCGACCCGGCCCAGGCGAGCAAGTGGGCCCCCGTCGACCAGTACGTGGGCGGCGTCGAGCACGCGATCCTCCACCTGCTCTACGCGCGCTTCATCACCAAGGTGCTCTTCGACCTCGGCCACGTCGACTTCACCGAGCCGTTCAGCGCGCTGCTGAACCAGGGCATGGTGCTGCAGGACGGCGCGAAGATGAGCAAGAGCAAGGGCAACGTCGTCAGCCTGTCCGACGAGATCGCGAAGCACGGCGTCGACGCGATCCGCCTGACGATGGCGTTCGCCGGCCCGCCCGAGGACGACATCGACTGGGCCGACGTCTCGCCGGCCGGGTCCGCGAAGTTCCTCGCCCGGGCGTTCCGGCTGGCGACCGACGTCGACAGCCCGCGCGACGTGGTGTGGGCCGAGGGCGACCAGGCGCTGCGGCGGGTCACCCACCGGTTCCTCGCCGAGGCCCCCGGGCTCAGCGAGGCGTTCAAGTACAACGTCGTCGTCGCCCGCCTGATGGAGCTCGTCAACGCCGTCCGGAAGACGATCGACAGCGGCGCCGGCGCCGCCGACCCCGCGGTCCGCGAGGCGACGGAGACGGTCGCCCTCGGGCTCTCGCTCTTCGCGCCCTACACGGCGTCGGAGATGTGGGAGCTGCTCGGCTACGACGGCGTCGGCGTCGCCCACTTCGGCTGGCGCCGGGCCGACCCGACCCTGCTCGTCGAGACCAGCGTCACGGCCGTCGTGCAGGTGAACGGCAAGGTCCGCGACCGTCTCGAGGTCTCGCCCAAGATCGGGTCTGACGAGCTCGAGGCCCTGGCCCGCGACTCCGCCGCGGTGCAGCGCGCGGTCGGCGACAAGCAGATCGTGAACGTCGTCGTGCGGGCGCCGCGCCTCGTCGCCATCGCGGTGAAGTAGCCGACTCGCTCCTCCCCGTCGCCGACCGGCCGTCCTGGTTCCCCAGGGCGGCCGTCGTCGTCTGCGGGAGCCGCAGCGCTCCTCCTACGGTCGGCGGATGGTCGTCGACTTCCGCTCCGCGCCCGACCCGGCGGCACCCCGCGGGCCGCGCTGGCGCCTCGGCGTCGGGGCCGTGGTGGTGCTCGTGCTGGCGGTGCTCGCGGTCACCGTCGCGGTCTCGGCGACGGCGTCCCGAGGAGGCGCGGGCGAGACCGCGATCACGTCACGGCCGACGCCCGCCGACGCTCCGTCCGGGGCGGCCGACCCGTCGGCGGCGCCTGGTGCACCCGGCTCCCCGGTCTTCGTGCACGTGCACGGCAGGGTCGCGCTGCCGGGTCTCTACGAGCTCGCGTCGGGGGCACGCGTCGTCGACGTCGTCGCGGCCGCGGGGGGCTTCGCCGACGACGCCGAGCAGGGCGCGGTCAACCTGGCCCGGCCCCTGGTCGACGGCGAGCAGCTGTACGTGCCGGCGGTGGGGGAGGCGGCCGCGGCCGGGCCCGGCGGCGGGGCCGGCGCGGGCGTGGGGGCGGGTGCGGGCTCCGCGGTGGGCGGCGGCGCGTCCGGGCCGGGGGCGGCTCTCGTCGACCTCAACTCGGCCGACGCCGCCGCGCTCGAGACGCTCCCCGGGGTCGGGCCCGCGACCTCGGCGGCGATCCTCGAGTGGCGGCGGCAGAAGGGCGCGTTCCGGTCGGTGGACGACCTGCTGGGCGTCAGCGGCATCGGGGAGAAGACCCTCGCCAAGCTCAGCCCCCTGGTCACCGTGTGAGGGCGCCGACGCAGGTCGACGTCCGCTGGGCGGCGCCGGCGGGTTCGTCGTGGGCCGTGCTCGTCGCGGTCCTGCCGAGGCCCGACCTGCACGTCGTGGTGAGCGTCCTGCTCCTCCTCGTCGGGGTCGCGGCCCTGCTCGTCGCCGTCGGGGCCGAGCGCCGGGATCGACGCACGTGGCCCTCGGCGTCGGGCGCGCCGTCGGCGCGGGCGTCGGCGCGGGCGTCAGGCGGGCAGCCGACCGCGGGGTCGACGGGGTCCTGCGCCGTCCCCGCTGCCGCACTGGTCGCGCTCGTGGCCCTCGTCGCGGGGCTGGTGCTGGCGGGTGCGGCCGCACGGCAGCACGTGCGCTACCCGGAGGAGCTCGTCGCCCTGTCGGGCCACTCCGCCGAGCTGCACGGCACGGCGACGGGCCGTGTGGCGGCGGGCACCCGAGCCGTGCAGGTGACGGTGCGCGAGGTCGTCGTGGCCGACGAGGTCGTGTGGCGCGGCCGGGCGTCGTTCCTCCTGCTCGGGCCGCGGGTCGCGGAGGGGGCGACGGTCGAGGTGGGGCAGGAGCTGTCCGCCCGCGTCTCGGTCCTCCCGGTCGAGCCGGGCGACGACGTCGCCTTCGTCGCGGCCGTGCGCGGCCAGGTCGTGCCCGGGGCGCCGCCGTCCGGGGCGGCGGGCCTCGCCGACTCGGTGCGCTCCGACCTCCGCGCCGTGACTTCGGAGCTGCCGGGAGACGGCGGCAGCCTCCTGCCCGGGCTCGCCGTCGGCGACACGTCCGCCGTCGACGACGAGCTCGACGAGGCCATGAAGGCGTCCTCGCTGTCGCACCTGACCGCCGTCTCCGGGTCGAACTGCGCCGTCCTCGTCGCCCTCGTCGTGCTCGTGGGCGGGGCCCTGGGAGCACCGCGGCTGGCGCGCCTCCTGCTCGCGGCGGTCCTGCTCCTCGCGTTCCTCGCGCTCGTCACCCCCGAGCCCAGCATCGTCCGCGCCTCGGTCATGGCCCTGGTCGTGCTCGGCCACCTCGCGGCGGGTCGGCCCGTGTCGGGACTGCCCGTCGTCTCGCTGGCGGTCTCGGGCCTGCTCCTCGTCGACCCCTGGCTGGCCCGCGACCTCGGCTTCGCCCTGTCGGTGCTCGCCACGGCGGGTCTCGTGCTGCTCGCGGCGCCCCTCGCCGACGCGCTAGCCCGTTTCCTGCCGCGCCCGGTGGCGGCCGTGCTGGCCGTGCCCGTCGCCGCGCAGCTCGCGTGCCAGCCGGTGCTGCTGCTCCTCGACCCCCGGGTGGCCGTGCACGGCGTCGTCGCGAACGTGCTGGCCGAGCCCGCGGCACCCCTGGCGACCGTGGGCGGCCTCGTCGTGTGCGTCACCGCCTCCTGGGCGCCGGACTTCGCCGAGCTCGTCGCCCGGGCCGCGTGGGTGCCGGCCACGTGGATCGGCGCGGTGGCCCGCTCCGTGGCGTCCTGGCCGTTCGCCCGGGTGGAGTGGCTCGGCGGGCCGAGGGGCGTCGTGCTCCTGGCGGCACTGACCGTCCTCGTCGCCGGGGCGGTGCTCGCCCGGTCGGGCGGGCGGCTGCGGCGGGTCGTCGTCGTCCTGCTCACGGGTGCGCTCGTGGTGGGCGCGGGCGCGGTCGTGGGCGTCCGCACGGGGGAGCGCAGCGCCGTCCCTGCCGACTGGGCGATCGCGCAGTGCGACGTCGGGCAGGGCGACGCGGTCCTCGTCCGGAGCGCCGGCCAGGTGGCCCTCGTCGACGTGGGCGACGACGAGGCCGCGCTCGGCGGCTGCCTCCGCCGGTTCGGGGTCGACCGGATCGACCTCCTCGTGCTCACGCACTTCGACGCGGACCACGTCGGAGCCGTCGACGTGGTCACGGGTCGAGTCGGCCGTGCCCTGGTCGGGCCGACCGCGAGCCCCGACGACGAGCGTGTCGTCGACGACCTGGCCGGCGGCGGTGCGGAGGTCGTCGGGGTCGCGGCCGGCGTGGGGGGAGTCCTCGGCGAGCTCGGCTGGTCCGTGCTCTGGCCGGTCCGGGCGGACGCGGCGGGCAACGACGCGAGCGTCGTCACCCTGTGGCGGCCCCTGCCCGGCTGCCGGACGGGCTGCCTGTCGCTCCTCGACCTCGGCGACCTCGGCGAGGCCCCGCAGCGCCGCCTCCTCTCGTCGTCGGGCGAGGCCCTCTCGGGCGTCGACGTCGTGAAGGTGTCCCACCACGGATCCGCCGACCAGCACGCGGGTCTCTACGCGGCCGCCCGGGCCTCGGTCGGGCTCGTCGGGGTCGGTGCCGACAACGGCTACGGGCACCCGCGACGAGAGGCTCTCGACATGGTCGAGGAGGCGGGCGCCGAGGTCACGAGGACCGATCTCGACGGCGACGCCGCGGTCGTCGTCGACGACGTGGGCGACGTGCGGCTCTGGCGCCGACACGCCGTCGCGGCCCACGCGCCGTCCGCCGACCCGTCGGCCGCGGGGGCCTCGGGGGCCTGGGCACCGGCGGCGTCGGGGGAGGCCGTTACGCTGGGAGCCGGACGCCCGAGGCGTCCTCGACCGAGGAGGACCGTGGCCGCGAGAACCACCGGCAAGACGACGAAGAAGGCGAGCGTCGCCGTCGACCAGGTCCCCTGGCACGCGATCCGCCCCGCGCCGGTCGTCCTCGTGAGCGGGCCCGAGCAGTTCCTCGCCGAGCGTGCCGTCCGGCAGCTCCGCGACCAGCTCGTCGCCGAGGACCCGAGCCTCGAGGTCCACGACCTCGAGGCCGACCACTACCAGCCCGGCGAGCTCATCACGCTCGCGAGCCCGTCCCTGTTCGCCGAGCCGCGCCTCCTGCGCGTGGTGTCGGTCGAGAAGTGCACCGATGCGTTCCTCACCGAGACGCTCCGGTACCTCGAGTCGCCGGCCGACGACACCTACCTCGTGCTGCGGCACGGCGGGGGCGTGCGCGGCAAGAAGCTGCTCGACACGATCCGCGCGGGCGTCGGCGGCGGCGTCGAGGTCGTCTGTGCCGAGCTCAAGAAGGACACGGAGAAGCACGACTTCGCCGCGGGCGAGTTCCGGTCGGCGCGTCGACGTGTGTCGAGCGGCGCACTCCGCGCGCTCGTGACGGCGTTCTCCGACGACCTCGCCGAGCTCGCCAGCGCCTGCCAGCAGCTGATCTCCGACGCGGCGGACGAGATCACGGAGGCGACGGTCGAGAAGTACTACGCCGGCAGGGTCGAGACGAACGCCTTCAAGGTCGCGGACGCAGCGATCGCGGGGCGCCAGGGCGAGGCGCTCGTGCTCCTGCGGCACGCCCTCTCGTCGGGTGCCGACCCGGTCCCCGTCGTGGCGGCCTTCGCGATGAAGATCCGCACCATGGCGAAGGTGCAGGGCGTCTACGGCCCGTCCGGCCAGCTCGCGTCGCGCCTCGGCATGGCGCCGTGGCAGGTCGAGCGGGCCCAGCGCGACGTCCGTGGCTGGAGCGAGGACGGCCTGGGCCGGTGCATCGAGCTGCTCGCCGAGACGGACGCCGCGGTCAAGGGCGCGCAGCGCGACGCGATCTACGCGCTCGAGCGGATGGTCACGACCGTGGCGACGCGGGGTGCCGTCGGGCGCTGACCGGCTGCCCGGCTCGCGGGTCCGTCTTCCTGACGTCCTCGGGGAACGCGAAGGGCCCCGTCTCGGTCGAGACGGGGCCCTTCGCGGCGAGCGCGATGCGCTCAGGGAGTCAGGCTCAGAGAGCGCCGACCTGCTTCGCGATCGACGACTTGCGGTTCGCGGCCTGGTTCTTGTGGATGACGCCCTTGCTGGCGGCCTTGTCGAGCTTCTTCGAGGCGAGGGCCAGGGACGCGGTCGCCTTGTCCTTGTCACCGGCGACGATGGCCTCGCGCGCGGCGCGGACGGCGGTCTTCAGCTCGCTCTTGACGGCCTTGTTGCGGTCCTGGGCCTTCTTGTTGGTGCCGATGCGCTTGATCTGCGACTTGATGTTCGCCACGTTCGCTACTTCCTGTTTCGTGTGTCGGGGCTGTCGGCACCAGGATGCGGCGCCGTGCCCGGGGGACGGTTCTGTGAGGTGGTGCTGCGAGCCGACCGGGAGGAGACGCGCTCTCCCCGGACTGCCGCCGGTGGTGCCACCGGAGCGGCTCTCGGCTGCGTTCGCGATCCGTCACGTCAGACGTTCCGCGCAAGCCAACAGGCAACGTTACCAGCACGTCGCCCGACTCTCAATGATAGGGCGTCCCCGAGGGGCGGTGGTGACCCGGCGGGAGGGCGTGTCGCCCGTAGTACGGTGCCGTCATGCCGTCGCTCGCCCCGCACATCGCGTCCGTCCCCGCCTCCGGGATCCGCAGGGTCTTCGAGCTCGCCGCCGGCCTGGACGACGTCGCGATGCTGGTCATCGGCGAGCCCGACGTGCCCGTGCCGCACCACGTCGGCGACGCGGCCCGCCGCGCCTGGTCGGAGGACCGCACCGGCTACACGCCGAACGGCGGCATCGCGCCCCTCCGCGAGGCCCTCGTGGCGAAGCTGGCGCGCGAGAACGACCTGCACGTCGACGTGGAGCAGGTCTGGGTCACGGTCGGGGCCACCCAGGCGCTCCACCAGGCCATGGGGCTCGTCCTCTCGTCGGGCGACGAGGTGCTCGTGCCCGACCCCGGCTACACGACGTTCTCGATGAACGCGCACATGCTCGACGCCGTCCCCGTGCCGTACGCGCTCTCGCCCGGCCACGGCTTCCTGCCCGACCTCGGCCAGCTGGAGGCGGCCGTCACGGACCGCACCCGAGCGGTCGTCGTCAACTCGCCGTCCAACCCCCTCGGGGTGGTCTGGCCGCGCGAGGTGCTGCAGGGGCTGCTCGACCTGGCCGCCCGACACGACCTCTGGGTGATCAGCGACGAGGTCTACGAGTACTTCACCTACGGGACGCCGCACGTGAGCATCGCCTCCCTCGACGCCGACGACCGCGTCTTCAGCGCGTTCTCCCTGAGCAAGACCTACGCCATGACCGGCGTGCGCGTCGGCTACCTGGTGACGCCGCGTGGCCTCGCCCCGACGATGCGGACGGTCCAGGAGGCGATGATCAGCTGCGTCGCCGAGCCCGACCAGCACGCGGCCCTCGCCGCCGTCACCGGCGACCACGGGCCGGTGTCCGAGGCCCGGGAGCACTACCGCCAGAACCTCGAGCTCGCCACGGCGCTGCTCGCGGAGCGCGGCATCGCCCACCTCGACCCGCAGGGCGCCTTCTACCTCTGGATCGACGTGAGCCACGCGTCGCAGGGCGACGTCGCCGGCTGGGCCGAGCGCTTCCTGCTCGAGCGACGGGTCGCCGTCGCGCCGGGCAGCGCCTTCGGCCGGTCCGGCGAGGGCTGGATCCGCATCTGCCTGGCCGCGGCTCCCGAGGTGATCGAGCGCGGGCTCCGGGCCCTCCCCGCACCCGGCGCCTGACGAGGACGCCCCCGCCTCGATCCGGGGGTCTGCCCCCTTCAGGCGGGCTCCGGGCCCTCCCCGCACCCGGCGCCTGACGAGGACGCCCCCGCCTCGATCCGGGGGTCTGCCCCCTTCAGGCGGGCTGCGCCTCCTTCGTAGGCTCGAGGCATGACGAACACCGCACCGACCACCCCGACCGTCGCCGCGGCCCCTGCGGCCCCTGCGGCCCCTGCGGCCCCTGCGGCCCCTGTCGCCCCCGCGGCGGCCGGCGGCCTGCACTCGCCGCTGAGCCTCACGAGCCTCGTGCTCGGGATCGCGTCGGTGGCGCTGAGCTTCACCTTCGTCGTGCCGATCGTCGGCGTCGTCCTGGGCGTCCTCGGTCGCCGACGCGAGCCCGAGGGCCGCACGTTGGCGCTGATCGGCATCATCTCGTCGGGGGTGATGCTGCTCGGCAGCGTGGTCCTCCTCGTGGTCGGCCTGCTCGCCGCGGTGCCGATCGGACTGCTCGGCCTGTTCCAGTACTTCGGCTGACGCCTGCTCGTCAGCTGACGCCTGCTCTGTGGGTCCGCGCCCGTGTCGGCAACTCCTGACGGGTGCGCCGGGAGCCGCCGGCAGCGCCGTCACGGCGACGGTGCAGCGCGCACAGCAGGAGTTGCCGACACGGTTCCCGAGCGCGACGTGGGAGAATCGAGGCGACAACCGCCCGCCACCCCCTGAGGACCGTGTGAGCCCCCTAGCAACCCGTGCACTCGAGCCGGCGAAGACCGCGCCCGAGCACATCCGCAACTTCTGCATCATCGCGCACATCGACCACGGCAAGTCGACGCTCGCCGATCGCATGCTGGGCATCACCGGCGTCGTCGAGGACAGGGCGATGCGTGCCCAGTACCTCGACCGCATGGACATCGAGCGCGAGCGCGGCATCACGATCAAGAGCCAGGCCGTGCGCATGCCCTGGGAGCGCGACGGCCAGACCTTCGCCCTCAACATGATCGACACGCCCGGCCACGTCGACTTCAGCTACGAGGTCAGCCGGTCGCTCGCGGCGTGCGAGGGCGCGATCCTCCTCGTCGACGCGGCGCAGGGCATCGAGGCCCAGACGCTGGCGAACCTCTACCTGGCGCTCGAGAACGACCTCGAGATCATCCCGGTCCTCAACAAGATCGACCTGCCGGCGGCCGAGCCGGAGAAGTACGCGGCCGAGCTCGCGAGCCTCATCGGGGGCGACCCCGCCGACGTCCTGCGCGTCAGCGGCAAGACGGGCATCGGCGTCACCGAGCTGCTCGACCGCGTCGTCGACCGCATCCCGTCGCCCACCGGCGACTTCGACGCCTCGCCGCGCGCGATGATCTTCGACTCGGTCTACGACAGCTACCGCGGCGTCGTGACCTACATCCGCATGATCGACGGCACCCTGCACCCGCGCGAGAAGGTGCAGATGATGTCGACGAAGTCGACGCACGAGATCCTCGAGATCGGCGTCTCGTCCCCCGAGCCGACGCCGAGCCAGGGCCTCTCGGTCGGCGAGGTCGGCTACCTGATCACCGGTGTGAAAGACGTCCGGCTCTCGAAGGTCGGCGACACCGTGACGACCTCCGCGAAACCCGCGACGGAGGCGCTGGCCGGCTACGTCGAGCCCCTCCCGATGGTCTACTCGGGCCTGTACCCGATCGACGGCAGCGACTACCCCGACCTTCGCGAGGCCCTCGACAAGCTCAAGCTGTCCGACGCGGCCCTCGTCTACGAGCCCGAGACCAGCGTCGCCCTCGGCTTCGGGTTCCGCTGCGGGTTCCTCGGGCTGCTGCACCTCGAGATCATCACCGAGCGCCTCGAGCGCGAGTTCGGCCTCGACCTCATCACCACGGCGCCGAGCGTCGTCTACGAGGTCACGACCGACGACAAGCAGACGGTGACCGTCACGAACCCGAGCGAGTTCCCCGGCGGCAAGATCGCCAGCGTGAGCGAGCCGATGGTCAAGGCGGCGATCCTCGCCCCGAAGGACTACGTCGGCGTGATCATGGAGCTCTGCCAGCAGCGCCGGGGCGCCCTGCTCGGCATGGAGTACCTCGGCGAGGACCGGGTCGAGATCCGGTACGCGATGCCCCTCGGCGAGATCGTGTTCGACTTCTTCGACAGCCTCAAGTCGAAGACGGCCGGCTACGCGAGCCTCGACTACGAGCCCATCGGCGACCAGGAGGCCGACCTCGTCAAGGTCGACATCCTGCTCCAGGGCGAGCAGGTCGACGCGTTCAGCGCGATCGTCCACCGCGACAAGGCGTACGCGTACGGGGTCCTCATGACCGGTCGCCTCCGTGAGCTCATCCCGCGACAGCAGTTCGAGGTCCCGATCCAGGCCGCCATCGGCGCCCGGATCATCGCGCGCGAGAGCATCCGTGCCATGCGCAAGGACGTCCTCGCGAAGTGCTACGGCGGCGACATCAGCCGCAAGCGCAAGCTGCTCGAGAAGCAGAAGGAGGGCAAGAAGCGCATGAAGACCATCGGTCGCGTCGAGGTGCCCCAGGAGGCGTTCATCGCCGCCCTGAGCGGCGACACCGAGGCGAAGAAAGAGAAGAAGTAGCCGATGCGCCGCTCGACCCACGCCGAGACCCACACGACCTACGGCGAGGTCGGGGCGACGCAGGCGCCCGACCTGATGCAGTACCCGCCGAAGGGCTTCCGCCCCGCCGAGTACCGCACCAGGGTCGGCCACGGCGACGCCCGCTTCGAGGCGGCGTGGATCGCCACGATGACCTGGAAGATCCAGGAGCGCAGCGGCATCGAGGTCCACGTCGACTCGGTGCCGCCCGTCGAGGAGGGCGGCTACCACCCCGTCACCTTCGACGACGACGGCGTCCCCGTCGACCCGGCGCACTGGGAGCAGGGCCGCGACGAGTCCCGCTTCGCGCCGGACGGCACGCCGTTCCTCACCGCGGGCACGACGGCGACCCTGTCCATCTCGGCCTACGGCCGCAGCGTGCAGGCGCCCGTCCGGGTCGTCTACGTCGTCGACGAGCCGAGGCGCAAGGGCTTCGCCTACGGCACGCTCGACGGCCACCCGGAGAGCGGCGAGGAGAGCTGGGTCGTCGACCAGACCGACGACGGCTCCGTCTGGCTGTCGATCCGTTCGTTCTCCCGCCCGAGCACCTGGCGCTGGAAGCTCGTCGAGCCCTTCATGCGCCGCCAGCAGGCGATGTACACGCGTCGCTACCTGCGTGCCCTCAGCCTCAGCGAGCCCGACGTCCCCGCCGAGGCCGACGTCGACCTCGAGGCCGCCGCCGAGGCAGCCCACGACGACGAGATCCGCGAGCCCGGCTCGCGCCGGTCGGGCGACTGACGGTGCCCGGAGCCCTTCCCCTCGGCGACCCTGCCCCCGTCGACGGCTCGCTGCCGACCTCGGTGGTCGACGGCGTCGCCGACCGCAACTTCGGCGTGTACCTGCACGTGCCCTTCTGCCGGGTCCGCTGCGGCTACTGCGACTTCAACACCTACACGGGCGACGAGCTGCGCGGGGCCCGGCGTGACGACTACGCGCAGGAGGCGGTGGACGAGGTGCGCCTCGCCGGTCGCGTCCTCGAGGGTGCCGGGCTGCCTCCTCGTCCGGTCTCGACCGTCTTCTTCGGCGGCGGCACGCCCACGATGCTGCCGCACTCCGACCTCGCCGCGATGCTCTCGTCGGTCGTCGACACCTGGGGGCTGGTCGACGGCGCCGAGGTGACGACGGAGGCGAACCCCGACTCGGTCGACGCGGAGTACCTCGAGGCGCTGGCGGCCGCCGGCTTCACGCGCGTCAGCTTCGGCATGCAGTCCGCGGTGCCGAGCGTGCTCGCGACCCTCGAGCGGACGCACGACCCCGAGCGCGTGCCCCTCGTCGTGCGCTGGGCGCGCGACGCCGGGCTCGACGTCAGCCTCGACCTCATCTACGGCACGCCCGGCGAGACGCTCGACGACTGGTCCCGGTCGCTCGACGTCGCCCTCGAGCAGCAGCCCGATCACCTGTCCGCGTACTCGCTGATCGTCGAGGACGGCACGAAGCTCGCCCGGCAGATCCGCCGTGGCGAGGTGGCCCAGCCCGACGACGACACCGCCGCCGACATGTACGAGCTCGCCGACGACCGGCTCGCCGCCGCGGGCTACGGCTGGTACGAGGTGAGCAACTGGGCGCGGGACGAGCAGCACCGTTCCCGCCACAACCTGTCGTACTGGCAGGGCCACGACTGGTGGGGCGTCGGCCCGGGCGCGCACAGCCACGTCGGCGGGGTCCGCTGGTGGAACGTGAAGCACCCGGCCGCCTACGGCCAGCGCATGGCCGCGGGGGAGTCGCCCGGAGCCGGCCGCGAGACCCTCGACGCCGAGACGCGTCGGGTCGAGCGGGTGCTGCTCGCCGTCCGGATGCGCGAGGGCCTGCCCACCTCCGACCTCGATCCCGAGGGCCGTGCGGCCGTCGCCGGGCTGATCGCGGACGGCTGGGTCGAGGGGCGCGAGGCGCTGGCCGGTCGGGTCGTCCTCACGCGCACGGGGCGACTCATGGCCGACGCCGTGGTCCGCCGGCTGCTCCCGGTCTGAGTCCGACCTGCCCGGGGCACGCTCGTGGGGCGACGTCCTGCCGAGACGACGCGAGGCGCGCCTCCCAGACGGGAGACGCGCCTCGACGGGCGTGCCGGCGGGCTACGCCTTGATGAACTCGATGCTCAGCGGGTACTTGTAGTACTCGCCCCGGTTGGCCGCCAGGGCGGCGATGATGCCGAAGACGATCACGAGGATGCCCGCGACGAGCGTTATCACGAGGCCGATGCCGAGGAACGACGTGGCGCCTCCGACGAGGTACGCGATGAGCACGGTCAGCTGGAAGTTCAGCGCGACGCGGCTGTGCTCGCGGACGAACGGGCCGCGGTCCTTGAGCACGAGGTAGCCGACCAGGGGCGCGACGAAGCTGAGCAGGATGCCGCCGACGTGGATCAGCGTGGCCCAGAGCTTCTCGTCCTCGGGGCGCAGGGGCTGAGGCGGCTGCGGGGCGCCGTAGCCGGGCTGCTGGCCGTAGCCGGGCTGCTGGCCGTAGCCGGGCTGCTGCGGGCCGGGCTGACCGGGCTGCTGCCCGTGGCCGGGCTGGCCCTGACCGGGCTGCTGGCCCCAGCCGGAGCCCTGCGGGTCGTTCGGCTGGGAGGGAGGGGTGTCGGTCATCTGCTCACCTGTTCGTCGTCGTGGGCCCGACCGGGTCGAGGCGAACGGGCGCGTCGCGGGTGGTCGGTGCTGGCCGCCCGGCCGGACGAGGTGGTCCGGCGGGCGTCACGGCGAGCATAGGGCAGGAGGTGCGGGTCGAGTAGGCCTCGCGGGCCGCGTGACGTAGGATTGGCAGTCTGGCAGGACGAGTGCCAGCGAGCTCGGGTCGTCGTCGTGACGTGCCCCGCCGCCGGCCGTGCGAGAGGGAGGTGCGTCGTGGTCTCGGAACGTGGTCTCGAGGTGCTGCGCGTCATCGTGCACGACTACGTCGCGTCCCGCGAGCCCGTGGGCTCGAAGTCGATCGTCGAGCGGCACCACTTCGGCGTCTCGGCCGCCACGATCCGCAACGACATGGCGCTCCTCGAAGAAGAAGAGCTGATCGCGGCGCCCCACACCTCCTCTGGTCGGGTGCCGACCGACAAGGGCTACCGCCTCTTCGTCAACCACCTCGCCGACCTGCGTCCGCTGACCACCGCGCAGCGGCAGGCGATCGAGACGTTCCTCGGCGACTCGGCCGACCTCGACGAGGTCCTCGGCCGCACGGTCCGCCTCCTGTCCCAGCTGACGAACCAGGTGGCGCTCGTGCAGTACCCCTCGTTCTCGCGGGCGCGCGTGCGGCACGTCGAGCTGGTCAGCCTCGCCGAGCGGCGTGTCATGACCGTGCTCATCACCGACACGGGGCAGGTCGAGCAGCGGCTCGTCGAGCTGCCCGTCGTCGTCGACGACGAGTTCCTCGCCGAGCTCCGCCGGGCGCTCAACGCGGCGGTGGGCGGCACCGAGCTGAGCGCGGCCGCCGCGCTGCTCGGCGACCTGCACGAGGGCTTCCGCCCCGAGCAGGCCGTCGTGGTCGGCGTCGTCGTCGCCAGCCTGGTCGAGCAGCTCGCCGCCGGGCGTCAGGAACGCCTCGTGATGGCCGGCGCGGCCAACCTCGTGCGCACCGGCGACGACTTCAGCGGCGACCTCTACCCCGTCCTCGAGGCGATCGAGCAGCAGGTGGCCCTGCTGCGCCTCTTCGGCGAGATGCAGCTCGACGCGGTCGACGTGGCCGCGAGCATCGGACGAGAGAACGCCTCCTTCGGCCTCTCCCAGGCGTCCGTGCTGGCGAGCGGGTACACCTCGACGGGCAGCGAGGTCGCGCGCCTCGGCGTGCTCGGCCCGATGCGCATGGACTACTCGACCAACATGGCCGCCGTGCGTGCGGTGGCCCGTTATCTGTCGTCGCTGCTCTCCGAGCGCTGACGACCCGCACCTCCCCGGCCCTGCGCGACCGCGCCGCGCCCCCTGACCAGCCCCCACGAGACCACCCCCAGACACCAGAGGCAGACGAGAACAAGTGGCAGATCATTACGACGTGCTCGGAGTCGACCGGTCGGCGACGCCCGACGAGATCAAGAAGGCGTACCGCAGGCTCGCACGCGAGCTGCACCCGGACGTCAACCCCAGCCCCGAGGCCTCCGAGCGCTTCAAGGACGTCACGCACGCCTACGACGTGCTGAGCGACCCGCAGCAGCGCGAGCGCTACGACCTCGGCCCGCAGGCCGGGTTCGGCGGCGGGGGCGGCGGCGCGGCGGGCTTCGGCGACATCTTCGACGCGTTCTTCGGAGGCGGAGGAGGCGGGGGTCAGCGACAGGGCCCGCGATCGCGTCGCGAGCGCGGCCAGGACGCCCTGCTGCGCCTCGAGGTCGACCTCGAGGAGATCGTCTTCGGCACGACCCGCGACATCGAGGTCGACACGGCCGTGCTCTGCGAGACCTGCAACGGGTCGTGCTGCGCGCCCGGCACGTCGCCCCAGACCTGCGACATCTGCCACGGCTCCGGCCAGATCCAGCGGACCGTCCGGTCGCTGCTCGGCAACGTCATGACGTCGAGCCCCTGCGGCACCTGCCGCGGCTACGGCACCGTCATCCCGAACCCGTGCCCGACCTGCCAGGGCCAGGGCCGGGTGCGCGCGCGCCGCACGATCCCGATCGACATCCCCGCGGGCGTCGACACGGGCATCCGGCTGCAGCTGCCGAGCCAGGGCGAGGTCGGCCAGGCCGGCGGGCCCAACGGCGACCTCTACCTCGAGGTCAAGGTGCGCCACCACGACATCTACAGCCGCGACGGCGACGACCTGCTCGCGACCCTCGAGGTCCAGATGGCCGACGCCATCCTGGGCACCGAGACGACCCTGCACGCGCTCGACGGCGAGGTCGAGATCGAGCTCAAGGCCGGCACCCAGAGCGCCGACGTCATCACGATCCGCGACCGGGGCATCACGAAGCTCCGCGGCACCGGGCGCGGCGACCTGAAGATCGGCATCCAGGTGGTGACGCCGACAAAGCTCAGCCACAAGGAGCGAGAGCTCATCGAGAAGTTCGCGGCCGGACGCCGCTCGGCGGCGCCCGAGCTCTCGCAGTTCCAGCAGGGCCTGTTCGGCAAGCTCCGCGACCGGTTCCTGCACTTCTGATCGTGGCCCACTTCTACCTGGTCGACGACCTGACGGACGCGTCCGTCGGGAGCACAGTCGTGGTCGAGGGGCAGGAGGCGCGGCACGCGGTCACGGTCAGCCGGGTCCGTGTCGGCGAGGCACTCGCCCTCGGCGACGGGCGCGGCACGTCCGTGCGGGGCGAGGTCGTCGAGGCGACGGACTCGCGGCTCACGCTGGTCGCCGCCGAGGTGGCCCGGGTCGAGCGGCCGGGGACCCGGCTCGTGCTCGTCCAGGCGCTGGCCAAGGGCGACCGCGACGAGCTCGCCGTCCAGGCCGCGACCGAGCTGGGCGTCGACGAGGTCGTGCCGTGGTCGGCCGCCCGCAGCGTCTCGCGCTGGGAGGGCGCCAAGGTGGCGAAGGGCACGGCCCGGTGGCGCTCCATCACGCGGGAGGCGACGAAGCAGGCGATCCGGCCGTGGGCTCCCGTGGTCTCCGAGCTGTCGACGACGAAGCAGGTCGCGGCACGGGCCGCGGACGACAGGGCGCTCGTCCTCGTGCTCGAGCCGAGCGCCGAGCGGGCGCTCTCCGACGTCGTCGTCGAGGGCGGGGGAGGCGCGCCGTCGTCGGTCCTGGTGGTGGTCGGCCCCGAGGGCGGCATCTCGCCCACGGAGCTCGAGCTGCTCGCGAGCGCGGGTGCCGTGCCGGTTCGGCTCGGCGACGCCGTGCTGCGCACCTCGACGGCGGGGCCCGCCGCCCTCGCGGTGCTGAGCGTGCGGCTGGGGCGCTGGTAAGCGCCGGGCCGCCGGCGGGGGCCGTGGCGCCGTGCCGGCGCTGAGGGCCGTGCCGCTGGTGGGGGCCGTGTCGGCGGCCGCGACTACCATGGGACGCATGTCCGAGCCAGAGCCAGCACCGACCGAGTCGTCGGTCTTCAGCCGCATCATCTCGCGCGAGATCCCGGCCGACGTGGTCTTCGAGGACGACTCGGTGATCGCCTTCCGCGACATCGCGCCCCAGGCACCGTTCCACGTGCTCGTCGTGCCCAAGACCTCGCGTCACCGCGACGTCGTCGAGCTCGCGGCCGCCGATCCGGCCCTGCTCGCCCACGTCGTGTCGACGGCCTCGGCGCTCGCCTCCGACCCGGCACTCGTCGGCGACGAGGTCGTGGCGGCCTCGGGCGGCACGGGCGAGTTCCGACTGATCTTCAACACCGGCGCCTCCGCCGGCCAGACCGTGTTCCACGTGCACGCCCATGTGCTCGCAGGCCCCCTCGAGGAAGGCTCCCTTGCCCACTAGCGAGACCCGCTCCACCGACCCTCAGCCCGCAGGCGAGGGCACCACGCGCGTCGACCTCACCGTCGACGGTGTCGCCATGGTCCAGCTGCTCGGTCCCCAGGACCGCCTGCTGCGCACCGTCGAGAAGCAGTACCCCGACGTGCGCGTGCTCGTCCGGGGCAACGAGGTCGCCCTCGAGGGCCCGACCGCGTCCGTGAGCCGGGCCCGGGTGCTCGTCGACGAGCTCGTCGGGCTCGTCCGCGGAGGCCACGACCTCGCGCCGGCCGAGGTCGAGACGTCTGCGAAGCTGCTCGACTCGGGGGCGGCGGCACCGTCCGACGTGTTCGGCCAGCCCATCGTCTCGAGCCGCGGCAAGGCCGTGCGCGCGAAGACCCTCGGGCAGAAGCAGTACGTCGACGCCATCGACCAGCACACGATCACGTTCGGCATCGGCCCCGCAGGCACGGGCAAGACCTACCTGGCGATGGCGAAGGCCGTCCAGGCCCTGCAGCGCCGCGAGGTGCAGCGCATCATCCTCACGCGCCCCGCGGTCGAGGCCGGCGAACGGCTCGGCTTCCTGCCCGGCACGCTGACCGACAAGATCGACCCTTACCTGCGCCCGCTCTACGACGCGCTGAACGAGATGATGGACCCGGAGATCGTGCCGAAGCTGCTGGCGGCGGGCACCGTCGAGGTGGCGCCCCTGGCGTACATGCGCGGCCGGACGCTGAACGACGCGTTCGTGGTGCTCGACGAGGCGCAGAACACGACGCCCGAGCAGATGAAGATGTTCCTCACGCGTCTCGGGTTCGACTCGCGGATGGTCGTCACCGGCGACGTCACGCAGGTCGACCTGCCCACCGGGGCCAGCGGCCTCCAGCTCGTCACCCGTGTCCTCGACGACATCGACGACATCCACTTCGCCCGGCTGACCAGCGACGACGTGGTCCGCCACACCCTCGTCGGGCGGATCGTCGACGCCTACACGACCTACGACGCCGAGCGGCAGGCCCAGCGGGCCGAACGGCAGGAGGCGGCGAGCACCTCCGTGTCGACCGGTCCGGTCGGCGACGGTGCGAACCGGGCCGAGCGACGGTCGTCCGCGAGCCGAGACCGGCTCCCGAAGAGAGGCACCCGATGAGCATCGAGGTCAACAACGAGTCCGGCCTCGAGGTCGACGAGGCGGCGATCCAGCGCCTGGCGACCTTCGCGCTCGACCAGATGCACGTGCACCCCGAGGCCGAGCTCGCGATCGTCTTCGTCGACGAGGCGGCGATGGAGCAGCTGCACGTCCAGTGGATGGACGAGCCGGGTCCCACCGACGTGCTCAGCTTCCCGATGGACGAGCTCCGTCCCGGCACGGAAGACGAACCCACGCCGGCCGGCCTGCTCGGCGACATCGTGGTCTGCCCGCAGGTCGCGGTCGCCCAGGCGGCCACGGCGGGCCACAGCCCCCTCGACGAGATGCTGCTGCTGACCTGTCACGGCGTGCTGCACCTCCTCGGCTTCGACCACGCCGAGCCCGACGACGAACGCGAGATGTTCGGTCTCCAGCGCGAGATCCTCGCCGCGTTCGCCGGCGCCGACGAAAGACGGTGACGCCGTGATGGTCACCGTGTTCGTCATCGTGGCCGTCGTGCTCGTCGTCCTCGGGGGGCTGCTCGCGGCCGTCGACGCCGCGCTGGGGGTGCTGAGTCGGGGCGACCTGCTCGAGGAAGCCGAGTCGTCGCCCCGCAGCAGCGCCTCGTTGTCCGCGGTCGCCGCCGACGTCGGAGCCCACGTCAACGCGGTCAACTTCACGCGGGTGGTCGCCGAGACGTCCGCTGCGGTCCTGGTCTCGCTCTCGTTCGCGTTCACGGTCGAGCCCTGGTGGCTCGCCCTGCTGTTGTCGGCGTTGATCATGACCCTCGTGTCGTTCGTGCTCGTCGGCTCCAGCCCGCGCAGCGTGGGCCGGGCGCACGCCCGGGGCCTCGTCGTCGCGACCGCGGGCCTCGTCCGGGGCCTCCGTGTCGTGCTCGGACCGCTCGCCGACGCCCTCGTCGCGATCGGCAACCGGGTCACGCCGGGCCGGCCCCGCAGTGCGTCGTTCTCGTCCGAGGAGCAACTCCTCAGCATGGTCGACGAGGCCACCGAGCTCGACGTCCTCGAAGAAGACGACCGTGAGCTGATCCATTCGATCTTCGAGTTCAGCGACACGGTGGTCCGCGAGGTCATGGTGCCCCGCACCGACATGGTCACCATCGAGTCGACGGCGTCCGTCCGCTCCGCCATGAGCCTCTTCCTGGGGCGCGGGGTCTCGAGGGTGCCGGTGGTCGGCCGCGACAGCGACGACGTGGTCGGGGTCGTCTACCTCCGCGACCTCGCCCGGCGCCTCCACGAGCACGCCGGCGCCGACGACGCCGCGGTGGCCGACCTCGCACGCCCCGCGGTCTTCGTGCCCGAGTCGAAGAAGGCCGACGACGCGCTCCGGCAGATGCAGCTCGACAAGAACCACCTCGCGATGGTCGTCGACGAGTACGGCGGCATCGCCGGCCTCGTCACCCTCGAGGACCTCATCGAAGAACTGGTCGGCGACATCAGCGACGAGTACGACCGCACCGTCGCCGAGCACCGGGAGATCTCCCCGGGGGTCTACCGCGTCAGCGCACGGCTGGCCGTCGACGAGCTCGGCGACCTCTTCGGCATCGAGCTCGACGACGACGACGTCGACTCCGTCGGCGGCCTCCTCACGAAGCAGCTCGGGCGCCTGCCCGAGAAGGGGTCGACCGTCACCGTCTCCGGTCTCGTGCTCACGGCGGACCGCACGGAGGGGCGACGTCGCGACCTCCAGACGGTCCTCGTCGAGCGCGACCCTGCCCTGGTCTCCGCACAGGTGGCCTTCACCGACCCCGATCCCGTCCCCTCCCCGAGAGAAGCACCATGACGACCACCGGCGACGACTCCGTCCTGCCTCCCATGCCGACCGCCGGCCCCGACCACCGTGCGGGCTTCGTCTCGTTCGTGGGGCGGCCGAACGTCGGGAAGTCGACCCTCACGAACGCGCTCGTCGGCGAGAAGGTGGCCATCACCTCCTCGAAGCCCCAGACGACCCGGCGGGCCATCCGCGGGATCGTGCACCACCCCGCGGGCCAGCTCGTGCTCGTGGACACCCCCGGCATGCACCGGCCCCGCACCTTGCTCGGCGAGCGCCTCAACGACGTGGTGCAGACGACCCTGGGCGACGTCGACGTGATCGGGCTCTGCATCCCGGCCGACGAGAAGATCGGTCCCGGCGACAAGTTCATCAACGAACAGCTCGACGCGTTCCCGCGGGCCAAGAAGGTCGCGATCGTCACGAAGACGGACACGACCTCGCGGCCGGCCGTGGCGGAGCAGCTGCTCGCGGTGAGCCGGTTGCGCGACTGGGAGGCGATCATCCCGCTCTCCGCCCTCGGCGACGTGCAGCTCGACGTCCTCGCCGACGAGCTCATCAAGCTCATGCCGCTCTCGCCCGCGCTCTACCCGGCCGACGCCGTGACCGAGGAGGTCCTCGAGGACAGGGTCTCCGAGTACATCCGGGAGGCGGCGCTCGAGGGCGTGCAGGACGAACTCCCGCACTCCCTCGCGGTCACCATCGACGACATGGTCCAGCGCGACGACAAGGACATCCTCGAGATCTACGCGAACCTCTTCGTCGAGCGCGACAGCCAGAAGGCCATCGTCATCGGCAAGGGCGGCGCGAGGCTGCGCGAGGTCGGTGCGCGCGCACGGGCACAGATCGAGCCGCTCGTCGGCCACCAGGTGTTCCTGTCGATCCGGGTCAAGGTCGCGAAGGACTGGCAGCGCGACCCGAAGCTGCTCGGCCGCCTGGGCTTCTGATCCTCGGTGGGCGCCCGTCCCTCCACAGGATGATCCTGGTCGGCCGCTGGTCGTCGGGACGTCCGTGGCCCACCCGGTCGGCCCGTCCGCGCCCTACGCTCGTCGGATGAGCTTCCGCCGCCTCGCGCCTTACCAGGTCGTCGTCGACGTCTCGGCGGCCCTCCTGCTCGGGTTCGTCTCCCTGCTGTTCCTCGAGGGCGACCTCGTGGGCGGCCTGGTCGTGCTCGGCATGGTCGTCGCCGCGGCGATCCGGCGCCTGTCCCCGTCGCTGGCGTTGACGATCGCCTGGGCCGTCGCCCTCGGCGAGATGGTCTCGCTGTCGACACCAGGCATCAGCAACCTCGCCGTCTGCGCCGTGCTCTACTCCGTCGCCGCGTACGGAAGCGAGCGGGCGAAGTGGGCGGGTCTCGGGTCCGTGGCCCTGGGCGCGATCTCGGGCACCTTCTACGTCTCGTTCGTGCAGACGTCGCTCTTCGGCATCGACTACAACGTCTACGGCATCACCGACGTGGTCCGGATCCTCCTGCAGCTCGGCATCACGTTCCTCGGTTTCCTCGGGCTCCTCGGCCTGCCGTGGGCCGCCGGCCTGCTGACCCGGGCGCGCTCGACCGCGCGGGTGAGCCGGGAGGCGCAGCTCACCGCCGAGCGCGAGACCGCACGGGCCGAGGGCGACGCCGCGCGGGCCGAGCGCGAGGCGGCGCGGGCCGAGCGCGACATCGCCGTCGAGCAGGAGCGCAACCGGATCGCTCGCGACATGCACGACGTCGTCGCCCACTCGCTCGCCGTCGTGATCGCCCAGGCCGACGGCGCACGCTACGCCGCGAGGGTCGATCCCACGAGCGTCGACGAGGCGCTGCAGACCATCGCGGGCACGGCCCGCGAGGCGCTCGGGGACGTCCGAGTGCTGCTCGGGCAGCTGCGGCACAGCCAGGGCGAGGCACCGCAGCCCGCGCTGGGCGACCTCGACCGCCTCCTCGACCAGATGCGCGGCTCCGGTCTGCAGATCGACCACCGCGTGCACGGCGAGCCCCAGCAGCTCGGCACCAACCGACAGCTCGCCGTGTTCCGCATCGTCCAGGAGTCGCTGACCAACGCGCTCCGGCACGGGTCGCGGGACGCTCCGGTCGAGTTGCTGTTCGACTGGCGCTACGACGCCCTCCACCTGGTGGTCTCGAACGTGGTCCGTCCGGTCACCGAGCCCGTCGACACGCGGGCGACGGGCGAGACGCGCCGCGGCGGCCACGGTCTCGACGGGATGCGCGAGCGGGCCACGCTGGCCGGCGGGTCGCTCACCACCCAGGACGCCGACGGACGGTTCGTCGTCCATGCCATCGTGCCGACGCTGGCGCTCACTCAAGAAGTAGGGATGATCCGATGACCACCACGATCCGCGTCGCCCTGGTCGACGACCAGGCGCTCTTCCGGGCCGGCATCAAGATGCTCGTCGGCTCCCAGCCCGACCTCGAGTTCGTCGGCGAGGCCAGCGACGGCGAGGAGGGGGTGGCGATGGTCGCCGAGGCACGTCCGGACGTCGTCCTCATGGACATCCGGATGCCCGTGATGGACGGGATCGCCGCGACGAGTGCCGTCGTGGCCCAGGCCGAGGCGGCGGCTCGACGCCCGCCTCGCATCATCGTGCTCACGACCTTCGACCTGGACGAGGCGGCGACCCGGGCGATCCGGGGAGGCGCCAGCGGCTTCGTCCTGAAGGACGCGGACCCCGAGTTCCTGCTCGCCGCGATCCGCACCGTCCACGCGGGCACCGCCGTGATCGCGGCGTCGGCCACACGGGAGCTCTTCGAGCACTTCGACGGCCGCTCCTCCCGGGCGGCGTCGATCCCGCCCGCCTTCGGCACCCTGACCAGTCGCGAGCGGGACATCTTCGACCTCGCAGCCCGAGGGCTCAGCAACTCGGAGATCGCCGGGCGCGAGTTCCTCAGCGAGGCCACGGTCAAGACGCACATCAGCCGGGTGCTGTCGAAGCTGTCGCTGCGCGACCGCGTCCAGCTCGTCGTGTACGCGTACGAGCACGGGATCGCCGAGTAGCAGCTGCCGACAGGGCTCGTCCGTCACGGATCGGGCTCGGGTGCTAGATTCGCCTCGTGCTGTTCGGTCTGCTCCTCCTTAGCTGCCGCGACGAGTCCTGACCCAGGCCTCCCTCGTCGCGGAGTTCGTCGTCGGCCGACACCATCCACGCGCTGAGGCCCCGTCGTCGGGGCAGAGAAGACCTGAGTCATGAAGAACGCACAGATCCCGTCGGGGATGCCGACCCACAAGTACCGCCCGTTCCACGAGCAGATCGCCGTCGACCTGCCCGACCGCACGTGGCCCTCTCGTCGCATCACTGAGGCTCCGCGCTGGTGCGCCGTCGACCTCCGAGACGGCAACCAGGCCCTCATCGACCCGATGAGCCCTGAGCGCAAGCGCATCATGTTCGACCTGCTCGTCGGCATGGGCTACAAGGAGATCGAGGTCGGCTTCCCGAGCGCCTCGCAGACCGACTTCGACTTCGTCCGCAGCCTGATCGAGACAGGCGCCATCCCGGACGACGTCACGATCCAGGTGCTGACCCAGGCACGTGAGCACCTGATCGCCCGGACGTACGAGGCCATCGCCGGTGCGAAGCAGGCCATCGTGCACCTCTACAACTCGACGAGCGTCCTGCAGCGGGACGTCGTCTTCCGCACCGACCGGCAGGGCATCGTCGACATCGCCCTCGAGGGCGTCCGGCTCTGCCGCGCGGCCGAGGCGACCATCCCCGAGACGGCCGTGTTCTACGAGTACTCGCCCGAGAGCTACACCGGCACGGAGCTCGACTTCGCCCTCGACATCTGCAACCAGGTCATCGAGGCCTTCGACGCGACGCCCGAGCGTCCCGTCATCGTCAACCTGCCGGCCACCGTCGAGATGGCGACCCCGAACGTGTACGCCGACTCGATCGAGTGGATGCACCGCAACCTCGCGCGCCGTGACAGCGTCATCCTGTCGCTCCACCCGCACAACGACCGCGGCACGGGCATCGCCGCCGCCGAGCTGGGCTACCTGGCCGGCGCCGACCGCATCGAGGGCTGCCTCTTCGGCAACGGCGAGCGCACCGGCAACGTCGACCTCGTCGCGCTCGGCATCAACCTCTTCACGCAGGGCATCGACCCCCAGATCGACTTCAGCGACCTCGACAAGGTCAAGCGCACCGCCGAGCACTGCAACCAGCTGCCGGTGCCGGAGCGCAGCCCGTGGGCGGGCGACCTCGTCTACACGGCCTTCAGCGGCTCCCACCAGGACGCCATCAAGAAGGGCTTCGAGGCGATGGCCGCCGAGGCGGAGGCGACGGGGACGAGCGTCGACGACCTCGTCTGGGCTGTGCCCTACCTGCCGGTCGACCCGAAGGACCTGGGCCGGAGCTACGAGGCCGTCATCCGCGTCAACTCCCAGTCCGGCAAGGGCGGCGTCGCCTACCTGCTCAAGGCCGACCACGCGATCGACCTGCCGCGCAAGCTGCAGATCGAGTTCAGCGGGGTCGTCCAGGCGCGCACCGACGCCGAGGGCGGCGAGATGTCGAGCGCCCACATCTGGACGATCTTCCAGGACGAGTACCTGCCCGCTCCGATCGACGACGACAAGTGGGGCCGGTTCGAGCTGACGCGCACGGGGACCTCCAGCGACATGGGCGGCGTGACGTCGCTCGACGTCGACCTCCGCGTGGGCGACACGGTCGAGTCGACCTCCGGCCGGGGCAAGGGCCCGATCGACGCCTTCATCCAGGTCCTCGCCGACCACGGGGTGCGCGTCGAGCTCTACGACTACGTCGAGCACACCCTCAGCGCGGGCGGCGACGCCCAGGCCGCGGCGTACGTCGAGCTCGACGTCGACGGGACGCGCCTCTGGGGCGTGGGCATCGACGCCGACATCTCGACGGCGTCGCTCAAGGCCATCGTCTCGGCGGTGAACCGCGCCGTCCGCCGGACGACGACGGTGCGCGAGCTCGCCACGGCCTAGCCGCTGCGCGGCCGCTGCAGCCGGGCCGCCGCTCGGCCCGGCTGCAGCGGGCCGCTGGCTCCGTCGGCAGGCCGCTGATCGTGTCGGCAACTCCTGACGCGTGCGCGGTCACGCGCGCGGGTGGCGCTGGCGCGCGGCAGCGCCGACGCACCGGTCAGGAGTTGCCGACACGAGTCCCCACTGCCCGTCCGACCAGCCCCGCCCCACCGGTCCGGGCTGTGCGGTCCGGACTCGGTCCGGTCACACGTGCTCGACGTCGTGTCGGCAACTCCTGATCCACGAGCGACCGCGCTGGCGGACGTTCCGGGCGCGCGGCCGCGCCGGGGCACCCGTCAGGAGTTGCCGACACGGAGCGCGCCGGTGCGACGGCCTGCGCCGACACCGAGCGCGCCGGTGCGACGGCCTGTGCCTGCGCAGGCGGCAGCGGCAGCGGCAGCGGCGCGGCGGATGCCGACCTACGTCAGCGCGGTCGACGCCAGCGCGGCAGCCGGCTCAGGGCGCGCTGCTCGGGCAGTGTCCAGCCGAAGCGCACGGCCAGCAGCCGGATCACCAGGGTGACCGACGTCCCGATGATCGCGGAGAGCGCCACCGGCGCCCCGACCGACACGAGCACGACGAGCACGACGGTCCCGGCGGCGGCGGCCACGGCGTAGAGCGACCCGACGTGCATCATCGCGATGGTCAGGTTCATCAACAGGTCCCGCAGCACCGAGCCCCCGACCGCGGAGATCACCCCGACGAACACGGCAGGGATCTCGGGCAGCCCGAGCGCCAGCGCCTTCGTCGAGCCGATCGCGCCGAACAGGCCGATGGTGAGGGCGTCCAGGGCGGTGATCAGCCCCGCGAGCCGGTGGAACAGGCGCTGCAGCGCCATCCCGACGAGGGCGGCGGCCACGGCCACGAGCAGGTACCAGTTGCTCGACATGGCGCGGGGCACCTGCCCGAGCAGCACGTCGCGCAGGATGCCGCCGCCGAGCCCGGTGGCGATGCCGATGATCGCGACCCCGAGCAGGTCGAGCCGGCGGTCCTTGAACTCGGAGGCGAACATGGCGCCCTGCAGGCTGCCGACCCCGACGGCGAGGAGGTCGGCCCACAGGGGGATGGCGAAGGCCGTGGCGTGCATCCTGCACTTGTACCACGCGTGGGATCATGGCCGAGTGCCCGTGTACCGAGATGAATGCGTCGTGCTGCGCACCCACAAGCTGGGTGAGGCGGACCGCATCCTGACCATGCTCAGCCGCCAGCACGGCAAGATCCGGGCCGTGGCCAAGGGTGTCCGGCGTACCGGGTCGAAGTTCGGCTCGCGTCTCGAGCCGATGATGGTGGCGGACGTGCAGCTCTACGAGGGCCGGTCGCTCGACGTGGTGACCCAGGCTGAGTCGCTGGGCTCCTACGGTGCCCTGATCGCCGCCGACTACGCGAGCTACACGGCCGGGAGCGTCATGGTCGAGACGGCCGACAAGCTGACCGACGCCGAGGCCGGCCTGCAGCAGTACCTCCTCCTCGTCGGCGCCCTGCGGTCGCTGAGCCGGCGGGAGCACGCCCCCCAGCTCACCCTCGACTCCTACCTGCTCCGCGCGCTCAGCATCGCCGGCTGGTCGCCGAGCTTCGGCGACTGTGCCGTGTCGGGCGCCCCGGGGCCGCACTCGGCGTTCGTGGTGCAGCTCGGGGGAGTGGTGGCCGACGAGCACGCGCCTCCGGGGGCTCCGCGACTCGCGCCTCCCGCGCTCGGGCTGCTCTCGGCGCTGCTGACCGGCGACTGGGAGGCAGCCGACGCGACCCCGGACGCGACCCGCAACCAGGCGAGCGGCGTCGTCGCCGCGTACACCCAGTGGCACCTCGAGCGCGGCCTCCGCTCGCTCCAGCACATCGACCGAGAGCCAGGCCGGGCACTGCCCGCTGCCGCCAGGGAAGGCACCCCGTGAAGAAGACCCACCGCGACGCCGTCGACTGGCGCCCCGTCGACTGGACGGGCCTGTACCCGCCCGAGCTGCCCCGGGGCGCCGTCCCCGAGCACGTCGCCATCGTCATGGACGGCAACGGGCGATGGGCGAACGCGCGAGGCCTGTCCCGTGTCGAGGGCCACAAGCAGGGCGAGGCCTCGCTGCTCGACGTCGTCGCCGGCGCCATCCAGCTCGGCGTGAAGCACCTGAGCGTCTACGCATTCTCGACCGAGAACTGGAAGCGCTCGCCCGACGAGGTCAAGTTCCTGATGGGCTTCAACCGCGACGTCCTGCACCGGAGGCGCGACCAGCTGAACGCGTGGGGCGTGCGCGTCCGGTGGGCGGGCCGCAAACCGCGGCTCTGGGGCTCCGTGATCAAGGAGTTGCAGTACGCCGAGGAGCTCACCCGGGGCAACGACGTGCTGACCCTCACGATGTGCGTCAACTACGGCGGCCGCACCGAGATCGCCGATGCCGTCCGCGCCATCGCCGAGGACGTGGCGGCAGGTCGGGTCAAGCCGTCGGGCGTCAGCGAGAAGCTCATCCAGCGGCACCTGTACGCGCCCGAGCTGCCCGACGTCGACCTCTTCGTCCGCAGCTCGGGCGAGCAGCGGACGAGCAACTTCCTGCTGTGGCAGTCGGCCTACGCCGAGATGGTGTTCCTCGACCGGCTCTGGCCGGACTTCTCGAGGACAGACCTGTGGGAGGCGGTGGTCACGTACGCCAGACGCTCTCGCCGCTTCGGCGGGGCCGTCGACGCGCCGACGCCGGCGGCCAGCGGCATCAGCACCGGCGCCGACACGACCGGCAGCGCCTAGAACTGGATGTTCGCACCGAGGAAGATCCGCTCGGCGGGCCAGAGGAACTGCAGGGTGAGGGGCCCGTCGGCGGGCCGGTGGAACCAGGCGTTGGCGAACACGGCCGACTCGCCCGGCAGCAGGTACCAGGTCGCCGCGTCGGCCGGGAAGGCCGACTCGAGCGACGTCGAGTAGCCGGCGTCCGTCAGCAGGTCCTGGCCGGCGAACACGTCCTGTTGAGCGAGGTCGTTGCCGTAGGCGGAGTAGTCGGCGCTGAGGTCGGTGAGGTCGAGCCGCCGCTGCGAGTTGTTGGCGAGCACGTAGGCGGTGGCCTCGACGGTGGTGCCGACTGGGTAGGGATCAGTGCCGTCGGGCCGCGCGTAGATGGAGGGCGCCGTGGTCGTCAGGGTGCCGACGCTGTAGACGTAGATCGTGAGGTCCTTGTAGTTGACCTGGTTGAGGAGCGTGCCGCCCGGTGCCAGCTCGTCGGGCGAGGCGCCGCCCGTGCCGCCGGTGCCCGGTGCGCCCGTGACCTGCGGCTGGGGCGCCTGGGTGGCCGTGCCGCCCAGGCCCGAGCCGTCGTCGACGCCGCCCTGGCCGACCGGCTGCAGGGTCGTGAGGTCGGGGAAGCAGGCGGTGAGGCCCACCAGCACGACGGCGGCGAGGCCGACGGCGGTCAGTCGTCTCTTCACGGAGCAGGCACCCTTCGTCTCGTCCGGTCAGCCTAGCTCGGGCCTGCGACAGCGCCCTGCGGCCCGACCGCCTCGAGGCCGTGCCGGTCCGGCAGCACCGCGGCCACCGCCTCCGTGAGGACACGGATGCTGGGCACCCGCCGGGCCCCGCGGCGGTGCGCGACCGCGATGACCCGCGAGACGGACGGGGGCAGGGTGACGACCCGCACCTCCTCGGGGATCGCCGCCGACTGCAGCGACAGGCCCGGCAGCAGCGCGATCCCGAGGCCCGCCGCGACGAGGCCGAGCACGGCGAGCGCGTTGTCGGTCTCGAGGACGATCTCGGGCACGAAGTCTGCGGCCGCACAGGTGGTCAGGAGGTGGCCGCGGCAGCGCGGGCAGCCCCCGATCCAGCGCTCGTCGTGCAGCGCGCCGAAGTCGTCGCCCTCGACGAACGGGTGGGCGCGGGGCAGCACGAGCACGGTGCGGTCGACGAACAGCGCTGTCTCGCGGAGCGACTCGGGCACGCTCTCGCGATCGGTGGCGGCCCGGCCCGCGTGGCGGAACACGACCGCGGCGTCGACAGCTCCGTCGCGCAGCAGCGTCAGCGCCTCGGGGGGCTCCGCCTCGACGTAGTCGACCTGCAGTCCGGGGTGGCTGGTGCGCAGCCGCGACAGCACGTCGGGCACGAGCGTCGAGGAGGCGCTGGGGAAGCCCGCGAGCCGCACCCGTCCCGAGGTCGCGCCGCCGAGGTGGTCGAGCTCCTGGCGCGCCGCGTCGAGAGCGGCCTGCACGTGGACGGCGTGCTCGGCCAGGCGCCGCCCGGCCTCGGTCAGCTCGACCCCGCGGCCCGCCCGCAGCAGCAGGGGGTGGCCCACCCTGGCCTCGGCCCGCCGCAGGTGCTGGCTGAGCGCCGGTTGGCTGTAGCCCAGCTCGGCGGCGGCGGCGGTCACCGTCCCGGTGTCGGCGACGGCGCGCACGATGCGGAGGGTCAACAGATCGAGGTCGTCGGTCATGCTCGAACCATAACGTCACGTTATGTGTGGCGTTGTCATCCTGGCCTTGTCGTCCTGCGGCGCACGGCCCAGTCTGGGGCGATGCCCGACACGACCAGCATCCTGACCGTCCCGGAGGCGGCCTCGCGCTTCGCGAGCGGCACCGGGTACCTCGCCGCGTGCACCATGGGGCTGCCCCTGGCCGAGACTCTCGCGGCCCAGCGCGACGACCTCGACCGCTGGGCCACGGGGTCACGCTCGCCCGTCGCCTACGGGGACGTCGTCGAGCAGGCCAGGGCCTCGTACGCGCGGCTGGTGGGCGTGCCCGTCACGAGCGTCGCCGTCGGCTCGCAGACCTCGGCCATGGTCTCGGTGATCGCCGCGGCCGCGCCCGACGGTGCCGAGGTCGTCTGCGTCGACGGAGACTTCAGCTCGGTCGTCTACCCGTTCCTGCAGCAGGCGCACCGGGGCGTGACGGTGCGCAGCGTCCCGGTCGACGAGCTGGCGGAGGCGGTCGGGCCCTCGACGTGGTGCGTGGCGTGGTCGGCCGTCCAGTCGGCCACCGGCGTCGTTGCCGACGACGCGAGGATCCGCGCCGCGGCCGCGGTCCACGGCGCCCTCACCGTCTGCGACGTGACGCAGGCGGCGGGCGTCCTGCCGGTCGACGCCTCCGCGTGGGACGTCTCGGTCGGGCACGCCTACAAGTGGCTCTGCTGCCCTCGGGGCGCCGCCTTCATGACCCTGTCCGAGCGTGCCCTGGCGGAGCTGCGGCCCGTGCAGGCCGGCTGGTACGCGGGCGACTCGGTCTGGTCGTCCTGCTACGGGCCCGCGATGCAGCTCGCCCACGACGCCCGTGCCTTCGACGTGTCGCCGGCCTGGCCGGCCTGGCCGGGGGCCGCGGCGGCCCTCGAGACGTTCGCCCGCCTCGACCCTGCCGAGACCTGGGCGCACGCCAGCGGGCTCGGCGACGAGCTCTGCCGACGGCTCGACCTGCCCGAGCAGCACCAGGCGATCGTCACGTGGGCGGACGTCGACGGTCGGGCCGCCACCGCGATGGGGGAGGCGGGCCTCACTGTCTCCGCCCGGGCCGGTCGCGTGCGGGTCGCCTTCCACCTCTGGAACAGGGCCGAGGACGTGGAGGCGGTCGTCGCCTCCCTCGGACGCTGACCCGGCCGGTCGAGACGTCGGTGCTCGTCCGGGCGCCCGGCCGGGGCGGGCCGAGCCGCCCGCGCGGCTAGAGTTGCCGGGTACCTCGACCGCCGGGCCCCGAGCCCGGACCGATCCTCTGGAGCACACCCCGTGGCAGCACCCAACCGTCTCGATTCCGTCATCGCCCTGGCCAAGCGCCGCGGGTTCGTCTTCCAGTCGGGCGAGATCTACGGCGGGTCCCGGTCGGCCTGGGACTACGGGCCCCTCGGCGTCGCGCTCAAGGAGAACATCAAGCGCCAGTGGTGGCAGACCATGGTGCAGGGCCGCGACGACGTCGTCGGGCTCGACTCCGCGGTCATCCTGCCGCGCCAGGTGTGGGAGGCGTCCGGGCACGTCGAGGTGTTCAGCGACCCCCTGGTCGAGTCGCTGCACACCCACAAGCGCTACCGCGCCGACCACCTCCTCGAGGCGTACGAGGCCAAGCACGGCCACCCGCCCGAGAACGGCCTCGCCGACGTGCGCGACCCCGAGACCGGGCAGCCCGGGTCGTGGACCGAGCCGCAGAACTTCTCCGGCCTGCTCAAGACGTTCCTCGGGCCGGTCGACAACGAGCAGGGCATGGCGTACCTCCGGCCCGAGACGGCCCAGGGCATCTTCACCAACTTCGACAACATCCTGCAGTCGTCGCGCATCAAGCCGCCCTTCGGGATCGGCCAGATCGGCAAGAGCTTCCGCAACGAGATCACCCCCGGCAACTTCATCTTCCGCACGCGCGAGTTCGAGCAGATGGAGATGGAGTTCTTCGTCGAGCCCGGCAGCGACGAAGAGTGGCACCAGTACTGGATCGACGCCCGCTTCCAGTGGTACGTCGACCTCGGCATCGACCCCGAGAACCTCCGCCTGTACGAGCACGCCCCCGAGAAGCTCTCGCACTACTCGAAGCGCACCGTCGACATCGAGTACCGCTTCCGGTTCGCCGGAGGCGAGTTCGGCGAGCTCGAGGGCGTCGCGAACCGCACCGACTACGACCTCCGGACGCACGCCGCCGCCTCCGGCAAGGACCTGTCGTACTTCGACCAGGCCAAGAACGAGCGCTGGACGCCGTACGTCATCGAGCCCGCCGCCGGCCTGACCCGGTCGCTCATGGCGTTCCTCGTCGACGCGTACACCGAGGACGAGGCGCCCAACGCGAAGGGCGGCGTCGACAAGCGCACCGTGCTGAAGCTCGACCGCCGCCTGGCGCCGATCAAGGTCGCCGTCCTGCCGCTCAGCCGCAACGAGCAGCTGTCGCCGATGGCGCGAGGCCTCGCCGCGGACCTCCGCAAGTACTGGAACATCGACTTCGACGACGCCGGGGCGATCGGCCGTCGCTACCGTCGCCAGGACGAGATCGGCACGCCCTTCTGCGTCACGGTCGACTTCGACTCGCTCGAGGACGACGCGGTGACGGTCCGCGAGCGCGACACGATGGAGCAGCAGCGCATGCCCCTGTCGGCGCTGCGCGGGTACCTCGCGGAGCAGCTGCTCGGCGCCTAGCGCCCCCGCGGGCCTGCCGGGGCCCGCCGGGCCGCCGGCCCTCCGCGCCTGCGGGGCCCGCCGCGCCTGTCCGGGCCGTCGGCCCCGGACGACCCTCGGGGGCCGAGTCGGGTCACCGGTCGGCAACTCCTGCACGGTGCCCCGTGACAGTTGCACGCAGCGGGGTCGCGTGCGACTGCCTGCACTTGTCGCAGGAGTTGCCGACGCCGGCTGGTCCGCGTCGCTCTCGACTCGTACTCGCGGCCTGCTCGCGGGCCCGGGCCCGGGCCCGGGCTGCCGGGTGCGTCGCCCGCGGTCGGCAACTCCTGATCAGGGGCGCCCGAGGGGCTTCGCGGCCGGAGGCCGGTGCTCCGTGCGTCGCGTTCGTCAGGAGTTGCCGACGGGCACGGGGCGGCCCGAGCACCGGGCGCCTGCACGCGGCGGTGGAGGTGCGTCCTCCCCGCCGTCGAGCGGTGCTCGTCTCGTCCACAGGCTGGCCCGCGACGCCAGCACTACGTGCACATGGGCGAAGATCCTCGGGGGATGACGACGATCCGAGAGCTGGTGGCCGCGGCCGGCGGGCTGCTGCACAAGCGCGACCTCGTGGGCCACGGGGCCACCGACAGGCACCTCACGGCGGCGGTGCGGGCTCGGGACGTCCGGCGTCCGAGGCGCGGGTGGTACTCGACCTGGCCGTCCACCGACCCGAGGTTCGTCGCCGTCGCGGTCGGGGGGAGGCTGACCGGGGCAGCCGCGCTCGCCCTCCTGGGCGCGTGGGCCTGGGATCGCCGTCCCCCCGACGTCGTCGTCTCGGTGCCCCGCACCGCGTCGCGCCTGAGGAGCCGCCGCGGCGTGCGCGTCGTGTGGGACGGAGGCGACGTGGTCGATCGGGGCGGGACCGCGACCGTCGACGCCCGCGACGCCCTGGCCCGCGCCGTGGTCGAGGCGCCCTCCTTCGAGGACGCGGTGGTCCTCGCCGACTGGGCCCGGTCCGTCGAGCTGATCACCGAGGCGGACGACCGGGCCGTCCTCGGGCGGCATCGACAGGACGCGTCGGGGCTGGCTGAGTGGAGCGACGTCGGCGCACAGAGCATCCTCGAGAGCGCGGCGGGCACCCGCCTGCGCCTGGCGGGCCGCGTCGTCGAGCGTCAGGTCGTCGTGGGGCCGCGAGGCGAGGCCGTCGACCACGTCGTCGACGGGACGGCGTCGCTCGAGACGGACGGTCGCGAGCACCACGCCGACCACTTCGAGCGCGATCGCCGGAAGGACCTCCTGACGATCGCGGCCGGGTTCGTGCCGTGCCGGGTCAGCTACCGGCAGGTGCGCGAGGAGTGGGCGGCGGTGCAGGAGGCGGTGGACCGGCTCGTGGGGCTCGCCGGCGGCCCGCCGCCCTCAGGGCGCCCCGAGGCGCGGCTGCCGCGCGTGCTGGGCGCGAGGGGCCGCCGCCGCTGGAGGCTGGGGCCTGACCCGGGAATGCGTCGGACCCGCACCGACTTTGCCCTGTCGTGACCGACACGACCACCGCCTCCTCGTCCCTCGCCAGTTCCCCGATCAGAGTCGACGTCTGGAGCGACATCGCCTGCCCGTGGTGCTACATCGGCAAGCGGAAGTTCGAGGACGCGGCGGCGCGCTTCGACGGCGAGGTCGAGGTCGAGTACCACTCCTTCGAGCTGTCGCCCGACACCCCGGTCGACTTCGAGGGCGACGAGGTCGACTTCCTCGCGAAGCACAAGGGCATGCCGGCCGACCAGGTGCGCGGCATGCTCGACCAGGTCACCGGCATCGCCGCCGAGGTCGGGCTCGCTTATGACTTCGGGTCGCTTCACCACACGAACACGGTGAAGGCGCACCAGCTGCTGCACTTCGCCAAGGCGCGCGGCCTGCAGCTCGAGATGACCGAGCGCCTGCTGGCCGCCTACTTCGTCGAGGGCCGTCACGTGGGCCGCGTCGCCGACCTCGGCGACCTCGCCGCCGACGTCGGCCTCGACCGCGCCGAGGTCGTCGCGGCCCTCGAGTCCGACCAGCACCTCGCCGACGTGCGCGCCGACCAGCAGCAGGCGCAGGCGTTCGGCATCACGGGCGTGCCCTTCTTCGTGCTCGAGGGCAAGTACGGGATCTCGGGTGCCCAGGCGCCGGAGGCGTTCCTCGGCGCGCTGCAGCAGGTGCAGTCCGAGCTGGCGACGGCGGGCGGCACCGCGTCCGCCCCGGGTGCGGACACGACTGGGACGGACGCCGTCCGATGAGTCCGTTCGCCATGCTCGGCGACGCGGACGCCCTCGCGTGCGAGGGCGACGCCTGCCTGCTGCCGGCAGCGGTCGCCACGGTCGGCGCCCTGACCCCGAGCGCAGCACCGGTCGGCGCCCTGACGCCGAGCGCGACACCGGCCGATGTCCGGACCGAGGCGGACCCGGCCCCGGAGGCGGCGGTCAGTCGCTGATGTCGGCCACGGTCGCGGAGTACGCCTCGATGAGCTCGTCGGCCTCGACGAACGCGCTCAGGCCGTGCCCGCCGGCGCCCATGGCCACTCGACGACCGACGATCCGCTCGTCGGCCACGACGGGCCAGGCGGTCGAGCTGCCGACGGGAGTGATGGTGCCGCGCTCGAAGCCGGTCGCGTCGAGGGCGACCTCGGCGGCAGGCATCGAGAGCTTGTTGACCCCGACGACGGTCCGCAGCTTGCGCCACGAGATCTGTCGGTCGCCGGGGACGAGCGCGAAGAGGAACGACCCGTCGTGCCGCTTCACCACGAGGCTCTTGACGACCGAGGCCGGATCGACCCCCAGCAGGGCCGCCGCCGCCTCGAGGCTGTCGGCCGCCGGGCGCGCGACGATCTCGACGGCGAGGCCGCGTTCGGCGGCGTCGGCGAGGAGGCGCTGCGTGCCTGGCCCTTGCACGTCGCTCGTCGCCGTGGCGCCGTCCACAGGCGAACCGTCGGAGGCTGTCAGCGCAGGATCGCTCATGGGAGAATCGTACCGATGACCACCTCCACCCTGCCTTCCCCCGGCCTCTCGATCGGACCGATCGACGTGGCCTCGCCCGTCGTGCTCGCGCCGATGGCCGGCATCACCAACACGGCGTACCGCCGCCTGTGCCGCGAGCACGGCGCCGGCCTCTACGTGAGCGAGATGATCACGAGCCGCGCCCTCGTGGAGCGCACCCCCGAGTCGATGCGGCTGATCACGCACCACGAGAGCGAGACGCCCCGCAGCATCCAGCTCTACGGCGTCGAGCCGAACACCGTCGCCGAGGCGGTCACCATGCTGGTCGCCGAGGACCGCGCAGACCACATCGACCTCAACTTCGGCTGCCCCGTGGCGAAGGTGACGCGGCGCGGCGGGGGAGCGGCCCTCCCCTGGAAGATCGGGCTCTTCCGCGAGATCGTCGAGCGAGCGGTGAAGGCCGCCGGTGACGTCCCCCTGACCGTGAAGATGCGGAAGGGCATCGACGACGAGCACCTCACGTACCTCGAGGCGGGCCGGGCGGCCGAGGGCGCGGGGGTCGCGAGCGTCGCGCTGCACGCCCGCACGGCCTCCGAGTACTACTCGGGCCAGGCCGACTGGTCGGCGATCGCGAAGCTGAAGCAGACGGTCACGAGCGTGCCCGTGCTCGGCAACGGCGACATCTGGTCCGCGGCCGACGCGCTCCGCATGGTCGACGAGACGGGCTGCGACGGCGTCGTCGTCGGCCGGGGCTGCCTCGGGCGACCGTGGTTGTTCGGCGACCTCGCGGCCGCGTTCCGCGGCGAGGAGCAGAAGGCCGAGCCGGCCCTCGGCGAGGTGGCCGCGGCGTTCCGCCGGCACGCCGAGCTCCTGGTCGAGTTCTACGACGGCGACGAGCCGCACGCCTGCCGCGACATCCGCAAGCACGTCGCGTGGTACTTCAAGGGCTACCCCGTGGGCGGCGACACGCGAGCCGCCCTGGCGGCCGTCGAGTCGCTGCAGCAGATGGACGACCTGCTGGCGACCCTCGACGCCGCTCAGCCCTACCCCGGCGACGCGGCCGAGGGGCCGCGAGGTCGCGCCGGCAGCCCGAAGCGGCCGTCGCTGCCCGACCGCTGGCTCGAGAGCCGAGAGCTCGACGAGGCGTTCCGCGGCGAGCTCGTCGCGGCCGAGCTGCACCACAGCGGGGGCTGAGGCGTGCCCTCCTCGGTCCGCTTCCCGACCGCCTCCTCGACCTCGTCCGCCCCTGCCACCCCGAGAGGTCCCCGGTGACCACTGCCTCCCTGCACGGCGTCGGCGTCGACTACGCCCCCGCCGACTCCGAGCGCTGGCTGCCCGAACAGCACTCGAACCGCCGGAGCGACTTCGCCCGCGACCGAGCACGCCTGCTGCACTCGAGCGCGCTCCGGCGCCTCGCCGCCAAGACGCAGGTGCTGAGCCCGACTGCGGGGCTCGACTTCGCCCGCAACCGCCTGACGCACTCGCTCGAGGTGGCGCAGGTCGGCCGCGAGCTCGCGACGAGCCTGGGCCTCGACCCCGACGTCGTCGACACCGCGTGCCTGGCCCACGACCTGGGCCACCCGCCCTTCGGGCACAACGGCGAGCGCGCCCTGAACGAGTGGTCCTCGTCGATCGGCGGCTTCGAGGGCAACGCGCAGACCCTCCGTCTGCTCACCCGCATCGAGCCGAAGGTCATCGACGCGACGGGCCGCAGCTTCGGCCTCAACCTCACCCGCGCCAGCCTCGACGCGAGCTGCAAGTACCCGTGGCCGGCGGCGCAGGGCGTCCCCGACCCGGGCGGACGCATGAAGTTCGGCTTCTACGACGACGACACGGCCGCCTTCGACTGGCTGCGGGCCGGTGCGCCGAGGCGTCGCCGCTGCATCGAGGCCCAGGTGATGGACCTCTCCGACGACATCGCCTACTCGGTGCACGACTTCGAGGACGCCGTGGTCAACGGCTACGTCGACGTGTCGAGCCTGGGGTCGCCCGACGGCCACGAGGCCCTGGTCACGGCCATGCACGCGTGGGTCGGCGGCGAGCTCAGCCGGGACGAGCTCGAGGAGGCCTTCGACCGCCTCCGCCGCCAGCCCTTCTGGCTCCGGTCCTACGACGGCGGCCGTCTCGACCAGGCCCGCCTCAAGAACTTGACCAGCCAGCTGATCGGCCGCTTCGCCGGCTCGGCCACGCAGTCCACGCGCGAGTCGTACGCCGAGCAGTCCCTGATCCGGTTCAGCGCGAGCATGGTCATCTCTCCCGACGTGATCGGCGAGATCGCCGTGCTCAAGGGCATCACGGCGGCCTTCGTGATGACGCAGGGCCACCGCCAGCCGATCTACGAGCGTCAGCGCGAGGTCCTCACGACCCTGTCCGACGCCCTCTGGGCGACGGGCGACTCCGAGCTCGACCCCGGCTTCCGTGCCGACTGGGCCGTCGCGGACGACGATGCCGGCAGGAGGCGCGTGGTCGTCGACCAGGTCGCCTCCCTGACCGACCAGAGCGCCGTCAGCTGGCACGACCGCCTCGTCGGGGCGCGATGAGCGGCCCCGTGACCTCCGTCGCCACCCGGCCCGAGCTCCGAGGAGGGACCGTCCCGTGCCCGGCCTGATCAAGCGCGACGACATCGACGAGGTGCGCTCCCGCACGAACATCGCCGACGTCGTCGGCGACCACGTCACGCTCAAGGGCGCCGGCGTCGGCTCGCTGAAGGGCCTCTGCCCGTTCCACGACGAGCGCAGCCCGAGCTTCCACGTCCGCCCCCAGGTCGGTCGGTACCACTGCTTCGGCTGCGGCGAGGACGGCGACGTCTACAGCTTCGTGATGAAGACCGACCACACGACCTTCCAGGAGGCGGTCGAGCGGCTGGCGAGCCGGATCGGGTTCACGCTGCGCTACGAAGACGGCGGCAAGGCGAGCGACCACGGCGGTCGAGCGCGCCTCATCGCCGCGAACGAGGCCGCGCGGGAGTTCTTCGCCCAGCACCTCACCGCCGCGGACGCGGACCCGGCCCGTCGGTTCCTCGGCGAGCGCGGTTTCGACCCTGCGGCGGCCGAGCGCTTCGGCGTGGGGTTCGCGCCCAAGTCGTTCGACGCCCTCCGCTCTCACCTCAAGGGCGCGGGCTTCGCCGACGAGGAGCTCGTCACGGCCGGGCTGCTGAGCCAGGGCGACCGCAGCCCCTACGACCGGTTCCGGGGCCGTCTCGTGTGGCCGATCCGCGACGTCACCGGGTCGACCATCGGCTTCGGGGCCAGGCGCCTCCTCGACGACGACAAGGGCCCGAAGTACCTGAACACCCCCGAGACGCCGATCTACCACAAGTCGCAGGTCCTCTACGGGCTCGACCTCGCCCGTCGCGACATCGCGAAGGGCAAGCAGGTCGTCATCGTCGAGGGCTACACGGACGTCATGGCGTGCCACCTCGCGGGCGTGACGACCGCCGTCGCGACCTGCGGCACCTCCTTCGGCGTCGACCACATCAAGCTGCTGCGGCCGATGCTGGGCGAGAGCGCGGGGCACGACCTCTCGGCGCTCGGCCAGGTCGTCTTCACGTTCGACCCCGACGAGGCCGGCCAGAAGGCCGCGTCGCGGGCCTTCGCCGAGGAGCAGCGGTTCCAGACGCAGACGTTCGTCGCCCTCCCGCCCGAGGGCCTGGACCCTTGCGACCTGCGGCTCGCGAGGGGGGACGACGCCGTCCGGCGCATGATCGACACCCGTCGACCGATGTTCGAGTTCATGATCCAGCGCAGCGTCGTGGGGTTCGACCTCGAGACGGTCGAGGGCCGTGCCAGCGCGGTGCGAGCAGCTGCCCCGGCCGTCGCGTCCATCCGCGACAACTCGATCCGCCTCGGCTACGCGCGCTTCCTCGCGAAGGCGGTCGGAGAGGACACGGAGAGCGTCGTGGAGGTCGTGACGTCCGTGATGCGCCAGGCGCAGGCCGTCGCGGCGGCACCTCGTGCGCTGCCGGCCAACGCCTCCGAGGGGCGCCAGTCCATCACGAGCCTGCCGCCCCTGCCCGAGGAGCCCGCCGGGCCCAGCCTCATGTCGCTGCCCGGCGACCTGACGACCCGCACCGAGCGCGACGCGGTCATGGCCATGCTGCAGCACCCCGACGCCGTGGGCTTCGAGCTGATGAGGCGAGCGGTCCAGGCGCGACTCGAGACCACCTCCCTGGCGGTCGTGCGCGACGCCATCGGCGCGAGCCTCGACAAGTTCGGCGACGCCTCCTGGCTCGACGTCGTGCTCGACCAGACGCCCGCGCCGTTCGACGCCCTGGCGAAGGAGCTGGCGGTCGCGCCGATCCCGGAGCGCCAGGACAGGGAGATCACGACCTACTGCCGCGGCATCGTCGTCTCGATCGTCGAACGGGACCTGATCAGGGAGAAGTCGGAGCTGATGGGCCGGTCGTTCCGCACGGACGTCAAGACCGACCCCGACAAGTGGCGAGAGATCCAGGTGCAGCTCGCCGCCCTCGAGGTCGAGCGGAGAGCGCTCACCGCCGAGCAGTGAGGGCCGTGCCGCGGCTGCGAGAGCGGCGCCGGTACGTCATCGTGACGTCATCGGACCACGTGGCAAACTTCGTTGCGAGTTTGTAAACGATCGCCTATCGGTTGCAGCCGAGAGCTGACTGTGTGTTACCAATAGCTACCCCCCGTGCACTGTCGCACCCACAGCTGCGGCCTCGGGGTCCCTGCACACAGAGAAAGAGGCAACCGGAATGACATCCGACTCCAGGCTCAACCGCCGCGTCCTCGCCGTCATGGGAGGAGCAGCCGCCACGGCTCTCGTCCTGGCCGGCTGCGCGTCCGGCGGCGACGCGGCCGACGACGCGCTCAACGGCATCAGCGTCGGCACCACCGACGTCATCACCTCCCTCGACCCGGCCGGGTCGTACGACAACGGCTCGTTCGCGGTGCAGAACCAGGTCTTCGGGTTCCTCATGAACTCGCCCTACGGCAGCCCGGACGTCGAGCCCGACCTCGCCGAGTCGGCCGAGTTCACCGACCCCACCACCTACACGGTCACCCTCAAGGACGGGCTGACGTTCGCCAACGGCAACGCACTGACCTCGAGCGACGTCAAGTTCACCTTCGACCGCCAGCTGGCGATCGCGGACGACAACGGCCCCTCGTCGCTGCTCGGCAACCTCGCCAGCACGGAGGCCCCCGACGACAAGACCGTCGTCTTCACGCTGAAGGGCGCCGACCAGACCTGGCCGCAGATCCTGTCGAGCCCCGCCGGCCCCATCGTCGACGAGGACGTCTTCTCCGCGACCAGCCTGACCGCGCCCGACGACATCGTGGAGGGCAACGCCTTCTCCGGGCAGTACACGATCACCGACTACTCCGAGAACGAGTCGATCCAGTACGCGGCCAACGACTCCTACGACGGCGTCCTGGGCGCGGCGAAGACCGATTCGGTCACCGCCACCTACTTCACGGAGGAGACCGACCTCAAGCTCGCCGTGCAGGAGGGCGACGTCGACGTCGCGAACCGCAGCCTGAGCCCGACCGACCTCGCCGACCTGGCGAAGGACGACTCGTTGACCGTGCACAACGGCCCCGGCGGCGAGACCCGCTACATGGTCTTCAACTTCGACACGATGCCCTACGGCGCGACCCAGCCCGACGCCGACGCGGCGAAGGCCCTGGCGGTCCGCCAGGCCGTCGCGAGCGTCGTCGACCGCGAGGCCCTCGCCAAGGAGGTGTACAACGACACGTACACGCCCCTCTACTCGGTCGTCCCCGACGGCCTGACCGGTGCCACCAAGCCGCTCGAGTCGCTGTACGGCGACGGCCAGGGCGGCCCCGACGCGGACGCCGCGACCGCGACGCTGTCGACGGCCGGCGTGGACGTGCCCGTCCAGCTCGACCTGCAGTACAGCCCCGACCACTACGGCGCGTCGAGCGACGAGGAGTACGCCCTCATCAAGACGCAGCTCGAGGCGTCGGGCCTGTTCACCGTGAACCTGCAGTCGACCCTGTGGGACACCTACTCCACCGAGCGCCGCCAGGACGCCTACCCGGTGTACCAGCTCGGCTGGTTCCCCGACTTCTCGGACGCGGACAACTACCTGTCGCCGTTCTTCGTGAAGGACAACTTCGTCGGCAACCACTACGACTCGGCGGCCGTCCAGGCCCTGCTGTCGCAGGAGATCGCCGAGGGTGACGAGACGGCCCGCACCGCGCTCATCGGGGACGTCCAGGACGCCGTCGCGGCCGACCTGCCGACGCTGCCGCTCCTCCAGGGCACGCAGGTCGTCGTCTCGGCCAGCGACGTCCAGGGCGTCGACGACACGCTGGACTCGTCGTTCAAGTTCCGCTACGGAGCGCTCAGCCGCTAGTCGGCAGGACGACCGCCTCACGGCACGACGACGAGGGGTGCTCCGCCCACGGGCGGGGCACCCCTCGCGTCCGCCTCCGTTCCACCCAGAAAGGCACATCGACGTGACAGTGCTCACCGGCGACCAGATCGCCCCCGAGCGGCCCGCCCCGGCGGCCCCCCGACGACGCCGTGCAGGCGGCGGAGGCGGTGGTCTCGGACGCTACCTGGTGGTCAGGGCCGTCCTGATCATCCCCACCGTCTTCATCCTCGTCACGCTGGTGTTCTTCCTGATGCGCGTGGTCGGCAACCCGATCACCGCCTCGGTGGGCGACCGGCTGACGGAGGCGCAGCTCGCCGAGCGGCTCGCCGCGGCCGGCTACGACCGGCCGATCATCGTCCAGTACGTCGAGTACCTCGGCCAGATCGTGCGCCTCGACTTCGGCACGACCGCCACGGACAACCGCCAGATCAGCGACATCATCGTCACGTACGGCGCCGCGACCCTCGAGCTCGTGATCTACGCGCTCATCGTCGCGCTCGTGATCGGCATCCCGCTCGGCATGCTCGCCGCCTACCTCCGCGACCGCTGGCCCGACGCCGTGCTGCGCATCCTCGCGATCTTCGCCTACGCCACGCCCGTCTTCTTCGCGGGCCTGCTGCTCAAGCTCACCTTCTCGGTCTGGCTGGGCTGGCTCCCGCTGAGCGGACGCGCCGACACCCGGATCGCCATCGCCCTCGGCCGGATCGAGAACCCGACGGGCATCTACATCCTCGACGCGCTGCGGCTCGGCAACTCGACGATCACGCTGAACGTCCTCAGCCACGCGGTGCTGCCCGCCCTCACGCTGGGCCTGCTGACGGCGGGCATCTTCCTCCGCCTGGTGCGGACGAACGTCATCGGCACGCTCGGCTCCGAGTACGTGGACGCGGCACGCTCGCGTGGCGTCTCCGAGCTCCGCCTCGTGCGGAAGCACGCGCTCAAGCCGGCGCTGATCCCGATCATCACCGTGATGGGCCTGCAGATCGCGATGCTGCTCGGCGGCTCGGTGCTCACCGAGACGACCTTCGGCTGGCGCGGCCTCGGCTTCCAGCTGCAGCAGTACCTCTCGGCGCGCGACTTCGTCGCCGTGCAGGGCATCGTCGCCGTGCTCGCCGTCATCGTCGCCGTCACGAACTTCCTGGTCGACGTCATCGCGGCCCTCATCGACCCGAGAGTGAGGTACTGACCGTGTCGACCACCACCTCCGGCGTCCTGTCCGACCGGCACGAGCCCCTCTGGAAGCGCCTCCCGATCGTCGCCCACGTGCGCCGCTCGGTCGGCCTGCAGCGCGGCATGCTCGTCGCCGGGATCGTCATCTGCGTCGCGTTCATCGTGCTCGCCGTCTTCGCCCCGCTCATCGCGCCCTACGGCTACGGCCAGCTCAGCGACGACGCGGGCACGTTCGCCCGCCAGGCCGCGCCCTCGGCCCAGCACCTCTGGGGCACCACGGTCGGCGGGTACGACGTCTTCAGCCGCGTGGTCTGGGGCACCCGGACCGCGATCTCCGTCGTCGTCGTCGCGGTCGTGCTCTCGATCGTCCTCGGTGTCGTCCTCGGCCTCGTCTCCGGCTACCTCGGCGGCTGGGTCGACCGCGTCCTCGTCGTCGTGGCCGACGCCGTCTACGCGTTCCCGTCGCTGCTGCTCGCGATCGTCGTCTCGATCGTCATCAGCGGCGGCCAGTCGAGCCTCTGGGGCGGCATCCTCTCGGCGGGCATCTCGATCACAGTCGTGTTCGTGCCCCAGTACTTCCGGGTCGTCCGCGCCGAGGCCGTCCGGCTCAAGTCCGAGGCCTTCGTCGAGTCCGCCAAGGTCGTCGGCAGCAGCACGCCGCGCATCATGTTCAAGCACGTGCTCCGCAACGCGACCCGCAGCCTGCCGCTCATCCTGACGCTCAACGCGTCGGAGGCGATCCTCACCCTGGCCGCGCTCGGCTTCCTGGGCTTCGGCATCGGCCCGACGTCGGCCGCCGAGTGGGGCTACGACCTGAACCGCGCGCTCAGCGACACGGCGAGCGGCATCTGGTGGACGGGCGTGTTCCCCGGCGCGGCCATCGTCCTGATGGTGCTCGGCATCACCCTCGTGGGCGAGAGCCTGAACGACCTGGCCGACCCGCGCCTCCGGACGCGCCGCCGTGCCGGTCGCGGCAAGAAGACCGGACGCCGCGGCGCCGGCAGCACGACGACCACGACGACCGCAGCCCCGGTCGAGCCGCAGGAGGCGACAGCATGACCGCAGGACCGCTCGACCAGGGCGCACAGGCCGCCCCGCCCGTCCGCCACGCCGCCCACGACGTCGCCCGCGACGAGCGCGACGTGGCCGTCGGCATCACCGACCTCCGCGTGACGTTCGCGACCGACGGCGGCGACGTCGCGGCGGTCCGCGGCGTCACCCTCGACGTGCGCGCGGGCGAGGTGCTCGCCATCGTCGGCGAGTCCGGCAGCGGCAAGTCCGTGACGGCCAAGACAATCCTGCGGCTCCTGCCCGAGACGGCGGTCGCCTCCGGTGCCGTCGTGCTCTCGGGGAAGAACGTGCTCGAGATCGGCCGCGGCGCCGTGCGCGAGATGCGCGGCACCGAGGTCGCGATGGTCTTCCAGGAGCCGTCGACCGCCCTCAACCCCGTCTACACGGTGGGCTGGCAGATCGCCGAGGGCATCCGTGCCCACGGCAAGGTCGGCCGCAAGGAGGCGCGAGCGAGAGCCGTCGACATCCTGCGAAAGGTGGGCATCCCCGACCCCGAGACCCGCGTCGACTACTACCCGCACCAGTTCTCGGGCGGCCAGAAGCAGCGCGTGGTCATCGCCATGGCCCTCGTGCTGAACCCGTCGGTCATCGTCGCCGACGAGCCGACCACCGCACTCGACGTGACGGTGCAGGCCGAGATCCTCGACCTGCTGCGCCGCTGTCGCGACGAGTTCGGCACGGCCATCGTGCTGATCACCCACAACATGGGCGTGGTGGCCGACCTGGCCGACCGGGTGGCCGTGATGTACCAAGGCGAGGTCGTCGAGCAGGCGACCTCGGAGGCGCTGTTCGCGTCGCCGCAGGCCGACTACACGAAGCGCCTCCTCGGCAGCGTCCCCGTGCTCGAGCCGCGCGGCGCGCAGGTGCAGGCCGGCGAGGCCGACCGCGACGTCGTCGTGCGCGCCACGGGCCTCGAGATCGAGTACCCGGGCCGTCTCGGCCGCGGCGGGTTCCGTGCCGTCAAGGGCGTCGACTTCTCGATCGCCAAGGGCGAGGTGCTCGGCCTCGTCGGCGAGAGCGGCTCGGGCAAGACCACCATCGGCCGTGCCATCGCCGGCCTGACCAAGGTCACCGGCGGCTCCCTCGAGGTGCTCGGCGTCGAGATGAACGGCGTGCACGAGCGCGAGTTCAAGCCGCTGCGGGCCGACATCGGGTTCGTCTTCCAGGACCCGGCGTCCAGCTTCAACCCGCTGCTGACCATCGCCGAGTGCGTGGCCGAGCCCCTCATCGTGCACGGCCGTGCCGGCGACGCGCGCGCCGCGCGTCCGCGCGTCGACGAGCTGATGGAGGCGGTGCAGCTGCCCAAGGCGTTCGGGGACCGCTACCCGCACGAGCTCAGCGGCGGCCAGCGGCAGCGGGCCAGCCTGGCTCGGTCCCTGGCCCTCGAGCCGAGCCTCCTCATCGCCGACGAGCCCACCAGCGCCCTCGACGTGTCGGTGCAGGCGCGCGTGCTCGAGCTCTTCCGCGAGCTGCAGGCCGACCTCGGCTTCGCGGCGCTGTTCATCAGCCACGACCTGGCCGTCGTGAACATGCTCGCCGACCGCATCGGCGTCCTGTACCACGGCGACCTCGTCGAGAGCGGGCCGAACGACCAGGTGCTCGGCTCCCCGGAGCACCCGTACACCCAGCGGCTGCTCGCCTCCCTGCCGGTGCCCGACCCGGCCGAGCAGGCGGCGCGTCGTCGCCGTCTCGCCGAGCTCGACGCCCGCGCGGCGTCGGGCGAGGTAGCGTGACGCGGGTGAGCCCCGAACTCGACCTGGACCGCCCCGTCACGACGGACGACCTCTCGCTGACCTACCCGGCGCGTGCGGGCCACCCGGCGCTGCGGGCGGTCGACGGGGTCACCCTCGACATCCGGGTCGGCGAGATCGTCGCCGTGCTGGGGGAGAGCGGCTCCGGCAAGTCGACCCTGGCGCTGGCCGTCGCCGGCCTCGTCGGCAAGGGCCGCCCTCCGGAGGGCCGTCCGCAGATCAGCGGGGGAGCGGCGAGCGTCTTCGGCCTCGAGCTGACCCGGGCGAGCGCTCGACGTCGCGGCCGGCTGTCGTCGGTCGTCGGCTACCTCGCGCAGGACGACGGCGAGGCCCTGAGCCCCGACCTGACCGTGGGCGAGGCCATCGCCGAGCCGATCTACCTGCGTGACCGGCACTTCGACCGTCGCGAGGCGGGACGCCTCGTGACGGCGCTGGTCGACGCGGTGCACCTCCCGCTCGGGACGATGCTCAAGCAGACCTGGGAGCTCAGCTCGGGTCAGCGGCAGCGCGTGGCCCTGGCGCGGTCCCTCGTGCTCGAGCCGCGCCTCCTGGTGGCAGACGAGCCGGCGCGCGGCGTCGACGTGCTCGTGCGGCAGGCCGTGCTCGACGTGATCAAGAACCTGCACGCCGACCGCCAGTTCTCGGCGATGGTCGTCACGTCGAGCGTGTCCGAGGCGCGGGCGATCACCGACCGCGTCGCCGTCATGCGCGGCGGCCGCCTCGTCGGCCTCGGTCAGATCGACACGGTCCTCCGCGACGGGGTCGACCCCTACGTCAAGGTGCTGTCGACCACGACGCCGATCGACGTCATCAGGCCCGAAGAGCGAGAGCGCGGCGACGGACGGCGCGACGAGCGACGACCGTGACCACGGGAGGCGCGCGCGGCCACCGAGCAGCGGCCACCGCGGCCGTCGACCTGCCTCCGGAGCGCCGCCCTCGTCCCGGTGCCGTGAGCATCGGCCCGCGCGGCTCGGCGGTCTTCGAGGACGCCGTGCACGAGGCGGGCGGCGAGCTCGTCCCGCTCGGCCCCGACACTCGCGGCCTCATCTGGCTCTCGTACCGCGACGTCGCCGGCCTCGAGGCTGCCCTCGCGGAGCACCCGGGCGTCGAGTGGGTGCAACTGCCCTGGGCCGGGGTGGACGCGTTCTCCGGGGTGCTCGAGGCACATCGCGACCGGGCGCTGCCGCTCTGGACGAGCGCGAAGGGCGCCTACGCCGAGCCGGTCGCCGAGCACGCGCTCGTGCTGCTCCTGTCGCTGTTGCGCGTCGTGCCCTCGCGGGTGCTGGCGTCGACGTGGCAGACCGAGCAGCGGGGGATCTCGCTCTACGGCCGGCACGTCGTGATCGTCGGTGCCGGGGGCATCGCGCGCGAGCTGGTGCGCCTGCTGGCGCCCTTCGAGGTGCGGGTGACGATCGTGCGCCGCACGGCGGACCCGGTCGAGGGCGTCGCGCGGACCGTGGGGGTCGACCTGCTCGACGAGGTGCTGCCCACCGCCGACGTCGTCGTGGTGGCGGCAGCCGCGACCCCGGGCACGGCCCGGCTCTTCGACGCTCGCCGGCTGGCCCGCCTCCCGTCCCGTGCCGTGTTCGTCAACGTCGCCCGGGGGAGCCTCGTCGACACCGACGCCCTCGTCGCCGCCGTCCGCGCCGACCGGCTCTGGGGCGTCGGCCTCGACGTCACCGACCCGGAGCCGCTGCCGGACGGCCACCCGCTCTGGCACGACCCTCGGGTCGTCGTCACGCCGCACCAGGCGGACACGCCGGAGATGACCGCGCCCCTGCTCGCCGGTCGCATCCGCCACAACGTCCGGGCCCTGGCGGGCGAGGGGCACTTCGTCGGCGTCGTCGACCCGGTCGTCGGATACTGAGCCGGCGGGCCGGCCGGGCCGCTCGGGCCCGACCGTCGAGGAGGCGCGCGACGCGCCCGGCGGTCACCGCGTGTTCAGAGACGGCCGCGACATGCGCTAGTGTTGTGTCCGCTGTCAGGGACTCCGGTCCAGGTCAGCTGCCATTCCTCGATAGCTCAATTGGCAGAGCAGCCGGCTGTTAACCGGCAGGTTGTTGGTTCGAGTCCAACTCGGGGAGCGAAGGCCCAGCGGCTCCACCCGCTGGGCCTTTTCTCTTGTGTGGATGCTCGGTCAGTCGTCGAGGTGGTCGACGCCCGGCAGCCAGGTCTGGCCCGGCACGCCCCAGCCCGACTTCTTGACGCTCTTGGCCGCGGCCTTGTGCAGGGGGTGCTCCAGGCGGTCGGCGTAGAGCACGCCGTCCAGGTGGTCGTACTCGTGCTGGAAGATGCGGGCGAGCCAGCCGTGCGCCTCGATCTCGTACTCGTCGCCGTCGAGGTCCGTCGCGCGGAGCAGCACGCTCTCGGCCCGGCGCAGCGGGAACCGCTCGCCCGGGATCGAGAGGCACCCCTCCGACTCGTCGTCGTCGTCGAGGGGCTCGATGCCGAGCGGGCTCTGCCAGAGCGTCGGGTTGATCGCGACGCCGCGCCAGGGCTCGCCGTCGTCGTCCACCCACGAGTACACGAAGAGACGGAGTCCGACCCCGACCTGCGGGCCCGCGAGGCCCACTCCGGGTGCGGCGTCCATCGTCTCGAACATGTCGGCGACGAGCGTGCGCAGGTCGTCGTCGACGACCTCCACCTCGGCGGCTCGGGCGTGGAGGACGGGTTCTCCCGTGATGGTGATGGGTCGTACGGCCATTCGCCCAGACTATCCAGCGCGCTGCCGCTACCGTGTCACCGTGAGCGCTGACCTCGGGGACCTGACCGCCCAGGTGTCGTTGACCCCCTACCAGGCGCTGGGCATCCCCATCGCCCTCGTCGGCGCGGTCTTCCTCTCGATCGGCGCGCAGCTGCAGAGCCGCGGTGTCGAGAAGGTCGAGCGGCGCCTCGGGGCGGCGCAGAGCGGCATGAGCGTGCGCCAGGTGGTCGCGCTGGTCGGCAGGCCGTCCTGGGTGGCCGGCACGCTCCTCCTGGGCCTGGCCGTGGTCTTCCAGCTGACCAGCCTGAACATCGCACCTCTGCTCGTCGTCCAGCCGCTCGGCGCCGTGGCCCTCGTGGTCACCGCCGTCGTCAACGCCCGCGTGACCAAGCAGCGGCTGAGCGCGAAGGTGAAGCGATCGATCGCGCTCTGCGTGGGCGGCATCGGGCTCTTCGCGACCGTCGCCGCGTTCGCCGCGACCGAGTCGCCGATCACCACCCGACAGCTGGTCACCGTGCTCGTCCTGCTGCTGGTCGTGGGGGCCGTGCTGGCCGCCGCCTTCGTCGTGCTGCGCCACCGACGCAACGTCCTGTTCTACGTGATCGGCGCTGGGGTCCTCTACGGCTTCGTCGCGACCCTCGCCAAGGTCGTGCTGAACCGGATCACGTCGGGCACCTTCGACTGGCTCGAGGTCGTCTGCATCGTCATGCTCGTCGCGGCCGCGGTGCTCGGCGGCTACTTCGTCCAGAACGCGTACTCGTCGGGGTCTCCGGACCTCGTCATCGCGGGCCTGACCGTCGTCGACCCGATCATCGCCGTCACCATCGGCATCGTCGTGCTCGGCGAGGCCGCGACGGCACCGCCGATCGCCGCCGTGCTCTTCCTGGTGGCGGGGGCCGTCGCCGTGGCCGGCGTATTCCAGCTCGCCAAGCACCACCCACAGAAGAAGAGGGTCAGCTGAGCTACCGTGGTCGACGCGGGTCGCCGGGCGTCCGGTTCTCCGATCCTCTGTCCCGCCTCCTCCTGCACCCGGGCCCGACCATCCCTCACGACAAGGACTGACCACGTGACCGACGCCCACGGACCGACCGATCCGAGCGACACCGCAGCCTGGGCCGACGCGCCGAGGCTGACCGTCCTGATCGCCGCCGACACGTTCCCGCCCGACGTCAACGGCGCCGCGAACTTCGCGGAGCGGCTCGCCGTCGGCATGGCGGCCCGCGGCCACGACGTGCACGTGCTGGCCCCCGCCGCCAGCCGCGAGCACGGCACGTTCCTCGAGCAGCACGCCGGCGTGACGCTGACGGTGCACCGGCTCTACTCGACGAGGTGGCCCCTGCACGACTGGCTGCGCTTCGCGACGCCGTGGCGCGCCGAGGCCAATGCCGAGCGCGTCATCCGTCGGATCCAGCCCGACGTCGTCCACATCCAGTCGCACATCGTGATCGGCCGCGCGGTCGTCCGGGTCGCGAACCGCCTCGGCATCCGGGCCGTGGCGACCAACCACTTCATGCCCGAGAACCTGCTCGAGCACACGGGGCTGCCGCACGCGCTGCGGGCCACCGCGGTGAAGATGGCCTGGGCCGACGCGAGCCGCACATACCACCGCGTCGAGTCGATGACGACGCCGACCGACAAGGCGGCCCGGTTCCTCGAGAAGGCCATCGACGTCGAGGGCGTGCTCGCGGTCTCGTGCGGCATCGAGGCGTCGAACTACACGGCCCGCGACGACCGGCCCGAGGGCAACCGCATCGTCTTCGTCGGACGCGTCACCGCCGAGAAACAGATCGACGTGCTGCTGCGCGCCATGACGCTGATCGACCCGGCGCTCGAGAGCACTCTCACGATCGTCGGCGGGGGCGACCTCATGCGTCACCTGCAGCAGCTCAGCGTCGACCTCGGCCTCGCCGGGCGCGTCACGTTCGCCGGCTACCTCTCCGACGCCGAGCTGCGCCGCACCCTCACCGACGCCACCGTGTTCGCGATGCCGTCGATCGCCGAGCTGCAGAGCATCGCGAGCCTCGAGGCGATGGCGTCCGGCCTGCCGATCGTAGTCGCGGACGCGATGGCCCTGCCGCACCTGGTCGACGACGGCGGCAACGGCTGGTTGTTCCGCCCCGGCGACAGCGCCGACCTGGCCGACAAGCTGACGCGGGTGCTCACGGCCCCCGACGACGAGTACCTCGCGATGCGGCGAGCCAGCCTCCGGATGATCGAGGGGCACGACATCGAGCGCACGCTCAACGTCTTCGAGGGCCTGTATCGTGGGCAGCCGGTGGCTCCCACCACCGACGTCGTCTCGTCTTGACCACACCCGCGGGTGCCGGTCGGGTCGGCGACACGGGGCGGTAGCTCAGCCGGTTAGAGCAGTCGACTCATAATCGATCGGTCACGGGTTCAAGTCCCGTCCGCCCTACTGCCGTGCCGGTGCCGGTGCCGGTGCGGGAGCCGCGCCTCCCAGCCGTCCCGCTCGACCTTCTGGCAGCATGGCCGGATGTTCTTCAGCAAGAGTGCCGGCCCGGACGACGGGGACGACTCGCTCGCGTCCGTCGGCACCGAGCCGCGGATGGGCGTCGGGGCGCAGGTCTACGTGCTCGACTCCGACGAGGACCCGACGTCGCCGTGGCCCTGGGGCCCGACCGGCGTCGTCATGCGGGCCGGGGGCTCGGCGTGGCAGGGCGTGTCGGCCATCGGCGGCTCGGCCCGGACGTGGTGGGTCGAGTTCGACTCGCCGCAGCTCGACCGTGACGGTGACGGCCCGGTGCAGAGCGCCCAGGTCGCCGAGCGCTTCCTGCGCCTCGCGCCCCCCATCGCGCCCCGCTGACACGTCCGGGAATAGACCCGCCCGACACGTCGTTCACCCAACTACATGCAGACGCATGCACTAGATCTGAGGTGAGACCATGCAGTTCGGAGTCTTCTCCGTCGGCGACATCACGGCCGACCCGACCACCGGCCGGGTGCCGACCGAGCACGAGCGCATCAAGGCGATGGTGACCATCGCCCAGAAGGTCGAGGAGGTGGGCCTCGACGTCTTCGCCGCCGGCGAGCACCACAACCCGCCCTTCGTGAACTCGAGCACGACCACCCTGCTCGCCACCATCGCGGCGACGACCGAGCGAATCCAGCTCAGCACGGCGACGACGCTCATCACGACGAACGACCCGGTCAAGATCGCCGAGGACTTCGCGATGCTGCAGCACCTCGCCGACGGTCGCGTCGACCTGACCCTCGGCCGCGGCAACACGGGCCCGGTCTACCCGTGGTTCGGCAAGGACATCCGCCAGGGCATCAACCTGGCCATCGAGAACTACGCCCTGCTGCGCCGCCTCTGGACCGAGGACGTCGTCGACTGGAAGGGCCACTTCCGCACGCCGCTGCAGGGCTTCACCGCGACGCCCCGTCCGCTCGACGGCGTCGCCCCGTTCGTCTGGCACGGCTCGATCCGCAGCCCGGAGATCGCCGAGCAGGCCGCCTACTACGGCGACGGCTTCTTCGCCAACCACATCTTCTGGCCGGCCTCGCACACGAAGCAGATGGTCGAGCTCTACCGCAGCCGCTTCGAGCACCACGGCCACGGCCGCGCCGACCAGGCGATCGTCGGGCTCGGCGGGCAGGTCTTCATGGCCAAGAACTCGCAGGACGCGAAGCGAGCCTTCCGCCCGTACTTCGACGAGGCCCCCGTCTACGGCCACGGCCCGAGCATGGAGGACTTCACGAGCCAGACTCCGCTCACCGTCGGCAGCCCGCAGGAGGTCATCGACCGCACGCTCGGCTTCCGCGAGTACGTCGGCGACTACCAGCGTCAGCTGTTCCTCATCGACCACGCGGGCCTGCCCCTGCAGACGGTCCTCGAGCAGCTCGACATCCTCGGCGAGGAGGTCGTGCCCGTGCTCCGCCGCGAGTTCGCGTCCCGTCGTGCCGCGGGCGTCCCCGACGCGCCGACGCACGCCTCCCTCGTGGCCGCCGCCTCCTCCGCCGCGACCTCGTCCGTCACGTCCTCGGTCACGGCCGACGCCGCGTCCGTCCCGAGCCTGTAGGAGGCGCCCCGTGAGCACCAGGATGATCGTCGTCCTCTCGGCAGGGCTCGGCCAGCCCTCCTCCACCCGGCTCCTCGCCGACCGTCTCGCCGAGGCGAGCGCCCGGGCCCTGCTCGACCAGGGCTCGCCCGCCGAGTTCCGGGTCGTCGAGCTCCGTGACCACGCCCGCGACGTCGTCGACGCGATGCTGACGGGGTTCCCGTCCGAGGCGCTGGCCGACGTGCTGGCGGCCGTCGGCGCCGCGGACGGGGTCGTCGCCGTCACGCCGGTGTTCACGGGCTCCTACAGCGGCCTCTTCAAGTCGTTCTTCGACGTGCTCGACAACACGGCCCTGACCGGCACGCCCGTGCTGATCGGCGCGACGGCGGGCACGGCCCGGCACTCGCTCGTCCTCGACCACGAGCTGCGCCCGCTCTTCTCCTATCTGCGCGCCGTCGTCGTGCCCACCGGCGTCTTCGCCGCGGCGGAGGACTGGGGCGCCGGCGACTCGACGACCACGGGCCTGCCCGAGCGTGTGACGCGCGCGGCGGACGAGTTCGCCGCGCTGGTCTCCCTGCGGCACACCGAGCGCCGCGACCCGTTCGCCGACGTGGTCTCGTTCGAGGAGCAGCTGGGCCGCCTCGGCGTCCCGGACGACATCTGACCCGCGCACCGGGCCGAGCAGCCCCGGACCTCGCCGTGCCGCAGGGCGCGCGGCCCCGGACGGGTCGATGATGGTCACGCCCGGCGCGGCGACCCGCGCGCACCCCGAGGAGGACGCATGACCGACACCCGCAGCCCCGCCGACGAGCTCGCCCGGTTCCACGAGGCCAGGCGCGCCCGTGCCGTCAGCCCCCGCGGCCCCCTGGCGCTCGTCAACACGCAGTGGGTCGACTCGCCCCAGCCCGTCTGGGGCGTCGCGGGCACCTGGGCCCCGGCGCCCGACGGCCTCGCGGGGCTCCTCGTCACCGCGACGGCCGCCGACGGCGTGCAGGTCGACGGCGAGGTCGTGGACGGCACCGTGCTCGTCGCGGGGGACGACGCGGTGACGCCGAGCGCCGTGCGGTTCTCCGACACGCTCTCCGGGACCGTCATCGCCAACGACGACCGCTCGAGCTGGGGGCTGCGCGTCTGGGACGCGGAGTCCGAGGGCATCCGCCGGTTCGGGTCGATCGACTCGTTCGAGCACGACCCTGCCTGGGTGGTGACGGCCGACTTCGTCCCCACCGAGGACGGCACGCAGGTCGACATCCGGCACCAGGCGGACCTCGACCTCAGCCGCCCGAAGCCCCTGCCAGGACTCATCCGGTTCTCGCTCGACGGCGTCGAGCACGAGCTCGCCGCGTTCCCCAGCGGCTCCGGCGACCGACTGCAGCTCGTCTTCGGCGACGGGACGAACGGCGAGAGCACCTACTCGGTCGGCCGCTTCCTCTTCCCGACCCCCGGCGACGACGGCACGATCGTGCTCGACTTCAACCAGGCCGTGCTGCCGCCCTGCGCGTTCTCGTACGCCTTCAACTGCCCGATCCCGCCCCCGCAGAACCGTCTGGCCGTGCCGATCGAGGCCGGCGAGAAGAACGTGCTCGACCGCGACGGCGCACTGCTGCACTGACGGCGGGGCCGGGCCCGGGGGAGCGGCGAGGCTCTGGGACCGTGGGCGCGTCGTCTCGCCCGGGGATGGGATGATCGACGGATGTTCGTGCTCGCCCGTCGCCTCGCCGACGGCGACGTCGAGCTGACGACGTGGCGCCGTCCCGCCCCCGACCAGGCCCTGGCCCCGGCCGACGTCGAGGTCGTCGGCGACGCCGACCTGGTCGAGGCCGTCCGGAGGCGCGAGTCGGGCCCCGAGGGCACGGCGGGGCCCCGCTGGGTCTGGGACGACACCCCGCGGTGGTACCCGCGCCTCCTCGAGGCGGGCGTCCGCGTGGCGCGCTGCGTCGACCTGCGGCTCTGCCATGCCCTGCTGCGGTCGGCCGTCGCGACGGCGGGGTCCGAGCTGCACGGGGCGCCCCGCGGCCCGTGGGACGTCCCGCAGGGCGTGGACGGCCCCCGCGACGGGCTCTTCGACGTGCTGCCCGAGTCGCTGCCCGACCCGGCGGGTGAGTTCCTCCGCCAGCGGGCGGCGATCGAGACGAGCGCCGAGCGGGCACGACTCGAGCTGCTGACGACCGCCGAGTCGACGGGCGCGCTGATCGCCGTCGAGATGCGGCACGACGGCGTGCCGTGGTCGGCCCGCGTGCACGACCGCGTCCTCAGAGAGGCCCTCGGGCCACGGCCGGCCGCGGGGGAACGACCGGCGCTGATGCGCACCGACCTCGACGAGGTGCGCAGCCGGCTCGACGCCCCCGACCTCAACCCCGACTCGCCCGCCGAGCTGGTGCGCGCGCTCAACTCGGCCGGCGTCCACGTCGCCTCGACGACCAAGTGGGAGCTCGAGCGTCACGACCACCCCGCCGTCGAGCCCTTGCTGCGGTACAAGAAGCGGCAGCGGCTGCTCGTCGCCAACGGCTGGGCCTGGCTCGACGCCTGGGTGCGTGACGGGCGCTTCCGGCCCGACTACGTGCCGGCCGGCAGCGTCACTGGTCGCTGGGCCACGAGCGGGGGAGGCGCCCTGCAGCTGCCGAGGGCCGTCCGGGCGGCCGTCGTGGCCGACCCGGGCTGGAAGCTCGTCGTCGCCGACGCCTCGCAGCTCGAGCCGCGCATCCTCACCGGCCTCTCCGGCGACCGCGCGATGGCGGCGGCGGGTCAGGGCGACCTCTACGAGGGCATCGTCGCGAGCGGCGCGGTGGCGAGCCGGGCCGAGGCCAAGGTCGCGATGCTCGGGGCGATGTACGGCGCGACCCAGGGCGAGAGCGGGCGGCTCGTGCCCCGGTTGGCGCGACGTTTCCCGCAGGCGATGGCCCTCGTCGAGACCGCCGCGCGCACCGGCGAGCAGGGCGGCGTGGTCCGCACCCTCCTCGGCCGCACTTCCCCGTCGCCTGCGGACGCCGCCGCAGACGAGCTGCCGCCCGAGATGCCCCGCGCCGAGGTCGGGCGCGACGCCCGGTCGTGGGGACGGTTCACCCGCAACTTCGTCGTGCAGGGCACGGCAGCCGAGTGGGCGCTCTGCTGGTTGGGCGCCTTCCGGCAGGCGCTGCACGACCGCTTCGGCGACCGCGGCGACGAGGCCCCGCACCTCACGTTCTTCCTGCACGACGAGGTCGTCGTGCACGCGCCGGCCGACACCGCCGACGAGGTCGCGGTCCTCGTCGTCGAGGCGGCCGCGGCCGCGGGCCGGATGCTGTTCGGCGACGCCCCGGTGCGGTTCCCGCTCACCGTGGCCGTCGTCGACGACTACTCGCAGGCCAAGTAGGAGGCGCCTGCGGGTCCGAGGGCGCGCCCGCCGCCTCCTCGTCGCGTGTCATGGGCTGCCCGGCGGGGCAGGCCGGGCCGATTGCCAGCCGTTGCACGGTTGTGACGTCCAGGGAGCACGTGTCATGATCGACCCAGCGGACCGAGGTCCGCACACAACCGAACACGCACGAGAGCACGCACACGGTCCACGTGTCCACAGGTCGATGGGGAAGTCGCACCTAACGGATGGAGGAATCGTGGCTGCTGCAACGGCTAGGGGAGTGCTCTTCGTGCACTCGTCCCCTCGTGCACTGTGCCCGCATGTCGAGTGGGCGGTCGGTCGTGCCCTCGGGCACGCCGTGAACTTCGCCTGGGTGGCGCAGCCGGTCCTGTCCGGCGCCCAGCGGACAGAGTTCTCCTGGCAGGGCGACGAGGGCGCCGGCGCGCGCATCGCCTCGGCGCTGCGAGGCTGGGAGCACCTCCGGTACGAGGTGACGGAGGATCCCGGCGTCGAGAACGACGGCGGGCGCTGGATGCACACGCCCGACCTCGGGGTGTTCTTCGCGCAGACCGACACGGCGGGCAACACCGTCGTGCCCGAGGACCGGATCCGCTACGCCATGGACATCGCCGGATCGAACGCGCTCGAGCTGCACCGCGAGCTGCGGCTCGCCCTCGGCCAGGCCTGGGACGACGAGCTCGAGCCGTTCCGCTACAGCGGCGAGGGCAACCCCGTCGTCTGGCTGCACAAGGTCGGCTGACACCGGCAGCTGGCGTCGGTGGCTGACCTCGGTCGTCGACGTCGCTCGGCGGACCTCCACGCACCCGCACGACGCGACGAAGGCCGGTGGCCCCGAGGGGACACCGGCCTTCGTCGTGCCCGGCGCGGAGGCGCGGGCAGGGTGCGTCAGACCGAGCGGAACGCGACGACCGCGTTGTGCCCGCCGAAGCCGAACGAGTTGCTGACCGCGACGATCTCGCCGTCGGGCAGCCGACGCGGCTCGCCGACCACGACGTCGAGGTCGATCTCGTCGTCCATCTGCGTGACGTTGATCGTCGGGGGAGCGAGGCGCTCGTGCAGCGCCTTGACCGTGAACAGCGCCTCGATGGCTCCCGCACCGCCGAGCAGGTGCCCGGTCGAGGCCTTGGTCGCCGAGACGATCAGCTTCGAGGTGTGGTTGCCGAAGACCCGCTTGATCGCGTGGTACTCGGCGATGTCGCCGACGGGCGTGCTGGTCGCGTGCGCGTTGACGTGCACGACCTGGTCACGCTCGACGCCGGCGTTCTCGAGCGTCGCGATGACCGCGCGGGCCGCGCCGGTGCCCTCGGGGTCTGGGGCGGTGATGTGGTACGAGTCGCTCGTGACCGCTCCGCCGATCAGCTCGGCGTAGATCCGGGCGCCGCGGGCGAGCGCGTGTTCCTCGGTCTCGAGGACGAGCGCCGCGCCTCCTTCACCGAGGACGAAGCCGTCCCGGGTGACGTCGTACGGGCGGGAGGCGGTGGCCGGGTCGTCGTTCCGCTTCGAGAGCGCCTGCATGGCCGCGAACGAGGCGAGGGGCATCGGGTGGATGGCCGCCTCGGAGCCGCCGGCGACGGCGATGTCGGCGAGGCCCGACTGGAGGTGGTCGTAGGCCATGGCGATCGACTCGGTGCTGGAGGCGCAGGCCGAGACGACCGTGCGGGCGCCGGCGCGCGCGCCGAGGCTCATCGAGATCGCGGCGGCGGGGCCGTTGGGCATCAGCATCGGCACGGTCATCGGCAGGACCCGACGCGGGCCCTTCTCGCGGAGGGTGTCCCACGCGTCGAGCAGGGTCCACACGCCGCCGATGCCGGTGGCCCAGTCGACGATGAAGCGCTCGGGGACGACCTCGGGCGAGCCGGCGTCGGCCCAGGCCTCGCGCGCGGCGGTGAGGGCGAACTGGCTGGACGGGTCGAGGCGCTTGGTCTCGCGGCGGTCGAGCACGTCGGCCGACGGCACCTTCGCCTGGCCGGCGATGGTGACGGGCAGCTCGTACTTGGCGACCCACTCCTGCTCGAGGGTCGTGATGCCGGACTCGCCCGCGAGGAGCGCGTTCCAGCTGTCGACGGCGGTGCCGCCGAGGGGGGAGGTGCCACCGAGGCCGGTGACGACGATCTTCTTGGTCATGACGATTCTCCTGGAGAGACGGTGCGTCCCTCGGCAGGCGCGGAGCCCACGAGGGGGGACGGAGAGGCCCGGTCGCCCCGAGGGGAGACCGGGCCGTCGACGTCTAGTCCTGTGCCTTGGTGATGAAGGTGACGGCGTCGCCGACGGTCTTGAGGTTCTTGACCTCTTCGTCGGGGATCTTCACGTCGAACTTCTCCTCGGCGTTGACCACGATGGTCATCATCGAGATGGAGTCGATGTCCAGGTCGTCGGTGAACGACTTGTCCATCTCGACGGTGTCGGTCGCGATGCCCGTCTCGTCGTTGACGAGCTCGGCCAGGCCGGCGAGGACTTCTTCGGTGGACAGTGCCATGGTGTGTTCTCCTTGAGGGGGTGTCGTGGTGACCGGGGTAAAGCCTATACAGGGCGGCGGCGGCGAGCCGTCGCGGCGCGCTACGGGAGGACGACCACCTGGGCGCCGAACACGAGCCCCGCACCGAAGCCGATCTGCAGCGACAGGCCGCCGCTGAGCTCGGGGTGCTCCTCGAGGAGGCGGTGGGTCGCGAGCGGGATGCTGGCGGCGGACGTGTTGCCGGTGGTCGCGATGTCGCGGGCGATGACGACCGTGTCCGGCAGGCCGAGCTGCTTGGCGAACTCGTCGACGATGCGCATGTTGGCCTGGTGCGGCACGAACGCGGCGAGCTGCTCGCTCGTGACGCCGGCCTGCTCGAGGGCCTGCTTCGCGACCTTGACCATCTCCCACACGGCCCAGCGGAAGACGGTCTGGCCCTCCTGGCGGAGGGTCGGCCAGGCGACCTCGCCGGCCCCGGCGCGGTACTCCTGCATCGTGTTCGTCATGCGGATGGCGTCCCACTTCGAGCCGTCGCTGCCCCACACGGTGGGGGCGATGCCGGGGGTGTCGCTCGCGCCGACGACCGCCGCGCCCGCCCCGTCGCCGAGGAGGAACGAGATGGTGCGGTCGGTCGGGTCGATGAAGTCGCTGAGCTTCTCGGCCCCGACGACGAGCACGTACTCGGCGAGGCCGGACTTCACGAAGGAGTCGGCCTGCGCGATGCCGTAGGCGTAGCCGGCGCAGGCGGCCGAGATGTCGTAGGCGGCGGCCGGGTTCGCGCCGATCTTCTCGGCGAGCAGCGAGGCGACCGAGGGGGTCGCGACGCCGCCGCTGATGGTGGAGACGAGCACGACGCCGATCTGGTCGGGACGGATGCCGGCCTTGGCGATCGCCTCGTTCGCGGCGGCCTCGGCGAGGTCGACGACGTGCACCTCGGACGACGCCCGCACGCGCGTCACGACGCCGGTGCGCTGCTGGATCCACTCGTCGCTGGAGTCGATCGGCTCGACGATGTCAGCGTTCGGCACGACCTGGTCGCCCCGGGCGGCGCCGATCGCGAGGATGCGCGTGTACTCGGCGCCGTGCTGCTGCTTGAGCTGGGGGGTGGTCATTCTGCTCCCTCGAGGAGGTCGACGGCGGCCTGCAGGTCGTCGGGGGTCTTCACCGCGACGGAGGGGACTCCGCGCAGCGCGCGCTTGGCGAGGCCCGTCAGGGCACCCGCAGGGGCGAGCTCGACGATGCCGGTGACGCCGGCGTCGGCGAACGAGGTCATGACGGCGTCCCACCGGACGGGCGAGGACACCTGGCCGACGAGCAGCTCGACGAAGCGGCTGCCGGAGTCGACGGCGGTGCCGTCGTGGTTCGTCCAGAGCCGCAGGGTCGGGTCGGAGGCGGTGACCGAGGAGGCGGCGGTGCGGAGGCGCTCGACGGCCGGCTCCATGAAGCGGGTGTGGAACGCCCCGGCGACCTGCAGCGGCACGACCCGGCTCTTGGCGGGCGGCTCGGCCGCGAGGGCGGCGAGGGCCGCCAGCTCGCCGGCGACGACGACCTGCCCGCCGCCGTTGTGGTTGGCGGCGGTGAGCCCCAGGGCCTCGAGGCGGGCCGCCAGCTCGGCCTCGTCCCCGCCCAGGACGGCGCTCATGCCGGTCTCGACCCGCGACGCGGCCTCGGCCATGGCGCGGCCGCGCTCAGCGACCAGGCGGACGGCGTCGTCGTCGGTCAGCACGCCGGCGACCGCCGCCGCGGTGAACTCGCCGACGGAGTGGCCGGCGACGCCGCCGACCCGGCTGCGGTCGACGCGGGAGAAGAGGGCACGGGCCGTGAGCAGCCCGGCGGCGACGATGAGGGGCTGGGCCACCGCGGTGTCGCGGATGGTGTCGGCGTCGGACGTCGTCCCGTGGGCGACGAGGTCGACCCCGGCCGACTCCGACAGCGACTCGAGGAACTCGCGCTGGGCGCCGTCCTCCAGCCAGGGCTCGAGGAATCCGGGGGACTGGGAGCCCTGTCCGGGCGCTACGACGACGATCACTCGACCATCATGCCAACGACGTGTCCCGTCCGTGTGGAGCAACCCGACCAAAGATCGCCGGGGACACTGTGGATCACCACAGCCGTGACCTACAGCCGTGGCCGAAGCGGTCAGCGTCGTCGGGGCGACTGCCCGTCCGTGTCGGCGATCGACCCGAGGATCAGCGCCGACTGCAGCACGATGGCCTCCCGCGCGCCGGTGGCGTCCCAGCCGATCACGTCCGAGACGCGCTTGAGGCGGTAGCGGACCGTGTTGGGGTGCACGAACAGCTCGCGTGCCGTCGCCTCGAGCGACCGCCCGTTGTCGAGGTAGCACCACAGGGTCGTGAGCAGCTCGGTCGAGTGCGTCTTCAGCGGCTTGTAGATGCGGTTGACGAGGGTCGAGCGGGCGAGGGGGTCGCCGGCGAGGGCGCGTTCGGGGAGCAGGTCGTCGGCGAGCACCGGACGAGGCGCGTTCCGCCACGACCGTGCGACGGCGAACCCGGCGAGGGCCGCCTTGGCGCTCTGTGCTGCCTCGACGAGGCTCGGCACCTCGTGGCCGAGCACGAGGTGGCCGTCGCCGAATCCGGGCTCGAGGGCCGAGGCGATGTCGGTGAACGGGGGCTGCGACGTCGAGACGCCGTTCTCGTCGGTCTCCTGCTCGGCTCGGCCGATGACCAGCACCAGCCGGCTGCCCTGCACGCCGATCAGGACGTCGGCGTCGAGGTGCCGCGCCGTGCGGCGGAGCTGGTCGACGTCGAGCATGCGCGGGGCCGTGCCGACGAGCACGGACACCTCGCCGTGGCCGTGCCAGCCGAGCGCGGCGATGCGGCTCGGCAGCTCGTCGTCGTACTCCCCCCGCAGGATCGAGTCGACCACGAGGGCCTCGAGCCGGGCGTCCCAGAGACCCCGCGCCTCGGCGGCCCGGGCGTAGACGTCGGCCGAGGCGAACGCGATCTCCCTCGAGTACAGGAGGATCGCCTCCCGCAGGCTGTCGTCGCCGTCCTTGACGCGTTCTTCGACCACCTCGACCGTCACCCGGATCAGCTGCAGCGTCTGCTGCAGGCTGATCGAACGGAGCAGCTCGCGAGGGGCCGCGCCGAACACGTCGGCGGCGATCCACGGCGTCGACCGGGGGTCGTCGAACCAGCTGATGAAGGAGGTGATGCCCGCCTGGGCGACGAGCCCCACCGCCGACCGGCGGCCGGGCGGCATGTCGCCGTACCAGGGCAGCGTCTCCTCCAGCCGCTTGATGGTCGCCGTCGACAACTCCCCGGACACCGTCCGCAGCCACGCGAGCGTTCGCTCCTTCGTGGCCGCGGACGGCTCCATCGGCGAGGCCGGGACCCGCTCGGCGCTCACGCGGTCGTCAGCTCTCCCCGCCGGCGGTGCCGCTGGTGCCGGCCGTCACGTCGTGCAGCTGGTAGCGGTCGATCGCCTGCTGGACGACGCTGCGGTCGACGTCGCCACGACGGGCGAGCGCCTGCAGCGTGCGGACCACCATGGAGGGGCCGTCGATCTTGAAGAACCGACGTGCCGCCGCGCGGGTGTCCGAGAAGCCGAAGCCGTCGGCGCCGAGCGTCAGGTAGTCGCCGGGCACGTACTCGCGGATCTGGTCGGGCACGGCCGCCATGAAGTCGGACGTCGCGATGACCGGCCCCTCGGAGCCCTGGAGCTTCTCGGTGACGTAGGGCGTGCGGGGCTCGGCGCTCGGGTTGAGGAAGTTGTGCTCCTCGGCCTCGAGACCGTCGCGGCGCAGCTCGTTCCACGAGGTGACGCTCCACACGTCGGCGGCCACGTTCCAGTCGTCGGCGAGCAGCTGCTGGGCCTCGAGGGCCCAGCGCACGCCGACGCCAGAGGCGAGCAGCTGGGCACGAGGCCCAAGGTTCTCGGCGGACCTCAGCTTGTAGATGCCGCGCACGACGCCGTCGACGTCGAGGTCGTCCGGCTCGACGGGCTGCTGCATCGGCTCGTTGTAGACGGTGATGTAGAACATGACGTTCGGGTCGTCGTGCGACGGGGTGCCGTCGTCGTTCTTCCCGTACATGCGGTCCATGCCCGCCTTGACGATGTGCCCGAGCTCGTAGCCGTACGCCGGGTCGTACGAGACGACGGCGGGGTTGGTCGAGGCGAGCAGCAACGAGTGGCCGTCCGCGTGCTGCAGGCCCTCGCCGGTCAGCGTCGTGCGGCCCGCCGTGGCGCCGATGATGAACCCGCGGGCCATCTGGTCGCCCGCGGCCCACATGGCGTCGCCGGTGCGCTGGAAGCCGAACATCGAGTAGAAGACGTAGACCGGGATGAGCGGCTCGCCCTGCGTCGAGTACGACGTGCCCACGGCGGTGAAGGCCGCGAAGGCGCCGGCCTCGTTGATGCCGACGTGCAGGAGCTGGCCCTGGGGGCTCTCCTTGTAGGCCAGCAGCAGCTCGCGGTCGACGGACGTGTAGTGCTGCCCGTTGGGGTTGTAGATCTTCGACGTCGGGAAGTACGCGTCCATGCCGAAGGTGCGGGCCTCGTCCGGGATGATCGGGACGATGCGGTGGCCGAAGTCGGGGGAGCGCAGCAGGTCCTTGAGCAGACGGGCGAAGGCCATCGTGGTGGCCACCTCCTGCTTGCCCGAGCCCTTGCGGACGACGTCGTAGGACTTCGCCTCGGGCACCGCGATCTCGGTGTACTTGCTGCGACGCTCGGGAACGTAGCCGCCGAGCGCGCGTCGGCGCTCGTGGAGGTACTGGATCGCCTCGTCGCCGTCGCCCGGGTGGTAGTAGGGCGGCAGGTACGGGTCCTCGTCGAGCTGGGCGTCGCTGATCGGGATGCGCATCTCGTCGCGGAACTGCTTGAGGTTGTCGAGCGTGAGCTTCTTCATCTGGTGGGTCGCGTTGCGGCCCTCGAAGGCCGGGCCGAGGCCGTAGCCCTTGACGGTCTTCGCGAGGATGACGGTGGGCTGGCCCTTGTGCTCGGAGGCGGCCTTGAAGGCGGCGTAGACCTTCTTGTAGTCGTGGCCGCCGCGCTTGAGGTTCCAGACCTGGTCGTCGGTGAAGTCCTTCACGAGCTCGAGGGCGCGCGGGTCGCGGCCGAAGAAGTTCTCGCGGACGTAGGCGCCGCTCTCGGCCTTGTAGGTCTGGAAGTCGCCGTCGGGCGTCGTGTTCATCAAGTTGAGCAGAGCGCCCTCGGTGTCGCGGGCGAGCAGGTCGTCCCACTCGCGGCCCCAGACGACCTTGATGACGTTCCAGCCGGCGCCGCGGAAGAAGCTCTCGAGCTCCTGGATGATCTTGCCGTTGCCGCGGACCGGGCCGTCGAGGCGCTGCAGGTTGCAGTTGATCACGAAGTTGAGGTTGTCGAGGCCCTCGTTCGCCGCGACCTGGAGCTGGCCGCGGCTCTCGACCTCGTCCATCTCGCCGTCGCCGAGGAACGCCCAGACCTGCTGGTCGGAAGCATCCCTGATGCCGCGGTTGGTGAGGTACTTGGCGACCTGCGCCTGGTAGATCGCGTTGATCGGCCCGAGGCCCATCGACACGGTCGGGAACTGCCAGAACTGCGGCATGAGCCGGGGGTGCGGGTACGAGCTGAGGCCGCCGGTGTGGTGCGACTTCTCCTGGCGGAAGCCGTCGAGCTGGTCGGTGCCGAGGCGGCCCTCGAGGAACGCGCGGGCGTACATGCCGGGGGAGGCGTGCCCCTGGAAGAAGACCTGGTCGCCGCCGCCCGCGTGGTCCTGGCCGCGGAAGAAGTGGTTGTAGCCGACCTCGTAGAGGGCGGCCGACGAGGCGTAGGTCGAGATGTGGCCGCCGACCGAGACGCCGGGGCGCTGGGCGCGGTGCACCGTGACGGCCGCGTTCCAGCGGATCCAGCGGCGGTAGCGGCGCTCGAGCTCTTCGTCGCCGGGGAACTCCGGCTCGTCCTCGGGGGCGATGGTGTTCACGTAGTCGGTCTTCGGGACCATCGGCACGCCGAGGTGCAGCTCGCTCGAGCGAGACAGCAGGCTCTTCATGATCTGACGTGCGCGTTCGTGGCCCTGCGCCGCGACGAGGGAGTCGAGCGACTCCCTCCACTCGGCGGTCTCCTCGGGATCCTGGTCGGTCGTGTCGACCGTGTACGGATCCTGATCGTTTACCGTCACCCTTGACCTCTATCACTCGTGTGTGGTGGACAACAGCCGCCGCCCCACGGGGGCGCACGGCCGTCAGCTCGACGCGGCTCGGGTCCCGGGTCGTCGTCGCGCACTGACCTGGCGAGTCTAGTTGGCTCCGCCGACGGAGGCTCGGCACGCCCTGGGAGAACGTCCTCGCGCGCAGCCGTCAGAGGCGTAACATCGCTCCTCGTGTTGACGTCGGTCGCCCGGACCGGCGCGGAAGGAACGTGCTCATGGCGCTGGAGAACGACATCCAGGCTCCCGACTTCGATCTGCCGAACCAGTTCGGCGAGCACGTGCGCCTGGCGGACTACCGCGGCGTGCGCCCCGTCGCCCTCGTCTTCTTCCCGCTGGCCTTCTCCAGCACCTGCACCGCCGAGCTCTGCACGCTCCGCGACAACCTGGCGATGTTCCAGGACGCCCGCGTCGAGCTGATCGGCATCTCCGTCGACTCGAAGGCGACCCTGCGGGCCTTCGCCGAGGAGGAGGGCTACGACTTCACCCTCCTGGCCGACTTCTGGCCCCACGGCGAGGTGTCGAAGGAGTACGGCGTCTTCCTCGAGCACAAGGGCTTCGCCACCCGCGCGACGTTCCTCATCGACGTCGACGGCGTCATCCGCGAGCACTTCCTCACCGAGCCCGGCCAGGCACGCTCGCTGGCCGACTACCGCGCCGCGCTCGACCAGCTCACGTCCGTCCCGGCCTGACTCGCCGGCAGGGCCGCCCAGCAGGAGGCGCCGGCCGGGTCTGCTTCGCGATAACCTGTCTCCTGCTCGCCCGGCCCGCCCGGAGCGAGGGCCTTTAGCTCAGTTGGTAGAGCGCCACGTTTACACCGTGGATGTCATCGGTTCGAGCCCGGTAGGGCCCACCGTAGAAGTTGCCGGTCAGAAGCAAGTCTTTGCGAAAGCAATGCCTTGTGTGCCGTTGGACAAGTCTCCTCGTGTTGGTGAAGGACGATCCACTGTCCTACGTCTTGGACGCCGATCGCATCGCGCTTGAGAGGACCCTCGCTCAGATCGTGGGTCTGGCTCTCGGCTTCCGCTGGTCAGTTCGGCCGAATGAGCTGCGGGCCGTGTCCCGGAGAGACAGAGCTCTGTAAGACCAGCGCTGCTGCTCCGATCGCGGCTGAGTCTCTCGGGTTGGTGGCCAACTCGACTCGGACGCCGTGCGATTGCCGCGCGAATGCGCTCTCCATGAGACGTTCTCGGACGGCCCGGGCGTACACGGAACCCGCGACCGCGATGCTCGGACCGGAGAGCACGAGCCGGTCGACGTCGAGGACGTTGACGAACGACACGACGGCGGCGGCGAGATAGCGCGCGGACGTCGCGATCAAGCTCTCGGCGACAGGGTGCCCGCCCACAGCAGCGCGAGCTAGACGGTCGAAGTCTTGGGTAACGGTGTGATCCTCGAAGGCGAGTCCGAGGCCGGTCAAGCGTCCTGACTGCTCACGGGCTTGATGCAGGACGGCGGCGGGCGCCGCATAACGTTCCACGCATCCTCGGTTGCCGCAGAAGCAAGGCTCGCCGTCGAGGTCAACGGACGTGTGCCCGAGCTCGCCAGCGTTCGAGCTCGCACCGCGATACAGGGCCCCGTCGATGATGATGCCGGCGCCGAGGCCCGTGCCCATGTATATGCCGGCGAAGGTCTCGGTGCGGGGGACACGACGCGTCCAGAACTCGCCCACGGCCGCGGCCGCGGCATCGTTGTCGATCAACACGGGCACGTCGAGACGCTCGGACAGCCTGTCCCGGAGCGAGAAGCCCTCCCAGCGACGCAGCGTCGGAGATCGGAGGATGGCGCCATGGTCGGCCGAGAGTGGACCGGGGGCGACGACCGCGACACCGGCGATCGACGCACGGGGGATGCCCGCGGCATCGACGAACGCGTCGAACTGCGCCACGAGCCGGTCGGTGACCTTCTCTGGCGAATCGAGCGATGCCCCGTCGACGAGCTGACGTGCGACGATACCGCCGCCGGCGCCCGTGGCGACGAAGGTCATCGACTCGTAGCCGAGCTGGACGCCGACGGCGTAGAGGGCGCCTGGGTTGATCTCGACGAGGGTCCGGGGCTTGCCGCCGCCGGAGGCGACCCGTCCGCTCTCGCGGACGATTCCCTCGGCGAGCAACCTGCGGACGATGTTGGAGATGCTCGGCTGGGTGAGACCCGTGGTCGAGGTCAGCTCGACCCTGCTGATCGGGCCGGACGAGCGGATGACGTCGACGACGAGTGCCCTGCTGCCCGGCCCGGACGCGGAAGACTCGGGTCTGGCCACGTCGTCCTCCGCACCTCGGGCGAGCCCTTGTGTCGTGCTGGCCCGCGTCGGTGACACGATAGCGGTCACGAGAGAGCGCCCGGCACCATGATCGGGGCCGAGGAGGACGAGGCCATGCGAGACGCGACCCTGACCGATAGCGACCATCCGTCGCAACTCCCGCGGCCGATCGGCCTGACCCTGGTGCGTCCCAGCGAGATCTACGGGGCCGAGCCGTACTTCCACGAGCTCACCGCCGGCCTCGACCGTGTCGTTCGACCACGGGGGCACGCAGTCCTGCTCCGGGTCCTTCCCGACCGGGAGACCGAAGTCGACCTGTGCCGCCGGTGGTCGGCCGGGGGCGTCGTGGACGCCGTCGTGCTCGTCGACCTGGGTGTGGACGACCCGCGGGTGTCCTTGGTCGCCGAGCTCGAACTGCCCGCGATCTCGGTCTCATCGCCCGCCATCTCGAGTGGGCTCCCCGCCGTCTGGACGAACGACGACGTCGCCGTCGAGGAGGCGGTGGATGCGCTGGCCTTGCTGGGCCACGTCCGTCTCGCCCACGTCAGCGGACCGCTGCGCCTCGCCCACTCCGTCGCCCGCCGGGACACCTTCGTCGCGATCTGCGACGATCGGGGGCTGATCGCGGCGACGGTGACGGGCGACTACTCGTTCGAGTCGGGCGAGCGAGCCCTGTCGGCGCTCCTCGACGCACAGGTCGACTCTGACGACCAGATCGTCGAGGGCGCCCCGGCTGTTCCGACCGCGGTGGTCTTCGACAACGACCTCATGGCGCTCGGCGGGCTCGCCGAGGCGCAACGCCGAGGTCTCGGCGTGCCCGGCGACCTTTCGATCGTCGCGTGGGACGACTCGGCCCAGTGCCAGCTCTCTGAGCCTCCGCTCTCCGCCCTCAGCCACGACGTCCAGCGCATCGGCGAGATGGTGGGCGAGACGGTGCTGGCCGTTCTCGACGGCCAGAGACCGCCCACCCTCGAGGCGCCTCCCATCGTCTTCGTGCCCCGGGCGACGACCGGCCCGCCGGCTCGCTGACGTCCCCGAGAGCGGACGCTCCTTGCCCGCCATGGCCGTTTCGGCGGCATCACACTTCATAAATTAATAATCAAAGTCTTGACACGGCGTAATGATGCAGACGAAGCTGAGGCACCCGACAAGCTCGCACCCGCCGAGACCTGCCGGACAGAACGGCCGAGGCACCTCGCCGGCACCCACGAACGAAGGAGTTCGAACGCATGAAGAAGACAGCACTCATGGGCATGGCGATGGTCTCGCTCACCGCGATCAGCCTCAGTGGCTGCTCGTCGGCGTCCAACGACGACGGGGACCCCTCGGGCGAGATCACCGTGCTCACCAACCGCACCGACCTCGTCGACACGACCTTCGCCGACTACGCGAAGACGTTCGAGGACAAGTACCCGGGCACGAGCGTGAAGTTCGAGGCGCTGACCGACTACGAGGGCGACGTCAAGATCCGCCTGAACTCGAAGGACTACGGCGACGCGCTGCTCATCCCCAGCTCGAACGTCACGAAGGACCAGTACTCGAGCTTCTTCGAGCCCCTCGGCACGGTGGACGAGATGAGCGAGAAGTACCGCTTCGTCGACGCAGGCGCGTACGACGGTCAGGTCTACGGCATCTCGACCTTCGGCTCCGCCATGGGCATGGTCGTCAACAAGAAGGTCTGGGCCGACGCCGGCGTCACCGAGGCCCCGACCACACAGGAGGAGTACCTCACCGACCTGCAGGCCATCCGCGACAAGACCGACGCCGACCCGTACTACACGAACTACGCCGACGGCTGGCCGCTGGCGACCATCGAGGGCAACCTCGGCGCCACCCAGGGTCCCGAGGTCCGCATGGAGATGGCCGAGGACGACGCCCCTTGGACGGAGGGCACCGACCAGTACAAGATCGACGACCTGCTCTTCCAGACCGTGGAGGCCGGCCTCAGCGAGGCCGACCCGACCACGACCAACTGGGAGGAGTCCAAGAACCTCCTCGCCCAGGGCAAGATCGGCTCGATGGTCCTCGGCTCCTGGGCCGTCAGCCAGATGCAGGACGCCGCCGAGGCCGCCGGTGCCTCCCGCGACGACATCGGCTTCTGGCCGATGCCCTGGCAGGTCGACGGCCAGTTCACCTCGGTGACGGCCAGCGACAAGGTCCTCGGCGTCAGCAAGAACAGCGACAACAAGGCGACCGCGAAGGCCTGGGTCGACTGGTTCACGAACGAGTCCGGCTACGCCGAGAACCAGGGAGCCATCAGCCCCGTCAAGAGCGACCCCGAGCCTGACACCCTCTCGGACTTCACCGCCCTCGACGTCCAGTACCTCGAGCTGGCTCCTGACCCGGTCGGCAAGGAGGCGCTGCTCACCGACATCGCCAACGAGGCGGAGATCGACATCTTCGGCAACACCTACCGTCAGAAGCTGATCGACACCGCCCGCGGCGCCGCCGACGGCGACGAGGACTCGTTCTTCTCCGACCTCAACGACCGCTGGGCCGCAGCGCAGGAGAAGGTCTCCGAATGACCCAGCTCGCCTCGCCTCCCGAGGTCGCGGCGACCGTCACCGACGGCGGCCGGCGCCGGGGCACCCGCCCCGGCGCCGGCCCGGCCGGGCGCGTGGGCCGGCGCGGCCTGCGCGCCACCCCGTGGCTGTTCCTCGTCGTGCCGCTGGCGTTCCTTCTTCTCCTGACCTACGTGCCGGTCGCGAACCTGCTCTGGTACAGCGTCACCGACTGGGACGGCCTGTCGCCGGTCAAGGAGTTCGTCGGCCCCGAGAACTTCGTCGAGATCTTCACCCGGCCCGAGATCTTCCAGGTCTTCTTCGTCAGCCTCTTCTACCTGGCCGGCGCCATCGCCCAGCTCGTCCTGGCCCTGTACTTCGCGACCCTCCTCAGCTTCACGACCCGCTTCTCGAACCTGTTCAAGGGGATCATCTTCTTCCCGTACCTCATCAACGGGGTCGCGATCGGCCTCGTCTTCCTCTACTTCTTCCGTCCCGGCGGCACCCTCGACGCCCTCGCCGCCCTGGTCGGCGTCGAGAACACCCCGCAGTGGCTCGGCGACCCCGGGGTCGTCAACACCTCGCTCGCCGCCACGAGCGTCTGGCGCTACATGGGCCTGAACTTCGTGCTCTTCCTGGGCGCGATCCAATCGGTCCCGTCCGAGCAGTACGAGGCGGCCGACCTCGACGGCGCGACGTCGTGGCACAAGTTCCTCTACATCATCGTGCCCAGCATCCGACGCATCCTCGGCCTGTCGTTCATCCTCGCGATCGCCGGCGCCCTCTCCGCGTTCGAGATGCCCTACATCATGACCGGAGGCGCCAACGGGTCGGAGACGTTCGTCATCCAGACCGTCGACACCGCGTTCCGCTTCTCGAAAGTGGGCCTCGCCTCCGCCATGGCCGTGGTCCTGCTCGTCATCGTGCTCGTCATCACCGCGGTGCAGCGGCTGCTGTTCCCCGACGAGAAGAAGGAGGACGCCTCGTGACCACCACCGCGTCGCTCACCCGTTCGCGCACGCTCGCCCGCACCGGGACGACCGTCAAGTACGTCAGCCTCCTGCTCGCGTGCCTCGCGGCCCTCGTCCCGCTCGTCACCATCGTCATGCTCGCCTTCAAGACGGACGAGGAGTATCGGACCTCGACCCCGCTCACCCCGCCCGGCAACTGGCTCAACCTCGACAACTTCGTCACCGCCTTCACCCAGGGCGGCATGCTGATGGGCTTCGTCAACACGGGGATCATCCTCGTCGTGTCCGTCGTCGGGACCATCCTGATCGGCACGATGGCCGCCTACGCCATCGACCGGTTCCGCTTCCGCGGCCGGAAGCTCGTGCTCGGGGGGTTCCTGCTCGCGACCCTCGTGCCGTCGGTCACGACGCAGGTCGCCACCTTCCAGGTGATCAGCGCCCTCGACCTCTTCAACACCCGGGGCGCGGCGATCCTCATCTTCATGGGGACCGACATCGTCGCGATCTACATCTTCCTGCAGTTCATGCAGTCGATCCCCGTCTCGCTCGACGAGGCCGCGATGCTCGACGGCGCGAGCCGCTTCACCGTCTACTGGCGGATCGTCCTGCCCCTGCTCAAGCCGGCCATCGCGACGGTGGTCATCATCAAGGGCATCGCGGTCTACAACGAGTTCTACATCCCGTTCCTCTACATGCCCTCACAGGACCTCGGCGTCATCTCGACCTCCCTGTTCCGCTTCATGGGCCCCTTCGGCGCGCAGTGGGAGGTCATCGCGGCCGGGACGCTGCTCGTGATCGTCCCCACCCTCGTCGCCTTCCTCTTCCTCCAGCGATACATCTACAACGGCCTCACGGCAGGAGCCACCAAGTGACCACCACCTTCCCCACCACCGCGACCGAGACCCGCCGCCCGCTGCACGACGGCTGGTCCGTCCGCTCGACCGGCGGCCCGGTGCCCGCCGAGATCGCCGCGGCGACCGTCCCCGCGACGGTGCCCGGCCTCGTCCACACGGACCTCCTCGCCGCCGGCCTCATCCCCGACCCCTACCTCGACCGCAACGAGCAGAAGGTCACCTGGATCGGCGAGAGCGACTGGGAGTACCGCACCACGTTCACGTGGGGTCCCGACGGCCACGACCGCCACGACCTCGTGTTCGAGGGCCTCGACACCGTCGCCACGGTCACCCTCAACGGCACCGAGCTGGCACGCACCGTCAACCAGCACCGCACCTACCGCCTCCCGGCCGACGGTGTGCTCGTCGACGGCGACAACGACCTCGTCGTCCACTTCGCCTCGCCCGTCGCCTACGCCGACCAGGCCAGCCTCGACATCGGCTACCGGCCGCACACCTACTTCCACCCCTTCAACGCCATCCGCAAGGCGGCCTGCAACTTCGGCTGGGACTGGGGCCTCGACGCCGCCTCCTCGGGCATCCACAAGCCCGTGACCCTGCACTCCTGGTCGGGCGCCCGCGTCGACAGCGTCCGCCCCGTCGTGACGACCGACGGAGGCGCGGGCCACGTCCGCGCCCATGTCACGATCGAGAGGTCGGCCGGGTCCGACGCCGCGGTGACCGTCTCCGGCTCCGTGACGAGCCCCGACGGAGCCGAGGCAGACACGGCCAGCGTCGACGTCTCCCCGGGCGCGACCGAGGCCGTCGTCGACCTCGACGTCGCCGACGTCGCGCTCTGGTGGCCCCGCGGCCACGGCGACGCCGTCCTCTACGACCTCGCCGTCGACCTCGGCGTCGACGACCGGCCCGCCGCCGCCTGGTCGACCCGCATCGGCTTCCGCACGGTCGTCGTCGAACTCGAGCCCGACTCCGAGGGCACCAGCTTCCGGGTCGTCGTCAACGGCCAGCCGGTCTGGACCAGGGGCGCGAACTGGATCCCCGACGACGCCTTCGTCACCCGCGTCACCCGCGACCGCGTCGCCGCCCGCCTCGACCAGGCCGAGTTCGCGAACATGAACCTGCTGCGCGTCTGGGGCGGCGGCTACTACGAGTCCGACGACTTCTACGAGCTGTGCGACGAACGCGGCATCATGACCTGGCAGGACTTCCTCTTCGCCTGCGCCTCCTACGCCGAGGAGGAGCCGCTCCGCGGCGAGGTCGAGGCCGAGGTCCGCGACAACGTGACGCGCCTGATGTCCCACCCGAGCCTCGTGCTCTGGAACGGCAACAACGAGAACATCTGGGGCTTCGAGGAATGGGGCTGGGAGAAGCGCCTCCAGGGTCGCACGTGGGGCCTCGGCTACTACCTCGACCTGCTGCCACGACTCGTCGCCGAACTCGACCCCGAGCGGTCCTACACGCCGGGCAGCCCCTGGTCGGGCGACCCCGGACGACCGGCGAACGAGATCGAGCACGGCTCGGTGCACCTCTGGGAGCTGTGGAACCGCGTCGACTACCCGCACTACCGCGACACCGTGCCCCGTTTCGTCGCCGAGTTCGGCTGGCAGGGCCCCGCGACCTGGTCCACGATCCAGCAGTCGATCTCCGACTCGCCCCTGACGCCCGAGTCGCCCGGCATGATCTGGCACCAGAAGGCGACCGACGGCAACGACAAGCTGACCGACGGCCTCGTCGCGCATCTCCCGCTGCCCGACGACACCGAGGACTGGCACTGGGCGATGTCGCTGAACCAGGCCCACGCCGTCGCCTTCGCCATCGAGCACTGGCGGTCGTGGAGCCCCACCACGATGGGCTCGATCGTCTGGCAGCTGAACGACTGCTGGCCCGTCACCTCCTGGGCAGCCGTCGACGGCTACGGACGCGCCAAGCCGCTGCTCTACGCCCTCAAGCACGTCTACGCCGACCGCCTCGTCACGATCCAGCCGCGCGGCGACGACCTCGCCGCCGCCGTCTCGAACGACTCGCCCGAGGCGTGGGAGGCGCAGGTCGTCCTCCAGAGGCTCTCCTACGAGGGCGAGGTGCTCGCCTCCGCGACGGTCGACCTGGCGCTCGACGCCCGCACCACCACCACGGTCGCGATCCCCGCCGAGGTCGCCGCCTTCGGCGATCCGGCCCGCGAGCTGATGGTCGCCACGGTCGGCGCCGAGCGGGGGCTGTGGTTCCCGGTCGAACAGCGCGACTCGGCCCTGACCGCCGCCGACCTGACGACGGCCGTCACCGCGGTCGACGGCGGCTACGACGTCGTGGTGACCAGCGCCTCCTTGGCTCGCGACGTGACGCTGCTCGTCGACAAGGTCGACGTGCACGCCGTCGTCGACGACATGATGGTCACCCTGCTGCCCGGGGAGTCCGTGACGTTCCGCGTGAGCATCGATGCCGACCTCACCCCCGAGCAGCTGACCTCGGCGAGCGTGCTCCGCACGTCGAACCAGCTCGTCGTCGACTGGGCCTGACGATGTCGAGGCTCGCCCTGGCAGTCGACCTGGGCGGCACCAAGGTCGAGGCTGCCCTCGTCGACGACGACGGCCGGATCGTCGGGGGCAGCCGAGTGCGCGCCGCCACGGGCGCGGCGGCCTCGCGGGTAGAGCTGCGGGGTGCCGTCGGCACCGTGGTCGGCGGTGCCCTGGCCGCCCTCCCGGCCGGCGGCGAGCTGGTGGGTGCTGGCATCGGGTCGGCCGGCCCCGTCGACCTCGTCGCGGGTACGGTGAGCCCGAAGAACCTGCCCGTCCTCGCCGGGTTCGACCTGCGCCGAGAAGTCGAGGACCGCCTCCAGGCCCTGCCGGTCCGGCTTCGCCTGGACGGCACCTGCATCGCTCTCGCCGAGCACTGGCTCGGAGCGACGGCCGGGCTCGCGAACACGATGTCCATGGTGGTCTCGACGGGGGTCGGCGGTGGGCTGATCGTCGGCGGCGCCCTGGTGTCGGGCAGGACGGGGAACGCCGGACACATCGGCCAGATCCACGTCGCCGGCTTCGGAGGGGAAGCAGGCGAGGCCGACTCGACCACGCTCGAGGCCGTCGCGTCCGGGACGAACGCCGTGCGCTGGGCCCGGAGCCACGGCTGGTCCGGGACCTCGGGGGAGGACCTCGCCCTGTCGTGCGCCGACGGGGAGCCGACCGCCCTGGCGGCCGTCCACCGATCCGCCGCCGCCGTCGGCCAGGCGATCGCCGGCACGACCACGCTGCTCGACCTGGACGCCGTCGCCGTCGGCGGCGGCTTCGCGGGGGTCGTGCCCGACTACGTCGACCTGGTGCGCCACGGGGCCCGTCGAGCCACCGTGCTCCCCTACGCCACCGAGGTGCTCATCGTCCCGGCAGCCCTCGGATCCGCCGCTCCCTTGCTGGGAGCCGCCGCACTCGTCCACCGCCCCGACATGGTCGACCCGAACCGGGTCGACACACGGCGGCTGGTCAGCACCACCTGACACCGGGCGGCCCGAACGGGGCGCCCTGATCACCGCACAGCCGAAGGAGCCTGAGCACCGATGACGACACCGATCGCCACCAGCGTCCCCAGCCACGACCATCCGTCCCGCACGACCCCGAGACCGACACGGAGGCGGTCGATCCGAGTGTGTGCCGTGGTCGCCACGGGCGTCCTGCTCGGCTCGCTCGCACCCCTGACGCCACACCAGGCGGAGGCCGCGTCCGCCGCGCCCCGCGCCGAGTGGACGACCCAGAACACCGAGTTCGTCACCCGGGACGCGTCACGCCTCCAACTCGGGGGAGAGACCTTCCGGGCCAGCGGGGCCAACATCTACTGGCTCGGCCTCGACGAGAACGTCGGCGGGGTCGACTACCCCACCTTCTTCCGCATCAAGGACACCCTCGACTCGGCCCACCGAGCCGGCATCACCGTCGTCCGCTCGCACATGGGCACCTCGACGGCCCAGGACGACGCGAACACGCTCGCGCTGATGCCGAGCCTGGGCGAGTACGACGACGACGCCTTCGCCACGATCGACTTCGCCGTCGCCTACGCCGGGTCGCTCGGCATGCGGCTCATCCTGCCGCTCACCGACGAGTGGGAGTACTACCACGGCGGCCACCGCGACTTCACGACGCCCCTGGGCCTCGAGTCCGCCGACTTCTACACCGACCCTCGGGCCATCGACGCCTACCAGGACTACGTCGACCACGTCGTCGGGCGGACCAACGCGCTGACCGGCGTCCCCTACGCCGAGGACCCGACCATCATGGCCTGGGAACTCGGCAACGAACTCGAGGGCATGACCCTCCCGTGGATCGACGAACAGGTCGCCCACATCAAGCGACAGGCCCCGTCCCAGCTCGTCGCCGCCGGCCGACGGTTCGACATCGACCCCGACACCCTCGCCGCGACCGCGCTCGACATCGTCGACGTCCACTACTACCCGCCGACGGCCGCCCGCGTCTCAGCCGATGCCGCGACCGTCACCGCCGCCGGGAAGGTCTACATCGCCGGCGAGTACGCCTCGACGGCGGCGACGCCCGCGCTGTTGAGCCCGCTCGCCCAGGACCCGGCCGTCTCCGGGATGTTCGCCTGGTCGCTGTTCGGCCACGACGACCGCGCCGGCCTCGTGCCCCACGACGACGGGTTCACCTTCCACCTGCCCGGAGGGACGCCGTCCGAGGAGTCTCGGGCCGAGGCGATCCGCCAGTACGCCCGCGACATCGGCGTCGTGCTGCCCGCCCTGCCTCTCGAGACCCCGATCGTGACGAGCGTGCAGCGAGCCCAGGGCATCTCGACCATCACCTGGCGCGGGACCGCCGGCGCAGCCGGATACGTCGTCGAGCGACAGGTCGACGACCAGCCGTGGACGACCGTCACCGAGGAGGCACTGGGCGCGTCAGCCGGGACCGTCACCGACATCGAGTCCCCGGCCGGCGCCTCCTACCGGGTCCGGGCACTCGACGGCGCGGGGACGACCGGACCCGCGTCCGATGTCGTCCACCCGGACGGCGGCGATGTGCTCGTCGACCCCGTGCAGGACTGGCGCCTCTCGTCCGAACATGACGGCGTGACGGTCGCGGCCGACCCTGACGGAGGATCCGTCATCGCGACGGACGGCACATCCGGCACGGTGGCCTGGCAGCACGCCGGGCTCACCCGTGCCGAGTTCCAGGTAGACGAGCCGGGCGCCGCCCGCATCGAGACCAGCGCGGACGGCAGCACGTGGGTGCCTGCCGCCACGGTCGTCACCGACGAGGGCTCGGTCGTCGCCGACGGCCTCGCCGACGACCACGTCCGCGTCGTGTTGACCGGAGACGCGCACCTCACGCGGGCCACCCTGCGGTCCGCGGCCGTCGACCCCACCACGGCGCCCGGCGCGTTCTCGCTCCAGGCGCCCCTCGACGAGACGACGGGCACCACCTCGACGCCGGACTTCGCCTGGACGGCCGCGACCGACGCCGCCTACTACCGCTTCGCGCTCACGAACGCTGAGGGCACCGTCGTGGCCTCGGCCGACGGTCTCACGGGCACGTCGTACCGGCCCGACGTCACGCTCGTGCCCGGCACGACCTACCGGTGGTCGGTCGAGGCCGTGAACGGCGTCGGCACCACGACGTCGGTGCCCACGACGGCGTCCTTCGCCACGCGTCCGCTCCCCACGGAGGCGCTCGGCGTGGAGGACTTCGAGGAGTACGCCGACGACGCCGCCCTCACCAGCACCTACGTGCGCAACACCGGCGGCGGAGCCGTCACGTCCACCCTCGGCGAGAACCCGTCCACGGGCTCCCAGGCAGGACGGTTCGCCTACGACCTCGCGGGCCCCGGCTACGCGGGCGTCGTCCGCACCCTCGCCGAGCCGCAGGACTGGTGGGGCTACACCGGCCTCTCGCTCTCGCTGCGTGCCCCCGCCGGTGACGACGTGACGGTACAGATCGTGGCGGGCGGGTCGTACTTCGAGACCACCCTCGCGGTCGAGGGGGAGGGCTGGCAGCAGATCGACGTGCCCTTCAGCGCGTTCGCGCCGCCTGCCTGGGCGGGCGACGCCGTCCTCGACCCGTCGACCGTGACGCAGCTCGCGTTCTACCTCGGCGGCGACGGTGCTGGCGAGCTGCTCGTGGACGACGTCGTCACGATGGTCGACCCTGCCGCGGTCGTACCTGCAGATCCGGGCACGCCGGGCACGCCCGGTACGCCGGGCAGCGGTGCCGGGCCGGCAGGTCCGGAGTCCGGTGCAGGAGGCGCGGTGCCCGTCAGCGGGACCGGCACCGTCCCGGCCTCCGCGACCACCGCCTCCACAGGTCTCGCCTTCACCGGCTCGACCTCGACCACGGCGCTCGCCCTGGCCGCCCTGGCATCGGTCATCGCCGGTGCCGTCGCACTCCGGGCCGCACGACGACGTCGGCTCGCATCGACGACCACCTCGGTGGTCGAGCGAGGAGAAGCATCATGACCACACGTCCGAAGCACACCGCCCTCGGGGCCGGCATGGCGTTCCTCCTGGCGGGGATCCTCGCCGTGGGCGCACCCGCGGCGACCCCGGCGGAGGCGTTCAGCCCGACCGGCAAGAGCACGGTGATGAACTACCTGGCGAGCATCAAGGGCCAGAAGACCATCAGCGGGCAGCACAACAAGGAGCCCGCCGGGCAGCCGAGCCAGTACACACAGCGCGTCAAGGACATCACCGGGGTCTACCCGGCGCTCTGGGGCGGGGACTTCCTCTTCGCCGCCTCTGACGTGGCGAACCGGCAGCGTGTCGTCGACCAGGCGAAGACGGAGTGGAAGAACGGGGCGCTCGTCTCGCTGACGTGGCACGTCTGCCCACCGACGGTCGGGTCGTCGTGTTCGTGGAACGACGTCAACGCGAACCTCACCGACGCGCAGTGGTCGCAGCTGACCACGAATGGGACGACGTTGAACGCGGCGTGGAAGTCACGACTCGACGAGGTCGTCCCCTACCTGCAGCAGCTGAAGGATGCGGGCGTGCCCGCCGTCTTCCGTCCGCTGCACGAGATGAACGAGCAGTGGGCCTGGTGGGGCGGACGTTCGGGATCGGCCGGCTCCGCGAAGCTCTACCAGATCACCCGCGACCACCTGGCCGGCACGAAGGGCATGACGAACCTGGTCTGGGCCTGGAACGTGCAGGACAACCCGGCCGGCGGACTGGCCGGCTACTACCCGGGCAGCTCGTACGTCGACGTCGTCACCCTGGACGCCTGGTACAAGACCTTCCCGAGTGCAGCCGAATACCAGACGATGCAATCGATCGCGGCAGGGAAGCCGATCGCCCTGGGCGAGGTCGGCAAGATGCCCACGTCGGCGCACCTGGCCGCGCAGCCGAACTGGACGTGGTTCATGCACTGGTCGGAGCAGCTCGAGTCCGCGAACACACAACAGGCGATCAAGGACACCTACGCGGACCCCCGCGTCCTGCACCAGGGAGACATCGCCATTCCCTAGCTCGGACGAGCCCGGCACGGGGCAGAGGAGGGGTGCCGTCGCGCGACGTGCCGGCACCCCTTCTCCTCATCCGGCTCCGGCGCGCTCCATGCCCTCGACGAGAGCTCGAGCTCGCCGACGACGGGGTGGTTCAGCTTCTCGGAGCCGGTGCAGCGGCAGCTGACATCGTGCGCCGCCCAGCGAGGGCGCTCTCGGAGACGCGCGGGCCCAGGAGGGAGGTCCCTGAAGTACCCGTCAGACAGGCACTGTCAAGGTGTGTCAGGCGGCCCGGGAACCGAGTTGTGTCGGGTGCGCAGGTCACCAGGGCCCGCTCGTCTGTGAGGAACCATCGTGCTCGGTCTCGAGATCGTCGTCGTGCTCGGCGCCGCCGTGCTCATCTGCAGCGGCCTGGCGAGCCGTCTGCACGTCGCCCCGCCGATCCTGTTGCTCGCGAGCGGGATCCTGCTCGGCTTCGTGCCTGCCCTGCGCGAGGTGCAGCTGCCGCCCGAGGTCGTGCTCTTCCTCTTCCTCCCGGCGCTGCTGTTCTGGGAGAGCCTCACGACGTCGCTGCGCGAGATCCGGGCGAACCTCCGGGGCATCGTGCTGACGAGCACGGTGCTCGTCGTGGCGACGGCGGCCGCGGTGGCGACCGTCGCGCACCTCCTCGGCATGCCGTGGGGTCCCGCCTGGGTGCTCGGCGCGGCCGTCGCCCCGACCGACGCGACCGCCGTCGGTGCCTTCACGAGGTCGCTGCCGCGGCGCACGGTGACGACGCTGCGCGCCGAGAGCCTGGTGAACGACGGCACCGCGCTCGTCATCTACGGGCTGGCGGTGGCGGTCGTCGTGGGGGAGGACGAGGCGACGCCCCTGCGCATCAGCTGGCTCGTCCTGCTCGCCTACGGGGGAGGTGCGCTCATCGGGCTGGCACTGGCCTGGGCGGTGAAGCGCGTCCGGGCACGCCTGGACGACCCGCTGCAGGAGACGGTGATCACCATCCTGACCCCGTTCGTCGCCTACCTCGTCGCCGAGTCGGTCGAGTCGTCCGGCGTCCTGGCGGTCGTCATCGCGGGCCTGGCGCTGAGCCAGGCGGCACCGCGACGGGACCGCGCCGCGACCCGGCGCCAGTCGGACGCGTTCTGGAGCCTGTCGACGTTCTTGCTCAACGCCTCCTTGTTCGTGCTCGTGGGGCTCGAGCTGCAGACGGCGGTGCGGGGCCTGGACGGGCGTCTCGTCGCCACCGGCGTCCTGTCGGTCGTCGTCATCAGCGTCACGCTGATCGTCGTCCGCATCGTCTTCCTGTTCACGGCGGCGTACACGATCCGGGCCGTCGACCGGCGGCCGCAGCAGCGCCTGCGGCGGGTGAGCGACCGGGCACGGGTCCTCAGCGGGCTCTCCGGGTTCCGCGGCGCGGTCTCGCTCGCGGCGGCGCTCGGCGTGCCGCTCGTGCTCACGACCGGGAACGACTTCCCCGACCGCGACATGATCGTCTTCGTGACGTCCGGCGTCATCGTCGTGACCCTGGTCGTGCAGGGGCTGCTGCTGCCCGCCGTCGTCCGCTGGGCGTCGCTGCCCGAGGACACCGGCGTCGTCGAGGAGCGCCGTCTCGCCGAGACCACCGCAGCCGAGGAGGCGCTGGACGCCCTCGCCGAGGTCGCCCGCGACCTCGAGGTGGACCAGGAGGTCGAGGACCGTGCCCGCGAGGAGCAGGAGGCGCACCTGCGCGTCGTCGAGGCCGGCGACGTCTCGGCCGAGGACGACGACGACGTGCGCCGCGACCAGCAGTACCGGGAGCTGCGGCTCGAGCTGCTGCACCGCAAGCGCGGCACCGTCGTCCGCCTCCGTGACGAGGGGCGGATCGACGACACGGTGCTGCGCCAGGTGCAGGCGAGGCTCGACGCCGAGGAGGTGCGGCTCGCCCCGGGCGAGCTGTCCGACTAGGACACGGTGAGCCACGTCGGGCCGTGCACGGCCTCGACGGCTCCGCGCGACCGGTCGGGCCGATGTACGAAGAACGAGTGGCGACGCGCGGCCGCGCCGGAGAGACCGCCTCCCCGGCAGGTTCAGCCGGCACCTGACTCGGCCGGGAACTCCCCGGATCACCAGGCGCGGCGGGCGGCGAAGGGGGGAGGTGGGGTCGGGGTACAGGCGCATCCCCCTCTTTGGGGACACGCGTGCCCTTACCGCCCTGGCGACCCGTCGGTACCGTCACGTCATCGGCACCGTGCCGACCCTCGCGAGTCCCTCCCCGACCGGCACCACCGGGGGCTCCCGAGGCGCGACCCGAGAGACCTCCCGACATGTCCCGAACGATCAGCCGCGCCCGCTGGACGCGCCGTGCCCGCTGGGCAGCCCTGCCCGTCGCCGTGATCGCCTCCGGCGCGATCATCTCGACCGCCTCGTACTCGGCGTTCTCCGCCACCACGTCGAACCCGACCAGCAACTGGTCGACCGGCACCGTCCAGCTCACGGACGACGACTCCGACGTCGCCCTGTTCTCGGCGTCGGGCCTGAAGCCGGGCGACACGGGGAGCAAGTGCATCACGGTCACGTCCAAGGGCACCCTGCCGTCGGCGGTCAGGCTCTACGGCACCTCGGCCACGACGACGAACTCGCTCTCGTCCTACCTCGACCTGCGCATCGTGCAGGGCACCGGCGGGTCGAGCGCCTCGTGCGACGGGTTCACGCCTGCGACCCAGGACCCCCAGGTCTGGTCGGGCACGCTCGCGGACTTCGCGAGCCAGCGCACCGGCTACGCGACCGGTGCGCCGACCTGGTCGCCGTCGGGCACCGCCCCCGAGTCCCGCTCGTTCCAGTTCACGTACACGCTGAGCTCGGCCACGCCGAACACCGGGCAGGACTCCCGCGCCGCCCTCGCCTTCACCTGGGAGGCCCAGACCCGCTGACCGCCGGTCGACCCCGGTCGACCACCCGGAGCGGGAGCCCTGTCATGACCACGACCACCACGCCGCCGCACGAGCGCACCGCCCTCTCCTTCTGGGGTGCCCTGTGCGTCGCGACGTGTGCGCGGGTGGTCCTCACGACGGCGGTGTGCCTCCTCCTCTGGGCGGCCGTGCCGGCCCTCTGGGGCTGGTCGCCGACCACCGTCGTCTCGGGGTCGATGGCGCCGACGATCGTCGCGGGCGACGTCGTCGTGGCGATGCCCCTCGGTGCCGACGAGCTCGTCCCTGGGCAGGTCCTGCTCGTGGACGACCCCGACCGACCGGGCGAGCTGCGGCTGCACCGGCTGGTCGAGAGCACCGCCGACGGGCTCCGGCTGCAGGGCGACGCCAACGCGACGGCCGACTCGAGCCCGGTCCCTGTCGAGGACGTCCACGGCGTGGGCGTCCTGCTCGTGCCCGCGGTCGGCTCCCCGATGCTCTGGCACGGCGGCGACCGCGTGGTCGGCGGCCTGCTGGCGTCGCTGGTCGTGCTGGCGCTGATCGCCCTGACACGGCTCGAGCCGAGGGGCGACGAGGAGGTGGTCGACCCGCTCGGCCCGTCCCGCCATCGTGCGCGCGCCCCCGTGACCACAGGGGCCTGGGCAGCCAGGGCGTCGGGGACGGCGCTCGCCGTCGTCGGCAGCGTCGCCGTCCTGGTGCTCGTGGTGGGCTCGAGCCACTCCGCGTTCGCCGGCACGACCTCGACGGCGAGCAGCCTCGCCACGTCCCGCTTCGCCTGCCTCGATCGTCCTGTCGCGGCGCAGGCGCACTTCGCCTACCAGTACAACGACGGCGTCGGGACGTCGCTGCGGGACAGCAGCGGCAACGGGCGGACGGGCACGCTCACCCAGGGGGCGGCGATCCAGAGTGGGACGTGCGCGTCCGGCCCGAGCCCGTGGCTGACGCTCGACGGGGTCACGGGGCAGGTCACGACGGCCGAGAGGCTGAGGGCCCCCCAGGTCTTCTCGATCGAGACCTGGTTCCGGACGACGACGACAGCCGGGGGGAAGCTCGTCGGCTTCGGGAACAGCCAGTCGGGCGCCTCGACCCAGTACGACCGGCACCTCTACCTCACGAACCGGGGCACGCTCGTCTTCGGCGTGTACAGCGGTCAGCAGTACACGATGTCGAGCACCGCCTCCTACGCCGACGGGGCGTGGCACCTCGCCACCGTCACCCTCGACGGGTCCGGCATGGCCATGTACGTGGACGGGGCGCAGGTGGCGTCCTCGCCGCAGGCCTCGGCAGAGAACTTCTTCGGCTGGTGGCGGATCGGCTACGACACGGTGGGGGGAGTGTGGCCGGAGGCGCCGTCCAGTCCGCACTACCGAGGCGATCTCGAGAACACCGCGGTCTACGACGTCGCCCTGACGGCGGCCGACGTGGCTGCCCGCCACGCAGCCGGGCGCTGAGCGGGCTCACCACCACGGGGCGAGGGGCCGGGACGTCCGTGACGGCCCGGCGCACCCCCGCGACGGCAGCGGTCGTGGCCTAGCGGCGGGCGGCGCTGCGGCGTCCCGAGACGGCGACCCAGATCGCGAGGACGACGATCGCGCCGATGATCGAGCCGATGATGCCGGCGGGCTGGAAGAAGCCGTCGGTCGGGTCGTGCTGGAACAGCAGGAAGCCGAGGAACCCGCCGACGAACGAGCCGATGACGCCGAGGAGGATCGTCATGGCGATCGAGAGGCTCTGACGCCCGGGGACGACCGCTCGCGCGATGAACCCTGCGATGAGGCCGATGACGAGCAGGCTGATGATGAGACCGATCATGGTGTTCTCCTTCCGGGAGAGGTGCGCGACGGGCACCGTCGGTGCCGTGGAGTCGCGCAGCTCAGCAGACCACCCCTGGAGGTGTGGCGGCACACCCCTCGGGGTGGGATGGTGTCGTCATGCCCCTCGCCCCGACCCGCTCGATCACCGTCGCCCTCGTCGACGACTACGACGTCGTGCTCGCCGGCCTCGCCCACATGTTCGACCGGTACCGCGACCGGGTCGTCGTCGCCGAGATCGACGCGACGACGGCGCTGTCCGACGAGGTCGACGTCGTCCTCTACGACTCCTTCGCCCAGCCGGAGTCGGACCACCACGAGCTCGCCGAGCTCGTCGCGAACCCCGCGGCCGGCAAGGTGGTCGTCTACACCTGGAACTTCCACCCCGAGCTTGTGGAGGCGGCCCTCGCGCAGGGCGTGCACGGGTACCTGTCGAAGACCCTCACGGCGCGTGAGCTCGTGGAGGCGCTCGAGGCGGTGCACCGAGGCGAGCAGGTCGTCAGCGACGTCCGGGGCCGTGCGCCGAGCGCCCCCGGCCTCGACTGGCCGGGCCGCCGCGAGGGCATCACCGACCGCGAGTCGGAGATCCTGGCGCTGATCACGCAGGGCAAGAGCAACGCCGAGGTCGCCGCCCTGACCTACCTCAGCCCGAACACGGTCAAGTCGTACATCCGGTCGGTCTACCGGCGCATCGGTGCGACCAGCCGCACGCAGGCCGTGCTCTGGGGCGTGCAGAACGGCTTCCGCCCCGACCACCACCGGATCGACCACTGGCTCGGCGGTCCCTGAGGAGTCGGGGGTACCTCCTACGAGGGCCGCGGGCGGGCGTCGTGCTCCCAGGTGGCGACGAGTTCCTCGTGCGCCTCGAGCCGCGCCTGGGTACGCCGGGGGTCCCGTCGGGCGAGCGCGTCGAGCAGCACGATGGACAGCGTCACCACGGCGGCGTGCGAGTCGAAGACGAGGTCGGTGCCCACCGGGGCGACCAGTGCGACGTCGAGCAGGTCGGCGAACGGAACGAGGGGAGTGTCGACGATGCCGACCGTGGCCAGCCCGAGCGACCGGGCGTGGGCCACGGCCCGCACCGTCGCGTCCGGGTGCCGGGGCATGACGACGAACAGCACCGCGCTCGCGCCGTCGAGGTGCAGCTGGGTGACGGCGTCGATCAGCGAGGCGCCGTCGTCGAGGACGCGGACGTCGGGCAGCACCTTCTGCGCGAGGTGGCCGAGGTGGTGCGCCAGCGACGCGGACACCCTCAGGCCGACGATGCCGAGGGGGCGCGTCCCGGCGAGCAGGTCGACCGCACGGGTCATCCGGTCGGAGGTGATGGTCTGCTCGAGGGCGCTCAGGTTGTCCCGCTCGCGGGCGAGCGCGGCCGCGGGGATGCTGCCCGGGCCGGGCGACGGGCTGTCGCTCGGCGACGCGGAGAGGACGCGCTCCCGGGCTGCGGCGCGGAACTCCGCCCAGCCCGAGAACCCGAACGCCGTCGCCATGCGGGTCACCGTGGGCTGGCTCACCCCGGCCGCCTCGGCGACGTCGACGCTCGAGGCGAAGGCCACGTCGGGCAGCGAGTCGAGCATGTGCTGCGCCACGCGGCGCTGGGTGGGCGAGAGGCGATGGGCGTGCATCAGGTCGAGCAGCCACGACCGCACACGGTCGAGCGACTGCGTGCTGGCGGAGTCGGTCACGAGGTCCCTTCCTGCAGGGACGAGAGGGCCGACGGCGACGAGGGCGGCGCCTGCCGGGCGGGGAAGTCGGCGAGCACGGCGCCGAGGCCGGGCAGCTCGGCCTCCAGCCGCTCGATGTCCGGCCCGAGCGGACGGTCGTCCGTCGACGGGTCGATCAGGCTCACCAGGTGCTCGAACACCGGCAGGAGGCGCGTCCCGGCCACGCGGTCGGGCGCCATCTGGAGGGCGCGGACGGCCGCGAACAGCTCGACGGCCAGCACGGCGCCGGCCGAGCGCACCAGGCTCGTCAGCAGCCGCGTGCTCTGGATCGCGAAGCTCGCGTGGTCCTCGAGGCCCAGCGAGACGCTCACGCTGGCGTTCGTGACGGGTGCCGAGTCGACGCGCATGTGGGCCAGCGCGTCCTGCGCCACGTACTCGACGATCATCAGGCCGGAGCTGGTCGCGTTCCGCCGGGCGTCGGCGAGGAACGGGGGCAGCCCGGTCATGTCGGCCCGCATCAGCAGCCCGAGCCTGCTCGTCGACAAGCTGAAGACGGGGTGCAGCCCGACCCTGGCCGCGTCGAGCGTCCAGGCGAGGGTGGCGAGGTGGAACTGGCCGTGGTGCCGCACCCCGTCGTCGACCACCAGGGGGTTCTCCGCCGGCCCGCCGAGTTCTCGGTCGAGGGCGCCGAGCAGCACCGAGAGGGCGGTGCGGGCGGGGGCGTGCACCTGCGGGGCTGCTCGCAGCCCGAACGGGTCCTGCAGGCGGGCTGCGCCGGCGGGCGGGCCCGAGACGCGCTCGGTCAGCCAGCGCAGGCGCGCCGCCTCCTGCACCTGACCGGGATGCGGACGGGCCGCGTGCACCTGCTCGTCGAACGCCTCCGCCGAGCCTCGCAACGCACGGAAGCTCAGCGCGGCGACCACCGTGGCCGCGTCGAGCTGCCGGGCCGCGACGTCGGCGGCGAGGGCGGTCGTCGCCAGCGTGACGGCGCTCGAGCTCATGAACGGCAGGGAGTCGCTGGGGGCGAAGACGATGGGCTCGGCCGTGCCCGAGCGCCAGGGCAGCTCGCCGATCAGCGTCAGGGCGAGCTCGGCCAGGGCCGTGACGTCGCCGGTGCCGACGGAGCCGGTCCGGTGGAACGTCGGGAGGGCGTCGGCGCGGACCGCGGCGAGCAGCCCCCGCACCACGGCGGGGCTGACCCCGGACCCGCCGGCGAGCAGCTGGTTGAGGCGGACCACCAGGGCGGCGCGGGTCACGCGGTCGTCCTCGACCTCGCCGATGCCGGTGGCGTGGCTGCGGAGGAGGCGCAGACCGTGCGCGGTCTGCTCCCGGAGGACCTCCTCCTCGGACAGGTCCTCGCCCTCGTCGACGAGCGCCACGGTGCGGTTGGCGCCGACGCCGGTGTTGGCGCCGTAGACGGTGCCGGCGTCCCGGGCGGCGAGGAGGGTCTCGTGCGACAGCCGGACGCGCTCGAGGGCGCTGTCCGGGACGGTGACCTCGGCGTGCCGGTCGGCGAGGGCCACGAGGTCGGCGACGCGCAGCGGCGTACCGTCCAGCGTGATGCGGTTCGTCCCGGTCATGGTCGCCACCCTGCCTCCTCGCTGTTTCGGGCTCGTGAACTGATCGTCGAGGCCATTGACGAAGTATTCATGATCTACTCATCATGAATCAACTCATTCACGATCGGAACGGAAGCAGCTCTCGTGACACTCGACGCGAATCTCCCCGAAGTCGCCGCGGACACGTCCCTCGCACCGGTCCCGTCCGGGCCCCGCCCGGTGACGGCCCCCCGAGGCACCGAGCTCAGCTGCCGCGGCTGGCAGCAGGAGGCGGCCCTGCGGATGCTGATGAACAACCTCGACCCCGAGGTCGCCGAGCACCCCGACGACCTCGTCGTCTACGGCGGCACCGGCAAGGCCGCCCGCTCGTGGGAGGCCTTCGACGCGATGGTCGCGACGCTCCGGACCCTCGGCGACGACGAGACGGTGCTCGTGCAGTCGGGCAAGCCGGTCGGCGTGTTCCGCACGAACGAGTGGTCGCCCCGCGTGCTCCTCGCGAACTCGAACCTGGTCGGCGACTGGGCCAACTGGGAGGAGTTCCGCAAGCTGGACGCGCTGGGCCTCATGATGTACGGCCAGATGACCGCCGGCTCCTGGATCTACATCGGCACGCAGGGCATCCTCCAGGGCACCTACGAGACGTTCTCGGCGGTCGCGGACGCCGACTTCGGCGGCACGCTCGCCGGCACGATCACCCTGACCGCGGGCGTGGGGGGCATGGGAGGTGCGCAGCCGCTGGCCGTGACGATGAACGACGGCGTCGCGATCTGCATCGACGTCGACCGGACGCGCATCGACCGTCGCGTCGAGCACCGGTACCTCGACGTCGCGGCGGCGAACCTCGACGAGGCCCTCGAGCTGGCGATCGCCGCCCGCGACGAGAAGCGGCCCCTCTCGATCGGCGTGGTCGGCAACGCCGCCGAGCTGGTGCCCGAGCTGTTGGCCCGCGAGGCCCCGATCGACATCGTCACCGACCAGACCTCGGCCCACGACCCGCTGTCCTACCTGCCGATCGGCACCCGCTTCGAGGACATGGCCGCCGAGGCCGCGGCCGACCCGGCCGACTTCACGATCCGCGCCCAGGCGGCGATGCGGGCCCACGTGGAGGCGATGGTCGGCTTCATGGACGCCGGTGCGGTGGTCTTCGACTACGGCAACAGCATCCGCGGCGAGGCGCGCACGGCAGGGTACGACCGCGCCTTCGCGTTCCCCGGGTTCGTGCCTGCGTACATCCGTCCCCTCTTCGCCGAGGGCAAGGGGCCGTTCCGCTGGGCTGCGCTCTCGGGCGACCCGGCCGACATCGCCGCGACCGACAAGGCGATCCTCGAGCTGTTCCCCGAGAACGAGTCGCTGCGGAAGTGGATCACCATGGCGGGCGAGCGGGTCGCCTTCCAGGGCCTTCCGGCCCGCATCTGCTGGCTCGGCTACGGCGAACGACACCTCGCCGGGCTGAAGTTCAACGAGATGGTGGCGTCGGGCGAGCTGTCCGCGCCGATCGTCATCGGCCGTGACCACCTCGACTCCGGCTCGGTCGCGTCGCCGTACCGCGAGACGGAGGCGATGCTCGACGGGTCGGACGCGATCGCCGACTGGCCCCTCCTGAACGCCATGGTCAACGTCGCCTCGGGAGCCACCTGGGTGTCGATCCACCAGGGCGGCGGCGTCGGGATGGGCCGCTCGATCCACGCCGGCCAGGTCATCGTGGCCGACGGCACGGACCTCGCCGCGGAGAAGCTCGCGCGCGTGCTCGTCGCCGACCCCGGCATGGGCGTCATCCGCCACGCCGACGCCGGCTACGAGCGAGCCGTCGAGGTCGCCGCCGAGCGCGGCGTCCGCGTCCCGATGCGCGAGCAGGGTGCAGGAGGCGCGAGTCGCGTCCCGGAGCCAGCACCCGCCGGGAGCCCGGCGACCGAGAGCGTCGCGGCCGACGCCACGGAGGGAACGGTCGATGGCCCTCGCCCGTAGCGGCGCGACCGTCGAGCGCGACCGGCTCCGCGCCTCCTTCGACGGGGTCTGGGGCGACCTGGCGGGCGTGGGCCGCGACCCGCGCTCGGGCGGCTACGACCGGTTCTCGTGGACGGGCGTCGACCTGGGGCTCCGCGAGTGGTTCGTCGCGGAGGCGACCCGTCGCGGGCTCGAGGTCGAGGTCGACCGCAACGGCAACCAGTGGGCCTGGTGGGGCGCCCCGGCGGACGGCGCCGTCGTCACGGGCAGCCACCTCGACAGCGTGCCCGGCGGAGGGGCGTTCGACGGACCGCTCGGCGTCGTCAGCGCCCTGCTCGCCGTCGACGCGCTCCGGGCCTCCGGCCTCGCGCCCGAGCGACCGCTCGCCGTGGTGAACTTCGTCGAGGAGGAGGGGGCCCGGTTCGGGCTCGCCTGCCTCGGGTCGCGCCTCATGACCGGCGCCGTCGACGCAGGCCACGCGCTCTCGCTGACCGACGACGACGGCACGAGCCTCGCCGACGCGATGTCCGCGGCGGGCCACGCCCCGGAGCACGTCGGCCTCGACGAGGCGGCCCTGGCCCGCATCGGGGTCTTCGTCGAGCTGCACGTCGAGCAGGGCGTGCACCTCACCCTCGGCGAGGAGTCGGTCGGGGTGGCGAGTGCGATCCTGCCGCACGGCCGCTGGCACTTCTGCTTCGAGGGCGAGGGCAACCACGCCGGGACGACGCGGCTCGTCGACCGTCACGACCCGATGCTGCCGTTCGCCGAGGCCGTCGGCGCCGCCCGTCGACTGGCCGATGAGGCGCAGGCCGTCACGACTTTCGGCAGGGTCCGCGTCGACCCGAACGGCACGAACGCGATCCCGTCGCGGGTCGACGCCTGGCTCGACGCCCGAGGGGCCGACGAGGTCGGCATCGTCCGCCTGGTCGACGACCTCCGACGGGTCGCCGAGGAGGCGGCGGCCGGTCACGGCGTCCGCCTCACCGTGACGAACGACAGCTTCACCCCCGTGGTCGAGTTCGACGCGTCGCTGAGCGACCGGCTGCGGTCGTCGCTCGGCGCCGCGTCGATCGCGGCGCCGACCCTGCCGACGGCCGCCGGGCACGACGCCGGGATCCTCGCCGCGCGCGTGCCCACGGCCATGCTCTTCGTCCGGAACCCGACGGGGATCAGCCACAGCCCGCACGAGCACGCCGACGCGTCGGACTGCGTCGACGGCGTGGAGGCGCTGACCGTCGTGCTCCGCGACCTGCTGACCGAGTCCCTCGAGGTCGTGTCGGACAGGGGCGTCCCGGCCGAGGCCGCTCGGTGACCGGGGAGGGTCGCCCGACAGCCGAGCCGGACCGGTCGGTCTTCTGGGCAGAGCACCTCTGGCCCGGCCAGGGCGAGGTGCGGCACGGCGTCGTCGTCGAGGTCGCGGGCGATCGGATCGCGACGGTCGCGGTCGACGTGGACGCGCCTCCTGCGGGGTCCTCCGTCCTGCGCGGGGTGACCCTGCCGGGGCTGGTGAACTCGCACTCGCACGCCTTCCACCGCGCGCTGCGCGGGCGGACCCAGGTCGGCAGCGGCAGCTTCTGGACCTGGCGCGACGTCATGTGGTCCGTCGCCGGTCGGCTGACGCCCGAGAACTACGAGGCCCTCGCGACCGCGGTGTTCACCGAGATGGTGCTGGCCGGGGTCACGACCGTGGGCGAGTTCCACTACGTGCACCACACCCCCGACGGCACGCCGCACGACGACCCGATCGGGATGTCGCGAGCCCTGGTCCGCGCGGCGGCCGCCGCGGGCGTCCGCCTGACCCTGCTCGACACCTGCTACCTGGTCGGCGGGTTCGTGCCCGACAGGGCAGGCGAGGTCGAGAGCGGGCCCGACGTCGAGCAGGTGCACGTCCCGCTGTCGGCCGCGCAGCTCCGCTTCGGCGACGGCACCGCCGCGGACTGGGCCCGCCGTGCCACGGCCACCCGCGACGCGCTGACAGGGCCCACCGTCGTGGTCGGCGCCGCCGTGCACTCCGTGCGGGCCGTGCCCGAGCGTGCACTCGGCACCGTCGCCTCCTGGGCCCACCGACACGGCGCACCGCTGCACGTGCACGTCTCCGAACAGCCGGCCGAGAACGCGGACTGCGTGCGCCTCCTCGGCGCCACCCCCGTCGCGTTGCTCCGTCGGCACGGCGTCCTCGACCACAGGGCGACGGCCGTCCACGCCACCCACCTGACGCCGCGCGACGTCGGCGACCTCGCCGCGAGCGGCGCCTGGGCCTGCTTCTGCGTCACGACCGAGCGCGACCTCGCCGACGGCATCGGACCGGCCGCCGAGCTGGTCGAGGCCGGCGTGCCGCTCACCGTCGGCAGCGACAGCCACGCGGTGGTCGACCTGCTCGAGGAGGTGCGGGGCATCGAGTCCGGACAGCGCCTGGTCAGCGGTCGGCGCGGCTGGTTCGGAGCCGCGCAGCTGCTGACGGCGGCGACCGTCGAGGGGGCCAGGTCGCTCGGCTGGGACGACGGCGGGACGATCACGCCCGGCGCCCTCGCCGACTTCACGACCGTGTCGCTCGACTCGGTGCGCCTCGCGGACGCGCGCGGCGACTCGCTGCTCGAGTCGGTCGTCTTCGCCGCCACGGCGTCGGACGTGGCCACGGTGGTCGTGGGCGGCGAGGTGGTCGTGCGCGACGGCGCACACGTGCGCATCGCGTCGCCGGCCGTCGCACTGCGCGACTCGATCGCGGCCGTGCTGCCGCCCGAGCCGTCGCCGGTGCCCTGGCCCGTGCCCCCGCCACCCGCCCGAGCTCGCCGAGAGGACCCGCCCGCATGACCGTCACCGCCCTGACCGGCGTCTCGCAGCTCGTCACGAACGACCCGACGCACGAGCACGCCGAGGCGTCCGACTCGCCGCTCGGCGTCGTGCTCGACGCCGCCGTCCTCCTCGACGGCGGCCGCGTCCTCTGGACCGGCCCCGCCGCGAGCATGCCGTCGTCGGTCGCCGACGCCCTGGTCGACCTGGGCGGCCGGGCCGTCGTCCCCGGGTTCGTCGACAGCCACGCCCACCTGGCGTTCGCGGGCGACCGGTCCGACGAGTTCGCGGCCCGGATGGCCGGCGAGCCTTACTCCGCCGGCGGCATCCGGAGCACCGTGGCGCACACGAGGTCGGCGAGCGACGCCGACCTCGCCGCCTCGGTCCGGAGGCTCGCCGACGAGGCGCTGCGGCAGGGCACCACCACGCTCGAGAGCAAGTCGGGCTACGGGCTGAGCGTGCACGACGAGCGCCGAAGCCTGGAGGCGGTCCGGGCGGTCACGACGGAGGCCACCTTCCTGGGCGCCCACGTCGTGCCCGCCGAGTTCGCCGGGCGGCCCGACGACTACGTCGCGCTCGTCGTCGGCGAGATGCTCGAGGCCTGCGCGCCGCTCGCGCGGTGGATCGACGTCTTCTGCGACGTCGGGGCGTTCGACGTCGACCAGACGCGGGAGATCCTCACCGCCGGGATGGCCGCAGGGCTGACGCCGCGGCTGCACGCCGGCCAGCTCGCACCGGGCGGCGGCATCCAGCTCGGCGTCGAGCTCGGTGCGGCGTCGGTCGACCACGTGACCCACGCGAGCGACGACGACGTGGAGGCACTGGCCGCGTCGTCGACGATCGCCACCCTGCTGCCGGGGGCCGAGTTCTCCACCCGCGCTCGCTACCCCGACGCGCGACGGCTGCTCGCGGCCGGGGTGACGGTGGCCCTGGCCGCGGACTGCAACCCGGGGTCGAGCTACACGACGAGCATCCCGTTCTGCATCGCGGTGGCCGTGCGCGACATGGGCATGACGCCGGCCGAGGCGCTGTGGTCCGCGACCGCCGGGGGAGCGGCGGCGCTGCGACGGACCGACGTCGGCAACCTCGCCGTCGGTGCGGCAGCGGACCTCCTCGTGCTCGACGCGCCGTCGTTCGTGCACCTCGCGTACCGGCCGGGCGTGCCGCTGGTGGAGTCGGTCCGGCGCGGCGGGGAGCTCGTCTCGGGGCGCGCCTCCTGATGGCGGAGCCCGTCGTGCTGCGGGTCGCCGTCCGCGCGGTGGTGCCGTGGCGGAACGGCGCCGGGACGACGACGGTGGTCGCCGAGGGGCCGCCGTCCTCCGCCGGCTCGAGCGAGCCGACGCGGCGGGAGCCGACATGGCGGGTCAGCATCGCGACGATCGCCCGGTCGGCGCCGTTCTCGGAGTTCGCGGGGGTCGATCGCCTGCTGATGCCGCTGTCGGAGGCGGGTCTCGACCTCGTGGTCGACGGGCGTCGGGTGCACGGCGAGGCCCTCGAGGTGCTGGCCTTCGCGGGGGAGTCGCCGGTCGAGGCGGTCGACGTCGCGGCCGAGGGACTCGACCTCAACCTCATGACCCGCCGAGGCAGCGCGGAGGGGCAGCTCCGGACCGTCGAGGTCCCCGCCGTGCTCGAGCTCGCGGCGCACGAGGTCGCCGTGGCCGTCGTCGTGTCGGGGGAGGCACGCCTCGGGAACGACGTGCTGGGTGCTCTCGACGCCTTCCAGGTGCCCGGTCCCGCGACCGTGGCCGTCGCCGGGACCGGGGTGCTCGCCGTGGCACGGATCTCCGCCGTGGCCGACCCCGGCTCCTGAGCCGCTCCTCCTCGACGGGACGTCGTCCCCTGTGGGCGGGGGCCGTGTCGGGCCAGGCTCGGCCGTGACCGCCTCGTCCGGGCGCGGTGCGCCTCCTGCGCCCCTGACGCCACCCGTGGTCTGCTGGGCGCATGCCTGACGCGAGCGAGCTGACCACGTACCTGCCCTGGGCGGTCGCCGCCGTCCTCCTCATCGTGCTGATCGTGCTCGTGGTGCTGCTGCGTCGACGGGCCACGGCGGCGCAGGAGGCGCTGCGGACCCGCGAGGACGCGCACCGGAAGGCGCTGGAGGAGGCCACGGCCGAGCGCGAGCGCGCGGCCCGCGACGCCGCCGAGGCCCACGCCCGTGAGCTGGAGCAGGTCGAGGCGCGGCGCGTCGACGCCGAGACGTCCGCCCAGCAGAGCCGCGCCCTCGTCGCGGCCGGGGCGAAGTGGGAGGAGACCTCCCGCCGCATGGTGCTCGACGCGGTCACCGACCTCGGCCTCGACGGCGCCCTCGTGACGAACCTCGTCTTCGTGCCCGTCGACGCGACGCGGACCCGGCGCTTCGTCGCGCAGGTCGACCACGTCCTCCTGCTGCCGACGGTCGCCCTCGTGATCGAGAACAAGGGGTGGAAGGGCGTCGTGCTCGACGGCGTGCACCCCCGGGACGCCGGCTCGTCGTTCGCGACGCTCCTCGGCGACCTCGAGCTGGAGCCGCCCTTCGCGGTCCAGGTCAAGCGCGACTCGCTCACCTCTCTCGAGCTGCGCACGCACGACCAGGGCCACGCCCCCCGCAAGCAGGTCCGGCGCCAGGCGCAGCGCATCTCCGACCTCGTCCGGGCCGAGACCCACCGCAAGCCGTGGTTCGACACCGCGGTGCTGTACTCGCACCCCGACGCCGACGTCCACGCCGACCCCCGGGCCGACGACGAGGGCGTGAGCACCGTCGTCATCGCCAGCCAGGCCCAGCTCCGCGCCCACCTCGAGGAGCTCGTCCGACGCCGTCGACCCGGCCCCGACAGCCCCCGCATCGACGAGCTGTCGGCGCTCTTCGCCGGTCTCGGGGCCGAGGTGACCTCCTTCGGCAAGCCGCTCGACCGCGCGGCGGCGGCGACGGCGGCGACGGCCGGCCCGGCAGGCCAGCCCGACGACGCGGAGTCCTCGCCGACGCAGGCGTAGCGCCCTTCGGTCGCCGCGCCTCCTGCAGCCACTGCACGGAGCAGGTCGATCCTCGGCCTCCTCGGGGCGTCCTGCCAGGCGGCGACCGCGTGCGGGCCCCTACCGTCGACCCCCTCGGCGCCTGACCGGCGCGAGGACGACGGGAGACGCGCCGATGAGGCTGACCGACACGAGCGACCTGTGGTGGAAGACCGCGGTCTTCTACAACCTCGACGTCGAGACGTACCTCGACCGGGACGACGACGGCGTCGGGGACCTCGACGGCCTGGCGCACCGGCTCGACCACCTGGCCGAGCTCGGCGTCACCTGCCTGTGGCTGGCGCCGTTCTACCCGTCGCCCCAGCGCGACAACGGCTACGACATCGAGGACTACTACGGGGTCGACCCCCGCTACGGCCACCTCGGCGACCTCGTCGAGGTCGTGCGCACCGCCCACGACCGGGGCATGCGGGTCATCGTCGACCTGGTGGTCAACCACACGTCCGACCAGCACCCCTGGTTCCGGGAGGCGCGCAGCAGCCCCGAGAACCGGTACCGCCGGTTCTACCAGTGGCGCGACGACGTCCCCGAAAACGCCCCGGAGAGCATGTTCCCCGACGTCGAGGACGGTGTCTGGCGCTACGACGACGAGGCGGGCCAGTTCTACAAGCACTCCTTCTACCGCCACCAGCCGGACCTCGCCACCGACGACCCGGTGGTCCGCGAGGAGATCGCCAAGGTGATCGGCTTCTGGCTGCAGCTCGGCATCGACGGGTTCCGGGTCGACGCCGTGCCGCACCTGATCGAGGGCGACGACGGCCCCGAGCACGACTTCCTGCGCACGCTGCGGCGCTTCGTGTCCCGACGCAGCGGGCACGGCGTGCTGCTCGGCGAGGTCAACCTGCCCTACGACGAGCAGCTCGCGTTCTTCGGCGGCGAGGACGGCGACGAGCTCACCATGCAGTTCGACTTCGTCGGCAACCAGGCGCTGTACCTGTCGCTCGCACGACAGGACGCGACCCCGCTGCGGGAGGCGCTCGAGGCTCGACCTGCCCTGGCCCGCGGCAACCAGTGGGGCAACTTCGTCCGCAACCACGACGAGCTCACCCTCGACCAGCTGAGCGAGTCCGAGCGGGGCGAGGTCTTCGCGGCGTTCGCGCCGGAGGAGGGCCAGCGCATCCACGGCCGCGGCATCACCCGCCGCCTGCCGCCGATGCTGGAGGGCGACCCCCGGCGCGTCCGCATGGTCTACAGCCTCCTGTTCTCGCTGCCCGGCTCGCCGGTGCTCTACTACGGCGAGGAGATCGGCATGGGCGAGGACTCCCGCGTCGAGGGCAGCCGCGGCGCCGTCCGCACCCCCATGCAGTGGACGGCGGAGGCGAACGGCGGCTTCTCGGCAGCCGCGCCCGACGACCTCGTGTCGGCGGTGGTCACGGGCGGCAACGCTCCGGAGCACGTCAACGTCTCCCAGCAGCGGCACGACCCCGACTCGCTGCTCGCCTTCGTGTCGCAGCTGACCCGCGCCTACCGGGCGGCGCCCGAGATCGGCTGGGGAGAGCTGTCCGTCCTCCGTCAACCGCACGCCTGCGTGCTCGCCCACAGCGTGGACAGCGAGCTAGGGCTGCTCGTCGCGGCGCACAACTTCGCCCCGGACGGCCGGTCGTTCCGCGTCGAGCTCGAGGGCGCGACCGACGAGTGGCAGGTGGTGGACGTCCTGGCCGGCGACGGTGCGGCCCGGCCCCTCGACGACGGCGGCGTCGAGATCGAGCTGGAGGGCTACGGTCACCGCTGGCTGCGCGTGGTGCGCCCGGGGGAGAAGCGCCTCCTCTGACGTCGGCCTGCCGCGTCGGGCCTACTGGACCGACGCGGTCAGCCGTGCCACGTTGTCGAGCACCTGCAGGCCCGCGGGGCGGGACAGCCAGCCCTCGAGGGTGATCTCGCGCGACTTGCGGCGGTAGTCGTCCTCGATGAGGCGGACCTCGTCGACGAACGACTTGCCGTGCACCATCAGCGACACCTCGAAGTTGAGGCTGAACGAGCGCATGTCCATGTTGCTCGAGCCGATCACGGCGACGGTGTCGTCGACCGTGAAGTGCTTCGAGTGCAGCACGATCGGGCGCTCGTAGAGGAAGATGCGGACACCGGCCCGCAACAGCGTCTCGTAGTACGAGCGCTGGGCGTGGTAGACCATGAACTGGTCGGCCACCTCGCACGCGAAGAGCTGGACCTCGACGCCGCGCTCGGCAGCCGTCGTGATCGCGTAGAGCATCGAGTCGTCGGGCACGAAGTAGGGGCTCGCGATGATCAGCCTCTCCTGTGCGCCGTAGACGAGTGCGTTGAACAGGCGCAGGTTGTTCTCGCCGTCGAAGCCCGGGCCGCTCGGCACGACCTGGCACTCGAGGCTGTCGGGCCCCTGCCGCTGCTCGATCAGGGGCTCGGCCTCGGCGTCGGTGGGCAGCTCGTCGGTCTCGCTGTACCAGTCGGTGATGAAGAGGGCGTTGAGGCCGACGGCGGCGGGGCCCTCGAGCCGCACCATGAGGTCCTTCCACTGCAGCCCGCGCTTGATGTTGCCTCGCTTGTTGTAGCTGGGGTCCGTCATGTTCTGCGACCCCGTGAAGGCGACGTCGCCGTCGATCACGACGATCTTGCGGTGGTTCCGCAGGTCGGGTCGGCGCCAGGCGCCCTGGAACGGGCGGAAGGGCAGCATCTCCTCGAACCGGATGCCCGAGTCGCGCAGCCACTGCCGGGTGACCCGGCCCTGCGGGTTCCGCATCGTCGCCCAGTGGTCGTAGAGCACCCGGACGGCGACGCCTCGTGCGTGCGCCCGCTCGAGCGCCTCGAAGAAGAGGAAGGTCGACTCGTCGCGGGTGAGGATGTAGAACTCGACGTGCACGTAACGCTCGGCCTCGTCGACGGCGGCGGCCATGGCCGCGATCGACTCGGCGTAGTCGGGCAGCAGGGTCGCCGTGTTGCCGGGCAGCAGCGGCATGGCCCCGAGCGTGCGGTTGAGGGTCACGACCGTGCCGAACCACGGGGGGCGAGGGTCCGTCACCGCGTGCACGTCGTCGATGCCCTTGGTCGCGTCGAGGATGCGGTCGTTGATCTCGCGCTGCTTGTCGCGGCGGTCCTGCGGCAGCTTCGAGCTGCCGAGCAGGCCGAAGAGCACGCTGCCGGGGATCGGCGACACGAAGATCGCCAGCAGCCAGGCCATCGCCGAGCTCGGGCGCCGGTTGCGGGGCACGGCCACCACGGCCACGATCCGGATGAGGATGTCGACGACCAAGATCACCGTCGGGAAGTGCTTGAAGATCCTGCGCCACGTCATGCGTCGATCTTGTCAGCCCCGGGGCCGGCTCGTCGTTGCCGTTCGCCCGCAGGACATGCACATTGCACTATTGACCGCAGAGTGCAATCATCTCCGGTGGGCACCCGCCCTCCGGCGACGTCGCCGCACCGCGCAGCGACGACCGAGAGGAGGCGCCCCGTGAGCACCGAGACCGTCCCGCCCGTCAGCAAGGCCGCGATCCGCCGCCTGCGGACCCGCTCCGAGCTCGTGGGCGCGGCCCGCCGGCTCACCGCCGAGCACGGGCTGGCCGGCTTCACCCTCGAGCAGCTCTGCGACGAGGTCGGCATCTCCCGGCGCACGTTCTTCAACCACTTCGCGTCCAAGGACGACGTGGTCGTCGGCGTGGGGCTGGACGACGACGAGGACGAGGCGCTCGAGGGCTACGCGTCCTCGCGACGCGACCCGCGCCTCCCCGTCTTCTCGACGACTCTGGACGACCTCGCGGCGCTCGTCGTCCAGCGTGTCGAGCACGTCGGCCTCACCCGCGAGCGGGCCGCCGAGTTCAAGGCGGCGCTCGACCGCGAGCCACGGCTGCTGCAGGCGATGCTGACGCAGGGCGACGAGCAGCAGCGTCGCGTCGCGGCCGCCGTGGCGTCGCACGAAGGCGTCCCCGCCGACGACCCGCGCATCGGCGTCGTCGTGGCGGTCGCCGGTGCGCTGGTGCAGCGCGCCATGACCCGCTTCTTCTTCGACGAGGGCCCGCCGGGCCTCCGCTTCGACCACGTCCTCCGTGACCAGCTCGCCCTCGCCCGCGCGCTGTTCTCCGCCGCACCGCCCCTCGACCAGGAAGCATGCTGACACGACCATGACCACCACCACCGCGAAGACGGCCGACGCGCCGTTCCTCCTCACCCAGAGGCGGATCTGGATCATCTTCGGCGCCCTCATCTCGGGCATGCTCCTCTCTAGCCTCGACCAGACCATCGTCTCGACCGCCATGCCGACGATCGTCGGCGAGCTGGGCGGCGTCGAGCACCAGGCCTGGATCACCACGGCCTACCTGCTCGCGACCACGATCGTCATGCCGATCTACGGCAAGTTCGGCGACGTGCTCGGTCGACGGAACCTCTTCCTGGCGGCGATCGCGATCTTCACGCTCGCGAGCATCGGCTGCGCGTTCGCGACGGACTTCTGGGCGTTCGTCGTCTTCCGGGCGATCCAGGGCCTCGGCGGCGGCGGCCTGATGATCCTGTCGCAGGCGATCATCGCCGACATCGTGCCTGCCTCGGAGCGAGGCAAGTACCTCGGCCCCCTCGGCGCCGTGTTCGGCCTGTCGGCCATCGGCGGCCCCCTGCTCGGCGGCTTCTTCGTCGACCACCTCACCTGGCAGTGGGCGTTCTACATCAACGTGCCCGTCGGCATCGCCGCCTTCGTCATCGCCTGGATGGCGCTGACCCTGCCGAGCAAGAAGGCCACGAAGCGCGTCGACTGGCTGGGCGTCGTGCTGCTCTCGGCCGCCACGACGTGCCTCATCTTCTTCACGGAGTTCGGCGGCCAGGCCGACCACGGCTGGGGCGCACCCGAGACGTGGCTGTGGGGCGCGGGCGTGCTCGTCGCCGTCAGCGCGTTCGTGCTCGTCGAGTCACGCGCCGAGGACCCGATCATCCCGTTGTCCTTCTTCCGCAACCGCGTGTTCGTCCTGGCGACGGCCGTCGGCTTCGTGCTCGGCATCGGCATGTTCTCGGCGATCGCGTTCGTCCCGACGTTCCTGCAGATGTCGTCGGGCGCCTCCGCGGCCGTGTCCGGGCTGTTGCTCCTGCCGATGATGGCCGGCCTGATCGGCACCTCGATCCTGTCGGGCAACCTGATCACCAAGACGGGGCGCTACCGCGTCTTCCCCATCGTCGGCACGCTGCTGACGGGCGTGGCGATGGCCCTCTTCACGACCCTCACGGCCGACACGCCCCTCTGGCTGATCTGCGTCTTCCTGTTGGTCTTCGGCGCCGGGCTCGGCCTCATCATGCAGGTCGTGGTGCTGGTCGTGCAGAACTCCGTCGACGCCGCGAACGTCGGCACGGCGACGAGCACGAACAACTACTTCCGCGAGGTGGGTGCAGCCCTGGGCGTCGCCATCTTCGGCGCCCTCTTCACGAGTCGCCTCACGGAGAACCTCACGAGCGTCTTCACCGGCGCCGGAGCGTCGAGCGGCGACGCCGCCCAGGCCACGGCGACGCTCGACCCGGCAGCCCTGAACGAGCTGCCCGAGGCGATCCGCCGTCAGGTCGTCGAGGGCTACGCCGACGCCCTGGCGCCCGTGTTCGCCTACCTCATCCCGTTCATCGCGATCGCCTTCGTGCTGGCGCTGTTCCTGCCCCAGATCGCGCTCAGCGACGTCGCCGGCATGGTCGCCCGCGGGGAGGCGGTCTCGGGCGACGAGGCGGAACAGCTCGAGAAGGAGGCGCGCGGCCGGTCGACGGGCGCGGTCGCCGAGGCGGCCACCGCGTCGGTCGTCGCGGCGGGAGCGCCGTCGACGGCGGTCGGCGACGACCCCCGGGGGAGCGCCGCCGGCGGGACCGCGGACGGCGGTGCCCACGAGGTCACGGACGCCGGGGGAGCCGACCGCGACGGAGACCGCCGTCCCTGAGCTCTGAGCAGCGGGAGGCCGTCGGGCCGGGGAGGCGCCCTCCTGAGGGGCCCACGCCAGGAGATGTCCCGGTCGCACCGGCGAGTCCGCCGGGCATGGGCCCCGGGCGGACGTACGATCCGACCATGAGCGAGAGCACCGGCACGACGGAGTGGGACGTCGACGTGCTCCCCGTCGAGGCGCCGCCCTCGCCGCGGGGAGCCCGCACCGCCGTCCCGGCTCCTCCCGCAGTCGACCCCACCGCGTCGCACGCACCCGCGACGCACGAGCAGGAGCACCGCCCCGTGACACCCGTCCTCGCACCCGAGGCCCCCGCTGCACCGTCCGACGTCCTCGTCACCCGCCGCGATCCGCGTCCGGTCTCGGTGCCTTCGCACCGCGCCGACACGACGGACGACGTCGTGCCCACCGACCCGACGGAGCCGCGACCGGCCAGCGTCGCCCGCCACTCGGTCGAGACGTCGGCCATCACCCTGCCGGTCTTCGCCCCGGACGTCGACCCCTCGCTGCCGCAGCCGCCCGATCGGCTCACCCTCGACGACGACGTCCTCGTGCGGATGGTCGAGCGTCGTCTCGACGACACGGCGACCGTCGACCTGATGGCGGTCGTGCAGGCCCAGCTCCAGGCGCGCCGCGTCGAGGCCGCCCGCTTCGCCTCCTGGGCTCGCGAGATGGACCGCGTCGGCACCGACGAGGCCGCGGACGCCCTCGAGCGGACCCGGCTCCGCTTCACCGGCGTCATCGACGTCGTGCTGCCGATCGACCTCGACGAGGTCCACGGCGACGACGCCGTCGACGAGGAGCCCGAGGCGACGCCCCACGCGACCGCCGACGTGCAGTCGTCCGGCCCGGCTGCGACCCCCTCGGAGGCCTCGGGCGCACCGAGCGGCGTGTCCGAGCCCGCCTCTGAGTCGACCCCCGCACCTGTAGCGACTCCCGCACCTGCGCCTACCCTTCCGCCTGCGGCCCTCGCCGAGCCGGCCCTCCAGATGGACGAGGCCCACGTGGTCGAGCGGTCCGCTGGTCAGGCGCCACGCCTCCCGATCGTCGCCGGTCTCGTCGTCGCGGGACTCGTCGTCCTCGCTGGCGTGGTGCTCGCCCTGGTCGTCCCCGAGCTGCTCGCCTCCGCCGTGCTCGCCACGGTGGCCGTCCCCGTCGCGGGCGGCCTCGGTGCGGCCGCCGCGCTGATCGCCGTGGTGCACGGTCCGGCCGACGCCCTGCGCGTCGCCGCCCGCGGGCCCGTCGCCGTCGTCGCCGGCATCGTCGTGTCCGCCGCGCTCGGCTACGGCGTCCTGGTGACCGCGCCGGCGTCGCTGGCTTGGCAGGGCTGGCTCGTCCGCCTCGTCGGCTTCACGGGCATGACGCCCGGCATCGCCGCCGTCGCCGCGCTGCTCGTGGCCGCGGCCGCCGCCTTCGTGGTCGCCGTGCTCGCGACGGGTCTCCGGTCGAGCTCCCGCCGCTAGGCTGAGGTGGTGTCCACACTCGCCTCCGTCAACGCCGTCGTCGAACGCCTCTGGCCCCTCTCGGGCGCCGAGTCGTGGGACTCCCCGGGCGTCGTCGTCGGCGATCCCGACCAGCCCGTGACCCATGTCCGCCTCGCGGTCGACCCTGTCCTCGAGGTCGTCGACGAGGCCGTCGACATCGGTGCGGACCTGTTGCTCGTCCACCACCCGCTCCTGTTCCGCGGCGCGACCACCATGGCCGAGGACACGACGAAGGGCGCGGTCGTCTCCCGCCTCGTGCGGGCCGGCTGCGCGCTGATCGCCGCCCACACGAACGCCGACGTCGTCGAGACCGGCACCTCGCGTGCCCTCGCCCACCAGCTCGGCCTCGTCGACCAGCGACCGATCACCGAGGGCGCGACGAGCTCGACCGGGCTCGGCATCACGGGCCGCCTGCCGCGCCCGATGAGCCTGGTGTCGTTCGCCCGTCAGCTGGGCGAGCTGCTGCCGCCGACCGCCGCGGGCGTCCGTGTGGCGGGCGACGCCGAGCGCGTCGTCGAGACGGTCGCCCTCTGCGCCGGCGCCGGCGACTCGCTGCTCGACCACCCCCTGGTCCGGGCGGCCGACGTCTACCTGACGAGCGACCTGCGCCACCACCCCGCGAGCGACGCCCGCGACCTGATGCTCCTCGGCCGGGGCCCCGCGCTCGTCGACGTCTCGCACTGGGCGAGCGAGTGGCTCTGGCTCGACACGGCCGCCGCGCAGCTGCGGGAGGCCCTCCACGACGTCGAGGTCACCCTGAGCGACCTGCGCACCGACCCCTGGGACTTCACGGTCGTGCAGTAGCCGACCCGACCCTCCCTCGCCCCCGGCCCTGTCGGGCCCGCCACACGAACGCCGCACCACCACCGCCGCACCACGACCACGAAGCAGGCACCATGGCCCTCCAAGCAAGCCCCGCCGACCAGGCGCTCCTCCTCGACCTCCAGGCGCTCGACACGTCGATCCAGCAGCTCGCCCACCGCGCGGCGAACCTGCCCGAGATCGCCGTGCTGGCCACGATCGACGGCGACGCTTCCCGCCTCCGCAGCCGCCTCTCGTCCGAGCAGGGCGCCTGGGAGGACGCGCAGACCGAGCTGACGCGCATCGAGTCCGACGTGGCCGTCGTGGTGGCCCGGGTCGAGCGCGACCGCACGCGGCTGGCGTCGTCCTCGTCCGTCAAGGACGTCGCGGCGCTCGAGGGCGAGCTCGTCGCCCTGGCCCGTCGTCAGAGCGACCTGGAGGACGCGCAGCTCGAGGTCATGGACCGGGTCGAGTCGCTCGGTGCCGTCGCCGCGCTGACGAAGTCCGAGCTCGACCAGATCGAGACCCGTCGTGCCGAGGCGGCCGACGGCCGTGACGCCGGGCTCGGCAGGCTCGAGGTCGAGCGGCGCGAGGTCGAGGCCGACCGAGCCGCCATCGCCGAGAAGGTCCCCGCCGAGCTGCTCGCCCTGTACGAGCGCCAGCGGGCCCGCTACGGCGTCGGCGCGTCGCTCCTCCGCGGCGGGGTCTCCAGCGCGAGCGGGGTGACGCTCACCGGCAGCGACCTCGCGGCCGTGCGGTCCGCCTCCGCGTACGACGTCGTGCTCTGCCCCGACAGCGACGCGATCCTCGTGCGCACGGGCGAGTCGGGCATCTGACCCTCCCGTCGTGACGGGCGGGTGACGCCCGCTAGCATGGTCGACGCGGATGGGTCGGCAAGACGGTCGCGTCACCGCGGGGTCCGCCCTGCGGTGCCGAGGAACGTCCGGGCTCCACAGAGCAGGGCGGTGGGCAACACCCACCCGGGGCGACCCGCGAGACAGTGCAACAGAGAGAAGACCGCCACGGTCGTCGCCGAGAGGCGGCGCCGGGGTAAGGGTGAAACGGCGGTGTAAGAGACCACCAGCGGTTCGGGTGACCGACCGGCTATGTAAACCTCGCCCGGAGCAAGGTCAGACAGAGGACGCCGAGGCTGCTCGCCGAGTCCTCGGGTAGACCGCTAGAGGGCTGCGGCAACGCAGTCCCGAGAGAGATGGCCGTCCATGGTGCTCGCGCACCGGGACAGAACCCGGCGTATCAGCCGGCCCATCCGCCTCAGCCGTGCACGCGGCTGGGACACTGCGAGAGGGACCCTGGTCCAGGAGGCGCGCCTCCCGAGCCAGGGTCCCTCTCGTCGTGCCGGCCGCGGGGTCCGCCGGGCCGCCTCAGGCAGCCGGGCGGGAGCCCGCGGCGAGGGCAGCTGCGCCCATGATGCCCGCGTTGTTGCGGAGCACCGCCGGCACGATCTCGGCGCGGAGGTCGAGCAGCGGCAGGAACTCCTCGTGGTGCTTCGAGACGCCGCCGCCGACGATGATGCGCCGCGGGTAGAGCAGCGCCTCGAGGTGCGAGTAGTACTTCTGCAGGCGCTTCGCCCAGTGCTTCCAGCTGATGTCGTCGCGCTCCTTGGCGGCGTACGAGGCCTTCGTCTCGTAGTCCTTGCCGCCGATCTCGAGGTGGCCGAGCTCGGCGTTGACGATGAGGACGCCGTCGTTGATGAGGGCGGTGCCGATGCCGGTGCCGAGCGTCGTCATGATCACGAGACCGGGCACGTCCTTCGCGGCGCCGTAGCGGGTCTCGGCGTAGCCGGCGGCGTCCGCGTCGTTGACGAAGTGGATCGACCTGCCCAGCGTCTCCTCGAAGAGCGCCTCCGCCTCGAAGCCGATCCACTTCTTCGACACGTTCGCGGCCGAGAGGGTCTTGCCGTCCATGATGGCGGCGGGGAAGCAGACGCCCACCGGGATCGCGTCGTCGTCGAGTCCCAGCTCGTCGACGATCTGCTTCACGACCGCGACGATGGCGTCGGGCTCGCCGCCCTCGGGGGTCGGCTTCTTGATGCGGTCGGTGAGGAGCTCGCCCGACTCGACGTCGACGATCGCCCCCTTGATGCCGGTGCCGCCGATGTCGATGCCGACTGCCTTCTGTGCCACGGGTCGTCCTTCTTCCTGGTGCTCGTCGTCAACTGAGGGTGAGGACGTCGGCACCGCGTTCGGTGACGACGAGGGTGTGCTCGAACTGGGCCGTGAGCGACTTGTCCCGGGTCGTGACGGTCCAGCCGTCCGCCCAGATGTCCGCCTCGACGCCGCCGAGCGTGAGCATGGGCTCGATGGTGAAGACCATCCCCGGCACCATGACGTCGTCGAACTGAGGGGCGTCGTAGTGGGGGATGACGAGGCCGGAGTGGAACGCGCGTCCGACGCCGTGGCCGGTGTAGTCGCGCACGACCCCGTAGCCGAAACGCGCGGCGTACGACTGGATCGCCCGGCCGATCACGTTGACCTCGCGACCGGGGGCAACCGCCTTGATGCCTCGGCGCAGTGCCTCGCGGGTACGGTCGACCAGGTCGGTCGTCTCCTGTGCGGCGTCCCCGACGAGCACCGTGCGGTTCAGGTCGCCGTGCACCCCGTCCTTGAACGCGGTGATGTCGATGTTGACCAGGTCGCCCTCGACGAGCACGGTGTCGTCGGGGATGCCGTGGCAGATGACCTCGTTCACCGACGTGCAGACCGACTTCGGGAAGCCCCGGTAGCCGAGCGTCGACGGGTAGGCGTCGTGGGCCACGAGGAACTCGTGGGCGACCCGGTCGAGCTCGTCCGTCGTCACGCCGGGGCGGATCGCGGCCTCGACGGCGTCGATCGCCTGCGAGGCGATCCGGCCGCTCGCGCGGATCAGCTCGATCGTCGGGGCGTCGTACACGTCGCCGCCCGTGTACGGAGCGGGGCCCGCCTTGCCGACGTACTCGGGTCGGGCGATGGACGAGGGGACCGGGCGGAGTGGCGAGACCCGGCCCGGCGTCAGTGATCCGTCGAGGTCCCGGGGCATGCCGTCCAGCTTAGGGGGAGGGCGGCTCCGCCGGACGCGCCGTGCGCGGACGCGTCGCAGGCGTCGTCGCTGGCGGACGCGCTGGCGGACGAGCTGGCCGGTGCCCGAAGAGGGGGGAGCGACGGGCGAGCCCCGCCGGTTAGCGTTCATCGACTCCCGTGCCCGACGGGAATCGACTTCTCGCTCCCGTCCCCAGGAGGACCGTGTTCCCGCGCCGTGCCCGCATCGTCACCCTCGCCGCAGCCGTGCTGGCGCTCGTGATCGGTGCCCCCGCCGTCATCGCGGCCTCGGCCCCCGCGGCAGCCCCGGCTCCCCGGGGCGCCCTCGACCTCATCGAGGTCAGCGGCGACGTCGTCTCGGTCGCCGGCTGGGCGTGGTCGGGCGTCGCCGGACCCACCGAGGTCCACTTCTACGATCGGGCCGGCGGCTCCGTCTACGCGGGCAAGCTCAGGACGTCGGTCAGCCGCCCGGACGTCGCGGCCGCCGTGCCGGGAGCGCCGGCGGACACCGGCTTCGAGGGCGAGTTCAGGATCCCTGACGGAGCCCACCGCATCTGCGCGTACGCGATCGGCGGGGCGAACCCGATGATCGGCTGCCTGGCAGCCTCGACCAAGGAGGTGACCGCGAGGGACCTCACCGTCGGGGCACTCGACGCCGTCTCGCGTGACCGGGAGGGCATCCGAGTCCGGGGTTGGGCCTGGGCCCCCCAGGACGACGGCGGCCTCGCGGCCGTCACCGTCACGGACGAGACCGGCGGGACCGTCGTCGAGCTCTCCGTCGTGTCCGACGGGCAGAGTCGTCCCGACGTCAACCGTGCGTTCCCCGGCGCGTACATGACCACCGGCTTCGACATGTCGCTCTACGAGGACATCCCCCAGGGCGACCGGAAGATCTGCGCGACCGCCGGAACGGGCACCGGGGCGAGGAGCCTCGGCTGCCGGACGGTGCTCGGCGTCGGCGACCCCGTCGGCGCCTACGACGCGCTCGTGTCGTCCCGGGCCGGGCAGCTCACCGCGAGCGGCTGGGCCTTCGACTGGTCCGGCCAGCCGACCGACGTGCACCTCTACGACCACGGCCGCTTCCTCGCCGCCGTGTCTCCCGACCACAGCCGCGCGGACGTCCTCCGTGCCTACCCGGGATCGCCGGACGTCGACGGCTGGGCCACGAAGGTCTCGGTGGCCGTGGGGTCGCACACCGTCTGCGCCTACGCCTACAACACCCCCGACGGCAACAACCCGCTGCTCGGCTGCAAGACCGTCACGGTCCGGTAGCCGACGCGGGGATCCCGGCCGCCGTCGCCCGGACCTCGTCCGGGGACGGCCTCGCCCGGGCGCGGTACCCTCGCCCCATGACGACTGAGTTCTGGTTCAACACCCGCACGCACGAGGTCGAGGAGGGCAAGGTCTCGCCCGCGGTCGACCGCGCCGGGCCGTACGCGACGCGCGAGGAGGCTGCAGCCGCGATCAGGACGATCCAGGAGCGCAACGCCCGCCTCGACGCCGAGGACGCGGCCGACGACTGACGGATCCTGCGCGGGCGTGATCGTGGCCGACGGGCGCGTCCACTAGCCTCGACGCAGAGCAGAAAGGCTGTCGATGGACAAGCAGAGGGACTTCGTCCTCCGGACGATCGAAGAGCGCGGCATCAAGTTCATCAGGCTCTGGTTCACGGACGTGATCGGCACCCTGAAGAGCGTGGCCATCGCCCCGGCCGAGGTCGAGGGCGCGTTCGCCGAGGGGATCGGCTTCGACGGCTCCGCGATCGAGGGGCTCACCCGCTCGTACGAGGCGGACGTGCTCGCGCAGCCCGACCCGACCACCTTCCAGATCCTGCCGTGGCGGGGCGAGATCGACCCGACGGCGCGGATGTTCTGCGACATCACGACGCCCGACGGGCAGCCAGCCGTCGCCGACCCGCGGAACGTGCTCAAGCGCACGCTCGCGCGGGCCGGCGAACGCGGCTTCACGTTCTACACGCACCCCGAGGTCGAGTTCTACCTCCTGAAGGACGCGCAGGGCGGGCCGGACGGCCCCCAGCCCGTCGACTCCGCCGGCTACTTCGACAACGTGCCCGGCGGGACGGCCCACGACTTCCGCCGCCGCTCGGTCCGCATGCTCGAGGACCTCGGGATCTCCGTCGAGTTCAGCCACCACGAGGCGGGTCCCGGCCAGAACGAGATCGACCTGCGCTACGCCGACGCCCTGACGACCGCGGACAACATCATGACGTTCCGCACCGTCATCAAGGAGGTGGCGATCGAGCAGGGCGTGTACGCCACGTTCATGCCCAAGCCCTTCAGCCAGCACCCCGGCTCGGGGATGCACACGCACATGTCGCTCTTCGAGGGCGACGGCAACGCGTTCTACGAGGCGGGTGCCGAGTACCAGCTCTCCCGGATCGGCCGGCAGTTCATCGCCGGCCTCCTGCGCCACGCGCCCGAGATCACGGCGGTGACGAACCAGTTCGTCAACAGCTACAAGCGCCTGTGGGGCGGCGACGAGGCACCGAGCTTCGTGACCTGGGGCCACAACAACCGCTCGGCGCTCGTGCGCGTGCCGCTGTACAAGCCGAACAAGGGCAACTCGAGCCGCGTCGAGTACCGCGCGATCGACTCCGCCGCGAACCCGTACCTCGCCTTCTCCCTCATGCTCGCCGCCGGCCTCAAGGGCATCGAGGAGGGCTACGAGCTCCCCGCCGAGGCCGAGGACAACGTCTGGGGCATGAGCGACGCCGAGCGTCGCGCCCTCGGCTACAAGCAGCTGCCCGCCAGCCTCGACCACGCCCTCTCGATCATGGAGGACAGCGAGCTGGTCGCCGAGACGCTCGGCGAGCAGGTCTTCAACTACGTGCTGCTGAACAAGCGGCAGGAGTGGAAGTCCTACCGTGCCCAGGTGACGCCGTTCGAGCTGCGCTCCAACCTCGAGATCCTCTAGCGGGCCGGCTCCACCATGCCCCGAGCCGCGACGGCGCTGTCCGACCTGGCACGGCTCGGGTTCGCCGAGCTCGGCACCGCGCGTGAGCGGCTGGACCGCCTCGTCGAGGCGACCCCGTCGCTCGCGGCGGCCGTCTCCTCCTTCGCCCGCAGCCCCGATCCGGACCAGGGCCTGCTGCACCTCGAGCGACTGCTCGAGCGGTCGCCCGACGGCGTCGCCGCGCTGCTCGAGGCCGGCGCGGGGGAGCGTCTGCTGCGCCTGCTCGGGTCGTCGTCCGGGCTCGCCGAGTTCCTGGTGCGGCGACCGGCCGAGCTCGAGCTGCTGCTGCGGCCCGCGCCCGTTCCCCGCAGTCGCGACGCCTACGTGGACGACCTGGTGTCGCGCGTGGCCGGGCTGGTCGACGAGGAGGCGCGGGTGGCGCTCCGCGTCGGCTACCGCCGTCACCTCGTCGAGATCGCCGGCTGGGACCTCGACCGGCCCGACCCGGTCGAGGCGCTCCCCGTCGTCGCCGCGGCCCTCGCCGACCTGGCCGGTGCCGCTCTGCACGCCGCCCTCGACGTGGCCCGGCGCGAGGTGCCGTTCCCCGCGGACGACGTGTCGCGCACGCGTCTCGCGGTGATCGGGATGGGCAAGGCGGGGGCCCGCGAGCTGAACTACCTCAGCGACGTCGACGTCGTGTGGGTCGCCGAGGGGGCCGACGGCCTCGAGAACGGGCGGGCGGTCGAGATCGGCACCCGGCTGGCGGTGCACACCGTGCGGGCGATCACCGACCTCGCCCTCGAGCCCGAGCTCTGGGAGGTCGACTCCAACCTGAGGCCGGAGGGCAAGGACGGCGCCCTCGTCCGCACCCTCGAGTCGCACGTCGCCTACTACGAGCGCTGGGCGAAGGGATGGGAGTTCCAGGCGCTGCTCAAGGCGCGTCCGCTCGCGGGGGACGTCGACCTCGGCGACCGGTACGCCGAGCGCATCGCGCCGTTCGTGTGGTCCGCCGCCCAGCGCGAGGCCTTCGTCGAGTCGGTGCAGGCCATGCGCGAGCGCGTCACCGACCTCCTCCCCGCCGACGAGGTCGACCGGCAGCTGAAGCTGGGGCCCGGCGGGCTCCGCGACGTCGAGTTCACCATCCAGCTCCTCCAGCTCGTCCACGGCCAGGCCGACGACGGCGTGCGGCAACGGTCGACGCTGGAGGCCCTGGCCGCCCTCGCGAGACGGGGCTACGTGGGGCGTGCCGAGGCCGCCGAGTTCGATCGCGACTACCGGGTGCTGCGCGTGCTCGAGCACCGCGTGCAGCTGGCGCACCTGCGGCGGACCCACCTGATGCCGACGGACGAGAACGCGCTCCGGGTGCTCGCGCGCGCCTCCGGGCTGAGCTCGTCGGGCACGGGGCTCGTCGAGGCGTGGCGCGAGGTGAAGCGGCGCGTCCGCACCCTGCACGAGCGCCTCTTCTACCGGCCCCTGCTCTCGGCGGTCGCGGCCCGTCCCGAGGAGGACCTCGCGCTCAGCAGCGACCAGGCCGCCGCCCGGCTGGCCGCGATCGGCTTCGCCGACCCGCGCGGTGCCCTCGGGCACATCGCCGCCCTGACCGGGGGAGTCTCCCGGCGGGCGAGCATCCAGCGGCACCTGCTGCCCGCGATGCTGCAGTGGTTCGCCGACGGGACCGACCCCGACCTCGGGCTGCTCGCCTTCCGCAGGCTCAGCGACGGGCTCGGCGAGTCGTACTGGTTCCTCCGGATGCTGCGCGACTCGTCGGGGGCCGCCCACCGGCTCACGACCGTCCTCTCGTCGTCGACGTTCGTCGCCGACCTGCTCGACCGGTCCCCGGAGGCGGCGGCCTGGTTCGAGTCCGACGCCGAGCTCCGACCACGGACGCTCGCCAGCCTGCTCGACGAGACGAGCGCCACCGTGGCGCGGCACGAGTCGAAGGAGGGGGCGGCCGGCGTGCTGCGGCAGGCCCGCCGCCGCGAGGTCCTCCGGCTGGCCATCTCGGGGATCCTGGGCCTCGTCACGATCGACCAGCTGGCTCAGGGGCTCACGGACGTCACGACCGCGACGATCACGGGTGCCCTCGCCCTGGCCCGTCGGGACGTGCCCGACATCGAGATGGCCGTCGTCGCCATGGGCCGCTACGGCGGCCGCGAACTCGGGTTCGGATCGGACGCCGACGTCCTGTTCGTCCACCGGGGGGCCGAGGGCGACGACACCTCGCAGCGCCGGGCCGCCGGCGTGGTGGCCGAGATGGGCCGCCTCACCTCGGACGCCCTCGTGCCGCTCGACCTCGACACGGGCCTGCGTCCCGAGGGCGGGAACGGACCGGTGACCAGGTCCCTCGCCTCCTACCGCGCCTACTACGCACGGTGGTCGCTCACCTGGGAGGCCCAGTCGTTGCTGCGAGCCCGCGTGGTGGCGGGCGACGCCGGCCTGGGGGCCGAGTTCACCGCGCTGGCCGACGAGGTCCGCTACCCGGTGTCCCTGTCCGACCAGGAGGTGCGCGAGGTCAAGCGCATCAAGGCGCGGGTCGAGGCGGAGCGCCTCCCCAAGGGCGCCGAGCCGTCGCGTCACCTCAAGCTCGGCCGCGGCTCCCTGAGCGACGTGGAGTGGTTCGTGCAGCTGCTGCAGCTCCGGCACGCGCACGACGTGCCCGGTCTCCGGACGACCTCGACCCTGACCGCCCTGGAGGCGGCGGCCGCCGCCGGGCTCGTCGACGTCGACGACGCGGCCAAGCTGCACGACGCCTGGCTGATGGCGTCCCGTGCCCGTTCCGCCGTCGTCCTCTGGACCTCGCGCACCTCGGACGTCCTGCCGACCGACCGTCGCCAGCTCGAGGGCGTCGCCCGCCTGATGGAGTACCCGCCGGGGTCGGCCACGCGCCTCGAGGAGGACTACCTCGCGGTGACCCGTCGTGCGCGTGCGGTGTTCGAGCGGGGCTTCTACGGCCTGGACGAGGCGCCGGAGCCTACCGCCTGACCTCGTCCGGCGCGACCGACGTCGCGGCCACGAGGTGCGACACGCCCGGGATGCACTCACCCGGGGGGTGACGCCTGAATTGGTCACGGGTGATTTTGTCGTACCCCGAAAAGGGGGTGCGTACCCCGGTCGAGATGTCTGCCGTGTTTCGGACGCATGACCGCCCCGCACGCACGGCCCCCCAGTGCCCTGGGCTTTCCTCACCTCCCGCACCGCGGGCCGAGTCGGTGCGGGATGGCCCGGACAGCGCTGTGACCTGGCTTTTCGCTCGCTGCCTCCGTGCGCTCAGGAGGGGAGGAAAGGGTCATGCCCGGCGGGTGCCGCCGCGCCTCCGAGAGGCACTCGGCCCTGTCGGCATTTCGTGCGACACCGATGGGAGGACACGGGCGTACCCCGCGCGGTCGGGCCGAGTCCCCGAACGGGTGGTCGGTTGTGAGTCCCCTCCGAACCGCCGCAAGATTGCACCGACCCGACAGACCCCTTTCCTCGAAGACGCGGAATCATCCTTTTCCCATCCCCGTGAGGCGGCCCTCGTGTTGACTTTCATCCTCCAGATCCGATCCATGGCAGGCGGCCACGCCGAGCTCTACCTGTTCGCGGTCTACTCGGCCTTCATCTGGATCCTGTGGATCATCAAGGTGCTGCTCTCGAGGCGGTACCGTCCCTTCACAGGGGAGTTCTCGGGCTCCACGAGCGTCGTCGTCCCCGTGGTCGACGAGCCCCTCGACCTGTTCCGCGACGTCATCGGCCGCATGGTCGAGCAGCAGCCGGGCGAGATCATCGTGGTCATCAACGGCAAGCCGAACCCGGAGCTGGCCGCCGTCTGCGACGAGTACGCCCCTCTCGTCCGCTGGGTGCACACGCCCATCCCCGGCAAGCGCAACGCCGTCATGATCGGCACTGAGCTCAGCCGCGGCGACATCACCGTGCTGGTCGACTCCGACACGGTGTGGACGCCGGGGACGCTCTCCGAGCTCGTCCGTCCCTTCGCCCACGAGAACGTCGGCGGCGTCACCACGCGTCAGCGCATCCTGGAGCCCGAGCGCAGCTGGATCACCCGCTGGGCCGACTGGCTCGAGAACTCGCGCGCGCTCTACTCGATGCCCGCGCAGAGCGTCCTGGGGCAGATCGGCTGCCTCCCCGGCCGGACGATCGCGTTCCGCCGCGAGATCCTCGTGCGGGTGATGGACCGGTTCATGACGGAGAAGTTCATGGGCGTCTTCCTCGAGGTCAGCGACGACCGCACCCTGACGAACCTCACGCTCAAGGAGGGCTACCGCACCGTCTACCAGCACACGAGCCTGGTCTACACGGACGCCCCGCTCGAGGTGAAGAAGCTGTTCAAGCAGCAGCTCCGCTGGGCCCGCGGCAGCCAGTACAACACGTTCCGGATGATGCCGTGGATGCTCGGGCACGCTCCGATGCTGGCGTTCTTCTTCGCGATGGACATCGTCCTGCCCTTCCTCCTGATGGGCGTCATCGGCGGCTGGATCTACCGGGGAATCACCGGCCAGGGCGTCAACCTGTACCGCGGCATCCTGGCCGAGTACGGGGTCTCCACCGGGCTGGTCAGCATCGTGGTCCTGATGGTGCTGTCGTCCGTGCTCAGCATGGCCATCCGACAGATGCGGCACCTGGCCGAGAAGCCGTCGGACTTCCTCCGCCTGCCGGTCTTCATCATCGTGTCGACCTTCTTCCTCATGCCGATCCGCGTCATCGGGTTCTTCCGCATGGGGCACGCCAGCGGCTGGGGGACCCGTGCCGGCGCCTACGCCGGCGGAGCCGCGGACGACGCGGCCCAGCAGATGGCCCACCAGGCGACCGGCGACGACTCGCTGCAGGTCCTGGAGCGCGAGTTCGACGACGAGACCGATCCCGGCGTCGACGCCCTCTTCGACTTCGGCGGTCCCTCGACCCCGGCAGGCCCCACCTCGGATGCGACCACCGTCCGACGCGACGACACGGGCGTGGTCCTGGTGCGCAGCCACCGCGCCGAGACGGCCGTCGAGACCGCGCCGTCGCCCCAGGACGACGCCGTGACGACCTCGTCGGCGACCGCCTTCGCCGCGGCCACGGCCCCCGTGGCCGCCGTCGCGCCTCCTCGTCGTCGCCTCAACCCCAAAGCCGGCTTCCCGTACCTGATCGGTGCCGTCATCATCGCCCTGGAGGTGTGGTTCATTGTCTGAGTCCCCGCAGACCTTCGTCGCCCCGCTGCACGTGCAGTCGGGAGCCTGGTGGGCCTCGTCCCACGGCAACGCCCGCCGCACGGCCCTCGGCGCGACCGCGACCGTCGTCCTGTTGGCCATGATCTCGTGGCTCATCTGGATCTCGCCGACGGACAACCCCGTCCGCACCGCCGTGCAGGAGGCGGTCGGCACGTCCCCTGCCCAGGTCACCACCCTCAAGGAGGACCGCTCGGCCCTCCTCGACCAGCTCGTCGCGGCCAAGCGGCAGCTCGCCGCGAGCAAGACCGAGCTGGCGGACGTGCAGCAGCAGGCCTGGACGTCCGAGGGGCAGCTCACCGACGCACAGGCTCGCCTCGCGTCGGCGCAGGACGCCCTCCGTGACGCCCAGACCGCGACCGGCGCCGGCTCGTCGTCCGGCGGCAGCGGCGGCGGCAACGGCAGCGGAGGCTCCGGGGCCGTGGCCACGGGGCCCAAAAGCGGCAATGGCTCCGGCAGCGGCAGCGGCAGCGGCAGCGGCTCAGGCGGCTCCGGCAGTGGCAGCGGCAGCGGCAACGGCTCAGGCGGGGGCGGGACGACCGGCCCTGTGCCGATCACCGCGCCGTCCCTCGCGGACATCGTCTCGCCCGAGTCGCGCTACTTCGGCCTCTACACGACCCAGTCGCCCTTCAGCTGGTCCGAGTTCGACGACGTGAGCACGAAGATCGGCGCGCAGCCGAACATGTCGGGCTACTTCCAGGGCTTCGACCAGGAGTTCAACGCCACGGCGGTGAACCGTTCGTGGGCCAAGGGCGACCTCCCGTTCCTCACCTGGGAGTCCCGACCGATCGCCGCCGGCAACGAGGCGGTCGTCGACCCGGACTACGAGCTGAGCAAGATCATCGAGGGCGACTTCGACGCGTACCTCACGCGCTGGGCCGACGCACTCGTGGCCAACGGCCTGCCGATGGCCATCCGTCTCGACCACGAGATGAACGGCAACTGGTACCCGTGGGCCGAGGGCGTGAACGGGAACGAGAAGACCGAGTACGTGCAGATGTGGCAGCACGTGCACGACCTCTTCGAGGCACGCGGCGCGAACGAGCTCGTCGCCTGGGTCTGGGCCCCCACCCGGGTCGAGGGCGTGCCCACCAAGAACAGGGGCGTCGAGTACACGGCGAGCCTCTACCCCGGCGACGACTACGTCGACTGGGTGGGCATGACCGGCTACCTCCGGAACAGCCCCGAGACGCCCCAGACCGGCGACTTCCAGGGCACCTTCGGCAAGACGCTGGCGCAGCTGCGGCAGATCACGACGAAGCCGATCATCCTCGCCGAGATGGGCGCGGCCGAGCTCGGCACGACGAAGGACGCCCAGAAGCCGAAGTGGATCGACTCGCTCTTCAGCGAGCTCGCCAAGCCGGAGAACGACGACATCCTCGGGTTCTCCTGGTTCAACCTCACGGCCACGACCGTGTCCAGCGGCTCGTACCTCACGAACGACTGGCGGATCGTCTCCCGGCAGGACTCCCTCGAGGCATTCCGCCGCGGCATCGCCCGCACCGACACCGACTTCGCCCTGAGGACGCTGCCGTGACCACGGCCGACGACTCGCGGCTCTCGTCCCTCCCCACCCCCTCCGCCCCACTGACTGCAGCACCCCAGATCGCGAGGAGCGCATCATGAGCAAGAACACCAGCCCGGCCGACGGCGCCGGCACCGACCCCCAGTCCGTCGACGCCGCGGTGACGTCCGCCTCGACGAAGCCCCGCATCAGCGTCATCGGCACCGGCTACCTCGGGGCGACCCACGCCGCCGCGATGGCCGAGATGGGCTTCGACGTCATCGGCGTCGACACGGACCCCGCGAAGGTCGAGGCGCTCAGCCAGGGCCGAGTCCCCTTCTTCGAGCCGGGGCTGCCCGAGCTGATCCTCCGCCACGTCGAGTCCGGTCGACTGCTCTTCACGACGGACATCGCCGAGGCCGTGGCCCTCTCCGACGTGCACTTCATCTGCGTCGGCACGCCGCAGCGCCGGGGGAGCCACGCCGCCAACCTGAGCTACGTCGAGGAGGCCACCCGCAAGGTCGCCGAGTCGCTCAGCCACGACGGCCTGATCGTCGGCAAGTCGACCGTGCCGGTCGGCACCGCGGCCCGTCTCCGGGAGATCGTGGCCAGCGTGCTGCCTGCCGGGGTGTCGGCCGACGTCGTGTGGAACCCGGAGTTCCTCCGCGAGGGCCACGCCGTCGAGGACACCCTGCGTCCCGACCGCATCGTCTTCGGCGGCACCGACGTCCGCAGCGAGGCGATCCTCCGCGAGGTCTACGCCGAGCCGATCTCGACGGGCACGCCCGTCATCTCGTGCGACCTGCCGACGGCCGAGCTCGTCAAGGTCAGCGCGAACGCGTTCCTGGCGACGAAGATCTCGTTCATCAACGCGATCAGCGAGCTCTGCGAGGCCGCCGGCGCGAACGTCTCGACGCTCGCGGACGCCCTCGGCTTCGACGACCGGATCGGCCGCAAGTTCCTCAATGCCGGCCTGGGCTTCGGGGGCGGCTGCCTGCCGAAGGACATCAGAGCGTTGATGTTCCGGGCCAACGAGCTGGGCGCCCACCGCGCGGTCGGTCTCATGCAGCAGGTCGACGAGATCAACATGGCCCAGCGCCAGCGCGTCATCGACCAGGCCATCGACGCCTGCGGCGGGTCGGTCCTGAACCGGCGCATCGCCGTCCTCGGCGCGGCGTTCAAGCCGCACACCGACGACGTCCGCGACTCGCCGGCCCTCAACGTGGCCGCGGCGCTGCACCTGCGCGGCGCCCAGGTGCTGGTCGTGGACCCGGAGGCGACCCAGACCGCCCAGCGCAGCTTCCCGACCCTGTCCTTCGCCGACAGCATCGAGGAGGCGGTCTCGGACGCCGACGCCGTGCTGCTGCTGACGGAGTGGCCCGAGTTCGTCAGCGCGGAGCCCTCGGCCCTCGCCGAGCTCGCGGCCAACCCCGTCGTGATCGACGCCCGGAACGTGCTCGACGCCGAGGTCTGGTCGAGCGGCGGCTGGGAGGTGCGGCCCCTCGGCGGTCGCCGGACCCCGGCTCAGCGACGCGTCCTCACCGGGAGCAGCATCCCCGCCTGACGCCCGCCGACGACGGGAGAAGGCCCGCACCCCTCAGGGTGCGGGCCTTGTCTCGTCCGGCGGCCACGACGGCGGACGGGGAGCGACCGACTCGGTCGCGCCCCGTCCGGTCTCGGCTAGACGCCGAAGTAGAGCTCGAACTCGAAGGGGTGCGGGCGCTGTGCCATCGGCAGGATCTCCTTCTCGCGCTTGTACGCGATCCAGGTCTCGATGAGGTCCTCGGTGAAGACGTTGCCCTTGGTGAGGAACGCGTGGTCGGCCTCGAGCGCGTCGAGGGCGCCGTCGAGCGACGCGGGCACCTGGGGGATGCCCTTCGCCTCCTCGGGGGGCAGCTCGTACAGGTCCTTGTCGACGGGCTCGTGCGGCTCGATCCGGTTCTGGATGCCGTCGAGGCCCGCCATCAGCTGCGCGGCGAACGCGAGGTACGGGTTCGACGCGGCGTCCGGGACGCGGAACTCGATGCGCTTGGCCTTGGGGTTGGTGCCCGTGATCGGGATACGGATGGCCGCCGAGCGGTTGCCCGCCGAGTAGACCAGGTTGACGGGGGCCTCGAAGCCGGGGATCAGTCGGTGGTACGAGTTGATCGAGGGGTTCGTGAAGGCGAGCACGGCGGGTGCGTGCTTCAGCAGGCCGCCGATGTACCAGCGAGCGAGGTCGGAGAGCCCGCCGTAGCCGTTCTCGTCGTAGAAGAGGGGCTTGCCGTCGCTCCAGAGCGACTGGTGGGTGTGCATGCCCGAGCCGTTGTCGCCGAAGAGCGGCTTGGGCATGAAGGTCGCGACCTTGCCCCACTGCTCGGCCGTGTTCTTGACGATGTACTTGAACTTGAGGATGTCGTCGGCCGCGTGGACCATCGTGTCGAACTTGTAGTTGATCTCCTGCTGGCCGCCGGTGCCCACCTCGTGGTGCGCGCGCTCGAGCTCCAGGCCCGAGTCGATCAGCTTGAGGCTGATGTCGTCGCGCAGGTCGGCCGTCTTGTCGACGGGGCTGACCGGGAAGTAGCCGCCCTTGTAGGCGGTCTTGTTGGCGAGGTTGCCGCCCTCCTCGACGCGGCCCGTGTTCCAGGCGCCCTCCTCGCTGTCGACGCTGTAGAAGCTGGCGTTCTGCTTCACCTCGTAGCGGACGTCGTCGAAGATGTAGAACTCGGCCTCGGGGGCGAAGAACGCCGTGTCGGCGATGCCGGTGGAGGCGAGGTACTTCTCGGCCTTCTTGGCCACCTGGCGCGGGTCGCGGCTGTAGAGCTCGCCGTTGCGCGGGTTGAAGATGTCGAACACGAGCACGAGGGTGCGCTCGGCGCGGAAGGGGTCGACGTAGCCCGTGGTGACGTCGGGGATGAGCTGCATGTCCGACTCGTGGATCGACGCGAAGCCGCGGATGGAGGACCCGTCGAAGAGCTGGCCGACGGAGAAGAACTCCTCGTCGACGGTGGACGCGGGGATGTTGAAGTGCTGCTGGACGCCGGGCAGGTCCGTGAACCGGATGTCGAGGAACTTGACGTCGGTGTCCGTGATGAACTTCAGCACCTCGGAAGAATCGGTGAACATCTAGGTGTCTCTCCAATGGGCTCAGATCGGTCAGACTGCCGGACGCAGCCTTCGACGACGTTATGGCGGGGCCGTTTCGTCGCGGTGTCCCCATTGTTTCAGAGATGTTACGGGTGCCGCGTCGGTAGGCTCGGCGGCATGCACGACGACCGATCCCGCCCTCCGTCCGACCCCGTCGACGGCGGTGCGGCGCCCCGGCAGGACTGGCCGGGCCAGCGCCTCGGCCTGCCGCGCACGGGCCCGCGCTCGATCGCCCGCGTCGGTCGCCGGATCGCGGGGGTGACGATCGACTGGGCACTCGCCTACGTCGTCGCCTTCGCCTTCTTCGACGGCCAGGGGCTCGCCATCACGGTCGTCTTCAGCGTCGTCCAGATCCTCTTCCTGGTCACCCTCGGCGGCACCGTCGGCCATCTGGTCCTCGGCATGCGCCTCGTCCCGATGGCCGGCGGCCGGACCGGTCTCTGGCGCCCGGTCGTCCGGACCCTGCTGCTCGCGGTCGTCATCCCCGCGGTGGTCTGGGACCAGGACCAGAGGGGCCTGCACGACCGCGTGGCGGGGACGGTGCTCGTCCGCGTNCGTGCGTTGCCGGTTCGATCAGCGGGTCGCGTCGACCGTCAGCGCGGTCGTCCGGCCCGCACCTTGAACGGATCGACGCCCTTGGGGATCGGCAGGCCGTTCTTGCCGAGCGACTGGAGGCGGTTGCTCACGGCGAGCACCTCGTTCCGGTTCAGTGACGACTTGATCTTGTTCATGCGGCCGGCGATCTTGTGCAGCGGCACGGACTCGGCGTCGGGTCCGACGTGCAGCACCGTGATGGGGACGTTGGGCAGGATGCGCGCCACCTTGCGGCGCTCCTCGTCGACGAGCTTCTTGGTCTGCGCGACCGAGCCCTCGCCGATCAGCACGACGCCGCCCTTGCCGACGGCGCGGTAGACGGCTGCCTGGGAACGGCCCTGGACCGCGACGGGCATCTCGGCGGCGCGCCACGAGCGACGGAGTCCGCTCTTCATGACGGCGCCCACGGCGCCGGGCTGCCCCTCGATCTGCGAGTAGGCGGCCCTCTCGGCCTTGCGTCCGAGGACGATCAGCAGCAGCAGGATGCCGAGCATCAGGCCGACCACGATGTACAGCACGAGCGCCAGGACGTTGCCTGCCGAGAGGAAGAGACCCGCGAGGACGCCGGCGGCGACCGGCAGCAGCAGCGCCAGGAGCATCAGCGGCAGCGCCGACTTGTCGACGCGGCGGGTCATCTTGAACACCTGCCACATCTGCGTGAAGCGGCCCGGTTCCTTGGGCGGCTTCGGGGACGTGTTCTCCGGTGACGTGCGTCGTGCCATGCAGACCAGGATACGGGGTCGGGAGCCGCCGTGGGTCCTCCCCGGGGGCTCGCCGTCGTCGGTCGTCCCCGGCCGGGACGAGGAGGCGCGCGTCCGACCCTCGGAGAGCAGCACGATGACCCCATGGTCACCTCCTCACTCGGCCCCTACGAGCTCGCGCCGGGGTCCTCTTGGCCCCCCGGTCCGGGCGGCGCCGTCGAGGGCACCGCGCCCGACGGCGGCCGGGTGGTGCTGCGCCGCTCGTCGCCGGCCCTCGTCGCGGCCGCGAGCTCGTCGCCGCATCCGCACCTCCTCCGCCCGATCGACCTGCTGGTCGACGACGAGGGCGACCTCGTGGTCGCCTCGGACGAGCCGGGCGGGGAACGACTCGACCGGTGGGCTCGGCGCCGCGGCACCCTGTCCGCAGGGGAAGCCGTCACGGTCCTGCTGCCCGTGCTCTCCGCCGTCGCCCACCTGGCGCGGCGGGGGACGGCGCTGGGCGGCGTCGGCCTCGAGGACGTCGTGCTCGACGACCGGGGTGCCCCGGTCCTCGTCGGCGGCAGGACCGCGCAGCCCGGTACGACGCCGCTCGTGACGGCGGCCGAGGGGGCTCAGTCCCTCGTCGAGGCCGTGGCCCGTGAGCTGTCTCCTCGCGACCGGGCCCGCTTGCGGGGCCCGGAGGGTACCGGCACCTGCCTGGACGAGCTCGTCGAGCGGGTCCACGACCTGGCTCCCCCCGTCGCGTTGCCGACCGTCGTGCCGAGCACCGGCGTCGAGGGGGCGGCGGTCGCCTGGCGACCACCGCCGGGAGACCCGCCGAGATCCGGCTGGACCAGCGTCCTGCCCGAGTCCGCGCTCCTCGACGGCGTCGCGGACTGGTGGGAGGCGGTCGCGGCCGTGTCGATCGTCGACCGGCTGCAGTCGGTGAGGCCACGCTTCTGGGTCCTCGCCGGCCTCGTGGCGGTCTCTCTCGTCGTGGGTGCGACCGTCGTCCCGCGGAGCGGCGGCTCCGAGGTGTCCAGGTCCGACTCGGCACGGCCGGTGGCGACGTCCCCTGCCGACGCGCTCTCTGGCCCGGCCGTCTCGGCGCCCACCCCGGTCACCGTCGTCCCCGTCCCGGAGCGTGCCCCTGACGACCCGGTGAGCACGGAGGAGGCGGCGGTGCGGGGCGACGACGCGGTCGCGGCGGCGGCGGTCCTGCTCAGGGCCCGGGTCGGGTGCCTCCGCGAACCGTCGACGTCGTGCCTGGCGGCCGTCGACCAGGCAGGATCGCCCGTGGCGTCAGCAGATTCCCGGATGGTGGCCGACCTCGCATCGGCGGGCGACCTGGTCCTGCCCACGGTCGTCGAGTCGGAGGTGCAGCGTCTGGGGGAGACCGTGCTCCTCGCCTGCCGCACGGCGGACGACGAACCGGCCTCGGTCCTCGTGGTGAGGACCGAGGCCGGCTGGCGTCTCAGAGAAGTGCTGCGCCGCTGACGTGCGCGATCACGAGGGCGAGGTCAGATGCCCAGCACCCCGGCGAAGTCGCCGGCCTCGAGGCGGGCCTTGACCGCCACGAGGAACCGGGCGGCGTCCGCACCGTCGACGATGCGGTGGTCGTACGAGAGGGCCAGGTAGACCATCGACCGGACCGCGATCGCGTCGGCGCCGTCGACCTGGACGACGACGGGACGCTTGACGACGACGCCGGTGCCCAGGATGGCGACCTGGGGGAGGAACACCACCGGGGTGTCGAACAGCGCGCCGCGCGAGCCCGTGTTCGTCACCGTGAAGGTGCCGCCGGCCAGCTCGTCGGGCTTCAGCTTGTTGTCGCGCGTGCGCTGCGCCAGGTCCGCGATCTGGGCGGCGATGCCGGCCAGGTCGAGGTCGGACGCGTCCTTGATGACCGGCGTGAGCAGACCACGTTCCGTGTCGACGGCCATGCTGACGTTCTCGTGGTCCGGGTAGACGATCGAGTCGCCGTCGACGGTCGCGTTCAGCTTCGGGTGCGCCTTGAGCGCCTCGGCGGCCGCCAGGGTGAAGAACGGCAGGAACGAGAGCTTGTTGCCGGTCTTCTCGAGGAACGCCGCCTTGTTCGCGTCGCGGAACGTCGCGACGGCCGTGACGTCGACCTCGACCACGCTCGTGAGCTGGGCCATGGCCTGCATCGACTGGACGGCGCGCTCGGCGACGACCTTGCGCAGACGCGTCATGGGCACGGTCGTGCCGCGCAGCGGCGAGACCTCGACGGGCGCCGACGCCGGGGCGGACGTCGTGGAGGCCGAGCTGGCGGCCTCGACGGCAGCCAGGACGTCCTCCTTGCGGATGCGGCCGCCGACACCGCTCCCGGTCAGGGTCGAGATGTCGATGCCCTTCTCGTTCGCGAGCTTCCGGACCAGCGGCGTGACGTAGCCGGTCGGAGCCGACGACGAGTCGGCCGAGGCAGCAGCTGCCGGTGCGGCGGCTGCCGGGGCAGCAGCTGCAGGAGCGGCCGCAGCCGGAGCGGGAGCTGCTGCTGCGGGGGGCGCTGCCGCCGCGGGGGCCGCCGCGCCCGCCGGGGCGGTGGCGGGGACGGCCGGGGCCTGGTCGGCAGGCTGCTCGGCCGCCGGAGCCGGGTCGACGTCGTCGGCCGGTGCGGGGGCGTCAGCGTCCGACTCCTCGCCGGGTGCCGGTGCCGCGGACGACGCGACGACGGCGTCGTCCGCCTCGTCCTGGCCGCCCTCGGCCGGGCTCTCGGGCTGCGAGGCCTCGGGCGTCTCCTCGGCAGGAGCGTCGTCGGAGGAGTCGCCGCCCTGGGCGCTGCCGTCGCCGATGCGGACCAGCGCGGTCCCGACCTCGACGGTCTCGTCCTCGGGCACGAGGATCTCCTCGATGACGCCGGCGACGGGGGAGGGGATCTCCGTGTCGACCTTGTCGGTCGAGACCTCGAGCAGGGGCTCGTCGACCTCGACCCGGTCGCCGACGTTCTTCAGCCAGCGGGTGACCGTGCCCTCGGTGACACTCTCTCCGAGTGCCGGGAGGTTGACGGATTCGCTCATGCGGGGGACTCCTTCGAAGACATCGTGTGTCTGTGTGATCGGGTGGTGCGGAAGTGTGCGGGTGGTACGGGTCTGACGGGGGACGCGACTACATCGCGTGGAGCGGCTTGCCGGCCAGGGCCAGCATCGCCTCTCCGAGAGCCTCGTTCTGGGTCGGGTGGGCGTGCACGAGGGGTGCGACGTCCTCCGGGTAGGCCTCCCAGTTGACGGCCAGCTGGGCCTCGCCGATGAGCTCGCCGACACGGGCGCCGATCATGTGGACCCCGACGACCGGACCGTCGACGACGCGGACGACCTTGACGGAGCCGCTGGTGCCGATGATGTGGCTCTTGCCGTTGCCGGCGAGGTTGTAGTCGTAGCTCGTCACCTTGTCGGCACCGTGCTTCTCGGCCGCCTTGGCCTCCGTCAGGCCCACGGACGCGACCTCGGGGTCGGAGTAGGTGACCTTGGGGATGTTGGTGTCCTCGATGACCTGCGGCGCCAGGCCCGCGATCTCCTCGGCGACGAAGATGCCCTGCTGGAAGCTGCGGTGTGCGAGCTGCAGGCCGGGGACGATGTCGCCGATCGCGAACACGCCGGGGACGCTGGTGTGCAGTCGCTCGTCGGTGATGACGAAGCCGCGGTCGATGGTGACGCCCACCTCCTCGAAGCCGAGCCCCTGGGTCGAGGGGCCGCGCCCCACGGCGACCAGCAGCAGGTCGGCCTCGATCGTCTTGCCGTCCTCGAGGGTCACGACCACGCCGTCGTCGCTCTGCGTCACGCTCTTGAACCGGACGCCCAGCGAGAAGCCGATGCCGCGCTTGCGGAACGCGCGCTCGAACTGCTTCGAGATCGACTCCTCCTCGTTGGGGACGAGGTGGGGCAGGGCCTCGACGATCGTGACGTCGGAGCCGAACGACTTCCAGACGCTGGCGAACTCGACGCCGATCACGCCCCCGCCGAGGATGGCGACGCGTGCCGGCACGTGGTCGAGGGCCAGGGCGGCCTCACTGGTGATGACCTTGCCGCCGATCTCGAGGCCGGGGAGGCTGCGCGAGTACGAGCCGGTCGCCAGGACGACGTTCTTCGCCGTCAGCGTGGTCTCGCCCACCTGGACGGTCGTGGGCGAGGTCAGACGACCCTCGCCCTCGACGACGGTGATGCCGCGGGCCTTCACGAGGCCCTGGAGGCCCTTGTACTTGCTGGCGACGACGCCCTCGCGGTAGGCCGTCACGGCGGGGACGTCGATGCCGTGGAAGTCGGTCGACACCCCGTACTTCGCGGACTCGCGCGAGACGTCGGCGACCTCGGCGGAGTGCAGCAGCGCCTTGGTCGGGATGCAGCCCCGGTGGAGGCAGGTGCCGCCGAGCTTGTCCTTCTCGACCAGCGCGACGCTCAGCCCCAGCTCGGTGGCCCGCAGGGCTGCGGCGTAGCCGCCGCTGCCGCCGCCGAGCACCACCAGGTCAAAATTCTGTTCCGACACCCAGCAACTCCCTCGTGCGTTCGGAGGTTCCCGAGGCGGGGAGGCGCCGTCGTGGTGACGTCGGCGTCGCGTCCGCGTCCACCTCGGTGAGGAGGAGGCGGCGTCGCCCGGGGGACCGATCTCGGCGGGTCGCTCCCGCCGCCTCGACCCTACTACGCGGCCGAAAAGTCGCGGGCCAGCTCTAGCAGCGTTCTCACGGAAACGCCCGTGGAGCCCTTGCCGGTGTAGCCCCAGCCCGCGCCCTTGTTGTTCGACGGGCCGGCGATGTCGAGGTGAGCCCAGGGCAGCGGCGTTCCCGTGCCCTTCTTCTCGCCCACGAACTCGTTCAGGAACACGCCCGCGAGCAGCATGCCGGCGGCGGTGTTCCCTGGCGTGGCGTTGACCAGGTCGGCGACGTCGGACTTGAGCCGGCTGCGCAGCTCGCCGGGGAGCGGCATGCGCCACGCGGCCTCGCCGGCGCGGCCGGCGAGCTCGACCACGCGGCTCGCGAGGTCGTCGTTGCCCATGACCCCGACGGTGCGGGTGCCGAGCGCGACGACCTGGGCGCCGGTCAGCGTCGCGACGTCGACGACGGCGTCCGGCTGCTCCTCGCTCGCGGCGACCAGCCCGTCCGCCATGACGAGGCGCCCCTCGGCGTCGGTGTTCGTCACCTCGACGGTGGTGCCGCCGCGGATCGTGAGGACGTCGTCGGGCCGGATGGCCGTGCCGCTCGGCATGTTCTCGGCGACGCAGAGCCAGGCCGTGAGGCGGACGGGCAGCTCGAGCCGCGCCGCGGCGACGACGACGGCGAGGACGGTGGCGGCGCCCGTCATGTCGTCCTTCATCCCCAGCATGCTGCCTGCCGGCTTCAGCGAGAGCCCGCCGGTGTCGTAGGTGATGCCCTTGCCGACGAGGGCGAGGTGCTTCGAGGCGCCCTCGGGCGCGTAGACGACCTTGACCATCCGCGGACCACGGCTGGACCCCTGGCCGACGCCGAGGATCCCGCCGAAGCCGCCCTCGCGGAGCTCGTCCTCGGCGAGGACCGTCACGTCGAGCGGCAGGTCCGTGGCGAGCTCGACGGCCCGTTCGGCGAGCGCCTGGGGGAACATCTGCTGCGGGGGAGTGTTGGCGAGGTCGCGGACGGTGTGGACGGCCTGGGCGACCACGGTGGCCTGCCGCACCGTCGCCTCCTCGACGTCGAGGTCGGTCGCGAGCACCAGGGTGCGGGCGTGGCGCCGCGACTCGGAGGCCGACGACCCGCGGAAGGCATCGAACTCGTAGGAGGCGAGGGCCGCGCCCTCGAGGACCGCCAGCGCCTCCGCCTCGGTGGAGACGGGCAGGTCGAGCACGATTCGGTCGACGCCGGTCAGCTGGCGGACGGCGGCGCCGGCCGCGTAGCGCAGGGCCTCGGTGTCGACGACGTCTCCGAGCCCTACGAGGGCCGTCACGGTCGCCGCGCCCGTGCCGGCCAGCTTCACGAGCTCGTCGCGCGCGCCGCTGACCCCGAACGCACGCAGGTCCGAGGGCAGGCCGGGCACGTCGCGGGTGACCGAGGGGCCGTCGGCCCCCGTGACGACGCCGACGACGAGGACGTCGGCCTCGACCTCGGCTGCGGGGGAACGGGTGGTGGACAGGAAGAGCTCGGTCATCCCCCGATCGTAGCCACCGCGGGTGTTCGCTCTCGGCACGTCGCCGGAGGCGGCCGGTGCCGGGCGGGTTGCCTAGCATTGACGACATGCACGACCCCGCCGGACTCTACGACCTCGCTCCCGACTCCTCCGACGTGCCCGAGGGGCTGCCGCTCGTGGCGGGCCTGACGGGCTCCTCCGACGCGGGGGGCGCGGTGGGGCAGCTGGCCGAGTTCCTCGTGGGCGAGCTCGACCACTCGATGGTCGCCTCCTTCGACGCCGACGAGCTCCTCGACTACCGCGCCCGTCGCCCCGTCTTCACGTTCGACCAGGACCACATCTCCGAGGTCGCGACGGCGACCCTCTCGCTCCGGTTGATGAGGGACGACATCGGACAGTCCTTCCTCCTGCTGTCCGGCTTCGAGCCCGACTTCCAGTGGCAACGGTTCACCTCCGCCGTCGTCGACCTCGTGCGTCGCTACCGGGTGTCGACGACCACGTGGGTCCACTCGATCCCCATGCCCGTGCCCCACACGCGTCCGATCGGGGTCACGGTCAGCGGCAACCGGTCCGACCTCGTCGAGTCGCTGTCGGTGTGGCGGCCCGTGACCCAGGCGCCCGCGAACGCGCTGCACCTCGTCGAGCAGCGGCTCGGCGACTCCGGCCACCCCACCGCGGGCTTCGTCCTCCTGGTGCCGCACTACCTGGCCGACACCGAGTTCCCGGACGCCGCAGTCGCGGCGCTCTCGAGCATCAGCGCGGCGACGGGACTGATCTTCCCCACCGACCGGCTCCGCTCGGAGGGGCGCGACTTCCTCGCCAAGGTCGACGAGCAGGTGCAGGGCAACCACGAGCTCTCGCGACTCGTCTCCACGCTCGAGGAACGCCACGACACCTACATGGAGGGCAACCCGCTCCCCTCGCCGCTCACCGACCAGGACGGCCAGGTCCCCTCCGCGGACGTCCTCGCCGCCGAGCTCGAGCGCTTCCTCGCGGGCCGGCGCAGCGACGAGGAGTCCTGACCCGCGACCGCTCCACGTCCGTCGCGCACGGCCAGGAGTCGAGGGTGCACGACGCCAGCTAGGGTCGTCGAGTGAACTCGTCGCGCGCCTGGCTCGTCTGGGGCGCCGCCGTCGTGGCCTACGTCGTCGCCGTCCTCCAGCGGTCCTCGCTCGGCGTCTCCGGGGTCGAGGCCCAGCACATCTTCGGCATCTCCGCGTCGACGCTGTCGACCTTGGCCGTCGTGCAGCTGATCGTCTACGCGGGCCTGCAGATCCCCGTCGGCGTGCTGCTCGACCGCGTCGGCCCTCGGGCCCTGATCGTCGCGGGCGGGGTCCTGCTCGTCGTCGGGCAGTCGGTGGTCGCGCTCGCGCCCCCGCACATCGGCGTCGCCATCGTCGGGCGCGTGCTCGTGGGCGCGGGCGACGCGATGACGTTCATCAGCGTCATCCGCCTGCTGCCCGCCTGGTTCCGAGGGCCGATCCTGCCCCAGATCTCGCAGTGGACCGGCAACGTCGGCCAGCTCGGCCAGGTGCTCTCGGCGGTGCCCCTCTCCGTCGTCCTGCACGGCAGCGGCTGGCAGCCGGCCTTCCTCGGCGCGGCGGGCCTCTCGGTCGTCGCCGTCGTCCTCGTGGTCGTCGTCGTGCGGGACTCCCCGCTCGGACGCCCCGCCGAGTCGGCCGGGACGACCTGGCGCGACGCCGGTCGTCAGCTCGGGGAGAGCATCCGGCGACCCGGCACCCGCCTCGGCTTCTGGTCGCACTTCGTGACGCAGTCGTCCGGGACGGTCTTCAGCCTGCTCTGGGGAGTGCCGTTCCTCGTCGGGGCGCTCGGCTTCACGGCGACGCAGGCATCCGGCATGCTCACGCTGCTCGTCGCCTCCGGCGTCGTGGCCGGCCCGGTCCTCGGCCTGCTCACGGCCCGTTTCCCGCTCCGGCGCTCGAACCTCGTCCTCGGCATCGTCACGGCCCTGGGGGCCACGTGGACCGTCCTGCTGGCCTGGCCGGGGCAGCCCCCGCAGTGGCTCGCGTTCGTCCTCGTGGTGGTGCTCGGCGTCGGGGGCCCCGGCAGCCTCATCGGCTTCGACTTCGCCCGGTCGTTCAACCCGATGCGCAGCCTCGGCGTGGCCAACGGCATCGTCAACGTCGGGGGCTTCCTCGCGAGCTTCGTGATGATGTTCCTCATCGGCGTCGTGCTCGACCAGCTCGACGCGGCACGGGTGGCCGGCGGGGCGCCGAGCGACCTCTTCTCGTTCGAGTCGTTCCGCGTCGCGTTCCTCGTCCAGTACGTGGTCGTCGGCGGAGGCGTCGTCTGCCTGGTCCTGGAGCGCCGACGCACCCGGCGCCTCCTGCACCTCGAGGAGGGAATCCAGGTGGCCCCCCTGTGGGTTGCACTGAACAGGAGATGGCAGACCCGCCGTCGGCGGAGTTCCTGACGCCGAGGGCGGCCCGTGGTCGGCGCCGCCGATCAGACGTGCAATAATCGGAGTCGGACCCGTTCATGTCCCGTGCAGGTGCTCGACTCTCGTCGGCGCGCTCAGTCATGGGGACTTGACATGGGTCCTAGTACTGCCCGAAAGACCGAGTGCAGATGAAGTGGAAGGTGTTCGCATGGCTACTCGCAGCAAGGCGACCACGGTCGTCGACGAGACCGTGACCGACGGCGTGGTGCTCGAGACCGAGCCCGCGACGACCGAGGAGGCGCCCGCGGCGCCCAAGAAGGCCCCTGCCAAGCGGGCGCCTGCCAAGAAGGCGACGGCTGCCAAGGCGCCCGCCGCGAAGAAGGCCGCCCCCGCGAAGGCGGCGAAGGCCGCCGAGCCCGAGGGCGACGACGAGGCCGAGCCCGTCGACGCCGACGCGGCCGACACCGACGCGGACGGCGAGGGCGGCAAGCCCACGACCCCCGAGGTGCTGCCCGCAGGGGCCCTCGTCATCTCGCAGGACGACGACGACGAGATGCCCGTCTACTCGACGACGATCACCGGCGCCACCGCCGACCCGGTCAAGGACTACCTGAAGCAGATCGGCAAGGTCGCCCTGCTGAACGCCGCAGAAGAGGTCGAGCTCGCGATGCGCATCGAGGCCGGTCTCTTCGCCGAGGACAAGCTCTCCCACAGCACGGGCCTCAGCAAGGAGCTCGAGCGCGAGCTCCGCTGGGTGTCCCGCGACGGCCAGCGGGCCAAGAGCCACCTCCTCGGGGCCAACCTGCGACTCGTCGTCAGCCTCGCCAAGCGCTACACGGGGCGGGGCATGCAGTTCCTCGACCTCATCCAGGAGGGCAACCTGGGCCTCATCCGTGCGGTCGAGAAGTTCGACTACACCAAGGGCTTCAAGTTCTCGACCTACGCCACCTGGTGGATCCGCCAGGCGATCACGCGCGCCATGGCCGACCAGGCCCGCACCATCCGCATCCCCGTGCACATGGTCGAGGTCATCAACAAGCTCGCCCGCGTCCAGCGCCAGATGCTGCAGGACCTGGGCCGCGAGCCCACGCCGGAGGAGCTCAGCCGCGAGCTCGACATGACGCCCGAGAAGGTCGTCGAGGTCCAGAAGTACGGCCGCGAGCCCATCTCGCTGCACACCCCCCTCGGCGAGGACGGCGACAGCGAGTTCGGCGACCTCATCGAGGACACGGAGGCGGTCGTCCCGGCCGACGCCGTGGGCTTCACGATGCTCCAGAAGCAGCTCGAGTCGCTCCTCGACAGCCTGTCCGAGCGCGAGGCCGGCGTCATCCGCATGCGCTTCGGCCTCGGCGACGGCATGCCGAAGACGCTCGACCAGATCGGCGACACGTTCGGCGTGACCCGCGAGCGGATCCGCCAGATCGAGTCCAAGACGATGGCCAAGCTCCGCCACCCGTCCCGGTCGCAGTCGCTCCGCGACTACCTCGAGTAGGCCCGTGCGATACCTCGTGCCCGTCCTGGCGGGCCGGCTCGTCCGCGCGGTCGCCCGCCTCCGTGGCGGCGGCTCGGCCTACCCGGGCCGCACCGTCCTCGCGCTGGCGCCCGACTTCCTCACCCACGTCTCGTCGCAGTTCGAGCAGGGCGTCGTCTTCGTCCTCGGCTCGAACGGCAAGTCGACGACCACCATGATGCTGACCGAGACGCTCCGGGCCCACGGCCTCCGCGTCTTCACGAACCCCACCGGCGCCAACCTCCCGCAGGGCATCGCCTCGGCGTTCCTCCGCGAGGTGACGCCGTTCGGCCGCGTGAAGCACGACATCGGCGTGATCGAGGTCGACGAGGCCTTCGCGGTCGAGCTGACCCGGTCGCTGCACCCGTCGACCGTGCTCATGCTCAACGTGCAGGTCGACCAGCTCTACCGCTTCTTCGAGACCGAGCGCGTCGGCACGATGATGACGGACACCGCGGCCCTGGCCACGCGCGCCGTCGTGACGAACCGCGACGACCAGCACCTGGCGCCCTACGAGGCGAGGCCCGGCCAGACGGTCACGCGCTTCGGCGCCGCCCCCGACGTCGTCGCCGCCGCGCCCAACGGGCTGCAGAACGCGAACGACTTCTCCCGCGAGGCGGACTCCACCCGTCCCGTCGAGGCCGAGGTCGTCGCGATGGACGGCGACCGGGCGAGCATCCGGGTCGGCGAGACCACCGTCGACGTGCGGCTCCCCGCCCGCGGGCTGCACTACGCCGTCGACGCGGCGGCGGCTCTGCAGACTGCGTCGGTCGTGCTCGGCGAGCCCGTCGACCAGGAGGCGGTGGCTCGTGCCTTCGACACGATGAAGCCGGCCTACGGTCGGGGCGAGCGCATGTCGCTCGGCGCCGACGAGGCCGAGTTCATCATGTTCAAGAACGCGGCCAGCCTGCAGCTGAACCTCGACGCGCTGCCGCAGGGCGCCGAGCAGGTCATGCTCGCGATCGACGAGGGCACGCCCGACATCTCGTGGATCTACGACATCGACTTCTCACGCCTCGACCACGTCGACGTCCTCGCAGGCGCCAAGGCCTGGCAGCTCGCCCTGCGCCTCGAGCACGAGGGGATCCCCGTGCACGTGATCGAGGAGGACATCGCGAAGGCGATCAAGCTGATGCGTGCGCTGCCCTCGCCCCGCGACCACACGAAGCACTTCGTGACCAACTACGAGCAGATGATGCTGGCCCGTCGCATCCTCGGCCACCCCGACCTGGAGAAGACCGCGTGAGCGCCGACACCCTCCGCCTCGTCCACCTCTACCCCGAGCAGCTCGGGGTCAGCGGCGACCGGGGCAACGTCACGACGCTGGTGGCCCGTGCGCGGCGCGCCGGCCTCGAGACCGAGGTCGTCGAGTACCGGGTCGGCGACGACGTGCCCACCGTGGCCGACGTCGTCCTCCTCGGGCACGGCCCGCTCTCGGGGGTCCGCTCGGTGAGCGCCGACGCCCAGCGCCTCCTCCCGGCCCTCGAGGGCTTCGCCGCGTCGGGCGTCCCCGTGATCGGGGTCGGCGGCGGCATGGAGCTGCTGACGAAGGGCGTGGTCACCGAGCAGGGCGAGACCGTCCCCGGCATCGGGTTCTTCGACGCCACGGTCCGTCGCGGCGCACCCCGCCGGACGAACTACTTCCAGGTCACGACGACCTACGGCGGGGACGAGCTGACCCTCTTCGGCTTCGAGGACCACGCCGCCCACCTCGAGCTCGGCGCCGACGTCGAGGCGTTCGGCCGTGTGGTGCACGGCGGGGGCAACGGGACCGACGGCGCCGAGGGCGTCGTGCGCGGCGCCTCCTTCGGGACGCAGCTGAAGGGACCGTTGCTGCCCCTCAACCCGGCGCTGAGCGACCGGGTGCTCCGGGCGGCGCTGACGCGTCGCAGCATCTCGTACCACGCAGGGGAGGCGCACGCGAAGCTCGACGAGTACGCCGAGCAGTCGCAGCGCGTCATCCGCGAGAACCTCGAGCGGTCGTTCAAGGCGATGTGACCGGGTGTCCGTCGCCGGACATACGAAGGGCCCGCTTCCGTGAGGATGCGGGCCCTTCGTCGTGCCGCCGGAGTGCTGCTCCCCGGACGGCCTCGTGGTCGTCGAGCTCAGTGCTCGTGGAGCTTGGAGCTCTCGTCCAGCCACTCGACGGCGGTGGGCTGGAGCTTGTCCTTGACCTTCGCACCGTGGTGCGCGCAGAACAGCAGCTCGCCGCTGGCCATGGTCACGCGGACGTAGGCCTGGGCCCCGCAGCTGTCGCATCGGTCGGCGGCGGAGAGCTGGTAGCGGGAGCCGAGCTCGTCGACGGCGGTGTGGTCGGTGGCCATCTGAGTCATGTGATGCTCCTCCTGACGGTGGTGCTGCGGATGTGAAGTCCTCATCAAAACACGCGCTCCCGGGTATCGGGTGCGACCCGAGCCGATTTCGCTCATCGCGTAGTGACGGAGGGGGGCGAGCGCCTCCCGGGACTGTCCGTGGGCGCTCGTAGGATGGAACCAGATCCCCGCCTCCGGAATTCCCGCCGGTCGGCTCTGCCTCGCGTCAGGAGAACACCATCGCCACGTCGGACTACTCGGCTCGCCACCTCTCGGTCCTCGAGGGGCTGGAGGCCGTCCGCAAGCGTCCCGGCATGTACATCGGGTCGACCGACTCGCGAGGCCTCATGCACTGCCTGTGGGAGATCATCGACAACTCGGTCGACGAGGCCCTCGGCGGGCACGGCGACGCCATCGACGTCGTCCTGCACGCGGACGACAGCGTCGAGGTGCGCGACACGGCCCGCGGGATCCCCGTCGACATCGAGCCGAAGACGGGGCTGACGGGCGTCGAGGTCGTCTTCACCAAGCTGCACGCGGGCGGCAAGTTCGGCGGTGGCTCCTACGCCTCGTCGGGCGGCCTGCACGGCGTCGGGGCGTCCGTGGTCAACGCGCTGTCCGAGCGGCTCGACGTCGAGGTAGACCGTGGCGGCAAGACGTGGGCGATGTCGTTCCGCCGGGGCGAACCCGGCACGTTCGCCGACGACGGCGCGCCCACCCCGGACGCGCCGTTCACGCCGTTCGTCTCGGGCAGCGTGCTGCGCGAGGTGGGCAAGGTCAAGCGCGGCGTGACCGGCACGCGCATCCGGTACTGGGCCGACCGCCAGATCTTCACCCGTGGTGCGTCGTTCCAGCCCGACGAGCTGTCGGGGCGTGCCCGTCAGACCGCGTTCCTCATCCCCGGGCTCACGCTCCGCATCCGGGACGAGCGGCCCGGGTCGCTCACCGACGGGGGCTTCCCGCACGAGAGCACCTACCGCTTCGACGGGGGAATCAGCGAGTTCGTCGAGTTCCTCGCCCCCGACGCCCCGGTCACGGACACCTGGCGCATGACCGGCACGGGCACGTACACGGAGACGGTGCCCGTCCTCACCGAGGGCGGCGCGATGGTCGCCACCGAGCTCGAGCGCGAGTGCGAGGTCGACATCGCCCTCCGGTGGGGCGGCGGCTACGAGACGGTCCTCCGCAGCTACGTGAACATCATCGCGACCCCGAAGGGCGGCTCGCACCAGACGGGCTTCGAGGCGGGGCTGCTCAAGTTCATGCGCCAGCAGGTCGAGCTCGCGGCGCGGCGGCTCAAGGTCGGCACGGACAAGATCGAGAAGGACGACGTGATGGCGGGCCTGACCGTCGTGCTGACCGTCCGCCTCCCGGAGCCGCAGTTCGAGGGCCAGACGAAGGAGATCCTCGGGACGCCCGCCGTCCGGGCGATCGTCGCGAACGTCGTCCAGACGCGCTTCGCCGAGCTCTTCGCGTCCGCCCGCCGCGAGGACAAGGCCCAGACGGCCCTCGTGCTCGACAAGGTCGTCTCCGAGATGAAGTCGCGCATCGCCGCGCGAGCCCACAAGGAGACGCAGCGGCGCAAGAACGCCCTCGAGAACTCGTCCTTGCCGGCGAAGCTCGTCGACTGCCGGTCGAACGACGTCGGCAACAGCGAGCTCTTCATCGTCGAGGGGGACTCGGCCCTGGGCACGGCGAAGCTCGCCCGCAACAGCGAGTACCAGGCGCTGCTGCCGATCCGGGGCAAGATCCTCAACGTGCAGAAGGCGTCGGTGAGCGACATGCTCTCGAACGTCGAGTGCGCCTCGATCATCCAGGTGCTCGGAGCAGGGTCGGGCCGGTCGTTCGACATCGACGCCGCTCGCTACGGCAAGGTCATCATCATGAGCGACGCCGACGTCGACGGGGCCCACATCCGCACCCTGCTCCTCACGCTCTTCTTCCGGTACATGCGCCCGATGATCGAGCAGGGTCGCGTCTTCGCGGCCGTGCCGCCCCTGCACCGCGTCGTCGTCATCAACCCCGGAAGCAAGCCGAACGAGACGATCTACACCTACTCCGAGAAAGAGCTGCAGACGCTCCTCGCGAAGCTGCGTCGCTCGAACAAGAAGTTCCAGGACCCGATCCAGCGCTACAAGGGCCTCGGCGAGATGGACGCCGAGCAGCTCGCCACGACCACGATGGATCGCTCGGGGCGCATGCTGCGCCGGGTGCGGGTCGACGACGCCGAGGCCGCGGCCAGGGTCTTCGAGCTCCTCATGGGCAACGAGGTCGCGCCGCGCAAGGAGTTCATCATCGACGGCGCCGGGCTCAGCCGGGAGCGCATCGACGTCTGACCTGCGCTGACCGCCCGTCCGGCCTGACCGCCCGTGCGGCCAGACCGCCCGCCGGACCCGCGGTCAGGCCGCCCCGCGTGTCTGGCCACCCGGCAGCTGGCCGGGCAGGCGGGCCGTCCTCACTCGGGCTCGGTGCCCGCGGGCGCTCCCGTCGCGGCGTCGGTGACGTGGGCCAGCGACGCGCCCACCGCGGCGACGACCGCCTCCAGGGGCGTGCCGGACGCGTCGCGACGCACGAGCGTCTCGGGGAGCGACCGGACGCCTCCGTCGGCCGCCACCGCTCGCGCAGGGGCAGGGCCCACCCAGGCGAGCGACAGCTCCGACTCGCCCTTCAGCAGCGCATGTGACCGGACGCCCCCGGTGGCGCGGCCCTTGGCCGGGAACTCGGCGAACGCGCTGACCTTGGCACGGCCGGGGTCGGTGCCCTCGAGCGCGCCGGCGGCGGACGAGATGGTGGCGACCACCGCCTCCTGCCCCTCGGGGACGGCGCCGAAGAAGACGACGCGGGCGTCCGGGGCGACGGAGACTCCGGCGACACCGCCGCCGGCGGGCCCCTGGGGGCGCACCGACGACGCCGGGAACCGCAGCAGCTGCGTGCTCGACGTCACGAAGACGAGCTCGTCGTCGTCGGCGCCCTGGGCCGCCCCGACGACGGAGTCGCCCTTCTTCAGCGTGATCACCGGGAACTCGGGCTTGGGCGGGTACTGTCCCGTCACCACGCGCTTCACGACGCCCCGGGCGGTGCCGAGGGCGATCGGGCGGTCGGCCGTCAGCGAGACGAGCGCGAGCACCCGCTCGGACCTGTCGGCGAGGCCGAGGTAGTCGCGCACGGGGACGCCTGCTCCGAGCTGCACCGAGGTGGGCGGCACGGCCGGCAGGTCGACCGGCGTGAACCGCAGCAGCCGCCCGGTCGTCGTCACCGCACCGATCTCGGCGCGGGTCGTCGTGTCGATCGACGACAGCACGGCGTCGTGCGCAGTCCGCCGCGACGGGGGAGCGGGCGTGGCCGCCGACGGGTCCTGGTGGTCGACCCGCAGGAGGCGCCCCGTCGTGGACAGGAACACCCGCGTGGGCGTGTCGGCGATCTCGAGCACCGGGGCGTTCTTGCCGCGGCCCTGCTTCGCGATGCTCGGGGCGGCCTCGGTGAGGAGGGTGCGGCGCGGCGTCCCGAACTGCTCGGCGATGTCGGCGAGCTCGCTCGAGACGAGCGCACGGAGCCGAGCCGGGTCGCCGAGCAGCGCCTGCAGCTCGGCGATCGCGGCGCGCAGCTCGTCACGCTCGGTCTCGAGCTCGACGCGGCTGAACTTGGTGAGGCGCCGCAGCTGCAGGTCGAGGATGTACTCGGCCTGGATCTCGCTCAGGTCGAAGACCTCGCGGAGGCGGGCGCGGGCGGCGGCCGTGTCGTCGCTCGAGCGGATCACCTGGATGACCTCGTCGATGTCGAGGATGGCGATCAGGAGCCCCTCGACCAGGTGGAGGCGCGCCTCCTTCTTGCCGAGGCGGTGCCGAGTGCGACGGGTGACGACCTCGACACGGTGGCCGACGTAGACCTCGAGCATCTCCTTGAGGCCGAGGGTCCGCGGCTGGCCCTCGACGAGCGCGACCGCGTTGATGCTGAAGCCGTCCTCGAGGGGGGTGTAGCGATAGAGCTGCTCGAGCACGGCCTCCGGGCTGAAGCCCGTCTTGATGCCGATGACGAGGCGCAGGCCGTGGGTGCGGTCCGTCAGGTCGGTGACGTCGGTGATCCCCGTGAGCTTCTTCGCCTGGACGCCGTCCTTGATCTTCTCGATCACCTTCTCGGGGCCGACGAGGTAAGGCAGCTCGGTCACGACGAGGCCGGACTTCCGCGCCGTGATGCTCTCGACCTGCACGCGCGCGCGGGTCTTGAACGACCCGCGTCCGGTCGCGTAGGCGTCGCGGACCCCGGCGAGGCCGGAGATGGTGCCGCCGGTGGGCAGGTCGGGGCCCGGCACGAAGGCCATCAGGTCGTCGAGGCTCGCGTCGGGGTTGTCGATCAGGTGGCGGGCGGCGCCGACGACCTCGACGAGGTTGTGCGGGGCCATGTTCGTCGCCATGCCGACGGCGATGCCGCTCGCGCCGTTCACGAGCAGGTTCGGGAACGCCGCGGGGAGCACCTCGGGCTGCATGAGCTGGTTGTCGTAGTTGGGCACGAAGTCGACGACGTCCTCGTCGAGGCTGCGCGTCATCGCGAGCGAGGCCTCGGCGAGCCGGGCCTCGGTGTACCGCGGCGCGGCCGGCCCGTCGTCGAGCGAGCCGAAGTTGCCGTGCCCGTCGATCAGCGGGACGCGCATCGTGAAGGACTGCGCCTGCCGCACCATCGCGTCGTAGATCGCGGTGTCGCCGTGGGGGTGCAGCTTGCCCATCACCTCGCCGACGACGCGCGCGCTCTTGACGTGGCCCCGGTCGGGGCGGAGCCCCATCTCGGACATCTGGTAGAGGATGCGTCGCTGCACCGGCTTGAGGCCGTCGCGGGCGTCGGGCAGGGCCCGGGAGTAGATGACCGAGTAGGCGTACTCGAGGAACGACCCCTGCATCTCGAGCGAGACGTCGATGTCCTCGATGCGCTCTCCGGAGTCGGTCGGGCCGGTCGTGTTCTCGGTCGTCGTCATGCACTTCTCTGGGACAGGAGGTGCGGGAGGCACCTGGGCGGGCGGTCGTCGACGCGAGGAGGCGGCAGCGGCGGGAGGGCGGTCCGCTCGCGGACCCGCTGTGCCAGACTGGTGCCGATGACGACCATCGTACCGGCGCGTCCCCCCGGCGCGGTGAGCCTGGCCGACGTCCTCCCGTCCGTCCTCGCCGCGCTGACCGGCGGCGTCGGGGCCCTCCCGCTCCCGCCTGCCCGATCGGCCGTCGTCCTGCTCGTCGACGGGCTCGGCTCCGCCGCCCTCGGGGCCCGCCGTGGCCACGCTCGCCACCTGGCGGGCGCCTCCGGCAGCCTCTTCTCCGGCTTCCCGACGACCACCGCCTCCGCCCTCACGACCTTCACCACCGGCCGCCTGCCGGGCGAGCACGGCCTGGTCGGCTACTCGGTGCTGGACGCCGACCGCGACCGCGTCGTGAAGCAGCTGTCCGGCTGGGACGCCGGCATGCGACCCGACACGTGGCAGCTCAGCGGCACGGTGTTCGAGGACGCCGCCGCCCGGGGCGTCCGCAGCGCGGCCGTCGGCCCTGCGCGCTACGCCCGGTCAGGGCTGACGGAGGCGATCCTGCGCGGCGCGGCCTACGAGACGGCTGAGTCGATCGCGGACAGGTTCCGTCGCGCGCGCGACCTCGTCGCCGCCCCCGGGGCCACGATCGTCTACCTCTACGTGCCCGAGCTCGACATGATCGCCCACCGCCTCGGCTGGCAGAGCGACGAGTGGACGGCCGCCCTCGAGGAGGTGGACGGCGAGGTGGGCCGGCTCGCCGCCTCCCTCGGGCCCGACGAGGGACTCCTCGTGACGGCCGACCACGGCGTGCTCGACGTCGGAGAGAGGGGACGCATCGTCTTCGGGCACCGCGCCGCGCTGGTGGACGGCGTGCGTCACGTGGCAGGCGAGCCCCGGTGCCTGCAGCTGCACTTCGAGCCGGACGCGTCGGAGGCGGTCCGCGCCGCCACCCTGGAGGCCTGGCGCGCGGCGGAGTCGGACCGCGCCTGGGTCGTCAGCCGCGAGGAGGCGGTGCAGGCCGGGTGGTTCGGCCCCGTCGATCCCGTCGTGGCGCCCCGCATCGGCGACGTCCTGGTCGCTGCCCGGAAGGGCGTCGTCTGGTACGACGGCAGGAACTCCGGAGGGCAGGCCGGGTCGATGATCGGCCAGCACGGCTCGTGGTCCGGTGACGAGACGCAGGTGCCCCTGCGACGGTTCGGCGCCTTCGCCCGCTGACCCGCGCTCACGTCGTCCGCGCGAGGACTCAGACGGGCGTCAGGCGGGGTCGTCGTCCGAGCGGGCCCCGAAGACGATCTCGTCCCAGCTCGGCATGGAGGCGCGGCCGCGGGCCTTCTTCGGGCCACCCTGACCGGGCACGACGCCGTCCGGTCCGGGCATCGGGCGTCGACCGCCCCGGGCCTGCCCCACGGTGCGCGGGCGCTGCCCACCGTCTCCCTGTGCCGAGGAGGCACCAGGGAGGAGAGGCTGCGGCGTCGTCTTACCCTCAGGCAGGTCGAAGTCGTCGAGGGGCACGTCGATGACCCGGATCGAGCTGGTCGCGAGGTCGTCCCGCGAGGAGTCGTCCGAGAAGCGCGCCGCCTCGCGTTCGCCTCGGCGTCGACGGAGGGCCTCGAGCAGGTCGGCGGTCTGGGCGTGCGGGTCGGCGGCGGCGGCGTCGGGGTCGCGGTTCGTGGCCGCGAGGGAGGCGGGGGAGCGGACGTCCTGTCGCGCGACCGCTGCGGGGCGGTCCGCACGGTGCTCGTCCGGGGCCGCGTCGTCCAGGTGCCCGTCCTCGGGCTCGACGAGGAACGCGCCGCTGTCGAAGCGCCCCGTCACGGGCTCGTCGTCTGCGGGGCGGAGGCCGACGGCCCGGAGACGCGGGACGAGGGGGCCGACGTCGGCCGAGTGCTGCGAGAGGGTGCGGGCGTCGCCCGCGTGCGGGACGAGGGAGAGGGCCTTGGGGTCGAAGCGCCAGGTGGCGTCTCGCGACACCTCCTGCGTCACGTACGAGACGGAGACGAGCCAGCCGTGCTCGGCGTCCTTGTAGCTCGTCCAGTGACGGTCGGTCGCGGCGGCAGTGTCGAGACGCGACTCGATGACGCCCCCGAAGGAGGACGAGTCGCCGTCGGGCTGCACGTCGGAGGCGACGGTGACCGCGACGCCGAGGGCGGTGCGCAGCGCGTGCGAGCGCTCGGCGAGGACGGGGCCCTCGAAGCGCCGGACGTAGGCGAGATCCGCTCCCGTGCGCTCCGCCGCCTGCTCGGGCGAGAGGCCCGAGCGGATGAGCGACTGGATCTCGCGCGGCGGCGCCTTGCGCTCGACCGGGGTGCTGTCGGGGGCCGCAGCGCGCAGCTGCGACCTCAGCGACGGGGTGACGGGGAGCCGGTACTCGGCACCGCCGTCGGCGGCGACGACGAGCGCTCCGCTCTCGACCCCGATGACCCTCAGATCCTGCATCTCGCACGCCTTTCCACCGTCGTGTCCTGGCCAGAAGCGTCCCACGTCAGGGGCGTGTTCCCGGGAATGGAACGGGCGTGCCGCGAGTTCCTCCAGAGCGGCCGAGAGGCCCCTTCGGCGGGTTTGCTATTCGACAACGAGTGATGCAAACTGTGCCCGCCGAATTCGGTACACGAACTTCGGTACACGAACTATTGAAGAACTGGATGGGCATGGCCACCGACTACGACGCACCTCGCAAGAACGACGACGACGGCTCGGAGTCGATCGAGGGGCTCAAGGAGCGCACCCCCGACAAGACCACCGGAGTGATCGACGACGATGCGGACAACCCGGGCTCGTTCGAGCTCGCCGGCCAGGATCTCTCCGACCTCGACCTCGACGTCGTCGTCCTGCCCCCGCAGGTCGACGAGTTCACCTGCGTCGAGTGCTTCCTCGTGAAGCACCGTTCGCAGCTCGACCACGAGACCAAGCTGGGCGCTATCTGCCGGGAGTGCGCTGCCTGAGCGCCTCCAGGAGACGGACGACCTCGTCGGGTCGTCTCGTCGACACCAACCAGTAGGGTGCGGGATCCGTCTCGTCGGTGAGGGTGATCCTCACCACCGGCTTCACCCAGCCACGGAAGAGGGTCCAGGCTCGCGCGTCGAGCCTGGGCCCTCTCTGCTGTGTGGCCTCGGCACCCGAGAAGCCCCGCACCTCTCCGATCTCGTGCGGAAAGAGACGGGCGCGGCCGGCGGAGAACCCCTCGTCGTCGATGCGGAGCACCGGCGAGGTGAAGACGAGGGCGAGCACCGTGGCCGCGTAGAAGAGGACCGCCACGACCACCCCGACGAGCTGGTCGATGGGCAGGAAGACGAGCAGCGTCGCAGGGATGACCAGGGCGGTCGCGACGAAGACGGTGGCCGGCGGCGTGAGCCGTTCGCGGTACGGGTTCATGGGTCCATTCGACCAGACTTCTGCACTAGCCTCGACACGTGACCCCGACCCTCGACGTCCTCTTCACGGCCGACCGAGCCGGCGCCTCCTCGTCCCCGGACGACCTGGCCCCGCGGTACGCGCACCCCGGCGACGCGGGGGCAGACCTCCTCTCGTCCGAGGCGCTCGTCCTCCGGGCCGGCCACCGGGCGCTGGTCGGCACCGGCGTGTCGATCGCGCTGCCCGAGGGCCACGCGGCCTTCGTCGTCCCGCGCAGCGGGCTGGCGGCCAAGCACGGCATCACCGTCGTCAACAGCCCGGGCACGGTCGACGCGGGCTACCGCGGCGAGATCAAGGTCACGCTCCTGAACACCGACCTCGAGTCGGACCACCAGATCGAGGTGGGCGACAAGATCGCCCAGCTCGTCGTCGTGCCCGTCGTCCGGGCCGTCTTCGTCCCCGTCGACGAGCTGCCCGAGAGCAGCCGGGGCACGGGCGGCTTCGGCTCGACGGGCTACGCACACACCACCGGAGGCACCGCATCATGAGGAAGTCGAAGCGCGAGGCGCAGCAGCTGGCCGAGATCGAGGTCGAGACGGCCGACCTGGCCGACGTCGAGGTCGACATCGAGGCCCTGGACGACGCCGAGGTCGAGGTCTTCGACGACTCGAAGTCCGCGCCCGCCGACCGGGCCGACGAGGGCCCGCTCGACGAGACCGAGGCCAATCCCGTCCGCCCGTACGTCGACCTCGGCGGCGTCAAGATCGTCCCGCGCGACGGCCTGCACCTGCGACTCGAGGTCGAGGAGGGCAGCAAGCGCGTCGTCGCGGTCGGCCTCGACTTCGCGAAGTCGACGCTGCAGGTGCAGCCCTTCGCGGCTCCCCGCACGACAGGCCTCTGGAACGAGATCCGCGAGCAGATCAGCGAGCAGATCCAGAAGCAGGGCGGCACGACGACCGAGGCCGACGGCCCGTTCGGCCCTGAGGTCCGTGCCGAGATCCCGCTCATGGGCGGCGACCCCGGCAGCACGCGCTTGGCGCGGTTCATCGGCGTCGACGGCCCGCGCTGGTTCCTCCGCGGCGTGATCGCCGGCGACGCCACCGTCGACGACGAGGCCGCCGCGAAGATCGAGGAGCTGTTCCGCAGCATCGTCGTCGTCCGGGGCACCACCCCGATGCCCCCTCGCGAGCTCATCCCGCTCAGCATGCCCAAGCCGAGCGCGGTCGACGCGTCCGCGGGCGCCGCCGACCAGGCCTGACCCTCGTGGAGCACGACGGGGCGACGGCCCGGCCCGACGACGAACGACCCCTGCCCGGCGACGAGTCGCCGCTGGACGATCCGCGCGTCTCGCTGGCCGCCCAGCTGCGGGCCGCCGCGCAGAAGGCCGGCATCGGGCAGGTGGCGCCCGGCGAGGTCCCCACCGCGTCCGCGCTGCTCTCCGCGATCGGCGGCGTGCGGGGCCTCGTCGAGTCGATCGTGCCCGGACTCGGCTTCGTCGTCGTGTTCACGATCACCGGCCAGCTGCTCCCGTCCGTCCTGATCCCGGTCGTCCTCGCCGTGCTGTTCGTCGTCGCGCGGGCCGTCCAGCGCGGTCCTGTCGCGCAGGCGCTGGCCGGCGTGCTCGGCATCGCGCTCTCGGCCGGCATCGCCCTGCTGAGCGGCAGGGCCGAGGGCAACTTCGTCCCGGGGGTCGTCATCAACGCGATCTCGCTGCTCGCCATGCTCGTCAGCATCGCGGTCCGCTGGCCGCTCGTCGGCGTTATTGTCGGCCTCCTGACGAACGAGGGAGGCGCGTGGCGGCAGGACCGCGCCAAGCGCCGCGTCCTCGTGCTGGTGACCTGGCTGTGGGCAGGGCTGTTCGCGGCTCGCCTCGCGGTGCAGCTCCCGCTCCTGCTGAGCGGGCAGATCACCGCGCTCGCGACCCTCAAGCTCCTCATGGGCGTGCCTCTGTACGCCGGCCTCCTCTGGGTCACGTGGCTGCTCGTCCGGACCGTCTACCGCGGCCGCGCCTCCGGCGACGACGTCGTCGACGCGCAGGGCACCGTCAGCTAGCCCACCGCCTCCGGTGCTAGGTTTGTCTCGACATCAAGACAGTTCGACGACATGCGCCCGCAGTCCGTCGACGACTTAGGCTGACCTCGCTGGTGCGGTCCCTCGTCGTCGGGTCATGATGAGGGCGAAGTCCAGCAAGGGAGACGGCACGTGTCTGCAATCAACAGCTTCAGCTCGAAAGACGTCCTGACGGTCGGCGGCACCGACTACGAGGTCTACCGCATCGACGCGGTGGACGGCTCGCAGAAGTTGCCCTTCAGCCTCAAGGTCCTGCTCGAGAACCTGCTCCGCACCGAGGACGGCGCGAACGTCACGGGCGACCAGATCCGCGCGCTCGGCTCGTGGCAGCCGACCGCCGAGCCCGACACCGAGATCCAGTTCTCGCCGGCGCGCGTCGTCATGCAGGACTTCACGGGGGTGCCCTGCATCGTCGACCTCGCGACCATGCGCGAGGCGGTCTCCGCCCTCGGCGGCGACCCCACCAAGATCAACCCCCTCGCCCCGGCCGAGCTCGTGATCGACCACTCGGTCATCGCCGACCTGTTCGGCTCGGCCGACGCCCTCGAGCGCAACGTCGAGATCGAGTACGAGCGCAACGGCGAGCGGTACCAGTTCCTCCGCTGGGGCCAGACGGCCTTCGACGACTTCAAGGTCGTGCCGCCCGGGACAGGCATCGTGCACCAGGTCAACATCGAGTACCTGGCGCGCGTCACCTACAGCCGCGAGGTCGGCGGGGTCCTCCAGGCCTACCCCGACACCCTGGTCGGCACCGACTCGCACACGACCATGGTCAACGGCCTCGGCGTGCTCGGCTGGGGCGTGGGCGGCATCGAGGCCGAGGCGGCCATGCTCGGCCAGCCCGTCTCCATGCTCATCCCCAAGGTGGTGGGCTTCAAGCTCAGCGGCTCGATCCCGACCGGCGTCACCGCGACGGACGTGGTGCTGACCATCACGCAGCAGCTGCGTGCGCACGGCGTGGTCGGCAAGTTCGTCGAGTTCTACGGCGACGGCGTCGCCGAGGTCCCGCTGGCCAACCGTGCCACGATCGGCAACATGAGCCCGGAGTTCGGGTCGACGGCCGCGATCTTCCCCATCGACGACGTCACCCTCGACTACCTCCGCCTCACCGGTCGCAGCGACGAGCAGATCGAGCTCGTCGAGAAGTACGCGAAGCTGCAGGGCCTCTGGCACGACCCCTCGGTCGAGCCGGTCTTCAGCGAGTACCTCGAGCTCGACCTCGCGACCGTCGTCCCCTCCATCGCAGGCCCGAAGCGTCCCCAGGACCGCATCGAGCTGACGAACGCCAAGAGCCAGTTCGGGGTGGACCTCGACGCCTACGCGACGACGGACCACTCCATGGTCGACGAGGCGATCGAGGGCACGTTCCCGGCCTCGGACCCCGTCGGCTTCACAGCCCAGGACGAAGAGTCGTCCCACGCGCACTCGCACACGTCGCACGCCCCCTCCACGGTGTCGAAGCCGACGCAGGTCGCCCTCGACGACGGCTCGTCCTTCACGCTCGACCACGGCGCCGTCGCCATCGCGGCAATCACGTCGTGCACGAACACGTCGAACCCGTCGGTCATGCTCGCTGCTGGCCTCCTCGCCCGCAACGCCAGCCAGAAGGGCCTGAAGGCCAAGCCGTGGGTCAAGACGACCCTGGCGCCCGGCTCCAAGGTCGTCACCGACTACTACGAGAAAGCCGGTCTCACCAGCTACCTCGAGGACCTGGGCTTCTACACCGTCGGCTACGGCTGCACGACCTGCATCGGCAACTCGGGCCCGCTGCTGGACGAGATCTCGACGGCCGTGCAGGACAACGACCTCGCCGTCACGGCCGTCCTCTCGGGCAACCGCAACTTCGAGGGCCGCATCAACCCCGACGTCAAGATGAACTACCTGGCGAGCCCGCCGCTGGTGATCGCCTACGCGCTCGCCGGGTCGATGAACTTCGACTTCGAGGCCGACGCGCTCGGCACGTCGCCGGACGGCAGCGACGTCTACCTGCGCGACATCTGGCCCGACGCGGCCGAGGTGCAGTCGACCATCGACTCGTCGATCGACACCGACATGTTCACGCACGAGTACGCCGGCGTCTTCGACGGCGACGAGCGCTGGCGGTCGCTTCCGACGCCCACGGGCGCGACCTTCGAGTGGGACCCGGAGTCCACGTACGTGCGGAAGCCCCCGTACTTCGAGGGCATGACGCTCGAGACGACCCCGGTGACGGACATCGTCGGGGCGCGCGTGCTCGCCAAGCTCGGCGACTCGGTCACGACCGACCACATCAGCCCCGCCGGGTCGATCAAGTCGGACAGCCCCGCCGGCCACTACCTGGCCGAGCACGGCGTCGACCGCAAGGACTTCAACTCCTACGGGTCGCGGCGCGGCAACCACGAGATCATGATCCGAGGCACCTTCGCCAACATCCGGCTGCGCAACCAGCTGCTCGACGGCGTCGAGGGCGGCTACACGCGCGACTTCACGCAAGCCGACGCGCCCCAGTCGTTCATCTACGACGCGAGCGCGCGCTACCAGGAGCAGGGCACGCCCCTCGTCATCCTCGGCGGCAAGGAGTACGGCTCCGGCTCGTCGCGTGACTGGGCGGCGAAGGGCACGAGCCTCCTCGGCGTCAAGGCGGTCATCACCGAGAGCTTCGAGCGCATCCACCGCTCGAACCTGATCGGCATGGGCGTCGTCCCGCTGCAGTTCCCGGCGGGCGAGACCTGGGAGTCCCTGGGCCTCGACGGCACCGAGTCCCTCAGCATCCACGGGCTCGAGCAGCTGAACGAGGGCACGACGCCCAAGACCGTGCACGTGACCGCGGAGCCGACCGAGCACTCGGCCGACGGCGCCCGCACGATCGAGTTCGACGCCGTCGTCCGGATCGACACGCCGGGCGAGGCGGACTACTACCGCAACGGCGGCATCCTGCAGTACGTGCTCCGCAGCCTGGTCTAGCCGCACCCCGAGGCCCTCGACGTCGTGTCCGCACGGCGCCGGGGGCCTCCCGGCGTTCCCGGCGGTCCGCGCCTAAACTGAGGACCGCCGCCTCCGGGCTGCCGGAAAGGAAATCCCGATGAGCATCCTCGAGACGATCAAGGGTCCCCGCGACCTCGATCACCTCACCGACCAGCAGATGATCGCGCTGGCCGCCGAGATCCGCCGCTTCCTCGTCACCGAGGTGTCCAAGACCGGTGGGCACCTGGGGCCGAACCTCGGCGTCGTCGAGCTGACGCTGGCCCTGCACCGGGTCTTCGAGTCGCCGCACGACGCCTTCGTCTTCGACACCGGCCACCAGTCGTACGTGCACAAGCTCGTCACCGGGCGGCAGGACTTCAGCGGGCTTCGGCTGCGCGGCGGCCTGGCGGGCTACCCGCAGCGCTCCGAGTCCGAGCACGACATCGTCGAGAGCTCCCACGCCTCCAGCAGCCTCTCGTGGGCCGACGGGATCTCCCGGGCGTTCCAGCTCACGGGTCAGTCGGACCGCCACGTCGTCGCGGTGGTGGGCGACGGCGCCCTCACCGGCGGCATGACGTGGGAGGCCCTGAACAACATCAGCGACGACAACGGTCGCCGGCTGATCATCGTGGTCAACGACAACGGCCGCTCGTACGCGCCGACGATCGGCGGCATGGCGCGGTTCCTCAACACCGTCCGCACCCGCAGCACCTACCGCGACATGCACCGCGGCTCCGAGGCCGTCTTCGACCACCTCGGGCACCCCGGCCGTGCGCTCTACCGCGGCGTGCGGGGTGGCCTGCACGGCTTCCTCAGCCGGTTCACGAACAACGAGGCGCTCTACTCGAACCTCGACATCAAGTACCTCGGCCCGGTCGACGGCCACGACCAGAAGGCGATGGAGGAGGCGCTCACCCAGGCGAAGGACTACGGCGCCCCCGTCATCGTCCACGCCATCACGGAGAAGGGCCGTGGCTACGACCCGGCTCGTGCCGACGTCGCCGACCAGTTCCACGCGGTCGGCCAGATCGACCCCGAGACGGGCGAGCCGCTCGAGACGACCAACGCCCCCTCGTGGACGAGCGTCTTCGCGGACGAGATCGTCTCGATCGCCGAGCGCGACGAGACCGTCGTGGGCATCACCGCCGCCATGCTCCGGCCCGTCGGCCTGCACAAGCTCGCCGAGCGCTTCCCGAGCCGCGTCCTCGACGTCGGCATCGCCGAGCAGCACGCCGTGACGAGCGCGGCCGGGCTGGCCTTCGGCGGCCTGCACCCCGTCGTGGCGCTCTACGCCACGTTCGTCAACCGCGCCTTCGACCAGGTGCTCATGGACGTCGGCCTGCACCGGGCGGGCGTGACGTTCGTCCTCGACCGGGCGGGCGTCACCGGCCCCGACGGGCCCAGCCACCACGGCATGTGGGACCTGGCCCTCCTCCAGATCGTCCCGCACATCCGCCTCGCCGCCCCGCGCGACGCCTCTCGCCTGCGCGAGGAGCTCCGGGAGGCCGTCGCCGTGACCGACGCGCCGACGGTGGTGCGCTTCTCGAAGGGCAGCGTCGGCACCGAGCACGAGGCCGAGTCGCGCCTCCCGGACGGCGTCGACGTCCTCGCGAGCGACGAGCGGCGCGACGTGCTGCTGGTCTGCGTGGGGCCGATGGCCACCGTCGGCCTGGACGTCGCCGAGCGCCTGGCGGCGCAGGGGATCGGGGCGACCGTCGTCGACCCGCGCTGGGTCGTCCCCGTGCCGCGGTCGGTCATCGAGCTCGCCGCCGAGCACCGGCTGGTCGTCACCATCGAGGACGGCGTGCGCGTCGGCGGCATCGGCACCCGCGTCCGTCAGGACCTGCGCGAGGCCGGCGTCGACACGGCGCTCACCGAGCTCGGGCTCCCCGACGAGTTCCTGCAGCACGGCTCGCGCGCCGAGATCCTCGAGGAGGCGGGCCTCACCCCCCAGCACATCGCGCGGGACGTGGTGGCCCAGGTCCTCGGCAGCAAGATCCCCGTGGCCCGCCCGCTCGACGACGCTTCGTCGCGTCGGGTCGACGCTCAACAGGACTAGGGCGCCCGTGCACCGCACGGTGCACGACGAGGCAGGGCCCCGACGACCAGGTCGTCGGGGCCCTGCCTCGTGACGGGACGAGCGCCTCCTCGGCGGACGCCGGACGTCCGGCTCAGGCCGGGACGCGCACCGCGTGCTCCGGGCCGACCACGAGGGGGTCGTGGAACGTGCGTCCCCGCACCCGCTCGGAGGCTCCTACGCGGTCGAGGTAGGGCGTCACGCCGCCCATCTGGAACGGCCAGCCGGCGCCCAGGACGAGGCAGAGGTCGATGTCCTCGGCTGCCGCGACCACTCCGTCGTCGAGCATCCGGCCCACCTCGTCGGCGAGGCCGTCCTCGATGCGGCGCCGCAGCTCGTCGTCCGTGAGGGGAGTGCCCTCGCCGGCGACGAGCGCGACGGCCTTCTTGTCGAAGCACTTGCGCCGGCCCTTGGCGTCGCGCTCGAAGACGCGGCCGTGCTCCGCGAGCCGGTGCAGGCCGTCGCTGGCGAAGAAGCGGTCGGGGAACGCCGCGTGGTGCGTGTCGAGCACGTGCGCCCCGACGGTGAGGCCGACGAGCTCGAGCAGCTCGAAGGGAGTCATCGGGAGGCCGAACGGCGCGGTGGCCCGCTCGACCGTCTCGAAGGGGGTGCCCGTCTCGACGGCGTGCATGGCCTCGCCGAGCAGCTTGGCCAGGATGCGGTTGACCACGAAGCCGGGCGTGTCGGCGGTGATCACGGCGTTCTTGCGCAGTGCGGCAGCCGTCACCATGGCCGTGCTGAGGGTCGCCTCGTCGGTCGCCGGTGCCTTCACGACCTCGATCAGCGGCATGACCGCGACCGGGTTGAAGAAATGGAAGCCCACGAGGCGCTCGGGGTGCGCGAGGCGGGCGCCGATCTGCTCGACGCTGAGCGACGAGGTGTTCGTGGCGAGCACCGTCGTCTCGGAGACGACGGCCTCGACGTTCGCGAAGACCTCCTGCTTGACGCCGAGTTCCTCGAAGACGGCCTCGATGACCCAGTCCGCGTCGGCGAAGTCGGCGAGGTCGGTCGTGCCGGTCACGAGCGCGGTGAGCCGGTTCGACTCGTCGCCCGAGATGCGGCCCTTCTCGGCGAGCTGCAGGATCTCGCCGCGGATGCGCTCCACCCCGGCGTCCACGCGGGCCTGGTCGATGTCGGTGATGACCACCGGGACCTGCAGGCGCCGGACGAAGAGCAGCGCGAACTGGCTGGCCATCAGGCCGGCCCCCACGACGCCGACCTTGCCGACCTTCCGCGCGACGTCGGGCGACGGAGCCCCCGCGGGCTTCTTCGCCCGCTTCTGCACCAGGTCGAAGGCGTACATGCTGGCGTGGAACTGGTCGCCCGACACGAGCTCGGCGAGGGCCTCGTCCTCCGCGACGAAGCCCGTCGCCCGGTCGGTGTTCCGCGCTGCCTCGAGCAGGTCGAGGGCGACCCAGGGCGACCGCGCCACCCGGCCGATCTTCGACTCGAGCGACTTGCGGGCGATCGAGATCGCGGCGCCCCACTTCACCGCGCGCTCGATCTTGCCGGGCACGTTCGGCCGGGCGACCTTCGTGCGGCCCGCCACGACGCCGTCGGCCCAGCGGATCGAGTCCTCGAGGAACGCGGCCGGGCCGAACTCGACGTCGACGATGCCGAGCTCGAGGGCCTGCGCGGCCTTGAGGGTGCGGTTGTTCTTGAGCGGGTTCTCGAGCACGACCTTCAGCGCGTTCTCGATCCCGATCAGGTTCGGCAGCAGCCAGGCGCCGCCCCACGCGGGGACGATGCCGAGGAACACCTCGGGCAGGGCGATGGCCGCGGCGGACGAGTCGACCGTGCGGTAGTCGGCGTGCAGGGCTATCTCGAGACCGCCTCCCAGGGCCAGGCCGTTCACGAAGACGAACGTGGGGACCCCGGCGTCGTGCAGCTTGCCGAGGGTCGAGTGGCCCAGACGGGCCAGCTCGCGGGCGACGTCACGGCTCGGGATCTGGCTGACCTTGCTGAGGTCCGCACCGGCCGCCAGGAAGTACGGCTTGCCGGTGACCGCGATGGCCTGGACCTCGCCGCGGGAGGCGCGGGCCCGGAGGCCGTCGAGGGTCTCGGACAGCTCGACGAGGGTCGCGGGCCCCAGCGTGCTCGGCCGCTTGTGGTCGCGGCCGTTGTCGAGCGTGACGAGGGCGAGGACGCCGCCCGAGGGCAGCGGCACGTCGCGGACGAACGAGTGCGTCACCACCTCGTCGGCGCTGAGGGCGGTGAGCTGGTCGACTGCGCTGCTCACGATCGAGCCGCCTTCCGTGAGTGGTGGGGGTTCTCCCAGATGACGCTGCCGCCCTGGCCGAGGCCGACGCACATGGCCGTGAGCCCGTAGCGGACCTCCGGGTGCTGCTCGAACTGGCGGGCCAGCTGGATCATCAGGCGGACGCCCGACGACGCGAGCGGGTGGCCCACGGCGATGGCGCCTCCCCAGGGGTTGACCCGGGGGTCGTCGTCGTCGACGCCGAAGTGGTCGAGCAGCGAGAGGACCTGCACGGCGAACGCCTCGTTCAGCTCGAACAGGCCGATGTCGTCGATCGTCAGCCCCGCCTTGCGCAGGGCCTTCTCGGTCGAGGGCACCGGGCCGATGCCCATGATCTCGGGCTCGACCCCGGCGTAGGCGAAGCTGACGAGGCGCATCTTGACGCCGAGGCCGAGCTCGTCGGCGGCTCCGCGGGAGGCGAGCAGGCTGACGGTCGCACCGTCGTTCAGCCCCGAGGAGTTGCCGGCGGTGACCCGCCCGTGGGGGCGGAACGGCGTGCGGAGCCCGGCCAGCCCCTCCATCGTGGTCTCGGGCCGTGGCCCCTCGTCGCGCGTGGCCAGGCCCCAGCCCTCGGGCGTCTGCACCGCGACCGGCACGAGGTCAGGCTGGATGTGGCCCGCGTCGTAGGCGGCGGCGAGCTTCTGCTGCGACCGCAGGGCGAAGCGGTCGGAGCGCTCCTTGGTGAGCTGCGGGAACCGGTCGTGGATCCGCTCGGCGGTCGAGCCCATGTTCAGGGCGTCGCCGCTGACCAGCTTCTCGGTGAGGAACCGGGGGTTGGGATCGGCCGCGAAGCCCATCGGGTGCCGACCCATGTGCTCGACGCCGCCCGCGAGGACGACGTCGTAGGCGCCGAACGCGATGCCGCCGGCGAGGGTCGTGACGCTCGTCATGGCACCGGCGCACATCCGGTCGATCGCGAAGCCGGGCACCGACCGGGGCAGCCCCGCCAGGAGGGCCGTGGTGCGGCCGAGGGTCAGGCCCTGGTCGCCCTGCTGCGTCGTGGCGGCGATCGCGACGTCGTCGACGCGGTCGCGGGGGAGCGACGGGTTGCGCTCGAGCAGGCCCTTCATGGCCTTCACGACGAGGTCGTCGGCCCTCGTTCCCCAGTACATGCCTTTTTCTCCGGCCCTGCCGAACGGGGTGCGTACCCCGTCGACGAAGACCACGTCTGTCGTGTCGGCCACAGTGCCTCCAGTGCTCGGAACTGCTCCGATCCTAGGGAGGGGCCTGCTGCCGGGAGAATCCTTGGCGGATTGCTACGAAGCGTCGGCGGGGTCGCTCTCGGGCTCTTGGTGGGCGTCGACAAAGGCCTCGGCCAGCCGCTCGGCGACGGCGTCGACCTGCCACGGGCGCGCGCCGAGCTCGACGAGGGCCGCGGCCAGCGTCTCGGTGTCGAACGGGATCGGCGGCTCCCAGCAGAGGCGCCTCAGCAGCTCGGGCGTGAGCAGGTTCTCGACGGGCAGGTCGAGTCCCTCGGCGATCTCGGCCACCGCGGGGCGTGCGTGCCGGAGGCGCGCGTCAGCCATCGGGTTCTTGTCGGCCCAGCTGCGGGGAGGCGGCAGGGTGTCGCCCGCCGGCCCGCGGGAGGAGGGCAGGTCACGGGTCGCCATGCCGCGCTCGATCGCGGCCCACCAGCGGTCGAGCTCGCTGCGGCTGGCACGACCGACGAACTCCTTGACGCCGGCGAGGGCGCGCTTGTCGGCGGGCTGCGCCTTCGTCGCGGCGACGAGCGACTGGTCGGGGACCAGGCGGCCGGCGGCCGTGTCGACCTGGCGGGCGTAGTCGTCCCGGGCCTGCCAGAGCTCGCGGGCGACGGCGAGCGAGCGGGCGCCGCGGACGGTGTGCAGGCCGGTCAGGCGCCGCCAGGGCTCGGCCTTGGCCGGCTTGGCCTCCCGGGCCACCGTCGCCGCGAACTCCTGGCGAGCGATGTCGAGCTTGCCGTCGCGCTCGAGCAGCTCGGCCATGGCGTCGCGGAGGTCGACGAGGAGCTCGACGTCGAGGGCGGCGTAGACGAGCCAGCTCTGCGGCAGGGGCCGCGTCGACCAGTCGGCGGCCGAGTGCTCCTTGGCGAGGTGGACCCCGAGCAGCTGCTCGACCACGGCGCCGAGGCCGACCTTGGGCAGGCCCGCGAGGCGGGCGCCGAGCTCGGTGTCGAAGACGAGATCGGGGTCGAGCCCGACCTCGCGCAGGCACGCGAGGTCCTGGCTCGCGGCGTGCAGCACCCACTCCTCGTGCCCGATGACGGCCTGCAGCTCGTCGAACGAGCCGATGGCCGGGGGGTCGAAGAGGAACACGCCGCTGCCCCGGCGGAACACCTGGATCAGGTAGGCGCGCTGCGAGTACCGGTAGCCGGAGGCGCGCTCGGCGTCGATCGAGACCGGTCCGTGCCCCGCGGCGATCGCCTCCACGGCCTCGAGGTAGGCCTCGCGGTCGGCGATGACGTGCACCTCGCCGTGCACGGAGTCGGCGGTCGCGGCGCGCGGGACGATCGTCGCAGGGACGACCGTGACGGCGGGGGAGGAGGGCGACGACTCGTCGACCGGGGATGACTCGGGTGTGGGGGCGCTCATGTCTCCGTCGTTCCGGGGGGTCAGTCGCGGCCCACGCGACGCGACGCGAGGAGCGTGACGCCCTCGACGGTCGGCGGCAGGCCCGCGAGGGTGCAGATCAGCTCGCTCCACGCCGCGACGTGGGGGGCGAGGTCGGTGCTGGTGGGGGTCCACGAGGCGCGCAGCTCGAGCTGCGCCCCGTCGCCCTGGGCGGCGAGCTCGCCGTAGCCGGACGAGAGCACCTTCGTGGCGGTGCCCGAGGCGGAGTGCCGGGAGGCGCCTCCTGCGTCGAGCGAGTCGACCAGCCAGGACCACGCGACGTCCGCGACGAAGGGGTCGAGGGCCAGGTCGGTCTCGAGCGGGGCCTGCGCGAAGCAGACGACGCGGAAGACGCCGCCCCACGCCTCGGGCGCGCTCTCGTCGTACAGCAGGACGAAGCGCCCTGTGCCGAGCTCGGCGTCGGCCCGCCCGGAAGCGCCCACCACGTCGCCGGCGAGGGCGAGCGCGTGCGGGGCGAGGCCGCCGGGGGCAGGGATCTCGGACACGGCGAGGTCGTCGCGCGAGAGGGCCTCGCGGACGGCGGCCGACGCGGCGGCGAACGCGGCCGGGACCGGCGGCGAGGAGGTGTCGGACACCTCAGCAGACTAGGCTCCCACCCGGCTCACAGCCGAGCGGCACGCCGCAGGTGCTCTCGCGCACGTGCCCCCGTTGCTCCGCCCCGTCCGCCCGGAGGTCTCGATGTCCCGACGCCCACGCATACGCCTTCGCCGCACCCCGGCGGCCGTCGCCGGCCTCGTCGTCTCCGTCTCCGTCGGCGGCACCGTGGTCGCGGCGTCGCTGGCCCTCGCGGCGGGCGCGGTCACCATGGCGCGGAAGGTCGTCACTCCGGCGCGACGCCGCCCTGACGACGTCCGGGTGCTCGGGCACGACCCCGTGGCGGCGACGGTGACCCTCGCGGCGAACGCCGACACGCGCCTGCCCGGCCGCTACAGCTTCTGGTTCGACCACGGGAGGGGGCACGCCCGCCTCGGTGAGGTGGTGCAGGAGGAGCGGGGTCGCGTCGTGCGTCGTGTCGAGGCCGTCGACGAGGGCGACCTGGCGACGGCCAGGGCGGGCCGCATCGGCGGCTGGCTCTGGCGGTCGCCTCGCGACGCCGGCCTCACGGTCGAGGACGTCGAGGTCGACACGCCCGTCGGCCCGGCTCCGGCCTGGCTCGTGCCGGGCCCCGACGGCACCGACGGACCGTGGATGATCGGCGTGCACGGGCGCGGCGTGACCCGGGCCGAGACCGTGCGCGCGGCGCCGGTCTTCCACCGGGCGGGGCTGACCTCGCTGCTCGTGTCGTACCGCAACGACGCCGAGGCGCCCCGGTCGCCCGACGGCCGGTATGCGCTGGGCGACGCGGAGTGGGCCGACGTCGAGGCCGCGATGCGCTGGGCCGTCGACCACGGCGCGACGTCGATCGTGCTGATGGGCTGGTCGATGGGCGGCGCCACCGTGCTGCAGGCGGTGACCCGGGCCGAGCACCGCGACCGCGTCGTCGGCGTCGTGCTCGAGTCGCCCGTCGTCGACTGGCGCACCACGCTCCGCTACCAGGGGACGGCCATGCGCGTGCCGCGGGTCGTGCAGGAGCTGGCGATGCGCCTCCTGCAGTCCCCTCGGGCGTCACGGCTGAGCGGCAGGGCGGAGCCCCTCGACCTCGACCGGCTCGACCTCGTCGAGCGGGCCGGCGAGCTGCGCGTTCCCGTGCTGGTGCTGCACAGCGACGACGACGGCTTCGTGCCGTCGACGGCCTCGCACGCCCTCGCCGCCGCCCGGCCGGACATCGTGCAGCTCGAGGTGTTCGAGGTCGCCCGGCACACGAAGATCTGGAACTACGACCCCGAGCGCTTCGAGGCGGTCATCGACGAGTGGCTGGGCCGTCTGCCACGAGCCAGCGTGCGTACAGGGCGCTCTGGTCGTCCATCATCAGCTGGCTGAGCGAGAGCCGCGACGGGTCGAAGCGCTCCCGGCCGAAGACGGGCAGACCGCTCCCGATGACGACCGGAGAGGTCGAGAGGCAGAGCTCGTCGACGAGGCCGTCGTGCAGCAGCTGCCCGGCGAGCGAGGGCCCGCCCTCGCAGACGAGCGAGCGCAGGCCGTGGCCCCGCAGCCGGTCGACCAGCGTCGCGGGGGCGACCACGCCGTGGTCGTCGTCGACGACGAGGACGGTCGCGCGGGCCGCGACGTCCGCGCCGAGGGTCTCCGTGACGCGGTCGCCCGCCGCGGCGGGGCAGACGACGACGACACGGTCGGCGCGGTCGGGGTCCATCCGGTGTCCGCTGAGGTCGCCGCTGGCCGTGAGCACGACGAGCTGGGCGGACCGGGGCACCCGGTAGCCCTCGGCGCGGACGCTCGCGGCGCCGACGAGCACCCCGTCGGCGAGGTCGCGGATCGCCGCCAGCACGGCGCGGTCGTCGGCGTTGCTCAGCGTGTCGGACGTGCCGTCCTCGCCCGCCGCGTCGCCGCTGACGGCCGCGATCAGGTTGAGGCGCAGCCAGTCGGCCGCAGGAGGTGCGTAGAGCTCTTGTAGACGCGCCCGCCCCTCGTCGGTGCCTGCCTCCACGACCGCGCCTGCCTCGACGACAGGGTCTGCCTCGACGAGCGTGCCGGTGCCCGCACCCCGCGCAGGAGCCGGGTGCAGCACCCGCAGGGTCACGCCGCCGACTTCTCTCGGACCTGGCGCTTGGCCCGGGCGAGCAGCGCCGTCATGCCCCGCACGCGGAGCGGGCTGACCGCCACGCCGAGGCCGATCGTCTGCGGGTAGTCGTCGGGGACGTCCTCGAGCACCTCGCGCACCGAGAGGCCGCTCAGCCCCTGGGCGAGGATCGAGGCGAAGCCGCGGGTGGTCGGCGCCTCGCGAGGAGCCGTCGCGTGCATCGTCACGACGTCGTCGGACACCTCGACGAAGATGAACACGGGCGACTGGCACTCTTCCACGCGCTCGAGCAGGTCGGGGTGCCCCTCGTACTCGGCGGGCAGAGACGGCAGCTCGTCCGAGAACTCGAGCAGCAGCTGCAGCCGGTCCTTCACGTCGAGGGCGAGGAAGTCCTCGCGGGTCTCGGCCAGGACTCGGGGGAGCGCCCCGGGCTCGGGGGCCGACACCACGATCAGCGCCCCGGGACCGTGCCGGGCTCCACGCCCTGCACGATCGGCACGCGCACCGCGCTGCCCCACTCGGTCCACGAGCCGTCGTAGTTGCGGACGTTCTCGAACCCCATCAGGTGGTGCAGCACGAACCACGTGTGGCTCGACCGCTCGCCGATGCGGCAGTACGCGACGACGTCGTCGCCGTCGGTGAGGCCGGCGCCGTCGCGGTAGATCGCGTCGAGCTCGCCCAGGCTTCGGAAACGGCCGTCCTCGGCCGCCGCCTTGCCCCAGGGGACGTTCTGGGCGGACGGGATGTGGCCGGCGCGCAGCGCGCCCTCCTCGGGGTAGGCCGGCGCGGTGGTCCGCTCGCCCGAGTACTCCTCGGGGGAGCGGACGTCGATCAGCGGCGAGCCGAGGTGCGCGAGGACGTCGTCCTTGTAGGCGCGGATGCGGCTGTCGTCCCGCTCGACGACGGGGTAGTCGGTGGCGACCGGCTCGGGTGCGTCGGTCGTGTACCCACGGCCCTCCGCCTCCCACGCGGCTCGTCCGCCGTCGAGCAGGCGCACGTCGTCGTGGCCGAAGAGGGAGAAGACCCACAGGGCGTAGGCGGCCCACCAGTTGTTCTTGTCGCCGTAGATCACGACGGTGCTGTCGCGGGAGATGCCGCTGCGCGACATCAGGGCGGCGAACGCCTCGCCGTCGACGTAGTCGCGCTGCACGGGGTCGTTGAGGTCGAGGTGCCAGTCGATCTTGACGGCGCCCGCGATGTGGCCGGTGTCCCAGAGCAGCACGTCCTCGTCGGACTCGACGACCACGAGGCCGGGCGTGCCCAGGTGCTCCTGGAGCCAGTCGGTGCTGACGAGGCGCTCGGGGTGGGCGTACTCGCTGAACCGTGCGGACGTGTCGTGCTCGACGACCATTGCTGTACCTCCTGGGTCGGCCCCGAGGGGCTGGGCGGTGTCGTGGGGGCGGCGGATAGGATCGCCGCGCGGCCCCGTCGAGGCTACGCACCCACGGTGTGCCCCGGCCGGGTCCCTCTGACTCTGACACAGATCGCGTCCCGGACATTCCCGCGGGCGCCCGTCCCGACGCCTGCGAGGTCGCACCGATGTCCACCGATCCCCTCCGCACCGTCGTGTCGCTCGTCGACCGGGCCCCGACCATCACGGGCGCCGAGATCGTGGCCGAGCTCGTGCCGCCGCGTCAGTTCGCCGAGGCGTCGCTCGAGAACTACCGGCCGGACGACGCGTTCCCGTCGCAGGCGGAGGCGGTCGAGGCCGTCGCCTCCTTCTGGGCCGCGGCCGAGCGCCCGGCCCGGCGCGGGCTGTTCCGGCGTCGTCCGGAGACGCAGGAGGCGCCTCCCGGCCTGTACCTCGACGGCGGCTTCGGCGTCGGCAAGACGCACCTGCTGGCCGCGGCGTACAACCGCGCGGCAGGCCGGCGCTACTTCGGCACCTTCATCGAGTACACGGCCCTCGTCGGCGCGGTCGGCTACGCGGGGGCGGCGAAGCAGCTCGAGGGCGCGGCGCTCGTCTGCATCGACGAGTTCGAGCTGGACGATCCGGGCGACACGATGATGATGACCCGCCTGCTCGGCGACCTCGCCGACGCGGGCACCCGCATCGCGGCGACCTCGAACACGCCGCCGGGCGCCCTCGGCGAGGGGCGGTTCGCCGCGGCCGACTTCCTCCGCGAGATCCAGGGGCTCTCCGACCGGTTCCGCACCCTCCGCATCGACGGGAACGACTACCGGCGCCGCGAGGTCGAGGCGCGGGCGCACGTCGTGGACGACCTGGACGCGGCCGTCGCCGCGGTCGGGGGCACCGCCTCCCTCGACGACTTCGGGGCTGCCGTGCAGCACCTGTCGACGGTGCACCCCAGCCGCTACGTCAAGCTCATCGGCGGCCTCGACGCCGTCGGGCTGCGCGACGTCACGCCCCTCACGAGCCAGACCGACGCCCTGCGCTTCGTCGCCTTCGTCGACCGTCTCTACGACGCGCAGGTGCGCGTGCTCGCGACCGGGACGCCCCTCGACGAGGTGTTCAGCGACGAGATGCTCGCCGGCGGCTACCGCAAGAAGTACCTCCGTGCTACGTCGCGGCTCGTCGCGCTGACCTCCTCCTAGACCTCTCCGGGCAGTTCCGGGGCGTCGTCCCGGCTGCCGGGGAGCCTCGGGAAACGCGTTGTTCACACGGGGCCGGATCCTGTTACATCGCCGAAACACGGGTGCACACGGTCCGAAACGAGGCGCCGCGACACTGGGGACCGCACCGCCCGAGCCCCGTGCTCACAGCCCGCTCACCCTCGCTGACGGGTCGGGACCGGTGCACCCCTGGCTCCCGAACTCGAGAGGTACCACCCATGGATCAAGGCAACACCGCGTTCATGCTGATCTGCGCAGCACTCGTGCTGCTCATGACGCCCGGACTGGCGTTCTTCTACGGCGGCCTCGTCAAGGCCAAGAGCGTCATCAGCATGATGATGCTCAGCTTCGGCGCGATGGGCCTCATCGGCGTCCTGTGGGTGCTCTACGGCTACGCGATCGCGTTCGGCAACCCGACCTCGATCCCCGGCGGCTCCGAGAAGTTCGTCGGCATCCAGGGCTGGTTCGGCATCGACCTCGCCTCGCTCGGTCTCGACAGCGCGTTCAAGGACAGCCTCGCCCCGACCGGCGACTACCCGACGATCGCTTTCGCCGCCTTCCAGGCGACCTTCGCGATCATCACCGTCGCCCTCATCTCGGGCGCCATCGCCGACCGCGCCAAGTTCGGGGCGTGGATGATCTTCGCCGGCGTCTGGGCCACGGTCGTCTACTTCCCCGTCGCGAGCTGGGTCTTCAACTTCACCACGGACGACGACGGCAACGTGGTCGGAGGTTGGATCGCCGCCATGGGCGTCATCGACTTCGCCGGCGGCACGGCCGTCCACATCAACGCCGGTGCTGCGGCGCTCGCCCTGGCGCTCGTCCTCGGCAAGCGCGTCGGCTTCGCCAAGGGCGCCGACAAGCCGCACAACCCGCCCTTCGTGCTGCTGGGCGCCGGGCTGCTCTGGTTCGGCTGGTTCGGCTTCAACGCCGGCTCGGAGCTCGCCGCTGACGGCGTCGCGGCCCTCGCGTTCCTCAACACGATCGCCGCCCCTGCCGCCGCCGTCCTCGGCTGGCTCGTCGTCGAGAAGCTCAAGGACGGAAAGGCCACGTCGGTCGGCGCCGCCTCGGGCGCCGTCGCGGGACTCGTCGCCATCACCCCGGCCTGCGCCGCGCTGACGCCCGGCTGGGCGGTCGTGCTCGGTGTCGTCGCCGGCGCCGTCTGCGCCCTCGCCATCGACCTCAAGTTCAAGCTCGGCTTCGACGACTCGCTCGACGTCGTCGGCATCCACCTCGTCGGCGGCCTGCTCGGGACGCTCTACCTGGGCATCTTCGCGAACGAGACCGGCCTGATCTTCTCCGGGACCTTCACGCAGCTCGGCATCCAGGCGCTCTCGGCCGTGGCCGTCATGCTCTACTCGTTCGTGCTCGCCTTCGTGATCGGCTTCGTGATCGAGAAGACCATCGGCTTCCGCGTCAAGAACGAGGACGAGGTGGCCGGCATCGACCTCGCCCTGCACGGCGAGGAGGGCTACGTGCTCGAGAACGCGCGCGCCTAGCGCTCCGCCTCACCGCACCTCCTCGGACGGCCCCGGTCCTCGCGACCGGGGCCGTCCTGTACGTCCGGAGGGCGTGGCGCTGCTCCTGCTGCCCCTGCGCGCCGCTCGCGCGGTCGCCGACGGGCCGCGCGCGGGCGCGGAGGCGTCCGCACCCGCCGAACCCGCGCACACCCTCGAGCGCGCCGCAGGGTGTGCGCGGTTCTCAGGGGTGCAGGCAACCGAGGAGGCGCGGGCCGGGTACGCGGGGGAGCCGTCGGCAGCGTGGACCGGGTCGACGAAGGACAGGAGCCCGATGACGGCACGAGCCTGGGAACGACGAAGGCCCCCGATCTCTCGGGGGCCTTCTCTGTGTGAGCGATACTGGGATCGAACCAGCGACCTCTTCCGTGTCAGGGAAGCGCGCTACCGCTGCGCCAATCGCTCATGCTTGTTCAGTTGTCATCGTCTCGAGGAGACGAATCGATCATAGACCCAGAGGGTGGTCCATGGAGGTGGAGACGGGATTTGAACCCGCGTGAACGGCTTTGCAGGCCGGTGCCTCGCCTCTCGGCCACTCCACCAGATGAGATACTCCCAGAGGGAGCCACCATCGGTGGACTCCCTCTGGTGAGCTTTACACTCGAGCGGATGACGAGATTCGAACTCGCGACCCTCACCTTGGCAAGGTGATGCGCTACCACTGCGCCACATCCGCATTTCGTTTCGCATTGCTGCGATGTTTCTTTCGTTTCGCATCGCTGCGAACAAGAAGAACACTACCCAGACCCCGGACAGAAAACAAATCGAGAGATGTTCGTGTCTTGGCCGCCTCCTCGACACCTCGCCGGAGGCGCTGCCGGAGGCGCTGCCGGCCTCCTCGAATGGCGTCCGGGCCAGAAGATCCACTAGTATCGACGAGTCCCGATCAGGGGCGATTGGCGCAGTTGGTAGCGCGCTTCCTTCACACGGAAGAGGTCATCGGTTCGAGTCCGGTATCGCCCACCACGTTCTTCCCCCAGCACGACGAAGCCCCGGCCTGCCGGGGCTTTCCTCGTCCTCCGGACCACCCGGCTCTCGCGGACCAGGCAGTGACCTCCCACCGGCCTCAGTCGGCGCTGAGGCGTTCAGCCGGAGATCGCCGGCGCCTCGGTGATGGACCAAGATCGTCCCATGACCCCGCGACCTGTCGCCGTTCGCGCCGCGGCCTTCACCGTGCCCGCGCGTCGGTCCGGGCGACCCGTCCGGAGGGTCCGTCACGACGCCCTGTGGCCGGACGGCCACGTCGAGTTCGACGTCAGCCTCGTCGACACGATGTACCGAGGCGCGCCAGCGGACTACTCGTCCGTCGAGCGAGCAGTGAACGACCGCTGTCCCGAAGTCGGTGCTGGCCCTTGGATCGACGGACGGGCCACCGAGGTGGACGGCCCCGGCCTGCCTGCGGGGCGGCCTGTCGACCCGAGAGAGGGCGCACGACGGATGTTCCACCCGTCGACGGACCAGCCACGGCGACCGCACCCGACCCTCTGGCGGGCCGTGGTCGGACTCGCCCTCCTGGCAGCTGGGACGTCAGGCCTGAGCATGACCGGGACAGAGGGGTTCGTCGCATTCCTCTGGTTCCTTCCGACCGTCTCCGGCCTGGCTCTCCTCCGGAGTCTCATCGGGCGCAGCAAGCCCTGGTAGCCCCCGGCACACCTCCGTACCGACGCCCCGGCAGTCCCCACGCCGCGTGACGGCGTCGACGACCTGCCCAGCGGTCACGTCCCCTGTGTCATCCGTGCCGACGAACCGTGCGGGGTCGGGCAGCGGGTCTGGGGCGGACGGGTCGCGAGCCCTGGCCGACGAGGACACGCGCACCCTAGCTCGGGGCCATGCACCCGAGGACGCCCGTCACCGCAGCCCTGGTCCTCGTCGTGCTCGCCAGCGGGGCAGCATGCCCGTCCCCGCAGGCTCATCTCGGGGACGGCCCGTGCGTCCCTCGCATCGAGGTGAGTCCGGTGAGGGCGGTCCCTGGTGGGACCGTCACCATCTCCTCGGAGGACACCTGCGACACCGCGCCGCCGACCGACGGATGGAAGGTCGGGGCGGGTCGCGGAGGAGACGGCGACCCCTTGTCGTCAGTCACCACGACGGAGACCTTCGACGGGTCCTTCCAGGTCGAGCTGACGTTGCCCACCGAGTTCCCCCTCGGCGAGGCCTGTGCAGCGGTCACGAACTGGGACCTCGGCGACTGCGACGACACCGGGAGCTGTGCCGGCCCGAGCAGCACGTTCCAGGTCGTGGAGTAGCGAGCAACGACGAGGGAGATGCCCACGAGCTGATCCTGACCCGCTTCGCGGCGCCTCGCAGGAGAGGGCCGAGTGGCGTGGAGTGCGGGTGGCGTCGAGTGTCCGGCGCCCGTCGCGGTCGCCGTCGCCCGACGGTGCCAGGATCAGGGGATGCGCGCCGTCCTGTACGACCACTTCGGGTCCGTCCCGACCATCGTCGAGCTCCCCGAGCCCGTCCCGCCGGCCGACGGCGTCGTCGTCAGGGTCGCCGCGACCGGCGTCTGCCGCAGCGACTGGCACGCCTGGAAGGGGCACGACGACTCCGTGCACCTTCCACACGTCCCCGGTCACGAGTTCGCCGGCGTCGTCAGGGCCGTGGGCCCGGACGTCACCCGGGTCTCGGTCGGGGACCGCGTGACCGCGCCCTTCGTCTTCGCCTGCGGCACCTGCGACGAGTGCCGCGCGGGCGCAACGCAGGTGTGCACGCGTCAGGAGCAGCCCGGCTTCACCCTCGCCGGCTCGTGGGCCGAGTCCGTGGTCGTGCCGCACGCCGACGTCAACGTGATCGCCCTGCCGGACGCCGTCGGGTTCGAGGCCGCGGCCGCGCTCGGCTGCCGTTTCGGGACGGCTTACCACGCGCTGCACGACCGGGCCAGGGTCCAGCCGGGCGAACAGGTGGCCGTCTTCGGCTGCGGCGGGGTCGGCCTCTCGACGATCGCGGTGGCGGTCGCCGCCGGTGCCCGCGTCATCGCCGTCGACATCTCGCCTGCCGCACTCGAGCGGGCGGCCGCCCTCGGCGCCGAGGTCGTCCCGATGGACGAGCAGGCCGTCGACGCCGTCCGGACCCTCACCGGAGGCGGTGCGCACGTCGCGCTCGACGCCTACGGAAGCCGCGCCACCTCCACCGCCTCGGTCCGCTCCCTCCGGCCCCGGGGGAGGCACGTCCAGGTGGGGCTCCTCCTCGACGACGAGGCCGCCCCCGTCATCCCGATGGGCCGGGTCATCGCCGACGAGCTCGAGCTGTTGGGCAGCCACGGCATCTCGGTCGGCGAGCACGCCGCGATGATCGCCGACGTCGTCGCGGGTCGGCTGCGGCCGGAGGAGTCGATCGGTGTCACGATCGGCTTCGACGCCCTGCCCGGCGCCCTGGCCGCCATGGACCACCCGGCGACCACCGCCGGGATGATGGTCGCCGTCTTCTGACGACTGGGAACTGAGCGGTCTCTCGCGCGCACGCCGGGAAAGCCTCCTCAGGACCTCGCCCCGGGACCAGGGCAAGATGGACGGACAGGGCTCGTCCGCGGGGACGAGCCGACGCCGACCCAGGAGGAGACCGCGGTGCCGCGACTGACGATGGACGAGCTCACGGGGTGGATCGACGAGTTCCACACTTCCGAGCAGGTCGACGCCGCCGCACCGCAGGCCGTGGACACGTCGTGGGACGAGACGACGGTCGACACCGGGCTCGTCGTCCTGCGTCTCGAGACGTCCGGGACCGAGGTGTACCTGCGCCGCAAGATCGGCGGGTCGCCCGAGTGGACGGTCACCTTCGAGGCCCGCGAGCACGCCGCCGAGGCGACGTCCGCGCAGGTCACGGCACTGGCGGCCGAGGTGAGTGCCGTCGCCCGGCTCTGTTCGTTCCTCAGCGAGCGCACCGCCGAGCACGCCCGACTGCGGGCAGGATGACCGAGGGCCGCCTCCCGCGCTCGGCGGAGAGGCGGCCCCGGTGTTCCCGCTACTTGCCGGTCGGGCCGTAGAAGCTCTCGATGTCGGCGAGCTCCATCTCGGCGGTCTGCTGGATCAGCGCCAGCAGGTCCTTGTCGAGGCCGGGGGAGAACTCCTCGAGTCGCTCGGGCGAGATCGTCGAGGGCGCGCCCTTCGGCGCTTGTTCCGTCGACGACAGATCGGTGCCGTCGCCCGACGGCGACGTGCCCTGGAAGATCTTGCCGGCCTCCGACTTGCCGTCGAGGTCGAAGGTGTACTGCTTGCTCTGCAGGCCCAGGTCGACCAGCTCCTTGACCTCGGGGAACGCCTCCGCGTTGGTCTTCGGGATCGGCAGCAGCTTGCCCCAGTCGACGCCGAGCGTCTCGAGCGCCTTGGCGTAGGCGTTCTCGTGCGCCTGGTCGCGGACGATCAGGTACGCGACCGTCTTGCGGGCGACGGGGTTGTCCGTCATCTCGTAGATGCGGCTCTTCTGCAGCCGGCCCGTCGACTCGAGCATGAGGTTGTAGAGCAGGTCGAGCGGCAGGTTGCCCGAGTTGTAGACGTAGCTGCCCGACCAGGGGTTCCCGACCGAGTCGACCGGCAGCGCGCCCTGGGCGCCCACGAGGTAGTGGTGGATGTTGCCCGTGTCCAGGGCGATGTTCAACGGCGTGGCCCCGCCGGCGCCCGGGGTGTCGAGCGGGTCGGTCAGCTTGCCCGTGTAGTCGGGGCTGCCGTCGAGCAGCCGCGAGATGGTCGTGCCGATCAGCTCGACGTGGCTGATCTCCTCGGTGCCGATGCCCTGGATGAGGTCGCGGTACGGCTTCGCCGCCGGCCCGCGGAAATTCATGGCCTGGAAGAGGTACTGCATCATGGTGCGCATCTCGCCGAACTGCCCGCCGAGGCCCTCCTGCAGGGCGTTGGCGGCCGCGGGGTCCGGCTCGCCGTCGGCGATGTCGTTGATCCAGGTCTGTGCGTGGAAGTACATGGTTCCTCCTTGCGTCGTGGCCGGGCATCCCCCCGGGCCTGGTGTCACCTTTCTCCGTGGCCCCTGGACGGGGGCGGTCCGGGAGGGGTACGCGACACGTGACGAGGAGGAGCGGGTCGTGCGACGAGGGAGGCTGCGACGCCTCAGGCCGTGACGCGCTCCCAGCCGCCGTCCTCGGTGACGCGCACGGCGCCTCCTTCGCGGAACGCCTCGAGCCAGCCGCCCATCGGCCACTCGCCCCACCGCTCGGCGAACCGACGGCCGTTGCGGAGGATGTCGTCGAGGTGCTGCCAGGGCGGCGACGTCGTGGGGTGCCACTGGTGGTAGGCGTGCGCACCGCCGACCCAGACGAGCGGGAGGCCGAGCGACCGGGCGGTGAAGGCGAAGTCGGTGTCCTCGCCGCCGTAGCCCTCGTAGCCGGGCTCGAAGCCGCCCGTCCGCGCCCAGGTGTCGGCCGCGAGGGCGAACGAGAGCGACCAGAACAGCGGGTACTGGTCGGGCCCCGCGACGACCGTCTCGCCGGCCTCGGGCGAGGGGCGCGCCGCGTGCGGCCGCGTCGCGGCGTCGAGCGAGTCGTCGTCGAGGCCGACGTGGTCCTCGGGCAGGTACGTCACCGGCCCGCAGAGCAGCGCGTCGGGGTGTGCCGACGCCGCGGCCTCGTACCGGGCGACCAGGTCGGGGCCGGGCACGCAGTCCGCATCGAGGAACACCACGAGCGACGCGCCGAGGGCGATCGCCTGTTCGGCACCGGCGTTGCGACCGGCCGCGAGGCGCAGGCCGTCGGGCCCCGGCGGGACGTGCAGCACGTGCGCGTCCGACAGCTCGGGCAGCGCGGGCGCCGGTGCCTCGTCGAGCCAGACGACGACGTGGGGAACCGGCGGCCGGAGGCGCGCCAAGGCCTCGCGCTGCGGCAGGAGGTGGTCGAGACGGGCGGCCGAGCAGAGCGTGACCGCGACCGTCGAGACGGTCGGCGCGGGCTGGTGCCCCGTCACCGGGCCACCTCGGCGATCACCGCGGCCGCGCGGGCGGCGGCGCCGTCGACCTGCCACAGCGACCAGTCGGGAGCGAGCGCGCGCGCCCGGTCGAGCAGCTCGGGCCACGCCTCGGGCGCGGGCCAGCCGTGGTCGGCACGGCCGCGATCGGGCACGACGGCGAGCCCGCGGGCGGCGAGGAGACGCGCGGTCGTCCGCTGCTCGTCGAAGGGACGGTCCTGGGGGACGACCACGGCGCGGGTGCCGGCGGCCGCGAGGTCGGCGACGCTGTTCTGGCCCGCGGCCGAGACGACGACCTCGGCCCCGCGGAGGAGCGGCCACGGGTCGTCGACCCAGCTGTCGGCCGAGCCGCCGAGCACGGACCAGCGCCAGGCGGGCGTGGCCCTCGAGGCCTCCGCGACGCGCTGCGCGAGCCCCTCGCGGCCCTCGGAGCCGCCGCCGGCCAGGACCAGGACGGTGCCGGGTGCAGGCGAGCCGGGGCCGTCGACCCGGCCGTCGTGCCGCGAGATCCCGCCGACGAGACGGACCCTGTCCCGGACGCGGTCGAGCGCCGGCGAGACGTGCAGTCCCTCGGCCCAGGGCGCCAGGACGCGGTCCGCCGCGTCCCAGCCGAGGGCGTGCGGGGCGTCCGAGCGGTCGCCGGGCTGGGCGACGACGACGGGCGGCACCCCGAGCAGGCGGACGAGCAGCGTGACCTCGACGGAGACGTCGACGACGAACGCCCGGGGCCGGGCGTGCGCGATCCAGGTCGCGACGGCGGCGAGGCGGCCGGCGTGGCCGTCGTGGTGCAGCGGCGCCCAGTGCAGCAGCCCGCGCACCGTCGGGTCGGTGCCGGACTCGGGGTCGCCGGGGGGCCGGGTCGTGCCGTCCGGGGCGACCACGTCGTGGTCGTCCCGGGGGAGCTGCAGCCAGGTCGTGCCCTCGGGCAGGACGGCCGGCGCGGCGAGGGAGCTGAAGACGACGACGTCGGCGTCGAGGTGCGGCCGCACCGCCAGCAGCCGCGTCAGGTGGCCGGCACCGTGGTGGTGGACGTACCAGCCGACGAGGGGACGCGCGGTCACGCGACGGCCTCGGGGGCGAGCAGGGCCCTGGCCCTCCCGGCACCGGTGAGGTGACCGGCGACGAGGGCCTCGTGCACCTCCTCGACCACCTCGGCACGGCGGTGCAACGAGAAGCGGGCGAGCGCGTCGGCCCGCACCCTCCGGCGGAAGCCCGGAGTCGTCGACGCCTCGGCCGCGAGCCCGGCCGCCAGGTGCGCGAGGCCTGCCACGTCGTCCCGCGCGACGAGGCCGGCCCCGATGCTCGAGCCGACGACCTCGGGGACGCCGCCGGTCGCGAAGGAGGCGACGGGCGTGCCGGTCGACAGCGCCTCCGCGATGACGAGCCCGAACGGCTCCTCCCAGCAGGGCGTGACGAGGGCGCAGGCGGACCGGCCGACGAGCTCGGCGAGCTCGGGCTGCCGCAGCGGCCCCACGTGCTCGGCGTCCGCCCCCAGCAGGGGCACGACCATGGACTCGTGGTAGTCGACGTCGCCGACGCGCCCGGCGAGGACGATGCGTCGACCGGCGAGGCGAGCGGCCTCGATCGCGAGGTGCGGACCCTTCTCGGGCACGATCCGTCCGGTCCAGACCAGGTCGTCGCCGCCGGGGCCGAGGGGCCAGAGGTCCGTGTCCACCGCGTTCGGCAGCACGCGCGCCTCGACCCCCTCGGCCCGCCAGACGGCCGCGGTGTGCTCGCTCACGGCGAGGAACGCGCTGCGCGGCTCGACGCCGGCCCGGTGGTGCTCGAGGAGGTCGGGCAAGGTCGGGGTGTGCAGGGTCGAGACGACGGGCACGCCGAGCTCGCCGGCCCGCGAGAGCACGTGGCCGCTCAGGGAGTGGTTCTCGACGACGTCGATCTCGTCGGAGTGGTCGCGGATCCAGTCCAGGGCGCGGTGCAGGGCAGGCACGGCCACGTCGAGGTAGCCGTCGGGATAGGTCGAGTCGGTGGCGTCGGCCGGGTCGTCCCAGTGGACGGCGGGGAGCGAGAACTCGGCAGGCCCGCCGCGCAGGTGGTCGCTGCCCTCGACCGCGCAGAGCAGCACCTGGTGCCCCCGGGAGCGGAGGACGCGCACCTGGTGCCACACGCTCGACTCCAGGCCGCCCGCGTGGGGCTCGGCGATCGGGTAGCGCAGGGGGGCCACGACGACGATGCGCCGCGGACGCGCGGCCGTGCGCGCCGGCTCGACGAGCACGGCCCCCGAGGAGGCGGTGCCCGTCCCGGACAGGGCCGTCACGAGACCAGCTCCGAGGGTCGGGCGGACGAGGTGGGCTCGGTGGCGCCGGACGCACGACGGGCCGCCGCCGTGACGACGGCGCGCTCGTAGGCGGCGAGGTGCGCCTGCGCGATCGCGTCGCGCTGGGCCCGTCGCTGCTCCCGGCGCTCCGCCACGAGGGCCCGTCGGGTCGCCGAGCCGGGCCGGGCCGGCGCGTCTCCGCGCGGCCGCACGAGCGACGAGACGGCGGCCGCCAGCTGACCGGCGTCGCCGGCGTCGAAGGACGCGGTGTCCCCGGCGGCGGGGTGCTGGTCGGCGACGTGCCCGACCCGGGGCGCCGCGACGGGCACGCCCAGGTCCCAGCTCAGCTCGACCCAGCCGGAGTGGGTGCCGTGCGAGTACGGCAGCACGACGACGTCGAGGTCGGCCAGCGACTCCGCGAGCTCGTCGTCGTCCAGCCGCGGGTGGACCGCGAGCGAGACGTCGAGGTGACCGGGCGCGTCGGCGACCAGGGCCCGCACCTCCGCGAGCGCCGCGGCGTCGCGGACGCGCTCGTTGACGTCGACCCGCACGGCGACGGGCCGACCGGCCTCGGCCAGCAGCCCGGCGGCCGCGATCAGGGTGGCCACGGAGCCCGGTCCGTCGACGTTGGGTCGCAGGTCGCGCAGGCTGACGCCGACGACGACGTCGTCGTGCGCGGTCCCGGTCGGCGCGACCGAGTCGAGGGGAAGGAGGTGCGGGTGCGGCACCACGACGGGCCGGCGTCCGAAGGTGCGCTCGACCTCCTCGGCGGCACCCTCCGTCAGCGTGAGCAGCTCGTCGGCCTCGGCGACGAGCAGGCCCAGGTGGGCGAGGTGCGGCTCCTGGTCGACCAGCTGCGGGTTGACGAGGTCGTGCACGGTGTGGACGATCGGCAGCCGTGCGGCACGGGCGGCGTCGACGACGCGGCGGAGGTGCGCGAGGTCGTACGACTCCGTGCCGAAGTGCACGTGCAGCACGTCGACCTCGGCGGCGTGCTCGGCGATCCAGCCGGCGTCGAGCACGACGGGCGGCCACCAGCGCGCGGGCTCCGAGGGGTCGGGCAGCGGGTCGGCGAGACGGACCACGGCCCGGGCCACGGCGGAGTCGTCCACCGGCTGGAGGTGGCGCACGTAAGGGTGGCCGGCGGGCACGGACGCGACGCGCAGGGCGTCGCGGGCGGGCGGCGGGGTGTCGATCATCGGGCCTCCTCGGCTCAGGCGGGGCACGACGGTCGGGGGAGACCGTCGGGAGGTGAGCCGGGGCGACTCGGGGACCCTGGGGAGACCGGGGGCCCGGTTCGCGTCGAGGGAGGGGGCCGATGGGAGCGGCCTCCCTGCACCATAGACCGTGGGGGCCCCCCGTGCCCGCTCGCGGATGCTGGCCCTGACGGCCCCGCATCCAGCACGATGGGATCGTCGCGTCCGCCTCTCGAGGGACGCCACGGAGAGGCACCATGACCCAGCACACCCCGGCCATCGACGGCCGCACCCGGCACTACGGGCATTTCTACGGTCTCGGCGAGCCCGAGGGCGACGGTCCCGTCGCCGTCGTGATCGGCAACTGCCAGGCCGAGTCGCTTCGGGTCGCACTCGACGGGGGCGGCCTCCGCACCGTCCGGACACCTGCTGTTCACGAGCTCGTCACCGCGGACCTGCCGCACCTGGACCGCTGGCTGGCCCGCGCCTCCGTGCTGGTCTCCCAGCCGGTGCGCGACGACTACCACGACCTGCCGCTCGGCACGCGGCAGCTGACGGCCCGTCTCGGCGCCGGGGCACGCGTCGTCGCCGTGCCCGTCGTCCGCTTCGCGGGCCTCTACCCGACGTCGGCGATCGTCCGGCCGCCGCACGACCCGTCGCTGGTGCCGCCGCTGGTCGACTACCACGACCTCGTCGTGCTGGCCGAGGCGGCCGCCCGGCGCGACGGCACGACGCCCCCGGTCCCGCGGATGGACGCCGAGGCGGTCCGGTCGGTCGCCGCGCTCTCGCTGCACGAGCTCCGGAAGCGCGAGCAGGCGCACGACGCGGTGGTCGCGTCCGACCTGTTCGACGAGCCGTCGTTCGCCCAGATGCGCACCCTCAACCACCCGGGCAACCCCGTGTGGACGGCGCTCGCGTCCCGCGTGCGGGATCGCCTGGGGCTGCCCGAGCACGTCGTCGACCCGGGGCGGCAGCTGCTCGACAGCGTCCACGCGCCCCGGCTGCAGGCGGTCGTCGACGCCTTCGGGCTCGACGACGAGGCCACCGACCACTGGATCGTCGAGGGCACCCGTGTGCCCCGCGAGGAGGTCCGGGAGGCGCACCTCCGGTGGTACGAGCGCGAGCCGCAGGTCGTCGACGCCGGCCTCGCCCGCCACGCCGACTCCCTGGCGCTGCTGGGGCTCGCGTGAGCGCCGGGCTCCCGGACGCACCGGACGTCTCTCCTGTGCCCGCCCTCGTCGTCACCGACGACCCGCAGCACGGCGTGACGGTCCTCGCCCGGCGCGTCGCCGACGCGGTCGCCCACCGCACGGGCCGGGAACTCGTGGTGTCGCCGGACGACCTGACCAGGCCCAGGCCGCCCGCCTCGGCCCACCTGCACTTCACCGACCGGCTGTGGGCGTCGTCGCCCGAGGCGGCCGCGGACCGCCTCGTCGACCTCGCCGGCCGGGTCGCGCTGACGGTCACCCTGCACGACCTGCCCCAGCCGTCCGACGGCGAGCGCAACCTCGTCCGGCGCGGCGACTGCTACCGGCGGGTGGTCGAGGCCGCGGCGGGCACGGTCGTCAACAGCGAACACGAGGCGCTGCTGCTCGCCGAGCACACGACCGACGGGGTGCGACCCGGCGTCGTCCCGCTCCCCGTCGACCTCGCCCCGCCGCTGACCGGACGGCCCGCGCCCGACGGCACCGCGGCCGTCATCGGCTTCGTCTACCCCGGCAAGGGCCACGCGGAGCTCGTCGACGCCGTCGCCCGGCTGCGGGCCCGCGGGGACGACGCGGCAGGGTCGCTGCGCGTCACCGCGCTCGGCCGTGCCAGCGCGGGGCACGAGGCCGAGACCGACCAGCTCGTGTCGGACGCCGCCTCCCTCGGGGTCGTCCTCGACGTGACCGGGTACCTCGACGACGCGGTGCTCCTCGACCGCTGCCGCCGCGCCTCCGTGCCGGTCGCCGTGCACCGGCACGTCTCGGCGTCGGGCTCGATCGCGACCTGGATCGGCGCCGGGCGACGCCCGATCGTGCCCGACACGCGGTACTCCCGCGAGATGGCGGCGCTCCGGCCTGGCACCCTCACCCTGATCGACGACGACCCCGACGCCCTCGCCGAGGCCGTCGCGCGGGCCGTCGCCGACCCGGGGTCCACCTGGCTGGCTCCCCACGCCCGGACAGCGCCCGACATCGACGACGTCGCGGCGGCGTACCTCGCGTGGTGGTCCGGACGCGAGCGGCCCGGCCGCGACCAGGCCGGCCGCGAGCGCAGGGGAGCGACGTCGTGACCGACGAGCGACGAGACGAGGAGGCGCCCGCGAGGCCCCCTAGGCAGCCCAGGGGAGTCCCGGGCAACCGCTGGGACCTGCTCGACGGCCTCGTGCCCGACCCGCTGCCGACCGTCTCCGTGGTCGTCGCCCACTACCGCCAGCAGGCCGAGCTGGACCGGACCCTCGCCGCCCTCGCGCGGCAGGACCACCCGGCGGAGCTGCTCGAGGTCGTCGTGGTCGACGACGGCTCGCCCGAGACGCCCCGGGTGCCGGCCGGCGTGCGGCTGGTCGTCCAGGCCGACGAGGGCTTCCGCCTCTCGGCCGCCCGCAACCTCGGGGTGCGCTCGTCGACGGGCGAGGTGATCTGCTTCCTCGACGCCGACACGGCGCCCGAGCCCGGCTGGGTGACGGCCATGTCGAGGCTGCCCGCCCTCGCGTCGGAGGCCGTCGTCGTCGGCACGCGCCGGCACGCCGACTTCACCGGCGTCGCCGTCGACGCCCCGGTCGAGCAGGAGGGGCCACGGCACGAGCTGCCCGCACCGCGCTGGCTCGACGAGGCCTACCGCGGCAGCCGCGACCTGCTCGATGCCGACGACCGCTCGTACCGACACGTCATCGGAGCCGTGCTCGCGTGCTCCCGGTCGTTCCTCGAGACGGTCGGCGGCTTCGACGAGGACTTCACGACCTACGGCGGCGAGGACTGGGAGTGGGCCTGGCGTGCCTGGCGCGGGGGCGCGCTCCTCGCCCACGAGCCCGCCGCCGTCGCCTGGCACGACGGCCCGGACTGGGCCGGCCGCGACTCGGTCGACCGCCAGCGGCAGAAGAACGGCGAGACGCTCGTGCTCAGCGGGCTCGTCCCCGTCGAGGGGTCGCGGCCGCGGGGACTGCGCGGGGCGACCCCCGACGTGCTGGTGCGGCTCGCCGCGGCGCCCTCGGCGGGCACCGCCTGGCTCTGCGTCGACACCGTCCTGGCCGCGCTGCCCGGCTCCGTCGTCGTGGTGCCCGACGAGCACGTGTCCGTCTTCGCCGCCGACGCCCGGGTCGTGGGCGCCTCGGACGAGGCCGCCGCCCGGGCGACGCGCACGGCGCGGGTGACCGTCGACCTGCCTGCCCCGGTGCGCGTCCGCGACGCCGTCCCCCTGCTCGAGGCGGTCTCGTCGGTCGGCGTCGGGGCCCTCGGCACCGTCGAGGTCACGGAGGGGGCGACCAGCGACGGTCAGGACGGCGCACCGGGCGAAGGAGGCGGCGGTCCGGTCCTGCGCGTCCGCTCGAGCCGGGCCGAGGCCCGCGCCCTCCTGCACGGCACCGAGGAGCTCTTCGAGACCCGCCGCCTCGCCGCGACCTGGTGCGAGCGCGTCGAGGGCGAGCCGTCGCTCGCGGCCTACCTGGGCGGCTGGGGCTGACCCGGGGCGGGCAGGCCCGGCGGCCGCAGGCCCGCGCGCCATCGACCGTTCACCCGCGCTCCACCCGGTGCCCCCCGGACCGACGCCGGGCCTCCCTACCGTGCACGCAGGCCGACCGACGCCCCTCCGCGAGCTGATCCCCAGAACGCGACCGGCGGCCGAGCACCAGGAGGACCCACCCGTGATCGACAAGCGACACCTCGCCGCCGCCGCCGCCCTCGGCGCCCTCGCCCTCGGCCTGACCGGCTGCTCGGCCTCCGCCGACGCGTCCGACGCGGCAGGCGCCTCCGACACCGACGCCGCCACCGCGACCAGCGCCGCCGACCTGGGCGGGATGGACGCCCTCGTCGCCGCCGCCGAGGCGGAGGGCGAGCTCAACGTCATCGCCCTGCCCGACACCTGGGCCAACTACGGGAAGATCATCGACGCCTTCGAGGCCGAGTACGACATCACCGTCAACTCGGACAGCCCCGACGTGTCGAGCGCCGAGGAGATCACCGCGGCTCAGAACCTGGCGGGGCAGGACGGCGCCCCCGACGTCTTCGACCTCGGCTCGGCCGTCGCGCTGGCGAACACCGACCAGTTCGCGCCCTACAAGGTCACCACGTGGGACGACATCGCCGACGACCACAAGGACGTCGACGGCACCTGGGTCTACGACTACACGGGCCTGATGTCGGTCGGCTACGACGCGGACGCCGTCCCCGAGCCCACCAGCCTCGACGACCTGCTCGGCGACGACTACAAGGGCAAGATCGCGATCAACGGCGACCCGACCCAGGCGGGCGCGGCCGCGGCCGCCGTCGAGTGGGCCGCCCTGCAGGACGGCGGCAGCGCGGACGACGTGCAGCCGGGCGTCGACTTCTTCGGCCAGCTGGCCGACGCCGGCAACTTCCTGCCGACCGACCCGACCCCGGCGACGATCGCCTCGGGGGAGACGCCCGTCGTCTTCGACTGGAGCTACAACAACCTCGCCGCCGCGGCCGACGCGGGCGGCCGCGACTGGAAGACTGCCGTCCTGCCCGGCACGGCCCTCGCCAGCTACTACAACCAGGCGATCAACGTGGACGCGCCGCACCCGGCCGCCGCGCGCCTGTGGCAGGAGTTCATCATGGGCGACACGGCGCAGAACCTGTACCTCGCTGCCGGCGCCTACCCCGTCCGCCTGGCCGCGATGGTCGAGGCCGGCACCGTCGACCAGGACGCCCTGGACGCCGTCGGCGAGCAGCCCGAGGACACCGTGCAGCTGACGAGCGAGCAGACCGAGGCCGCCTCGGCCCTGCTCGCGCAGTCGTGGGCCGCGGCGATCGGCTGATCGTGACCACCCTGGCGGAGACCGTCCCCCAGGCCTCCGTCACCCCGGACGGCGTCGCGCCCACGAGGGTCCGGCGCCGTCCGGCGGCGTGGTGGGGGCTCACGCCGTTCGTGCTGTACGTGCTGGCGTTCCTCGTGCTGCCGTGCCTGCTCGCGCTCGGCACCGGCCTCGTCGACGGTGACGGCCGGCCCACGCTGTCGACCCTGACGGCGCTCGGCGACCCCGTCGTGCTGCGCACCTTCGCCAGCTCGTTCCTCGTCTCGGGCATCACCGCCGTCGGGGGAGCGGTCGTCGGCGCCGTCGTCTGCTGGGGCCTCACCGCCCTCCGCCCCGACGGGCTCGTCCGCAGCCTCGTCGACGGCGCCGCCAGCGTGCTCGCCCAGTTCGGCGGCGTGATGCTCGCCTTCGCCTTCACCGCCACGATCGGCATCCAGGGCGTCGTGACGCAGCTGCTGCTGACCCGGGCGGGCGTCGACATTTTCGCCGGCGGGGCGTGGATCTACGAGGTCCCCGGTCTCCTCCTGCCCTACCTGTACTTCCAGGTGCCGCTGATGGTCATCACCTTCATGCCCGCGGTGACCGGCCTCAAGCCCCAGTGGCAGGAGGCGGTCGCCACCCTGGGCGGGACGCCCCGCCAGCACCTGGTGCGCGTCGTCGTCCCGGTGCTGGCGCCCGCCTTCACCGGCAGCCTGCTCCTCCTCTTCGCCAACGCGTTCTCGTCCTACGCGACCGCGGCGGCCCTGATCAGCCAGGGCTCGCAGATCGTGCCGCTCCAGATCCGCGCCGCCCTCGTCAGCGAGACGGTGCTCGGCCGGGAGAACGTCGCGGGCGTGCTCGCCCTCGGGATGGTGCTCGTGATGGTCGTGCTCATGGTCGGCTACTCCCTGCTGCAGCGCCGCACCGACCGGTGGACGCGATGAGCGCGGCCGGCCGCGGCACGACCCGCGGCAGCGGCCCCGGCGCCGCGTCGCCCGCCGCCCGCCGCGCCGCCCTCGTCGTCATCGGCCTCGTCTTCGCCGTGCCGATCGCCGCCATGATCGCCTTCTCGCTGCGGAGCGCCGACGGCACCGGCCACGACCTCGGCCACTGGCTCGCCCTGGCCGACCCGGAGAACGGCCGTGCCTACCGCAACCTCGTCGAGGGCGTCACGAACAGCCTCGTGCTCGCGGTCGTCACCGCGGTGCTCGTCCTCGTGATGCTGGTGCCCGCGATGGTGCTCGTCCACCTGCGGTACCCGCGCCTGTCGCGCGTGCTCGAGTTCGTCTGCCTCGTGCCGATCACGGTGCCGGCGATCGTGCTCGTCGTCGGGCTCGCGCCTGTCTACTCGGTCGTGGCGCGCCTCCTCGGCTCGGGGGCCTGGACGCTCGCCCTCGCCTACGGGGTCACCGTGCTGCCTTACGCCTACCGGGCCGTGCAGTCAGACCTCGCGGCGACCGACCTGCGGACCCTGACCGAGGCGTCGCGGACCCTCGGCTCGAGCTGGCTCTCGACCCTGGTGCTGGTCGTCGTGCCGAGCCTCCGTCGCGGGCTGCTCGCCGCCGCCTTCATCACAGTCGCCGTCGTGCTCGGCGAGTACACGATCTCGTCGCTGCTGAACCGCGTCACCCTGCAGACCTCGCTCGTCCAGATCAGCCGCAGCGACCCGTTCGCCGCCGTGATCGTCGCCCTGCTCGCACTCGCCTTCGCGTTCGTGCTGCTCGTCGTGATGGGCCGGGTCGGCTCCGTCGGCACGGCGCGTCCCGCCGCCCCCTCCTCCACCTCCCGGAAGGCCCTCTCGTGACCGCCACCCTGCCCGACCGGCCCGCCGCCGCCTCCTCGACGACCGGTGCCGCCGGCGCGACCGTCGCCTTCCGGTCCGTGGTCAAGGAGTACGCCGGCCACCGCGCCCTGACGGGCCTCGACCTCGACCTGGGTGCCGGCGAGCTGGTCGCCCTGCTCGGGCCGTCGGGCTGCGGCAAGACCACCGCCCTCCGCAGCCTCGCCGGGCTGGAGGCCGTGACGAGCGGGACCGTCTCGATCGACGGCCGTGACGTCGTCGGCGTCCCGACGCACCGGCGCGACGTCGGGATGGTGTTCCAGGCGTACTCGCTGTTCCCGCACCTCACGGTCCAGCAGAACGTCGAGTTCGGCCTGCGGATGCGACGCGTGGCCCGGGCCGAGCGGGCACGGCGCGCTGTCGAGATGCTCGACCTGGTCGGGCTCGGCGACCTCGGCTCCCGGTACGCGCACCAGCTGTCGGGCGGCCAGCAGCAGCGTGTCGCCCTCGCCCGCGCCCTCGTCACCCGGCCGCGCGTCCTGCTGCTCGACGAGCCGCTCAGCGCCCTCGACGCGAAGGTGCGCGTCCAGCTCCGCGACGAGATCCGACGCATCCAGCGCGAGCTGTCGATCACGACGCTGTTCGTCACCCACGACCAGGAGGAGGCGCTGGCGGTCGCCGACCGCGTGGCGGTCATGCACGCCGGCGGCATCGAGCAGATCGGTGCCCCCGAGGAGCTCTACGCGACGCCGGCGACGCAGTTCGTCGCGGAGTTCGTCGGGACGAGCAACCGGCTGCGCTCCGAGGTCGTCTCGGGTCGGGTCCGCCTGCCCGGGGGAGAGGTGCCGGCCGTGGGGGTCTGCGCCGACGGCCCGGTCTGGGCCTACGTGCGGCCGGAGGACGTGGTGTTCGCCGACCGGGGCCTCGCCGGCACGGTCGAGCAGGTGTCGTTCCGCGGGGCCACCGTGCGGACCGTCGTGCGGACGGCGGGCGACGTGCTCATCACCCTCGACCACCGGGCCGACCGGCGGCGCGCCGTCGGGGACACCGTCTGCCTGGCCATCACGGCGCGGGCCGTCGCGGTCGCCGCGATCGACTGACGCTGCGGCCGGTGCTGCGGCTGCGGCTGCGGCGGGCACGTCCGAGGGCAGGGCCACGGCGGCCGGGCCGCCGCGGCGTGCCCGCTAGTCGTCGTGCTTCTTCGTCTTCTTCGTGGCGATGGCGTCCCGCTCGCCGCGCAGCGACTGCACGGTCTCGGGGTCGAGGAAGTCGACGAAGGGGTTCGGCTGGCCCGTCTTGTCGGCGACGACCTGGGTGTAGGCGGAGGCGGCCTGACGCACCTTCTCGGTGGCGCGGCCCGCGCGCTTGGCGCTCACGGGACGGTCGCTCATCACCTCGCCGTGGTGCTCGAGGGCCTTGACGAGGGACTTGAGGGCTGCGTCGATCTTCTTGCTCACGAGGGCATTGTGTCGCACGCAGGTTAACGCGCAAGTCGTCGTCCCCCGGTCGGCGGTCGACGTCCCCCACCGGCGACACGTGTCGATCTCCTCACCGCGGAGGAGCGAGATGCTCCCCGAGGACGACGCGCCGTCGGGTGCGCTGCTCGTAGCGTCGACCCGACGCCGACCCTCGGTGTCGTGGGAGGTCGTCGTGACCGGTGCACGATCCGTGGCGGGCAGCCGAGCAGGAGGCGCCGACCGCCTCCTCGAGGCCGGTCGCGACCTCGTCGCGTTCGGCGTGCAGCAGGCGCTGTCGTGCGCGTTCGCCGTGGCCGTGCTCGCGGGCCTCGCCCTGACGAGCGTCGTCGACCTCGGGCTGCCGCGCTACGACGCGATGCTGGTCTGGTGCGTGCTCGTGCAGGTCGTCTTCGTCGCGACCCGGCTCGAGACCCGTGACGAGCTCGTCGTGATCTGCCTGTTCCACCTGCTCGGCCTCGGTCTCGAGGTGTTCAAGGTGGCGGTCGGGTCGTGGTCGTACCCCGAGCCGGGCGTGCTGCGGATCGGCGACGTCCCGCTCTACAGCGGCTTCATGTACGCGGCGGTGGGCAGCTACGTCTGCCAGGCCTGGCGGCGTCTCGACCTGCGGGTCGACCGGCTGCGGATGCTGCCGACCCTCGCCCTCGCGCTCGCCTTCTACGTCAACTTCTTCACGAACCACTGGGTCGTCGACCTGCGCTGGGCGCTGCTCGGCGTGGCCGCCGTGCTGCTGGGACGCAAGGGGGTGACGTTCCGGGTGCGGGGCCGCGACCGGAGGATGCCCCTGCTCGTCGCCTTCGCCCTGATCGGCTTCTTCATCTGGGTCGCCGAGAACGCGGCGACCTTGATGGGCGCGTGGACCTACGCCTCCCAGGTCGACGGCTGGTCGATCGTGCACCCCAGCAAGATCGGGTCGTGGATGGTGCTCGTCGTCTTCAGCTTCACGCTCGTGGTGTGGCTGAAGCAGCGCCGAGCAGGCTGACCACGGCGTCGAGCAGGGCGCGCGCCGTGTCCGCCTTGGTGCCGCTCGACTCCCCGACGACGGCGCCCTCCCGACCGAGCAGGACCGCGACGGACTCGTCCCGGCCGAAGCCCTCGGCCCAGCCGACCTGGTTGAGCACGAGCAGGTCGGCGGGCTTCCGCGCGAGCTTGCGGCGGCCCAGGGCGATCAGGTCGTCCCGCCCGGTCGAGGTCTCGGCGGCGAAGCCCACGACGACCTGGCCCGTCCGGCGCCGTGCCACGAGGCCGGCCAGCACGTCGACGGTGCGCACCAGGTCGAGGGTGAGTCGGTCGCCCGCGTCGTCCTTCTTCAGCTTGGCGTCGGCGACGGAGGCGGGCGTCCAGTCCGCGACCGCGGCCGCCATCACGACGACGTCGGCCTCCTCGGCCGCCGTCGTGGTGGCGACGTCCAGCTCGGTCGCGGTGCCGGCGGTCCGCACCTCGACGCCCGCCAGCTGCGCGACCGCAGCCGCGACCTCGTCGTCGACGTGGGCCGCGACGAAGACCACGCGGGCGCCACGGGCCGTGGCCTCGCGGGCGACGGCGAGGCCCTGCTTGCCGCTCGAGCGGTTGCCGAGCCAGCGCACGGGGTCGAGGGGCTCGCGCGTCCCGCCGGCCGTGACGACGACGACGCGGCCGACGAGGTCGCGACCGGCTCTGTCACGCCGCCGCGCCTCCTCGGCCCGGCCCGCGACGACCGCGAGCGCCGCGTCGACGATCACGCCGGGCTCGCTCAGCCGGCCGGGGCCGCTGTCGCCGCCGGTCAGCGGGCCTTCGTCGGGACCGACCACGACGACGCCCCGCGCACGGAGCAGCGCCACGTTGTCGGTGGTCGAGGCCGCCTGCCACATCTGCGTGTGCATCGCGGGCGCGACGACGAGCGGCGCCGTGCTCGCGAGGACGGTCGTGCCGAGCAGGTCGTCGCTCAGCCCGTGGGCGAGCTTCGCGAGGGTGTGCGCGGTCGCCGGCGCGACGAGGATCAGGTCGGCCTGCTGGCCGAGGGCGACGTGGCGCACCTGGGCGACGTCGTCGAAGACGGAGGTGTGCACCGGGTTGCGGCTGATCGCCTCGAGGGTGGGGGCGCCGACGAACCGGAGGGCCGCCTCCGTGGGGACGACGTGCACGTCGTGGCCCCGCAGCACGAGCTCGCGCACCACGGACACGGCCTTGTAGGCGGCGATGCCGCCGCAGATGCCGACGACGACGGTCAGCCGGCGGGCGTCGGCGCCGACCGCGTCGTGGGCTGCGGCTGCGGCTGCTGCGATGTGGGCTTCTCCTGCGGCGTCGGCGGCGGCGGCGGTGCTGTCGGTCACGGTGGTGCCCCTGTCGGTCGGCCGCCGAGCTGGTGCCCGTCGGCGGGTAGCGTTGCAGCCACCACGATGCCGCATCCCGACGGATCGTGCCGGAGGAGGCCGCACCGTGTGCACCGTCGTCGTGTCCGTCGCTCCCGGCGCCGAGTGGCCGGTGGTGTTCCTCGGGCTCCGCGACGAGTCGGCCGACCGCCCCTGGGATCCGCCCGCCGCCTGGTGGCCCAAGCTCGGCGACCGCGTCGAGGGCCTGCACGACCGCGAGGCCGGGGGAGCCTGGCTGGCCACGGCGACCGGGCCGGCCCGCGCCTCCGTCGTCCTCAACCGGCGAGAGCAGCCGCCGGTCCCCGAGGGGGGCTGGCGCACCCGCGGCGCGCTGCCGCTCGAGGCGGCCGCCGCCGGAGAGCTGCCCAGCGGACGTCCCGCGACCCGCACCTTCAACCTCCTCTCGGCCGACGCCTCCGGAGCCGTCCACACGAGCTGGGACGGCGACCGACTCGCGAGCGTGCCGCTCTCGCCGGGCGTGCACGTCCTCACGCACGGTGCGCCCGACGACGACCAGGTGGCCCGAGTGGCGCGCTGGCTGCCCCGGTTCCGGGGCGTCGCCGCACCGGTGGGCCCGCTGCCCGAGCAGGACGAGGGCAGCTGGCGGCCGTGGCTCGACCTGCTGCGCGAGAGCAGTGGGCTGCCGCTGTCCGACGACGAGGCGCTGGTCCGGGCCGACCTGCTGCAGGGCACCTGGTTCGGCTCGCTCTCGCTCAGCCTCGTGGCGCTGTCCGCCGACCGCGTCGCCCACGAGCATCTCCGGCTCGACGCCGGCTCGGGCGTCGACCTGCCGGGCGCCCTCGCCGCCCGCCGACGCTGACCCGAGCGCCCTCGCCGACGTCACGAGACGACACGGGGAATCACCGCCGCGCCTGCGCGGTTAGGGTCGGAGGCCCGGCAGACCCGGGCAGCTCATCGACCAGGAAGATCACCCGTGACGTTCTCGACTCCCCGCCTCTCCCGCACGACCCGGATCCTCGCCGTCGGCGTCGCCTCCGCCGCAGCCCTGCTGCTGACGGCGTGCGCGCCCGCCTCGACCGACGACGTCGTCTCGCAGACCGGGAGCGCCACGGCGGACACCAGCGCGGCGAAGAGCCTCTCCGACATCCAGGACGCCGGCGTGCTCGTCATCGGCACCGAGGGCACCTACCAGCCCTTCACGTACCACGAGGGCGGTTCGGGAGCCCTGACCGGCTACGACGTCGACGTGGCCACCGCCGTCGCCGAGAAGCTCGGCGTCGAGCCCAGCTTCCAGGAGACCCAGTTCGACGCGCTGCTCGCGGGCCTCGACGCCGGTCGCTTCGACGTCGTCGCGAACCAGATCTCGATCACCGACGAGCGCGAGGCGACCTTCGACTTCTCGACGCCGTACACGGTCAGCCGCGGCGTCGTCGTGACCGCCGCCGACGACACCTCGATCACGTCGCTCGCCGACCTCGCCGGCAAGACGACCGCGCAGTCGCAGTCGAGCAACTTCTACGACACGGCGAAGGACGCCGGCGCCGACGTCCAGGTCGTCGAGGGCTGGGCCCAGTCGGTCGCCCTCGTCGAGCAGGGGCGCATCGACGCCACCGTCAACGACGAGCTCACCTTCCTCGACTACGTGAAGACCAACCCCGAGCAGGCGGCGGCGATCAAGATCGCGGCGACGACCGACGACGTGTCGCGCTCGGCGCTCGTGACGACCAAGGGCAGCGACGACCTCGTGCAGGCGATGGACGACGCGCTGGCGGAGCTGAAGGCCGACGGCACGCTGGCTCAGATCTCCTCCACGTACTTCGGCCAGGACGTCAGCGAGTAACGTGCAGTCCTCACTCGACCTCTTCGGCCGGGCGTTCTGGCCGATCGCGTCGGGTGCCCTGGTCGCCTCGATCCCGCTGGCCCTCGCCTCCATGGCGATCGGCCTGGTCATCGCCCTCGTCGTCGCGATGATGCGGTTGTCGGGGCGCGCCTGGCTGTCCGGGCTGGCGCGGTTCTACACGTCGGTGATCCGGGGCACGCCGTTGCTCGTGCAGCTGTTCGTCGTCTTCTACGGGCTGCCGTCCATCGGCGTGCGGCTCGACCCGTGGCCGAGCGCGATCATCGCGTTCTCGCTCAACGTCGGCGGCTACGCGGCCGAGGTGATCCGGGCGGCCATCCTCTCGGTGCCCAAGGGCCAGTGGGAGGCGGCGCACACCATCGGCATGTCGCGCGGCCTGGCGCTGCGGCGGATCATCCTGCCGCAGGCGGCGCGCGTCTCGGTGCCCCCGCTGTCGAACACGTTCATCAGCCTCGTCAAGGACACCTCGCTCGCCAGCGTCATCCTCGTCGTCGAGCTGTTCCGCCAGGCGCAGCAGATCGCGACCGTGTCGAACCAGTTCCTGCTGATCTACCTCGAGGCGGCCCTGATCTACTGGGTGATCTGCCTCGTGCTGTCGTTCGGGCAGGACGCCCTCGAGAAGAGACTGGACCGACATGTCGCCCGCTGACCCGCCCCTGTCCGGCGCCTCCGCCCGGCCGGGTCGCCCCGGCCAGGCGGCCGCGCTCGTCCTCCGCGTCGAGGGCCTCCGCAAGTCGTTCGGCGCCACGGAGGTGCTCAAGGGCATCGACCTCGAGGTGCGGCGCGGCCGGGTCGTGGCGATCATCGGGCCGTCCGGCTCGGGCAAGACGACCGTGCTGCGGTCCCTGAACAGCCTCGAGGTCCCCGACGCCGGGCGGGCGACCCTGTCCGACGGCCGGGTCGTGGACTTCGGCGGCAAGGTCGCGAAGCGCGACCTGCTCGCCCTCCGGGACCGGTCGTCCATGGTGTTCCAGCACTTCAACCTGTTCCCGCACCTCACCGTGCTGCAGAACGTGGTCGAGGGGCCGATCCGCGTCCAGGGCCGTGACCCCGAGGAGGCGCGGGCCGAGGCCCGTGAGCTCCTCGCGCGGGTGGGCCTCGCCTCCCGCGTCGACGCCTGGCCGGTCGAGCTCTCGGGCGGCCAGCAGCAGCGGGTCGGCATCGTCCGCGCCCTGGCCCTCCGGCCGGAGCTGCTGCTCTTCGACGAGCCCACCAGCGCTCTCGACCCCGAGCTCGTCGGCGACGTCCTGTCCGTCGTCAAGGAGCTCGCCGACGAGGGCTGGACGATGGTCGTCGTCACGCACGAGCTCGAGTTCGCCCGCCGGGTCGCCGACGAGGTCGTCTTCATGGACGACGGCGTCGTGGTCGAGCGCGGCGCCCCCGCCGAGGTGCTGAACCGCCCCCGCGAGCCGCGCACGCAGCAGTTCCTCCGCCGCGTGCTCAAGCCCCTCGACGACTGACCTCGCGCCGCTAGAAGTCGAAGAGGTTGGCCCGCAGGCCGCCGTCGCCGAGCTCCTGCCGCAGCACTCCGCGCCGCCGCAGCACCGGCACGAGCTCGTCGAGCATCCGGTGCACGGTGACGGGGTGCAGGTCGCCCGAGAAGATCATCCCGTCGCTGCCGCCGTCGTCGCCGAGCTCCTCGACGAAGTCCGCGAACTCGTCCGCCGTCCCGACGAACCCGGCCCGCTCGCTGACGAGCCCCTTGCGCGCCTTGACCGTGAGCAGATCGCGCAGGGTGGCGTCCGCGAACGACCCGGCACCGCCGAGCAGGCCCTTGACCGAGCCGTGCGAGACGTGCTCGCCGAAGATCGCCGGGTCGACCGTCCGGTCGAGGTCCAGCGTCGTCAGGTCGGTCTCGAGGTCGCTCGACTGGCCCAGCGCGATCGCCTCCAGCACGTCGTCGGACGGGTGCCGGGACGCCTCGACGACCCGGAGCGCCTCCTCGCGGCTCGGCACGATCTCGGGCTTGACGACGAAGAGCACGCGGATGTCCGACGGCGTCCGCCCTCGCTCGGCTGCCGCCGTCAGGATGCGTGCGCGGTAGTCGCGCACGCTCCCCGCGTCCAGCGGCGCGAGGGCCAGCTGCACGTCCGACTGCGTGCCCGCGAACGCGAGGCCGCGAGCCGAACCGCCAGGGGAGACGACGACCGGGTCGCCGCGCTCGAACGGCACCGCGTTGAGCGGGCCGGCGACGTCGAAGTGCTCGCCCACGTGCCGGAACGCGTCGAGCGCCGCCCCGTCGGCGAAGCGACCGGTGCCCGGGTCGGCGACCAGCGCCTCCTCGCCCCAGCTGTGCCACAGGCGTCGGACGACCGCCATCCACTCGTCGGCACGGTCGTAGGCGGCGTCGTGCCCGAGCGCGGGCAGGCCGAAGTGCCGGGCGCTGCCGGTGTCGGTGACGAGGTTGAGGCCGAAGCGGTCGTCGCTGAGGTGGGCCAGGGTCGCGAACTGACGCGCGGCGAGGTACGGCGGGTAGGCGCCGGCGTTGATCGTCGGAGCGATGCCGATGCGCGACGTCGCGGCGAACAGGTAGGGCGCCAGCATGAGCGGGTCGTGCTTCGGACCGCCGTAGGCGCCCCGGACGCGCAGGTCGAGGGTCTCGGGCGAGCCGAGCGACAGCGCGTCCTCCATGATCACCAGGTCGAGGCCGGCCTGCTCGAGCTCGCGCACCGACTGCTGGTAGAGCGCGGGCTTCGTCCAGTCGTGGTTCCACTCCCGGTACGGGTGGCCCCAGCCCTGCGGGCCGAAGCCGCGGGAGAAGAACCAGCCGAAGTGCTGCGGCCGGGTCACGCCGCGTCCTCCTCTGCGGCGGCCGGGTGCAGCCGAGGAGGCGCGGTGCCGGCCGGCCGCTCGGCTCCCTGCCCCGAGACGGTCGGCCCCCGGCGCACCGCCTCCAGGCCGCGCTCGAGGTCGCGGAGCAGGTCGTCGACGTCCTCGATGCCGACGGACAGCCGCAGCAGCCCGGGCCAGATGCCGGCGGCCCGCTGCTCGTCCGGCGTGCGGAGCGCGTGCGTCGTCGTGCCCGGGTGCAGGATCAGCGACCGGACGTCGCCGAGGTGGGTCATGCGGCTGACCAGCTCGACGGCGTCGACGAACAGCTCGGCCGCCGCGATCCCGCCGCGCAGCGTGAACGAGAAGACGCTGCCCGCGCCCCGGGGCAGGTACCGCTCGGCCAGGGCGTGGTGCGGGCTCGACGGGAGGCCCGCGTAGTCGACGGACTCGACCTCGTGCTGCTGCTCGAGCCACGTGGCGACGGCGAGGGCGTTGGCCGAGTGCCGCTCGACGCGGAGCGAGAGGGTCTCGACGCCCTGCTGGATGAGGAACGCGTTGAACGGCGAGGGCGCCGGCCCGATCCGGGCGGCCACGACCTCGCGGGCGTAGGCGAGCGCCGCCCGCGCCCCGAACCGCTCCGTGTAGCTCACGCCGGCCAGCGCACGACGCGGTTCGACCAGGTGCGGGAACCGCGGCGCGCCGCCCGCGTCGACCCCGGTCCAGTCGAACGCGTCGCCCGAGACGACCACGCCGCCGAGGGCGGTGCCGTGCCCCGCGAGGAACTTGCTCGCCGAGTGCACCACGAGGTCGGCCCCGTCGTCGAGGGGACGCCAGAGGTACGGCGACGCGAGCGTGTTGTCGACGACGAGCGGCAGACCCGCCTCGTGGGCCACCCCGGCGATCGCGGCCACGTCGAGCAGGTCGTTCTTCGGGTTCGGGATCGGCTCGCCGTAGAGCAGCTTCGTCTCGGGACGGATCAGCCGTCGCCACGCCTCGGGGTCGCCCGCGTCGTCGACGAACGAGACGTCGATGCCGAGCCGGGCGAAGTTGTCAACGAAGATGCCGCGCGTGCCCTCGTAGATGCTGCTCGCGCTGACCAGGTGGTCGCCCGCCTCGAGCAGTGCGAGCAGGGCGACCGTGATCGCCGCCTGCCCGGTGCCGACGAGCAGCGCGTCCGTGCCGTGCTCGAGCAGCGCGAGGCGGCGCTCGACCGCGGCCGTGGTGGGGTTGCCGCTCCGGGTGTAGACGTAGCCGGGGTCGTCGCCGGCGAAGCGGTCCCTGGCCTGGGCGAAGTCGTCGAAGACGAAGCCCGCGCTGAGGTGGATCGGCGAGACGCGGGCGCCGAAGTCGCCGTCGGTCGCCGCGCCTCCGTGCACCTGCTCGGTGGTGAACCCGTGCCGGTCGTGGTCTGCTCGCGGGTGTGCCTGGCTCACCGTGCGCCTCCTCTGGTCCGTGTGCTCAGCCGAACAGCCGCGAGCTCGCGATGCGCGCGCCCTCGCCGAGCGCGGCGAGCTTCGCCACGGCGATCTGCGGGTGGATGCGTCCGCCGAGCCCGCAGTCGGTCGAGGCGACGACCCGTTCGGGCCCCACCACCGACGCGAACGCCTCGATGCGGTCCGCGACGAGCTCGGGGTGCTCGACGACGTTCGTCGCGTGGCTCACGATGCCGGGGATGATCTTCTTGTGCGCCGGCAGGTCGAGGTCGCGCCAGACCTTCCACTCGTGCTCGTGCCGCACGTTGGCCGCCTCGAACGAGTACGCGCCGGCGGTGATCTCGAGCATGAGGTCGGCGATGTGCCGGAACTCGATGTCGGTGGTGTGCGGTCCGTGCCAGCTGCCCCAACAGAGGTGGAACCGGATCTGGTCCTCGGGCAGGCCGCGCAGGGCGTGGTTCAGCGCCTCGACCCGGATGCGCGTGAAGGCGCGGTAGTCCTCGACGCTCGGCTCGGGGACGATCTGGTCCCAGTTCTCGGCGATCGACGGGTCGTCGATCTGCACCGTGAGGCCGGCCTCGACGATCGCCGTGTACTCCTCGCGCAGCACCTCGGCCCAGGCCCAGATGTGCTCCTCCTCGGTCGCGTAGAAGTCGTTCGCGATGCGCGCGCCGCTGCCGGGCGACAGCGACGTGATGAAGCCGGACGACGGGTCGGCGCCGGTCGCCGCGAGCCCCGCCTTGAGGTTGGCGATGTCGGAGGCGATGGCCGACTGCCCGACGTACACGAGCGGCCCCGTGGTGCTGGGGAACGCGGTCGCGGTCTTGCCGGTGCTGATGCCCGAGGTCGGGTCCTGGTAGGCGTCGGCGAAGATCGTCCAGTCGCGCCGGTCGGGGAACGACGTCAGCCGCACGTCCCCCGGCGACGAGCGCACCGGCTCCTGAGAGAAGATGTCCGCGCCCGTGACGGTCAGGCCCGAGACCCGCTGGAACGAGTACGACCACCAGGCGCCGTAGTCGACCGCGCTCGTCATGGCCTTGCCGTACTCGCCGTCGCCGACGACGGTGATGCCGAGGTCCTGCTGGCGGCGAACGAGGTCGACCACCGCGGCGGTCAGCAGCTCGTCGAAGTCGGGCGTGCGCTCGAGCGTGAGGCCGTCGTCGGCCAGGCGGCGGGCGTCGTTGGCCGCGATGAGCTCGGGCGTGCGGGGCAGGCTTCCCGCGTGGCTGGTCTCGATCCTCTGGTTCGTCATGTGCCGATGGTGGACCTCGGTCCCGCCGGTGTCACGTGGCTGCGTCACGCGCCGTCACGAAGGCGCAGGAGGCGGCGGTGCGGGAACAGGACGGGCACGCTGGTCGTTGCCCCCGTCGACCGCCGACCGGCCCTGGCTACGATCGTCGGGAAGGGACACCGTGACTCAGACACCGCAGCAAGCTCAGACACCGCAACAGACCGCCGCTCCCGCCCGCCCCCTCGACGACGTCGAGGTCGAGCGACTCCGCGCCGACTTCCCGATCCTCGCGCAGCAGGTCTCGGGCGAGCCCCTGGCCTACCTCGACTCCGGCGCGACGGCGCAGCGCCCGCGCTCGGCGCTCGACGCCGAGCGCCGGTTCCTCGAGACCGACAACTCGGCCGTGCACCGCGGCGCGCACACCCTCGCCGCCCTCGCGACCGAGGCGTTCGAGGAGGCGCGCGAGACCGTCGCGCGCTTCGTGGGCGCCGCCTCCCACGAGGTCGTCTGGACGGCGAACGCGACCGACGCGATCAACCTGGTCGCGCACGGCTTCACGGCCGCGACCCTCGGCCGCGGCGGCGAGGCCGCCCGCCGTTTCGCGCTCCGCCCGGGCGACGAGATCGTCGTGACGGAGGCCGAGCACCACGCGAACCTCGTTCCCTGGCAAGAGGTGGCGGCCACCACCGGGGCCGTCCTGCGCGTCGTGCCGGTCGACGACGACGGCGTCTGGACGCTCGACGACGCCCGTGCCGTCGTCACCGAGCGCACGCGGGTGCTCGCCTTCGCCCACGTGTCGAACGTGACCGGGCTGGTGGCGCCCGTCGAGCAGCTGGTCGAGCTCGCCCACGGGGTCGGCGCGCTGGTCGTGCTCGACGCCTGCCAGTCGGTGCCCCACCGCCCCGTCGACGTCCGCGCCCTCGGCGTCGACTTCGCCGCGTTCTCCGGCCACAAGATGCTCGGGCCCACCGGCATCGGCGTGCTCGTCGGCCGTGGCGAGCTGCTCGACGCCCTGCCCCCGTTCCGCACGGGAGGCTCGATGATCACCACCGTGACGCTCGAGTCCGCCGAGTACCTGCCCGCGCCCCAGCGCTTCGAGGCCGGCACGCAGCCGGTCTCGCAGGCCGTCGCCCTCGCCGAGGCCGTGCGATACCTCGAGGCCGTCGGCCTCGAGCGCGTCCGCGACCACGAGGAGGCGCTGGCCGAGCAGCTGGTGGTCGGCCTGTCTGCGCTCCCGGGGGTCCGCGTCGTCGGCCCGCCCGCCGGCGTGCCGCGGTCGGGCCTCGCCAGCTTCGTCGTCGACGGTGTGCACGCGCACGACGTCGGCCAGTACCTCGACGCCCAGGGGATCGCCGTGCGCGTCGGCCACCACTGCGCGCAGCCCCTGCACCGGCGGCTGGGCGTGACGGCGACGACGCGGGCGAGCACCTACCTGTACACGACCGCCGCCGAGGTCGACCGTCTGGTCGCCGGCGTCGCCGGGGTCCGCGGCTACTTCGGGGCGGAGGACGCCCGATGAGCGCCTCCCTCGACTCGCTCTACCAGCAGGTGATCCTCGACCACGCGAAGGCGCGGCACGGCGACGGCGAGCTCCCTGCCGCCGACGCCGAGCACTTCGAGCGGAACCCGACCTGCGGCGACGAGATCACGGTGCGGGTCCGGCTCGAGCCGGGCACCGACCGCATCGCCGACCTGCGCTGGCAGGGCGCGGGGTGCAGCATCTCGATGGCGTCGGCGTCCGTCCTCTCCGGTCTCGCGCCGGGTCGGTCGCTGCCCGAGCTCGCGGCGCTCGTGGGCGAGTTCCGCACGATGATGAGGTCGCGGGGCGCGGGGGAGCCCGACGACGAGGTGCTCGGCGACGCCGTCGCGCTGCACGGCGTCTCGAAGTTCGTCATGCGGGTGAAGTGCGGCATGCTCGCCTGGGTCGCGGCCGAGGCCTGCGGCGCGGAGCTCGCGGCCCGCTGACACCAGCGCACCAGCGCACCAGCTCGTGCGCCGCCCCCGGTTCATCCCTGAGGTGCAGGTGGGCAGGCCGTCGCCGCCACTAGTGTCGGCCCATGGAACCTCGGGGGAGCGACCGGCCGACGACGCCCTGGCCGGAACTGATCGAGCAGGCGCGGCACTACCCGTCGCCGCACAACTCGCAGCCGATCGTCGTGCAGCCGACGTCGCCGACGACCGCGACCGTCTGGTACGACCTCGACCGGGGCCTCCCCGCCGAGTCGTTCGGCATCCCGTTCGCCCACGTCTGCGGCGGGGTGTTCCTCGCCGGCCTCGCGATCGTCGCCCGTGCCCAGGGCTTCGTCGTCCGCGAGGCGCTCGACCTCGCACCGATGGACTTCGGCGGGGACGCCCGGCTGCACCGCCTGGCCGAGGTCGTGCTCGAGCCGCACGAGGCGACCGACGCCGACCGCGCCGCCCGCGACGCCTTCCTCGCCCGGCAGACGTCGCGCCGCCCCTACGACGCGACGACCGTGGACGAGGAGGTGCTGGCCGGCGCCCGCGCGATCGCCGCCTCCCACGGGCACCTCCTCCGCAGCACGACCGACGCCGCGACGGTCGACGACGTCGTCCGCATCAACCAGGAGACGCTCTTCGACGACCTGCAGGACGACGACGTGCACGCCGAGATCATGACCTGGCTGCGCTTCTCGGCGAAGCACGCGGCAGAGACCGGCGACGGCCTGAGCGCCGAGACCATGTTGATGCCGGGGCCGGTGCTCCGGTTCGCCATGGGCCACCGCGGCCTCTGGACGGCGCCGGTCGTCGGCGACGCCGTCAGGCGGGTCTACCTCGGCACCATGAAGGGCGTCCGCCAGCTCGCCTGGCTGGAGGGCCCGTTCGCGGGCCCCGCCGACCACGTCGAGGCGGGCCGGGCGTTCCTCGAGGTGTGGCTCGAGCTGTCGCGGCACGGCGTCGCCCTGCACCCGTTCGGCACCGTCATCACCAACCCGCGGTCGCACGCCGCGTTCGTCCGCGCCGTCGACGTCGACGAGCAGGACGGGCGCATGGCCTGGATGCTGTTCCGGCTGGGGCGGAGCGCTCCGCCGCCCGTGGCCCACCGACGCCCGGCCGCCGCGATGACGATCGGGGCGGGGGAGGGACGATGAAGCGGCTCGTGGTCTTCACGCTCCTCCGGGTCGTCGACGGCCTCGTCAAGCTCGCGATGCCCCGGGTCGAGACGCACCGCCTCCTGCTCGTCCCCGGCATCGAGCCGCTGCGCTGGCGGCTCGGGCGCTGGCGCGCCTGGCGCACCATGGAGCGAGCGGCGCGGTCGGTGCCCGCCTACCGGGCGTTCCTCCGGGAGCACGGGCAGGGCCGTCGCCTCGACACCCGTGACGGCGTCGAGGCGGCGTTCGCCCGACTGCCCGAGATGGACAAGGAGTCGTACGTCAAGCGCTGGAGCATCGCCGAGCGCTGCCTCGGCGGCCGCCTCCCGCGCCGAGGGGTGGTCGTCGACGAGTCGTCGGGCAGCTCGGGCGTGCCGACGAGCTGGGTGCGCGGCCCCGACGAGCGCCAGGCCACGAGACAGCTGCTGCAGCTCGGGTTCGCCCGCACGTCGGCCGAGCTGCCGCACCCGCCGTTCGTGCTCAACGCGTTCTCGCTCGGCGCCTGGGCCACCGGCATGAACGTCACCGCGTCGCTCACCGAGTCGACGATGATCAAGTCGATCGGACCTGACCCGGACAAGATCATCCAGACGATGCGCGAGTTCGGCACCGGCTTCACCTACGTCATCCTCAGCTACCCGCCGTTCCTCAAGGGCCTCTTCGAGGACGACCGGCTCGACTGGTCGCAGTACACCATCGTCGCCGCGTTCGGGGGCGAGGGCATCAGCGAGAACATGCGCGGACACATCCTCAAGTACGCCCGCGCGGTCCTCGGCTCGTACGGCGCGAGCGACCTCGAGATCAACCTCGGCATCGAGACCGAGTTCACCGTGGCCCTCCGCCGTGCGATCGCCGACGACCCCGACCTCGCGGCCCGGCTCACCCGGCAGCAGGAGTACGGCGTGCTGCCGATGATCTTCCAGTTCAACCCCTTCGGGTACCTGATCGAGACGAACGAGGCCGGCGAGCTCGTCGTCACGATCGCCCGCGCCGAGAACATCAGCCCCCGCATCCGCTACAACATCCACGACCGGGGGCACGTCACCCGGATGCGCGACGTCCTGCCGGTGCTGCGCGAGAAGGGGCTGTCGGCGGTCGTCGCCGAGAAGTTCCTCGACCTGCCGCTGCTGTTCCACTACGGCCGGAGCGACCTCTCGGTCGACTACAACGGCGCCGTCGTCGCGCCCGACGCCCTCCGCGACGTGCTCCAGGGCGACCCTGCCCTGCTGCAGGCCGTCGAGAACCACCGGCTCATCGCCTTCGAGGACGCGGCGGGCGACCGTCAGCTGCACATCGCGCTGCAGCTCTCGGCCCACGCCGGCGACGTCGACACCGGCCCGTGGCGCGACGTCGTCGTGAGCGGCCTGCGGCGCCTGAACCTCGACTTCTCGAACGCGATCCGCACCGCGGCGCCCGCGACCCTCCCCACCGTCGCCTTCTACGCGCACCGGACGGGCCCCTTCGCCCGCGACGGCGCGAAGCTGAAGAACGAGTACGTCTGGCAGCTCGGCCCCGGCGAGGTCGACCAGCACGACCTCGACCTGGGCTGGACGGCGCCGAGGGAGGCCTGACCGGCGGCGTCCGCCGCTGCCGGCGGCACTAAACTGGCGCGCGTCCCCTCGATCGTCAGGAGCCCTCCACCGTGTCAGACCAGCCTGCCCCCGCCGCCCTCGCCGCCGCACCTGAGACCGTCGAGGCGACCGAGACCACGACGGGGCTCGAGCTGTTCACGGACAAGGGCGTCGTCGCGATGCGCGTCGCCGGCGAGCTGCGCGACCTCGCGTCCGAGCTGCACCCGGGCGACGTCGCCGAGGCCGTCACCGTCGGCTCGCCCGACGGCCTGGCCGTGTTGCGGCACTCGGCCGCGCACGTCATGGCGCAGGCCGTGCAGGGCATCAACCCGGAGGCGAAGCTCGGCATCGGCCCGCCCGTCACCGACGGCTTCTACTACGACTTCGACGTCGCCGAGCCCTTCACCCCCGACGACCTCAAGGCGATCGAGAAGGGCATGGAGCGGATCATCCGCCAGGGCCAGCGCTTCCGCCGCCGCGTCGTCACCGAGGCCGAGGCCCGCGCCGAGCTCGCCGGCGAGCCCTACAAGCTCGAGCTGATCGGCCTCAAGGGCGGCTCGGCCGACGAGATCGGCGACGACGGCGAGTCCGTCGAGGTGGGCGGTGCCGAGCTGACCATCTACGACAACGTCGACCCGAAGTCCGGCGACGTGCTCTGGTCCGACCTCTGCCGCGGCCCGCACGTGCCGAGCACCCGCGTCCTCGGCAACGCCACGAAGCTGATGCGCGTCGCCGCCGCCTACTGGCGCGGCTCGGAGAAGAACCCGCAGCTGCAGCGCATCTACGGCACCGCCTGGCCCACGAAGGACGAACTGCGCGAGTACCAGGCTCGCCTCGAGGAGGCGGCGAAGCGCGACCACCGCAAGCTCGGCGTCGAGCTCGACCTCTTCTCGTTCCCGGACGAGATCGGCTCGGGCCTCGCGATCTTCCACCCGAGGGGCGGCATCATCCGTCGCGAGATGGAGGACTACTCCCGCCGTCGCCACGAGGCCGCCGGCTACGACTTCGTGTACACGCCGCACATCACCAAGGCGAGCCTGTTCGAGACCTCGGGCCACCTCGGCTGGTACAAGGACGGCATGTTCCCGGCCATGAAGCTCGACGAGGCCCGGAACGACGAGGGCGAGGTCACCCGCCAGGGCGCCGACTACTACCTCAAGCCGATGAACTGCCCGATGCACATCCTCGCGTACCGCTCGCAGCCGCGGTCGTACCGCGACCTGCCGATGCGCCTCTTCGAGTTCGGGACCGTCTACCGCAACGAGAAGTCGGGCGTCATCCACGGCCTCACCCGCGTGCGGGGCATGACCCAGGACGACGCGCACATCTTCACCACGCGCGAGAAGATGAAGGAGGAGCTGACCGGCACCCTGAACTTCGTCCTGTCCCTGCTCCGTGACTACGGCCTGACCGACTTCTACCTCGAGCTCTCGACGAAGGACCCGGTCAAGTACGTCGGCGACGACGACATCTGGGACACCGCGACGCAGACCCTCCGCGAGGTCGCGGAGGAGTCCGGCCTCGAGCTCGTCCCCGACCCGGGCGGAGCCGCGTTCTACGGCCCCAAGATCTCGGTGCAGGCCCGCGACGCCATCGGCCGCACCTGGCAGATGTCGACCGTCCAGCTCGACTTCAACCTGCCCGAGCGCTTCGAGCTCGAGTACGCGGCCGCGGACGGCACCCGGCAGCGTCCCGTCATGATCCACCGTGCGCTGTTCGGCACCATCGAGCGCTTCTTCGGCGTCCTCACCGAGCACTACGCCGGGGCGTTCCCCGTGTGGCTGTCCCCGGTCCAGGTCGTGGCGATCCCCGTGGCCGACGAGTACGGCGACTACCTCGACGACGTGGTGCGCCAGCTGCGCGAGAAGGGCGTCCGCGCCCAGGTCGACCACGGCGACGACCGGTTCCCCAAGAAGATCCGCACGCACACGAAGTCCAAGGTGCCCTTCCAGCTCATCGCGGGCGAAGAAGACCGCGCCGCCGGTGCAGTGAGCTTCCGCTACCGCGACGGCTCCCAGGAGAACGGCGTGCCCGTCGCCGACGCCGTGGCGAAGATCCTCGAGGCGATCGAGACGAAGGCCCAGGTCTGACCGTGGGGGCGGGCGCCGACGAGCTGCCGGCCGACGTCGACCCGGTCGGCGACGAGTCGGCGCGCGTCGAGTCGGCGGACGACTTCGCGTCGGCGCCCGACGCGTTCCAGCGCCTCTGGACGCCGCACCGTGCCGTGTACGTCAGCCGCGGCCAGGGCGCCCACGACGACGCGTGCCCGTTCTGCGCCGCGCCCTCGCGCAGCGACGAGGAGGCGCTGATCGTCGCCCGGGGGCAGCACGCGTTCGTCCTGCTGAACCTGTACCCGTACAACCCCGGCCACCTGCTGGTCTGCCCCTACCGGCACATCTCGACCTACGACCTGGCCACGCCCGACGAGGTCGCCGAGATCGGCGCGCTGACCCAGGCCGCCATGCGCGTCGTCCGCGAGGTCTCGCACGCCCAGGGCTTCAACATGGGCATGAACCAGGGGTCGGTCGGCGGTGCCGGCATCGCCGAGCACCTGCACCAGCACGTGGTGCCGCGCTACGGCGGCGACTCGAACTTCTTCCCGATCATCGCCCAGACCAAGGCCGTCACCCAGCTGCTCGGAGACGTCCGCGAGGCGCTGGCGGCTGCCTGGCCCGCCGGGGGAGACCAGGCCACTCGGTGACGAGCGGCACATCGGCGACGCACGCCCCCGGGCAGCGCCTAAACTGAGGCCATCATGAGCGACAGCACCCCCACCTCCGTCCCGTCCGCCGGCAGCACGACCGGATCGGACCGCGTCAAGCGCGGTCTCGCCGAGATGCTCAAGGGCGGCGTCATCATGGACGTCGTCGACGTCGAGCAGGCGAAGATCGCCGAAGAGGCCGGCGCCGTCGCCGTCATGGCCCTCGAGCGCGTGCCCGCCGACATCCGCTCGCAGGGCGGCGTCGCCCGCATGAGCGACCCCGACATGATCGACGAGATCATCGCGGCCGTCTCGATCCCCGTCATGGCGAAGGCGCGCATCGGCCACTTCGTCGAGGCACAGATCCTCCAGACGCTCGGCGTCGACTACATCGACGAGTCCGAGGTGCTGAGCCCCGCCGACTACGTCAACCACATCGACAAGTGGAACTTCACGGTCCCCTTCGTCTGCGGTGCGACGAACCTCGGCGAGGCGCTCCGTCGCATCACCGAGGGCGCCGCCATGATCCGCTCCAAGGGCGAGGCCGGCACCGGCGACGTGTCCGAGGCGACCAAGCACATCCGCACCATCTCGAAGGAGATCGCGCAGCTGCAAGGGCTCAAGACCGACGAGCTGTACGTGGCCGCGAAAGAGCTGCAGGCGCCGTACGAGCTCGTCAAGGAGATCGCGGAGACCGGCAAGCTGCCCGTCGTCCTCTTCACCGCCGGCGGCGTCGCGACGCCCGCCGACGCGGCGCTGATGATGCAGCTGGGCGCCGACGGCGTCTTCGTGGGCTCCGGCATCTTCAAGTCGGGCAACCCCGCCGAGCGAGCCGCTGCGATCGTGAAGGCCACGACGTTCTTCGACGACCCGCAGGTCGTCGCCGACGCGTCGCGTGGCCTCGGCGAGGCCATGGTCGGCATCAACGTGCCCGACCTGCCCGCGCCGCACCGCCTCGCCGAGCGTGGCTGGTAGCCGACACGAGGAGGCGGCGGCCCCGCGGGTCGGGGTCCTCGCCCTCCAGGGCGACTTCCGTGAGCACCTCGCGGTGCTGACCTCCCTCGGAGCGGTCGCCGTGCCCGTGCGCCGGCCCGACGAGCTCGCGGGCGTGTCGGGTCTCGTCATCCCGGGCGGCGAGTCGACCGTGATGGACAAGCTCAGCCGCACCTTCGGCATGGCCGAGCCGTTGCGTGCCGCCGTCGACGCAGGCCTGCCCGTCTACGGGACGTGCGCCGGGCTGATCATGCTCGCCGACCGGGTCGTCGACGGCTCCGCCGGGCAGCGCACGATCGGCGGCCTCGACGTCGCCGTGCGCCGCAACGCCTTCGGCGGACAGAACGAGTCGTTCGAGACCGACCTCCTCGTGCCCGTCGTGGGCGACGAGCCCGTGCACGCGGTCTTCATCCGGGCGCCCGTGGTGGCCGAGGTCGGTCCGCTCGCCACGGCGGTGGGCGTCCTGGACGACGGTCGGGTCGTCGCCGTCGAGCAGGGAAACCTGCTCGGCACGTCCTTCCACCCCGAGGTGACCGGCGAGCTCCGGTTCCACGCGCGGTTCCTCGAGAAGGCGCGCGCCTGGTCCTCGCGCTGACGCGCCTCCTCGTCCCGGGCCCTGCCCGGTCCTGACCCGTCGCTGCCGCCCCGGCGGCGGGCCTGCCGGTAGGATGGTCCGGATCGTCAACCGGAAGTGAGGAGCACCGTGTCCGGGCATTCCAAGTGGGCCACGACCAAGCACAAGAAGGCCGTCATCGACAGCCGTCGCGCCAAGTCGTTCGCCAAGCTCATCAAGAACATCGAGGTCGCGGCCAAGCAGGGCGGGGCCGACATGTCCGGCAACCCGACGCTCGTCGACGCCGTCCAGAAGGCCAAGAAGACCTCGGTCCCCAACGACAACATCGACCGCGCCGTCAAGCGCGGCGCGGGCCTCAGCGGCGAGTCCGTCGACTACCAGACCATCGTCTACGAGGGCTACGGCCCCAACGGCGTCGCCCTGCTGATCGAGTGCCTCACCGACAACAAGAACCGCGCGGCGGCGAACGTCCGTACGGTCATGTCGCGCAACGGCGGCACCATGGCCGACCCGGGCAGCGTCGCCTACAACTTCAGCCGCAAGGGGGTCATCGCGGTCATGAAGACCGGCGAGCTCAGCGAGGACGACGTGCTGGCCGCGGTGCTCGACGCCGGTGCCGAAGAGGTCACCGACCGCGGCGAGGGCTTCGAGATCGTGACCGAGCCGTCCGACCTGGTGCCCGCGCGCACGGCGCTCCAGGAGGCCGGGATCGACTACGACTCCGCCGACGTCGAGTTCGTCCCCGGCCTCAAGATCGAGGTCGACCTCGAGACCGCCCGCAAGGTGTTCCGCCTCGTCGACGCGCTCGACGACGACGACGACGTGCAGAACGTCTACGCCAACTACGACGTCCCCGCCGACGTGCAGGCCGCGCTCGACGACGACGACGACTGAGCCGCCGAGGTGACCCTGCGGGTGCTCGGCATCGACCCCGGCCTGACCCGCTGCGGGGTCGGCGTCGTCGAGGTCGACGCGACCCGCCGGGCCACCCTCGTGGCGGTGACCGTGATCCGGTCGCCGGCCGACATGCCGCTCGAGCAGCGCCTCCTCACGATCGGGCGCGGCATCGAGGAGCTCGTCGACGAGCACCGTCCCGACGCGATGGCCATCGAGCGCGTCTTCGCGCAGAACAACCTGTCGACCGTGATGGGCACCGCCCAGGTGAGCGGCCTGGCGCTGCGCGCCGCCGCCGAGCGCTCCGTCCCCGTGGCCATGCACACGCCGTCCGAGGTCAAGGCGGCCGTGACCGGCTACGGCTCGGCGGACAAGGCCCAGGTGGGCGCAATGGTCGCCCGCCTGCTCGGCCTCGCCGAGGCCCCGAAGCCCGCCGACGCCGCCGACGCCCTGGCCCTGGCGATCTGCCACGCGTGGCGTCGTGGCGGCCTCCCCTCGGCACCGGCCGGCGGCGGTCTCACGGCCGCGCAGAAGGCGTGGCGCGAGGCGGAGAAGTCGGCGCGGACTCCTAGGCTGGGCAGATGATCTCGAGCGTCCGCGGCACCGTGCTGTCCGCCTCCGGAACCAGCGTCGTCGTCGAGGTCGGGGGAGTGGGCCTCCGGGTCGGCGTGACGCCTCAGCTCGCCCTCACGGCGACGGTCGGCACGACGCTCCACCTGTTCACGACGCTGATCGTGCGAGAAGACGACCTCTCGCTCTTCGGCTTCGCCGAGCTCGAAGAACTCGAGGTGTTCGACCTGCTGCGGAGCGTCACCGGAGTCGGCCCGAAGTCGGCCCAGGGCGTGCTCGCCACGCTCAGCCCGTCGCAGGTCGCGCACGCGGTCGCCGACGACGACGACGCGCCCTTCCGACGCGTGTCCGGCATCGGGCCCAAGACCGCGAAGCTGATCGTCCTCTCGTTGGCGGGCAAGCTCGACGTCCGGGCCGCCGCCCCCACCGTGACCGCCGCCTCCTCGACCTCGGCCGACGTCCTCACGGCCCTCGTCGGGCTGGGCTGGTCCGAGAGGGAGGCGCAGGCCGCCGTCGACTCGGTGGTCGCCGACCGCGGGCCCGACGTCGCCGTCTCCGTGCCGTCGCTCCTGCGTGCCGCCCTCGGCCACCTCGGCCCGCAGAAGTCGCTGGGCGCGCGCGCGTGAGCGACGCCGACCTCACCCGACCCGTCGTCGAGTCCGAGGCCGAGCTCGCCTTCGAGGGCGCGCTCCGCCCCACCTCGCTCGACGAGTTCGTCGGCCAGAAGAAGGTGCGCGGACAGCTCGAGCTGCTGCTCAAGGCGGCGTCGATGCAGGGCCGGACCCCTGACCACATCCTCATGGCGGGTCCTCCCGGGCTCGGCAAGACCACCCTCGCGATGATCGTCGCGCACGAGAGCGGCCGGCCGCTCCGGATGTCGTCCGGCCCGGCCATCCAGCACGCGGGCGACCTCGCCGCCGTGCTCTCGGCCCTCGTCCCCGGCGAGGTGCTCTTCATCGACGAGATCCACCGCATGGCGCGCTCGGCGGAAGAGATGCTGTACCTCGCCATGGAGGACTACCGGATCGACATCATGGTCGGCAAGGGCGCCGGGGCGACGAGCATCCCGCTCGAGCTGTCGCCGTTCACGCTCGTCGGCGCCACCACGCGGAGCGGCATGCTGCCGAACCCCCTGCGCGACCGGTTCGGCTTCACGGCCAACCTCGAGTTCTACGACGCCGCCGAGCTCACCGAGGTGCTCCGCCGCGCCGCGACCCTGCTCGGCATCCCCGTCGACGGCGACGCCCTGGCCGAGATCGCCGGTCGGTGCCGGGGCACGCCGCGCATCGCCAACCGCCTGCTCCGTCGCGTCCGCGACTACTCGCTCGTCCACGGACGGGACGCCGACCTGGCGACGGTGCGGGACGCCCTGGCCCTCTACGACGTCGACGACCTCGGCCTCGACCGGCTCGACCGCGAGGTCCTGTCGACCGTGCTCACGAGGTTCGGCGGCGGCCCCGTCGGGCTCGGCACGCTCGCCGTCTCGGTCGGGGAAGAGGCGGACACGATCGAGTCCGTCGTCGAGCCGTTCCTCGTCCGCATCGGCCTGCTGATCCGCACCCCCCGGGGCCGCGTGGCGACGCCGGAGGCCTGGCGGCACTTCGGGCTGCCGCGCCCGTCAGGGGCGCTCTTCGGCGATGAACTATGATCGCCGCTAGGCCTGTCGGCGCGAGGCACCCTCACCACCGCCCGCGCCGCCCATCCCCCCGAGCTTCGAAAGGCAGTTCCTCATGGACGCCACAACAATCATCATGGTCCTCCTCCTGGTGGTCCTCGTCTTCTTCATGTTCCGCAACAAGCGCAAGCGCGACGCCCAGCAGGCGACGCTGCAGTCGAAGATGGTCCCCGGCGTCGAGGTGATGCTGAGCTTCGGCGTCTACGGCACGCTCGTCTCGATCGACGACGAGGCCAACGTCGCCGAGGTCGAGGTCTCGCCCGGCACCGTCCTGCGCGTGCACCGCCAGACCCTGGGCCGCGTCGTCGAGCCCGTCGCCGACGACGCCGTGGTCTCCGACGCCGACGAGCTCGACGCCCGCCCGGCTGACGACCTGATCGTCGACGACAGCACGACCGCCGACCGCACGTCGCCCGCCTACGGCGAGCGGGTCGACGAGACGCGCCTCGACTCCACCACCGACACGGACAAGCCGAACAAGGCCTGACCCGCCGACAGCCGGGGCCCACTCGTGAGCCCCGGCCCAGACGACGGCGCGCGCCCCTCGGGGCGCGCGCTCCCATGAGAAAGCAGAACCTCCGTGGCACGTTCGACGCCGGTCAAGAAGGCAATTCGTTCCCTGACGTGGTTGCTCGTCATCATCGCCGGCCTCGCCGCGCTGAACGGCACCGCCACCGCCCTCAACGACTCGGGTCGTGACGGCTGGTGGGACGGCGCGAGCTGGGTCCCCGAGCTGGCGCTCGACCTGCAGGGCGGCACGCAGATCACCCTCGCCGCGCAGCTCGACAACGGCCAGTCCGTGTCCAGCCAGCAGCTCGACCAGGCCGTGACGATCATCCGCCAGCGCATCGACAGCGCCGGCGTCTCCGAGTCGGAGATCACCCGCCAGGGCGCGCAGAACATCGTCGTGTCGATCCCCGGCCGGCCCGACAACGAGACGCTCGAGCGCATCGAGGCCTCGGCCAAGCTGACCTTCCGCCCCGTGCTCTACACGGAGGCCGTGAGCAACGCCGCGGTGGGCGGCGACGCCGACGCCACGGCGAGTCCCTCGGCGACGCCCTACACGCCCAACCCCGACCTCAACTCGACCCCGACGGCCTCGCCGACGAACGCCTCCGACCTGAACTGGATCACGGAGCAGCTCGCGGACGAGTACACGAACTACCAGTGCGCCGCCGACAACGACCTGTCGACCGCTCGCGACGACGAGCCGCTCGTCACCTGCTCGACCGACGGCACCGCCAAGTTCATCCTCGGCCCGGTCGAGGTGCAGGGCAGCGACATCAGCGACGCCACCAACGGCCTCGCCACCGACTCGCAGGGCAACTCGACGAACACGTGGGCCGTCAACCTCGAGTTCGACCGCCAGGGCACCGACCGGTTCAGCGACGTCACGTCGCGGCTGGTGGCCCTGCAGGCCCCGCAGAACCAGTTCGCGGTGACGCTCGACAACCAGGTGATCACGGCCCCGTCCGCGAACGCCGCCATCACCGACGGCAAGGCCCAGATCACGGGCTCGTTCACGCAGGACACCTCGAAGACCCTGGCCGACCAGCTCAAGTTCGGCGCCCTGCCGATCAGCTTCTCCGTGCAGAGCAACGAGAACATCACCGCGACCCTGGGCCAGACCCAGCTGGTCAGCGGCCTGATCGCCGGCCTCATCGGCCTGATCCTCGTCGTGATCTACTCCCTGATCCAGTACCGCGCGCTCGCCTTCGTCACCGTCCTGTCGCTGATGATCGCCGCGCTGCTCACGTACCTCGTGATCGCGATCCTGTCCTGGCGAGAGGGCTACCGGCTCTCCCTCGCCGGCGTGACGGGGTTGATCGTGGCGATCGGCATCACGGCCGACTCGTTCATCGTCTACTTCGAGCGCATCCGCGACGAGCTGCGCGACGGCCGGATCCTCGAGAGCGCCGTCGAGTCCGGCTGGAAGCGCGCGATCCGCACGATCGTCGCCTCCGACACCGTGAACTTCCTCGCCGCCATCACCCTGTTCATCCTCGCGGTGGGCAACGTGAAGGGCTTCGCCCTCACGCTCGGCATCACGACGGTGATCGACCTGATCGTCGTCGCGCTCTTCACGCACCCGATGCTGCAGCTGATCGCCCGCACGCGGTTCTTCGGCGAGGGCCACGCGTTCAGCGGGCTGAACCCGAAGGCGCTCGGCGCCGTGTACCGCGGTCGGGCCCAGTTCCGCACCCCCGTCCCCACGGGGGCCCGCAAGGGCGCGGGCGGCCGAGAGGCTGCCAAGCGCCAGACCATCGCCGAACGCAAGGCGGCAGAGAGCACGAGCACCCGGGTCGACGACTCTGCGCGCGGTGAAGGGAAGGACAGCTGATGGCCAGCTTCTCCAAGTTCGGCAACGACCTCTACACGGGGGCCCGTTCCTACGACATCGTGGGCCGCCGGCGCACGTGGTACATCATCGCCGCGGTCGTCATCGTGATCTGCGCGACTGTGCCGTTCCTCCGGGGCGGCTACCACTTCGGCATCGAGTTCACCGGCGGCTCCGAGTTCCAGGTGGCCCAGCCCGCCGAGCTCGACCAGGACGTCGCGACGCGGACGGTCGACGACGTCGCCCCGGGCTCGAACCCCCGGGTCACGCAGGTCGGCAGCGACACGATCCGCGTGCAGACCTCGCAGCTCGAGGCGACGCAGACCAACGACGTGGCCGACGCCCTGGCCACGGCCTACGACGTCCCCGCCGAGCGCGTCACCTCCTCGTTCATCGGCGCCTCCTGGGGAGCCGACATCACGGGCCAGGCCATCAAGGGCCTCGTGATCTTCCTGATCCTCGCGGCCATCGGCATGACGCTCTACTTCCGCACCTGGAAGATGTCGCTCGCCGCCATGACGGCGCTGCTGCACGACCTCGTGCTCACCGCCGGGATCTACGGCATCGTGGGCTTCGAGGTCACGCCCGCCGCGGTGATCGGCTTCCTCACGATCCTCGGCTACTCCCTCTACGACACCGTCGTGGTCTTCGACAAGATCCGCGAGAACACCGCAGAAGACGGCGAAGGCTCGAGGCGCACCTTCGGCCAGTCGATCAACCTGGCGATCAACCAGACGCTGGTCCGGTCGATCAACACCTCGGTCGTCGCCCTGCTGCCCGTCGCCGCGATCCTCTTCATCGGCGCCTTCGTCCTCGGTGCGGGCACGCTCCGGGACATCTCGCTCGCCCTCTTCATCGGCATCCTGGTCGGCACCTACTCGACGATCTTCATCGCGTCCCCGCTCTACGCGACGCTCCGGATCGGCGAGCCTGACATCAAGAAGCGCGACGACCGCAAGCGCGCCGATCGTGCGCGTGACGCCGACGCCGCGGCGGCCTCGGTGATCGCGTCGTGAGCGCGCCCCTGGGCGGTGGCCCCGCCTCCTCGATGCCCGAGGTGACCGCGCAGGAGGCGGTGGCCCTGGTCGGCGACGGCGCCTACCTCCTCGATGTGCGCGAGCAGTCGGAGTGGGACGCGGGCCACGCCTCGCGGGCCGTGCTCCTCCCGCTCTCCGAGCTGGGCGAGCGGGTGGACGAGGTCCCCACGGACCGGGACGTGCTCGTCGTCTGCCACTCGGGCATGCGCTCGATGCGGGCCACGGCCGCGCTCCGCCGCGCGGGCCTGCGGGCCGTGAACGTCGAGGGCGGCATGCTCGCCTGGCGAGACGCGGACGGCGACGTCGTCAGCGACGGCGACGCCCGCCCGACGGTCGACTGACCGGGAGCGAGTAGCGTTGTCCCGACTCGTGCACGACCCGACGCCCGTTCCCGGAGGCGCGTCACCGTGCGCGAGCGACGACGAGGAGGCGCGGTCGTGACCGAGATCACCACGAGGGAGACCCCCGCGGGTCCCGAGCAGGGCGGCACGGCCTCCCTCCGTACCCTGCTGCCGAGGTTGTTCTCCCGCAGCCAGCCCGCCGGTGCCGTCGACCGCCTCGTCAAGACGGTCCGCATGCACCACCCGAAGGCCGACCTCGTGGTCATCGAGCGGGCCTACACGGTCGCCGAGAAGGCGCACCGCGGCCAGCTGCGCAAGAGCGGCGAGCCCTACATCACGCACCCGGTGGCCGTCGCGCAGATCCTCGCCGACCTCGGCATCGGCTCGAAGACGATCGCCGCCGCGCTGCTCCACGACACCGTGGAGGACACCGACTACACGCTCGACATGCTGCAGCGCGACTTCGGCGACGAGATCGCCATGCTCGTCGACGGGGTGACGAAGCTCGACAAGCTGAAGTACGGCGACAGCGCCCAGGCCGAGACCGTGCGCAAGATGGTCGTCGCGATGTCGAAGGACATCCGCGTGCTCGTCATCAAGCTCGCCGATCGGCTGCACAACGCGCGCACGTGGGGCTTCGTCGAGTCGTCGTCGGCGACGCGCAAGGCGACCGAGACGCTCGAGATCTACGCCCCCCTGGCTCACCGGCTGGGCATCCAGGCCATCAAGTGGGAGCTGGAGGACCTCAGCTTCGCCGTCCTCCACCCGAAGCTCTACGTCGAGATCGACAACCTCGTCAAGCAGCGCACCCCGCAGCGCGAGCAGTTCGTCCAGAACGTCATCAACGCGGTCAAGTCCGACCTCAAGTCGACGAAGATCCGCGGCGAGGTGGTCGGCCGGCCGAAGCAGTACTACTCGATCTACCAGAAGATGATCGTGCGGGGGCGCGAGTTCGACGAGATCTACGACCTCGTCGGCATCCGCGTGCTCGTCACGTCGCTGCGCGACTGCTACGCCGTGCTCGGCTCGATCCACGCCCGCTGGAACCCGATCCCCGGTCGTTTCAAGGACTACATCGCGACGCCCAAGTTCAACCTCTACCAGTCGCTCCACACGACGGTCATCGGGCCCAAGGGGCGACCGGTCGAGATCCAGATCCGCACGCACGAGATGCACCAGCGGGCCGAGTTCGGCGTCGCGGCCCACTGGAAGTACAAGCAGAGGATGAACGGCGGTCGTGACGACACGGCCACCGGCGCCCGCACCGAGACCGACATGGCGTGGCTGGCGCACATCTCCGACTGGCAGGCCGAGACGGCCGACCCGGGGGAGTTCCTCGACAGCCTCCGCTTCGAGATCGGCGCGAAGGAGGTCTACGTCTTCACGCCCCAGGGCAAGGTCATCGGCCTCCCGTCGGGAGCGACGCCCGTCGACTTCGCCTACGCGGTCCACACCGAGGTCGGGCACCGCACGATGGGCGCCAAGGTCAACGGCCGCCTCATCCCGCTCGAGAGCGTGCTCAACAGCGGCGACGTCGTCGAGGTCTTCACCTCGAAGAACCCCGACTCCGGACCCAGCCAGGACTGGCTCGGCTTCGTCAAGAGCCCCCGCGCCCGGAACAAGATCCGGCAGTGGTTCACGAAGGAGCGCCGCGACGAGGCGATCGAGCAGGGCAAGGACGCGATCGCCCGCGCGATGCGCAAGCAGAACCTGCCGCTGCAGAAGCTGATGAACCAGGACAGCATCACCGAGGTGGCGTCCCAGCTGCGCTACGACGACGTCTCGAGCCTCTACGCCGCCGTCGGCGAGGGCCACCTGTCGACCCAGTCGGTCATCGAGAAGGTGCTCGCCTCGGTCCAGCAGCAGACCGAGGTCGAGGGGGAGTACGAGTTCCCGAGCAAGGGAGTCTCGCGGCCCCTGCGCAACAGCGACTCGGGCGTCCTCGTCCGTGGTGCGCCCGACATCCTCGTCAAGCTCGCGAAGTGCTGCACGCCCGTCCCCGGCGACCAGGTCGTCGGGTTCGTGACGCGGGGGCAGGGCGTCAGCGTGCACCAGGCCACCTGCCACAACGTGCAGGGCCTCATGCAGGAGCCCGAGCGGATGATCGAGGTCGAGTGGGCCCCGTCGTCGAAGAGCGTCTTCCTCGTGCAGATCCAGATCGAGGCCCTCGACCGCGCGGGTCTGCTGTCCGACGTGACGCGGGTGCTGTCCGAGCACCACGTCAACATCCTCTCGGCCAACGTGTCCACCTCGGACGAGCGCCTGGCGATCAGCCGCTTCGTCTTCGAGATGGGCGACACGACGCACCTCGACCGTGTGCTCAACGCCGTTCGTCGGATCGACGCCGTCTACGACGTCTACCGGGTCAGCGCCGGCTGAGCCGGGGCGGACGCCCCACCGCGGGGATCAGACCACCAGGGGGTCCACGAGCGTCCGCAGCCGGGTCGCCGCCCGCCGTCGGCCCGGCAGCCGACCGTGTCGTCGCACGAGGCCCGCGACCCGCCGCGGATCGACGTGGTGCTCGACGAGCAGGGTGCGCACGAGGCGCTCCGCGTCGGCCGACCAGTCGTCGGCCCGGAGCAGGTCGAGGACGGTGCGGGTCGGGGTCGTCACCCGGACACGCCCGACCTGCGAGATCTCGTCGGCGTCGATGAGGACCTCGCCCACCGCGACGTCGGGTCGATCGTCGCGGTGCCGTGCCCACGACGGCACCACCGCCTCCAGCCGGCGAGGGGCAGCGGCGCGCGCGCTCCAGATCCAGGCGGCCGTGCCCCGTGCCGCCACCACCACCGTGCCGAGGCGGTCGGCCAGCGCCTCCGCCCGCCGCCACGCGTCGTCGGGATCGGCGATCGACGCCCAGCTGTCGGCCACCCGGCAGACCTCGCCGTCGAGCGCCGCAGCCTGCAGCTCGACCTCGGGCAGGTCACGAGCGGTCAGGAGTCTCGGCAGGGTGGGGGTCACCGCCCCAGCATGACGGCCGAGGCCCAGGACGACGAACCGCCCGCCGTCTCCTGTGGAGAACGGCGGGCGGTCAGGACCCAGGGGAGGCGCGGGTCAGGACCCGAGGGCGTCCAGCCAGACGCGACGAGCGTCGAGGGCCTCGCGTGCCTCCTTCACCTTGCGGGCGTCGCCGCCGGCCTCGGCCGCGGCGAGCTCGTCCTCGAGCTTGGTGATCGCGTCCTGCAGCTGGCTCGCGAGCCCTTCGGACCGCGCCTTGCGCTCGGGGTTGTTCTTCTCCCAGTGCGTCTCGTCGAGCTGGCGGACGTGCGACTCGACCTTGCGCAGCCTGTCCTCGACGGATCGCACCTGGTCGCGCGGGACGCGCCCGATCTCGTCCCAGCGGAGCTGGATCGTGGTCAGGGCCTCCCGTGCCGACACGCGGTCGTCGTTCGTGAGGATCTTCTCGGCGTCGTCGAGCAGGGCGAGCTTCGCCGTGAGGTTGTCGGCGTACTCGGCGTCGTCCTGTGCGACGATCTCGCCCTTGGCGGCGTAGAGCACGTCGCCGGCGCGCTTGAAGCGGGCCCAGAGCGCGTCGTCGTACTTCTTGCCCGCACGACCGGCGCGCTTCCAGTCGTCGAGCAGACGCCGGTACTCGGGGATTCCGTCGGCGCCCTTGCTCGCGAGGGCGTCGGCCGACTCGACGAGCGCCTGCTTGCGCTGGCGTGCCTCGCGGTGCGTCGCGTCGAGGTCGGCGTAGAACGCCTTGCGGTGCTGGTCGATGGTCGACCGGGCCGCGCGGAAGCGCTTCCAGAGGTCGTTGCCCTCGCCCTTGGGGATCCGGGGGCCCTCGGTCTGGTGCTTCTGCCAGCGGGCGAAGATGTCGTCGACGGAGGCGGTGACCTGCTTCCACTGCACGCGGGCGGGGTCCTGCGCGGCGAGGGCCTCGGCCTCCGCGACCAGGGAGGTGCGGTAGGCGACGGCCTCGACCAGCGCCTCCTGCGCCTCGGCGCTCTGCTTCTCGGTCAGCTCGCCCACCGTGCTGTCGAGGGCGTCGACGCGGGTGCGGAGCGCGGCGACGTCGCCGACGGCGCTCGGCTCGACGAGCAGCTGCTTCAGGTGCGCCACCGTCTTGGTCACGTCCGACGCCGAGGCGCCCCGCTTGACCCGCTGCTCGAGCAGGGTGACCTGCCCGTTCAGCTCGGTGTACTTGCGCTCGTAGTAGGCGAGGGCCTCGGCGGGCGTGGCGTCGGGGTACTGCCCCACAGCCCGCTCGCCGTCGCCCTCGCGCACGTAGACGGTTCCGTCGTCGTCGACGCGGCCCCAGGGTGCCTGATCGTCAGTAGCCACTGTCATCCCTTGCTGGAGGTGCTCGTCGCGGAGCCCAGGACGGGCCCCGGCGATGGGTGCCCAGCCTATTGCACGAGCAGCGACGCCCGCCTACTCCAGCGTCAGGGACGTGATCGTGGTCGGCACGACCGGGGCGCCGTCGTTCGGGACCTCGGCGGTCGACGGGGTCAGGCCCGCGTCCGTGATGTTCGCCGTGAGCTGGTCGAGGCCGCTCGTCACCCGCCCGACGACGGTGTAGCCGCCCGTCGACGTGTCGAGGTAGGTGTCCCCGTAGGTGATGAAGAACTGGGTCGACTGCGAGTCCGCCGCCTCGCCCCGCGCCATCGCGATGGTGCCGGTCGGGTAGAGGCCGTCGGCCGGCACGTTCTCGAGGGGCCCGAAGGTGAAGCCCGCGTCGCCGGTGCCGTCCCCGTTCGCCGAGCCGCACTGGATGAACTTCGCCGTCTCGGCGTCGCTCATCCGGTGGCAGGTCGTGTCGGTGTAGAAGCCCTGCTGCGCGAGGTCGATGATCACCGAGGCGGCCTGGGGTGCCGTGGCCCCGTCGAGCTCGACGCCGAGCTGCACGTCGTCGTTGAGGTCGAGCTGCCCCGTCCAGGTGCGTCCCTCGGCGATGTCGGCGCTCGGGACGTCCCCGGTCGCCGACGCCGTCTCCGAGGAGGAGGGGCTGGCGGAGGCGGTGGCCTCGTCGCCGCTGCCGTCCGTGTTCCACACGACCTGGGTGACGACCGCCAGGCCGACCACGACCACGACGCCGACGGCGGCGAGGAGGTTGTCCCGGCGTCGGCGGCGCACCTGCGTCTCGTGCACCCGCTGGCGGGCCGTGTACGCCCTCAGCCGGTCGCGTGCCTCACGGTCCTGGTTCCTGCTCGGTGCCACGTGTCCTCCATGCCGGTGATGTCCCGGACGACTGTATCCGAGCCGCCGGTCGGTGTCGGCGGCCCGGTCTACCATTGACCCCCATGAGCCCTCTCCCGCAGAGCTCGACCCCCCTCGCGGTCCGCATGCGCCCCACCAGCCTCGACGAGGTCGCCGGTCAGCGACACCTCCTCCGGCCCGGCTCCCCGCTCGTCACCCTGGCGAGCGACACCACCGGCGAGCAGGGTGCCGTCTCCGTCATCCTCTGGGGCCCGCCCGGCACCGGAAAGACGACGCTCGCGCAGGCGATCGCCCACACGTCGGGGCGGCAGTTCATCGAGCTCTCGGCGGTGACGGCCGGCGTGAAGGACGTCCGGCAGGTGATGGAGAAGGCGCTGACGAACCGCGACCTCTACGGCACGACGACGGTCCTGTTCCTCGACGAGATCCACCGCTTCACGAAGGCCCAGCAGGACGCGCTGCTGCCGGGAGTCGAGAACGGCTGGGTGATCCTCATCGCGGCGACGACCGAGAACCCGTCGTTCTCCGTCATCACGCCGTTGCTCTCCCGGTCGCTGCTGCTCACGCTCGAGCAGCTGAGCGACGACGACCTCGGCGACCTCGTCCGGCGGGCGGTCGTCGACCCCCGCGGCCTGGCCGACCGGGTCGTGCTGGACGACGAGGCGCTGGCGACGATCGTCCGCCTCGCGTCCGGCGACGCCCGTCGGGCGCTGACCGCCCTCGAGGCCTCGGCCCACTCCGCCGCCGCGACCGCCGAGGAGGCGCGGGGAGCCCGTCCGGACGACCCGTCCGCCGACGCGGACGCCGACTACGACCCCGACGCCGAGTACGACGATCCGGACGACGCCGACGACCGGCCCGTGATCACCGCCGAGACGGTCGCCCAGTCGGTCGACCGTGCGCTCCTCCGCTACGACCGCAACGGCGACGAGCACTACGACGTCATCAGCGCGTTCATCAAGTCGGTCCGCGGGTCCGACGTCGACGCCGCGCTGCACTACCTCGCCCGGATGATCGAGGCCGGCGAGGATCCCCGCTTCATCTGCCGTCGCATCATCGTGTCCGCCGGCGAGGACATCGGCATGGCCGACCCGAACGCCCTCACGGTCGCCGTCTCGGCGGCCACCGCCGTGCAGATGATCGGCATGCCGGAGGGGCGCATCCCGATGGCCGAGGCCGTCGTCTACCTGGCCACCGCACCGAAGTCGAACCGGTCCTACAGCGCCCTCGACGCTGCGATCGCCGACGTCCGCGCCGGCGCGGCCGGCCCGGTGCCGAAGCACCTCCGCGACGCGCACTACCCGGGCGCGAAGCGCCTCGGCCACGGCAAGGGCTACAAGTACTCGCACGACTCCGAGTTCGGGGTCGTCGAACAGCAGTACCTGCCCGACGAGCTCGTCGGTCGCACGTACTACGACCCGACGGCCAACGGCAACGAGCGCGACGTCGCCGCCCGGCTCGAGAAGCTGCGTCGGATCACCCGCGGCGGCTGACGACGACACCGGAGGGCGTCGGCCTGCCGACGACACGCGCCCAGGTCGGGGTCGCCCGCCCGCCCGTGCTCCTGTATGCTCGGGGGGTTGCCTGCACTCGGGCGTCGACGCGCGGCTGCTGATGACGACCCGACCAAGGCGGTCCGACCTGTAGCCGGTCTCCGCCGCGGCGATCATCCCTCTTGTTAGGCCCGTCGGCGCTCACGCGCCTGGCTGGCGGAACATCACCACCGACAAGATCTCGATAGGAACACGCATGTCCACCAAGTCCCGCACCCGGAGCAAGACGCGTCTCTCGCGTGCTCTCGGCATCGCCCTCACCCCGAAGGCCGCCCGCTACCTCGAGAAGCGTCCCTACGCTCCCGGCGAGCACGGCCGCACCAAGCGCAAGACCGACAGCGACTACGCCGTCCGTCTCCGCGAGAAGCAGCGTCTGCGTGCCCAGTACGGCATCCGCGAGGCCCAGCTCAAGATCGTCTTCAACGAGGCCCGCAAGGCCTCGGGCCTGACCGGTGAGAACCTGGTCGAGCTGCTCGAGACCCGTCTCGACGCCCTCGTCCTGCGTGCCGGCTTCGCCCGCACCACGGCGCAGGCTCGCCAGATGGTCGTGCACCGTCACATCCTCGTCGACGGCAAGCTCGTCGACCGCCCCTCGTTCCGCGTCAAGCCCGGCCAGATGATCCACGTCAAGGCCAAGAGCGAGACGACCGAGCCCTTCCAGGTCGCCGCGGCCGGCGGTCACGTCGACCTGCTGCCCAAGACCCCGAGCTACCTCGAGGTCGAGATCGACAAGCTGCAGGCCCGCCTCGTGCGTCGCCCGAAGCGCGCCGAGGTCCCCGTGACCTGCGAGGTCCAGCTGGTCGTCGAGTACTACGCAGCCCGCTAGCACCACCCGCACCGCTTCCGAGGGAGCGCTCCACGTCGCGTGGGGCGCTCCCTCCGTCGTTCCCCGAGGAGGTCCTCCCTGTGCCGTTCCCTGCGCAGCTCCTCCCACCGCCGTTCCCGTCGGACGACGGCGACGAAGTAGGCTGACGTGTCGTCCCGTGTGCTCGTCACGGGACACGTCGTGAGGAGCACCCGTGAAGAACCTGGTCCTGCTGTCCGTCGGAGTCGCGCTCGGCCTCGTCGGTGCGCACCTCCTCAACTCGACCCCGCGTGGCCGCCGGTTCTTCGGCGAGCTCGACGGCGGACTCGACCACTTCCGCGCCGCGGTGGTCGACGGGTACCGCTCCCGTGACGCCGAGCTCCGCGCCACGGACCCGAGCGACGACGGCGAGCCCACGACGGGGCCGGCCGCTACCACCAGCGCGAGCTGACCGCGCGAGGCGCCCGGCGCCTCCTCGTCAGCAGCCCCACCGACCGACCCCCTCCCTCAGGAGAACCATGCAGACCGCCGAGATCCGCCGCCGTTGGCTCGACTACTTCGGGGAGCGCGGGCACACCGTCGTCCCGTCCGCCTCGCTGGTCAGCGACGACCCGTCGCTGCTCTTCACCGTGGCCGGCATGGTGCCGTTCATCCCGTACCTGACCGGTCTCGTGCCGACCCCGTACGCGCGGGCGACGAGCGTGCAGAAGTGCATCCGCACCAACGACATCGAAGAGGTCGGCAAGACCCCCCGGCACGGCACGTTCTTCCAGATGAACGGCAACTTCTCGTTCGGCGACTACTTCAAGGAGGAGGCCATCGGCTACGCCTGGGAGCTGCTGACCTCGAGCGAGGCCGACGGCGGCCTCGCCTTCTCGCCCGACGACCTCTGGGTCACCGTCTACGAGGAGGACGACGAGGCGATCGCCCTCTGGAAGAAGGTGGCGGGCCTCCCCGACGAGCGCATCCAGCGCCTCGGCAAGGACACCAACTACTGGCACACCGGCCAGCCCGGCCCCGCGGGCCCGTGCTCCGAGATCTTCTTCGACCGCGGCCCGGCCTACGGCGCCGACGGAGGCCCCGCCACGGACGACGACCGCTACGTCGAGATCTGGAACCTCGTGTTCATGCAGTACCAGATCGAGAACGTCCGGTCGAAGGTCGACTTCGACATCGTCCGCGAGCTGCCGAACAAGAACATCGACACCGGCATGGGCCTCGAGCGGGTCGCGTTCCTCAAGCAGGGCGTCGACAACATGTACGAGATCGACCAGGTCCGTCCCGTGCTCGACGCCGCGTCCGAGCTGTCCGGGCGCCGCTACGGCGCCGTCCACGACGACGACGTGCGGATGCGCGTCATCGCCGACCACGTGCGCAGCGCCCTGATGCTCATGAGCGACGGCGTCCGGCCGTCGAACGAGGGCCGCGGCTACATCCTGCGCCGCCTGCTGCGACGCTCGGTCCGCTCGATGCGCCTCCTGGGCGTCGAGGGCACCACCTTCCCGGTCCTGTTCGCGGCGTCCCGCGACGCGATGAAGTCGGCCTACCCCGAGGTCGAGCGCGACTGGGACAGGATCTCGGGCCTCGCCTTCGCCGAGGAGGAGACGTTCCTCCGCACCCTGGCGGCCGGCACGAGCATCCTCGACATCGCCGTCGAGGACACCAAGGACAAGGCAGGCGCGGGGAACGCACCCCGCCTGGCCGGCGACACGGCCTTCCTGCTGCACGACACCTTCGGGTTCCCGATCGACCTCACCCTCGAGATCGCCGAGGAGAGCGGCCTCACGGTCGACCGCGAGGCGTTCGACCGGCTGATGAGCGAGCAGCGCGCCCGCGCCAAGGCCGACGCCAAGTCGCGCAAGGTGGCCCTCGCCGACCTGAGCGTCTACAGCGCCTTCCGCGCGCAGGGCGAGACCGTGTTCACCGGGTACGACGCACTCGACACCGAGACGCGCGTGCTCGGCCTCATCGTCGACGGCGCCAGCGTGGACCGCGCCGTCGCGGGCGACATCGCCGAGGTGATCCTCGCCGAGACGTCGCTGTACGCCGAGTCGGGCGGCCAGGACGCCGACGCCGGCAGCATCGTCGGAACGGGCTTCGACCTCGAGGTCCTCGACGTCCAGAAGCCGGTCAAGGGCCTGGTCAGCCACCGGGTCCAGGTGCGCTCGGGCGAGGTCGGCGTCGGCGACGCCGCCACCAGCGTCGTCGACCCTGCCTACCGCCGCGGCGCCACGCAGGCGCACTCGGCGACGCACCTCGTGCACGCCGCGCTCCGGGAGGTGCTGGGCCCGGAGGCGCACCAGGCCGGCTCGTACAACAAGGCCGGCTACCTCCGCCTCGACTTCAACTGGAGCCAGGCGCTCAGCCCGGCCACCCGCAGCGAGGTCGAGGAGGTCGCGAACGCGGCCGTGCGCGAGGACCTCGCCGTCACCACCCGCGTGCTGCCCCTCGACGAGGCCCGCTCGATGGGCGCGATGGCGCTCTTCGGCGAGAAGTACGGCGAGACGGTCCGGATGGTCGACATCGGCGGCCCGTGGTCGCGTGAGCTCTGCGCGGGCACCCACGTCGCCACGAGCGCGCAGATCGGCCTGATCAACCTCGTCAGCGAGACCTCCGTCGGCTCCACGAACCGTCGGGTCGAGTCGCTCGTCGGCCTCGACGCGTTCCGTGACTTCGCTGCGGAGCGGGCCATCGTCTCGCAGCTGACGTCCTCGCTCCGCACGCCGCGCGAGCAGCTCCCGGAGCGGATCGGCGACCTGGTGTCCAGCCTGCGTGCGGCCGAGAAGAAGATCGCGGAGTTCGAGTCGGCGCAGCTGTCGCTGCGCGTCCCCGCGCTCGTCGAGCAGGCGACTGCCGTCGGGTCCCTCACCGTCGTCGCCGAGTCGGTGGGCACGGTCAAGACGACCGATGAGCTGCGGTCGCTCGTCCTGTCGGTGCGCGAGCGCCTGGGCAGCGACTCGGCCTCGGTGGTCGCGCTGGCCGCCGACGTCGCCGGCAAGCCCGCCGTCATCGTCGCCACGACGGCGCCCGCCCGCTCGGCCGGCGTCAAGGCGGGGCAGCTCGCCCGCACGGCGGCAGGGATCCTCGGCGGAGGCGGCGGCGGCAAGGACGACCTGGCGCAGGGCGGCGGATCCGACGTCACCGCGATCACGACGGCGCTCACGGGCATCGTCGCCGCGCTGCGGTCCTGAGCGCCGCGTGAGGACGGGAGTGCGCCTCGGCGTCGACGTGGGGAAGGCCCGCATCGGCGTCGCCCGCACCGATCCGTCGGGCATGATCGCGACGCCCGTCGAGACGGTGCCGCGGGCGGCGTCGGGGTCGGCTGACGTCGACGCCATCCTCGGCCACGTGTCGGAGCTCGACGCCGTGGAGGTGGTGGTCGGCCTCCCGCTGTCACTGTCGGGAGGCGACACTGCGTCCACCGGCGACGCCCGCGACTTCGCGACGGCCATCGCGGCCCGGTCGCCCGTTCCCGTTCGGCTGGTCGACGAGCGGCTGTCGACGGTGAGCGCGCAGACTGCACTTCGCGCTTCAGGGCGCAAGGGCAAGAGACAACGATCCGTCATCGATCAAGTCGCCGCTGTTATCATCGTCCAGCACGCGCTCGAGCTCGAGCGGTCGAGCGGTCTCCCGCCCGGTCAGCTCGTGAGCGCCCCGGTCGTCGACGACGGCGCCGGAGACCGACCCGACACCGACGAAAGACGATGACGCGTGGCCGACGATCCGAACTGGGACGACATCTTCTCCTCTCAGCCCCCCACCGAGGCGAAGGACGACGCCGATCGCCCTCCCGCTGCCGCACCGACCACCCGCAAGGCGACGCGCGAGCAGGAGAAGGCCCCTCGACGCGCTGAGCGCCGTGCCGCCCGCGACGACGGCGGCCACCGGCCCCGTCGCAGCCGCAAGGGCGGCATCGTCCTCCTCGTCATCGCCCTCGTCGTGGTGGGAGGCGGCACCGCCGGCGTCGTCGCCGCGTGGGGCGCGGTCGCGCCCCTCGTCGCGAAGCTCGGCGGGAACGACGCGCCCGAGGACTACCCGGGCACCGGCAACGGGACCGAGGTGACGTTCGCGATCACGAGCGGCGAGAACGGCTCGGACATCGCCACGAACCTCTTCGACAGCGGCGTCACGGCCAGCTTCGAGTCGGTCTACGCGATGCTCGTCGCCGACACCGCCCTCACCTTCCAGCCCGGCACGTACACGCTCCAGCAGGAGATGAGCGCGACGTCGGCGGTCAGCGCCCTGCAGGACAGCGCCAACCGGGTGACCGACAAGCTGGTGATCCCCGAGGGCACCGCTGCCGTCGACGTCTACAGCCTCATCTCGTCGGCGACCGAGATCCCCGAGGCCGACGTCCAGGCCGCGGCGGCCGACGTGGCCTCCTTCGGCCTCCCTGCCGAGGCCACGTCCCTCGAGGGCTGGTTGTTCCCCGCGACGTACGAGCTCGATCCCGGGCTCGACGCGCACGGCTACCTGCAGCTCCTCGTCGACACGATGAAGCAGCGCCTGGTCGACGCCGGCGTCGCGCCGGCCGACCAGCAGCACATCATCGTCTTCGCCTCGCTGATCCAGCGCGAGGCCGGTCTCGCGGACGACTACCCGAAGGTCGCGCGCGTCTTCCAGAACCGCCTGGACGACGGGATGCTCCTCCAGTCCGACGCGACCGTCGCCTACGGCACCGGCAACACCCACCGGGTCACGACGACCGACGAGGAGCGCGGTGACGAGTCGAACCCGTACAACACCTACCAGCACCTCGGCCTGCCGGTCGGGCCCATCTCCAACCCGGGCGACCTCGCGATCAACGCGGCGATCGCGCCCGCCGACGGCACGTGGCTGTACTTCGTGACGACGAACCTCGACACGGGCGAGACGACATTCTCGACGACGTTGGCCGAGCACGAGGCCGCCGTGAAGGTGTGGCAGGCGTGGATGCGGGAGCACCCCGAGTACCAGTGACCCCCTCGACCGACACGAACGCCGCGGGCGCGGCACCGCTCGACCGCCCCGTGGCGATGATCGGCCCGATGGGCGCGGGCAAGTCCAGCATCGGCAAGAAGCTCTCCCGGCGCCTCGGCGTGGGGTTCCTCGACACCGATCGCCTGCTCGTGCAGCGGCACGGCCCCGTGGCCGAGATCTTCTCCCGTGACGGCGAACCGCGCTTCCGGGAGCTGGAGCGCGAGGTCGTCGCCGAGGCGCTCGCCTCGACCGGCGTGGTCTCGCTCGGAGGAGGCGCGGTGCTCGACCCGCTCACCCGGGAGCGGCTCCGGGGCGCCTCGGTCGTCCTCCTCACGGTGACGCCCGAGGCGGTGGCGGACCGGCTCGCGGGGTCGAGTCGCCCCCTGCTCGCCCAGGGCGGGATGGACGCCTGGCGGGCGATCGCGCTCGAGCGCGAGCCCGTCTACCGCAGCCTGGCCGACCTGGTCGTCGACACCTCGAGGCGCCCCGTCTCCCACGTCGTCGACGACGTGGTCGCCTGGCTCGCCGCCGCTGCCGGCTCACCCGACCTCCCGCACCACCGACAGGAAGACGACGCATGACCGACGAGACGACCGACGTCACCACCATCCGCGTCGAGGGCGAGGCCCCCTACGACGTCCTCGTCGGCCACGGGGTCCGCTCCCGCATCCCCGCGCTGCTCGGCCCCCAGACGAAGAAGATCCTGATCGTGCACGCGCCGACGCTCGGGCGCAAGGCGAACGAGCTCCGCGACGCGCTGGTCGAGGCCGGTCTCGAGGCCCTCATCGCCGAGGTCCCCGACTCGGAGGACGCCAAGCGCGTCGAGGTGGCCGCCTTCTGCTGGCAGGTGCTCGGCCAGGCCGACTTCACCCGCACCGACGCGGTGATCGGCCTCGGCGGGGGAGCCGTGACCGATCTCGCGGGGTTCGTGGCCGCGACCTGGCTCCGGGGCGTGCAGCTCGTCCAGGTGCCGACGACGGTGCTCGGCATGGTGGACGCGAGCGTCGGCGGCAAGACCGGCATCAACACCGCCGAGGGCAAGAACCTCGTGGGCGCCTTCTGGGCCCCGACGGCCGTGGTGGCCGACCTGGACATGCTCGACACGCTGAGCCGCAACGAGATCCTGGCGGGCTTCGCCGAGGTCGTGAAGGCCGGCTTCATCGCCGAGCCCGAGATCCTCGACATCGTCGAGGCCGACGTCGACCGCGCCGTCGACCCGACGACCCCCGAGTTCCGGCGGGTCGTCGAGCTGTCGATCGCCCTCAAGGCACGGGTCGTCGGCCAGGACTTCACCGAGCAGGGCCTCCGCGAGATCCTCAACTACGGGCACACGCTCGGCCACGCCGTCGAGCACGCCGAGCGCTACCAGTGGCGGCACGGGGCCGCGGTGTCGGTCGGGATGGTCTTCGCCGCCGAGCTCGGCCGGCTGACGGGGCGGCTGTCGGACGACGCCGTCGACCGCCACCGGCGCATCCTCGAGTCGTTGACCCTGCCGACGAGCTACCCGCTCGGCCGCTGGAACACGCTGCTCGCCACCATGCAGCGAGACAAGAAGGCCCGCGCGGGCATGCTCCGCTTCATCGTCCTCGACGACATCGGCAAGCCGACGGTCGTCACCGGCCCCGACTCGAGCCTGCTCTTCGCGGCGTACCAGGAGATCGGTTCCTGAGGGCTCGCGGCCCGTCCGCTACACTCGAACCCGGCCAGATCCGGCCCCACCCACCTCACTCCCGATCGGACCTCGCACGCATGGCGACCACCAACGACATCAAGAACGGCGCCGTCCTCGACCTGGACGGCCAGCTCTGGAACGTGATCGAGTTCCAGCACGTGAAGCCGGGCAAGGGCGGCGCTTTCGTCCGCACCAAGATGAAGAACGTGCGCTCGGGCAAGGTCGTCGACAAGACCTTTAACGCCGGCACCAAGATCGAGTTCGCCAACGTCGACCGTCGCGAGTACACGTACCTCTACGCCGAGGCCGACGGCTACGTCTTCATGGACACCACGGACTACGACCAGATCAACGTCCCCGCCACCATCGTCGGCGACGCGAAGAACTTCATGCTCGAGAACCAGAACGTCCAGATGGCGCTGCACGACGGCAACCCGCTCTACATCGAGCTGCCCGCCTCCGTCGTCCTCGAGGTCACCTACACCGAGCCCGGCCTGCAGGGCGACCGCTCCACCGGCGGCACGAAGGCGGCCACCGTCGAGACCGGCTACGAGATCCAGGTCCCGCTGTTCCTCGAGACCGGCACGAAGGTCAAGGTCGACACGCGCGACGGCGGCTACCTCGGCCGCGTCAACGAGTAGTCGGCGGCCACCCGCACAGTGAGCGCACGCACCAAGGCGCGCAAGCGCGCCCTCGACGTCCTGTACGTCGCCGACATCCGCCAGATCAGCATGACCGACGCCCTGGCCGCCGAGACGGCGCGGGCCCGTCAGGAGCCCGAGCGGAACTCCAGCTGGGGCTACGCCCGCGACCTCGTCCAGGGCGTCATCGACCACCAGGCCGAGATCGACGAACTGATCGAGACGTATGCCCAGGGCTGGACGATGGCTCGCATGCCGACGCTCGACCGGGGCATCCTCCGGATCGGCGTCTTCGAGCTGCTGCACAACGACGAGGTCCCCGACCACGTCGCGATCAGCGAGGCGGTCGAGCTGGCCCAGTCGCTCAGCACCGACGACTCGGCTCCCTTCGTGAACGGGCTTCTCGGGCGCATCGCCACGAGCGGCTAGGCTCGGTGCCGGCGACGGGCACCCTCGACGGGGGCGACCGTTCCGGCACCACCACCACCGACGTCCTTTAAGTTCCGTCCCGAGAGGCGGGGAAGGAGGTCCGATTGAGCACACGCACCGTGCTGAGTCAGGCTGACATCACGCGCGCCCTGACGCGCATCTCCCACGAGGTCCTCGAGTCGAACCGGGGCCCCGACGGCCTCGTCGTGCTGGGCATCCCCACGCGAGGCGTCGTCCTCGCCGAGCGGATCGGCGCCCAGCTCTCCTCGATCTCCGGCGTCGCCGTCCCGACCGGCTCCGTCGACGTGACCATGTACCGCGACGACCTGCGCCGCAACCCGACGCGGGCCAGCCAGCCCACCCGCCTGCCCGACGGCGGCATCGACGGCGCGACCGTGGTCCTCGTCGACGACGTGCTCTACTCCGGCCGCACCATCCGCGCCGCCCTCGACGCGCTCAGCGCGCTGGGCCGCCCCCGGGCCGTCCGCCTCGCCGTCCTCGTCGACCGGGGGCACCGCGAGCTGCCGATCCGCGCGGACTTCGTGGGCAAGAACCTGCCCACGTCGGCGGCCGAGCGCATCTTCGTCCGGCTGCACGGCGTCGACGACGACGAGCTCGTCGCCATCGAGGGCGGTTCCGACTCGTGAAGCACCTCCTCAGCACCGCCGACCTCGGTCGCGACGACGCCCTGCGCATCCTCGACGTCGCGGAGGACATGGCCGACGTGTCGACCCGCCAGGTCAAGAAGCTGCCGACCCTGCGCGGCACGACCGTCGTGAACCTCTTCTACGAGGACAGCACCCGCACCCGGATCTCGTTCGAGGCGGCGGCCAAGCGCCTCAGCGCCGACGTGATCAACTTCGCCGCGAAGGGATCGAGCGTCTCGAAGGGCGAGTCCCTCAAGGACACCGCCCAGACGCTGGCCGCGATGGGCGCCGACGGCATCGTCATCCGGCACCCGGCGTCCGGGGCTCCCCGCGTCCTCGCGGACAGCGGCTGGGTCGACGCCGGGATCGTCAACGCGGGCGACGGCACGCACGAGCACCCGACGCAGGCCCTGCTCGACGCCTTCACGATGCGTCGTCGGGTCCACGGCGACGCGAGCCGCGGCCGCGACCTCGACGGCCTCGAGGTGCTGATCGTCGGCGACATCCTGCACTCGCGCGTCGCGCGGTCGAACGCATGGCTGCTGCGGACCCTGGGGGCCCACGTGACGGTGGTGGCGCCTCCCACGCTCCTGCCGGTCGACGTCAGCCGCCTGGGAGTCGACGTGCACTACGACCTCGACGAGGCGATCGCCCGGGTGCAGCCCGACGTGGTCATGATGCTGCGCATCCAGCAGGAGCGGATGGTCGAGGCGTTCTTCCCCAACGCCCGCGAGTACGCCCGTTCCTGGGGCCTCGGGGCGGCGCGCTTCCGGTCGCTGCCGCCCACGGCACTCGTCATGCACCCCGGCCCGATGAACCGCGGCCTCGAGATCGGCGACGACGCCGCCGACTCGCCCCGCTCGACCGTGCGCGAGCAGGTCGGCAACGGCGTGGCCGTCCGGATGGCCGTGCTCTACCTCACACTCGCCGGCGACCGGGAGGACTCCCTGTGACCACCACCCACCTGATCCGCGCCGTCGAGACCGTCGACGGCACCCGCACCGACGTCCTCGTCCGCGACGGGGTCGTCGTCGAGCTCGGCTCCGGCCTCAGCGCCGCCGGCGCCGAGGTGATCGACGCCGACGGCCTGCTCGCGCTGCCCGGCCTCGTCGACCTGCACACGCACCTCCGCGAGCCGGGCGGCGAGGGCGCCGAGACCGTCCTCACCGGGTCCCGAGCGGCCGCCGCCGGAGGCTTCACCGCGGTCAACGCCATGGCCAACTCGTCGCCGGTCGCCGACACCGCGGGCGTCGTCGAGCAGGTGCAGGCCCTCGGCGAGCGAGCGGGCTACGTCACGGTCCGGCCGATCGGCGCCGTGACCCAGGGCCTCGAGGGCCGTCGGCTCTCGGAGATCGGCGCCATGGCCCGGTCCCGGGCGGCCGTCCGCGTCTTCTCCGACGACGGCCACTGCGTCTCCGACCCGCTGCTGATGCGTCGTGCGCTCGAGTACGTCAAGGGCTTCGGGGGAGTCGTGGCCCAGCACGCGCAGGAGCCGCGCCTCACCGAGGGTGCCCAGATGAACGAGGGCGCCCTGTCGGCCGAGCTCGGGCTCGGCGGCTGGCCCGCCGTCGCGGAGGAGTCGATCATCGCCCGCGACGTCCTGCTCGCCGACCACGTCGGCGCCCGCCTGCACGTCTGCCACGTCTCGACGGCGGGCAGCGTCGAGGTCGTCCGCTGGGCCAAGGCGCGGGGCATCGACGTGACCGCCGAGGTCACGCCGCACCACCTCCTCCTCACCGAAGATCTCGTCTCGAGCTACGACTCGCGCTACAAGGTCAACCCGCCGCTCCGCCGGGCGGAGGACGTGGAGGCGCTGCGGACGGCCCTGGCCGACGGCACGGTCGACATCGTCGCCACCGACCACGCCCCGCACACCTCGGAGGCGAAGCACTGCGAGTGGGACGCCGCCGCGAACGGCATGGTCGGCCTCGAGAGCGCCCTCTCCGTCGTGCACCGGACGATGGTCGAGACGGGCCTGATCGGCTGGGCGGACGTGGCCCGCGTGCTGTCGGTCGCACCGGCGCGCATCGGGCAGGTCGAGGGGCACGGACGACCGCTGGCCGTCGGGGAGCCCGCCGAGCTGACCCTCTACGATCGAGGGGTGAGCAGGACCTTCGGCACCGAGCACCTGGCGGGCCGCAGCCGCAACTCGCCCTTCCTCGGGCACACGCTGCCCGGGCAGGTCGTCACGACGCTGCACCAGGGCTACGCCACCGTCCGTGACGGCCTCGTCGTCGACGAGCGCGAGATCGCCGACCGCGCCGCTCGCGTGGCCGCGGCGGCCGTCCTGGCCGCCCCCGAGCCTGCGGGCGCCCCGTGAACCGCTGGGTGATCGGCGCGGGCATCCTCGTCCTGCTCGTGTTCGTCGTCCTCCTCATGGTCCGCTCCTGGCGCGCCCGAGGTCGACGTCAGGCGGACATCGCCCTGCCCGAGACGGCCCCCGACGCCCTGTCGCCGGCCCTCGTCGAGCACGACGGCTTCTACGTCGCGACGACCCGGTCGGGCGACCCGCTCGACCGGATCGTGGTCGGCGGGCTCGGCTTCCGGGGCAGGGCCGTCATCTCGGTGCACCGGGAGGGCGTGCGCCTCGAGATCGCGGGCGAGCCCGCGAAGCTGGTCCGCGCCTCCTCGATCCGCGACGTCGGCCGCGCGACCTGGACCATCGACCGCGTGGTCGAGACCGACGGGCTCGTGCTCGTCGCCTGGAGCCTCGGCGACACCGACGTCGACACCTACCTGCGCGTCACGGACGACCCCCGCCCGCTCGTCGACGCCGTCCGCACCATCACGACCTCGGCCCCCACGGCCGGCACCACCACAGGAGAGCAGACCATTGACTGACGCGTCCACCACCACCCGGGCCGTCCTGGTGCTCGAAGACGGGACCCGCTACGCCGGCCGCGCCTACGGCGCCGTCGGGCGGACGCTCGGGGAGACCGTCTTCGCCACCGGCATGACCGGCTACCAGGAGACCCTCACCGACCCGTCCTACGCGGGGCAGATCGTCGTCATGACGGCCCCGCACATCGGCAACACGGGCGTCAACGACGAAGACCCCGAGTCCCGTCGCATCTGGGTCTCGGGCTTCGTCGTCCGCGACGCCAGCCGCGTGGTCTCGAACCACCGAGCCCAGGGCAGCCTCGACGACCAGCTCGTCGCCGACGGCGTCGTGGGCATCCGCGGCATCGACACCCGCGCGCTGACCCGCCGCCTCCGCGACGTCGGCTCGATGCGCGGCGGCGTGTTCAGCGGCCCCGACGCCGAGCTCGATGACGACGAGCAGCTCGCCCTCGTGCGCGGCTCGGCCGACATGCGCGGCCTCAGCCTCTCGAGCCAGGTCTCGACCGTCGAGCCCTACGTGCTCGAGGCCGAGGGCGAGCTCGTCGGCTCGGTCGCGGTGCTCGACCTGGGAGTCAAGACGTCGACGCTGCGCTACCTCGCCCAGCGCGGCTTCCGCGTGCACGTCCTCCCGCAGGACACGACACCCGACCAGCTCCGCGCCCTCGCGCCCGACGCCCTCTTCTTCTCGAACGGTCCCGGCGACCCCGCGGCCAGCGACGCCCAGGTCGAGCTGCTGCGCGGCGCCCTCCGCGACGGCCTGCCCTACTTCGGCATCTGCTTCGGCAACCAGCTGTTCGGCCGAGCTCTCGGCTTCGACACGTACAAGCTGCCCTTCGGCCACCGCGGCATCAACCAGCCGGTGCTCGACAAGACGACCGGCAAGGTCGAGATCACGAGCCAGAACCACGGCTTCGCGGTCGACGCGCCCGTCGAGGGCGTGCTCGACTCGCCCGCAGGCTTCGGCCGCGTCGAGGTCAGCCACTTCAGCCTCAACGACAACGTCGTCGAGGGCCTCCGCGCCCTCGACATCCCGGCCTTCTCGGTGCAGTACCACCCCGAGGCGGCGGCCGGGCCCCACGACAGCAACCACCTCTTCGACCGCTTCCGCGAGGCGGTCGTGGCACGCAAGTCCGGCCAGCCCGTCGACTTCGGCTCCGACCTCGAAAGCAGCAACTGATGCCCAAGCGCGCAGACATCAACTCGGTCCTCGTCATCGGCTCCGGGCCGATCGTCATCGGCCAGGCGGCCGAGTTCGACTACTCGGGCACCCAGGCGTGCCGCGTCCTCCGCGAGGAGGGCGTGCGCGTCATCCTCGTGAACCCGAACCCGGCCACGATCATGACCGACCCCGACTTCGCCGACGCCACCTACGTCGAGCCCATCACGTCCGAGGTCCTCGAGGCGATCATCGTCAAGGAGCGGCCCGACGCGATCCTGCCGACCCTCGGCGGCCAGACGGCGCTCAACGCCGCCATCGCGCTCGACGAGGAGGGCATCCTCGCCAAGCACGGCGTCGAGCTGATCGGCGCCAAGGTCGAGGCGATCCAGAAGGGCGAGGACCGACAGCTCTTCAAGGAGCTGGTGCTCGAGTCGGGCGCCGACGTCGCGAAGTCCTACATCGCGCACACCGTCGAGGAGGCGGTCGACTTCGCCGAGGACCTCGGCTACCCGCTCGTCATCCGTCCGTCGTTCACGATGGGCGGCCTCGGCTCGGGCTTCGCGTACACCCGCGACGAGCTCGTCCGCATGGTCACCGACGGCCTGCACCAGAGCCCGACCACCGAGGTCCTGCTCGAGGAGAGCATCCTCGGCTGGAAGGAGTACGAGCTCGAGATGATGCGCGACACGGCCGACAACACGGTCGTCGTCTGCTCGATCGAGAACGTCGACCCGGTCGGCGTGCACACGGGCGACTCGATCACGGTCGCGCCCGCGCTCACCTTGACCGACCGCGAGTACCAGAACCTCCGCGACATCTCGATCGACATCATCCGCCGCGTGGGCGTCGACACGGGCGGCTGCAACATCCAGTTCGCGATCGACCCGGCCGACGGCCGCGTCATCGTCATCGAGATGAACCCGCGCGTCTCGCGCTCCAGCGCGCTGGCGTCGAAGGCGACGGGCTTCCCGATCGCCAAGATCGCCGCGAAGCTGGCCCTCGGTTACCGCCTCGACGAGATCCCGAACGACATCACCAAGGTGACGCCCGCCTCCTTCGAGCCCACCCTCGACTACGTGGTCGTCAAGGTGCCGCGGTTCGCCTTCGAGAAGTTCCCCGCGGCCGACACGACGCTCAGCACGACGATGAAGAGCGTCGGCGAGGCCATGGCCATCGGCCGCAACTTCGCCCAGGCGCTGCAGAAGTCGCTGCGCTCGCTCGAGAAGCGCGGGTCCAGCTTCCACTGGGAGGGCGAGCCCGGCGACCGGGAGGCGCTGCTGAGCCTGGCGCACACGCCCACCGACGGCCGCATCGTCACCGTCCAGCAGGCCCTCCGCGCCGGCGCCACGGCCGAGCAGGTCTTCGACTCGACCGCGATCGACCCCTGGTTCATCGACCAGGTCGTCCTGATCAACGAGGTCGCCGACGAGATCGCCGCCGCGCCCGAGCTCGACGCGGACCTGTTCGCGCACGCCAAGGACCACGGGTTCAGCGACGTGCAGATCGGACAGCTGCGCGGGCTCGGCGAGCAGGAGGTGCGCGAGCTGCGCTGGTCGCTCGGCGTGCGTCCCGTCTTCAAGACGGTCGACACCTGCGCGGGCGAGTTCCCCGCGCTGACCCCGTACCACTACTCGAGCTACGACCTCGAGACCGAGGTCGCGCCGAGCGACCGCCGCAAGGTGATCATCCTCGGCTCGGGCCCGAACCGGATCGGCCAGGGCGTCGAGTTCGACTACTCGTGCGTGCACGCCAGCTTCGCCCTGAGCGACGCGGGCTACGAGACGATCATGGTCAACTGCAACCCCGAGACGGTCTCGACCGACTACGACACGAGCGACCGGCTCTACTTCGAGCCGCTCACCCTCGAGGACGTCCTCGAGGTCGTGCACGCCGAGTCAGCCAGCGGCGAGCTCGTCGGCGTCGTCGTGCAGCTCGGTGGCCAGACCGCGCTCGGCCTGTCCAAGGGCCTCGAGGCGGCGGGCGTCCCGATCCTCGGCACCTCGCCCGACGCCATCGACTCCGCCGAGGAGAGGGGTCTGTTCTCCGCGATCCTGGACGAGGCCGGCCTGCTGGCCCCGCGCAACGGCACCGCGACCGACTACGAGACCGCCGTCGCCGTCGCGGAGGAGATCGGTTACCCCGTGCTCGTCCGCCCCTCGTACGTGCTCGGCGGCCGCGGCATGGAGATCGTCTACGACAGCCCCTCCCTCGCCGACTACTTCGTCCGCGTGAGCGACCAGGCGATCATCGGCCCGGATGCGCCCCTGCTCGTCGACCGGTTCCTGGACGACGCCGTCGAGATCGACGTCGACGCCCTCTACGACGGCGCCGAGCTCTACGTCGGCGGCGTCATGGAGCACATCGAGGAGGCGGGCATCCACTCGGGCGACTCGAGCTGCACCCTGCCGCCGGTGACGCTCGGCAAGGGCGAGATCGACCGCGTCCGCGAGGCCACGCTCGCCATCGCGGAGGGCATCGGCGTCCGCGGCCTGCTCAACGTGCAGTTCGCGATCGCGGCCGGCGTCCTCTACGTGATCGAGGCGAACCCCCGGGCGAGCCGCACGGTGCCGTTCGTCTCGAAGGCGCTCGGCATCCCGCTCGCCAAGGCGGCGTCGCTCGTCATGGTCGGCCAGAGCATCCGCGAGCTCGTCGAGAGCGGGCTGCTGCCCGCCCAGGACGGCTCGGACGTGCCGCTCGACTCCCCCATCTCCGTCAAGGAGGCGGTGCTCCCGTTCAAGCGCTTCCGCACGAAGGAGGGCCAGGTCGTCGACAGCGTCCTCAGCCCCGAGATGCGCTCGACCGGCGAGGTCATGGGCATCGACCGGGACTTCCCCCGTGCCTTCGCGAAGAGCCAGACAGCGGCGTACGGCGGGCTGCCCACGACGGGCACCGTCTTCGTCAGCGTCGCCGACCGCGACAAGCGCGCCATCGTGCTGCCCGTCCTGCGCCTCCAGCAGCTCGGCTTCCGCGTGCTCGCGACCGAGGGCACGGCGACCGTGCTCATCCGCAACGGGATCGCGGCCGAGATCGTCGGCAAGTACAGCGCCGGCGGCGAGAGCGTCGTCGACCTGATCAACCGCGACGAGGTCGACATCGTGATCAACACGCCGAGCGGCTCGAGCGCCCGCGCGGACGGCTACGAGATCCGCGCCGCCACCGTCGCGGCCGACAAGGCCCTCTTCACGACGATCGCGCAGCTCGGCGCGGCGGTGGCCTCGATCGAGGCCATCCACACGCCCTTCGAGGTCACGAGCCTGCAGGACTACGTTCTGGCGCGGGCGGCACGGCGGTGACGGCCGCCTCCGTCGCCGCTGCGGTCCCGGCCGGCGGGGCGGGCGCCTCCTTCGGGTCTCGCCTCGCCGACGTCCTCGAGACGCCCGGCGGCCTCTGCGTCGGCATCGACCCGCACGCCTGGCTGCTCGAGGAGTGGGGACTGCCGACCAGCGCGGCCGGTGTCCGCGAGCTCGGCCTGCGCGCGGTCGAGGCGACCGCGGGGTCGGCCGGGGTCGTGAAGCCCCAGGTCGCCTTCTTCGAGCGCTGGGGCTCGGCCGGCTTCGCCGCGCTCGAGGACGTCCTCGCGGCCGCCCGCGACGCCGGGCTGATCGTGATCGGCGACGCCAAGCGCGGCGACGTCGGCAGCACGATGGACGGCTACGCCGAAGCCTGGTTCGCCCCCGACTCGCCCCTGCGGGTCGACGCCCTCACGGTGTCCCCGTACCTCGGCTTCGACTCGCTCCGCAGCACGATCGACCGGGCCCGTCAGGTCGGTGCGGGCGTCTTCGTCCTCGCGGCGACCTCCAACCCGGAGGCGCGGGCCGGGCAGACCGCGCGCGTCGCCGGCCCCGACGGCACGTCACGGACCCTGGCGGCAGGTATCGTCGACCAGGTGCGAGACGACGACCAGGCAGCAGGGGAGACCCGACTCGGCTCCGTGGGCCTCGTGCTCGGGGCGACCGTCGACCTCGCGTCGTACGGCATCGACACGGCGGCGCTGACCGGCGTGCCCGTCCTCGCCCCCGGCTTCGGCCACCAGGGGGCTCGGGTGTCCGACCTGACGGCCCTCTACGGCGCGGCAGCACGCACCGTCCTCGTCTCGACCTCCCGCGGCGTCCTCGCAGCCGGCCCCGACGGGATGGCCGCGGCCGTCCGCGACGCCGCGGAGGAGGTGCGCTCGTGCCTCGCATGACCCCGCCGCCGGTCGACCGTGCCGCCGCCGCCCGGGCCGCGGTCGCCGCCCGTCGTGCCCGCGCCGCCGTCAAGGCCTCCGTCGCCGAGCGACGGCGCACCGCGCTCGACGTCGCCGAGGCCGCCTGGGCCGGCGAGCCGACGGCGCCCGAGGCGACGCTGCGCGTCCGTGAGCTGCTCACGAGCATCCCCGGCATCGGGCCCACCCGGGTCGCGCGGATCATGACCGACCTCGGCATCGCCGAGTCGAAGCGGGTCGGCGGCCTCGGCGTCCGGCAGCGTCGCATCCTCGGCGACTGGCTCGCCGTCCGCGAGGCCCGGGGACGCGTGCGGTCCCGACTCGTCGTCCTCGCCGGGCCCACGGCCGTCGGCAAGGGCACCGTCTCGACCCACATCCGGGAGAACTACCCCGACGTGCACCTCTCCATCTCGGCGACGACCCGGGCGCCGCGACCGGGCGAGGTCGACGGCGTGCACTACTACTTCGTCGACGACGCCGAGTTCGACCGGATGATCCGCGAGCGCGAGCTGCTCGAGTGGGCCACCGTGCACAACTCGTACCGCTACGGCACGCCGCGGCCCCCGATCGACGCCGCCCTGCAGGCCGGACGGAGCGTCCTGCTCGAGATCGACCTCCAGGGCGCCCGCCTCGTCCGCACGGCGATGCCCGAGGCCGTCCTCGTGTTCCTGCTGCCGCCCACGTGGGACGAACTCGTCCGCCGGCTGATCGGCCGGGGCACGGAGGACGCGGCCGAGCAGCAGCGCCGACTCGAGACCGCGAAGGTCGAGCTGGCCGCCCAGGACGAGTTCGACGTGAAGGTCGTGAACCACGACGTGCCCGAAGCGGCCCGCGAGGTCGTAGAATTGATGACTGCGCCCGAGGACGCACGCCCGCAGGCGTGACTCGCGCCCCGATCTCTGCACCTGCCGGTGCCTGACAGAACCCCACAACGAGGAGTGACCATGGCCGACAAGAACAAGGGCATCATCGATCCGCCCATCGACGAGCTGCTCTCGAAGGTCGAGTCGAAGTACGCGCTCGTCATCTTCGCGTCGAAGCGCGCGCGTCAGATCAACGACTACTACGCCGACCTGCACGAGGGCAGCCTCTTTGACAACGTGGGCCCCCTCGTCGACAGCACCATCGACGACAAGCCCCTCTCCGTCGCGATGCACGAGATCAACGAGGACAAGCTCGAGGCCAAGCCCCTGCCCGCCGCCGCGGAGTAGGCGCCGCACGGCTGCCCGTCGCCGTCCGACGTCAGCGTCGTCGGACGTCAGCGTCGTCCGACGTCACTGTCGGCGGCCGGCCGTAGCATCGAACGAGGCCCCCTGGGAGACCGTCCCGCGGGGCCTCGCCGCGTCCGACGACGCCTGACGTCCTCACCCCTGATCTCGACACCGACCCCGGAGCCCCTGTGACCTCTTCCGACGTGACATCCGCCAGCACCGCGACCGCACCGAGGAGCCTCCGGCTCTTCACGTCGGAGTCGGTCACCGAGGGCCACCCCGACAAGATCTGCGACCAGATCTCCGACGGCATCCTCGACGCGCTGCTCGCGGTCGACCCGCAGAGCCGGGTCGCCGTCGAGACGATGGTGACGACCGGGCTCGTCCACGTCGCGGGCGAGGTCACGACCAAGGGCTACGTCGACATCCCCACGATCGTCCGCGACCTCATCGTCGGCATCGGCTACGACTCCTCGGCCGTCAGCTTCGACGGCCGCACCTGCGGCGTCGAGGTGTCCATCGGCGCCCAGTCGCCCGACATCGCCCAGGGCGTCGACACGGCACTGGAGGCGCGGGGCGGCACCTCGGACGACGCCCTCGACCGCCAGGGCGCCGGCGACCAGGGCATCATGTTCGGCTACGCCACCAACGAGACGCCGCAGTACATGCCCCTCCCGGTGTGGCTGGCCCACCGGCTGGCGGAGCGGCTGGCGCACGTCCGCAAGAGCGGCGAGCTCGACTACCTCCGTCCCGACGGCAAGACCCAGGTCACGGTCGGCTACGACGGCGTCGTCCCGCGCACGGTCGACACGGTCGTCGTCTCCACCCAGCACTCGCCGAGCGTCTCGACCGAGCAGCTCGAGGCCGACGTGATCGCCCACGTCGTGCGACCGGTGCTCGACGAGGCCGGGCTCGACTCGACCGGCACGCGCTTCATCATCAACCCCACGGGGCGCTTCGAGATCGGCGGCCCGCAGGGCGACGCCGGCCTCACGGGCCGCAAGATCATCGTCGACACCTACGGCGGCGCGAGCCGCCACGGCGGCGGCGCGTTCTCGGGCAAGGACCCGTCGAAGGTCGACCGCTCGGCCGCCTACGCCATGCGCTGGGTCGCCAAGAACGCCGTCGCGGCGGGCCTGGCCGACCGCATCGAGCTGCAGATCGCCTACGCCATCGGCCGGGCGGCCCCCGTCGGGCTCTACGTCGAGACCTTCGGCACCGGGCACGTGGCCGACGACGTCATCATCGAGGCCGTCAAGGCGGTCTTCGACCTGCGCCCGGCGGCGATCATCCGCGACCTCGACCTGCTGCGGCCGATCTACGCGGCCACGTCGACCTACGGCCACTTCGGCCGCGAGCTGCCCGAGTTCACCTGGGAGGCCCTCGACCGCGTCGACGCGCTCCGGGCCGCCGCCGGTCTCTGACCCGGCTTCCGTGAGCGTGCCCGTCGCGAGCGAGCGGCCGTCGCCGCGTGCCGTGGCGCGGGTGCTGGTCGAGTCGCCGCTGCCGCAGCTCGACCGGCTCTTCGACTACGCCGTCCCGTCGCACCTGCGCGACGACGTCGTGCCCGGCATCCGGGTCAAGGTCCCGCTCCGGTCGGCCGGGCGCATCGCGGACGGCTTCGTGGTCGAAGTCGTCGAGTCGTCGGCGCACGGGGGCGAGCTGAGCGAGGTCGAGGCGATCGTCTCGACCGCCTCCGTCCTCGCGCCCGAGGTGTACGCCCTGGCCAGGGCCGTGGCCGACCGTGCGGGCGGCTCCGCGAGCGACGTGCTGCGCCTGGCCGTGCCGCCCCGCCAGGCGAGGGTCGAGAAGCAGGTGCTCGCGGCCGCGACGGCCGCCGCCGAGTCGGGCGAGACGGTCTCGCACCCCGTCGTCGTCGCCTCCGAGGTCACCGGCTACGGCGCCGGCCAGCTCGCGGGCATCGTCGCGGCCCGCGGCCGCGCCGCCGTCGACGCCGTGCCTCTGCTCGACGAGCTGCCCGACGGCTCGTGGGTCGGCCGGTGGGCCCTCACGGTCGCCCAGCTCGCGACGGTGGCCCTGGCCGCCGGCGAGAACGCGGTCGTCGCCGTGCCCGACCACCGTGACGAGGACCAGGTGCTGCGGGCCCTGGCCGCGCTGCTCCCCGCGGAGAGCGTGGTCCGGCTCGACTCGAAGCAGTCGAACGCCGACCGCTACCGCTCGGTGCTGCGGGCGAGGGGCGACCAGCCGCTCGTCCTCGTCGGCAACCGGTCCGTGCTCCTCGCGCCGTCGGCGCGTCTCGGCCTGATCGTCGTCTTCGACGACGGCGACCCCCTGATGGGCGAGCCGTTGAGCCCGTACGTGCACGCGCGGGACACCGCGCTGGTGCGGCAGTCCCAGCAGCACACCGCGCTCGTGTTCCTCGGCCACGCGCGGAGCACCGACGTGCAGCGACTCGTCGAGATCGGCTTCCTCGCCGAGGTCCGCCCCGACCCCCGCTACCAGCCCCACGTCGTGCCCACGTCCCAGCAGGCGGCCCAGGACGGCTTCGCCGCCCAGGCGCGGATCCCCTCGACGGCCTGGACGGAGGCGCGGGCCGCGGTCGAGCACGGGCCGGTGCTGGTGCAGGTGGCCCACCCCGGCTACTCGCCGCGCCTGGCCTGCACCGAGTGCGGCGACACGGCCCGGTGCACGCGCTGCGGCGGCCCGCTCGTCCAGCGCGCGCAGGGCGCCCAGCCGGCCTGCTCGTGGTGCGGCGCCCTCGCCGTGGGCTGGCGATGCTCGACCTGCGAGGGCACGGCGATGAAGTCGGTCGGCACGGGTGCGTCCCGCACCGCCGACGAGCTCGGCAAGGCGTTCCCGGGGGTCCGCGTCATCGTGTCCGACGGCTCGCGCCAGGTGACGCACGTCGACGCCGAGCCCGCGATCGTCGTCGCGACCCGGGGGGCCGAGCCGATCGCCCCCGGCGGCTACCGTGCCGTCCTGCTGCTCGACGGCGAGCGGATGCTCGCGCGGGAGAGCCTCCGGGTCGCCGAGGACTGCCTCCGCTGGTGGGCCAACGCGGCGGCCCTGGCGGCTCGCCGTGCGCCGATCGTGCTGGTCGGCGTCGGCGGGGCGATCGCCTCCTCGCTCGCGACCTGGGAACTGGCTCGCTACGCGTCCGGCGAGCTGGCCGACCGGCGGGAGCTGCGGTTCCCGCCCGCCGTCCGCGTCGCGACCGTGACGGGCGGCGTCGAGACCGTCGCCCGCGCCCTCGACGAGCTGCCCGACGGCGTCCGGAAGGAGACCCTGGGTCCGGTCGACGTGCCCGACGCCGGCGTCCGCGCCATCGTGCGGTTCGACTACGCCAGCGGGCACGACGTCGCGCAGGTGCTGCGGTCCCAGGTCATCCGCGCCGCGACGGAGCGCCGCAAGGCGATCGGCTCCCGGCGTGGCCGGGGGCTGCCTACACTCAGGGTGCGGTTCGACGACGTCGAGCCGTTCACCGACTGACCTCCAGGAACCCCTTGCGCCTCGTCTTCGCCGGCAGCCCGTCGGCCGCCGTCCCGTCCCTGACCGCCCTCGCCGCGAGCGAGCACGAGGTGGTCGCCGTCGTCACCCGCGACGACACGCCCCAGGGCCGTCGCCGTGTCCTCACCGCGACGCCGGTCGCCCTCGAGGCCGAGCGCCTCGGGCTGCCGGTCGTCAAGACGCGGCGCATCACCGACGAGGTCGCCGAGCGGATCGCCGCCCTCGACGCCGACCTCGGGGTCGTGGTCGCCTTCGGCGCCCTCCTCAGGGAGCCGGTCCTGTCCGCGCCCCGGCTCGGCTGGGTCAACCTGCACTTCTCCCTGCTCCCGCGCTGGCGCGGGGCGGCCCCGGTGCAGCGGTCGCTCATGGCCGGCGACGATCGCACGGGCGCCGTGGTCTTCCAGCTCGTGCCCGAGCTCGACGCCGGCGACCTGCTGGGCGCCCTCGAACGTCCCCTCGACGGCACGGAGACCGCCGGCGCGCTGCTCGACGAGCTCGCGGCCACCGGTGCGGACCTCCTCGGCGACGTCGTCGACCGGCTCGCCGCGGGCACGGCCGAGGCGGTCGCCCAGGTCGGCGAGGTGACCCTCGCCCCCAAGCTCGTCCTGGACGACGGCGCGCTCGACCTCACGCTCCCGGCGACCCAGGTGGTCGACCGCTGGCGGGGCACCACACCCGAGCCCGGCGCCCACCTGCCGCTCGGCGACGCCCGGCTCAAGGTGCTCGAGCTCCGTGCCGTGGACGCTGGCGCGGGCGCAGACGACGCGGCCGGCGCGGCCGCGGAGGGCGAGCCGCTCGCGCCGGGGCGGATCTCGCTCCGGGGCCGCCGCCTCCTCGTCGGCACGGGCACGGCACCGCTCGAGCTGGTACGCGTCCAGCCGCCCGGCAAGAAGCCGATGGCCGGGGCCGACTGGAGCCGCGGGCTGCCGTCGCTCGACGACGTGCTGCTGACGCCGCCGGCCGCGACGACGGGCGACGACACGACGACCACGACCACCACGACCGACGAGGAGGCCCCCGCGTGAGCCGCGTCCAGCCCGCCCGCCAGGTCGCCCTCGACGTGCTGCGTGCCGTCGCCGACGACGACGCCTACGCCAACCTGCTCCTGCCCCCTCGCATCGTCCGCGCCGGCCTCGACGCGCAGGACGCCGCCCTCGCGACCGAGCTGACCTACGGCACGCTCCGCATGTCGGGCTACTACGACCGCGTCGTCGCCCTCGCCGCCCGGCGCCCGGCCGACGCGATCGACCCGGCCCTGCTCGACGTGCTCCGGCTCGGCGTGCACCAGCTGCTGTCGACGCGGGTGGCTGCGCACGCGGCGGTCGACGAGTCGGTCGAGCTCGCGCGCCAGGTCGGCAGCCGCGCCGGCACCGGCTTCGTCAACGGCGTCCTGCGGACGGTCGGCCGGTCGACGCCCGACGAGTGGCGCGAGCGCGTGCTCGCGGCCGCGACGAGCGACGACGACCGGCTCGCCGCCGAGTGGTCGCACCCCGTGTGGGTCATCCGCGCCCTCCGCCGCTCGCTGGCGGCGGAGGGCCGACAGGACGAGCTCGTCGACCTGCTGGCCGCGGACAACGTCGCGCCGCGAGTCAGCCTGGTCGCTCTGCCGGGGCTCGCCGAGCCGTCCGAGCTCGGCGGCGACGACGCGCTGCTCTCGCCCCTCGCGCGGGTCAGCGCCGGGGGAGACCCTGCCCAGCAGCCCGTCGTCCGGACGGGCCGAGCCCGTGTCCAGGACGAGGGCTCGCAGCTCGCCGCCCTGTTGCTGAGCCGGCACCACGACGCCACGCCCGGCGAGCGCTGGCTCGACATGTGCGCCGGCCCCGGCGGCAAGGCGGCCCTGCTCGCCGCCGAGGCGGCCAGGGTCGGTGCGCACCTCGTCGCCAACGAGCTCGTGCCGGCCCGCGTGGGGCTGGTCCGCCAGGCACTCGCGGCCGTCCCCGGCGACGTCGACGTCCGCGAGGGCGACGCCGTCCGCTTCGGCGTCGACGAGCCCGGCGGCTACCAGCGCATCCTGCTCGACGCGCCGTGCACCGGCCTCGGCGCCCTCCGCCGTCGTCCGGAGGCGCGCTGGCGCAAGCAGCCCGGCGACGTGGGCGAGCTCACCCGCCTCCAGGCCGACCTCCTCGCCAGCGCCCTCGACGCGCTCGCGCCCGGGGGCCTGCTCGCCTACGTCACGTGCTCGCCGCACCTCGCCGAGACCCGGGCGATCGTCGAGTCCGGGCTGCGTCGCCGCGACGACGTCGAGCTGCTCGACGGCCCCGAGGCCGTCGCCCGGGTCGCCGTGGGCGAGGTCGACCTCGCCTCCGGGCCCTACGTCCAGCTGTGGCCCCACCGCCAGGGCACCGACGCCATGTTCGTCGCCCTGGTGCAGAAGAAGGCCTGACGCACGAGAGGGCCTGGGGCCGAGGAGGCGCGTCGCCGGTAAGATCGTCCGGTGTCCGTTCGCATCAGCCCCAGCATCCTCTCGGCCGACTTCGCCAACCTCGAGCGCGACCTCGCCCGCATCTCCGACGCGGACCTCGTCCACGTCGACGTGATGGACGGGCACTTCGTGCCGAACCTCACCCTCGGCCTGCCGGTCGTCGAGCGCCTCCAGCAGGTCAGCCCGGTCCCGCTCGACGTGCACCTCATGGTCGAGGACGCCGACCGCTGGGCGCCGCGCTACGCGGAGCTCGGCGCCTTCTCCGTGACGTTCTCCGCCGAGGCCGCCGCCGACCCGGTGGCGACCGCGCGGGCGATCCGCAGCAGCGGCGCGCGCGCGTCCGTCGCGGTCAAGCCCGGCACCGACCTCGAGCCCTACCTGCAGACCCTCGACGAGTGGGACATGATCCTGGTGATGACGGTCGAGCCGGGCTTCGGCGGGCAGTCGTTCATGCCCGAGACGATGCCCAAGCTGGCTCGTGCGCGCGAGGCGGTCCGCGCCTCCGGCCTGGACGTCTGGCTCGAGGTCGACGGCGGCATCGGGCTCGACACGATCGTGACGGCCGTCGAGAACGGCGCCGACACGGTCGTCGCGGGGTCGGCCGTCTACGGCGGCGAGCCCGCCGAGCGCATAGCCGCGCTGAGGGCGGCCGCGGCGACGGTAGCCTTGTCGTCGTGAAGTCCTTCGACCAGCTGTTCTCCGAGCTCAGCGACAAGGCCCGTGACCGTCCCGAGGGCAGCGGCACCGTCGCCGAGCTCGACGCCGGGGTCCACCAGATCGGCAAGAAGATCGTCGAGGAGGCGGCCGAGGTGTGGATGGCCGCCGAGTACGAGGGCGACGTCGCCACGGCTGAGGAGATCTCGCAGCTGATCTACCACGTGCAGGTGCTCATGATCGCCCAGGGCCTGACCCCCGACGACGTGTGGCGACATCTCTGAGCCCGTCCCCACCACCTCACGACGTGACGCCGCCGACCGGCGGCCCCAGAACGGACAGCTCACCACCATGCTCCGCGTAGCAGTGCCCAACAAGGGCTCCCTCAGCGAGACCGCCAGCCAGATGCTCCACGAGGCGGGCTACCAGGGTCGCCGCGACCCGAAGTCGCTCTACCAGGCCGACGAGCGCAACGGCGTCGAGTTCTTCTACCTCCGGCCCCGCGACATCGCGACCTACGTCGGCCAGGGTGCGCTCGACGTCGGCATCACCGGCCGCGACCTGCTGCTCGACTCCGGCTCGACCGCCGGCGAGATCGCGCCCCTCGACTTCGCCTCCTCGACCTTCCGCTTCGCCGGCCCGGCCGGTCGCTTCCGCGAGCTCGCCGACCTCGAGGGCCTCCGGGTCGCGACGAGCTACGTCGGCCTGGTCGGCGCGTTCCTCCGCGACGCCGGGGTCACCGCACAGCTGGTGGGCCTCGACGGGGCCGTCGAGAGCGCCGTCAAGCTCGGCGTGGCCGACGCGATCGCCGACGTCGTCGAGACGGGCACGACCCTCCGCGCCGCCGGACTCGAGGTCTTCGGGCCGGTCATCCTGCAGTCGACCGCCGTGCTGATCGCCTCCGACGCGCAGGCCGCGGGCATCGACGTGCTGCACCGCCGCCTCCAGGGCGTCCTCGTCGCGCGACGCTACGTGATGATGGACTACGACGTGCCGGTGTCGGCCCTCGACGCGGCGACCGCCGTCACGCCGGGCATGGAGTCGCCGACGGTGGCGCCCCTGCACGACGCCGACTGGGCCGCCGTCCGCGTGATGGTGCCCCGCGGCGACACCAACCAGGTGATGGACGCCCTGTACGACCTGGGCGCCCGGGCCATCCTCGTGAGCCCGATCCACGCCGCGAGGCTCTGACCGTGACGGCCGCCGATCCGTCCCTCGCGGTCCGCGTCGTCCCCTGCCTCGACGTCGCCGCGGGGCGCGTCGTCAAGGGCGTCAACTTCCTCGACCTGCGCGACGCGGGCGACCCCGTCGAGCTCGCCCGGACCTACTACGAGCAGGGCGCCGACGAGATCACGTTCCTCGACGTCACCGCGACCGTCGACGACCGGGCGACCACCTACGACGTCGTGCGGGCGACCGCCGAGCAGGTCTTCATCCCGCTGACCGTCGGCGGGGGAGTCCGCTCGACCGACGACGTCGCGCGTCTCCAGGCGGCGGGCGCGGACAAGATCGGCGTCAACAGCGCGGCGATCGCCCGACCCGCGCTCGTCGGCGAGATCGCCGACCGCTTCGGCGCGCAGTGCGTCGTGCTCTCCCTCGACGTCAAGCGATCGGCCCGCATGCCCTCCGGCTTCGTCGTGACGACCCACGGCGGCCGCACCGAGACCGACATCGACGCCGTGGCCTGGGCACGTGAGGCCATCGAGCGCGGCGCGGGCGAGCTGCTCGTCAACAGCATCGACGCCGACGGCACGAAGCAGGGCTTCGACCTCGAGCTCGTGGCCCTGATGCGGTCGAACAGCCGCGTCCCGGTCATCGCCTCCGGCGGGGCCGGTGCCCTCGAGCACTTCGCGCCTGCGGTGGCCGCCGGCGCCGACGCCGTCCTCGCCGCCTCCGTGTTCCACAACCGCGAGCTGACCGTCGGCGACGTGAAGCGCGAGCTGGCGGCCTCCGGCGCCGTCGTCCGATGACACCGGGAGTCCTCATGACCGACCAGACAGCGCGCGACCAGACCCTCACCCGCGAGACCGTCGAGCCGGTCGTGGCGCGTGCCCGCTTCGACGCGAGCGGGCTGCTGCCCGCGATCATCCAGGACGCCGACTCGCGCGACGTGCTGATGATGGGCTGGATGGACGAGGAGGCGCTGCGCCGCACCCTGACCGAGGGTCGCGTGACCTTCTGGTCGCGCTCGAGGCAGGAGTACTGGCGCAAGGGCGACACCTCGGGCCACGCCCAGTTCGTCCGGGCCGCAGCCCTCGACTGCGACGACGACGCGCTCCTCGTCACGGTCGAGCAGATCGGCGCCGCGTGCCACACCGGCGCTCACTCGTGCTTCGACGTCGACCCGCTCAGGCCGGCCACCGCCTCCTCGACGGACGCGGGCACCGACAGCGCGCACCCCGACAGTGCAGCCGAGGCCGACCGTGGCTGACCGCTCGTCCACCACGCGTGCCGGATTCGACGCCCTGCTCGACGGCCACCGGGTGATCCCGGTGGTCCGTGACCTCTTCGCCGACGGCGAGACGCCGGTGGGCATCTACCGCAAGCTCGCCGCCGGCCGTCCGGGCACCTTCCTCCTCGAGTCCGCCGGACAGGGCGGCATCTGGTCGCGCTGGTCGTTCGTCGGCGTCTCGTCGTTCGGCGTCCTCACGACGCACGACGGCGAGGTTCGCTGGCTGGGCCACGGCCTCGACGCCGACCGGGCCCTCGGCGGTGCGACCGGTCGTCCGCTCGAGGTGCTCTCCGCCCTGCACGAGCGCTGGGCGACGCCGCGCATCCCCGACCTCCCGCCGCTCACCGGCGGCCTGGTCGGCTTCGTCGGCTGGGAGGCGGTCCGCGAGCTGGAGCACCTCCCCGACGCGCCTCCCGTCGACTTCACCGTCCCGTCGCAGGCGCTCAGCTTCGTCTCCGAGCTCGTCGCGCTCGACCACCGCACCGGAGCCGTCATGCTGATCGCGACGGTCCTCAACGACGGTGCCGACGACGCCGACGCTCTCTGGGCCGACGCCCAGGCGCGCCTCGACCGGCTGCAGTCGGGCCTCGCGGCGCCGAGCGACGCCTTCCTCTCCGACGTCGACCTGGGCGTCCAGCCCTCGCCGGTCGACCGGACGCCGCGGGCGGACTACGCCGAGGCGATCGAGCGCTCGAAGCAGTTCATCGTCGACGGCGACGTGTTCCAGGTCGTCGTCTCGCAGCGCTTCGACCACGAGCTGACCGCCGACGCCCTCGACGTCTACCGGGTGCTGCGGACCCTCAACCCGAGCCCCTACATGTACCTGGTGAGCCTCGAGGACGCCACGGGCGAGCCCTACCAGATCGTCGGCTCGTCGCCGGAGGCGCTGGTCAAGGTCGACGGACGGCGCGCCTTCACCCACCCCATCGCCGGCTCGGCCCCCCGCGGCGCGACGCCGGAGGAGGACGGCGCACACGCCGAGCGCCTGCTCGGCGACGAGAAGGAGCGGGCCGAGCACCTCATGCTCGTCGACCTGGCCCGGAACGACCTGCTCAAGGTCTGCACGCCGGGCACCGTCGAGGTGACCGAGTTCATGCAGGTCGAGCGCTTCAGCCACATCATGCACCTCGTCTCGAGCGTCGAGGGCGACCTCGCCCCCGGGCGGAACGCCATCGACGCCTTCCGCGCGACGTTCCCTGCCGGCACGCTCTCGGGCGCGCCGAAGCCGCGAGCCCTCGAGATCATCGACGAGCTCGAGCCGGCCCAGCGCGGCGTGTACGGCGGCGTGGTGGGCTACTTCGACTTCGCCGGCTCGGCTGACGTCGCGATCGCGATCCGCACGGTCCTCCTGCAGGGCGGCGTCGCCCGCGTCCAGGCCGGTGCCGGCCTCGTCGCCGACAGCGACCCCGACGCCGAGGCACAGGAGGCGCGCAACAAGGCCGCCGCCCCCCTCCGCGCCGTCGCCGTGGCCAACGCCATGACGAGGCTCCGCTGATGGCGCCGCGGCGGCTGAAGCTCGTCACGATCCTCGTCGGGGTCCTCCTCGCCGGGGTCGGCCTGCTCACCTGGACGCAGCCGTGGTTCCGCGTGGTGGTCGAGTCCCCGCAGGGCGGACGGCTCGACCTGACCGCGGCCGGCGACGTCGCCGGGTCGCCCGTCTCCGCGCTCTCCCTGGCCGCCCTGGCCCTCGTGGGCGCCCTCACGATCGCGGGGCGCGTCTTCCGGGTCGTCCTCGGCCTGCTGCAGGTCGCGCTCGGCGCCAGCATCGCCGTGACGGCGGGCACCGCCCTCTCCGACCCGGTCCGCGCCTCCGGCAGCGTCGTCACCGACGCGACCGGCGTCGACGGCCAGGACAGCCTGCGCGCACTCGTCTCGTCGACGTCGGCCACCCCGTGGCCCTGGCTCGCGCTCGTCGTCGGCGTGTCCGCCGCGCTGCTCGGCGTGGCGATCGTCGTCACCTCGGGCGCCTGGCCGCAGGCCGGGCGCAAGTACACGGCGACCAGGCTCGTGCCCGCCGACCCCGCGAGCGACCCGAGCGCGACGTGGGACAGCCTCTCGGTCGGCGACGACCCGACCGACCCCGACGGCCCGACCGACGCCGACGACCCGACCGAGCTCGCCGCCGCCGACGAGCCGGCCGCGCCGGTCGACGACGCCGGGCCCCGCCCGGGCGCCGACGACCGACCCAGCCGGTAGACTCGCCCCGTACCGCACTGATCCGAGGAGCACCGTGAGCCAGCAGATGACGAAAGCCGCCGAGACCGAGACCGCCGACGACCTCGGCCACGGGAACTCCCCGGCGGCCTGGACGGCCGTCGTGATCATGCTGGTCGCCTTCTCGATCGGCACGGTCGCCTTCTTCTTCGCCGTCGTCTGGGTCGTCTGGGCCTCGGCCGCGCTGCTGCTCGTCGGTCTCGTCGTCGGCCTCGTGCTCAAGCGCGCCGGCTACGGCGTCGGCGGCCACCGCTACGTGCCGAAGGCGCACAACTAGGTGCTCGACGACCTGTACGCGGGCGCTCTGGCCGACGCCGACGCCCGCCGCGAGTCCCTGCCCTTCGCCGCTGTCGAGGTCGCCGCGCTCGACCGCGCCCCCGCGCTCGACGCCCGGGCCGCCCTGGCTCCTGCCGCGGGCGTGAAGATCATCGCCGAGGTGAAGCGCGCGAGCCCGTCGCGGGGCGACCTGCACGCGATCCCGGATCCCGCCTCCCTGGCCCTGTCGTACGCGACCGGGGGAGCGAGCGCGATCAGCGTCCTCACCGAGGGCCGCAAGTTCAAGGGCAGCCTGGCCGACCTGGAGGCCGTCCGCGCCGTCGTCGACGTGCCCGTGCTCCGCAAGGACTTCATCGCCGACCCGTACCAGGTGTTCGAGGCCCGCGCCGCGGGCGCCGACCTGGTCCTGCTCATCGTGGCCGGGCTCGAGCAGGCCCGCCTGGTCGAGCTGCACGACCTCGTGCGCGAGCTCGGCATGACCGCCCTCGTCGAGACGCACTCGGCCGACGAGGTCGCTCGCGGCCTCGACGCCGGGGCCGAGGTGCTGGGCGTCAACGCGCGCGACCTCTCGACCTTCGAGCTCGACCCCGACCTGTTCGGCCGCCTGGCCGACTCGATCCCCGCCGGCGTCACCCGCGTCGCCGAGTCCGCCGTCATGTCGCCCGCCGACGTGGCGCACTACCGTCGCGCCGGCGCCGACGTCGTGCTCGTGGGCGAGGCCCTCGTCACGCACGGCGACCCCGTCGACGCGCTCACCCGCTTCCTGGAGGTCTGACCGTGGCACTGCGAGACGAGACCGGGCCGTACTTCGGCTCCTTCGGCGGGCGCTTCGTCCCCGAGTCGCTGGTCGCGGCGCTGGACGAGCTCGACGCCGCCTACAAGGCCGCCGCCGTCGACCACGAGTTCCAGGCCGAGCTGGCCGCGCTGCACGCGACCTACACCGGTCGCCCGTCGATCGTGACCGAGGTGCCGCGCTTCGCCGAGCACGCCGGGGGAGCGCGCATCCTCCTCAAGCGCGAAGACCTCAACCACACGGGCTCGCACAAGATCAACAACGTTCTCGGCCAGGCGCTCCTCGCCCGCAAGCTCGGCAAGACCCGCCTCATCGCGGAGACCGGGGCGGGCCAGCACGGCGTCGCCACGGCGACCGCCGCCGCCCTCTTCGGCATGTCCTGCGTCGTCTACATGGGCCAGGTCGACACCGAGCGCCAGGCGCTGAACGTCGCCCGGATGCGCCTGCTCGGGGCCGAGGTCGTCTCGGTCACGACGGGCTCGCGCACCTTGAAGGACGCGATCAACGACGCCATGCGCGACTGGGTCGCCAGCGTCGACAGCACGCACTACGTGCTCGGCACGGTGGCGGGCCCGCACCCGTTCCCCGCCATGGTGCGCGACTTCCACAAGATCATCGGCGAGGAGGCCCGCGAGCAGGTGCTCGCCCTCACCGGCCGGCTGCCCGACGCCGTCACGGCGTGCGTCGGCGGCGGCTCCAACGCCATGGGCATCTTCCACGCCTTCCTCGACGACCCCTCGGTCGAGCTCTGGGGCTACGAGGCGGGCGGCGACGGCGTCGAGACGGGGCGCCACGCGGCCTCGATCACGCTCGGCCGCATCGGCAACCTCCAGGGCACGAAGTCGTACCTGATGCAGGACGAGGACGGCCAGACCCTCGAGAGCCACTCCATCTCGGCCGGCCTCGACTACCCGAGCGTCGGGCCGGAGCACGCCTGGCTCGCCGAGAGCGGTCGCGCCCACTACGAGCCCGTCACCGACGCCGAGGCCATGGCCGCCTTCAAGCTGCTCACGCAGACCGAGGGCATCCTGCCCGCCATCGAGACGGCACACGCCCTCGCCGGCACCATCAAGCTCGGCCAGCGCCACCCCGACTGGACGATCCTCGTGTCGATGAGCGGCCGAGGCGACAAGGACGTGGCGACCGCGAGCCGCTACTTCGGGGTCCTCGACGAGGAGGCGCAGCAGCTGTGACCGACACCACCTCCGCCCCGCAGGCGGGCAGCAAGGTCGCGACGGCCATCCGTGCCCGCCGCGACGCGGGCACCGGCGCCCTGATCGGCTACCTGCCCGTCGGCTTCCCCGACCTCGCCACGAGCATCGAGGCCGCCGTCACCCTCGCCGAGAACGGCGTCGACGTCATCGAGCTGGGCCTGCCCTACTCCGATCCCGTCATGGACGGGCCCGTGATCCAGGCGGCGACGCAGCGGGCACTGGCCGAGGGCTTCCGGGTCCGCGACGTGTTCACGGCCGTCCGCGAGATCACGTCGCGCACCGCCGCCCCGGTCGTCGTCATGACCTACTGGAACCCGGTCGAGCAGTACGGCGTCCGGCGCTTCGCCGACGACCTGGCCGCGGCCGGGGGAGCAGGGCTCATCACGCCCGACCTCATCCCCGACGAGGCAGCCGCCTGGCTCGAGGCCTCCGAGGCCACGGGCCTCGACCGCGTGTTCCTTGCCGCTCCGTCCTCGAGCGACGACCGCCTCCGCCAGTCCGTCGATCGGAGCCGCGGCTTCGTCTACACGGTCTCGACGATGGGCATCACCGGCACACGGACCGACGTCGACTCCGCGGCCCACACGCTCGTCGACCGGCTGCGCGCCGCGGGCGTCGAGCACGCCTGCGTCGGCCTCGGCATCTCGACCGCGCAGCAGGTCCGCGAGGTGCTCGAGTACGCCGACGGGGCCATCGTCGGCTCCGCGTTCGTCCGGGCCCTCGCCGACGGCGGGCTGCCCCGCCTCGCCGAGGTCGCCGCCGACCTGTCGTCCGGCGCCGCCGTCCGTCGCTGACGTCCGACGCCGAGGACGGCCCGCGCTAGAGTCGTCCTCGCGTCGGCCCGCCGTCGTCCCGTTAGTCCCCCCTGAAAGGCGCCCCGAACGTGTTCGTTCCCCTGAGCATCCCGAGCCCCTCCGTCGACTGGCAGTACTTCGACCTGACGAGCTGGATCAACTCGACGTTCGGCGCCGCCCTGCCCGGGTCCCTCCGCATCCACGCGTACGCGATCTGCATCCTCGTGGGCATCGTCGCGGCCGTGCTCCTCACCAACAAGCGGCTGACCGGCCGGGGCGCCGAGCGCTGGGTCGTCATCGACGTCGCGATCTTCGCCGTGCCGCTGGGCATCGTCGGCGGTCGGTTCTTCCACGTCGTCACGCACCCCGCCGACTACTTCGCCGGTCAGGAGTGGTGGCGCGCCCTCGCCGTGTGGGAGGGCGGGCTCGCGATCTACGGCGCCCTGCTCTTCGGCGCCCTGGGCGTCTGGCTGGGCTGCCGCGCCTCCGGACTGCGCTTCTCCGTCTTCGCCGACGCCCTCGCCCCCGGGCTTCTCGTCGCCCAGGCCTTCGGACGTCTCGGCAACTGGTTCAACCACGAGCTCTTCGGCCTGCCGACCGACCTCCCGTGGGGCCTCGAGATCGAGTCGACCAACCCCGCCTACCCGGTGGGCCTGCCCGAGGGCACGCTGTTCCACCCGACCTTCCTCTACGAGATCATCTGGATGTTGGCCGGCGTCGCCGTCCTCCTGCTGATCGAGCGCAAGACCGCGATGCAGTGGGGCCGCGCCCTGGCGTTCTACCTGATCTGGTACGGGATCGGCCGCTCGGTCTTCGAGTCCATCCGGACCGACCCGAGCCTCCTGTTCTTCGGCATCCGCACCAACGTCTGGATGTCCTTCGCCGCCATCGTCCTCGGCGTCGCCATCTGGGCCGTCGCGAACCGTCGCCACACCGGGCTGCTCCCCGGCCCGTACGTGCCCGGCCGAGCGCCGTCGGATCGTGCGGCTGAGGTAGACTCGCGCGACACGTACACGGAGGACGACGAACCCGAGTTGGTCACCGTGGCATCATCGGACGACAACACCGAGACCACGCCACGCTCCTGAGTCCGACAGGCACCGTCGACACCGACGACACGACCTGCTCCCTCAGGGACACCCTCCGCGACGAGCACCGCCTCACGGCTGCCACAAGCAGCCTCGGGAAGTCACGCTGCGCCGCACCCGGGCCCGCCACCACCGCCCGGACAGCACCTGCCGACGACGGCCGCCTCCGCGGCGTCGTCTCGACGACGGGCCGACGACGTCCCGACCCCCATCGGATCTCCCCGTGAGGACGGATCACATGGCGCTCACGCCAGTTCACCAGCAGTTCAGCACCGTTCCCGCTGCTGCGGGCCTGTACGACCCGCGCAACGAGAAGGACGCCTGTGGCCTCGCCATGGTCGCCACCCTCCGCGGGACCCCGGGCCACGACATCGTCGACGCCGCGCTCGGCGCCCTCCGCAACCTCGAGCACCGCGGCGCCATCGGCTCCGACGCGGGCACGGGCGACGGGGCAGGCATCCTCTGCCAGGTCCCCGACGCCTTCCTCCGCGCCGTCGTCGACTTCGAGCTGCCCGAGGCCGGGCAGTACGCCGTGGGCATCGCGTTCCTGCCCACCGACGAGCAGGAGCGGGCCGAGCTGAAGACCGGCGTCGAGCGGATCGCGAACCTCGAGCAGCTCGACGTGCTCGGCTGGCGCGAGGTGCCCGTGCGCCCCGACGAGCTCGGGACGCTGGCCCGCGGCGCGATGCCGGCCTTCGAGCAGCTCTTCGTCCGCAGCCGTCGTCACGGGGCCGACGGCGAGCTCCTCTCGGGCGTGGCGCTCGACCGCCAGGCCTACCGTCTGCGCAAGCGCGCCGAGTCCAAGCTCGGCGCGTACTTCACGTCGCTCGGCAGCCGCACCATGGTCTACAAGGGCATGGTCACGACGCTGCAGCTCGAGCCCTTCTACCCCGACCTCAGCGACGAGCGCTTCGCCTCGAAGCTGGCCGTCGTGCACTCCCGTTACTCCACCAACACGTTCCCGTCCTGGCCGCTCGCGCAGCCGTTCCGGATGATCGCGCACAACGGCGAGATCAACACCGTCCGGGGCAACCGCAACTGGATGCGGGCGCGCCAGTCGCAGCTCGAGTCCGAGCTCCTCGGCGACCTCAAGCCGCTGCTGCCGGTGGTCAGCCCGGGAGCCAGCGACTCCGCGTCGTTCGACGAGGTGGTCGAGCTGCTGAGCCTCACCGGTCGCTCCCTGCCGCACGCCATCATGATGATGGTCCCCGAGGCGTGGGAGAACCAGGTCGACATCGACCCGACCCTTCGCGACTTCTACGAGTACCACTCCATGCTCATGGAGGCGTGGGACGGCCCCGCCGCCATCACCTTCACCGACGGCAGCCTCGTGGGCGCCACCCTCGACCGCAACGGCCTGCGCCCCGGCCGCTACCTGGTCACCGACGACGGCCTCGTCGTGCTCGCCAGCGAGATCGGCGTGCTGCCCGACATCGACCCCGCGAAGATCGTCCGCAAGGGCCGGCTCCGCCCCGGCAAGATGTTCCTCGTCGACACCGAGGCAGGTCGCCTGATCGAGGACGACGAGATCAAGCGCGACCTCGCGGCCTCCGAGCCCTTCGGCGAGTGGCTCGCCGAAGGGCGCATCCGCCTCTCCGAGCTGCCCGAGCGCGAGCACATCGTGCACACGCCGGCCTCCGTCATCCGTCGCCAGCGCACCTTCGGCTACACCGAAGAAGAGGTGCGCATCCTGCTCACGCCGATGGCGAAGACCGGGGCCGAGCCCCTCGGCGCCATGGGCAGCGACACGCCGATCGCCGTGCTGTCCGAGCGTCCGCGCCTCCTCTTCGACTACTTCACCCAGCAGTTCGCCCAGGTGACCAACCCGCCGCTCGACTCGATCCGCGAGCAGGTCGTCACGTCGCTCTCGCTCGGTCTCGGCCCGGAGCGCAACCTGCTCTCGGCCACGCCGGAGCACGCCCGACAGGTCGTGCTCGACTTCCCCGTCATCGACAACGACGAGCTCGCGAAGATCCAGCACATCGACCCCAGCCCCGGGTCGCGCGTCACCTCGACGATCCGCGGCCTGTACCGGGCCGACAAGGGGCCGCGCGCGCTCGAGAAGCGCATCGCGGCCATGTGCAACGAGGTCGACGACGCCATCGAGGCCGGGGCCGAGTTCATCGTGCTCTCCGACCGCGACTCGAACCAGGACTTCGCGCCCGTCCCGTCCCTCCTCATGCTCGCCGCGGTCCACCACCACCTGATCCGCACCGAGAAGCGCATGTCGGTCGGCCTGATCGTCGAGGCCGGCGACGTCCGCGAGGTGCACCACGTCGCCACCCTCATCGGCTACGGCGCCTCGGCGATCAACCCGTACCTCGCCATGGAGACCTGCGAGAACCTCGTCCGGTCGGGCATGATCACCGGCATCTCGCCGGAGGACGCCGTCCACAACCTGATCAAGGCGCTCGGCAAGGGCGTGCTCAAGATCATGTCCAAGATGGGCATCTCGACCGTGTCGAGCTACGCCGCCGCCCAGGCCTTCGAGGCCGTCGGCCTCAGCCAGGAGTTCGTCGACACCTACTTCACCGGCACGTCGAGCGTGCTCGGCGGGGTGGGCATCGACGTCGTCGCGGCCGAGAACAAGCAGCGCCACACCAGCGCGTACCCGACCGACGGGTCCGTCGTGGCGCACGAGCGCCTCGCGACCGGGGGCGAGTACCAGTGGCGCCGCGAGGGCCCGCGGCACCTGTTCAACCCCGACACCGTCTTCCGCCTGCAGCACGCCACGCGCACGCGCCGGTACGACATCTTCCGCGAGTACACGAAGCTCGTCGACGACCAGTCGGAGGACCTGATGACCCTCCGCGGGCTCTTCTCGTTCCGGCAGGGCCTCCGCGAGCCGGTGCCCCTCGACGAGGTCGAGCCGATCGAGTCGATCGTGAAGCGGTTCTCGACCGGCGCGATGAGCTACGGCTCCATCTCGAAGGAAGCACACGAGACCCTCGCGATCGCCATGAACCGCCTGGGCGGCAAGTCCAACACGGGCGAGGGCGGCGAGGACGTCGACCGACTGCTCGACCCCGAGCGCCGCAGCGCGGTCAAGCAGGTCGCGTCGGGTCGGTTCGGCGTGACGAGCATGTACCTCACGCACGCCACCGACATCCAGCTCAAGATGGCCCAGGGCGCCAAGCCCGGCGAGGGCGGACAGCTGCCCCCGACGAAGGTCTACCCGTGGGTGGCACGCACCCGCCACGCGACGCCCGGCGTCGGCCTGATCAGCCCGCCGCCGCACCACGACATCTACTCGATCGAAGACCTCAAGCAGCTCATCTTCGACGTCAAGCGCGCCAACCCGACGGCCCGGGTGCACGTCAAGCTCGTGAGCCAGTCGGGCATCGGCGCGGTCGCCGCGGGCGTGACGAAGGCCCTCGCCGACGTGGTCCTCGTCTCGGGCCACGACGGCGGCACGGGCGCCAGCCCCCTGAACTCGCTCAAGCACGCCGGCACCCCGTGGGAGATCGGCCTCGCCGAGACCCAGCAGACGCTGATGCTCAACGGCATGCGCGACCGCGTCGTGGTGCAGGTCGACGGCCAGATGAAGACGGGCCGCGACGTCGTGATCGCCGCGCTGCTCGGCGGCGAGGAGTTCGGCTTCGCGACCGCGCCGCTGATCGTCGAGGGCTGCATCATGATGCGGGTCTGCCACCTCGACACCTGCCCCGTGGGCGTCGCGACGCAGAACCCCGAGCTCCGGGCGCGGTTCTCGGGCAAGCCCGAGTTCGTCGTCAACTTCTTCGAGTTCCTGGCCCAGGAGGTGCGTGAGATCCTCGCCTCCCTCGGCTTCCGCAGCCTCGACGAGGCGGTCGGACGCACCGACGCCCTCGACGTCGACCGTGCGCTCGACCACTGGAAGGCCTCCGGGCTCGACCTGTCGCCCGTGCTGGTCGGACCGCACTTCGACGAGGACGAGCCCCGCCGCAACCACCGGCAGCAGGACCACGAGCTCGAGTCGCACTTCGACGTCGAGCTCATCGCCCGCAGCTCCGACGTGCTCGAGAACGGCGGCCGGGTCGCGATCTCGCTGCCCATCCGCAACACCGAGCGTGCTGTCGGGACGATGCTCGGCCACGAGGTGACCGTCCGCCACGGCGAGCACGGCCTCCCCGAGGGCAGCATCGACGTCACCCTCACCGGGTCCGCCGGGCAGTCGCTCGGCGCGTTCCTCCCGGCCGGCATCACGCTCCGCCTCGAGGGCGACAGCAACGACTACGTCGGCAAGGGCCTCTCCGGCGGCACGGTCGTTGTGCGCCCGTCGCGGGAGAGCACCTTCGTGGCCGAGGAGAACGTCATCGCCGGCAACGTGATCGGCTACGGCGCGACCCAGGGCAGCCTGTTCATCCGCGGCATCGTGGGCGAGCGGTTCCTGGTGCGGAACTCGGGCGCCAGCGCGGTCGTCGAGGGCGTGGGCGACCACGCGCTCGAGTACATGACCGGCGGGCTCGCCGTCATCCTCGGCGACACGGGACGCAACCTCGGCGCCGGCATGTCCGGGGGGACGGCCTACGTGCACCGGCTCCGCAGCGAGCGGGTGAACGCCGAGTCCCTCGCGTCCGGCGAGCTCGAGCTGCACCCTCTCGGAAGCGCCGACGTCGAGATCCTCTCCGACCTCCTGTCGCGGCACCTCGCCGAGACGGGCTCGCCCGTCGCCGAGCGCCTGCTCGCCGACGTCGACGCCGCGGCGTCCGAGTTCGTCAAGGTTCTGCCGCGTGACTACGCCGCCGTCCTCGCCACCCGGCAGACGGCCGTCGACGAGGGTCTCGACCCCGATGGCGACGAAGCCTGGAAGCGAATCCTGGAGGTGACCGGTGGCTGATCCGAAGGGGTTCCTCAAGACCCAGAAGCGCGAGCTCCCGAAGCGTCGTCCCGTGTCCGTGCGGTTGATGGACTACAGGGAGGTGTACGAGCAGCAGGAGAGCGGCGAGCTCCGCCGACAGGCGGGCCGCTGCATGGACTGCGGCGTGCCGTTCTGCCACCAGGGCTGCCCCCTCGGCAACCTCATCCCCGAGTGGAACGACCTCATGTGGCGCGGCGAGGGCCGTCAGGCCAGCGAGCGGCTGCACGCGACCAACAACTTCCCCGAGTTCACGGGCCGCCTGTGCCCGGCGCCCTGCGAGGCGTCGTGCGTCCTGGGGATCAACCAGCCGCCGGTGACCATCAAGCAGGTCGAGGTCAGCATCATCGACCAGGCCTTCCAGCAGGGCTGGGTCACGCCTCACCCGCCCGAGCGCCTGACGGGCAAGACCGTCGCCGTCGTCGGGTCCGGCCCGGCCGGCCTCGCCGCGGCACAGCAGCTGACGCGGGCGGGGCACACCGTCGCGGTCTACGAGCGCGACGACCGCATCGGCGGCCTGCTGCGCTACGGGATCCCCGACTTCAAGATGGAGAAGAAGCAGATCGAGCAGCGGCTCGCGCAGATGCGCGCCGAGGGCACGCGCTTCCGCGCCGGCGTCGAGATCGGCCGCGACATCGCCTGGGACGACCTCCGTGCGCGCTACGACGCCGTCGTGGTCGCCACGGGCTCCACCGTCCCGCGTGACCTCGACATCCCGGGCCGCGACCTCTCCGGCGTCCACTTCGCCATGGAGTACCTGGTGCAGCAGAACCGCACCGGTGCCGGCGACCGGGTCGACGACCAGATCACGGCCGAGGGCAAGCACGTCGTCGTCCTGGGGGGCGGCGACACCGGTGCCGACTGCATCGGCACGGCGCACCGTCAGGGCGCCCTGTCCGTGACGAACCTCGCCATCGGCCAGCAGCCCCCGGAGGAGCGGGCCGAGTCCCAGCCCTGGCCCACCTTCCCGACCCTGTTCGAGGTCGCGAGCGCGCACGAGGAGGGCGGCGAGCGGATGTACCTCGCCTCCACCGTCGAGTTCCTCCGCAACGAGGTCGGCGAGGTCCGTGCCGTCCGCGTCGCCGAGACCGAGTACCTCGACGGCCGTCGCGTTCCCAAGGCCGGCACCGAGCGCGAGATCCCCGCGGACCTCGTCCTCCTGGCGCTCGGCTTCACCGGCCCGGAGCGCGACGCCATCGAGCAGCAGCTGCGCGTTCCGTTCGACTCCCGGGGCAATCTCGACCGCGGAGGCGATTACCAGACGTCCGAGCCCGGCGTGTTCGTGACGGGCGACGCCGGCCGCGGCCAGTCGCTCATCGTCTGGGCGATCGCCGAGGGCCGAGCGGCGGCCTCGGCCGTGGACGCCTGGCTCGAGGGCGAGACGATCCTGCCGTTCCCGGTCAAGCCCACGGATCGCGCCATTTCGGTCTGACCCGGCTCGAGTCGGGAATAGGCTGGTGGAACGGGTCCTCAGCCGTCCCACCCCCCCCTACCTACAGTAAGGAACACATGAGACGCGCAAAGATCGTCGCCACCCTCGGGCCGGCGACGTCGAGCTACGACGACATCCGGGCCATCATCGACGCCGGCGTCGACGTGGCCAGGATGAACCTCAGCCACGGCAGCTACGACGTGCACGAGTCCGTCTATGCCAACGTGCGCCAGGCCGCGGCGGACGCCGAGCGTCCCGTGGCCGTGCTCGTCGACCTGCAGGGCCCGAAGATCCGCCTCGGCAAGTTCTCCGACGGTCCGCACGACCTCGCGGTCGGTGACGTCTTCAAGATCACGACCGACGACATCCTCGGCACGAAGGAGATCTGCGGCACGACCTTCAAGGGCCTGCCCGGCGACGTCGCCGTGGGCGACCCGCTGCTGATCGACGACGGTCGCGTGAAGCTGCGCGTGCTCGAGACCGACGGGACGACCGTGACGACCGAGGTCGTCGTGGCCGGCACGGTCTCGAACAACAAGGGCATCAACCTGCCCGGCGTCGCCGTGAGCGTCCCTGCCCTGTCCGAGAAAGACGAGGCGGACCTCCGCTGGGGCCTTGCCCTCGGCGCCGACTTCATCGCGCTCTCGTTCGTCCGCGACGCCGACGACGTCACCCGCGTGCACGAGATCATGGCCGAGGAGGGGCGTCGTCTGCCCGTCATCGCCAAGATCGAGAAGCCGCAGGCCGTGGACAACCTCGAGGCGATCATCGACGCGTTCGACGGCATCATGGTCGCCCGCGGCGACCTCGGCGTCGAGCTGCCCCTCGAGGCGGTCCCCATCGTGCAGAAGCACGCCGTCGAGCTGTCCCGCCGCATGGCCAAGCCGGTCATCGTCGCGACGCAGATGCTCGAGTCGATGATCGCCAGCCCGATCCCGACGCGCGCCGAGACGTCCGACGTGGCGAACGCCGTCCTCGACGGTGCCGACGCGGTCATGCTCAGCGGCGAGACGAGCGTGGGCGAGTACCCCGTCGTCACGGTGCAGACCATGGCCCGCATCGTCGCCTCCACCGAAGAACACGGCCTCGAGCGCATCCCCCCGCTCGGCACGAAGCCGCGCACCCAGGGCGGCGCCATCACCCTGGCGGCGGCCGACGTGGCCGAGTTCGTCCAGGCGCGCTACCTCTGCGTGTTCACGGAGTCGGGCGACTCCGTGCGTCGCATGTCGCGCCTCCGCCACTCGATCCCGATCCTGGCCTTCACGCCCAACGAGGCGACGCGTCGCCGCATGGCGCTCAGCTGGGGGGTCCAGTCCTTCCTCGTCGAGAACGTGACCCACACGGACGCCATGTTCGAGCAGGTCGACGACATCCTCCTGGGCAACGCGCTCGCCCTCTCGGGCGAGAAGGTCATCGTCATCGCCGGGTCCCCTCCCGGCATCGCGGGGTCGACGAACGACCTCCGCGTGCACCGCGTGGGCGACGCGCACGGCGAGGCCGCACCGGCCTACGCCAGCACGAACTAGCGGCGACAGCAGCACGACCCCGGCACGGCCGGGTCGCCTCCCCGGAGGCGGCCCGGCCGTCGTCGTTCGCGGACCCGCTCCTGCCGAGACCCGCAGGACCCGCGCTCGCCCTCTCGCGCGAGGCGGGGTGCGCGCGGGTCCGCCGGGTCCGCGAGGTCGGCCGCCCGCCCTCAGACTGCGGGCGTAGCCTCCCGGCATGTCCGTCGGCCCCTCGCACCCTCGTTGCTTCGTCGTCGGAGGCGCCCTGTGGGTCGTGCCGAGCGGCACCGGCCACGACGTCGCCACGACTCGGCGCAGCCGTGCGGGCACCGTGGCCGCCGACCGCGCCGGGTCCGCCATCGTGGATGCCTGGACCTTGACCGGGGGAGTGACCGGGGGCTTCTTCATGGGGACCGTGGCGGGTGCCGTCTGGCACGTCGAGGGCCTCGGCGACCTCGCGGCGTTCGTCCTCTCGGGTGCCCTCGTCGGCGCCGTGCTCGCCGTGGGCACGAAACGGCTCTTCGCGGACTTCAGCGACCCCCGGCCGGACGTCGCACGACCGGACGGGCCGGACCGCGACCTGCCGGCCGTGCGTGTGCCGTGGGACGTCGCGAACGCGGCCCCGGACGACGCCGACGGTGACGAGCTCGCGCTGTGGTCCCTGCGCGCGGAGCGCTGGCGCCTCGCCCGGGCAGCCAGGGAGGCACGCGAGCTCCGTGTCGACCCCGACGTCGACGGCGGAGGCGCGGAGGCGGAGGCGGAGTACCGGGAAGCCGCGGCGGACTACGAACCGGTGGCGCGCCTCCTGGGGCTGCCGTTGCCGCTGCCCCTCTAGTCGACCTCGACCGGACGCAGCCGCACGGCGAGCTCGCGGCGCCGACGCGTCGGCGGCTCCGCCGGGGGCCGCTGTGGGCATGAGAGAAGCCCCGACCTGCCGGAGCAGATCGGGGCTTCAGTGTCGGGGACGATCAGATCGTCTCCCGTCGGCGTCTCGAGGACGCCGCCGAGTCAGATGACGCGGATGTTCTCGGCCTGGAGGCCCTTGTTGCCCTGAGCCGTGTCGAACTCGACCTTCTGGTTCTCCTCCAGGTTGCGGTAGCCGTCGCCGGCGATCGCGGAGAAGTGCGCGAAGACGTCAGTGGATCCGTCGTCGGGGGTGATGAAGCCGAAGCCCTTTTCGGAGTTGAACCACTTAACGGTACCTGTTGCCATTTTTCTTGTTCCTTCAATCAGAGTTGTCGATCTCGATTTCGAGATCGCTCGTCGCGGTGCCTTTTTGTCCGCTCCCTCTGAGAACGACGCCCCCTGGCCGCGATCCCGAGGAATCTCGACCTGGCACGTCGCGAGATACAAATGCGTAACACAACAACCAGTTCCACCAGCGTAGTGCACGAGCGGCCCGGGTCAACCGTTTCGACGCAGGAAGTCGAGATCGTCTCGATCTCGCGACCTGCGGACGGGCGCTCGCACCGCGCGCACGGCGCGGGGCAGGTGGGGGAGTCGTCGACCGTGCCGGATGTGGGACTCGAACCCACACGCCCTCTCGGACAGAGCATTTTGAGTGCCCCGCGTCTGCCATTCCGCCAATCCGGCTCACGACGACCGAGGCGAGAATACCGTAGGCTCTGCTTCGTGAGTGACCAGGAAGCAACACCAGCAGCACCCCGTCGCGTCGTCGTCGCAGAGGATGAGTCCCTCATCCGCCTCGACATCGTCGAGATCCTCCGCGACAACGGATTCGAGGTGGTGGGCGAGGCCGGAGACGGCGAGACCGCCGTCGCCCTCGCGACCGAGCTGCGACCCGACCTCGTCATCATGGACGTCAAGATGCCGAAGCTCGACGGCATCTCCGCGGCCGAGACGCTGAGCAAGAACCACATCGCCCCCGTCGTGCTCTTGACGGCGTTCAGCCAGAAAGAGCTCGTCGAGCGGGCCAGCGAGGCCGGCGCCCTGGCCTACGTGGTCAAGCCCTTCACGCCCAACGACCTCCTCCCCGCGATCGAGATCGCCCTCTCCCGCTACACGCAGATCATCACCCTCGAGGCCGAGGTCGCCGACCTGGTCGAGCGCTTCGAGACCCGCAAGCTCGTCGACCGGGCCAAGGGCCTGCTCAACGAGAAGATGGGCCTCACCGAGCCGGAGGCGTTCCGCTGGATCCAGAAGGCGTCGATGGATCGTCGCCTCACGATGCACGACGTCGCCCAGGCGATCATCGAGCAGCTGAGCGTCAAGAAGTAGCGAGCCCGTTCGCGACGAGAGGCCCGTCCCCGGTGGGCGCGGGCCTCTCGTCATGCGGGCACGTCCTCGGAACCGGCCGTGAGGCGCCGGCCGAGGAAGTCAGCCGCGGGCGTCCGTCAGGTAGTTCGTGATGCGGACCGTCGACAACAGGCGTCCGTCGTCGTCCGTCATGACGACCTGGTGCGTCGCGAGGGTGCGGCCGAGGTGGACCGCGGTGCAGGTGCCCGTCACCCACCCGGTCGTGGCCGACCTGCTGTGGCTGGCGTTCAGCTCGATCCCCATGGCGAGCCGCCCCGCCCCCGCGTGGACGTTCGCCGCCACGGAGCCGAGGGTCTCCGCCAGGACCACGTGCGCCCCGCCGTGCAGGATGCCGACCGGCTGGGTGTTGCCCTCGACGGGCATCCGGCCGACCGCGCGCTCCGCGCTCATCTCGAGGATCTCGATGCCCATCTTCTCGGCGAGGGCGCCGACGCCTCGGCGCCCGAAGAGCTCGACCGCGTCGTCGCTGAGGGCGGCGTCGGGACGCACGGTCCGCTCGGCGTCGTTGGACGAGGAGGAGGTGGTCGCGTCGGTCATGGTGCTCCGGATCCGCTGTCGGGGGCGCCCGCTAGGCTGACGGGGTGTCGGACGAAACGAAGCCTACCCTCCTGGTCATCGACGGCCATTCCCTCGCGTTCCGGGCGTTCTACGCCCTGCCCGTCGACAGTTTCGTGAACCGGGAGGGTCAGCACACGAACGCGATCCACGGGTTCATCTCGATGCTGCTCAGCCTCCTGAAGAACGAGAAGCCGACCCATCTCGCAGTCGCCTTCGACATCTCGCGGTTCTCGTTCCGCACGCGTGAGTACCCCGAGTACAAGGGCACGCGCTCCGAGACGCCGGTCGAGTTCGTGGGGCAGATCCCCCTCCTGCAGGAGGCGCTGCACGCCATGGGCATCACCACCATCACGAAAGAGGACTTCGAGGCCGACGACATCCTCGCGACCCTCGCCGTCCGGGGTCGCGACGACGGCTACCGCGTCCTCGTCGTCTCCGGCGACCGCGACGCCATCCAGATGGTCAACGACGACGTGACCCTGCTCTACCCCTCGGCGCGCGGCGTCAGCGAGCTCACCCGCTACGACCGCGACAAGGTGTTCGAGCGCTACGGCATCGAACCGCACCAGTACCCCGAGATCGCGGCCCTCGTCGGCGAGACGAGCGACAACCTGATCGGCATCGACAAGGTCGGCGAGAAGACCGCCGTCAAGTGGATCACCCAGTTCGGCAGCCTCGACGAGGTCATCGCCCACGCCGACGACATCAAGGGCGTCGTGGGCGGCAACCTCCGTGAGCAGAAAGAGCGCGCGATCCGCAACCGGCGGCTCAACCGCCTCGTGACCGACGTCGAGCTGCCCGTGGCGCCCGGCGACCTCGAGCGCCGCGCCGTCGACGCCGAGGCCGTCCGCGAGCTCTTCGACAAGCTCCAGTTCCGCACCCTCCTCGAGCGGGTGCTCACCCTCGCCGACGCGACCGGCGCCGCGCCCGACGGCTCGGGAGAGGGGGCCGTCGTGGCGGCCCCGGCGGGCCTGCCCGTCGTCCGCACCCTGATCGACGAGGAACTCGCGTTCTGGTTGAAGAAGCACGCGTCCGACCCGGCGGCGCCGGTCGGGCTCAGCGTCGAGTACGGCGCCGAGGGCGTCGTGGGGCTCGGCATCTCGTCGCACGACGAGTCCGCCTACGTGCCGTGGGCCACGGGCCGCGGCGACTACGTCGCACTCGAGGCCTGGCTCGACGCTGACTCGCCGAAGGTGCTGCACGACGCCAAGCGTGCCTACAAGGCCCTGTCCAAGGCAGGTCTCGCGCTCACCGGGATCGCCGGCGACACGCGGGTCGCGGCGTGGCTGCTCAGGCCGGGCCGCACCTCCTTCGCCCTGACCGACCTCGTCTACGAGCAGCTCGGCGAGACCCTCCCGGTCGCGGACCCGAACCAGCTCGTCCCGGCCGACGAGCAGGTGAGCGTCGCGACGGAGGCCTGGTACACGCTCCGGCTCGCCGAGTCGTTCCACGAGTCCCTCGACGAGGGCTCCCGCACCGTCCTCACCGACCTCGAGCTGCCCCTGGTCCCCGTGCTCGGCGACATGGAGCTCACGGGCGTCGCGGCCGACCACCCGGTCCTGGCCGAGCTCTCCACGCGCCTCGGCGAGACGGCGGCAGGTCTCGCCACGGACGCGTTCGCCGAGATCGGCCGCGAGGTCAACCTCGGCTCGCCGAAGCAGCTGCAGGAGGTCCTCTTCGAGCAGCTCGAGATGCCCAAGACCCGCGCGACCAAGACCGGGTACTCCACCGATGCCGCGTCCCTCGCCGACCTGCAGGAGAAGCACCCGCACCCGTTCCTCGGTCTGTTGCTGCAGCACCGCGACGCCACCAAGCTCCGTCAGATCATCGACACGCTCGACAAGTCGATCGCCGACGACGGCCGCATCCACACGACCTACGACCAGACCGGCACCACCACCGGTCGCATCTCGTCCGTCGACCCGAACCTCCAGAACATCCCGGTCAAGGCCGCGGTCGGTCGCGAGATCCGCGCGGCCTTCGTCCACGGCCCCGAGTACGAGACGCTCCTCACGGCCGACTACTCGCAGATCGAGATGCGCATCATGGCCCACCTCTCCGGTGACGCCGGCCTGATCGAGGCCTTCAACGCCGGAGAAGACCTGCACCGGTTCGTCGGCGCCCGCATCTTCGGCGTCGAGCCGGCCGACGTCAGCCCGGCGATGCGGACCAAGGTCAAGGCGATGTCGTACGGACTGGCCTACGGGCTCAGCGCGTTCGGCCTGTCGAAGCAGCTGCGCATCGAGAGCTCCGAGGCGAAGCAGCTGATGACCGACTACTTCGAGCGCTTCGGCGCGGTGAGGGAGTACCTGCGCAACGTCGTGGAGAAGGCACGCGAGGACGGCTACACCGAGACGATCTTCGGTCGCCGGCGCCCCTTCGCCGACCTCAAGTCGCCCAACCGGGTGCTGCGCGAGAACGCCGAGCGCGCTGCGCTGAACGCGCCCATCCAGGGCTCGGCGGCCGACATCATGAAGAGGGCCATGCTCGGCGTCCGCAGCGAACTCGACGAGCGCGAGATGGCCAGCCGTGTGCTGCTGCAGGTCCACGACGAGATGATCGTCGAGGTCGCGCCGGGCGAGGTCGACGACGTCCGCGACATCGTCAGCCGTCGCATGAGCGGGGCCGCCGAACTCCGCGTGCCGCTCGACGTCAGCGTGGGCCTCGGCAGCAGCTGGGACGCTGCGGCTCACTAGCGGCAGATCAGCGACGCACCAGGGCCGGCACCGGGGGTCACGTCGACGATGTCGGGGGTCGCGACGTCGCTCTCGTCCCCCCGAAACGGGCACAAGCGGGGGCGACACGCGCGTTTGACTTGACCAGGGGACGCGAACGGACTTATATAAACCCGGAACAACATCTGTTCCTGCTCTGCCTGCCCCAGCTGTCCACCCCCGCTCTTCCCGCTCGGCCTCACCGCCCCGCGAGCCGCACGACTGACGACGGAGTCTCCGCGCATGTACGCTCCCGAGCGCCACCAGCAGATCCTGGACTCGGCGCGCACGCGCGGCCGCGTCGAGGTCGCCGGTCTGGCCCGCGAGCTGTCCGTGACGCCGGAGACCGTGCGCCGCGACCTGACCGCGCTCGAGCGGCGCGGGGTCCTGCGGCGCGTGCACGGCGGGGCCATCGCCGTCGAGCGCCTCGGCATCGAGCCGCACGTCGCCGACCGTGAGGGCTCGGCTGCCGGCGAGAAGGAGCGCATCGCCCGCGCAGCCCTCGACGAGCTGCCCGACGGCGGGTCGATCATCGTCGACGCCGGCACGACGACCGTCCGGTTCGCCGAGCTGCTGCCGACGGACCGCGAGCTCACCGTCGTGACGCACTCGCTGCCCGTCGCGAACGTGCTCGTCGCCCGGCCCAACGTGACCCTCCACCTCCTGGGCGGAGTCGTCCGCGGCCGCACCCTCGCCGCGGTGGGGGAGTGGACCCGGACGCAGATCGCCGAGGTGTTCGCCGACGTGGCCTTCATGGGCACGAACGGCCTCTCGGCCGAGCGGGGCCTCACCACGCCCGACCTCGCCGAGGCGCGGGTGAAGAAGGCCCTGATGGCGGCCTCCCGGCGCACGGTCATCCTCACCGACCACTCGAAGTTCGGCCGGGAGGACTTCGCCCGCGTGGCTCCGCTCTCCGAGGTCGACACGGTCATCACCGACACGGGCGTCGACGCCGACCTCGCCGACGACGTCGAGCGCTCCGGCCCCCGGGTGGTGATCGTGTGATCGTCACCGTGACCCTCAACCCGAGCCTCGACCGCACCGTCGAGGTCGGTCGTCTCGACCGCGGCGACGTCGTCCGAACCGGCGCACCGCTCCTCGAGCCGGCGGGCAAGGGCGTCAACGTCGCCCGCGCCCTGACCGCCCACGGGGTGCACAGCGTGGCCGTGCTCCCGGTCGGTGGCCGCGAGGGCGCCGAGCTGAGCGCCCTGCTCGACGCAGCTGGCGTGAGCGCACGGTACGTGCCCGTCTCGGGTCGCACCCGGTCCAACCTGACCGTCGCCGAGCCCGGCGGCACGGTGACCAAGCTGAACGAGCCCGGTCTCGCCCTGAGCCACGACGACCTGACCGCGATCACGGCCGTCGTCCGGGCGACGGCGGAGGACGCCACCTGGATCGTCGTGTCCGGCAGCCTGCCGCCCGAGATCAGCACGGCGACGTTCGCCCGCTTCGTCGACGACGTGCGCCGGACCGGCGCCAAGCTCGCCGTCGACACGAGCGGCGACGCCCTGTCCGCGGCGGTCGAGGCCCGGCCCGACCTGCTGAAGCCGAACCTCGCCGAGCTCGCCGAGCTCGCCGGCCGCACGCTCGACACGCTGGGCGACGTCGTGGCGGCCGCCGAGGCCGTCCGCGCCTCCGGCGTCGGCACCGTGCTCGTCAGCCTCGGGGCGGAGGGCGCCGTCCTCGTCGGCCCCGACGGCGTCGTCGTCGGCACGTCCCACGTCGCCGTCCCGCGCAGCACCGTCGGCGCGGGCGACAGCTTCCTCGCGGGGTACCTCGCGAGCGAGACCGCAGGAGGCGCCCCCCGCGACTCCCTCCTCGCCGCCCTGACCTGGGGTGCCGCCGCCACGAGGCTGCCCGGCACCACGGTCCCGGCGCCCTCCGACCTCGACGCCTCCGAGGCGTCGCTCCTGGCGCAGCCCGACCTGACGAGCCCGCTCGTCGGGGACGCGGCCGCCGCCTCCTCGATCCCCACCCGACGCACCACGTCCCTGCCCACCACCCTCACCGAGACTCACCACTGAGTACGAAGGAGTACCGCCCCTCATGTCCGAATTCACCCCCACGGTCACCGGAACGGGAGTCCGCGCGCGCGTCCAGCGCTTCGGCGGCTTCCTGGCCGGCATGGTCATGCCGAACATCGGCGCGTTCATCGCCTGGGGCCTCATCACGGCCCTCTTCATCCCCACGGGCTGGACGCCCAACGAGACCGTCGCGTCGCTGGTCGACCCGATCATCCTGTACCTGCTCCCGATCCTGATCGCGTACACCGGTGGCCGCATGGTCCACGGGCAGCGCGGCGCCGTCATCGCCTCGATCGCCGTGATGGGCGTCATCGTGGCGACCGACAAGCCGCAGTTCCTCGGCGCGATGATCGTCGGCCCGCTGGCTGCGCTGCTGCTCAAGCAGTTCGACCGCGCGCTCGACGGCCGCATCAAGTCCGGTTTCGAGATGCTCGTCAACAACTTCTCGCTCGGCATCTTCGGCGGGGCCATGGCGATCGGCGCCTACTTCGGCATCGCGCCGCTCACCTCGGGCCTGACCACGGTCCTCGGCAACGGGGTCGACTTCCTCGTCGAGCGCGGCCTGCTGCCGCTGGCGTCCCTGCTGATCGAGCCGGCGAAGATCCTGTTCCTCAACAACGCCATCAACCAGGGCGTGCTCACGCCCCTCGGGATCGACCAGGCTGCCGAGTCCGGCAAGTCCATCCTGTTCATGCTCGAGTCGAACCCCGGCCCGGGCCTCGGCATCCTGCTCGCGTTCCTCTTCTTCGGACCGCGCGCCATCCGTCCGTCGGCACCGGCTGCGATCATCGTGCAGTTCTTCGGCGGCATCCACGAGATCTACTTCCCGTACGTGCTGATGAAGCCGATCCTCCTGATCGGCGCCGTGCTCGGCGGTGCGACCGGAGTCGGCTTCTTCCTCCTGACGGGCGTCGGCCTGGTCGCCAGCCCCTCGCCCGGCAGCATCATCGCCTACGCCCTCGTCGCCGCCCCCGGTGACTTCCCGGTGATCCTGGTCGGCATCCTGCTGTCCGCCGCCGTCTCGTTCGTGGTCTGCTCGTTCCTCATGGGCTTCGGCCGCAAGGAGAAGCGCGAGGCCGCCGCCGAGGACGACGCCGCCCAGGCGCAGGCACTCGCCGACGCCCAGGCCGCCACGGCCGCCAACAAGGCGACCAGCAAGGGCACGGCCGCGCCCTCAGCGTCCAACTGATTGACTCGGGGGGTCGGCTCCGGCCGGCCCCCCACCCTGAGAAACAAGGAGACTGACATGGCAACCCTCGACGGTTCCTCCATCAAGAAGCTCATCGTCGCGTGCGACGCGGGCATGGGCAGCAGCGTCATGCTGGCCTCGACCCTCAAGAAGCAGCTCAAGAAGAGCGGCGTCACCGTCGAGCACTCGCCCGTCGCCGACATCCCGGCCGACGCCGACGTCGTCGTGACGCAGAACAACCTCGCCGAGCGCGCGCGCGGCGTCGTGCCGAACATCCCCGTCGTCCCGTTCCAGCTGTTCATGGGCGACCCCTCGGTCGCCAAGGTGGTCAAGGCCATCCAGGACGGCACGACGGTCGAGGTCTGACGATGGCGGACCAGCAGGCACCCGAGCTGACGTCGCTCCTCGCGGAGTCGTCGATCCGTCTCGACGAGAAGGCCTCGAGCCGCGACGAGGCCATCCGCGCCGCGGGCAAGGCGCTCATCGAGGCCGGGGCGATCGACGAGACCTACGTCGACGCCATGTTCGAGCGCGAGAACTCGGTGTCGACCTACGTCGGCGAGGGCGTCGCGATCCCGCACGGCACGCTCGCCGGCAAGGACTCGGTGAAGAAGGACGCGCTCGTCGTGCTCCGCTTCCCGACCCCGGTCGACTGGGACGGCAACGAGGTATCGGTCGCCGTCGGCATCGCCGCGGCGGGCAACGGCCACATCGCCATCCTCAGCCAGCTCGCCAGCATCCTGATGGACCCCGACTCCGCCGCGGCCCTGCGCGGTGCCACGACGACGTCGGAGGTCTACGAGCTGCTCGCGTCGACCGACGACGACGAGTGACGGGCGGCTCGGACTCCTCGTGAGAGCAGCGAAGTGGTGGGCCCCGGGCGACGTGCGTCTCGACGACGTGGCGACGCCCGGGGTCTCTCGCGGTGAGCTCCTCCTCCGCGTCGACAACTGCTCCGCCTGCGGCACCGACCTCAAGATCCTGCGGTCGGGCCACCCCCACATGACCGGCCCGCAGGTGATGGGCCACGAGGTCGCCGGCACCGTCGTCGAGGTCGGCGACGACGTCGACGGCTGGGCCGTCGGCGACCGCGTCCAGGTGATCGCGGCCGTGCCGTGCGGCACCTGCGACGTCTGCCGAGCCGGCCGGCCGAGCGTCTGCCCCCGCCAGACGAGCATCGGCTACCAGTACGCCGGCGGCTTCGCCGAGTTCATGGTCGTCCCCGCGGCCGTCCTGGCCGTCGACGGCGTGAACCGAGTCCCCGACCACGTCTCCTCCGAGGAGGCGTCGCTCGTCGAGCCCCTCGCCTGCGTCCTCAACGGCCAGGAGCTCGCGCGGGTCGGCGCGGGGGACAGCGTCCTCGTCATCGGCTCGGGACCGATCGGCTGCATGCACGTCCGCCTCGCCCGCGCCCGGGGCGCGCGTCAGGTGATCCTCGTCGACGCGAACGCGGACCGTCTCGCGCGGGCTGCCGCCCTCGTCCGCCCGGACCTCGCCCTCGCGGTGGAGGCGGGAGCGGACGGACGCCAGGTCGTCCTCGACCAGGTCCGTGCCGCCTCCGGCGGTCTGGGGGTCGACGTCGTCATCACGGCCGCGGCGTCACGACCCGCCCAGGAGCAGGCTCTCGCACTCCTCGCGCCCGGCGGCCGCCTCAGCCTCTTCGGCGGCCTCGCCCGGGACGACTCGCAGATCAGCATCGACTCGAACCTCGTGCACTACCGTGAGCTGACGATCGTGGGCGTGAACGGGTCGAGCCCGGCCCACAACCGCGAGGCGCTGCGGCTCATCGCCTCGGGCGAGGTCGTGGTGGGCGACCTGATCACCCACCGCTTCCCGCTCGACCGCCTGCACGACGCCCTCGAGGCCATCGCCAGCGGCGAGGCCATCAAGGTCACGATCGAGCCCCACCGCGACGATCGACCGACCACCCACGACTGACACGTCCAGGGCCCCGGCCCGCACCCCGACCAGACCGGTCTCGACCAAGGAGAAGAAATGCCAGAACGCACCGTCACCATCGCCTCGAGCGTCGGCCTGCACGCCCGCCCCGCCTCGCTGTTCAGCCAGGCCGCCGGCAAGAGCGGCGCCAAGGTCACGCTGACCTCGCCCGCGGGCAAGACCGTCAACGCCGCCAGCATCCTCGGCGTCCTCTCGCTCGGCATCGGCCACGGCGACGAGGTCGTCCTCGCCACCGACGGCGACAACGCCGACACGGCCCTCGACGAGCTGGCCACGCTGCTCGAGACGGACCTCGACGCCGAGTAGCACCCGTCCGTCCTGCGGGGCGTCGCATCGACACGGGTCGACGCGACGCCCCGCCGTCGTCGCTAGCCTCGTCCCATGACCGAGCCCACGACGACTCCCGTCCGCCCGCAGACCCCGATCGACGGCATCGCCGAGCGCTGGGTGGACCAGCTCGTCGACCTCGACCCCACCACCGCGACGTGGATCGGGCGCGAGGGCCGAACGGGCGAGTACGGCGACTACTCGCCGGCGGGCCACGAGCGACACGTCGAGGCGGTCCGCCGCGTGCTCGCCGAGCTGGACGCCGCGGAGCCCGTCGACGACGTCGACCGCGTCACCCAGGACGACCTGGGGGCCGAGCTCCGCCTCGACCTCGAGTACGCCGAGCAGCGTCTGCAGCTGCGCGACCTCAACGTCATCGCCTCGCCGATCCAGGCGATCCGCGAGGTCTACGACCTCATGCCCACCGAGACCGAGGGCGACTGGGCCGACGTCGCCTCGCGGCTCGGCCGGGTCGACCGGGCCCTCGGGCAGCTGGTGGAGACCTTCCGGCAGGGCATCGCCGAGGGCGTGGTCCCGGCGCGGCGCCAGGTGGAGGCGGTGGCCGAGCAGTGCGCCCGCATCGGGTCGCCGGACGGCTTCTTCGCCGAGCTCGCCTCGTCCGCACGACTGGCCGACGGCACCGCCCCCTCGTCGGCGCTCGCGTCCGACCTCGCGAGGGGCGCCTCCTCGGCGGGTGAGGGCTACCTCGCCGCCCGCCGATTCCTGCTCGACGAGCTGCTGCCCGCGGCCGCCGTCGAGGACGGCGTCGGCCGCGACGCCTACGCCCTGCACTCGAGGCGGTTCCTCGGGGCGACCGTCGACCTCGACGAGACCTACGAGTGGGGCCTCGACGAGCTCGCCCGCATGACGAGCGAGCAGGAGGCGGTGGCCCGCGAGATCGAGCCGGGCGCGGACGTGGCGCGGGCGATCGCCGTCCTCGACGCCGACCCCGCGCGGCAGCTCGAGGGCACGGAGGCGCTCCAGCAGTGGATGCAGCGGCTCAGCGACCGCGCCGTGGCCGAGCTCGCCGGCACGCACTTCGACGTTCCGGAGCCCGTCCGGCGCCTCGAGTGCCGCATCGCCCCGACGAAGGACGGAGGCATCTACTACACGAGCCCCAGCGACGACTTCTCCCGTCCCGGCCGCATGTGGTGGTCGGTGCCCGAGGGCGTCACGCGCTTCGGCACCTGGCGCGAGACGACGACCGTGTTCCACGAGGGCGTGCCGGGGCACCACCTCCAGCTCGGCCAGGCGGTCTACAACAGCGCGCAGCTGAACACCTGGCGCCGTCAGCTCGCCGGCACGTCGGGGCACGCCGAGGGCTGGGCCCTCTACGCCGAGCGGCTGATGGACGAGCTCGGCTGGCTGTCCGACCCGGGCGACCGCCTCGGCATGCTCGACGGCCAGAGGATGCGGGCCGCCAGGGTCGTGCTCGACATCGGCGTGCACCTCGGCAAGACGTTCCCCGGCTCGACCGAGCCCTGGAGCCACGAGACCGCCCTGACGTTCATGCGCGCCAACGTCAACATGGACGACGAGTTCGTGCGCTTCGAGGTGGACCGCTACCTCGGCTGGCCCGGCCAGGCGCCCTCGTACAAGGTCGGACAGCGCATCTGGGAGGACCTGCGTGCCGAGCGGGCTCGTCGCGAGGGAGCCGACTTCGACCTCCGCGCGTTCCACCGCGAGGCACTCCAGCTCGGCGGCGTCGGGCTCGACACGCTGCGGCGCGCGCTGCTCTCCTGATCGTTGCCCGTCGGGGCGACGCGCAGGTAGTATGTACCAGCGCTATCTGCGCCGATCTGTCCGCACGCCGCGGTCGACACCCCCGAGAAGGCCCAGCCCTCGGGACGACCACGGCCCGATACATGCTTTCACTGGAGCACTAACTACATGACAACCGTAACGACCAAGGCACCCAAGCAGGTCGCCATCAACGACATCGGATCCGCTGATGACTTCCTGGCCGCGGTCGAGAAGACCCTGAAGTTCTTCAACGACGGCGACCTCATCGAGGGCACCGTCGTCAAGATCGACCGCGACGAGGTCCTCCTCGACGTCGGCTACAAGACCGAGGGCGTCATCCCCTCGCGCGAGCTGTCGATCAAGCACGACGTCGACCCCACCGAGGTCGTCGAGGTCGGCGACACCGTCGAGGCCCTCGTCCTCCAGAAGGAGGACAAGGAAGGCCGTCTGATCCTGTCCAAGAAGCGCGCTCAGTACGAGCGTGCCTGGGGCGACGTGGAGAAGATCAAGGACGCCGACGGCGTCGTCACCGGAACGGTCATCGAGGTCGTCAAGGGCGGCCTCATCGTCGACATCGGCCTCCGTGGCTTCCTGCCCGCGTCGCTCATCGAGCTGCGCCGCGTCCGCGACCTCACGCCCTACCTGGGCCAGGAGATCGAGGCGAAGATCCTCGAGCTCGACAAGAACCGCAACAACGTGGTCCTGTCGCGCCGTGCGCTCCTCGAGCAGACGCAGTCCGAGAGCCGCACCACGTTCCTCAACAACCTGCACAAGGGCCAGGTCCGCAAGGGCATCGTCTCCTCGATCGTCAACTTCGGCGCCTTCGTCGACCTCGGCGGCGTGGACGGCCTCGTGCACGTCTCCGAGCTCAGCTGGAAGCACATCGAGCACGCCAGCGAGGTCGTCGAGGTCGGTCAGGAAGTCACCGTCGAGATCCTCGAGGTCGACCTCGACCGTGAGCGCGTGTCGCTCTCGCTCAAGGCGACGCAGGAGGACCCGTGGCAGGTCTTCGCCCGCACCCACGCGATCGGACAGGTCGCGCCGGGCAAGGTCACGAAGCTCGTCCCCTTCGGCGCGTTCGTCCGCGTCGCGGACGGCATCGAGGGCCTCGTGCACATCTCCGAGCTGTCGGCGAAGCACGTCGAGCTGGCCGAGCAGGTCGTCGCCGTCGGCGACGAGGTGTTCGTCAAGGTCATCGACATCGACCTCGACCGTCGCCGCATCTCGCTGAGCCTCAAGCAGGCCAACGAGGGCGTGGACCCCGAGGGCACCGAGTTCGACCCGGCGCTCTACGGCATGCTCACCGAGTACGACGACCAGGGCAACTACAAGTACCCCGAGGGCTTCGACCCGGAGACGAACGAGTGGCGCGAGGGCTTCGACTCGCAGCGCGAGAAGTGGGAGCAGGACTACGCTGCCGCCCAGGCTCGCTGGGAGGCGCACAAGAAGCAGGTCGCTGCGTCGCTCACCGAAGAGGCCTCCTTCGAGGCTCCCTCGGGCTCGACCTTCTCGAGCGAGACCGCCGGTGCCGGCACCCTCGCCGACGACGAGTCGCTCGCCGCTCTGCGCGAGAAGCTGTCCAGCAGCAACTAGCACGCCCCGGTCGGTGCCTCGGCACCTGACCACGTCGAACGGCGGTCCCCTCCTGGAGGGGGCCGCCGTTCGGCGTTCCGGGGCACGGGTAACCTCGACGGATGTTCGTCTGTGGCCTGACCGGTGGCATCGCCGCCGGCAAGAGCGTCGTGTCCCGCCGTCTCGCCGAGCGGGGTGCGGCGCACATCGACGCCGACCAGCTCGCCCGCGAGGTGGTCGCGCCGGGCACGCCGGGCCTCGAAGCGATCCGGCGGCGCTTCGGCGACCACGTGCTCACGCCCTCGGGAGAGCTCGACCGGCCGGCGCTCGGCGCCGTCGTCTTCTCCGACCCGGCTGCCCGTCGGGACCTCGAGGCGATCACCCACCCGGCCGTCCGCGAGCTCTCCCGCCGGCGCATGGAGGAGGCGGTGGCTGACGACCCGACCAGGGTCGTCGTTTACGACGTGCCCCTCCTGGTCGAGACGCGGGGTGCGGGCGAGTTCGACGTGGTCGTCGTCGTCCACGCGCCTCGCGAGGTGCGGTTGACGCGCCTGGTCGAGCTCCGGGGGATGAGCCCCGAGGAGGCGGTCCGCCGCGTCGACGCCCAGGCCGACGACGAGGCCCGCCTCGCCGTCGCCGACCTCGTGGTCGACTCCTCGATCTCGCTGGAGGCGACCCTCGCGAGGGCGGACGAGGTCGCCGAGGTGCTGCGTTCGCTGTCAGCGGCGAAGGCAGCGGGTCCCTCGGGGCCGAGTGTCAGTGGTCGCTCCTAGACTCGGAGACATGGAACCGACCCGCAGTGTCCGCCCCTTCGAAGTAGTCAGCGAGTACGAGCCGAGCGGCGACCAGCCGGCCGCAATCGCCGAGCTCGCGGGGCGCATCAACGCGGGCGAGACCGACGTCGTGCTGCTCGGCGCGACCGGCACCGGCAAGTCCGCGACGACCGCCTGGCTCGTCGAGCAGGTCCAGCGCCCGACCCTCGTCCTGGCCCACAACAAGACCCTCGCGGCCCAGCTGGCCAACGAGTTCCGCGAGATGTTCCCGCACAACGCCGTCGAGTACTTCGTCTCGTACTACGACTACTACCAGCCCGAGGCATACGTCCCGCAGACCGACACCTTCATCGAGAAGGACAGCTCGATCAACGCCGAGGTCGAGCGGCTGCGGCACTCCACGACCAACTCTCTGCTCAGCCGTCGCGACGTCATCGTCGTCTCGACGGTGTCCTGCATCTACGGCCTCGGCACGCCCGAGGGCTACATGCAGGCGATGATCGCCCTGCAGGTCGGCATGAAGATCGACCGCGAGACGCTGATCCGGCGCTTCGTCTCGATGCAGTACCAGCGCAACGACATCGACTTCTCCCGTGGCAACTTCAGAGTGCGCGGCGACACCATCGAGATCATCCCGATGTACGAAGAGCTGGCCATCCGCATCGAGATGTTCGGCGACGAGATCGAGGCGCTCTACGCTCTCCACCCCCTCACGGGCGACGTCGTCCGCACCATGGACGCCGTGTCGGTGTTCCCCGGCTCGCACTACGTCGCGGGCACCGACGTGATGCACCGCGCCATCGGCACCATCAAAGAGGAACTCGCCACCCGCCTCGACGAGCTCGACAAGCAGGGCAAGCTGCTCGAGTCGCAGCGCCTCCGCATGCGCACGACCTTCGATCTCGAGATGATGGAGCAGATCGGGTTCTGCAACGGCATCGAGAACTACTCGGCGCACATCGACGGCCGCGGTCCGGGCGAGGCCCCGCACTGCCTCCTCGACTACTTCGCCGACGACTTCCTCGTCGTCATCGACGAGTCCCACGTGACGGTCCCGCAGATCGGCGCGATGTACGAGGGCGACGCCTCTCGCAAGCGCACGCTCGTCGACCACGGCTTCCGGCTGCCGAGTGCCCTCGACAACCGCCCGCTCAAGTTCGAGGAGTTCCTCGGCAGGGTGGGGCAGAAGGTCTACCTGTCGGCGACCCCGGGCAAATACGAGCTCGGGATCACCGACAGCGTGGTCGAGCAGATCATCCGCCCGACGGGTCTCGTCGACCCGCAGATCGTCGTCAAGCCGTCCGAGGGCCAGATCGACGACCTGCTCGACGAGATCCGGGTCCGGGTCGAGAAGGACGAGCGCGTGCTCGTCACGACGCTCACGAAGAAGATGGCCGAGGAACTGACTGACTTCCTCACCGAGGCCGGCGTCCGGGTCCGGTACCTGCACTCCGACGTCGATACCCTGCGACGGGTCGAGCTGCTGACCGAGCTGCGTCAGGGCGTCTACGACGTCCTCGTCGGCATCAACCTCCTCCGCGAGGGCCTCGACCTGCCCGAGGTGTCGCTGGTCGCCATCCTCGACGCCGACAAGGAGGGGTTCCTGCGGTCGTCGACGTCGCTCATCCAGACCATCGGACGCGCGGCGCGCAACGTCTCCGGCGAGGTGCACATGTACGCCGACGTCATGACCGACTCGATGCGCAACGCCCTCGAGGAGACAGACCGGCGGCGCGAGAAGCAGGTCGCCTACAACCTCGAGCGCGGCATCGACCCGCAACCGCTCCGCAAGAAGATCGCCGACATCACCGAGGTCCTGGCTCGCGAGGGCGCGGACACGGCCGAGCTGCTGGCAGGCCGCCAGGGCGGCAAGCGCGCCCCGACCCCGAACCTCCGTCGAGAGGGCAAGGCGGCGAACGCCGCCAACGGACTCGAGTCGATCATCGCCGACCTCAACGACCAGATGCTCCAGGCCGCCGCCGAGCTCAAGTTCGAGCTCGCCGGTCGCCTGCGTGACGAGGTCGCCGACCTCAAGCGCGACCTGCGACAGATGGAGGCGGCCGGCCATGCCCGCTGATCGTCGCCTCCGCGTCGTCGTCACCGGGGCGACCGCGGGGCTGGGCTACTTCGCGGCCGAGCGCCTCGCCGCCCTCGGTCACCAGGTCGTCGTGGCGGCCCGGAGCCCGGAGCGGGCCGTCCGTGCGGCCGACACCGTGCGCGACCGCGTCCCCGGCGCCGACGTCTCGACCGTCGACCTCGACCTCGCCGACCTGTCCTCGGTGCGGTCCGGCGCGGACGCGCTCACGGCCGCCGGGGGAGTGGACGCCCTGCTCGCGAACGCGGGGGTCGTCGGCTCGCGCCGGCGTCAGACGACGGCCGACGGGTTCGAGGTGCAGTTCGGCACGAACCACCTCGGGCACTTCGCGCTCGTCTCGCACCTGCTGCCGGCGCTCTCCGAGTCTCCTCGGGGCCGGGTCGTGCACCTCGGCAGCATCAGCCACCGCTTCGTCCGCCTCGACCTCGACGACCCGATGATGGTCTCGAGCTACTCGGGGGCCGTCGCCTACGCACGATCGAAGCTCGCGGTCATGACCTTCGGCCTCGAGCTCGACCGGCGCCTCCGGGCCGCCGGCTCGTCGGTGTCGAGCGTGATCGCCCACCCGGGGCTGTCGTGGGAGTCGCTGAGCGACCCGCGACCGCCCGTCGTCGAGCCTCGCCGACCGCCCGCCGTCGTCACCTCGGCCATGCACGTCTTCTCGCAGGGCAAGGAAGCCGGGGCCGAGCCGCTCGTCCACGCGACCGTCGACCCCGGCGTGCAGGGCGGGGAATACTGGGGCCCCTCCGGGTGGTTCCAGCTGACCGGCGCGCCCGCTGTCGTCCCCACGAAGAAGCACGCACGAGATCCAGCCGCGGCAGAACGGCTCTGGGCCGTCTCGGCCGAGCTCACCCACACAGAACCCGTCCTCTAGCGCGCGGACGCTCCTCCTGGTGCCGTCACCCGGCCGATTTCCCCATCGGCCGACCTCGATGTCAGGGGCTTCCGTAGAATGGTAAGAGTGTCAATCTCACCCGTAGAAGGTTCCTCCGTGCTCAGCGTGCGGGGTGCCCGAGTCCACAACCTCGACAACGTCGACCTCGAGATCCCCCGCGACTCGATGGTCGTCTTCACCGGCCTCTCCGGGTCGGGCAAGTCGTCCCTCGCGTTCGACACGATCTTTGCCGAGGGCCAACGGCGCTACGTCGAGTCGCTCTCCGCCTACGCGCGCCAGTTCCTCGGGCAGGTCGACCGCCCCGACGTCGACTTCATCGAGGGCCTCAGCCCGGCCGTGTCGATCGACCAGAAGTCGACGAACCGCAACCCACGGTCCACGGTCGGCACGATCACCGAGATCTACGACTACATGCGTCTGCTCTGGGCCCGCATCGGCATCGCGCACTGCGCCGTGTGCGGCGAGGTGATCAGCCGCCAGACCGTGCAGCAGATCGCCGACCAGCTGATGACGCTCGAGACCGGCACGCGCTTCCAGGTGCTCAGCCCAGTCGTCTCGCAGAAGAAGGGCGAGTTCGTCGACCTCTTCGCCGAGCTCGCCTCGAGCGGGTACTCCCGGGCGATCGTCGACGGCGAGCAGGTGCAGCTGAGCTCGCCGCCCAAGCTGAAGAAGCAGGTCAAGCACGACATCTCGGTCGTCGTCGACCGTCTCGTCGCCTCCGACGAGGGCCTCACGCGCCTGACCGACTCGCTCGAGACCGCCCTGCGCCTCACCGACGGCCTGGTCACCGTCGACTTCGTCGACACGGACGCCGGTGCCGCCGGCAAGTACCGCACCTTCTCCGAGAAGCTCTCGTGCCCGAACGGCCACCCGGTGCAGCTCACCGAGATCGAGCCCCGCACCTTCTCGTTCAACGCCCCGTTCGGCGCGTGCCCCGAGTGCTCCGGTCTAGGGACGCGCATGTCGGTCGACACCGACCTCGTGCTCGGCGACCCCGACCTGAGCCTGGCCGAGGGCGTCATCCTGCCCTGGACGAACTCGGGCAAGGGCCTCTACAACTACTTCCAGAAGCTGCTCGAGGGGCTCGCGGCCGACCTCGACTTCAGCCTCAAGACCCCGTGGCGAGAGCTGCCGGCCCGCATCCAGCAGGCCGTCCTGCAGGGCAACGACTTCGAGGTGACGGTCAAGTGGAAGAACCGCTTCGGCCGTGAGATGAAGTACTCGACCGGGTTCGAGGGCGTGATGCCCTACATCGAGCGCAAGTACGCCGAGGCCGAGACCGACACACAGCGCCAGCGCTATTCCGAGTACCTCCGTGAGATCCCGTGCTCCGTCTGCGGCGGCAAGCGGCTCAAGCCCGAGGTGCTCGCGGTCACGGTCGCCGAGCAGAGCATCGCGGACGTCGCCGAGCTCAGCCTCACCGACGCGTTCGCGTTCATGAACGGGCTCACGCTGACGACCCGCGAGGCGCGCATCGCCGCGCAGGTGCTCCGCGAGATCCGCGTGCGCCTCGAGTTCCTGCTCGAGGTGGGGCTCACCTACCTGTCCCTCGGCCGTGCCGCGGGGTCGCTCTCCGGCGGCGAGGCACAGCGCATCCGGCTGGCGACCCAGATCGGCTCGGGCCTGACGGGCGTGCTCTACGTGCTGGACGAGCCGAGCATCGGCCTGCACCAGCGCGACAACCGACGGCTGATCGACACCCTCGTCAAGCTCCGCGACCTCGGCAACACGCTCATCGTCGTCGAGCACGACGAGGACACGATCAAGACCGCCGACTGGGTCGTCGACATCGGACCGGGCGCCGGCGTCAACGGCGGCAAGGTGGTGCACTCGGGCAGCTACGAGGACCTGCTGACCAACACCGAGTCCTACACCGGCGACTACCTCGCCGGCCGCCGCTCGATCGCCACGCCGACCACGCGTCGCCCGGTCGACCGCGACCGGGTGGTCTCCGTCGTCGGCGCGAAGGCCAACAACCTGCGCGACGTCACCGTCGACTTCCCGCTCGGCGTCTTCGTCGCGGTGACCGGCGTGAGCGGCTCGGGCAAGTCCTCCCTGGTCAACGACATCCTCTACAAGGTGATGGCCAACAAGCTGAACGGTGCGCGCCAGATCCCGGGGCGCCACCTGCGCGTCACCGGTCTCGAGCACCTCGACAAGGTGGTGCACGTCGACCAGGCGCCGATCGGTCGGACGCCGCGCTCGAACCCCGCGACCTACACCGGCGTCTTCGACCGGATCCGCAACCTGTTCGCCGAGACCGTCGACGCGAAGGCCCGCGGCTACCTGCCGGGCCGGTTCAGCTTCAACGTCAAGGGCGGTCGCTGCGAGAACTGCGCGGGCGACGGCACGATCAAGATCGAGATGAACTTCCTGCCCGACGTCTACGTCGCCTGCGAGGTCTGCGGGGGCGCGCGGTACAACCGCGACACCCTCGCGGTCCAGTACAAGGGCAAGAACATCTCCGAGGTGCTCGACATGCCGATCAGCGAGGCGGCCGACTTCTTCGAGCCCATCTCGGCGATCTCGCGCTTCATGAAGACGCTGGTGGACGTCGGCCTCGGCTACGTGCGCCTCGGCCAGAGCGCGACCACCCTGAGCGGCGGCGAGGCGCAGCGCGTCAAGCTGGCGACCGAGCTGCAGAAGCGCTCGAACGGGCGCAGCATCTACGTGCTCGACGAGCCCACGACGGGCCTCCACTTCGAGGACGTCCGCAAGCTGCTGCTCGTGCTCGACGGCCTCGTCGACAAGGGCAACACCGTGATCACGATCGAGCACAACCTCGACGTGATCAAGTCGGCCGACTGGCTGATCGACATGGGCCCCGAGGGCGGAGCCGGGGGAGGCACCGTCCTCGCCACGGGCACGCCCGAGCACCTCGCCACCGTGCCGGAGAGCCACACCGGCGTGTTCCTCGCGGAGATCCTCGAGTCGGGCCACGCCGCGCCCGGCCCGGCCGCGGCCAAGAAGAAGAAGGTCGCGACGACGACGGGCAGCCGACGTCGGGAGGCAGTCGAGGCTCGATGAGCAACACGGTCTCCTGGCGGCCGCCAGCGCGTGAGATCCCGACCGACCCCGGGGTCTACCGCTGGCGGGACGAGCGCGGGCGTGTCCTCTACGTCGGCAAGGCGAAGAGCCTCCGTGCCCGGCTGAGCAACTACTTCGCGCCGTTGCCGACCCTGCACGAGCGCACGCGGCGGATGGTCCTCACGGCCCGCAGCGTCGAGTGGACGGTCGTCGGCAGCGACATCGAGGCGCTCCAGCTCGAGTACACCTGGATCAAGGAGTTCGACCCGCCCTTCAACGTCAAGTTCCGGGACGACAAGACGTACCCGTTCATGGCGGTGACCCTCGGCGACGAGGCCCCCCGGGTCATGGTCACGCGCAACCCGCGCATCAAGGGCGCGAAGTACTTCGGGCCGTACCCGAAGATCTGGGCCGTGCACGACACGATCGACCAGATGATCAAGGTCTTCCCGATCCGCACCTGCTCCGACAGCAGCTACAAGAAGGCGATGGAGTCCGGCAAGCCGTGCTTCCCGGGCCAGATCGGTCGCTGCGGCGGGCCCTGCTCGCACAAGGTGTCGATCGACGAGCACCGCGCGATCGTCGACGAGTTCGTCAAGTTCATGGGCAGCTACGACAAGAAGGTCATCGCCGACAAGCAGAAGGCCATGAAGACGGCCGCGCTCGAGCAGCGCTACGAGGACGCGGCGCGCTACCGCGACCAGGTTCAGGCTCTCGAGGCGGTGCTCGACAAGTCCGCCGTGGTGCTCCGCGACTCCGTCGACCTCGACCTCTACGCCCTCGTCGAGGACGAGCTGGCGGCCGCCGTGCAGCTGTTCACGGTCCGCGGCGGCCGCATCCGCGGCTCCCGGGGCTGGGTCGTCGACAAGGAGATCGACATCACCTCGGGCGAGCTCGTCGAGCAGGTGCTGCAGGGCCGGTACACCGCCGGCTCCGAGGTGCCGCGCGAGATCGTCGTGACGACGGTGCCCGACGACAACGACGCCCTGGAGGCCGTCCTCGGCGAGATCCGGGGGAGAGGCAGGGTGCAGGTCCGCACCGCGCAGCGCGGCGAGAAGGCCGCGCTCATGCAGACGGCCACGCTCAACGCGCAGCAGTCCCTGATGCTCTACAAGACCCGTCGCAGCGCCGACTTCGCGACGCGGTCCACCGCCCTGGCCGACATCCAGGAGGCGCTGGGCATGACCGAGGCGCCCCTCCGGATGGAGTGCTACGACGTCTCGCACCTGTCCGGCACCAACATCGTCGCCTCGATGGTCGTCTTCGAGGACGGCCTGCCCCGCAAGGACCAGTACCGGCGCTTCAACATCCCGCAGTCGACCGACGACACGGAGTCGATCTACCAGACGCTCAGCAGGCGGCTCTCGCGTCTCGACGACGAGCTCGCCCCGGTCGCCGAGATCGGCGAGGAGCGCAAGCGCTTCGCCTACCGACCGAACCTGCTGATCGTCGACGGAGGCCAGCCCCAGGTGGCCGCGGCGCGGCGGGCTCTCGACGACGCCGGCGTGACGGACATCGCGCTCTGCGGCATCGCCAAGCGGCTCGAGGAGATCTGGCTGCCCGACGACGACTTCCCCGTCATCCTGCCGCGCAACTCCGACGCGCTCTTCCTGATCCAGCGGATCCGCGACGAGGCCCACCGGTTCGCGATCACGCACCAGCGACAGCGTCGCAAGCGAGACATCACGACCCAGCTGGCCGAGATCCCCGGACTCGGGCCGTCGCGCGTCGCTCGCCTGCTGAAGCACTTCGGCTCGGTGAAGAGGCTCAAGCAGGCCACGCCGGACGAGATCTCGTCGATCCGGGGCATCGGCCCGACGCTCGCCGCGGCCGTCGTCGGTCAGCTCGGGTCAGCGGAGCTCGGAGACGTCGAGCCCGACACCGACACCGTCACCTCGGCCGACACCGACACCGACGCCGACGCCTCGGTCGACGCCGAGGCGGCGGCCGAGACCACGAGCGAGGCCGACGACGCCCGCGCCCCCGCCTAGACTCGATCCGCCCGTCCCGCACCGACCCGCCACCAGCGAAGGCCCCGCCACCATGAGCGACGCACACGAGCAGCAAGAGGTCATGATCGTCACCGGGATGTCCGGTGCCGGCCGGTCGACGGTCGGCAACGCCCTCGAGGACCTGGGCTGGTACGTGGTCGACAACCTGCCCGCCCAGATGCTGCGCCCCCTCCTCGACCTCGCCGAGCGCGCCGGCGACTCGCTGCCGAAGATCGCCGCGGTGGTCGACGTCCGAGGCGGTCGCCTCTTCTCCGAGGCGCAGGAGGCGGTGCGCACGCTCCGCGAGAGCATGCCGAGCAAGGTCCGCGTCCTGTTCCTCGACGCCACCGACGCCGCCCTCGTGCGCCGGTTCGAGCAGGTCCGTCGGCCGCACCCGCTCCAGGGGGACGGCACGCTGCTCGACGGCATCGTCGCCGAGCGCTCGCGGATGGAGGAGCTGCGCGAGACGAGCGACGTCATCATCGACACCTCCGAGCTCAACATCCACCAGCTCGCGACCACCATCACCGAGAAGTTCGCCGAGTCCGAGCGCGCCGGGGTGCAGGTCACGGTGCTGAGCTTCGGCTTCAAGTACGGGCTGCCCGCGGACGCCGACATGGTGGGCGACGCCCGGTTCCTGCCGAACCCGTTCTGGGTCCCCGAGCTCCGCTCGCAGACCGGCCTGGACGAGCCCGTGACGAGCTACGTGATGGCCCAGAGCGGGGCCCGCGACTTCGTCCGCGCCTTCGGCGCCGCCTGCGAGCCCGTGCTCGCCGGCTACCAGCGCGAGAACAAGAGACACGCTACGATCGCCATCGGCTGCACGGGCGGGAAGCACCGATCCGTCACCCTGGTCGGCGAGCTGGCGGCGCATCTGCGCGGGCTCCCCGGGGTGGCCGTCGCCGTGAAGCACCGCGACCTGGGCCGGGAGTGACCCGGCGGTCGCACGGGCGCGCCCTCCGGCTGCGCGGGGCCGTGCCCCGCACGCCCGACAACGACTGATGAAAGAGGAACGACCAGTGGCACAGACCGCCGACGTCAAAGAAGAACTCGCCCGCGTCGAGGTGAGCAGGACGACGGTCCGGGCCGCCGAGGTCGCGACCATCCTGCGGTTCGCCGGCGGGCTGCACGTCATCTCGGGCCGCATCGCCGTCGAGGCCGAGCTCGACAGCCCGGTCATCGCGCGCCGTGTCCGCAAGGACCTCGCGGAGCTCTACGGTGCACGCAGCGACGTGTCCGTCGTGTCCGCGTCGGGGACGCGACGCACCGCCCAGTACCTCGTGCGCGTCCACGAGGCCGGCGAGACCCTGGCCCGCCAGACGGGTCTGATGGACGCCCGCCGTCGTCCGGTCCGCGGGCTGCCGAACCGTCTCACGACCGGGTCCCGCGACGACCTGGCGGCTATCTGGCGCGGTGCCTTCCTGGCCCAGGGCTCGTTGACCGACCCCGGCCGGTCCGCCTCGCTCGAGGTCGTCTGCCCCGGCAACGAGTCGGCCATGGCGCTCGTCGGCGCGGCCGGGCGGCTCGGCATCGCGGCCAAGGCCCGTGAGGTCCGCGGCGTCCACCGGGTGCTGGTCCGTGAGGGCGAGGCGATCAGCGCGATGCTCACGGTCATGGGCGCCCTCAAGAGCGTCAGCGAATGGGAGGAGATGCGCCAGCGCCGTGAGGTCCGGGCGACGGCCAACCGGCTCGTGAACTTCGACGACGCGAACCTGCGACGCAGCGCGCAGGCCGCCGTCGCCGCCTGCGCCCGGGTCGAGCGTGCCATGGAGCTGCTCGGCGAGGACATCCCCGACCACCTCAAGTACGCCGGCGACCTCCGCCTGGCGCACCGGGACGCGAGCCTCGACGAGCTCGGCCACCACGCCGACCCGCCCATGACGAAGGACGCCGTCGCCGGGCGGATCCGCCGCCTCCTGGCCATGGCCGACAAGAAGGCGTCCGACCTCGGCCTGCCCGGCACCGAGGCCAGCCTGCCGTCCGACCTCGACCTCGACTGACGCCTCCGACGCGGGCCGCGCTCCCGGAGTCACGGAGGCGGTCGACTGGTACTGTCGTAGACGGACGCGAAGCCCGGTCGCCCCGGCCGGATCGTGAGCCACGGGCCTGGTCGCCCGCCCCCTCCACGCGTCCCCGCGACGCCTGATCAACAGGAGTTCCCTTGACCGTCAAGATCGGCATCAACGGCTTCGGTCGCATCGGCCGCAACTACTTCCGCGCGGCGCTCGCCAAGGGCACCGACATCGAGATCGTCGCCGTCAACGACCTGACCGACAACGCGGCCCTCGCGCACCTGCTCAAGTTCGACTCCATCACGGGCCGTCTCGACGCCACGGTCGAGCTCGACGGCGACTCGATCGTCGTCGACGGCAAGCCGATCAAGGTCCTCGCCGAGCGCGACCCCGCCAACCTGCCCTGGGGCGAGCTGGGCGTCGACATCGTCGTCGAGTCCACCGGCTTCTTCACCAAGGCGGAGGACGCGCAGAAGCACATCGACGCCGGCGCGAAGAAGGTCCTGATCTCGGCGCCCGCCACCGGCGACGACGCGACGATCGTCCTCGGCGTCAACGAGGGCATCTACGACCCCGCCAACCACCACATCATCTCGAACGCGTCGTGCACCACGAACAGCCTCGCGCCCCTGATGAAGGTCTTCCTCGACAACTTCGGCGTCGAGCGCGGCCTCATGACGACGGTGCACGCCTACACGGCCGACCAGAACCTCCAGGACGGCCCCCACAAGGACCCGCGTCGTGCCCGCGCCGCCGCGATCAACATCGTCCCCACCTCGACCGGTGCGGCCAAGGCCATCGGCCTCGTCATCCCCGAGCTGTCGGGCAAGCTCGACGGCTACGCGCTGCGCGTCCCGGTGCCGACCGGCTCGATCACCGACGTCACGCTGCAGACGAGCACCCCGGTCACGGTCGAGCAGATCAACGCGGCCTACAAGGCCGCCGCCGAGGGCGACCTCAAGGGCATCCTGCTCTACTCGGAGGACCCGCTGGTCTCGTCGGACATCACGACCGACCCGCACTCGTCGATCTACGACTCGGGCCTCACGAAGGTCATCGGCAACATGGTCAAGATCACGTCCTGGTACGACAACGAGTGGGGCTACTCCAACCGTCTCGTTGACCTGACGAAGTACGTCGCCGACCGCCTGTAGGCGTCCGCACCACGATCGACCCGGGAGGCGGTCAGGCCCTCGGCCTGGCCGCCTCCTCGTCTCCCCACCGACCCCCTCCACAGAATCGAGTTCCATGACCCTCCGAACCCTCGAGTCGCTCGGCTCGACGTCGGGAAAGCGCGTGATCGTGCGCTGCGACCTGAACGTCCCGCTGAAGGACGGCGCCATCACCGACGACGGCCGCGTCCGCGCCTCCGTCGGCACCCTGCAGGCGCTCGTGGCCGACGGTGCCCGCGTCGTCGTCATCTCGCACCTCGGCCGCCCCGACGGCCAGCCCGTCGACGAGTTCAGCCTGCGCCCCGTGGCGGCCCGCCTCGGCGAGCTGCTCGACGCCGACGTCTCGTTCGTTCCCTCCACCGTCGGCAGCGAGGCCGAGGAGGCGGTGGCCGGCCTGGCCGACGGCCAGGTGGTCGTCCTCGAGAACCTCCGGTTCAGCCCGGCGGAGACCTCGAAGGACGCCGACGAGCGTCGCGCCTTCGCTGAGCAGCTCGCGGCGCACGGCGACCTGTTCGTCTCGGACGGCTTCGGCGTCGTGCACCGCGAGCAGGCCAGCGTCTACGAGCTGCCGCAGCTCCTCCCGAGCGCGGCCGGCACGCTCATCGAGACCGAGCTCTCCGTCCTGGAGAAGCTCACCGAGACGCCCGAGCGCCCCTACACGGTGGTGCTCGGCGGCTCGAAGGTGTCCGACAAGCTCGGCGTCATCGAGCACCTGCTGCCCCGGGTCGACTCGCTCCTGGTCGGCGGCGGCATGCTCTTCACGTTCCTCGCCGCACAGGGCCACGCCGTGGGCGGCAGCCTCCTCGAGAAGGACCAGCTCGACCGGGTGAGGGGCTACCTCGCCGACGCCGACGAGCGCGGCGTGCAGATCGTCCTGCCCACCGACGTCGTCGTCGCCTCGGCCTTCTCGGCCGACGCCGAGCACGCGGTCGTCCCCGCGGACGGCATCGAGACCTCCGAGCTCGGGGACGGGGCGATCGGCCTCGACATCGGACCGGACACGGCGACCCGCTTCGCCGAGATCGTCGCCGCCTCGAAGACCGTGTTCTGGAACGGGCCCATGGGCGTGTTCGAGTTCGACGCCTTCGCCCACGGCACGAAGACGGTCGCCGAGGCGCTCACGCGCGTCGACGGCCTGGGCGTCGTCGGGGGAGGGGACTCGGCCGCGGCCGTCCGTGCCCTCGGCTTCGACGACGACCAGTTCGGCCACATCTCCACCGGTGGTGGAGCCAGCCTCGAGTTCCTCGAGGGCAAACGACTCCCCGGACTGGAGGTCCTCGGATGGTGACCACGCGCACGCCCCTCATCGCCGGCAACTGGAAGATGAACCTCGACCACCTGCAGGCCATCGCCTTCGTCCAGAAGCTGGCCTGGAGCCTGAAGGACGCGAAGCACGACCACGCCTCCGTCGAGGCAGCCGTCTTCCCGCCCTTCACCGACCTGCGCAGCGTGCAGACCCTGCTCGACGCGGACGGCCTCTCGCTCGTCCTCGGTGCACAGGACCTGTCGGCCCACGACAGCGGTGCCTACACCGGCGAGGTCTCCGGTGCCTCCCTGGCGAAGCTCGACGTGCACTACGTCCTCGTGGGCCACTCCGAGCGCCGCACCCTGCACGCCGAGGACGACACCGTCGTCGCGACGAAGGTCGCGGCCGCGCACCGCAACGGGCTCGTCCCCGTGATCTGCGTCGGCGAGACCGCGGACGACCTCGAGACGCACGGGCCGAGCGCCGTCCCGGTAGCCCAGCTCCGCGCCTCCCTGGCCGAGGTCCCCGACACGGCCGAGATCGTGGTCGCCTACGAGCCCGTCTGGGCGATCGGCTCGGGCAAGGCGGCGACCGCCGACCAGGCCGAGCAGGTCTGCGCAGCCCTCCGTCAGGCCCTCGTCGAGCTCGTCGGGGCCGACCGCGCCGCGGCGACCCGCATCCTCTACGGCGGATCGGTCAAGTCGACGAACATCGCGTCGTTCCTGCGCGAGCCGAACGTCGACGGTGCGCTCGTCGGCGGTGCGAGCCTCGACGTGGACGAGTTCGCCCGCATCGTGCGCTTCGAGTCCCACGTCGGCGTCTGACGCCGACCGACAGACGGGTCCCTCTCCCGCCCGCGGGTGAGGGACCCGTCGCCGCGTGCGGCAGTTATACTCGTCAACGGTCTCACCGCATCGAAAGGTCCCCCTTGGAAATTCTGCAGGTCATCCTGCAGGTGCTGCTCGGCATCACGAGCCTCCTGCTGACCCTCCTCATCTTGCTGCACCGCGGTCGCGGCGGCGGTCTGTCCGACATGTTCGGCGGCGGTGTCACGAGCAACCTCGGTGCATCCGGGGTCGCCGAGCGCAACCTGAACCGCATCACCGTGTTCCTCGGGCTCGTCTGGATCACGTGCATCGTGGTCCTCGGCCTCATCACGAAGTTCTCGGCGGTCAGCTGATGGCCTCCGGAGGCAGCGCCATCCGTGGTTCGCGCGTCGGCGCCGGCCCCATGGGCGAGCAGGACCGCGGGTACCACGCCGAGCGCGTGACGATCTCGTACTGGGACGCCCTGGGCAACGAGGTCGTCCGCCACTTCGCCGCGAACGTGCCTGACGAAGAGATCCCCGAGACGGTCGACTCCCCGTCCAGCGGCCTCCCCGCCGGACGCGACAAGGCCAACCCGCCGACCGTCGCGAAGCTCGAGCCCTACAAGACGCACCTCGCGTACGTCAAGGAGCGACGGTCCGAGGAGGAGGCTGCCCAGCTCCTGGAGGAGGCGCTGCAGCAGCTGCGCGTCCGCCGGGGCAAGGCCTAGCCCGGCCCCCGCGTCCGGTCGCCACCGGTCGCCCGCAAGAGAAGCCCCGCAGCTCGGCTGCGGGGCTTCTCTCGTGTCGAGGCCCGGTCCGTCGCCGGACCGGGCCCGTGGATCAGTACGTCGAGGCGATCAGGTTCTCGGGGACCTCTGACGCGGCGTCGCTGTCCACGAAGAACACCGTGCGCTTCCGGCCCTTGACGCCGGCCACGGGGACCTGGTCGGCACCGGCACCGGCGAGGGCGAGGCCCAGCGACGACGCCTTCTCCGCGCCGGCGAGGATCATCCACACCCGCTGCGAGTTGTTGATGACGGGCAGGCTCAACGTGAGCCGGACCGGCGGCGGCTTGGGGGAGTCGTCCACCGTCAGCACGGTCGGTCCGCTCATGCGCACCTGGGGCGCGTCCGGGAAGAGGGACGCGACGTGGCCGTCGGGGCCCACGCCGAGGAGCGTGATGTCGAAGCGAGGCGCCTCGTCGTCGCCCTGGGCGTGCTCGAGGAGCTCGGCCCGGTACGCGACCGCGGCGGCCTCGACATCGCCGAACTCGCCTACGGCGCCGAAGCGGTGCACGTTCTGCGGCTCGACCCCGATGTGCCCGAGCAGGTCGATCTCGGCCTGCCGGTCGTTGCGGTCGTCGTGGCCGCTCTCGACCCAGCGCTCGTCGGCCCACCAGAACGAGACCTTGGACCAGTCGACGCTGTCCCGCGCGGGGGAGGCGTTGATGGCCGCGAGCACGACCGTGCTCACCGACCCGCCGCTGACGACGACGGAGGCGTAGTTCTGCTCCTCCAGGACGTCGATGATCTTGGTGATGAAGCGCGCGGCGACTGAGGCGCCCAGCGATTCCTTGTCGGGGTGAACCAGCACCCGGCGTTCGTTGCTCACTGTGTCAGTCTGTCCTAGTTGCTCTCGACGGGCTCCGCCAGCTGGCGGACCCCCTGCTTCACGACGTCCCCGAAGAGGTCGTCGGGGTCGAGTCTACGGAGTTCCTCCGCGAGGCAGTCGCGCAGCGACCGGCGTGGCAGCGAGAGGTCGTGGGTGGGCTGGTCGGGCTGCGTCAGCGTCGCCACGTCGACGACGGCGCGCTCGAGGACGATGGCGCCGGAGGCGCGCACGAGCCGGACCCCGTGGATGCCGCTGGAGCCGTTGCCGCGGGTCAGCTCGTTCACCACAGGCACCTGCAGCTGCAGCCGAAGCCACGCGGCAAGCAGCAGCGTCGACGGGGAGTCGGGGGCACCGTCGACCCGGACCTCGGTCACGGGCTCGTAGGGCGGCTGGTCGAGGACGGCCGCGAGCTGGGTGCGCCAGAGAGTGAGGCGCGTCCAGGCGAAGTCCGTGTCGCCGGGCTGGTAGGTCTCGGCGAGGTCGACGATGCTCTGACGCGGGTTCGGCTGGCTGGCCGCGTCGGTGATGCGGCGCTGGGCGATGCGTCCGAGAGGCGACTCCGCGACGACCTCGGGAGCGCGACCGGGCCACCAGACGACGACGGGGGCGTCGGGCAGCAGGAGACCGGTGACCAGCCCCTCCTCGTCGCTCGCGGTGTCGCCGTAGGCGCGCAGGAGGATGACCTCGCTCGCGCCCGCGTCCCCGCCGACCCGGATCTGGGCGTCGAGCCGGGGCTCCTCGTCGTCGCCGCCCGGAGCGGTCGACACGACGATGACGCGCATGGGGTGCTCACGGGAGGCGTCGTTGGCGGCCTCGATGGCCTCCTCCTCCTCGCCGTGGCTCGTCGAGATGATGAGGGTGAGCACGCGCCCGAGCGCGACGACGCCGCCCTCCTCGCGGATGGTGACGAGCGTCTTCTGCACTCGGCTGATGGTGCTGGCGGGCAGATCGACGATCACGGGCGTCTCCAGGTGCGGCCGTCACGGGCCATGAGTTCATCGGCGGACTGGGGGCCCCACGTTCCGGGGCGGTACTGCTCGGGCTGGCCCTGAGTCGCCCAGAACTCCTCGATCGGGTCGAGGATCTTCCAGGAGAGCTCGACCTCCTCGTGTCGGGGGAACAGGGGCGGGTCGCCCAGCAGGACGTCGAGGATGAGGCGCTCGTAGGCCTCGGGGCTGGCCTCGGTGAAGGCGTGGCCGTAGCCGAAGTCCATCGTGACGTCGCGCACCTGGGTGCCGATCCCGGGGACCTTCGAGCCGAAGCGCAGGGTGACGCCCTCGTCGGGCTGCACGCGGATCACGAGGGCGTTCTGGCCCAGCGAGGTCTGCGTTCCGAAGATGTTCTCGGGCACCTGCTTGAAGACCACGGCGATCTCGGTCACGCGACGCCCCAGGCGCTTGCCGGCCCGGAGGTAGAAGGGCACGCCGGCCCAGCGCCGCGTCGCGATCTCGAGCTTCACGGCGGCGAAGGTCTCGGTGACGCTCTCGGGGTTCATCCCCTCCTCGTCGAGGAACCCGAGGACCTTCTCGCCGCCCTGCCAGCCTCCCGAGTACTGGCCACGGGCGGTCCCGGCGGCGATGTCCTCGGGGATCCGGACCGCGGAGAGGACCTTCTCCTTCTCGGCACGGAGGTGAGACGCGGCGAACGTGACCGGCTCCTCCATGGCCGTGAGGGCGAGGAGCTGGAGGAGGTGGTTCTGGATGACGTCGCGAGCGGCACCGATGCCGTCGTAGTAGCCGGCCCGGCCGCCGACCCCGATGTCCTCGGCCATCGTGATCTGGACGTGGTCGACGTAGTTCGAGTTCCAGAGGGGCTCGTACATCTGGTTGGCGAACCGGAGGGTCAGGAGGTTCTGGACCGTCTCCTTGCCCAGGTAGTGGTCGATGCGGAAGACCGAGTCGGGCTCGAAGACGCTCTCGACCACGGCGTTCAGCTCGCGGGCGGTCGTGAGGTCGCTGCCGAACGGCTTCTCGATCACCACGCGGCGCCACGCGCCGTCCTTCTCCTCGGCCAGGCCGCTGCTGCGCAGCTGCTCGGTGACCATCGGGAAGGCCTTGGGCGGGATCGAGAGGTAGAAGGCGTGGTTGCCCATCGTGCCGCGCTCCCGGTCGAGCTCCTCGATCGTGTCCTTGAGGCGCGTGAACGAGTCGGCGTCGTCGAACGTGCCCTGCACGAAGCGGAAGCCCTCCTTCAGCTGACGCCAGACGTCCTCGTCGAAGGGGGTGCGGGCGTGCTGCTTGACGGCCTCGTAGACGACCTGCTCGAAGTCCTGGCCCTCGAACTCGCGGCGGGCGAAGCCGACGAGCGCGAAGCCGGGGGGCAGGAGGCCGCGGTGGGCGAGGTCGTACACGGCCGGCATGAGCTTCTTGCGCGACAGGTCGCCGGTGACGCCGAAGATGATGAGGCCGCTCGGGCCGGCGATCCGGTTCAGGCGTCGATCGGAGGGCAGCCGCAGGGGGTTGTGCTCCGGCGTGATCTCGACGGGTGACATCGTGGTGGTTCCTTCAGGGTCGTTCTCTCGGGCACGGTCGCGTGGCACGTGGTCGTCCGACCACGGCGAAGGGGGCCGGCGTCCTCACGGACACCGGCCCCCTCACGCTCAGCGGACTGCGGCGAGCAGAGCGGGCAAGGCGCCCGCCACGTCGTCGACGGTCAGCCGGAGCACGGGACGACCGTGGTCGGCCAGCACGGTCGCGTCGCCGGCGGCCTGCGCCTGGACCAGCTGCCCGAAGGTGAACGGGCTCTCCGGGATCTCGAGGTCGGTCGACGCCGTCTGGGTGATCTGGAGGAACACGCCGTTGGCGGGCCCGCCCTTGTGGTACTGGCCCGTGGAGTGCAGGAAGCGAGGTCCCCACCCGAAGGTGACGGGACGCTTCGTGCGCGCCGCGAGCACGTCGCGGAGCTCCTCGAGCTGCGGGTAGGCCACGCGGTCGGCGTAGGCCTGGATCGACAGGTAGCCGTCGTCGGTCAGGGCCGACAGGAGGGCCGAGACGGCCGACTCGAGCGAGTCGCCGAGCTCGACGCCGCCGACCTCGCGGACCTCGACGCCCTCGGCGGTGAACGCCGGGGGAGTCGGGGCCGGTCGATCGTCGAGCAGCGCCCGCGTGGCGACCTTCGCCGACTCGACGTCGGGCTGGTCGAACGGGTTGATGTCGAGCAGGCGCCCGGCGACCGCGACGGCGTACTCCCAGACCATGACCTGACCGCCGAGAGAACCCGAGATCTCGACCTCGCCGGGAGCGACCTCACGGGTCTCCGCCGCGTTCGCGACCAGGCGCACGACCTGCACGTCGTGCAGGCCCAGGCTGATCTCCGGAGCGTCCGTGCCGAGCACGACGGGGAGGAGGCCGCGACCCTGCTTGCCGGTCGACTCGGCGATCAGCTGCTCGGCCCAGTCGGGGAAACCGATGATGTGCGTGCCGTCGGCGACGATCGCGATCTTGTCGCGCAGGGGCGAGGTGCCCGCGAGGACGGCGCCCAGCACGAGGCCGGGGTTGTCCGCGCTGTCCTGCGAGAGCTCGACCGTGACGGCGTCCGCCTCGGCGAGCAGCTCGCGGATGTCGGCGCCGGCGAGGCCGGACGGCACGAGGCCGAAGGCCGACAGCGCCGAGTAGCGGCCGCCGATGGCGGGGTCGGCGTTGAAGACGCGGTAGCCGGCCTCGCGGGCCTGCCCGTCGAGGGGCGAGCCCGGGTCGGTGACGACCACGATGCGCTCGACCGGGTCGATGCCGGCGTCGCGGAAGGCCTTCTCGAAGGTCTTGCGCTGGCTGGCGGTCTCGACGGTCGAGCCGGACTTCGACGACACGACGAGCACGGTCCGCTCGAGGCGGTCGTGCAGGGCCGTCAGGACCTGGCCGGGCTCCGTGGCGTCGAGCACGGTCAGCTCGACGCCGTAGGTGCGCGTGATGACCTCGGGGGCCAGCGACGAGCCGCCCATGCCCGCGAGCACGACGTGGTCGACGCCCTTGGCGGCGAGCTCCTCGCGGAGCGCGTCGATCTCGTCGAGGAGGGGCGTGGAGACCACGACGGCCTCGGTCCAGCCGAGACGCTTGGCTGACTCCTCCTCGGCGTCCGGGCCCCAGAGGGTGGGGTTCTGCGCCGTGATGCCGGAGGCGACGAGGTCGCTGACCAGCTGGGGCACGACGGTCTCGACGGCGGTGGCCGCGTCGCCGCTCGCGGCGATCGTGATGGTCACTTGGCGTCCTCGGCGGTGGGCTTCGAGGACTCGAGGGCTGCGGTGACGGTGTCGAGCAGCTCGTTCCAGGAGACGATGAACTTCTCCACGCCCTCCTTCTCGAGCAGCTCGGTGACCTCGTCGTACGAGACGCCCACGGCCGCGATCGCGTCCATGACCTCGTTGGCGGAGGCGTAGGAGCCGCTGATCGAGTCGCCGCGGACCTCGCCGTGGTCGAAGGTCGCCTCGAGGGTCTTCTCGGGCATCGTGTTCACGACGTCGGCGGCGACGAGCTCGACCACGTAGGTCGTGTCGAGGACGGCAGGGTCCTTGACGCCGGTCGAGGCCCAGAGGGGACGCTGCTTGTTGGCGCCGGCGGCGAGCAGGCCCTTCGCGCGCTCGGTGTCGAAGGCCTGGACGTAGGCCTCGTAGGCGAGCTGGGCGTTCGCGACGCCCGCCTTGCCCTTGAGGGCCGTCGCCTCGTCGGTGCCGACGGCCTCGAGACGCTTGTCGATCTCGCTGTCGACGCGCGACACGAAGAACGACGCGACGGAGTGGATCTCGCTGATGTCGATGCCCGCGGCCTTGGCCTGCTCGAGACCGGTGAGGTACGCGTTGATGACGGCGCGGTAGCGCTCGAGGCTGAAGATCAGGGTGACGTTGACGCTGATGCCCTTGGCGATGACGGCGGTGATGGCCTCGAGGCCCTCGACCGTCGCGGGGATCTTGATGAGCGCGTTGGGACGACCCACCTTGGCGGCGAGCTTGACGGCCTGGTCGATGGTGCCCTGCGCGTCGTGCGCGAGGCCCGGCTCGACCTCGATCGACACGCGGCCGTCGAAGCCCTTGGTGTCGTCGTAGATGCCGCGGAAGATGTCGCAGGCGCGGGTGACGTCGTCGGTCGTGATCTCGAAGACCGCGTCGGTGACGCTCACGCCGGTCTTGGCGAGCAGAGCGACCTGGTCGTCGTAGGCCTCGCCCTTGGCGAGGGCCGACGCGAAGATGGTCGGGTTCGTGGTGACGCCCACGACGTTGCGCTCGGCGATCAGCTTCTCGAGGCCGCCGGCGTTGATGCGCTCACGCGAGAGGTCGTCGAGCCAGATGCTGACGCCCGCGGCGGAGAGCTGTGCGGTGTTGGTGTCGGTCATGTCGTTCTCTTCTTTCTTGCCGGCGCTCAGAGAGCGGCCAGCGAGTCCTTGACGGCGGCCACGGCGGCTTCGGTGGTGATGCCGAACTCGCGGTAGAGCGTCTTGTAGTCGGCGGAGGCGCCGAAGTGCTCGATGGAGATGCTGCGGCCGGCGTCGCCGACGATGCCGCGCCACGGGAGCGCGACGCCTGCCTCGATCGAGACGCGGGCCTTGACGGCGGCCGGGAGGACCGCCTCCTTGTACTCGGCGCTCTGCTCGTCGAACCACTCGAGGCTGGGAGCCGACACGACGCGGGCGTTGATGCCCTCGCCGCGCAGGACCTCACGGGCCTCGACGGCGATCTGCACCTCGGAGCCCGTGGCGATCAGGATCACGTCGGGCGTGCCGCCGGGAGCCTCGGCGAGGACGTACGCGCCCTTGGCGACGTTCTTGGCGGACGCGAAGGTCTCGCCCTCGGCGTCGCCGTCGCCGCGCTCGAAGACGGGCAGGTTCTGGCGGCTGAGCGCCAGGCCGGCCGGGCCGTCGAAGCGGTCGAGGATGGTCTTCCAGGCCCAGGCGGTCTCGTTGGCGTCGGCGGGGCGCACCACGGCGAAGTCGGGGATCGCGCGGAGGGCGGCGAGCTGCTCGACCGGCTGGTGCGTGGGGCCGTCCTCGCCGAGCGCGACCGAGTCGTGGGTCCAGACGTACGTCACCGGCGACTTCATCAGGGCGGCGAGACGCACGGCGGGGCGCATGTAGTCGCTGAAGATGAGGAAGGTGCCGCCGAACACACGCGTGTTGCCGTGCAGGGCGATGCCGTTCATGATCGAGCCCATGGCGTGCTCGCGGATGCCGAAGTGCAGCACGCGACCGTAGGGGTTGCCCTGCCACTCGTGGGTCGACCACTCGGCCGGCACGAAGGAACCGCCGCCGTTGATGGTCGTGAGGTTCGACTCGGCGAGGTCGGCGGAGCCGCCCCAGAACTCGGGGACGACGCCGGCGATGGCGTTGATGACCTTGCCGGAGGCGGCTCGGGTCGAGACCTCCTTGTCGGTCGGGAAGACCGGCAACGCCTCGTCGAGGCCCTCGGGCAGCTCGCCCTCGAGGACGCGGTCGAGGAGGGTCTTCTTGTCGGGGTTGGCCGAGGCCCACTCGTCGAACGACGTGCGCCACTCGGCGTGCTGCGCCTGGCCGCGCTCGACGGCCTTGCGGGTGTGCTCGAGGACCTCGGGGTCGACGTCGAAGGTCTTCTCGGGGTCGAAGCCGAGCACCTCCTTCAGGCCCGCGAGCTCTTCGGCGCCGAGCGCCGAGCCGTGGATCTTGCCGGAGTTCTGCTTCTTGGGCGAGGGCCAGCCGATGATCGTCTTGAGGATGATCAGCGAGGGCTTGCTCGTCTCGGCCTTGGCGGCCTCGATCGCGTCGTTGAGGGCGGCGACGTCCTCGACGTACTCGCCCGTCTTCTTCCAGTCGACGACCTGGACCTGCCAGTCGTACGCCTCGTAGCGCGCGTGGACGTCCTCGGTGAAGGCGATGTTGGTGTCGTCCTCGATCGAGATCTGGTTGGAGTCGTAGATCACGACGAGGTTGCCGAGCTGCTGGTGACCGGCGAGCGAGGACGCCTCGCTGGTGACGCCCTCCTGCAGGTCGCCGTCGCCGGCGATGACGTAGACGAAGTGGTCGAAGGGCGAGGTGCCGACGGCGGCCTCGGGGTCGAACAGGCCGCGCTCGAAGCGGGCGGCGTACGCCATGCCCACGGCGGAGGCGAGGCCCTGGCCGAGGGGACCGGTGGTGATCTCGACGCCGTCGGTGTGGCCGTACTCGGGGTGGCCGGGCGTCTTCGAGCCCCAGGTGCGCAGCGCCTTGAGGTCGTCGAGCTCGAGGCCGTAGCCGCCGAGGTAGAACTGGACGTACTGGGTCAGCGAGCTGTGCCCGACCGAGAGGACGAAGCGGTCGCGGCCGATCCACTCGCTGTCGCTGGGGTCACGACGCATGACCTTCTGGAAGAGGAGGTACGCGGCGGGCGCGAGGCTCATCGCCGTCCCCGGGTGGCCGTTCCCGACCTTCTCGACCGAGTCGGCCGCGAGGACGCGGACCGTGTCGACGGCCTTGTTGTCAATGGATTCCCACTGCAGATCTGCCACTTGGAGATGACCCTTCTTGTTGCGAACTGCGCGGGGTCGATTCGCTCCCGCGCTGACATGCGCCTGCCGAGACGTCGTCGGCTGCGGCCGCTCGGGCACGGACCGGAGGTCGCGCGACAGGGAGCCGATGGTTCGATGTCGAGGATTCCGTCGCCGTGCGGGCGTGCGACTGGCAAGCACCTGCAAGTATAGGGACGAAAGGGCTCGCTCCGCCCGCAGGAGGCGCGCCGTTCCGCCGTCAGCGTCGCCGGTCATCGCCTAGACTCGCTGGTTCGCCTAGACTCTCCGCGCCGAACCGTACATCTCGTCAGAGGGACCCATGACCGCAGCCATCGACACCCGCCCCACCACCGGACCTCGGGGCATCCGTCGCAAGGCTGGCGCCTACGTCGCGCTCACGAAGCCCCGCGTGATGGAGCTGCTGCTCGTCACCACGGCACCGACCATGTTCCTGGCCCAGGGCGGCGTGCCGAACCTGTGGCTCGTCGCGGCCACGCTGATCGGCGGTGCGCTCAGCGCCGGCTCGGCCTCCGCCTTCAACTGCTACATCGACCGCGACATCGACCGCATCATGAAGCGGACCCAGGGCCGCCCGCTCGTCACCGGCGAGGTGACGGACCGCGAGGCGCTGGCGTTCTCCTGGATCGTGGGCCTCGCCTCCATCGTCTGGCTGGCCCTCACGGTCAACCTCCTCTCGGCCGCCCTGTCGCTCGGCGCGATCCTCTTCTACGTGGTCGTCTACACGCTGTGGCTCAAGCGCCGCACGCCGCAGAACATCGTCTGGGGCGGCATCGCCGGGTGCATGCCCGTCCTGATCGGCTGGGCCGCCGTCACGAACGACCTCAGCTGGCCTCCGGTCATCCTCTTCATGGTGATCTTCCTCTGGACCCCGCCGCACTACTGGCCCCTGTCGATGAAGTACCGGGACGACTACGCCGCCGCGTCGGTGCCCATGCTGGCCGTCGTCCGAGGCCGGTCGTCCGTCGGCCTCCAGGTGATCCTCTACGCGTGGGCCACCGTCGCCTGCTCGCTGCTGCTCGTCCCCGTCGCCCACATGGGCGTGCTCTACACGGTCGTCGCCCTCGCGAGCGGCACCTGGTTCGTGTGGGAGTCGCACCGCCTGTACAGCCGTGCGATCCAGCACGTCGCCGAGGTCCGTCCCATGCGCGTGTTCCACAGCTCCATCACCTACCTGACGCTGCTCTTCATCGCCGTCGGCATCGATCCGCTCCTGCCGTTCTGAGGCGTCCGGTGAGCTCCGGCACCGAGGACGTCCTCGACTGGACCGTCCGTGAGGGGCGACCCGACGACGTCGACGCCCTCGCCGACCTGAAGCTCGCCGCCCTCGAGCCCGACCTGAGGCGAGCGGGCGTCTGGCGTCCGCCGTACAACCGTGCGCGCTTCGAGCGCGAGTTCGTGCCGACCGAGACCCGCGTGGTCGAGGTCGGGGGGCGCCTCCTCGGCTGCCTCGCGGTGCACCCGGAGGGCGACGACGTCTGGCTGCGCCATTTCTACCTGGCCGAGGAGGCGCGGGGCCGGGGGATCGGCACGCGCCTGCTCCGGGAGGTGCTCGCCTCGCTCGGGTCGCGGCCCGTGCTGTTGGACGTGCTGACGGGCAGCCGCGCGGCGGGCCTGTACCTCCGGCACGGCTTCGTCCCGGTCGAGGACGACGGCGTCGACGTGATCATGCGGCGGGACGCACCGGACGCATCGGACGCGCCGGACGCATCGGTCGGGCTCGGTGCTCCCGCGGACGGGCCCGCTCAGAGTCGGACGGACTCCGGGGAGTCGACCGTCAGCTGAGCCTCGGACGGGCTCTGGTCCTCACGCAGCGAGAGGACGAGCGCGGTCGTCGCCGCCACCAGGAGCGCCGCCAGCACCATGTGCGAGCCGACGAGGAGCGGCGGCAGTCCCGTGCGCGCCTGGGCGATGCCCACCGCGATCTGGACGAGCTCGACACCGAGGAGGGCGAGGGGGAACCGGCGCGGGAGACCGGTGCGGAGGGTCCAGACGACGACCGCGAGGGTCAACGCGAGGGTCGCGTAGGCGGGCCAGCTGTGCACGTGGTCCATGACGGCCGGGTCGAGGCCGTTGCGGGGCGTGGCCGCGTCGCCGGCGTGTGGGCCGGAGCCGGTCGTCAGCACGCCGACGACCACGGTGACCAGCACGACGCCGGACAGCACGTGGACGAGTCGGGCGTAGGCGGGGGGAGTCGCGGCGTGGTGACCGCGAGGTCCGCGGAGAACCCGCCACACGAGCACCGTGGACAAGGCGACCAGGGCGATCGAGACGAGGAAGTGCGCCCCGACGATGTACGGGTTCAGGCCCGTGAGGACGGTGATGCCGCCCAGCACGGCCTGGAGGGGGATGCTCATGCCCTGGGCGAAGGTGAGCCAGAACAGCTCGCGGCGCTGCTTGCGCATGCGGAGGACGAAGAGGAAGGCGAGCACGACGACTGCCGTGAGGACGAAGGTGAGGAGGCGGTTGCCGAACTCGATCACCCCGTGGATCCCCATCTCGGGCGTGCTGACGAACGAGTCGGCGGTGCAGCGAGGCCACGTCGGGCAGCCGAGACCGGACCCGGTCAGCCGCACCGCGCCTCCGGTGCCGATCAGCAGGACCTGACAGAGCAGCGAGGCCCAGGCGATGAACCGGACCCGGCGGTCGGTCGTCGTCGGCAGCCACCGCCAGAGGCGCGTCACGGGGCCGGGCCGGGTCACCTGTGCGTTGCTCACGAGTTGCTGCCTTTCGTCACATCCGCCGCTCTGCCCTGTAGAATCGATGAGTTCAGGGACACACCCGACACGAGCGTCGACGACGACGCCCGAGGGCCGTGGGATCCGCAGAAGCGGTACGCGGACCTCACGTCAGTCTAAGCAACGCCGGCTCCGCCTCCGCTCCACGCAGGCAGCCGTCGCCGCTCGACCGGGAGTCCGTCTCGCAGCGCGAGCAGCTGGGCCCCCATCCGACGGGGAATGGTCACGACCCGACCCACGTTCGGCCCAGCAGAGAAAGAGGTAGTCATGTCAGACGTGTTGATCGACCGACCAGAGCTCGAGAGCCTGGGGCAGTACGAGTTCGGCTGGTCCGACTCCGACGCAGCAGGCGCGTCCGCGCGCCGTGGCGTGTCGCCCGAGGTCGTCACCGACATCTCGGCGCTGAAGAGCGAACCGGAGTGGATGCTCAAGAACCGGCTCAAGGGCCTGGCGCTCTTCGAGCGGAAGCCCATGCCGACCTGGGGCGCCGACCTCTCCGGCATCGACTTCGACAACATCAAGTACTTCGTCCGCTCCACCGAGAAGCAGGCGACGACGTGGGAGGAACTCCCCGACGACATCAAGAACACGTACGAGAAGCTCGGCATCCCAGAGGCCGAGCGGAACCGCCTCGTCGCGGGCGTCGCCGCCCAGTACGAGTCCGAGGTCGTCTACCACCAGATCCGCGAGGACCTGGAGGAGCAGGGCGTCATCTTCATGGACACCGACACGGCCCTCCGCGAGCACCCCGAGATATTCCAGGAGTACTTCGGCACGGTGATCCCGGCCGGCGACAACAAGTTCGCCGCGCTGAACACGGCCGTCTGGTCGGGCGGCTCGTTCGTCTACGTGCCGAAGGGCGTCCGGGTCGAGATCCCGCTGCAGGCCTACTTCCGCATCAACACCGAGAACATGGGCCAGTTCGAGCGGACGCTGATCATCGCCGACGAGGGCAGCTACGTCCACTACATCGAGGGCTGCACGGCACCGATCTACAAGAGCGACTCGCTGCACTCGGCCGTCGTCGAGATCATCGTGAAGAAGAACGCCCGCGTTCGCTACACGACGATCCAGAACTGGTCGAACAACGTCTACAACCTCGTGACCAAGCGCGCCATCGCCCACGAGGGCGCGACCATGGAGTGGATCGACGGCAACATCGGCTCCAAGGTGACGATGAAGTACCCCTCGATCTACCTGGTCGGCGAGCACGCCAAGGGCGAGACCCTGTCCGTCGCCTTCGCCGGCCCCGGCCAGCACCAGGACGCCGGCGCGAAGATGATCCACATGGCGCCCTACACGACGTCGTCGATCGTCTCGAAGTCGATCGCCCGGGGCGGCGGCCGAGCCGGCTACCGCGGCGAGGTCCGCGTCGACGACGCGGCCCACCACTCGGCGAACACGGTGCGCTGCGACGCGCTGCTGGTCGACACCATCTCGCGCTCCGACACCTACCCGGCGATCGACATCCGCGTCGACGACGTGCAGCTAGGCCACGAGGCGACGGTGTCCCGGGTCAGCGAGGAACAGCTCTTCTACCTCATGTCGCGAGGCATGGCGGAGGACGAGGCAATGGCCATGATCGTGCGCGGGTTCATCGAGCCGATCGCCCGGGAGCTGCCGATGGAGTATGCGCTCGAGCTCAACAAGCTCATCGAGATGAGCATGGAAGGATCAGTCGGCTAGATGTCCGCCGCAGCACCCACCACCACAGACACCGCGCCCGAGGGCGTCCAGCACGGCGCAGGGGCGCACAGCGACGGCGGATGGGGCCTCGTGCCCGTCCAGACCCGTTCTGGCCGCTTCCGCTCCACCGACCCCGCGGCCTTCGCGGCCGTCACCGGCCGGGAAGTCGACTGGAAGCTCAGTCCCGTCGACCGCCTCCGTCCGCTCATCGACGGTCCGCTCGACGGCTCGCCGTACGCGTACCTCGCCCGGGAGACCGGCGGCGCGGCCGTCGAGTGGCTCGACCGCGCCGACGCCCGTGTCGGGCGCGCCGGTGCGCCGGAGGACAAGGCCTCGGCGAACGCCTGGGCCTCGACCGAGAAGGTCCTCGCCGTGACCCTGACCGGGGACGAGCCGTCCACGGTCACGATCGGCCGGAGCGGCCTCGACAGCGAGCCTCGCGCCGGCCACACCGTCATCCACGCGACCGCGAACACCCGCTCGATGGTCGTGCTCCGCAACACCGGCTCGGCGCAGCTCGTCGAGAACGTCGAGATCGTCGTCGACGACGGTGCGCACCTGACCGTCGTCACCCTGCAGGAGTGGGACGACGACGCGATCCACCTGGCGAGCCACTTCGCCACGATCGGTCGCGACGCGCAGCTCAAGCACTTCGTCGTCTCGCTCGGCGGCTCGGTCGTGCGGGTGAACCCCTCGGCCCACCTGGCCGGGCAGGGCTCGGACACCGAGCTCTACGGCGTCTACTTCGCCGACGCGGGCCAGCACCTCGAGCAGCAGGTCTACGTGCACCACGACGCCCCGAACAGCCGCAGCCGCGTCAACTACAAAGGCGCGCTGCAGGGCGTGGGCGCCCGCACGGTCTGGATCGGCGACGTCCTGATCGCGCGCACGGCGCCCGGGACGGACAGCTACGAGCAGAACCGCAACCTCGTCCTCAGCGAAGGCACACGGGCGGACTCGATCCCGAACCTGGAGATCGAGACGGGCGACATCGCCGGGGCGGGCCACGCCAGCGCCACCGGCCGGTTCGACGACGAGCACCTCTTCTACCTGCAGTCCCGGGGCATCTCGGAGCACGAGGCACGCCGTCTCGTCGTCCTCGGGTTCCTCAGCGAGGTCGTGCAGAAGATCGGCGAGCCCGAGCTGCAGGAGCGTCTCATCGACGCTCTCGAGGTCGAGCTCACCGCCGGTGAGGGCCTCCCGACGGCAGGCGGCGCCGCCTGATGGCCGGGGTCAAGGTCTGCGGCGTCGACGACGTCACGCCGGCCCAGGCGATGCGCGTCGTCGTCGAGGGGGTCGCCGTCGCCGTCGTCAAGGACAGCTCGGGCGACATCCACGCGATCGGCGACACCTGCACCCACGGCGACATCTCGCTCTCCGAGGGCTTCGTCGAGGACGACACGCTCGAGTGCTGGGCGCACGGCTCCAAGTTCGAGCTGACGACCGGCAAGCCGCTCACCCTCCCTGCCTACGAACCCGTCCCGGTCTTCCGTGTCACCGTCGTCGACGGTGACGTGTACGTCGACACCACCGCGTCGTCCGCCGACGTCGCACAGTAAGGAAAAGAACGCATGTCCACTCTCGAGATCCGCGAACTCAAGGTCAGCATCGACACCGACCAGGGCGTCAAGCCCATCCTCAAGGGCGTCGACCTCACCATCAACGAGGGCGAGATCCACGCCGTCATGGGCCCGAACGGCTCCGGCAAGTCCACCCTCGCCTACACGATCGCCGGGCACCCCCGCTACAACGTCGACGGCGGCAGCATCCTGCTCGACGGTCGCGAGGTGCTCGACATGTCGGTCGACGAGCGGGCCAAGGCCGGTCTCTTCCTGGCCATGCAGTACCCGGTCGAGATCCCCGGCGTGACGGTCGCCAACTTCCTCCGCACCGCCAAGACCGCCCTGGACGGTGAGGCTCCCGCGATCCGCACCTGGATCAAGGACCTGCGCACCCACATGAGCGACCTCAAGATGGACGCCTCGTTCGCCGAGCGCAACGTCAACGAGGGCTTCTCGGGCGGCGAGAAGAAGCGTCACGAGATCATGCAGCTCGAGCTGCTGAAGCCGAAGTTCGCCGTCCTCGACGAGACCGACTCCGGTCTCGACGTCGACGCGCTCAAGATCGTCTCCGAGGGCGTCAACCGCGCCAAGGCCAACACGGGCCTCGGCCTGCTGATGATCACGCACTACACGCGGATCCTCCGGTACATCAAGCCCGACTTCGTCCACGTCTTCGTCGACGGCCACGTCGCCGAGCAGGGCGGCCCCGAGCTTGCCGACCGTCTCGAGGACGAGGGCTACGACCGGTACGTGTCCGCGGCGGCCGCCGCCCCGGCCGAGACGACGCCGGCGGTCAGCTGACCATGGCCGTCGCCCTCGCCCCGGAGAAGTTCGACGCCACGATCGAGGCTCTCAAGGAGGTCGTCGACCCCGAGCTCGGGGTCAACATCGTCGACCTCGGCCTCATCTACGACCTCGCCATGGACGAGGAGCACGAGAACGCCCTCATCATCAGCATGACGCTGACGTCGGCCGGCTGCCCGCTGACCGACGTGATCGAGGCCGACACGGCCAACGCCCTCGACGGCGTGGTCGACGCCTTCCGCATCAACTGGGTCTGGATGCCGCCGTGGGGCCCCGACCGGATCACCGACGACGGCCGCGACATGATGCGCGCGATCGGCTTCTCGATCTGATCCACCCCGCACACGAAGGACGCCCCCGGTCGATGACCGTGGGCGTCCTTCGTGTGCGCGCACGCTGAGCGCGGGGCGCTCCTACTTGCCGAGACGCCCGAGAACACGCCACGCGAGGGGGAGTGCAGAGGCGGCGATGAGCCACTTCGCGACTCCGCCCACGATGAACGGGTACACGCCGAGCGCCAGGACACTGCCGAGCGACGCGTCGATGCCGAGGGAGTTCAGCACGACGGCCATGTAGGGGAGGCCCGTGGCGAACGGGATGAGGCTGGCGAGGAAGAACGCGGCAGCGGACAAGGCCCACTTCTTGTCCCAGTCGCGCTGGGACAGCCAGCCGATGACGAGCGCGGCCGGGACGAAGCCGAGGATGAAGCCGAAGCTCGGACGCAGCACGCTGAGCGGACCGCCGGAGAACTCGGCGAAGATCGGCAGCCCGGCGACGCCGAGGACGAGGTACGTGAGCATCGACAGGGCGCCGCGTCGGGCCCCCAACGTGGCGCCGACGAGCATCACGGCCAGGGTCTGACCGGTGATCGGCACGGGCCACATGGGCACCTGCACCTGCGCGAGGGCCGACGTGAAGGCGACCCCGCCGAGCACCAGGGCGACGTCGGTGGCCCAGCTGCGGGCCACCAGCCGGTCGGCGAGGACCGGCCGCGAGATCGATGCGGCGGTGTCAGTCATGCAAGTCTCCTAGTATGGGTAGGTTGATCGGCCGAGCGGCTGGTCGGCAGCGCAGTGCTGCGACCCCTCTCCACGCGACGTCCTCATCCTAGAGGCGGCCCCACGCCGGGCCCTGTTGTGGACATCTCCCCAATCGATTGGACTTCTGCTGTGCTTTCCGTGCACGATCTCGAGATCCGCGTCGGCGCGCGTCTGCTCATGGCCGACGTGAGCTTCCGCGTCGACAAGGGCGACAAGATCGGTCTGGTCGGCCGCAACGGCGCTGGCAAGACCACCATGACCAAGACGCTCGCCGGCGAGACCCTCCCGACGGGCGGCAAGATCGACCGTCACGGCGAGATCGGCTACCTGCCGCAGGACCCTCGCAGCGGCAACCCCGAAGACCTCGCCCGCACGAGGATCCTCGACGCGCGCGGTCTCGGCCAGCTGCTGCTGGGCATCCAGGAGGCGACCCTCGCGATGGGCGATCCCGACCCGGACGTGGCGGCGCGGGCCATGAAGCGGTACGGCGACCTCGACGACCAGTTCAACGCGCTCGGGGGCTACGCCGCCGAGGCCGAGGCCGCCTCCATCGCCAGCAACCTGAGCCTGCCCGACCGCATCCTCGACCAGCCCCTCTCGACGCTGTCGGGCGGTCAGCGCCGGCGCATCGAGCTCGCGCGCATCCTGTTCTCGGCCGCGGACACGATGATCCTCGACGAGCCGACCAACCACCTCGACGCCGACAGCGTCGTGTGGCTGCGCGAGTACCTCAAGACCTACCAGGGCGGCGTCATCGTCATCAGCCACGACATCGAGCTGGTCGAGGAGGTCGTCAACCGCGTCTTCTACCTCGACGCCAACCGCCAGGCCATCGACATCTACAACATGGGCTGGCGCAACTACCAGCGCCAGCGTGCCGCCGACGAGGAACGCCGCAAGAAGGAGCGCAGCAACGCCGAGAAGCAGGCCTCGGCGCTGCAGAAGCAGGCCGCCCGCTTCGGCGCGAAGGCCTCGAAGGCCGCCGCGGCCCACCAGATGGTCGCCCGAGCCGAGAAGCTGCTCTCCGGCCTCGAGGAGGTCCGCGCCGTCGACCGCGTCGCCAAGCTGCGGTTCCCCACGCCGGTCGCCTGCGGCAAGACGCCCCTCATGGCTTCGAACCTGTCGAAGAGCTACGGCTCCCTCGAGATCTTCACCGCCGTCGACCTCGCCATCGACCGTGGCTCGAAGGTGGTCATCCTCGGCCTGAACGGCGCCGGCAAGACGACCCTGCTGCGCATCCTCGCGAGCGTCGACGAGCCCGACACCGGCCAGCTGGAGCCCGGGCACGGCCTGCGCGTGGGCTACTACGCGCAGGAGCACGAGACCATCGACGTCAAGCGCAGCGTGCTCGAGAACATGGTGTCGTCCTCGCCGAACATCACCGAGATGGAGGCGCGGCGGGTGCTCGGCTCGTTCCTCTTCACCGGGGACGACTCGGCCAAGCCCGCGGGCGTGCTCTCCGGCGGCGAGAAGACCCGCCTCGCGCTGGCGATGATCGTCGTCTCCGGTGCGAACGTGCTGCTGCTCGACGAGCCCACGAACAACCTCGACCCTGCCAGCCGCCTCGAGATCCTCGACGCCCTGGCGAACTACGAGGGTGCCGTCGTGCTCGTGAGCCACGACGAGGGCGCCGTCGAGGCGCTGAACCCCGAGCGCGTCCTCATCATGCCCGAGGGCACCGAGGACCACTGGACCCCGGACTATTCGGACCTGATCAACCTGGCCTGAGCCCGACCGGCGTCGTCGGCCGGCGTCCGCGCCGACGCCGCCGGGCGATGACGACCTCAGCGCCCGGCGGCGTCGAGGAGTTCGTCCTCTTCTTCGTGATCCGCGCGGGGACGCGACGCACGTCGTCGCTCGCGCTCGGCTGCCTCCTCCGGGGTCTCGTCGTCGGCGGCGTCGAGCAGCTTGTTGCGTCGCTCTTGCCGGAACACGTAGAAGAGGAACCCGAAGGCGCCGACCGCGAACATGATCCACTGCACGAAGTACGACAGGTTGAGGCCTGTGTCGATCTCCGGCGCGCTGGCCTTCACGGGAGCGGTCGCGGGCGCCGGGTCCTCGGTGGCGAGGAGACCGTAGCTCGCGTCGTAGATCTGGCCGTCGACCCGCTTCTGCACCTCGCTGAGCTGGATCGTGGCGATCTGGTTCGTGCCGGGGACGCCGGTCCGGTCGCCCAGCGCGGGCTCGCCCGGCTTGAGCCGTGCGGTCACGGTGACCTCGCCGGCCGGCGGGGCGGGCACGACGTCGGGGGCGTCCTGGTCGTTGCCGGTGGGGACCCAGCCGCGGTCGATCACGAAGACGTCGCCGCCGCTGACCTGGAACGGCACGAGCACGTCGAAGCCGGGCTGGCCGTTCAGGGGCCGGTTGCGGACGAGCAGCTCCTCGTCGACGAGGTAGCGTCCGGTCATCGAGACGGGCTGCCACTCGAGGGCGGGATCGTACGAGCCCAGCTCGGGAACCGCCTCCTGCAGGGGGATCGGAGCGGCGTCGTACCGCTGCTCGAGCTGGTGGACGACCGCCATCTTCTCTTCGTGACGGCTCCACTGCCAGTGGGCGAGGAGGCCGCAGACGATGGCGAAGACCACCACGACGGCGAGGTAGCCCAGCCACTTGGAGGCAGTGGTCGGGCGAGCCCCCGACGCCTGCGGGGCGCTCAACGCGCCTCCTGCTCGACCCGGTCGACCGTCTCGCCCGCAGGCGTCAGGACGACCGGGAAGTCGCGGGCCCGGAGGAACTCGGCGAGGTAGCCGACGTGCTCGTCGCAGGCCGACCAGACCTTGACGCGCTCGAGGCCGTGGATCTTGGGGTTGCGCCAGTTGACCGCGTGCACGGCGGCTGCGGTGCACCCTGCCCTGGAGCACTGCACGTCACCGGGGCCCTGCTGCCCGAGGCCGAGCATCACCGGGGCACCCCGTCGGAGCCGACGACAGGGTCGTCGTCGGGGTCGTGGGGTGCCGGGGGAGTCCACGGCTCCTGAGGCCCGCGGTAGACCTCGAGTCCGCCGGGCCGCTCGACGTCCTGGCCGCTCTCGTGGCCCACGTTGGCGAGGACGACGGCCACGTACGGGATCACCACGGCGCCGAAGACGGGGATGAGCGTCCACCAGCTGAGGGGGATGACGAAGCAGAAGATGATGCAGACGATGCGGATGCCCGTGGCCAACAGGTACCGGCGCATGCGGGCGTGACGGTCGTCGGCAGGCGACGGGGGCAGCGTGGTGATCGGGGTGGATGTCTTCATGGCCTCACGGGCTCGGGACGCCGAGGGTCGGCGGCTGACTAGATCGTAATCCCGGCGTCCGACAGTAGGCTGGCACGCGGTCCACGGACCCGAGCACCCCTGACGCCCACACCGAGGAGCACCATCATGACCACCCCCCGCACCGTCCTCGTCACCGGCGGCAACCGAGGGATCGGCTTCGCGATCGCCAAGGAGTTCGTGGCCCAGGGCCACCGCGTCGCCGTCACCGCACGCAGCGGCCAGGGCCCCGAGGGCAGCCTCACGGTCGTGGCCGACGTGACCGACGCCGCGAGCGTCGACGCCGCCTTCACCGCGGTCGAGGCCGAGCTCGGCCCGGTCGAGGTCGTCGTCGCGAACGCCGGCATCACGAAGGACGGCCTGCTCATGCGCATGACCGAGGAGGACTTCACCTCGGTCGTGGACACGAACCTCGGCGGGGCCTTCCGCGTCGTCAAGCGCGCCTCCAAGGGCATGCTCAAGGCCCGGTTCGGCCGCATCGTGCTCGTCTCGAGCGTCGTCGGACTGCTCGGCGGCGCCGGCCAGGCGAACTACTCGGCGTCGAAGGCGGCCCTGGTGGGCTTCGCGCGGTCGCTGACGAGGGAGGTAGGCGCCCGGGGCATCACCGCCAACGTCGTCGCCCCGGGGTTCGTCGAGACCGACATGACGGCCGTCCTGCCCGACGAGCAGCAGGCCGACTACAAGAAGAGCATCCCCGCGGCACGCTTCGGCACGGCCTCGGAGGTCGCCAAGGCGATCGCGTGGCTCGCGAGCGACGACGCCGGGTACATCTCCGGTGCGGTCGTCCCGGTCGACGGCGGCCTCGGCATGGGCCACTAGGGCCTCAGCCGCACCGCCGCACCGCGACGTCGCCGAGCGACGCACCACCAGGCCAGGACTGCGCCCGGCTCAGCCGCGGAGGCCGAGCAGCGGCAGGACCTGCGACAGGTCGCAGTGCGTCACGACCACGTCGGCGTGGTCGCGCACCCGCGGCTTGGCGTTGAACGCCACCGAGAGCGCGGCGGCGTCCATCATCAGCAGGTCGTTCGCCCCGTCGCCGACCGCGACCGTGTGGGCAGGGGCGACGCCCGCCTCCTCGGCCCACTCGCGGAGGGCGGCGGCCTTGCCCGCGGCGTCGACGACCGGACCGTCGACCCGCCCGGTCAGGGCGCCGTCGACGACCTCGAGCCGGTTGGCGCGCCAGAAGTCGAGCCCCAAGCTCTCGGCGATCGGGTCGAGCACCTCGTGGAACCCGCCCGAGACGACGCCGATCACGCTGCCGTGGGCGTGCAGGCCGGCGACCAGCTCCGGCACGCCGGCTGTGAGTCTGATCCGGGACGCGGCGTCGGCGAACACCGTCGACGGCAGCCCCGCCAGCGTCGCGACGCGCGCGTGCAGGCTCTCGGCGAAGTCGAGCTCGCCCGCCATCGCGCGCTCGGTGATGGCGGCGACCTCGTCCCGCGCACCGGCGGCGTCGGCGAGGAGCTCGATGACCTCGTCCTCGATGAGCGTGGAGTCGACGTCGAGGACGGTCAGGAAGCGGGGCACGCGATCACCCTAGTGTCCGGCCGCCGGACGACCGGACGGCGCCGTCACCGTTCGTCACGAGGTGGACGAGGCGACGGCGCCGTCGGCGGCCGGACCGGGGCTACTGGTCGACGCGGACGCCCTTCCCGACGACCGTGATGCCCGAGGGCGTGACCGTGAAGCCCCGTGCGCGGTCCGCCTCGGCGTCGACGCCGACGGAGGCCCCCTCGGCGATGACGACGTCCTTGTCGAGGATGGCCCTGTTCACGGTCGCGTTCGGCCCGATGTGGGCCCGCTCGAAGACGATCGAGTCGACCACGCGCGAGCCGGAGTCGAGCGTGCACCACGGGCCGAGGACGCTGCGCTCGACGTGGGCACCCGACAGGAGCGAACCGAGCGAGACGACCGAGTCGATGGTCGTGCCGAGGTTGCCCAGCCCGTCGCGGACGAACTTGGCCGGGGGAGAGTTGAGCTGCTGGCTGAAGATCGGCCAGTCGGTGTTGTAGAGGTTGAAGATCGGCAACGCCGAGATCAGGTCGCGGTGCGCGTCGTAGAACGAGTCGATGGTGCCGACGTCCCGCCAGTAGTAGCGGTCGCGCTCGGTCGAGCCGGGCACCTCGTTGCGGTTCAGGTCGTAGACGGCAGCGTCGCCGCGGGACACGAAGTCGGGGACGATGTCGCCGCCCATGTCGTGGTCCGAGTCGGCCTTCTCGCCGTCGCGGAGCACCGCGTCGATGAGCACGTCGGCGTCGAAGACGTAGTTGCCCATCGAGGCGAGGATCTCGTCGGGGGAGTCGGGCAGTCCCGTGGCGTCCTTCGGCTTCTCCAGGAACCGGCCGATGCGCGTCGGGTCGTCGGGGTCCACCTCGATCACGCCGAACTGGTCGGCCAGCGAGATCGGCTGGCGGATCGCCGCGACGGTGACGCCGGCGCCCGAGGCGATGTGCGCCTCCACCATCTGCTCGAAGTCCATCCGGTAGACGTGGTCCGCGCCGACCACGACGACGATGTCGGGCTTCTCGTCGCGGAGCAGGTTGAGGCTCTGCAGGATCGCGTCGGCGCTGCCGGCGAACCAGCGCTTGCCGAGGCGCTGCTGTGCGGGCACGGAGGCGACGTACGCGCCGAGCAGCCCCTCGATCGACCAGGTCTGCGAGACGTGGCGGTCGAGGCTGTGCGACTTGTACTGCGTCAGCACGACGATCTGGCGCAGGCCCGAGTTGATGAGGTTCGAGAGCGCGAAGTCGATGAGGCGGTAGTTGCCGCCGAACGGGACGGCGGGCTTCGCCCGGTCGGCGGTCAGGGGCATGAGGCGCTTGCCCTCGCCCCCGGCCAGGACGATGCCGAAGATCTTCTTTGATGCCATGGGGCCAGAATGGCACGTTTCTCCGGCGCACGACTACGGTGATGCTCGTGCGAGTCGATGTCATCACGAAGGAATATCCGCCGAACGTCTACGGAGGCGCCGGCGTCCACGTCGTCGAGCTCGCGAAGGCGCTGAGGCAGTCGATCGAGGTGCAGGTCCGGGCCTTCGGGGACGTCGACCCCGAGCCCGACACGACCGGCTACCCGGACCTGGCCGAGCTCGCCCAGGTCAACGGCGCGCTCCGCACCCTCGGCACCGACGTCCGCATCGCCCAGGACGTCGCGGGCGCCGACATCGTGCACAGCCACACCTGGTACGCGAACGCGGCGGGCCAGCTCGCCCAGATGCTGCACGACGTGCCCCACGTCCTCACGGCGCACAGCCTCGAGCCGCTCCGCCCCTGGAAGGCCGAGCAGCTCGGCGGCGGCTACCGTGTCTCGAGCTGGATCGAGCGCCAGGCCTACGAGACGGCCGACGCCGTGATCGCCGTCAGCGAGGGGATGCGCCGCGACATCCTGCGCTCCTACCCCGGCATCGACGAGCAGAAGGTCAGCGTCGTCTACAACGGCATCGACCTCGAGGCGTGGCAGCGCGTCGACGACGCCGAGCTGGTACGCGAGCTCGGCATCGACCCCGACCGCCCCTCGGTCGTCTTCGTCGGGCGCATCACCCGTCAGAAGGGCCTGCCGTACCTGCTGCGCGCGGCCAAGCTGCTGCCCGCGGACGTCCAGCTGGTGCTCTGTGCCGGCGCACCCGACACCCCCGAGATCATGGCCGAGGTGAGCGGCCTGGTCCGCGAGCTGCAGGAGGAGCGGACCGGCGTCGTCTGGATCGAGAAGATCCTGCCCCGTCACCAGCTCAGCGCCGTCCTCAGCGCCGCCACGACCTTCGTCTGCCCGTCCGTCTACGAGCCGCTCGGCATCGTCAACCTCGAGGCGATGGCCTGTGGCGTGCCCGTGGTCGGGTCGGACACCGGCGGCATCCCCGAGGTGGTGGCCGACGGCCTCACCGGCCGCATCGTCCCGCTCGAGCAGGCGCAGGACGGGACGGGGACCCCGCTCGACCCCGACAAGTTCGTCGCCGACCTCGCCCGCATCCTCACCGAGGTCGTCTCCGACCCGGCCCTCGCCCGGCTGATGGGTCGGGCGGGCCGGATGCGCGCCGAGAGCGAGTTCTCCTGGACGCGGATCGCTGACCGCACCCTCCAGGTCTACGGCTCCCTGCGTCGATAGGCTGTCGAGCATGCCTACCGTCCTGCAGCTGACCGATGTCTCCCTCGTCCGCGGCGGCGTCCCCGTCGTCGACTCGCTGACCTGGACCGTCGACTCGGACGAGCGGTGGATCGTGCTGGGGCCGAACGGCGCCGGCAAGTCCTCCCTGCTCCAGGTGGCGGCGGCACAGACCCACCCGAGCTCCGGGACCGCGGAGGTGCTCGGCGGCGACCTGGGCTCCGTCGACCTCTTCGACCTCCGCCCGCGCATCGGCTTCGCCTCGACGACGATCGCCCGTCGCATCCCGGCCAAGGAGAAGGTCGTCGACGTCGTCCTCACCGCCGCCTACTCGGTCACCGGCCGCTGGAACGAGGAGTACGAGGGCGTCGACGTGCGCCGTGCCCACCGCGTGCTCGACGAGTGGAGCCTCGACCACCTGTCGGAGCGCACCTTCGGCGAGCTGAGCGACGGCGAGCAGAAGCGCGTCCAGATCGCGCGGGCGGTCATGACCGACCCCGAGCTCCTGCTGCTCGACGAGCCGGCCGCGAGCCTCGACCTCGGCGCCCGCGAGGAGCTGCTGCGGATGCTCTCCGGCTACGCGCAGTCCGAGGGCGCCCCGGCGATCGTCATGGTCACCCACCACGTCGAGGAGATCCCGCGCGGCTTCACCCACGCGCTCCTCCTCGACCACGGCTCCGTCGTGGCCGCCGGCCCGATGGACGAGGTCGTGACGGCCGAGACCCTCGGTGCGACCTTCGGCGTCGAGCTCGAGGTCACCTCGGAGGACGGCCGCTACACGGCTCGCGCCGCGCGCTGACGGGTCCACGCCGCCGGCCGGTTCGTTCCTCGGATCCGGGCCGCGCGTCTGGTATCGTTGACAGCTGGTCCGGCGCATGCGTGCGCAGCGCCTCCCCGAACTTCACACCACCATCCACCGCTAGACCTAGGACTCTCATGAAGACCGACATCCACCCCGAGTACAAGCAGATCGTCTTCCGCGACCTCGCATCGGGCGCCACGTTCCTCACGCGCTCCACGACGACGAGCGACAAGACCATCGAGCTCGACGGGGAGACCTACCCGGTCATCGACGTCGAGATCTCGTCCGAGTCGCACCCGTTCTACACGGGCAAGCAGCGCATCCTCGACTCGGCCGGTCGCGTCGAGAAGTTCAACTCGCGCTACAAGAACTTCGGCAAGTAAGTACCACTTCAGGGTCACGACCCTGATGCACGTCGAGAGGCGGTCCACCCCGGTGGACCGCCTCTCGTCGTCTGCGCGGGTCCGCCTCAGGAGGCGGCCAGGTCGTCTGCCTGAGGAGGCGTCGATCGCGTACGCCTGAGGCGGCGGGCAGGCCGTCCGCCTCAGGAGGCGGGCAGTGAGCGGTGCGGCCACTCGCCGGACGTCGTGAACGTCGGGTCCTTGCGGCGCATGTACTCCTGGAACGACGCCGCCTGGGTCGAGCACCAGCCGACCTGCAGGTCGTGCAGGTCGGTGGTCGCCACGTCGAGCTGGTCGGGGTACCGCTTCGCCATGGCCTGGGCGACCCGACCCGCGGCCACGGCGTCCGCCCCGGCGTCGTGCGCGTCGTCGAGGACCACGCCGTAGACGCCGGCGGCGGCCTCGAGGGTGCGCTTGCCCTTGCGGAAGCGGTCGACGGCCTTGTCGATGACGAGCGGGTCGACGACGCAGCCGATCTCGCCGACCTCGCCGAGGGGCTCGATGCCGTGCCGACGCGCCTCGCGGTCGAGGAGGGTCAGGTCGTAGGGGGCGTTGTAGACGACGAGGGGCACGCCGCGGGCGAAGACGGCCCTGACCGCGGCGACGATCTCGGCCACGACCTCGGCGGCGGGCCGACCCTCGGCCCGCGCGCGCTCGGTCGAGATGCCGTGCACGGCGCTGGCCTGCTCGGGGATCTCGACGCCGGGGTCGGCCAGCCACTCTCCGTGCGCGACCGTCGCGCCCGTGGCGTCGATGAGACCGACGTGGGCCGTGACGATGCGGGCCGTCTCGACGTCGATCCCCGTCGTCTCCAGGTCGAACACGCCGAGAGCCTTCCACCACGCCGACGGCAGGTCACCCGCCGCAGCGGGGGAGTCGAGGACGGGAGTGGACGGCACGGTCTCGGCAGGGTCGGTCTGGCTCACCCTCTGAGCCTACGAGGCGCCGCCGACAGCAGGCGCCGGCGCGGCGGGCACGTCGCCGACGTGCAGCCAGAAGAACTGCTGCGTGCCGAGCGTGATGGTGACCTTGCCCTCGTCGTCGAACGACGGGAACTGCGCCCCGCCGAAGAGGTCGAAGAGCGTCCGGCCGGCCAGGTGCGACGCCGTGACCGTGACGGCGGACGGGTTGTGCGCGAACGAGAACACGCAGAGGACGTCCTCGGCGGAGGCGCCGAACTGGGTGCCCTCGCCCTCGTACGACCGGACGAACGCGAGCACCGACTCCTGGTCCGTCTCGGCCACCTCGAGCGTGCCGAGCCCGAACACCGGGTGCGCCTTGCGGACGTGGATGACGTTCCGCACCCAGTGCAGCAGCGACCGCGACTGGGCCAGCTGGCTCTCGACGTTGACCAGGTTGTAGTTGAAGACGAGCGACTGCACGACGGGCAGGAACAGCTTGCCCGGGTCGGCCGTCGAGAAGCCGGCGTTGCGGTCGGGCGTCCACTGCATCGGCGTGCGCGACGAGTCGCGGTCGGGCAGCCAGATGTTGTCGCCCATGCCGATCTCGTCGCCGTAGTACAGGAACGGGCTGCCGGGCAGCGCGAACAGCAGGGCGTGGACGAGCTCGAGCTCGGCCCGCGAGTTGTCCAGCAGCGGAGCGAGGCGGCGGCGGATGCCGATGTTCGAGCGCATCCGCGGGTCGTAGGCGTACCAGCCGTACATCGCCTGGCGGTACTCCTCGCTCACCATCTCGAGCGTCAGCTCGTCGTGGTTGCGGAGGAAGACGGCCCACGCGGCGCCCGGCGGCACCTCAGTGGTCTCGGAGAGGATGCGCTTCAGCTCGGAGCCGTTCTGCGCCCGCAGCGAGTAGAAGATGCGGGGCATGACGGGGAAGTCGAAGGCCATGTGGCACTCGGGCTCGTCCTCGGTGCCGAAGAAGGCGGCCGTCTCGGCCGGCCACTGGTTCGCCTCGGCGATGAGCACGCGGCCGGGGAACTCGTCGTCGACCATGCGACGGAGGCGCTTGATGAACTCGTGGGTGGCGGGCTCGCCCTCGCCGTTGCCCTCCTCCGTCTCGAAGAGGTAGGGGATGGCGTCGAGCCGCAGGCCGTCGACGCCCAGGTCGAGCCAGTGCCGGACGACGTCGAAGACGGCCTCCTGCACGGCCGGGTTCTCGAAGTTGAGGTCGGGCTGGTGCGAGAAGAAGCGGTGGAAGAAGAACTGGCGGCGCACCGGGTCGAAGGTCCAGTTCGACTCTTCCGTGTCGACGAAGATGACGCGGATGTTGGAGTACTCCTCGTCGGTGTCGCGCCAGACGTAGAAGTCTCCGTAGGGGCCCTCGGGGTCCTCCCGGGACTGCTGGAACCACTCGTGCTGGTCCGACGTGTGGTTGAGCACCATGTCGATGACGATGCGCATGTTGCGCTCGTGCGACTTCGTCACGAGGTCGCGGAACTCGTCGAGCGTGCCGAACTCGGGCAGGATCGCCTTGTAGTCGGCGATGTCGTAGCCGCCGTCGCGGAGGGGCGACTGGAAGAACGGCGGCAGCCACAGGGCGTCGACCCCGAGCCACTGCAGGTAGTCGAGCCGCGAGAGCAGCCCCTGGAGGTCGCCGGCGCCGTCGCCGTTGCTGTCGACGAACGAGCGGACCATCACCTCGTAGAACACGGCACGTCGGTGCCATGCGGGATCGAGGGTCAGACCGGGCTGCTGGATGGGGGCAGTGAAGCTCACCCGGCCAACTCTAGGACGGCCGACGGCCGAGCGCGCGCGTTCCGCCAGGACCGCCTCCGTAGACTCGGCCCGTGATCGTCAGAGAGCCCCGTGTCCCGTCGCCGTACCGGCGCCTCCTCGAGTCCGTCGCGGTGCGCGAGGACGTCGTCCGTGTCGCCGGCAGCGACACCGCGTGGTGGACCTACGACACGCCGGGCGCCGACGACGACAGCCCGGTCGTGCTCGCGGTGCACGGCTTCCGCGGCGACCACCACGGCCTCGAGCCGGTCGTCGCGCACCTCACGGGCGTCCGGGTGGTCATGCCCGACCTGCCGGGCTTCGGCGAGTCGACGCCGCTCGAGAGCGAGCACAGCGTCGCCGCCTACGCCGCCTGGCTGACCGCGTTCGCGGCCGCCGTCGGGCTGGACGAGTCGGTCGTGGTGCTCGGGCACTCGTTCGGGTCGATCGTCACCTCCGCCGCCCTCGCGGACGGGCTCCGCGCCTCCCGGCTCGTGCTCGTCAACCCGATCGCCGCGCCGGCACTGTCCGGTCCGCGCGGCGTCGTCACCCGCCTCGCCGTCTTCTACTACTGGGCCGGTGCGGCCCTCCCCGAGGCCGCGGGGCTGTCGGCGCTGCAGAACGCGGCCGTCACGCGGTTCACGAGCCTCGCGATGGTCAAGACGCACGACGAGTCGCTGCGCCGCTGGATCCACGACCAGCACGACGCGTACTTCTCGCGCTTCGCGGACCGTCGCGTCGTGCTCGACGCGTTCCGCGCCTCCGTGTCGAGCGACGTCAGCAGCTACGCGGCGCGCGTCGCCGTGCCGACGCTGCTGATCGCGGCCGACCGCGACGACATCACGGCGCTGCCTGCCCAGCACGAGCTGCGGGCGCTGTTCCCCGACGCGCGCCTCACCGTGATCGACGGCGTGGGCCACCTGATCCACTACGAGAAGCCGCAGGAGGCGGCCGCCGCGATCCAGGGGTTCGTCGCGTGAGGATCGCGGTCGACTGCCGCTACGTCCGCACCGGGCGGCACGACGGCATCAGCCGGTTCACCGCCGGTGTCGTCGGCGCCCTCGCCGAGCTCACCCACGACGACGACGGGATCGAGCTGACGATGGTCGTCTCCGACCTAGGCCAGCTCGACAAGCTGCCCGACCTGCCGCACCTGCTCGTCAGCGACCCGACGAGCCCGCGCGAGCCCCTCGTCGCGCTGCAGGTCGCGGCGGCCCGCCCCGACGTCGTGTGGTCGCCCATGCAGACGATGGGCTCGTGGGGGCGCCGTCACCGGCTCGTGCTGACCCTGCACGACCTCATCTACTACACGAACCGGACGCCGCCGCCCGAGTTCGCCCTGCCGCTGCGCCTGCTCTGGCGGCTCTACCACCTCGCCTGGTGGCCGCAGCGGCTGCTCCTCGACCGGGCCGACGCGGTCGTCACCGTCAGCCGGACGACCCGGGACGAGATGACCCGTCACCGCCTCACCCGGCGACCCGTCACCGTCGTCTCGAACGCGGCCGACCCGGTCGACGACGCACGGCCCCGCACGGTCCCGGTGCACCGCGACCTCGTCTACATGGGGTCGTTCATGCCGTACAAGAACGTGGCCGCGCTCGCCAGGGCGCTGCCCCTGCTCGACGGGCACCGGCTGCACCTGATGAGCCGCGTGTCGGAGCTGGAGCGCGCCTCCTTGACGGCCCTCGCTCCTGCGGGCTCGCTGGTGTTCCACGACGGCGCGAGCGACGAGGAGTACCGCGACGTGCTGCTGGGCGCCACCGCCGTGGTCACGGCGAGCCGGGCGGAGGGCTTCGGCATCCCGCTCGTCGAGGGCATGGCCCTCGGCACACCGGCCGTCGTCAGCGACATCCCCATCTTCCGCGAGATCGGCGGCGACGCGGCCCTGTACTTCGACCCGGAGTCGCCCTCGTCGATCGCGGCGGCGGTGCGCCGGCTCGAGGGGGAGTGGGCGGCACGGTCGGCCGCGTCGGTGCAGCAGGCGGCCCGCTTCAGCTGGGCGGCCTCGGCGGAGGTGCTGCTCGAGCTGCTGCGGGCGACCGGCCGTTCTCCCCGCCGCCGGGGCAGGCGCAGCCTCCGCGGCTAGTCGGCGGCGGGGCGCTCGAGCGCGTTCTGCCAGTCGAAGGCGAAGGTGCCCGCGCGCTCGGACTCGACCTCGATCGGGTCGTCGAACTCGCGGAGCACCAGGGCGCCGTCGAGCAGCTCGAACGAGTGGATCGAGCCGTTGCGGATGGGCGTCCCGAGGTGCAGGACGTCGTCGCCCGCGATGTGCGTCACCACGGCGCGGATGACGGCGCCGTGCGTCGCGACGACGACCCGGCCGGCACCGCCCCCGTCGACGTCGCCGGTCGAGCGGGCGATCTCGACCAGGGCCGGCAGCACCCGGGCCAGGAGCTCACGACGGCCCTCGCGACCCGGGACGGGCGTGCCGGCGGGGAAGCGCCGTTCGACCTCGCTGCCGGTCAGGCCCTCGGCGTCGCCGTAGCGCCGCTCGGCGACGGCCGGGACGAGCTCCGGCGCGGGCAGCCCGAGCCGGGCGGCGATGATCGAGCCGGTCTCGGCGGCGCGCGACAGGGGACTCGCGACGACCCGGTCGAACGACCGGCGGGCGAGCAGGTCTCCCGCCTCGGCGGCCTGGGCACGGCCGAGGTCGTTCAGCGGGATGTCGGTCGCGCCCTGGATGCGGCGGGCGCGGTTCCAGTCGGTCTCGCCGTGGCGGACGAGGTAGAGCAGGGTCATCGTGACTCCGGGGCAGGGGCGGTCGCCGGCACGAGGCGCTCGGCCAGGGCTGTCAGGGTCTCGGTCGTCCCGGCGTCGATCTTGACGGCAGCCCGCGAGTCGCCCTTGGTCTCGCCACGGTTGACGATCACGACGGGGAGCCTGCGGCGCGTGGCCTGGTCGAGCAGCCGGATGCCGGAGTTGACGACGAGCGACGACCCCACGACCAGCAGCGCCTCGGCGCCGACGACGAGCGACCGGGCCTCGGCGAAGCGCTCGACGGGCACGAACTCGCCGAAGAACACGACGTCCGGCTTCAGCATGCCGCCGCAGACGGTGCACGCGGGGACGACGAAGGCGTCGATGTCGTCGACCTCGACGTCGCCGTCCGGGGCGAGGCGGACGCTCTCGGGCTCGTCGATCCAGGGGTTGTCGCCGGCGAGGCGGGCGGCGACGGTGTCGCGGGCGAACGACTGGCCGCAGGTGAGGCAGAGCACGCGGTCGACGGTGCCGTGCAGGTCGACCACGCGCCGCGACCCCGCACGCTCGTGCAGCGCGTCGACGTTCTGGGTGACGACGCCGTTGACGACCCCGGCGCGCTCGAGCTCGGCGAGGGCCCGGTGCCCGCCGTTCGGTGCGGACGCCCGGAACGTCTTCCAGCCGACGTGGCTCCCCGCCCAGTAGCGCTTGCGGTACCGCTCGCTCGAGAGGAACTGCTGGAAGGTCATGGGGTTGCGCGGGGGCGCCCCGGCCCCCCGGTAGTCGGGGATGCCGGAGTCGGTGCTGATGCCCGCGCCGGTCAGCACGGCGACGCGACGGCCGGCCAGGACCTCGACGGCGGCCTCGAGGGCGTCGCCGGCGGTGGCCGAGGGCGCAGGCGCCGGGGTGACAGGCACCGAGGAGGCGCGGGCCGGCCCGGCGGGGCCGGCTGCGGCCGGCGGCGTGGCCGGGTCAGTCACGGTGGGGCCTCCTTCGGGGCGGGTCGACCTCCGGGTCGGGTCGACGTCAGCCTAAACGGCGGGGCCTGGCGATTCGTTCCCCGGACGTTAGCCTGGACCTCGTCCCTGCCCCCTCGTCCTCCCGCGTCGCCTCCCGCCCCGTCGCCGACCGGACGTCCTGCCCTGGAGCGCCGTGCGCATCACCCGCATCACCGACCTCGACCGTCCCGACCTCGCGGACTACGCCCGGCTGACCGACGTGGCGCTGCGCCGCGTCTCGGAGCCCGAGGGCGGGCTCTACATCGCCGAGTCGAGCAAGGTGATCGAGCGCGCGCTCCGTGCCGGGCACGTGCCCCGCTCGGTGCTGATGACCGAGCGCTGGCTGGCCGACGTGGAGCCCCTGGTCGCGCACCTCGACGGCGAGATCTTCGTCGGCGACGCGTCCCTGCTCGAGACGCTCACCGGCTACCACCTGCACCGGGGCGCCCTGGCGGCCATGCACCGTCCCGAGCTGCCCAGCGTCGAGTCGCTCCTCGAGGGCGCGCGACGCGTGGTCGTGCTGGAGGACATCGTCGACCACACGAACGTGGGCGCCATCTTCCGAGCGGTCGCCGGGCTCGGCGCGGACGCCGTGCTCGTCACGCCCCGCTGCGCCGACCCGCTGTACCGGCGCAGCGTCCGCGTCAGCATGGGCACAGTGCTCCAGGTGCCGTGGACGCGCCTCCCGGAGTGGCCCCGGGGCGCCGAGCTGCTCCGCGACGCGGGCTTCGAGGTCGCGGCCCTCGCCCTCGCCGACGACGCCGTTCCCCTCGACGTCTACGCCGCCTCCGCCCCCGAGCGCGTCGCCCTGCTGCTCGGGACCGAGGGGGACGGCCTCAGCCGGGACGCCCTCCGCGCCGCCGACCGGGTCGTGACGATCCCGATGCTGCACGGCGTCGACAGCCTCAACGTCGCCGCCGCCTCCGCCGTGGCCCTGTGGGCGCTGCGGGTGCCGCCCGTGGCCGGCGAGGCGGCGTCCGACGCCGGGGGAGCGTCGCCCTCGTGACGCGTCGCGCCGTCCTGAGACGTCGTCGGGCCGCCGTGGCCGCCGTCGTGGTGCTCGTGCTCGCCGTGGGCACGTACCTGCCCCTCACGTTGCTCGGCCCGCTGGCGCCTGCCGCGGCCGCCGCGTCGACGTGGGAGGCGCCCGCCCAGCCGGGCGTGCAGCTCGCGTTCCCGGCGTACGGGGCCACGGCCGTCGAGGCCCTCGGCTTCGACGAGAGCCTCACGACGAGCGGCGACGCGCAGCCGCGGCCGATCGCGAGCATCAGCAAGGTGGTGACCGCGCTCGTCGTCCTCGACGCGAAGCCGCTCGACGGGGGCGACGGGCCGTCGATCACCCTCACGGCCGCCGACGCTGCCCTCTACGACACGTACCGCGCGGTCGACGGGAAGGTCGTGCCGATGACGGCCGGTTCCGTCCTCACCGAACGGCAGCTGCTCGAGGTGACCCTGATCGAGTCGGCGAACAACTACGCGACCGCGCTGGCGCGCTGGGCCTTCGGGTCGGACGCCGCCTTCGTCTCGGCGGCGTCCGCGTGGCTCGCCGAGAACGACCTCGCCGCGACGACCATCGTCGAGCCGACGGGGCTGTCGCCGCAGAACACGAGCACGGCGACCGACCTCGTGGCCCTCGGCGCGCTCGCCCTCGCCGACCCCGACGTGGCGGCCATCGTCGGCACCGACGAGACGACGATCCCCGGTGTGGGCGTCATCGACAACTCGAACGAGCTGCTCGGCCTCGACGGCGTCAAGGGGATCAAGACCGGCACACTCGACGAGGCCGGCGCCTGCCTGCTCTTCGCGGCCGACTTCACGGTGGCCGACCGGACCGTGACGGTGGTCGGCGTCATGCTGGGCGGCGTCGACCACGACGCGCTCGACGCCGACGTGCAGCGCCTGCTGCAGAGCGTGACGGGCAAGTTCCAGACCATCACGCTGACGAGCCGGGACGACGTCTGGGCCCGCTACGACCTGCCGTGGGGCGCGTCGGCCCAGGCGGTCGCGGCCGAGGACGCCGACCTGCTCGTCTGGGGCGACAAGACGGTCACCTCCGCGCTGCAGACCGACGAGGTCGGACCGGACGCCGCCGGCGACGAGGTGGGCACCGTCCGCTTCGACGTCGGCGGCGAGGAGGTCGACGTGCCGCTGGTGCTCGACGCGACGATCCCGGAGCCCGGTGCGTGGTGGCGGCTGACGCACCCGCAGGACGTCCTCGGCGGAGGCGGCTGACGCCTCCTCGTCGGGACCACGCACCCGGCCGCGGCCGCGCCCGCCGCTACGACGGCGGCTGCTCGTCGCGGTAGATGACCGTCACCGCGTCGGGTCGCTTCGCCTGGCGCCCGTCGCCCGACGACTGGTGCCGGAGGCGGCGGACGACCCAGGGCACCAGGTACTCACGCGCCCAGCCCATGTCCTCCGAGCGCGCCTGGCGCCACGGACGACGCTCGAGGGGCTCGGGCCGCCAGGGCTCGAGGTCGTTCTCGACGGCGAGGGCGCCGAGCACGGCCCGGGCGATCGTGTGGTGGCCGAGCGGGCTGAAGTGCAGCCGGTCGGGGGCCCACATGCGGGAGTCGGACAGCTGGCGGAGGGCCCACATGTCGGCGACCACGGCGTCGTGCTTGAGCGCGATCGCGTGGACGTGCTCGTTGTAGATGGCGACCTTGCCGCGGAGCCGCCCGAGCACCGGGGTCAGCCCGATGTCGGGGCCCGTGAAGACGACGACCGTCGCGCCCTGGGAGCCCAGCTTCTCGACCAGGGCGTCGAAGCCGGCGGCGACCTGGTCGGGGTCGGTCCCGGGGCGGATGATGTCGTTTCCGCCGGCCGAGACGGAGATCAGGTCGGGCCGGAGCGACAGGGCGGCGTCGGCCTGCTCGTCGGCGATCTGCGCCAGCAGGCGCCCCCGCACCGCCAGGTTGGCGTAGGCGAAGTCGTCCGCCGACGAGCCGAGGACCTCGGCGACGCGGTCGGCCCAGCCGCGGTGGCCGCCGGGCGCACGCTCCTCCGGGTCGCCGATCCCCTCCGTGAACGAGTCGCCGATCGCGACGTAGCGAGACCAGGGGTGCAGCTGAGTCATGGCCTCCACGTTACCGCCGGGTGCCGACGTGGCTACCCTCGGGGCATGACCGACGGCGCCCGACCAGCCACCGCCTCCTCGTGGTCGCCCTCGGCGCTGCTGCCGGACGACCTGCTCGTGCGGTTCCGCGCCCGTGCCGGCGGTCACGACCGGGACGGCTCGTTCCCGCACGACGACGTCGCCGAGCTGCGCGAGCGGGGGTACCTGACCGTCTTCGTGCCCGAGGACGAAGGAGGCGCGGGCCTGGGACTCGAGCAGGTCGCGGCCCTGCAGTCCCGCCTCGCGACCGCCGCCCCCGCCACCGCCCTCGCGGTCGGGATGCACCTCGTCTGGACGGGCTGCGCCGCGGTGCTGCGCGCCCGGGGCGACCGGTCGCTCGACCTGGTGCTCGCGGACGCCGCGGCGGGGGAGGTGTTCGCCTTCGGGGTGAGCGAGCCGGGGAACGACCTCGTCCTCTTCGACTCGGTCACCCGCGCCGAGCCGACGGCCGACGGCGGTTGGCGCTTCACCGGCACGAAGACGGCGACCTCGCTCTCGCCGGTCTGGACCCGGCTGGGGGTCTTCGGCCGTGACGACACGGACCCCGCGGCTCCGGTGCTCGTGCACGGCTTCGTCCACCGCGACCAGCCGGGCTGGACCTCGCTCGGCGACTGGGACACCATCGGCATGCGGGCGACGGAGAGCCACAGCACCCGACTCGACGGCGTCGAGGTGCCGGCCTCGCGCATCGTCCGGCAGCTGCCGGTCGGGCCGAGCGTCGACCCGCTCGTGTTCGGGATCTTCGCGGTCTTCGAGACGCTCGTCGCCGCGGTCTACCGGGGGATCGCCCGACGGGCCGTCGAGCTCGCCGTCGAGTCGGCGGCCGGGCGGACGTCGCGCCGGACGGGCCAGTCGCTCGCCCTGGACCCGATCGTCCGCTGGCGGGTCGCCGACGCTCGCCTGGTGCTCGACGGCCTCGAGCCGCAGGTCGACTCGCTGGCCCGCGACGTCGACCGGCTCGTCGACCACGGCGCCGACTGGTCGCCGCTCCTCGTCGGCCTCAAGACCCGCGTGACCGAGGCGGCGCGGGCCGTCGTCGACCAGGCCGTCGCGGTCGCCGGAGGCGGGTCGTACCGGGCGTCGTCGGAGCTCGGGCGGCTGCAGCGCGACGTGCTCGCCGGGCGGTTCCACCCGTCGAGCACCGACTCGGCGCACGCGACGATCGCGGCACGCCTGCTCGGGCCGGCGGAGCAGTAGCCGCGGCGCAGGCGCCCGCGGCCCGCGCCGGTCGGCGATGTCGGCGGTCCGTGTGAGGATCGCCGGGTGAGCAAACAGGACGGCAGCGGGCGACTCGTCACCGCGGACCCCACCGACGACGTGTCGGCGCCCATCCTGCACGTCGACATGGACGCGTTCTTCGCCTCGGTCGAGCTGCTCGACCGCCCCGACCTCGTCGGCAAGCCGGTCGTCATCGGCCACCGGTCCGACCGCTCGGTCGTCACGGCGGCCACCTACGAGGCGCGCAAGTTCGGCGTCAACTCCGCCATGCCGATGGCGATCGCGCTCCGGCGGTGCCCGCAGGCGATCGTGCTCGAGCCGCACGGCGAGAAGTACCGGCACTGGTCGTCGGTCGTGATGTCGATGTTCGACGACGTGACTCCGCTCGTCGAGCGCCTCGGCATCGACGAGGCGTTCCTCGACGTGTCCGGGGCGATCAGGCTGATGGGCCCGCCGTGGCGGATCGCGACCGAGCTGCGGCGCCGCGTGCACGCCGAGACGGGGCTGCGCTGCAGCATCGGGGCCGCGTCCACGAAGTTCGTCGCGAAGCTGGCCTCCAGCGTCTCCAAGCCCGACGGCCTGCTCGTCGTCCCGCACGACCGCACGATCGAGTTCCTCCACCCGCGGCCGATCAGCGCCCTCTGGGGCGTGGGCGGCAAGACGGAGGAGGTCCTCACGAACCTCGGGCTGCGCACGGTCGGCGACGTCGCGACGGCCTCGCTCGACACCCTCGTCCGCGCGGTCGGCCCGGCCGCGGGCGCGAAGCTGCACGACCTGGCCTGGGCCCGCGACCCACGCCGGGTGCACACCGAGACGGTCGAGAAGAGCGTCGGCCACGAGATGACCTTCTCGGCCGACGTCGTCGACCCCGACGTCATCCGGCGCGAGCTGCTGCGGCTCAGCGACAAGGTCGGGGCACGGCTCCGTGCCGCGGGCCTCAGCGGCCGCACCGTGGTGCTCAAGCTGCGCACGACCGACTTCGTCACGATCACGCGGTCGCGCACCCTCGCGGACCCGACCGACCTCGGACGCCGCATCTACGACGAGGTGCGCTCGGTCTACGAGGCGACGGGCAAGCAGCACGAGCGCATCCGGCTCGTCGGCGTGCGCGTCGAGCAGCTGGGCACGGGCGGCGACGGCGGGCTCTCGCTCGGCCTGTGGGACGACGACGCCGAGTGGCGCGAGGCCGAGTCGACGATGGACGCCCTGCGGGCCCGCTTCGGGGCGGCCGCCCCGACCCCGGCGTCGCTGCTGCGCGGCGGCGGCGACGACTCCCGACGACGGTCGCGACACGACCGCGGCCAGCCCGGCGACGGCCAGCTCGGTCGTGACCGACCGGGTGTCGGCGGCAGGTAAGATCGGTCCAAGTGAGCACAGCGAACGAGCACGACCCGGCCGGGGGCGACCAGTCCGGCGTCGGCGTCCAGGCCGGCGGCGACGACCAGCTCGACCTGGGCGAGGTCGGTGCCACGGCAGGCAACTCGGCCGCCGAGCACCTCTCGCCGGCGTTCCCCGAGCGGGCCGCCTGGGGAACGGCGAGCAAGCTGCGCGCCTGGCAGGCGGAGGCTCTCGAGCAGTACTTCGCGACGTCCCCCCAGGACTTCCTGGCCGCGGCCACGCCCGGCGCCGGCAAGACCACGTTCGCGCTGCGGCTCGCCACCGAGCTGCTCTCGCGGGGCGAGGTCGACCGGGTCGTGGTCGTCGCCCCGACCGAGCACCTGAAACGACAGTGGGCCGACGCGGCCGACCGCGTGAACCTGAGGCTCGACCCCATGTTCAAGAACGCCGACGTCTCGTTCGGCCGGCATTACCACGGGGTCGCCGTCACCTACGCCCAGGTCGGCATGAACCCGAAGGTGCACGCCGACCTGACGGCTGCCGGCCGCACGCTCGTCATCCTCGACGAGGTCCACCACGGCGGCGACGCGCTCAGCTGGGGCGACGGCATCCGCGAGGCCTACGGCCGGGCCACCCGCCGGCTCTCGCTCACAGGGACGCCGTTCCGCTCGGACACGGCCCCGATACCCTTCGTCACCTACGCCCCGGACGAGCAGGGCATCCGCACCTCCCGGTCCGACTACTCGTACGGGTACGGGCGCGCACTGGCCGACGGCGTCGTGCGTCCGGTGCTGTTCATGGCCTACGCCGGGCAGATGCGCTGGCGCACCCGCATGGGCGACGAGATGAGCGCGACCCTCGGCGAGGCGGTCACCAAGGACATCACGGCCCAGGCCTGGCGCACGGCCCTGTCGCCGCAGGGCGACTGGATCCCCGCCGTCCTGTCGGCGGCCGACACCCGCCTGACCGAGGTCCGTCGCGGGGTCCCCGACGCGGGGGGGCTCGTCATCGCCACCGACCACACGGCGGCCCGGCAGTACGCCGCCGTGCTGCAGAAGCTGACGGGCGAACGACCGACGGTCGTCCTGTCGGACGAGAAGGCCGCCTCCGACCGGATCCAGGCCTTCTCGGACGGCGACAGCCGCTGGATGGTGGCGGTGCGCATGGTGTCCGAGGGCGTCGACGTGCCGCGCCTCGCCGTCGGCGTGTACGCCACCTCCGCCTCGACGCCCCTGTTCTTCGCGCAGGCCGTGGGGCGCTTCGTGCGAGCGAGGCGCCGGGGCGAGACCGCCTCGATCTTCCTGCCGAGCGTGCCCAGCCTCATGGCCCTCGCGGGGCAGCTCGAGCTCGAGCGCGACCACGCGCTCGACCGGCCGGAGAACGCCGACGACGGCATCTTCGCGCCCGAGGAGGACATGATGGCGGCCGCGAACCGCGAGGAGAAGGCGTCGAGCCTGCTCGACCAGCAGCCCTTCGAGGCGCTCGACTCGCAGGCGTCGTTCGACCGCGTCCTCTTCGACGGCGGCGAGTTCGGCACCGGCGGCGAGATCGGCAGCCTCGAGGAGCTCGACTTCATCGGCATCCCGGGTCTGCTCGAGCCCGACCAGGTGCGCGACCTGCTGCGACAGCGCCAGGCCAAGCAGGCCACCCGGTCGCGCAAGACCGGCATGCCGACCGTGGTCGCGCCCGTCGCCGACGCGCGCCCGCTCTACCAGACGATCAAGGAGCAGCGACAAGAGCTCAGCCGGCTGGTGTCGATCTGGTCGAGGGTGTCGAACGAGCCCCACGGGATCATCCACGCCGATCTGCGGCGGGTCAGCGGCGGCCCCTCCGTGGCTCAGGCGAGCACCGAGCAGATCCAGAAGCGCATCGACGTGCTGCGGGGCCGGATCGGCAACCGCACCTAGGCCGCGCGCCTAGCGTGGGAGGGGTGCAGACCTTCCTCCCGTACCCCGACTTCGTCGAGAGCGCGCGGGTGCTCGACCAGGCCAGGCTCGGCAAGCAGCGCGTCGAGGCCCTCCAGGTGCTCCGGGCCGTCACGCTGCCCGGCTACGGGTGGCAGTCCCACCCCGCGATCGCGATGTGGCGTGGCCATCGCACCGCGCTGACGGCCTACGCCCTCGCGATCACCGACGAGTGGATCGCCCAGGGGCACTCCGACACGGTGCGGCCGCAGGTTCTCGAGTTCGCCCCCGCGCTCGGCGACTCCGCGCACGCGTCGGCGTCGGCCCTGGTCGCCGCGGACCTGCCGAGCTGGCTCGGCGACGATGCCGTGCACCGCAGCCACCGGTCGAAGCTCGTGCAGAAGGAGCCCGAGTGGTACCGCGGCAGGTTCCCGGGCGTGCCGGACGACCTCGACTACGTCTGGCCGGGCGCCGATGAGGGGACGCTCGCGCCCACGGACGACGCGGCGCTCTCCGCGACCCGGCGTGCCTGGGTGGTGCGCCCCGGGGACGCACGGACCGGTGACGACTGGCGACGGGCGGGCGTCGTCACGATCTCCGAGTCGTCGCCCCGGGGCCGGACGACGCCAGCATGGACCGCGCAGCGCGAGGCCTTCGCCCACCTCGGCGAGGGGGAGCTCGTGGCGGTGCCGGACGCCGGACACGGGTCGTTCGCACTCGGCCGCCTTGTCGGCGACGCCGTGTCGGCCCAGGACGACGACCGCGCGGCCGTGCTGCTCCGCCGGGTGGAGTGGGACGGCCAGGAGGTGCGGCGGCAGGACCTGCCCGACCCAGCCCTCGCGCAGGACACGCGCAGCCTGTTCCCCCTCGCACTCGCCTGACCGGCCGGACACCCGCACGGCCCGTCGGCCCGTCGGCCCGTCGGCCCGTCGGCCGGTCGGCCGGTCGGCCGGTCGTCCGGGCACGGTGGCGGTCGCGACGGTCCCGGTACGATCGGGACATGCTCGACCGTGCCTCCGATGACCGCTGGTTCGTCCGCCGGACGCCGGACGGCGCGGTCATGGCGGTCGTCGAGGCCTTCGGCACCGGCTGGCGGCTGCGTCGCTGGTCGTTCGTCGAGTCCGAGCAGGAGGCCCTCGGGGTCTACACGTCGGCCGAGCTCGCCGAGACCGCCTGGTGGCGCCATCTCGACCGGGGACGGGGTCAGCGCACGGCGAGCACCTCGGAGAGCCGCAGGCGGCTCGGCGAGGACTGAGCCCGCGAGCACCTGTCGCGGTCGGTCACGATCGTCGAGCGGGCGTCGGGGGGAGCCACCACGCCGTCGGACGTGCAGGTGAGGACCGCGCGGACGGCGTAGCGACGCGCCTCGGCGAGGCCCGTGAGCGCGTGTCGCCACGCCACGTCGGACGTCGAGTCGACCGCGGGCCCGGGACGCTCGAGCACGAACACGACGGCGGCGACCCCGAACTCGCTCGCGACCTCGTCCAGGGCGTCGCCCCAGTGCTCGACGGCGAGACGGTCCGGACGCTCGGGGATGCCCTCGAGAGGCACCACCATGGGGAGCTGGACCTGGTCGGCGTCGAGGAACAGCGTCCAGAGCTGCCGACGCACGGCGACCGGCACCAGGCTCTCGACCCGGGCGAGCAGCTCGTCGTCGGTGACGACGGGCCGGTGCGGGTCGGCGGCGGGCGAGGACGGGGAGGCGGGGGTGACGGTCATGGGACCAGCGTCGTGTCCCGGCGCCCGCCTCCTGCGGTCGTCCACAGGCGGGCCCGGCGTCGCGTCCGCCGGACCGGCCTGGGGAGGGACCACCGCGGCCGCACCGGGGGACCCTGGGGCGGGCGACGCGTCAGCGGGCCCGCTCGGCGGTCGCCGCCTCCTGTGCCGGCGCTCCGCCGGACAGGGCCCGCAGCGCACGGCGCAGCACGGTGCTGGACGTGCTCATCGTGTAGGGGAAGTACACGACCTCGACCCCGACCTCGGCGAACTCGCGCTCGAGCCGCAGGCCCTTCTCGGTGCCGCGCCAGTCGTCGCCCTTGAAGAAGACGTCGAACCGCAGCTCGCGCCAGACGTCGAGCTTGTCGGGCACCGTCTCGGCGTAGGCCGTGTCGACCACGTCGATGTGGTCGACGATCTCGAGCCGCTCCGCCAGGGGCACGACGGGCGTGATGCCCTTCGTCAGGGCGAGCATCTCGTCGGACACGACCCCGGCGATCAGGTGGTCGCAGTGCTGGCGCGCGTGCCGCAGCAGGTTGAGGTGCCCGATGTGGAACAGGTCGAAGGCGCCGGCGGCGTAGCCGACCCGACCGGCGCCTCCGGGGCGGGTGGTCAGGGGATCGAGAAGGTCGGTGGACGAGGTCACGGGGTCACGCTCCGGGGACGAGGGGCCGACTCGGCGAGCACGACCAGGGTGAAGAAGGCCACGAAGGCGCTGCTGGAGTCGACCAGCCCGCTCTCGACGACGCTCCTGATGACGATGAAGACGAAGGCGGGCAGCACGGCGCCGAAGCCGACGACGCGGAGGCTGGCGCGGCCGGCCGTGGCGAGGCCGACGACGACCCAGATCGCGAGCAGCCCCGCACCGACGACGCCGGCCTGCGCGAGCGCCGAGATCCAGCTGCTGTCGAGGACCTGCTCGGCCCAGTACTGACCGGCGACGGGGACCTGCTTGACGGTGAGGCCGGAGCCGATCCACCGGGCCCAGGTGCCCGGGTCGGTCTGCAGCACCGTGTTCCAGGCGATGGTGCGCGAGTTGAGGGTGGCGATGCTCGCGGAGTCGCCCCCGCGCTCGATCACCCGGGCGAGGACGTCGGTGCTCGCGAGCAGCGCGACGGCGAGGGGCACGGCGACCGCGACGACGACCGCGACCGTGGGCCGGACACGGCGAGCCGCGACGACGGCCACGGCCACGGCCACGAGGACCGCGAGGAACGCGGCCCGCGAGCCCGTCGTGACGAACAGGCCGGTCAGGACGACCAGCAGCGCGAGCGACCCCACGGTCGCCTTCTGGACCAGGAGGCGGTGGACCACGCCGATCAGCGGCAGGCCGAGCAGCAGCGCGATCTCGTTCGGGCTCAGGGCCGGCAGGGTCCCGGCGAGGCGCCCCCCGGCCAGGTAGATCTGCAGGCCCGAGAGCGCCGAGACGGCCCCGACGATGCCGAGGGCCAGCAGCAGCGACCGCACGACGACGCGCGGCTCGCTGCGGTGGACGACGGCGACGATCGTCGCCGCGACCATCAGCACGCGGACCACGAGCACGGTCGTCGACGTCGTCAGCCCGGCCGAGACGCCCCCGACGAAGGCGATCCCGAGGTAGGCGAGCAGGAACGCCACGGCGACGGGGCCCACGCGGTTCGCGAGGTGACGGCCGTCGCGACCGGCGGGCGCTCCCGTGAGGGCGAGCACCAGCGCCACCGCGGCGAGGAACGCCTTGGCGGCGACGACCGGGTCGAGGCCGCCCTCGTAGATGACGCCCGTGCGCCAGGGGACCACGGACGCCACGAGCACCGTCATGACGACCGCCGGACGGACCAGGTGGCGCGCGGCCGGCAGGTCGTCGTGCAGCGCGGTCGCGCCTCGCCACGGCGTCGTGCGCGGCGAGGCCGCGGGCACGACGACGGGGCCGGAGGCGGTCCGCGCGGGGGAGGACACGGTCACTCGCCGTCGGACGGACGCGCGTCGGAGCCGTCAGCAGCGGCGTCGCCGTGAGCGTCCGGAGCGTCATCCTGTCCACGGGCCGGGCGTGCAGGACGGCGAGGGACGATCCGGCCCTTGCCGCGGGGCTTGCGCGCCGACTTCGAGGTCGGCGCGGCGGCGGGCGTCGTCGTCTCGTCAGTCCCGGCCCCTGCTTCGGCCTCGGCCTCGGCCTCGGCAGAGACAGTGGACTCGTCCGCGGGTGCGGCGGGAGCCACGGCCGTCTCGGCGACCGGCGCGTCGGCGGCAGGGTCGGGCGTCGTGAACGGGTCGCGGACGAGGTCGGCGATGCTCGTCGAGCCCTCCGCCCGCGAGGCGGACGCCTCGGACCGCGAGGCCGTCCCGGACGGCACGACCGGAGCGGACGACAGGGGCGCCGACGACCGCACGTGGGCGGCCGGCGCGTGGCCCGTGGCCGGGCGGTCGACACGGCGGAAGTCCTCGTCGCGCCAGGTGGCGCGCAGCAGCACCCGGCGCCAGCGGGGCACGCCCGCGAGCACGACGCCGATCGGCTCGACGTCGAGGCTCATCAGCTCCGCGGTCAGGCTGCGGAGCGACTCCAGGCGGGTCGCCCCGGCACGGACGACGAGCACCACCTCGTCCGACTCGGCCGTCACGGTCCGCAGGGCGAAGGGGTGGGAGTCCGAGGCCGACTGCACGACGGTCACGTCGTAGGTGCCGCGCAGGTCCGCGAAGAACCGCTCGACCCCCGACCGGACGAACGACCGGGTGGAGGCGCCGACGACGTCGGGGACCGGCACGCGGTCGTAGCCGGCGAGGTCCGCCTCCGTCAGCTCGGGGAGAGCGCTGTCGGGGACCGTCGAGGGCCGCGACACGGTGCGGGTGTCGAAGTCCGACTGCAGCAGGGCGCAGGTCGAGCCGAGCTCGACCACGGCCCGGGCGAGGCCGCCGTCGACTCCGGCCGCCTCCGACACCGTGTCGGTGCGGGCGAGCAGCAGCACGCGCGGCAGCTCGCCGCCGCGCAGGGCACGGAGGTTCTGCACGGTCTCGCGGAGCGCCGTGCGGGTGGCCGCCGAGGCGCCGCGCCCGTCGGGGTCGTCCGAGCTGCGCACGACGGCGGGCAGCTGGCCGACCACCGGCAGGCCGGTCGCGCGACGGACGTCGTCGACCGTGCTGACGCGGGGGCGCGTCCGGGCGAGGACGATCGCGAGCGCCACACCGACCCCGAGGCCGACCAGCAGGCCCAGCAGCCCGAGGACGACCGTGCTCGGGCCCGTCGACGTCGTCGGGACCGGCGCCGGCGCGGTCAGGTCGAGGGAGATCGTCTGCCCGTCGGCACCTTCGGTGGACTCGATCTGGTCGACCGTGTCCGACAGGCGCCCCGCGACGGTGTCCGCGAGCTGGGCCGCGCCGGTGGCCGTGACGTCGGTGGCCGAGACGAGGAGCACCACCGTGTCGACGGGGTTCGTCACGGTCACGCGGTCGCCCAGGTCGGCGAGCGAGACGCCCTGGGCCTGGGCGACCGGCCCGAGCACCTGGGCGCTCGTGCCGAGCTGCGCGTACGACGAGACCTGGCGCAGGGCGAAGGCCGAGCGCTCGTCGAGGTTCGAGCCGGGCGCGTCGGCCCGGACGAAGACCGTGGCCTGGGCCGTGTAGGAGGCAGGGGCCAGCTGCGAGAGGCCCACCCCGGCGGCGAGGCCGAGGACGACGGCCACCACGACCACGACGAGGTGCTGGGCGACGTAGCGGAGGTAGTCCCCGAGGTCGAGGCGGTCGTCGACGACGACGGCGCGGGCGGTGCTGGTCATGAGGTCCTCATCGGGTCGGTGCGGAGCTCGCGGAACCACTTGGGGAGGGCGAGCAGCAGGTAGGCGGCGTTGGCCGCGAAGAGCAGGAGGTAGGCCACGGTGAACGCGCCGGGCCAGGCGAGCAGGACGAAGACGAGGCACATCAGGCCGTAGTCGGTCGGGACGACCGCCAGCGAGTACAAGGCACCGGTCTGGCGGCGGACGAGCACGGGCGAGCCCGCGGCGACGGACTCGGCCCGGCGCAGCTGCTCGGTGAGGACGATCGCGAAGAAGGCGACCGTCGCGACGACCTGGTAGGCGAGCGGGAGCGCCAGGATCGCCTCCCGTCCCTCGGGCTCGCGGACCCACGACGCGAAGACCGCGAGGTGCAGCACCGCGATCTTCGTCGCGTCGATCACGTGGTCGAGCCACTCGCCGGCGGGGCTGCCGCCGCCGCGGAGACGGGCGAGCTGCCCGTCGGCCGAGTCGAGGGCGTAGCCGACGACGAGCAGCAGGGGCACGAGCACGGCGGGCAGCCAGCCGGCCGGCATCGTGGCCAGGACGGCGATGCCGGCGAAGGTGGCGAGGGCGCTGACCGCCGTCACCTGGTTCGGCGTCGCCCGCAGCACGTGCGCGGCGGCGGCGGCCCACCGGCCGAGGCGGCGGTTCACGAACCGCGAGTAGGCAGGTGCGCCGCTCGACGACTTCTGGGCCGACGCCAGCGCGGCCAGTGCTGCACGGAACTCGTGCGGCACGGGCGTGCGCGACGGGGCCGAGGAGGCGGTGGTCGCCTCGGGACGCACCGGCGTCCCCTCCAGCCGCGTCACGAGGCCACCGCCAGGTCCTGGCCGTGCTCGCGGTGCAGCTCACGGGAGACGACCGCACCGATGCGGCGGCGCATCTTCTCGGGCGTGTAGCGCTCCTGGTAGGCCGCCTGGGCACGACGGCCCGCGGCGGCGAGGGTGTCGACGTCGAGGCCGGCGAAGAGGTCGGCGAGGGCGTCGACGTCCCGACGGTCGAAGAGCCAGCCCGTCTCGCCGTCGACGACGACCTCCTCCGGGCCCCCGCTGCGGCTGGCGACGACCGGGCGGCCCTCGCTGAACGCCTCGAGGGCGACGAGGCCGAAGCCCTCGAGGGTGTCGGTGGGCAGCACGATCGCGTCCGCGTCGCGGACGTACGGGGTGGCGTCCTCGACCTGGCCGACGACCGTGACGGTCTCGGGCCGGGACACGATGGCCTGCACGAGGGCCGGGACGTCGACGCCGGCCCCGACGGCGGGCGGGCCGCCGAGGACGACCAGCTGACCGGGGCAGCCCGCCGCGTTCCAGGCCGTCAGCAGGGTGCTGTGGCCCTTGTGGGAGTTCCAGCGGCTGGCCATCAGGTAGTGGGGGAGGCGGTGCTCCGGTGCCGCGACCAGGTCGGGCGACCGCCGCGGGACGCCGTTGTGCACGACGACGGCACGGTCGTCGCCGTCGAGTCCCGAGCTGCCGAGCACCGAGCGGGACACGGCCACGAGGGCGGTGCAGGCACGGGCCAGGGGCCGGAGGCCCTTGCGGTCGGTGTCGCCCCACGGCTCCTGCAGGTGGCCGACGACGTGCTGCACGCCGGCCAGGCGGGCGAGGGGGGCGACGACGAGGCAGGCGCTCGTGGCGCAGTAGACGAGGTCGAAGTGCCGGCCGGCGAGCCGCGCCGCGGTCCGGGCAGCGTCCCGCGCGAGGCGGGCGAGGCCGACCGGGCCGAGGTGCGACCGTCGGAGGATCGGCAGCGCCGTGCGCTCGACGCGGGCGCCGAGCTCACGGAGCTGCGGCCCCAACGGCCCCACGGCCACGTCGGACGGGAGCCACACGGTCACGTCGAGGTCGTCGCGGGCGGCGAGCTCGCCGACGACCTCGAGCACGATGCGGTCCGAGCCGTACAGCTCGTCGGACGAGTGCACGACGAGGACCCTGCTGCGGCGACCGCCCGGGAGACGCGGGGGCGCCTCCGGGAGGTCGGCCGCGTCGAGCAGCCACTGCTCGGCCCGCCGGGCCCCGGGTGCAGCGTCCGCGTCGGCGGGCGCTGCCCCGGGCGCCCCCGCGCCCCGGCCGGTCGTTCTGGTGGTGTCGAGGGTCATGGGTCAGTTGCCTGCCTTCGTGATGGTCAGGTCGTCCCACGAGGAGACGACGGGTGCGTTGGTGGCGGAGGCCGACAGGTAGGAGTGGAAGCCCACCCGTCCCGCGGCCTGGAGGCCCGCCGTGGAGTCGGTCGCGGTCTTGGCCCACGCCGTCGGCTCGGTGCCGCCGGCGGCCCAGACCTTCGCCCGGACGGTCGTCGGCGACGTGCCGGTGACCTCGAGGGCGACAGCGATCTTCTGTCCGGCGACGTAGGTGAGGCCGGGCACGACGCTCTCGGTGCCGAGGACCGTCTGCGTGCCGTCCGCCGCCTGGCGGAACAGCGCGACGGCGACGGCGCCGTTGGCGCGGAACGTGACCTTGGCGCGGTAGTCGCCCTGGCCCGTCACGCCCCGGCCGATGACGGACGCGTAGACGCCCGCCCCGGTCGGCACCTTGTCGAGGGCCACGGTGACGCGGGTGGCCGCGTCGGTTGCCTGCACGCCGTTCAGGTAGATCTGCGGCCCGGAGCCGGCGGCCGCCATCTTGATCAGACCGGCGCCCTGCGCGGTCGTGAACGACGAGACCGCGTTGGGGGTCGTCCACGCGCCTCCGGTGTCCGCCGAGCCCCAGCCGCCCGTCGTCTGGCGCTCGAAGGCGTCGGCGGCGTAGGCGGTGGTGGCAGGCGGCGTCACGACCGGGGGAGCGACGACCACGGGGGCGGTCACGGTCACCGGCACCGTGGTGCTGGCCGTCGCGCCGTCGTCGTCGGTCACCGTGAGGACGACCTGGTACGTGCCCGCAGCCGCGTAGGCGTGCTGCACGGTCGCGCCGGTGCCGACCTGGCCGTCCCCGAAGTCCCACGCCCAGGAGGCGACGGTCCCGTCGGAGTCGGAGGAGGCGCTGCCGTCGAGCGAGGCGGCCAGGTCGACCGAGGTGCTCGTGGCCGAGGCCGTGGGGGCGACGTTCGCCGGGGCCGGCGGCGGGGTGACGACCCCGGTGCCGGCGTCGTGGTGAGCCGTCACCTGAGCTGCGGTCAGGGCCGTCGGGTAGACCGACACCTCGTCGATCGACCCGGCCACGTACGAGCTCGAGGAGCCCCACGTGACGTCGCCGCCGACGTGCCAGCGACCGTTGTAGCCCTGGGCGCCGGTCTGCGGGTTCGTGCCCACGGCGACGCCGTCGACGTAGAGGACCATGCCGGCGCTCGACTGCGTGGCCACGACCTGGTGCCAGGCACCGTCGTTGTAGGCGCGGTCGGTCGTGATCGTGTTCGCCTGGCCCGTCCAGGTGCCGAACACGAGGCGTCCGTCGTCCTGCAGGTAGACGTGGCGGTCGTAGTTGCCCGAGAGCCCCTGTGCCGAGTCGCCGTAGCCGATCAGCTTGCCACCGGCGGTGGACGTCGTCGAGAACCAGAGCTCGGTGCTGTAGGTGCTGGGCGCCTGCGCGTCCTGCACCTGGACGACCTGGCCCTGCTGTCCGTCGAAGCCGAAGGCCGAGCCGGTGCTGCCGAGGGCGCCGGCGACGCCCTTGGTCACGCCGCCCGTGATCAGGCCGGGCGCGGGCGAGGCCGTCGTCGAACGGGCGGTGCTGCCCGAGCCGGTGTCGTCGAGGCGCCAGTACAGCGACGGCTCGTCGGTGGTCACGGCCTTGCCGTAGGCGTCGGTCGGCGCGGCAGGGACGGTCGAGGTGCGACCGGACGCGACCCAGTGGCCGTCCACCTGCGCGGCGCTGAGGACGGTCGGGTAGACCGCCACGTCCGCGACGTCGCCCGTGAACCAGTCGCTGCCGGCGTTCGGCCAGCCGCCCACGGAGTCTCCGCCGACGCGCCAGTAGCCGGCGTAGGCCTGGGCGCTCGTCACATCGCCGCGCGCGGCCACCTTGACCCCGTCGATCGACAGGCTGATGCCCGTCGAGCCGAGGCTGGCCGTGGCGAGGTGCCACTTGCCGTCGTTGAGGCCGGGCTCGCTCGAGACGGTCTGCGTGCCGCCCGCATACGTGCCGAAGGTCACGCGCCCCGCGCCGTCCATGTAGACGTGACGGTCGTAGTTGGACGAGTTGCCCGTCTGCGAGCTGCCGAAGCCGACGATCTTGCCGCCGGACGTGCTCGTCGTGCGGAACCACGACTCGACGGTGAAGGTCTGGGGTCCGTCGACCGGCGAGTTCGCCGCTGCCGTCGAGCCCTGCTGCCCCGGGAACGTGGCGGCAGTCGTGCTGACCGGACCTGCAGTGCCGCGCTGGACGGCGTCCGTCGCGGTGGCGTCGGTGAACCCGACGTGGTCGTAGACGGCCGTGCCGGAGGGCTCGCCGAACGTCCACAGGCTGGTGGCGCCGTCGGCGGCCACCGCCTTCTCGTACGGGTCGCCCGCCGACGAGGACACCGTGACGGCGTCGGAGCGCGAGCCGGTGAAGGTGTTGCCCGCGGCGTCCGTCACCGACACGCGGTACGTGTGGCTGCTGCCGGGGGCGAGGCCGGCGTCGACGAAGCCGAGGGTCGGGAGGCGCCAGAAGCGCGAGTCCGCCACCTGGGTCGCGACGGGGGTCGTGCCCGAGTCACGGAACAGGCTGTAGGTCAGGCTGCCGTCGTCGTAGTCCCAGGTCGTGGGGAACGACACGCGGACGCTGCCCGACGCGAGCGAGAGGCCCGTGGGCTTCATCGGCGCGTACTGGGGAGCGACCTTGTTCGGCGCGGTGTCGCGCGTGGCGAACGTGGCGAGGCCCTGCTGCGCCTTGCCGTTCACCTGCGTGAACTCTCCGCCCATGACGAGGTACTTGGCGGTGCTCGACGAGGCGCCGAGCGACCAGCCGCCCTGGTACTGCTTCGTGTACGAGCCGGAGTTGACGAGCGGGTACCACGGCAGCTGGGTCGGGGTGGCCTGGCCGGAGTAGATGCTGCCGACGCTCGGACCTCCCTGGTCGGTGCCGGTCGCGGCGACCGTGTTGGCGGTCGCGCGCTTCCAGACGGACGGCGACTGCTCGGCGAAGGCGCCGACAGAGGTGCAGTCGTGCGAGTGCGAGACCGCGTAGGCGACCTGGCCGATGACGGCCGTGCCGTAGCTCGCGCCGTAGCAGTTGTCGAGCCAGACGAGGGCGCCGGTGTCGAAGCGAGCCGCGAAGCGCCCGTCGAACCAGTGGCCGCCCTCGCCGTTGCCGGTCGCGTAGATGACGCCGTCCACGACCGTCATGTCGGTCACCCAGGAGCGGTTGGATCCCTGCTGCGCCGAGATGGGCTTGGCCTCGAAGGGCTGGATCGCGCCGACCGAGCCGTCCACCGCACCGATGCCGACGATCGGCTGGCCGCCGATGGTCTGGAACCGGCCGCCGATGACGACGCGGCTGTCGTCGGGTGCCGCCACGACGGCCTGGGTGATGTTGTCCGTGCCGGGGTTCCACGCCGTGAGCGTGCCGGTCGCGGTCGTGAAGGCGGCCGCGTTGGCGCGGGCCTTCGAGCTCGCGGTGCCGAACGAGCCGACGACGTAGACGGTCGTGGCGGTCGGGGCGATGCCCCACACGGAGCCGGAGATGGAGGCCGAGAACGACGTCTTCAGGGCACCCGTCGAGACGGTGAAGGCCGCGATCTTGCTCTTGGCGACGCCGCCCACGGTCGAGAAGTCGCCGCCGACGTAGAGGGTCGCACCGTCGGGCGAGACCTCGACGGAACGGCCCTGCGCGCTGAGGTTCGGGTTCCAGGGCAGGATCGCGCCCGTGCGGACGTCGAACGCCATGGCGTTGTTGCGGGTGACCGAGTTCTGCCCCTCGGCGCTGCCCGAGGGCCGGGCGGCCGTGAAGGCGCCGACCGCGTAGGCCGTGGTGCCGACGACCGCCGTGCTCCAGACGACGCCGTTGATCTGCGGCGTCGGGAGGACGTCGGAGCTGACGGTGGCCGTGCTCGCGGCGGCGGCGCTGCCTGCCGGGGAGCTGCTGGTGTAGGCACCGGTGACGGTCATGCCGGGGGCGGCAGCCGTCGCCGCCGAGGCGGCCGTGGGCGCCCAGGCGAGGCCCCCGGCCACGAGGGCCGTCAGGGCGAGGACGCCGACGGCCGAGCGGGCCGTTCGACGAGGGGTGGGGGTCATGGTCGTGTCTCTCCGGTCAGGGTCTCGGACGAGCGGTCTGCTCGTCCGCGGTCGGGTGCGGGTCGGGTCGTGAGGGCGAGGGGGCGGTCGATGGGGTCGGACGTGGGGGGAGGAGGTCCGAGGTCGGCGGGACGGGGGCGGCCCGGCACGGCGGCCGCGTCGCCGAGGCTGGTCACCACGCGCCGCACGAGCAGCCCGCCGAGCACGCTGCCGGCGCAGAGCGCGAACGGCACCGCGGCCGGGGGAGCGCCGACGCCGAGGACGGCGACGGCGGCTGCGAGGGAGAAGAACGAGTCGGCGACGCGCACGGCGAGCACGCGGGCCTGACCGCCCCGGACGGCCGCGAGCGACCCGTACGGGGTGACGGCCGCGACGCTCACCGCGTACGCGGCCCACCCGGCGACCGCGAGGGTGTCGAGCGGCCGGCCCGCGACCAGCTCGCCTGCGACGGGCGCCAGCAGCACCGCGACGGCACCGACGGCGAGGGCGCCGACGAGGAGCCGCAGCACTGCCCGGTCGGCACGACGCACGAGCGTCCGGGTCGGCACGGCGTGGGCCACGGCGAAGGTCGCGAACAGGTAGGTCGACAGGCCGCCGACGAGCAGCAGGACGGGCGCCACGAACACACGGGCCGCCTCGAGGTCGCCCGTCGCGACCGTCCCGACGAACAGCACCACGAGGAGGCGCGTCACGGTCAGCAAGGACGGTCGCACGACCGCCTGGGCTGCGCGGAGCGACCCGTAGGCGGCGACGATCCGCACCCCGCTGTGGCCGGTCGCCCAGCTCGGCGAGGCCGTCGTCGCCCGGCGGGGGCCAGCGAGCGCGAGGGCGGTCACGAGGGCGACGGACTGCCCTGCGCCGAGCGCGGCGAGCGGCAGCAGCAGCCCGGTGGTGCCGCCGACCGCGAGCAGGCCGGCCGTGCCGAGCAGCGCGCCGAGGCCGGTGAGGTCGACGACGACGAGCCGCCAGAAGCGCAGCTGCGCCATCAGGAGGCGTCGCGCGACCTCCTCGGCGGCGAAGGCACCTGCGGCGAGGGCGAAGAGGGCGGCCTCGGCCGGCGCGAGCACGCCGGAGGCGCCGATCACGACGCCCGCGACCGCCGGCGCGGCGACGCACCAGACGGCAGCCCAGGCGAGGAGCCCGCGGCGGACGTCTGCGGAGCCACGGTCGAGCACGGTCAGCGAGTCGCCGACGAAGCCGCTGGCGAGGGCGGCGAAGACGACGACGACGCCGTACAGCACGGCGTAGACGCCCCAGTCCGACGGCGCGAGCAGGCGCACCGCCACGATCTGCCCCGCGAGGCCGAGCAGGGCCTGCGTGCCCTGGCCGCCCAGTGCGCCGAGCACGTCCGACCGGCGGCGCGGCCGAGTCCGTGCCGCCGGGGCCGCGCCCTCCCGGCGCACCCCGTCGTGCGTCGAGACGGTCATCGGGGGAGGCTCCCCGTGAAGGTGGCCGGCGCGTGCACGCCGTCCAGGTCGAGGTAGAGCGTGGCCTCGTCGCGGCGGTCGTCCGGGACGACGAACGCGTACCGGGCGGTGACGTCGGCGCCCGCGGCGACGACGCTGTCGAGGTCGGCCACGTCGACGTCGTCGTACAGCGGCGCGGAGGGGACGGCGTCGCTGCCCGCGCGCAGGCTCGGGACGACCGACGTGAGGTCGACGTCCGCGTCGGTGCCGTTGTGCACCGTGACGGCGAAGACCACGTAGGGAGCCCCCGTGACCACGCCGGCCCCGGTCGCGGTCACCGTGCCCTGGTCGACCGCCTCCGTGGTGACGGTCAGGCCGTCCGGGTAGTCGACGGAGTCGGCGAACGGGACCACGTCGGCCTGCACGCGGTCGTCGGGCGCCGCGGCACCGTCGCGCTCGACGGCCGGGGCACCGGTCTCGGTCGTGACGTACGCGGGGGCGTCGATCCCTCCTCCGCTGGCCGTCGCCTCGTTCGACCCGGTCGTGACGACGACGGCCACCACGACGGCGGCGGCCAGCACGACCACGCCGGCTCCGGACAGGAGCAGGGTGCGGCGGCGCATCAGTAGGCCCCGTCGTGACGGAGGAGCACGCGGACCGTGCGCCACATGATCACGAGGTCAGCGGTGAGGGACCAGTTCTCGACGTAGTACAGGTCGAGGCGGACGCTGTCCTCCCAGCTGAGGTCGCTGCGGCCGTTGATCTGCCACATGCCGGTCAGGCCGGGCTTGATGTAGAGCCGACGGTGCACGTGGCGCTCGTAGTCGGCGACCTCGCGGGGGAGGGGCGGCCGGGGGCCGACGACGCTCATGTCGCCGCGGACGATGTTCCAGAGCTGGGGCAGCTCGTCGAGCGACCATTTCCGCAGCAGGCGTCCGACGCGGGTCACGCGGGGGTCGTGGCGCATCTTGAACAGCGGGCCCGCGCCCTCGTCCGCCGTGCCGAGCGAGCCGAGCAGCTGCTCGGCGTCGACGACCATCGACCGGAACTTCAGCATCTCGAAGGTGCGGCCGTCACGGCCCACGCGGCGCTGGCGGAACAGCACCGGCCCGGCGCTGTCGAGCCGGACGACGAGGGCGAGGACCAGGAGGAGCGGCGCGAGCACCACGAGGGCGCCCCCGGCCAGGACGAGGTCGGACACCCGCTTCATCGCGTGGCGCGGCCCGTCGAACTCGGGCAGCTCGACGTGCATCAGGGGAAGTCCCTCGACGGGACGGAAGTGGATGCGGGGACCGGCGACGTTGGTCAGCCGGGAGGCGAGGACGAGCTCGGTGGCGCGGCCCTCGAGGGACCACCCGAGGTCGCGGAGCCAGTCGCGGCCGCGGCCCGCGTCGCCGGCGACGATCACGCTCTCGGCGCTGAGGCGCCAGACGGCACGCGGCACGTCGTCGAGGCCCGCGACGACGGGGACGACGCGGTCGCCGACGACGACGCCGGAGCCGTCACGGTCGCCGTCGGTCAGAGCTGCCCCGACGACGTCGTAGACGGCGCCGCTCGTCGCGTCGATGCGGTCGACGACGTAGGCGACGTCCTCCCGGCTGCCGACCACGACGGCGCGGGAGAGGAAGTGGCCGGCGCCGCGCTGGGCCTCCAGCCACCGGCGCATGCCCCACCGGCCGAGCACGAGGCCCGCGCCGCCCGCGGGCAGCGCGACGAGGAAGTACTCCTGGCCGCCGACGTGCCCGGCGACCGAGAACCCGACGGCGACGACGACGAAGGCGAGGACGCTGGCGCTGCCCACGCGCTTGTACTCGAGGACGCCGCTGCCGACGACGGCGAGGTCACGGCTGCGGTAGAGGGCCAGGGCGGCGGTCCAGACGACCGCCACGACGAGGGGGAGCCAGAGCGCCTCGAGGACGCCGTCCACGACCGCCGAGGTCGAGCCGGCGCCCTGGTCCACCAGGTCGTCGAGCACGTCGACGACCGCGGCGGCCACCACGCTGGCAGCGACGACCGCCGTGTCGACGACCCGGAGGCGGCGCCGGTAGCGGAGCGCCCACCGGGCGCCGGTGAGCGTCTCGGCGGCGGGCTCGGCGAGGGGGGCCGACGTCCGCGCGGGATGCGCCGACCCGGCCGCAGGCTCGGTGGTGACGACGGGCGCGGAGGAGGCAGGCGAGGGCGCGAGCAGGTCGACGGGCTCGGCCGATCCGTCGAGGACGGAACGCACGGACGCGGAGGAGGATCCGGCGGGGCGGCCGGAGGGCAGGAGGGTACGGAGGGACGACGGGCTGCTGGGCATGGGGGACTCGTGCTCGGGTAGGCGACGAATGACACCGGCGCCGATTCGGGCGGCGACGGGCAACGGAACAGCCGTCCGGTCGGGATTCGGGTCCGTCCGGACGACGGGGGTCGACGGCTCGTCTGCAGGCGGCCGCGGGTACGGCAGCAGGCGACGGACGTCGCTGGGCGCCGCCGACGACGGGTGATCGTCGGCAGGGCCCGTTCGGGTGGGTGGAGCGGTTCGGGTGGAGCAGTTCGGGTGTGGCTCTCCGGGGCGGTGGGTGCCGCTGCCGGTGACTCGACTCTAAGGTGGGGGACCCCCCGGGAGGGGACCCCCCGTTCGGGGGTTCCCCTGCCCCCCGCACGTGGGACACCGCGACGCGTCACCCCGGGCGAGTCGCGCCCGGGTCCCCGCCGGCCGGGCGACCGGGAGGTGCCTTCCCCGCCGCCCGCCGTGAGGCGCCCCTGCGGTCCGACCTCGCATGAGCACGTGGTATCACCTGGTCACAGGCACATTCGGACTCAGTTCAGAGCCCGCCGGTGCAGGTGCCGATCGACGGTAATACGACGACAGCTGTCGTGCAGACCGGGTGACGCACCCCCTCGCCCCGCAGACGGGGGACGACGAACGGCAGGTGTCGCCACCTGCCGTTCACCCTGCGTCTAGCCCGTGTTAATCACCCCGCGGGCGATGTCTCACGGGCGTGTCACGAAGCCCTCCTCGACCATCCAGTCGAAGGCGACGTCGGCGGGCTCCTCGCCCTCCACGTCGACGCGGCGGTTCAGGGTGCGGAGCTCGTCGTCCGTGAGCGCCGGCGAGATCTGCTCGTAGACCGCGGCGAGCTGAGGGTAGGTCGCCAGCACGTCGTCGGTCAGCACCGGGGCGACGTTGTAGGCGGGGAAGAACCCCTGGTCGTCCTCCAGCACGGTCAGGTCGAGGGAGTCGATGCGCCCGTCGGTCGTGAAGACCTCGCCGAAGTTGCACCGGCCGCGGTCGGTGGCCTCGTAGACGGTGCCCGTGTCGAGGATGCTCACGTTGCTCGTCGGCACCCCGTCCGCCGCGCCGAGCTCGAGGCCGTAGCGCTCGAGCATGGGGGCGAAGCCGTCCGCCCGCGAGTTGAACTCCGCCTCGACGCAGAACGTCCGCTGGTCGACGGGGAGGGCCGCGATCTGCGACAGCGTGGCGACGTCGCCCAGCTCGGCGACCGCCTCCGACCGGACCGCCATCGCGTAGGTGTTGTTGAGCGGTGCGGGCTCGAGCCAGACGAGGCCGTTGGCCTCGTCGGCGTCGCGCACGGCCTCGTACTGCTCCTGCTTGTCCGGGATGCCCGACGCCTCTCCGAGGTACGTGAGCCAGGCGGTGCCCGTGTACTCGTAGGTCATGTCGGCGCCGCCGTCGAGCATGAGCTGGCGGACGGCGACGCTGCCCGGGACGTTGGTCATGTCGGTGACCTCGAAGCCCGCGGCCTGGGCGGCGAGCACGGCGATCTTGCCGAGGATCAGCTGCTCCGTGAAGTTCTTGGCCGTGACCGTGATCGCGGCGTCGTCGGGGAGGTCGTCGATCGCCTCGATCGAGCCGGGCGCCACGGCGGGCACGAAGGCGGTCGCAGGCTGGAGCCCGCAGCCCGTCAGGAGGGCCGCGGACGAGGCGGCGACGACGCTCAGCAGGGAGGCGCGGCGCAGTGCCCGCAGGCGGGGACGTCGGTCGTCGGTGGGGGTCATCGGAGGCCCTTCGGTCGGGCGACGTGCTCGACCACGCGGCCGAGCCAGTCGATGAGCAGCGCGAGGAGGGCGACGAGCAGGGCGCCCGAGACGAGCACCTTCGGCAGGAACAGGTTGACGCCGGTCGTGATGAGCAGCCCGAGACCGCCGGCGCCGATGAACGTCGCCAGGGCCGCCGAGCCCACGAGCAGCACGAGGGCGGTGCGGATGCCGGAGAGCATGACGGGCACGGCGAGCGGCAGCTCCACGCGGAACAGGACCGAGGCGGCGGACATCCCCATGCCCCGACCGGCCTCGACGAGGCGCGCGTCGACGCTCTGCAGGCCGACCATGGTGTTGCGCAGCACGGGCAGCGCCGCGTAGAGCACGAGGGCGATGACGGCGGTCCAGAACGAGAAGCCGAGCCACAGGGCCAGCAGCACGATCAGGCCGACGGCAGGGGCCGCCTGCCCGAAGTTGGCGAGCACCAGCACCGGCCCGGCCGCGCGCCGGAACGGACGGCGGGTGAGCAGGACACCCAGGGGCACGGCGAGCACGAGGACGATCGCCGCCGACGCGAAGGTGAGCGCCAGGTGCTCGCCCGTGTAGGTGACCAGGGCCGACGGGTTCAGGGTGGTGCGCTCGGCGGTCGTGAGGTCGGCGGTCGCGAGCCAGACGCAGAACGCGGCGAACACCACGGCGACGGCGGCCGGCTGGACGACGAGGCCGAGCCACGACGGCCGGGCACGCCGGGGACGGCCGGCGGACGAGGAGGCGGCGGGAACGTCGGCGACGGCGGTCACGGTCGGTCCCCGGCCGAGCCCGCGCCGTCGGCGACGCGGTCGTCCTCGGCGGGGTCGCTGGCGATGGTGTCGCCCTCGGCGGCGAGCGGCGCGTCCTGCGGCTGCCCGACGACGGGCAGGGGGCCCGTGTTCGTGCCGACCGGGGCGCCCTCGAGCGCCACGGCCGCGGCCTTGCGCGCCCGGGTGATGGCCTCCATGACGACCTCGACCGTGATGACGCCCACGAAGGCGTCACGTCGACCGGTGACCAGCGCGGCGCCGGCGCTCGAGACGAGCATCGTGTCGAGGGCGTCGTTGAGGGTGGCCCCGCTGCCGATCACGGGCAGCTGGGGATCCGTCCCGTCGGGCACGACGTCGAGGCGCGAGAGCTGCCGCAGCGACGGCCAGCGGGCGGGGCGGCCGCGGTCGTCGACGACGACGGCGTGCTCGTGCCCCGCGGCCTCGACGCGGGCGGCCACCTCGCGGCCGGACTCGCCGGCCTTGGCGACCACCGCCTCCGCCAGGTCGACGTCGCGCACCCGGGTGAGCGTCAGCTGCTTGAGCCCCGCGCCCGAGCCGATGAAGTTCTCGACGAACTCGTTCGCCGGCTCGGCGAGGATGCGCTCCGGGGTGTCGTACTGCACGATGTGCGCGCCCTCGGAGAACACCACGATCCAGTCGCCGAGCTTGACGGCCTCGTCGAAGTCGTGCGTGACGATGACGATCGTCTTCTGCAGCTCGTGCTGGATGTTGATCAGCTCGTCCTGCAGACGCTGGCGCGTGATCGGGTCGACGGCGCCGAACGGCTCGTCCATGAGCAGCACGGGCGGGTCGGCGGCGAGGGCCCGAGCCACGCCGACGCGCTGCTGCTGGCCGCCCGACAGCTCCCGGGGGAACCGGTCGCGGTAGGTCACCGGGTCGAGCGAGACGAGCTCGAGCAGCTCGTCGACGCGGGCCGTGATGCGGTCCTTGGACCAGCCGAGCATCTTGGGGACTATCGCGATGTTGGCCGCCACCGTCATGTGCGGGAACAACCCGCCGGCCTGGATCACGTAGCCGATGCGGCGGCGCAGCTCGTCGCCGTCGATGTCGGTGACGTCGTCGTCGCCGAGCACGACCCGGCCCTCGGTGGGCTCGATCAGGCGGTTGATCATCTTGAGGGTCGTGGTCTTGCCGCAGCCGGAGGGGCCGACGAGCATGACGATCTTGCCCGCCGGGATCTCGAGGGTGATGCCGTCGACGGCCGGGGCGGCCTGTCCCGGGTAGCGCTTCGTGACCTGGTCGAGCAGGATGCTGCGGCCCGACACCTCCGTCGCGGACGAGGAGGCGGTGGGGGAGTCAGTTCTGGACACGGATGCCTCTCGAGATGGTCAGGCGGCCGAGGCCGACGAGCAGGAGGTCGAGCACGAGGGCGAGGACGACGACGCCGACCACCCCGGTGACCACGGAGGCGAGCGCGTTCGCGCCGCCGGCTCGGGACAGGCCCGAGAAGATGAAGCCGCCGAGGCCGGGCCCCAGCGAGTAGGCGGCGACGGCGGCGATGCCCATCACCATCTGCGCGCTGACGCGCACGCCGGTGAGGATGACCGGCCAGGCCAGCGGCAGCTGGACCTGCACGAGGGTGCGGAGGCTCCCCATCCCGATGCCCCGCGCGGACTCGACCAGAGCCGGGTCGACCTGGGTCAGGCCCACCACGGCGTTCCGCAGCACGGGCAGGGTCGCGAAGAAGGTGACGACGACCACGGCGGGCACGACCCCGAAGCCGAGCGGCACGATCAGGAGGCCGACGACGGCGAAGGAGGGGAGGGTCAGGCCGATGGCCGAGACGCCGTTCGCCACCGCGGTGAGGGCGGGCACCCGGTACACGAGCGCGGCCAGGACGACGGCGATCACCACCGCGAGCACGAGGCACTGGACCACCAACGAGAAGTGCTGCCACGAGGCGAACCAGATCTGGTCCCACCGCCCCGTCACGTAGTCCCACGCCATCTGATCCCCGTTCCTCGTCACTTGCTCGTCGACCCGTCCGCACGAACGCCCGGCCTGGACCGGGCGTTCGGCGTCCACCATAACGAGGACACGTCGGGTCTTGTCCAGGCGACGAGCGTCGCCCGGGTCGCTCGGGCACGCCGGTCGTTACCTGCGCGCGGGCACGGAATCCCCGGTCAGGCGGTGGGTCGACGTGCAGGGAGCGGAGGAGTGTAACGATCGCGAGCAGAACGCGGGAGGCGCGGTGCAGGACCTGCCTGCACCGCGCCTCCTGCGGACTCCCCGTCAGGCCGAGGGAACCCTCGCGGACGCCTTGTGCCGGGCTCCGTGGTGCTCGTCCGGCAGCCGGTCGCCGCGGCCGAAGAGCTTCTGGCGGAGGGTGCCCGGCTCGTACTCGGTCGGGTAGACGCCGCGAGCCTGGAGCACCGGGACGACATGCTCGACGATGTCCTCGAAGGTGCCGGGGGTGATGGCGTAGGCGAGGTTGAACCCGTCGACGTCCGTCTCGGCGACCCACTCCTGCAGCTGGTCGGCGATCTGCTCGCCCGACCCGACGATGCGCGGACCGAGCCCCCCGATGCCGGCCGCCTCCGCGATGTCGCGGATCGTCCACTCCTTGCCGCTGTCGCCCTCCTGCGCCTGGAAGTTGGCCAGCGCCGACTGGATCGCGTTGCTCTCCACGTCGCCCACCGGGTCGTCGAGCGCGTACGTCGACAGGTCGACGCCCATCCAGCCCGACATCAGGGTCAGCGCGCCCTCGTGCGACGCGTAGCGCTGGTACTCCCGGTGCTTCGCCTCCGCGGCCTCGGGCGTCGCGTCGGTGATGATCGTGAGCAGCGTGTAGATGCGGGCCGAGTACCGGTCGCGGCCCGCCTCCTCGAGGGCGTCGCGGAGCTTCGTGACGGTCGCGGCCAGGCGCTCCTTCGTGGGGGCGGCGACGAAGATCGACTCGGCGTTGCCGGCGGCGAAGCGGATGCCGCGCGGCGAGGCGCCCGCCTGGTAGATCACCGGCGTCCTCTGCGGGCTCGGCTCGGAGACGTGGATGCCCGGCACCTTGTACCAGGTGCCCTCGTGCCCGATCTCGTGCACCTTCGTCGGGTCGGTGAAGACGCCGGTCTCGCGGTCGCGGACGACGGCGTCGTCCTCCCACGAGCCCTCCCACAGCTTGTACAGCACCTCGAGGTACTCGTCGGCCTGGTCGTAGCGGTCGTCGTGGTCGAGCTGGTCGTCGGCGCCCATGTTGCGAGCGGCGCTGGGCAGGTAGCCGGTGACGACGTTCCAGCCCACGCGACCGTCGGTGAGGTGGTCGAGCGTCGACATGCGCCGCGCGAACGGAACGGGGTGCTCGTAGGCGGTGCCGGCCGTGATGCCGAAGCCGAGGTGCTCGGTCGCGGCCGCCATGGCCGAGACGAGCAGGATCGGGTCGCCGACCGGCGTCTGGGTGCCGTTGCGGAGCGCCGCGTCGTGGTTGCCGCCGTAGACGTCGTAGGTGCCGAGCACGTCCGCGATGAAGAGGCCGTCGAAGCGACCGGCCTCGAGGAGGCGCGCCAGGGAGGTCCAGTAGCTCAGCTTCGTGTAGTCGGGCGAGCGGTCGTCGGGGTGCCGCCAGAGACCGGGGGACTGGTGCCCCACGCAGTTCATGTCGAAGGCGTTGAACCGGATGCGTCGAGTCATCGGGCCATCGTCGTCGCGCACCGTCGCGGGCGCCACGGGCCTGCAACACGGCGTCACACGCGACGCCTAGTCTTGGTCGGTGACCCGCCCTGCCCCGACCCGCCGCGACTCGCCCCGCCCTCCTCGTGCACGGCTCGGACGGGACGTCGTCGTCCTGGGCGTCATCGCCTTCTTCGTCATGGTCGGCTTCGGGGTCGTCGTGCCCGTGCTGCCCGTCTACGCGGCGAGCTTCGGCGTCGGCTACGTCGCCGTCGGCGCGGTGCTCTCGGCCTTCGCCCTGATGCGCCTCGTCGCGAGCCCCTTCGTCGGCCGGATGATCGACGTCGCGGGCGAGCGCGTGGTCCTGTCGGTCGGCATCGGCATCGTGGCCGTGTCGAGCGGCCTCGCGGGCCTCGCGCACGACTACGTCCAGCTGCTGCTGCTCCGCGGGGTGGGCGGCATCGGCTCGGCGATGTTCACGATCTCCGCGATGACGCTGCTGCTCGCGTCGACGACGCCCGACCGGCGCGCCCGGTCGATCGGCTTCTACCAGGGCGGGTTCCTCGTCGGCGGCATGGCCGGGCCGGCGCTCGGCGGCCTCCTCGCGACCGTCTCGCTCACCGCGCCCTTCTTCTTCTACGCGGGCACGCTCGCGGTCGCGGGCGTCGTCGGCATCCTGCTGCTCAGCCCCCCGCGCCGAGGCGACGCGGCGGCCGCCGCCGCGGCCGCGGAGCCCGCGCGTCCTCTCGCCGACGTGCTCCGCGACGTGCGGTTCCGGGCGGCGTGCGTGGCGAGCTTCGCCCAGGGCTGGTCGTCCCTCGGCGTCCGCAGCGCGCTGGTGCCGGTGCTGGTCGTCGAGGTGCTGCTCCAGCCCACCTCGTGGACGGGTGTCCTCTTCGCCGTCGCCGCCGTGGCGCAGACGCTCGCGCTCGCGCCGGCGTCCCGCTTCGTCGACACCGTGGGTCGGCGACCCGCCGTGATCGGCTCGTTCGCGGTGGCCGCTGTCTCGCTCGCTGCCGTCCCGTTCGCCCCCGGACTCGTGACCCTCGGCGCGCTGCTGGCCGTCTACGGCGTCGCGACGGCGTTCATGGGCACGGCCCCGGCCGCCCTCGTCGGCGACGCGGCGGGGGCGCGGGGCGGTCGCCCGGTGGCGATCTTCTCGATGTGCTCGGACGTCGGGGCGATCGCCGGCCCCCTCGTCGCGGGGCTGCTCGTCGACGTCGCCTCGTTCGAGGTGGCCTTCGGCACGGCCGCGGCGCTGCTCGCGGTCAGCGCGATCGTCGCGATCCGGCTGCCGCGCGGCATCCCCGTGCCGCAGCCCTAGCGGGAGCTCGTGGTCGATCCACCAGCTGGCCCCTGAGCCCCGGCCGTCGACTCAGAGCATCTGAATCGAGGCGGCCCACCGGTCTTGTACATCGATTCGGGTACAGGCGACGTCGTTCTCAGCCCGCTCTCCTGAACAACGAACCGTCCGATAGGGGATGGTTCAACAGGACGTGACAGGCTGCGGCGATGACTGACTCACCTGTTGCTCGAACGACTCTGATGGATCAGAAGCTCGCCGCCGTGACCAGCGTCTCCCACGTGGAGGTGCGCCGAATTTCGATCGCGCCCGCCACGACCGGCGGTGCCCACACGCACAACGGGCCGGTTTTCGGAACGATCGAGAGCGGCTCCGTCACTTTCCAGATCGGCACGGGCACGGAGATCGTCTTGAGAGCTGGTGACGTCTTCTACGAGCCCGCTGGGGTCGTGGTCTCGAAGTTCGACACCGCCGCTGAACCCGTGGTGTTCCTCGGCTACTTCTTGCTGGACGACGGGGCCGTTCCTGAGATCGAGTTCACCTCTTAGGACTGTCTGTCAGAGGGCGGTGCGCGAGCGACTGTGCCAGGCTTCCCGCCGATGACGATCACAAGCTCCCCCTGGGGTCACCCCGAGCCCCGCCGGTCGCGACTCCATCTCGACATCGTGCCGGAGAGCATCCTCCGCGCGTTGGCAGCAGGCGAGTCAGCCTCGCTCCCTCTTCGCCACGTGTCGCCCTGTGTCGCAGGGCCCGAGTGCGTCGCTCTGTGGCGCATGAGGAGCGAGCAGATCCGCAGGACCCCCACAGATCTGCCGTGGATCACGCGCCTGATGATCGACCCGCAGGTCACGACGCCGGTGGGTCTGGCCGGCTTTCACGGTGCCCCGGACGAGGCGGGCATGGTGGAGATCGGGTATCGCGTGGATCCTGCGCAGCGCCGTCGGGGCTATGCGAGGAGATCCTTGGAGACGTTGCTCGCTGTCGCGCAACGCCACCCGGACGTGAGCATGGTCCGCGCCACGGTCAGTCCCGACAACGTGGCTTCACGAGCACTCGTCACTAGCTACGGGTTCGTGGAGACTGGCGAGCAATGGGATGAGGAAGACGGGCTAGAGACCATCTACGAAGTCTCAGCGTCAGCAGCGCCGTCGTCTTGAGCGGTGCCCGACAAGGGATCGGCTAGCGGACCGCCTCGTTGCCTGGAGAGCCCAAGGTCCTAGCGGTGTTCGCGGTCGCGTCACCTGTCCTCCCTCGATCTGCACGGGCCTGCCGACGCTCTCTCGCCTCAGCATCCTGGCGCTTCTGGATAAGGCTCGTTCTGGCAGTCCCGAGGATGGCCATCCCGAGCAGGGCCAGCACGATGATGAGAGCCACTGGGACGATGACGATCGAGAGCACAGCGCCTCCGAGAAGTAGTGATGTCTGAAGTTAGCGAACTTCGACAGCGTGGTCGAGGCCGCAGGGCGGGGCCCGATAGGGGATCGTCCAGGGAGCTGGGCACAAAGTGGTCTGATCCTTGGAGGTGGCCATGAACAAGTACGACCCTCTTCCGGGAACAACTGAGCGCGGGGTTCGTACTGCGGCTTTGACCATGGCTGCGATGGGCGTGCAGGGGGCATTCCTCTACCGAGCCATCTTCGACGTGCCCACCTTTGTCTCCTGGATGCTCTGGCTAGGCGTTTTCGTCGTCCTCCTCGTTGGCTTCATCTTCAGAGGCATCAAGGACGCTCGTCTGAATCGGGCAGAACAAGCAGCTCGGGACGCGAAGTTCGAGGAACAGGAACAGCAGAAACGCACCTCGTCTTCGCGGAACTCCGACAAGCGGCTTGGGACAAGCCTGCCCGACGACTGGACCTAGTCAGCCACGATGCCCGATAGGGGATCCCATTCGGGGCCGCAGCTCGCAGGGCGTTCGGGGTAGTGCGGGGCGTCGGGCGAGCCGGGTTCTTTCACCGGTCGGTGCGCCTCCAGACCGCAACGACGTTCTGGTCGTCGACCTGTCCCTGGCCGTACTGCAGGTAGCCCGTCCTCTCCGCGGAAACGACGATCGAGTCGGCCCCGAGGTCCAGGAGCTCCTGCTCCACCATCGAGGAGTTCCCGGGGCTCTCCGGCAGCTGCTCCATGGCCCAGCCGTCGGGCACCTCGACGGCGCCCTCGACGTACTCGATGCCCATGCCCAGCATCGAATGCTCCACGGCTTCCGAGGTGATGACCTTCGCCCCCTCGGGGAAGTCCACCCCTGTCACGGTGCTGATGGTCTCGAGCGGTACGTCGTGGCAGCGCGTGGAGAAGGGGTTGCAGACGCCGAACTCGCCCGGCTCGTTCAGCTTCGTGTTCACCGCGATGATCGGCGCCGCCACGACACCCGCGACGATGAGCCCGATGACCAAGAACAAGCCGGCGAGCAGAAGCAGCTGCCGGCCGAGGCGGGGCGGGGCGTACTCGTCCATCTGCCCATCCTCGGCGACGGCGACCATGGACGCGTCCGTCTGGCGCCCGAGAGGGGTGCGCCCTGCGGATGAGTCGTCAGCCGGTGGTGTCCCAGGTGAGGAAGACCACCCCGACGAGGACCGGCACGAGGGACAGCAGCGCGATGATGACGCCACCGACGACGCTCGCTGCGCGCTTGTCCATCGCCAGCCAGATGCCCCCGACTACGCCGAGGGCGCCGATGATGATCAAGGTCAGGGAGAACGCCACAGGGGTCCTTTCGAGAGTGTCGATGGCCGGCTACGAGAGGGAGATGCCCGGCGCCACCGTCACCAGCAGCACCACGGCACCGATCAACAGCGGTACCAGCGATCCGACGATGATCACCACGCCGGCCGCGACGCTGAATTTCGCACTGACGACCTCACGGTTCCGAATGAGGAACACGCCGGCACAAAGACCGATGAGGCCAGCGGTGAGGCACACGAGCGCGAGGGTCACGGTGCAGATCCTGTCATGAGATGGATCGGTCATCACTTCAGAGGCCGTCCCAGATGGGGAACGCTCGCCGGGCCCTCGCAGTGGGGCGTCCCGACGAAGTGCGCTTCATGCCATCCTTCGATCGTGCGCCTTCGATCGCTCTGCCTGTTCGTCGTGACCCTCTGCGCTGTCAGCCTCGCCGGGTGCTCGGAGGACGATCCCGGTGAGCAGGCCCGCGACATCGCTCTGTGGCTCGACCAGGCGCCTTCATCGGTGCAGGACGACGGCGACGTGCTGGCCGTCTTGGCATCGCTCGTCGAGCGGGGCGAGGAAGCAGACGGCGACGAGATCTCGGCGACCTTCGAGGAGCCCGTGACGATCAGGCGAGTGGAACTCGAGTGTTTCGGCGACGGATCTGTCGAGGGGCTGTTCGGTCTGACGTCGGCTACGGGTGCGGGTGCGGTCGAGACGACGTCCGCCCGTGCGAGCTGCGCCGAAGGCGTGGTCGAGCTGGACATCCCGGAGTCGTCCCGCGAGGGCGTGACGAAAGTCAGCTTCTCCTCGGTGGCGAGCACCGAGAAGGGCGCTTGGCGCGTCATCGTCCGATAGGGGATGGACGACTGGTCTGCTCGGTGTGCGGACTGTCTGATTCCTTGACCGCGCCGCCAGGGAGCGACGAGAAGAGCGGGCCGCTCACGGTGAGCCGAGAAGGCCTCGAGTCGGGAATCCTTCGCGGTGACGCATCATCGTCTAGAGGCTCTGGACCAGCAGCTGGAAGATGCTCAGGAACGAGACCTCGACGACCATCGAGTCGTTGCATCGATCTGGTGAGGTGGGGTCGAACGCGCAGGCCGACGATGAGGACGTGCTCTGGATGGGCCACGGAACGAACAGGATCAGCGCCATGACGACGGCGCACACGACGGCCACCGTCCGCCTGCTCCTGATCTGCTTCTTGCTCCGCATGAGCCCTCCTCTCACATCAGGCATGTCTAGGCCAACGGCACCTGCGGCGGTAGAGGAGACCCAGAAGAGTCATGCAACTGAGACAGAGGCTCACCGCGAACCGTTCCCGGCAACCGACCCTCAGGCGACCGCGTAGGACAGTTCCCAGCTCCAGGCCGGCCCTCCCGTTCTCTGTGAAGAAGTCCTGACCGCCGGATGGGGGATCCCCTGTGGAAGTCACGCGGGGAACTACGTTCGTCACGTCGAGTCGTCCAGGGGCGGGCCCGGAGCGGGCGATCCACCTGCCCGCCCCGGGATGGCGTCAGGGTGTGGGGTCGAGGAGGCGCCCGGTCCACTCGCGCAGGGCGGTGACGGCCCGGCGCGACAGGGTCGCCCCCGGCATCATGCTCGTCGACCCGTGGAACGCCCCCGGCCACACGTGTAGCTCCGCCTGCACGCCGGCCGCCCAGAGTGCGCTGGCCCAGGTGACGGTCTCGTCGCGGAACACCTCGGCGCTGCCGCAGTCGACGTACGCCGGCGGAAGGCCCGCGAGGTCGGTCGCGCGGCCGGGAGCGGCGTAGATCGACACGTCGTCACCGCCGCGACGGTCGCCGAGGTAGGCGTCCCAGCCGAACCGGGTCATCTCTCGGTCGGCGACGCCCACGCCGTCGTACTGACGGGCGGAGAGGGTGGCGTCGCGATCGTCGAGCATGGGGCTCACGAGCACCTGCCCGACGAGGGCCGGCCCCTGTCGGTCGCGGGCGAGGAGCGCCGTGCCGGCGGCGAGTCCGGCCCCGGCGCTCTGGCCGACCACGATGACCCGCCCCGGGTCGACGCCGAGTTCGTCGGCGTGCTCGGCGACCCAGACGAGGCCGGCGTAGCAGTCCTCGACCGGGTACGGGTCGGGGTGCTCCGGGGCGAGACGGTAGTCGGGGCTGACCAGGACGACGTCGTGCACGAACAGCCAGTCGTCGTACGAGTCGAGGTTGCCGAGGTGGTGGCCGAACATCATGCCGCCGCCGTGGATCGCGTAGGCGCAGGCCGCGGTCCCGGTTCGGCCGATGCGCTGCACGACCGCGAGGGCGATCGGGTCGCCGAGGTGCCCGGGGACGGTGATGCTGCGCCTCTCGAGGCCGCGGGCGCGCAGTCCTTCGTCGAGCTGCGCCTCCGTCATGTCCAGCTGTCGCATCCGCGGCAGCATCTCGGCTTCGAGGCGGAAACGGCCACGGGCGTCCATCGCCTCCAGGAACGGCCCGAACTCGGGGTCGAACGGGGGGCGGGGCAGGGCGGTGGTGTCAGGCACGAGAGGGCTCCTGGGTGGTGGGGGTGGAAGTGGTCGAGGGGGCAGGTGCAGTGGTGCTGGGGGCCAGGTCGGCGGTTCGTGCCCGGAGCATCCCGACCACGACGAGAACTGCGGCGACGGCGGCGAGGCCGAGGCCGGCCACCGTCAGCGCGTCCTGGAACGTCTCGAAGCGCGCGGCCGTCCAGGTGCTCGTCGCGATGCTCCCGGTGACCATCGCGGCGACGATCGTCCCGGCCGCGGCGACCGCCGCACCTCCTGCGAGCTCGCTCGAGGTGTCGACGAGGGCGGCGCCCACCGAGGTGCGGTCCGACGGCAGCCCCGTCAGCACGGAGGCTCCGGCCACGACGCCGACGACGCGCATGCCCGCGGCGACGAGCACGAGAGCGAGGAGCACCCAGACGTAGCCGTGACGGCTCAGGGCACCGAAGACCGCGAGGCCGGACACGACCGCGGCCGCGCTGACCCACGCCGCCCGGCCGAGGCCGACCCGCTGCACGAACGGCCCCACGAGGCGACCCCCGGCCAGGAGCACGACGACCTGCGGCAGCGTGCCGACGGCGGCGAGGGCCGGAGGCCAGCCCCAGGCGAACTGCAGCTGCAGCGTCACGAGGTACGACAGCCCGGCGACGGCGAGGCCCGACGCGGCCTTGAACGCGAGGCCGCTCGACACCAGGGGGCGGGCGAGCAGGTGCAGGTCGACCACCGGGTGCCGCGCCGTCCGCAGGCGCACGACGAACCCGGCCCCGCACGCGACGGTCAGCACGACGGCGGCCCACCCCCACGAGGAGGCGGTGGCCGGCCCGACGAGGACGGTCGGCGTGACGAGCAGTCCGGTCACGGTCGCGGTGCCGATCAGCGCCCCGCCCACGTCGACCGGGTCTGGCCGCACCCCCGCGGCATCGTCCCGAGCGACGCCGCACCGGATGCCGACGAACGCCAGCACCGCGATCGGCACGTCGGCCAGCAGCAGCACCTGCCACGGGGCGACGGCGAGCACGAACCCGCCGACGGTCGGGCCGACGGCGAGGCCGACGAGCCCCGCGGTCGAGATCACCGTCAGGGCCCGGACGCGGAGGCCCTCGTCGTCGAAGAGCCGGAACGCCAGCGCCATCGACCCGGGGGTGGTCATCGCCGCGGCGACGCCCGTCAGCACCCGGACGGCGATGAGCTGCTCGGTCGTCGTGACCGCCACGATCGCGAGGCTCGCCACGGCCAACAGCGCGAGGCCCGCGAGCATGACACGGCGGCGCCCCACCCGGTCGGCGACGGCGCCGAAGAGCAGCATGAGCCCGCCGAAGGCGACCGCGTAGGCGCCCGACACCCACTGCAGGCCCGTCGTCGAGGAGCCCAGCTCGCGGCCGATCGTCGGCAGGGCGACGTTGAGGACCGAGGTGTCGAGCATCTCGAACAGGAACACCGCGGACAACCCGGCCAGGGCGATCCACGCGTCGGACAACCGGGGAGGCGCGTCGCCGGCGCGCAGCCGACCGCGGGAGAGAGAGGTACTGGGGGACACGGGGGCGCACTCCTTCTGGGAAGAAGTGGCGACTCGTTCGATGCCGCGTGCGGGTGCGTCGCAGAGCGCGACGCCTTTTACCTCAGTGCTCGTGAGGCTACACGAACCGACGGCGCGGCCGCAGACGGTCCGGCGACACCGTGCACGAGGGGCGACACGGTCGCGGCGACTGCTGACGACGAAGGAGGCGCGCCCCGGTCACCCGGGACGCGCCTCCTGCGCTCTGACGGTCGCGCTACTTCTTCGCGGCGCCGGTCTTCGTCGCGGGCTTCGCCGCGCTCTTCGACTCGGTCGCGGGGTCCGACTTGGGCTGGACGACCGGCGTCACCTTGAGGAACCCGGCACGCGGGTCCTTCAGGCCGACGAGCGGCGTCTGGTCACGGCCGCCGAAGAAGTTCGTGATCCAGCCGGTGAGGATGCGCCACTTGCGGTTCAGCGTGGGCATCGCGTACAGGTGGTACCCGCGGTGGGCGAGCCAGGCCGGCACGTTCGTGACGGACACGCCCTTGAGCACGCCCGCGCCCTTGCCGATGCCGTAGCTCGCGACCGTGCCGAGCGACTCGTGACGGTACTCGGAGGCCGGGGCGCCCGAGAGCGCCGCGATCACGTTGTCCGCGACCGTCACGGCCTGGCGGACGGCGTTCTGTGCGTTCGGCGGGTAGTAGGCGGGCTGCTTCTCGGCGAGCAGGTTCGGCACCTGCGCGACGTCGCCCAGCGCCCAGACGCCGTCGAGCTTCTCGCCCTGCTCGGTCTCGACCTGCAGGGTGGCGCTGACGTTGACGTGGCCCTTCGGGCCGAGCGGCAGGCCGAGGTCGGCGACCACCGGGTTGGGCTTGACGCCCGCCGTCCACACGATGGTGCCGGCGGGGATCGTCTCGCCGTCGCTGAGGACGACGTCGCCGTCGACGCACGAGGGCATCGTGGTGCCGAGGCGCACGTCGATGCCGCGGCCGCGCAGGTGGCCCAGGGTCCACTTCGAGAGCTCGGGGCCGACCTCGGGCGCGACGCGGTCGAGCGCCTCGACGAGGACGAACCGCAGCTCGTCGCGGGACAGGCTCGGGAACTGGTCGACGGCCGCCTTGGCGGCGTCGTCCAGCTCGGCCATCGCCTCGACGCCGGTGTAGCCGCCGCCGACGAAGACCACGGTGAGCAGCTTGCGACGCGTGGCGGCGTCGGTGACCGACGCGGCCTCGGAGATGTTGCCGAGGATGCGGTCGCGGACGTACTGCGCCTCCTCCACGCTCTTGAAGCCGACGCCGTTCTCGGCGAGGCCGGGCGTCGGGAAGGTGCGCGTGACGGCGCCGAGGGCGACGACGAGCTGGTCGTAGGCCAGCACCTGGTCACGGCCGTCGGCCGTGGTGACGGTGACCTTCTTCGCGGCGGAGTCGAGGCCCGTGACCCCGGCCTCGATCACGGACGTCTTGCGCAGTGCCTTCCGGAGCTGCACGGTCACGTCGCGCGGGGCGATGTGCCCGCCCGCGACCTCCGGCAGGAACGGCTGGTACGTGTAGTACGGCGACTGGTCGACCAGCGTGATGCTGGCGCTCTGCGGCGGACGACGCTTCTGGAGCTCGAGTGCGGCGGTGAGCCCGGCGGAACCCCCGCCGAGGATGATGATTCGCTGTGTCATGGATGTGTTCCTCCCTGCGACGACCGTACTCTGCGGGCAGCACGAGGGGCGAGCCGCCGGGCCGGGCTCGGCCATGCCCGGCCGCGACCACGACCGGGCGGCTCGAAGCCCGCGCGCACGACGACGCCCCGGCCTCGAGGAGGCGCGGGGCGTCGTGCGGGGGGAGTGCGACCAGGCTGCGTCAGCGGTCGGAGGGGACGTCCGAGTCGGTGTACGAGCCGTCGGCCTCGCCGTCGTGCGGGCCGGCGGTCGTGCCGCCGTCCTCCGGGATGTCGCTGTCGACGTACGAACCGTCGGACTCGCTCGACGTCGTGCTTTCGTGCGAGACGTGCGTGTCGCCGTCGACGTGGCCCTCGTGGTGTTCGTGGTGCTCGGTGCTGGTGTGCTCGGTGTGCTCGTGCTGCTCGTCGGTGCCGTGGTGCTCGGTGCCCATGGGGTGCCTCCGTGTTCGTCGTGGCGGTCGGCGTCCTCGCCGCCCGTGCGGCTCACAGTAGACGGACGCCGCGCCCCGTGGGTCAGAACCCCTCGTTCTCCCGGGTGACGTAGGGCGTCTCGAGCCGGTCGAGCTCGTCGTCCGTCAGCCAGAGGTCGGCGGAGGCGACGGCGTCGTCCAGGTGCTGCATCTTCGTCGCGCCGACGATCGGCGCCGAGACGACCTCCTGCTGGCGCACCCACGCCAGGGCGATCTGCGCGCGCGAGACTCCGCGCTCCTCGGCCACCTCGGCGACTGCCGCGGCGACGCGACGGTCGCCCTCCTCCTGCTGCTTGTAGAGGGTCTGCCCGAAGCGGTCCGTCTCGGTCCGCGCGGTCGTGGCGTCCCAGTCGCGGGTCAGCTTGCCGCGGGCGAGCGGCGACCAGGGGACCACGCCGACGCCCTGGTCGAGGCAGAGCGGGTGCATCTCCCGCTCCTCCTCGCGCTGCACCAGGCTGTACTGGTCCTGCATCGAGACGAAGCGGGTCCAGCCGCCGAGGTCGGCCGCGTGCTGCGCCTTCGCGAACTGCCACGCCCACATGCTCGACGCGCCGATGTACCGCGCCTTGCCGGAGCGCACGACGTCGTGCAGCGCCTCCATCGTCTCCTCGATCGGCGTCTCCGGGTCCCAGCGGTGGATCTGGTAGAGGTCGACGTGGTCGGTGCCGAGGCGGCGCAGGCTGTCGTCGATCGCGCTCATGACGTGGGCCCGCGAGAGCCCGGCACCGTTCGGACCGTCGTGCATCCGGCCGTTGACCTTGGTGGCGATGACGACCTCGTCCCGTCGCGCGAAGTCGGCGAGCGCGCGGCCGACGATCTCCTCGCTCGTGCCGTCGCTGTAGACGTCGGCGGTGTCGAACGTCGTGATGCCCTGCTCGAGGGCCCGGCGGATGAAGGGCCGCGAGGCCTCCTCGTCGAGGGTCCACTCGTGGGCTCCCCTGTCCGGCACGCCGAAGCTCATGCAGCCGAGGATGACGGTCGAGACCCGCAGGCCGCTCGTGCCGAGTCTGGTGTGCTCCATGGTGTTCTCCCTCTCGTCCGGCCTGCGCTCGTGCGGGCCGTCTCTCGTCGCCGCCGAGACTAGGCCGATCCCGGGCCGGACGGAGGCGCGGGCCGGCACCTGGAGGTCAGGGCCGGCCTCGTAGCACGCCGGCCAGGAGCGCGGTCGCTCGCCGCGCCTCCCTCGTCCACGGCGCGCCGACGAAGACGTGGAACGCTCCGCGGTACACGCGGAGCTCGCCGCGTCCGTCGACCCGGGCGAGTCGCCGTGCCAGCTCTTTCGCGTCGGCGACGAACAGGTCGCGGTCGCCCTGGTACGTGAACACGGGCGGGAGCCCGGCCAGGTCGCCGAACAGCGGGCTGACGAGCGGGTCTCGACGGTCACGGTCGCCGGCCCACCAGGCCCCGGCGACGACGAGGCCGCCCCGCCCGAGCATGGGGTCGAGGTCGGCGAGCCACGGCACCTCGGGATCGCTCAGGGTCGCGTCGAGCCAGGGCGACACCAGCAGCACCGAGGAGGCGGCGGGCCGGCCCGTGTCGCGGTGCCGCATCGCCTGGGCGAGGGCGAGCGCGCCGCCAGCCGAGTCGCCGCCGAGGTGCACGACGTCGGCCCCCTCGTCGCGGAGGCCGTCGTGCACGGCGTCGAGCAGCCGCACCGCGTCGTCGACGTCGTGCTCGGGCGCGAGCCCGTACAGCGGGACGGTGACCGTCACTCCGGAGGCGCGGACCAGCCGGGCGAGGAGGGCCCAGTGGGTGCGCAGCGCCGGGTACACGTACGCACCGCCGCACGTCCAGATCAGATGTGCCCCGGTCGCGCCCCGGCGCGGGGTGATCCGGACGACGCGCTGCCCCTCGACGGTCGTCTCGGTCACGACGGCGACGCGGTGCAGCCCCCGGGGGAACGGCGCCGCCTCCGGGCCGCGCTTCGCCATCTCACGCCGCACGCTCTCCTCGCTGCGCGTCGTGCGGGGGAACAGGTACAGCAGCGAGCGTGTGGCGGCCATGAGGAGCGACATGAGCCGACCCTACGGCGCGCCGGCGGCGGCAAGAAGAAAGGCCCCGCCGAAGCGGGGCCTTTGTCCTGACACTGTCTCAACCAATGTCTCGATCTTGCGACCGGTGTCCGAGGGGGGACTTGAACCCCCACGCCCTATACGGGCACTAGCACCTCAAGCTAGCGCGTCTGCCATTTCCGCCACCCGGACTGGATGGTGCCTGCCGAAGCCGACCACGAAACACTAGCACGGCCACGGAGGCGCTCCTGACCACGGGCAGGAGGCGGTCGCCGGGTACCGTGGACGACATGACGACGAGCGCATCGCAGCCGGACCACCACGACCTCGACGAGACGGCCGTCATCGCGCGCGACCTGATCCGCTTCGACACCTCCAACTACGGCGGCGGCCGGTCCGAGGGCGAGGCCGACGCCGCCGAGTACGTCGCCGAGGCCCTGCGGGCCCTCGACCTCGAGCCTCAGCTCTTCGAGTCCGAGCCGGGGCGCGTCAGCGTCGTCGCCCGGGTCGAGGGCGCCGACAGCGCGAAGCCGGGCCTGGTCGTGCACGGCCACCTCGACGTCGTGCCCGCCGACCCGGCGAACTGGTCGGTCGACCCGTTCGCGGGCGTCGTCAAGGACGACATGCTCTGGGGCCGCGGCGCCGTCGACATGAAGAACATGGATGCGATGATGCTGACGTCGCTCGGCGACATCATCCGCTCCGGCGAGCGCCCCGCCCGCGACCTGGTCGTCGGCTTCTTCGCCGACGAGGAGGCCGGGGGAGTGCTGGGCTCGCACTTCCTGGTGAAGGAACACCCCGAGCTCTTCGCGGGGGCCACCGAGGCCATCAGCGAGGTGGGCGGCTACTCGACCTACATCGACGGGCGTCGCTCGTACCTGCTGCAGACGGGCGAGAAGGCGCTGATCTGGATCACGCTCCGCACCCGGGGCACGGCGGGCCACGGCTCGCAGATGATCCGGGCGAACGCGGTCACGCGGCTCGCGGAGGCCGTCGCCGCACTCGGCCGTCAGGAGTGGCCGATCGCCCTGACCGACACGACGACGGCCCTGCTCCGCGAGGTCGCGCGCATCCTCGACGTCGACGTGACGCAGACGGCGCCGGACGAGCTCGTGCTGCACACGGGCACGGCGCAGGGCTTCATCCGCGGCTCCCTCCGCACGACGACGAACCCGACGATGCTGACGGCGGGCTACAAGCACAACGTGGTTCCCGACACCGCGGAGGCGCGGGTCGACATCCGCTGCATGCCCGGCCAGGAGGAGGCGGTCCTCGCCCAGGTGCGCGAGCTCGTCGGCGACGACGTCGAGATCGAGACCGTCCACACCGACATCGGGCTCGAGACGCCGTTCTCCGGCGACCTCGTCGAGGCGATCACGGACACCCTGCAGCGGCACGACCCGGGCGCGCCCGTGCTGCCGTACCTGCTGTCTGGCGGCACCGACAACAAGGCGCTGAGCCTGCTGGGGATCGCCGGCTACGGCTTCGCCCCGCTCCGCCTGGGGGAGGACATGGACTTCCCGGCGATGTTCCACGGGGTCGACGAGCGGGTCCCGCTCGACGCACTAGCCTTTGGCAGTCGCGTCCTCCGGGACCTCCTGGCGACCTACTGACACCCCCACCAGAAGGGCACCCCGCGTGGAGCATCTCCTCCAGGCACTCCTGCTCGGCCTCGTCCAGGGCCTGACGGAGTTCCTCCCCATCTCGTCGAGCGCGCACCTGCGCCTCGTCGGCCTCTTCTTCTCCGACCCCGACGGCGCCGCGGCCTTCGACCCGGGTGCGACGTTCACCGCCATCACGCAGCTCGGTACCGAGCTGGCCGTGGTCATCTACTTCTGGGGCGACATCACGCGGATCGTGACCCGCTGGTTCCAGGGGATCACCGGGAAGATCCCTCGCACCGACCCCGACGTCCGGATGGGCTGGCTCGTCATCATCGGCACGGTCCCGATCGTGCTGGTGGGCTACTTCGCGCAGGAGTACATCCGCACCGTCTTCCGCTCGCTCTGGATCGTCGCGATCGTGCTGATCGTCTTCGGCGTGCTGCTCGGCCTCGCCGACCGGCTCGGCAGGAAGACGGCCCGCTTCGACGAGATGACCTACGGCCACGGCATCGCCGTGGGCGTCGCCCAGGTGCTCGCGCTGTTCCCCGGCGTCTCCCGCTCGGGCGCGACGACGACCGCCGCGCTCAGCCTCGGCTACACGCGTCCCGCTGCGGCCCGGTTCTCGTTCCTCCTCGCCGTGCCCGCGGTGTTCGGCAGCGGTCTCTTCGAGCTGGTCCAGAGCTTCAGCGAGCCTGGCCCCTACTCGCTCGGCGAGACCCTGGCCGCGACGGTCGTGGCCTTCGTCGTCGGGTTCGTCGTGATCGCCTTCTTCATGAACTACATCTCGAAGCGCAGCTTCCTGCCCTTCGTCGTGTACCGCATCCTGCTCGGCGGCGTCCTGCTGGTCCTGCTCGGCACGGGCGTGGTGGCGGCATGAGGTCCTGGAAGGCACCGGCCGTGCCGAGCCTGCCGGGAGACGGACCGCTGCCCGTCCTGTGGGACACGGCCACCGCCTCCTTCGTGACGACCCGCCCGGTCGACGGTGCCGCGACGCTGTACGTCTGCGGCATCACGCCCTACGACGCCACGCACCTCGGTCACGCGAGCACCTACCTCGCCTTCGACTCGCTCGTGCGCGTCTGGCGCGACGCGGGCCTCCGGGTGACCTACGCGCAGAACACGACCGACGTCGACGACCCGCTGCTCGAGCGCGCCACGGCGACGGGCGTCGACTGGCGGGCCCTCGCCGCGTCGCAGACCGATCTCTTCCGCTCGGACATGGAGCACCTCGCCGTCGTCCCGCCGGAGCACTACGTCGCGGTGACCGACGTCGTGGGCGACGTGGCGGACGCCGTCGCGGGCCTGATCGACTCGGGCGTCGCCTACCGGGTCGAGACCCCGGGCTCCGAGGCCGGCGACGACGTCTACTTCGACGTCCGGGGCGCCGAGCGCGACACGTCCTGGCACCTCGGCCTCGAGAGCCGCTACGACGCGCCGACGATGGCCCGCTTCTTCGCCGAGCGCGGGGGAGACCCCGATCGCGCCGGCAAGCGCGACCCGCTCGACCCGTTGCTCTGGCGTGCGGCCCGTGCCGACGAGCCGTCCTGGCCGTCGTCGGTGGGCCCGGGCCGACCCGGCTGGCACATCGAGTGCACCGTCATCGCCGAGCAGCACCTCGGCGCGACGGCCACGGTGGCCGGGGGCGGCAGCGACCTCGTCTTCCCGCACCACGAGATGAGCACCGCCCACGCGACGTCGATCACCGGCGAGCCGTCGGCCCGCCAGTGGGCCCACAGCGGGATGGTCGCCTACCAGGGCGAGAAGATGAGCAAGTCCCTCGGCAACCTCGTCAAGGTGAGCGAGCTCGTCTCCGCGGGCCGGGACGCCCGAGCCGTCCGCCTCGCGATCACCGCGCACCACTGGCGCTCCGACTGGGAGTGGCTCGACGACGACCTCGCCGAGTCCGAGTCGCGTCTCGAGCGGTGGACGGCCTGGGCGCACGGCGTCGGGCCGCAGGAGGCGGGGGCCGGGACGACCCCGCTGCTCGCGCTCCTGCGGGCCGCCCTCGCCGACGACCTCGACACGCCTCGGGCGATCCGGGCCGTCGACGACCACGTCTCGGCCGGTCGACCCGCGACGGCCGTCGACGTCGACGCGGTGGCCGCCCTCCTGGGGATCGACCTCCGACGCTGACAGGTGCCTGCCCGGGGCCGGGCGCGGCGTCGCCGATCTCCGGCCCGGCAGGCATCCGTGACGGAAGCTCGCGACACACGGTCGCTGATATACTGACCGGGATGTCTGTCCCCGTCTGCCCCGCCGACGGGGACGAGACCGTCTGGCGCCCCGGCCCCCTCACCCGACGACAGGCCAAGGCCGACGTCTGGCTCGCCGCGGCCCTCCTCGGCCTCGGGCTGGTGACCTGGTGGCTCGCATGGGTCGCCGTCGAGGACTCCGACGTCAGCACGGCGACGCCTCTCGAGGCGATCGCCTGGCTCGTCGCCCTCTGCGCGCCGACCGCGCTGCGCAGACGCGCCCCGGTCGCCGTCATGGTCGTGGTCAGCGCCGTCCTCGTCCTCAGCCAGCTGCGTGGCTACCCCGACTCCACGGCGCCGTCCATCGTCGAGTTCCTCGTCGTCTACACGGCCAACGCGTGGGCCCGCTCGCGGCGGGCGGCACTGGTCGGCAGCGCGGTCGTGACGGTCGCCGTCCTCGGCTGGTTCGGCGTCGCCGTCCTCGGCCCCCTGCAGCAGGGCGACCCGCTCCTCTCGTCGACCGTCGCCGGCGTCGTGTACTCGTTCGTCCTCAACCTGCTCTTCTTCGTGTCGGCCGTCTGGTTCGGCCGGTCGTCCCGGGTCTCCGCCGCCCGCCTCCGTGCCCTCGAGCGTGCCGGGGTCGACCTCCGCGCCGCCCAGGAGCTCGTGGCCGACCGCGCGATCGGCGAGGAGCGCGCACGCATCGCCCGCGAGCTGCACGACGTCGTCGCGCACCACGTCGCCGTGATCGCCATCCAGGCAGGTGCGGCGCGACGAACGCTCCACCAGCCCGAGATCGCGAGCGGCGCGCTCGGCGCGGTCGAGTCCACAGCACGCACCGCCATCGACGAGCTGGAACGGCTGCTCACCGTGCTGCGCGCCCAGGACGACACCCGGCACGACGGCCCGACCGGGCTCGCCGCCCTCCCGCAGCTCGTGGCCGACACCCGCCGACTCGGACTCGACGTCCGGTTCAGCACCCACGGCGAGCGCTTCGACGTGCCCGACAGCGTCGGGGTCACCCTGTTCCGGGTCGTCCAGGAGGCGCTGACCAACACCCTCAAGCACGCCTCGGCCGGTGTCGCCGACGTCCGCCTGCGGTTCCGCGACCGCGCCGTGGAGGTCGAGGTGACCGACGACGGGGTGGGCGGAGCCGCCTCCTCGTCGACGCAGCAGCACGGCTCGGCCGGTTCGGGCCTCGGCCAGCGTGGGATGCGCGAGCGGGTCGACCTGCACGGCGGCGAGCTGCACGTCGGCCCGCACGCCAAGGGCGGCTACCGGGTGCGCGCCGTGCTGCCCGCCGTCCGCACGGCCACCGTCGCCGCCTCCGAGGACCCCGCCCTTCCCCGCTCTCGAGAGGCACCCGCACGATGACCGCCGACGCCCCTGCGCCCGACGCTCCCGACGCCGACGCCATGCGCCCGATCAGGGTCCTCCTCGCCGACGACCAGGACCTCGTCCGCGCCGGCTTCCGGATCATCCTCGAGACCGCTCCCGACGTCGTCGTCGTGGGCGAGGCCAGGGACGGCCTCGAGGCCGTGGCGCTGGCCGCCTCGACGTCTCCGGACGTGATCGTGATGGACGTCGAGATGCCCGGCATCGACGGCCTGGAGGCGACGCGTCGCCTCCTCGAGGCCGCGGCGCCCGGCGGCCCGGCCGTGCTGGTGCTCACGACCTTCGGCCGCGGCGAGTACCTGTTCCGTGCGCTCCGTGCCGGGGCCAGCGGCTTCCTGCTCAAGACGTCCAGCCCGGAGGAGCTGATCGAGGCGATCGCCGTCGTGCACCGCGGCGACGCCTTGCTCGCCCCCGAGCTGACCCGCCGGGTCGTCGCGGCCGCCCTCGCCGAGGCCGTCGTGCCCGTGATCGTGCCGAGCCCCCGGCTCGCCGCGCTCACCGACCGCGAGCGCGAGGTGCTCGACCGCATGGCCACGGGCTGCTCGAACGCCGAGATCGCGCGAGACCTGTTCCTCGGCGAGGCGACCGTCAAGACGCACGTGTCCAACGTGCTCACGAAACTCGGGCTGCGCGACCGCACGGCCGCCGTCGTCTTCGCCTACGAGAACGGGGTCGTCGTCCCCGGCGACGGACCCCGCTAGGGCGCCGACTCCGCCGCCCGTGGGACGCACCGGGTCCCCGCCGCCTCCTACGCTGGGGGCGACGGCCGGCCCCGGCCGACGCCACAGGGCAGCCCGGTGCCGCCCGGAGGGAGGGCCCGTGCTCCAGCTCGACCACGTCCGACGGTCGTTCGGCGGCCGGACCGCGCTCGACGACGTCTCGTTCGACGTCGCCGACGGACGTCTGACCGGCTTCGTCGGGGCCAACGGCGCGGGCAAGACCACGACGATGCGCATCGTCCTCGGCGTGCTCGCCGCCGACTCGGGCGAGGTCCGGTGGGACGGGTCCCTGCTCGGCGACGAGGTGCGCCGCAGCTTCGGCTACATGCCGGAGGAGCGTGGCCTGTACCCGAAGATGACCGTCGTCGACCAGCTCGTCTACCTCGCCAGGCTGCACGGCGTCGGCCGAGCCGCGGCGAGACGCCGCTCGCTCGAGGTGCTGGACCGTCTCGGCCTGGTCGACCGGGCACGGGACGAGCTCGACAGCCTCTCGCTCGGCAACCAGCAGCGGGTCCAGATCGCGGCGGCCCTCGTCCACGAGCCACGGATGCTGGTCCTCGACGAGCCCTTCTCCGGCCTCGACCCGATCGCTGTCGACGTCGTCCTCGCGGTGCTCCGTGAACGGGCGTCGACGGGGGTGCCCGTGCTGTTCTCGAGCCACCAGCTGGACGTCGTCGAGCGTCTGTGCGACGACCTGGTCGTGATCGCGGACGGGACCGTCCGGGCGGCCGGGCCGAGGCACGAGCTGCAGGCACGGTTCGCGCGGGCTCGCTGGCGCATCGTCGTCGACGACGACGCGGGCTGGCTGCGCGACCAGCCGGGGGTGACGGTCGTCGAGCTCGACGGCCCCGTGGCGCTCGTCGAGCTCGCGGCCGGGACGGAGGACCAGGCCGTGCTCGCGGCGGGGCTCCGGCACGGGCCGGTGCGCTCGTTCCACCCCGTCCTGCCCCGGCTCGCCGAGATCTTCGAGGAGGTCGTCCGATGACGCCCGACCCCCCTGTCGCCGACCGGGCCGCCGAGCGCCCCGGTGCTCGCGGGCTCCTCTGGGTCGTCGCCCGACGCGAGATGGCGGTCAAGCTGCGCGATCGCGCGTTCATCGTCAGCGGCGTCGTCATGCTCGTCCTCATCGGCGCCGCACTCGTCGTGCCGGCCCTGCTCGCGGGCGGCCCCGACCGCGTGGCGGTCCTCGACGCGCGCACCGCGGCCGTCGTCGAGGCGACCGGCGCGGAGGCCGTCACGACCTCGTCGGACGACGAGGCGACGGCGGCGGTCCGCTCGGGCGACGTCGACGCCGCCGTGCTGCCGGATGCAGACTCGCCGACCGGGCTCCGCGTCGTGGCCCTCGAGTCCGTCTCGTCGGTGCTCGTGCTGGGCGTCAGCGAGGCGTCGCCGGTCGAGCTGCTCGAGCCCGCCGACGCCGACCCGCTGGTCGCCGTCTTCGCGCCGCTCGCCTTCGGGGTCCTCTTCATGACGACGTCGCTGCTCTTCGGCCTCAGCATCGCGCAGAGCGTGGTGGAGGAGAAACAGACCCGCGTCGTCGAGATCCTCGTCGCCGCGGTCCCGGTGCGCACGCTGCTCGCGGGCAAGGTCGTCGGCGCGGCCGTCCTGGTGATCGCCCAGACGGCCGTCCTCGCCGCGGTCGCGCTCGGGGGCCTGGCGCTCTCGGGCCGGGCCGACGCGCTCCCTGCCGAGCTCCTGCCGTCCCTGGCCGCGGCCGTCGGCTGGTACGTGCCGTTCTTCGTCGCGGGCTTCCTGCTGCTCGCGGGCATGTGGGCCGTCGCCGGGGCCCTCGTGTCGCGCATCGAGGACCTGGGCTCGACGACGACGCCGGTCCAGCTCGTCGTGATGCTGCCGTTCTTCGCGACCGTGTTCGTGAACTCGCCCGGCCCGGCCCTGACCGCGCTGTCGTTCGTCCCGTTCAGCGCACCGGTCGCGATGCCGGTGCGGATGGTGCTCGAGGGCGGGGTCCCGGTCTGGCAGCCCCTCACGGCCCTCGCGCTGCTCGTCGTCGGCGCCGTCGCGGTGGTGCTGGTCGCCGCGCGCCTCTACGAGGGGTCGCTGCTCCGCACGGGCGGCACGACCTCGCTCCGCCAGGCCTGGCGTCGGCGCTAGCCGACGTCGCGCGCGGACCCCACCTGGAGCACGCCCTCATCAGCGGTCGAGCGCAGTGGGCAGCCTCAGGGGGCAGGCGGCAGGCGCGGGTCGTCCGGGCCCTTGCCGTCGTTGCGCCGCAGGTAGCGCTCGAACTCCTCCGCGATGGCCTCGCCGCTCGCCTCGGGCGAGTCGACCGTGTCGCGCGCCTGCTCGAGCTGCTCGATGTAGCCGGCCATGTCGTCGTCGTCGGAGGCGAGCGCGTCGATGCCCTGCTCCCACGCGGCGGACTCGGCCTCGAGGTCGCCCCGGGGGATGCTGACGCCGGCGACCTCGTCGAGCTTCTCGATCAGCGCGAGGGTCGCCTTGGGGGAGGGCGAGGCGTGCACGTAGTGCGGCACCTGGGCCCAGATCGACAGGGTCGGGACCCCGGCGGACTCCACCGCGTCGCCGAGCACGGAGAGGATGCCGACCGGGCCCTCGTAGGTGCTGCGCTCCAGGCTCAGCTCGCCCCGCACCTCCTCGTTGTCGCTGCTGACGAAGACCGAGATGGGGCGCGTGTGCGGCACGTCGGCGAGCATCGCGCCGAGGAACACGACGGCGGAGACGTCGTGCACGTCGATCAGGTCGACCACCTCGGCCGCGAAGCCGCGCCAGCTGCGCGAGGGCTCGGCGCCGAGCAGCACGAAGACGTCCGGGGCGTCGCCCGCGGGGCCGCCGGCGGGCGTCGAGGCCACCTCGGGGGAGGCGTGCAGCTGGATCCGAGGCCAGACGAGCGCGCGGACCCCGTCGTCGTCGTACCCGACCTGGGGGCGGTTGAACTGGTAGTCGATGTACCGCTCTCCGTCGAGCTCGGCGACCGGCTCGAGCGCGAGGGTGTCGACGATGCTGCGGGCGACGCCGCTGGCCGCCTCGCCGGCGTCGTTCCAGCCCTCGAACGCCACGACCAGGAGGCGGCCCGTCGCGAACGACGGCGTGCCGCTCACCGCCGACCCCTCGGTCGTCGTCTCGTCGGGCACTGCGTCTTCACCGGGCACGGGATCCTCACCAGCCGGGCACGGTCCCCGGCGTCTAGCCCTCCACGATAGCCGTCCGACACCGTCGAGGAGGCGGCAGCGCGGCGGCCCTGACCGCTCCCGTAGACTCGTGCCCCGTGACCGACTCCCTGCCTGCCGCCGTCCTCTGGGACATGGACGGAACCCTCGTCGACACCGAGCCCTACTGGTTCGACTCCCAGGTCGACCTCGTCGCCTCCTTCGGGGGCACCTGGACGAAGGCCGAGGGCGACACCCTGATCGGCTCGGGCCTCTGGCACTCGGCCGCCGTCCTCCAGCGGCACGGTGTCGACCTGCCCGCGGACGAGATCATCGACCGGCTGACCACCGACGTGCTGACGCGCTGCGCCGAGCACGTGCCGTGGCGCCCGGGAGCCCGCGAGCTCCTCGCCGAGCTGCGGGCCGCCGGCGTCCCGACCGCGCTCGTCACGATGTCGATCCGTCGCATGGCCCAGTTCATGGTCGACGCGATCGGCGACGACTCGTTCGACGCCGTCGTGGCCGGCGACGAGGTCGAGCACAGCAAGCCCCACCCCGAGGCGTACCTGCGCGGTGCCGAGCTGCTCGGCGTGGACGTCGCCGACTGCGTCGCCATCGAGGACAGCGTCCCGGGCCTCACCTCGGCGATGGCCGCCGGCGCCGTCGCGCTGGGCGTCGAGCACGCCGCGCCGCTCGCCGACGACTCCGGCTACGTCCGCCGCGACACGCTCGTCGGCGTCGGCCTGGCCGACCTGCGCGAGATGCACGCCGCGGGCCGACGCGCCCGCGACGCGCACACCTCCGACTCCTGACCTCCCGGCGCCGCGTGCGCCGCCCCTCCCGCACCGCGGCCCCGATCCGGGCCCGACAGAGAGCAGCACCCACCATGAGCGCCACCCGCCGACAGTCCGGCCCGTTCCTCGAGGGCGACAAGGTCCAGCTCACCGGCCCCAAGGGCAAGATGAACACCGTCGTGCTGACCCCCGGGGCCGTGTTCCACACGCACCGCGGCATGATCGCCCACGACGACCTCGTCGGCCTCCCTGACGGCTCGGTCGTCGCGAGCACGACCGGAGACGAGTACCTCGCCCTCCGCCCCCTGCTGAGCGACTTCGTCATGTCCATGCCCCGCGGCGCGGCCATCGTCTACCCGAAGGACGCCGCCCAGATCGTCGCCTTCGCCGACATCTTCCCCGGCGCCACGGTCGTCGAGGCCGGCGTCGGGTCGGGCGCCCTGTCGCTCTGGCTGCTCCGCGCGATCGGGCCGGAGGGGCGCCTCGCGTCGTTCGAGCGCCGCCAGGAGTTCGCCGACGTCGCCCAGGGCAACGTCGTGAGCTTCTTCGGCGCCGAGCCGCAGAACTGGACGGTGACCGTCGGCGACCTCGTCGAGGAGCTCGCCACGGTCGTCCCCGACGGCACCGCCGACCGGGTCGTCCTCGACATGCTGGCCCCGTGGGAATGCGTCGACGAGACGGCCGCCGCCCTCACGCCCGGCGGGCTCGTGATCTGCTACGTCGCCACGGCCACCCAGCTCTCGCGCGTCGCCGAGGCCCTCCGCGCCTCCGGCCAGTTCACCGAGCCCGACGCCTCCGAGACGCTCGTCCGGGGCTGGCACGTCGAGGGCTTGGCAGTCCGCCCAGACCACCGCATGATCGGGCACACGGGCTTCCTGATCACCGCCCGTCGCCTCGCACCGGGTGCGGTGCTGCCCCAGCTCAAGCGCCGCCCGTCGAAGTCCGACTACTCGGACGAGGACGTCGAGCTGTGGACCCCCGGCGCGCTCGGCGAGCGGTCGGCGAGCGACAAGAAGCTGCGCAAGACCGCGCGGCAGGCGCGCTCGGCGGCCGACAGCGCCGTCGCCGCGACCGACAGCCTCGCCGAGGCCGACGGCGACGGCCGGGCCGACGTGCCGCACTAAGCTGTCCTCCGCATCACCAGCGACCCGCCAGTCGCGGCCCCCGGCCGCAGCCCAGGAAAGAGCCTCCGTGCGCAAGATCCCCGCCCTCGTCGTGACCGTCGGCCTGCTGGCCTCGCTGACCGCGTGCGCGACGACCCCCGCGCCGGGCTCCGCCGGGTGCCCGCCCACGGGCGACGCCGCCTCGGTCGTCACCGCCACCGGCGCCTTCGGCGAGAAGCCCGACGCCCAGGTGCCGAGCCCGATCGTCACGACCGAGACGCAGGTCTCGACCCTGATCGAGGGCACGGGCGACCGCATCCTCGACGGCACGCCGGTCATCATCGACTACACCCTCTACGACGGCACCACCGGTGCCGAGGTCGAGGACTCGGGCTACGACGGCAGCCTCAACGCGCCCATCACCGTCGGGGGCAGCGCCCTGGCTCCGCTCGCCTCCGCCCTGGAGTGCTCACGGGTGGGGTCGCGCGTCGCCGTCGCCATCAAGGCCTCCGAGCTGTCGGCGTCGGTCAACGGCGGCGCCGGTGCCACCGACGACGCCCCCGACGCGGCGTACGTCGCGATCGTCGACATCCGCCAGTCCTTCCTCGCCAAGGCGAACGGCCGCCCCGTGCTCGGCGCGCAGGGCATGCCCGCCGTCGTCCGCGCCCCGGACGGCGCCCCCGGCGTGACGGTCCCCGCGTCGGAGGCCCCCACGTCGCCCGAGTCGCACCTCGTCCTCGACGGCTCCGGCCGCGAGCTCGCCGCGGACGATACCGCCGTCGTGCAGTTCACCGCCGTGACGTGGGCCTCGCCCTCGACCGTCGCGACCTCGTCGTGGACCGACGGCGGGTCGGCCACGTCGCTGCCGCTCGCGGACGAGCAGATCCCCGGTCCGATCCGCGACGCCCTCGTGGGCACCGCGATCGGCTCGCAGGTGATGGTCGTCGTGCCCGCCGACGAGGCGGCCGGCGTCCCCCAGCCGCTCGTCTACGTCTTCGACGTCCTGGGCGCCCTCTGACCCGCCGTCCCGTGTCGCCCCGCCGCCCCGTCCTCGGGGCCGCGGGGCTCGCGGGCGTGTCCTAGGATCGACGCGTGGCAGCCGTCCGCGCTCCGCGCATCCCCGTCGAGGAACGCCTCTTCAGCCTCGTCCTCGCCCTCCTCGCGACCGACGCGGGCCTGACGAAGACCGAGGTCCTCTCCACCGTCCAGGGCTACCGGCAGAAGTACGTCGCCGGTGGCGACAACGCGGCCCTCGAGCGGCAGTTCGAGCGCGACAAGGACGACATCCGCGAGCTCGGGGTGCCCCTCGAGACCGTCGACGACCCCGCCGCGGCCGGCGACAACCACCTCCTGCGCTACCGCATCCTCCGCGGCGACTACGAACTGCCCGTCGACATCTCCTTCTCGCCGGAGGAGACGGCGCTCCTCACGCTCGCGGGCATGGTGTGGCGCGAGGGCACCCTCTCGGCCGAGTCCCGCCGCGCGCTGCTCAAGCTGCGGTCCCTGGGAGGCGCGACGAGCGTCCCCGAGCTCGCCTACGCCCCGCGGGTCCGCAGTCGCGACGCCGCCTTCGAGCCGCTGCGCACCGCCCTCGACCGAGGCGTCGTGGTGCGCTTCGACTACCTCAAGCCGGGGGAGGCGGCGCCCCGCCGACGCGAGGTGGCTCCCTTCGCGCTGGTCCAGCACCAGGGCCGGTGGATGGTGTCCGTCGTCGAGCCCGACACGTCGTCGCGCAAGAACTTCCTGCTGTCGCGCATCGTGGGCCCGGTGACCGTCACGACGAAGACGTTCTCCCGCCCCGCCGACGCCACCGCCGACTCCGCGCTGGAGGGCCTCGACCGGCTGTGGGAGCAGAACACGGCCACCGTCCGCGCGGCCCCGCACTCGGACGCTCGCACGCGCCTCGGCGCACGACGCGGCACCGTGCAGGGCGACGACGACGTGCTGCTCGTGCACTACAGCGACCGCCAGGTCCTGGCCGAGGAACTCACGTCGTTCGGGCCCGAGGTCGTCGCGCTCGCGCCCGACGACCTGCGCGACCTGGTGGCGTCGCGACTCCGCGACCTCGCCGCCGACCATCCCGTCGACGCCGCCCCCAGCCGCGCCTCAGCGGGCTCCGGTGCCGCCACGAGCGGGGGAGCAGGCTCGTGACCGACCGCCGTCCTGCCCTGCACGCGACCGACAAGCTCGCGTTCCTCCTCTCGCTCGTGCCCTGGCTGATCGACCACGAGCGCGTCAGCGTGGCCGAGGCCGCCGCGCACTTCGGCGTGGGCGTGACCGACATCCGCCGCGCGGTCGAGCTGATCGCCGTGTCGGGCATCCCGGGGGACACCGCCCAGTACCAGCACGCCGACCTCTTCGACATCGCGTGGGACGACTTCGAGCAGAACGACGTCATCGTCCTCACGAACCTCGTGGCCATCGACGACACGCCCCGCTTCTCGGCACGGGAGGCGGCCGCGCTGATCGCGGGCCTGCAGTACCTGTCGTCGCTGCCGGAGAACGCGGACCGCGGGGCCGTCGCCTCGCTGATGTCGAAGCTCTCCCGCGGCGCCTCGGGCGAGCCGAGCCAGGTGGCCGTGGCCCAGGAGGGCACGAGCGAGGTGCTGGCCCTCGTCCGCGACGCCGTCGAGCGCGGGGTGCAGCTCGAGTTCGACTACGCCGGCGTCCGAGGGCAGGTCGAGCGGCGCCGCGTCGATCCCCTCCGGGTGGAGTCGCTCGACGCCGACTGGTACCTGCGCGGCTGGGACCACCTCAGGGAGGCGCTCCGGACGTTCCGCCTGGACCGCATCGCCTCGCCTGCCCTCACCGACGCGCGAATCACGCACCGCGCCTCCGACCTGTCGCTGCCCGACACCCTCTTCGAGGGCTCGCCGGACGACCTCGACGTCGTCGTCGAGATCGACGCGGCGGCGGCGCCGCTCCTGGACGACTACCGCCCCTCCGACGTCGAGGACGCGGGGGAGGGTCGCACCCGCCTCACCCTCCGGGTCGGCCACGTGGGCACCGTCGCCCGTCTCGTGAGCGGTCTCCCGGGCCGCGCCCGCGTCGTCGCGCCGGACGAGGCACGTCGTGCCGTCGCGAGCTGGGCCGCCGAGGCCGCCGCCCGCTACGACGCCTGAGCCGCTCGGCCGCCGGGGCAGCTCGGGTCGCTCGACGTGGGCCCGACCACCAGGTCCCGTCACAGGCGCCGGGTTACACTGGGGACTCCCCTTCCCGCTAGGAGACACCCCTCATGCTCGGAAACCTCACCGGCTGGCACCTGATCATCATCCTGGCGATCATCCTGCTGCTGTTCGGCGCCCCCAAGCTGCCCGCCCTCGCGAAGAGCATCGCCCAGTCGATGCGCATCTTCAAGAACGAGATCGGCGACGACAAGAAGACCGGCGACGACGACGTCACCCGCCACTCGGCCACCGACAGCACCCTGCGCCGTGACGCCGACGTCCCGACCGTCCGCCCCACCAGCGGCGACGACCACCTGAAGAACTGACGCGTGGCCACGACGACGACTCGTGGCACCGACGAGGGCGACCAGGCACCCCGGGGCTCGCGGAAGCGCTCGGCCGACGGGCGCATGTCCCTGGGCGCGCACCTCGTCGAGCTGCGCAAGCGCCTGTTCCGCTCCGCCCTGGCCCTGATCCTCGCCAGCGTCGCGGGCTGGTTCGTCTCCCAGTTCGTCCTCGACTTCCTGCGGCAGCCGGTCCTCGTGCTGGCGGGCGGCAACGCGAGCGAGGCCGTGCTCAACTACGCCCAGATCACGAGCAGCTTCGACCTGCGGATGCAGATCGCCGTCACCGTCGGCGTCATCCTCAGCAGCCCGGTCTGGCTGTACCAGGTCTGGGCGTTCATCGTCCCGGCCCTGGTCCGTCGAGAGAAGCTCTATGCCGTCGGCTTCATCGGCTCGGCCATCCCGCTCTTCCTGCTCGGCTGCATGAGCGGCGTCTACGTCCTGCCGAACATCGTGCGCGTGCTCACGGGCTTCGTCTCCGAGCAGGACGCCGCGATCATCGACGCGAAGCAGTACTTCGACTTCGTCCTCAAGCTCGTCCTCGCCTGCGGCATCGCCTTCGTCCTGCCGGTCTTCCTCGTGCTCCTCAACTTCGTCGGGGTCATCAGCGCCGGGGCGATCATCAAGGGCTGGCGCGTCGCCATCCTGCTGATCGCGGTCTTCACCGCCATCGCGACGCCCGCGGCCGACGTCTTCTCGATGTTCCTGCTCGCGGTGCCCATGGTGTTCCTCTACTTCGTCGCCGCCGGCGTCGCCTGGATCCACGACCGCGGCGTCGCCAAGCGCGCCGCGGCACTCGACGCCGAACTCGCCGGAGGGTGACCCCATGACCAGCAGCGACCTCAGCCCGGCCGCCCGCTTCGCCGCCTCGAAGAACCGCGTCCGCACGCCGCAGCTGCAGTCGTTCCGGTCGCGCCTCGGCTTCTCGCTCGACCCGTTCCAGGAGGCGGCCTGCGCCTCCGTCGAGGAGGGCTCGAGCGTCCTCGTCGCCGCGCCCACCGGTGCCGGCAAGACCCTGGTCGCCGAGTTCGCCATCCACCTCGCCATGCAGCACCCCCGCGACAAGGTCTTCTACACCGCGCCGATGAAGGCGCTGAGCAACCAGAAGTTCCAGGAGCTGGTGGCCGAGTACGGTGCGTCCGAGGTCGGCCTGCTCACCGGCGACACCAACGTGAACTCCCGCGCCCGCATCGTCGTGATGACGACCGAGGTGCTCCGCAACATGATCTACGCGGGCTCCGAGATGCTCGACGACCTCCGCTACGTCGTCCTCGACGAGGTGCACTTCCTCGCCGACCGCTTCCGCGGCGCCGTGTGGGAAGAAGTGATCATCCACCTCCCGCTCGACGTGCGCCTCATCTCGCTCAGCGCCACCGTGTCGAACGCCGAGGAGTTCGGCGACTGGCTGCAGACCGTGCGCGGCGGCACCGACGTGATCGTCTCCGAGGACCGCCCGGTGCCCCTCGACCAGCACGTCCTCGTCGGGGGCAAGTTCCTCGACCTGTTCGACTCGAGCGGGCAGGCGGCGACCAACCGCGTCAACCCCGAGCTGCTGCGGGCCACCTCGCTGTCGAGACGAGGAGGCGGCAGCCGGCGCGAGCGCGGCGGTCGCGAGGGCTTCTCGGGCCGTGGCCCGCGCGGACACGTCGTGCCGCCGACGCAGCACGCCCAAGGTCGCCTCGACCGCTGGAAGATCGTCGAGATGCTCGACGACCAGAACCTCCTCCCGGCCATCTTCTTCGTCTTCAGCCGCGTCGGCTGCGACCAGGCCGTCAAGCAGGTGCTGCGCTCGGGCATCCGCCTCACCACCGCCGACCAGCGCCAGGAGATCCGCGAGATCGTCGAGGCCCGGTGCCGCACGCTCCGTGACGAAGACCTCGCCGTGCTCGGCTACTGGCAGTGGCTCGACGGCCTCGAGCGCGGGGTCGCCGCGCACCACGCCGGCCTGCTGCCCGCCTTCAAGGAGGTGGTGGAGGAGCTGTTCCAGAAGAAGCTCGTCAAGGTCGTCTTCGCCACCGAGACCCTGGCTCTCGGCATCAACATGCCCGCGCGAACGGTCGTGCTCGAGAAGCTCGAGAAGTTCAACGGCGAGGCCCGCGTGCCGATCACGCCGGGGGAGTACACCCAGCTGACCGGCCGCGCCGGCCGACGGGGGATCGACGTCGAGGGGCACTCCCTCATCCAGTGGCAGCAGGGCCTCGACCCGCAGGCGGTCGCGAGCCTCGCCTCCCGACGCACCTACCCGATGAACTCGAGCTTCCGCCCGACCTACAACATGGCGGTCAACCTGATCGAGCAGTTCGGCCGGTCACGCACCCGTGAGGTGCTCGAGACGTCGTTCGCGCAGTTCCAGGCCGACCGTGCCGTCGTCGATCTCGCCCGCAAGGTCCGCACGCAGCAGGAGAGCCTCGACGGCTACGCCCGCAGCATGCAGTGCCACCTCGGCGACTTCGGCGAGTACACCACCATCCGTCGCGAGCTCGGCGACCTCGAGAAGCAGGGCGCCGCACGAGCCGACGCGCAGTCGCGGGCCGAGCACGACAAGCGCCAGCGGCACCTCGCCGACCTGCGCCGTCGCCTCCGCCAGCACCCCTGCCACGCCTGCCCCGAGCGCGAGCAGCACGCCCGCTGGTCCGAGCGCTGGTGGAAGCTCAAGAAGCAGACCGACCAGCTGTCCGCCCAGATCCGGGGGCGCACCGGCGCCGTCGCCAAGGTCTTCGACCGGGTCACCGACGTGCTGCTCGACCGCGGCTACCTCGAGCCCGCGTCGCCGCGCTCGTCGACGTCCGGCGCAGCCGCGCCCGGCTCGTCGAGGCGCGCGGGCGATCGCACGGCCGAGGTCGCCGTCACGTCGACCGGGCGCACCCTGCGTCGCATCTACGGCGACCGTGACCTGCTCGTCGCCGAGAGCCTGCGGCTCGGGCTCTGGGACGCGCTCGACGTGCCCTCGATGGCGGCCATGGCCGCCACCCTCGTCTACGAGCCCCGCCGCGACGAGGGCCAGCTCAGCGAGCGGTTCCTGCCGCGCGGCGCGTACCGCGAGGCCCTCGACGAGACGCAGAAGCTCTGGGCCGAGCTCGACGACCTCGAGCAAGAACACCGTCTGCCCGGCAGCAACCCGCCGGCTCCTGGCTTGGCGCTGGCCATGCACCGGTGGGCCAGGGGAGCGGACCTCGACTCCGTGCTCGAGGACGCCGAGCTCGCCGCGGGCGACTTCGTCCGCTGGACGAAGCAGACCATCGACCTGCTCGACCAGCTGTCCGTCGTGGCCGACCTGCCGGTGGGGCCGATCGCCCGCCGGGCGCTCGACGCCGTCCGGCGCGGCATCGTCTCCTACTCGGCGGTCTGAGGCGGGGCCCGGCGGTCCGAGCCGGCTCCGCAGGGCCGCTCGAGACCCGCAGGAGGCGCGCCCCGCCTCCCAGCCTCGCCCCCGTAGGATCGCACGGTGCCCCTCCGCGTGACCGACTTCCGCCTGCCGCTCTGGGTGGCCGTCCTCGTGGCGGCCGGGGCCGGGATCGTGCTCGACGCGGGGTTCCCCGACGGCGACGTGTGGCCCCTCGCCTTCGTCGGGATCGCCCTCGTGCTGGTGTCCCTGCGTGGCCGCCGGGCCGGGGGAGCGTTCCTCGTGGGCCTCGTGGCCGGGCTCTCGTTCTACCTCGTCCACATCTTCTGGGCGACCCTCTACCTCGGGCTGCTGCCGTGGGCCGCGCTCTCGACGCTCGAGGCCCTCTTCTTCGGCGGCGGGGCCGTGCTCATCGCCCTCGCCTACCGCTGGGTGCCGCGCATCTGGCCCGGACTCGTCGGCCAGGCCGTCGTCGTCCCGGTCGTCGTGGCCGGCCTCTGGACCCTCCGCGAGTTCGTCGCCGGCAACTGGCCCTACGGCGGGTTCGCGTGGGGCCGCATGGCGCTCAGCCAGTCGCAGAGCCCGTTCGCCGGGCTCGTGGCGTGGGTGGGCATCTCCGGGCTGAGCTTCCTCATGGTGGCCCTCGTCGCGGCGCTGATCCAGCTCGCCCTCATGGTCACGCTGCCCCGCGCGACCCGGCTGCTGGCCGGCGCGATCGCCGTCGTCGCCGTGCTCGCCGTCCCCGCCTGGCCCACGTCGTCGAGCGGCACCGCCCGCATCGCCGGCGTGCAGGGCAACGGACCGGCCGGCTACTTCGACGAGAGGGAGCAGGGCGACCTGCTCAACTCGCAGGTGCTCGCGATGAGCGGCCTCCAGCCCGGCGACGACCTCGACCTCGTCGTCTGGCCCGAGGGCGGCAGCGACCGCGACCCCACCCGCGACGCGTACGGCCGCTACGTCTTCGACGCCATCACGACGGGCTACGACGCGCCCCTCCTGTCGGGCGTCATCACGCAGAGCGACGACGGCGAGACCGTCTGGAACTCCTCCGTCCTCTGGGACGACGGCGAGGTGCAGGGGCAGTACGACAAGAAGCACCCGATCCCGTTCGGCGAGTACGTGCCCGACCGCTCCTTCTGGCGGCCCTTCGCACCTGACCTCATCGACCTCATCGCCCGCGACTACACGCCCGGCACACGACCTGAGGCGATGACGATCGGCGACTTCACCGCCGGCATCTCGATCTGCTTCGACATCGTCGACGACCAGCTCGTCACGAACATGATGCGCGACGGCGCCCAGGTGATCATCGCGCAGACGAACAACGCCGACTTCGGCGAGACCGACGAGAACGCCCAGCAGCTCGCGATCGCCCGGCTGCGGGCCATCGAGACGGCGCGCCCGGTCGTCAACGTCTCGACCATCGCCTCCAGCCGGGTCATCGACGCGCAGGGGGACATCGTCGCCGGCGTCCAGGACTTCACGGCCGGCACCATGGTCCACACGGTCGACCTCGGCACCGGGACGACGCCCGCAGTCGTCGACAGCCGGGCGATCGAGCTGTTCGTCTCGTTCCTCGGGCTCGCCCTGCTGGTCCTCTCGCGGGTGCTGATCGGCGGTCGTCGGAGCCGACGCCGCCGTCTCCTCACCTCGGCTCCGTGGGCGGAGCTCACCACGCCGCGGCTGGCCGCCGAGAAGCCCGTGGCCCTCGAGGACGAGCTGGACGACCCCGGCCAGTTCGACTCGGTGCGGCGCGGCCGCCGCCGCTGACGACGCCGCACGGGACGCACGGCGTCACGACCGGCAGGCCGTCAGGACCGGCGACCGGACGCACATCGGCCCCGGCGTCGTGACGACGACCGGGGCCGATGGTGGGGGAGCGGGCCGGAACTCGGAGGGCGAGCCTCAGGCTCCGATGGCCTGCTTGCCGCGACGCGCGCGGAGGAACGTCAGACGCTCCTCGAGGAGCTCCTCGAGCTCCTCACGGCTGCGTCGCTCGAGCAGCATGTCCCAGTGGCTCCTGGGCACCTTGACGTCTCCGGCCTCGATCTCGACGGGCTTGCCGTCTGCGGCGAGCAGACGACCCTCCTGGCCGCTCTTGGGCGACTGCCAGATGTCGGGGATCTCCGCGTCGGCCGCGAAGACCATGTCGAACTCCGTGCCGTCCGCCGTCTGGTAGACGGCACGCTTCCGGGGTGAGAACTCCACGCCCTCTTCGCTCTGCAGGCTCTGACTGCCGAGCCGCATGCCACGCAAACTGCGATCTGCCATTGTGTGGTCTCCTCTCGCGTTGCAATCTCCCGTTGTAACGTCAGGTCGGGTCCGCCTGTTTCATCCGAGACGGATTCACAGTCCGCTCACAGTGCCCTGGCAGTGGCCGCCCGCACCTCCGCGAGGGCGAGATCGACCCGGTCGGACACGAGTCCGTGCACGCCGAGGGCGAGCAGACGGCGCATGGCGACGGGGTCGTTGACGGTCCAGACGTGGGTCTCGACACCGATCGCCTCGAGGTCGCGGACCCGGCGACGGGTGACGACACGGAGCGGGCCCTGGCGCTCGGGCACCTGGACGGCCCCGCAGCCACGGAGCGCACGGGCCATCAGCCTTAGCCGGATCGACGTGACGGGCACGGCGCCGAGGGCGACGACGGCGACGACGCCCCAGGACGACGCCGAGGTGGCGACGCCGGGGAGCTCGGCAAGCACCCGCCGTCGGATGCGCTGGTCGAACGAGGTGAGCAGGACGCGGTGCTCGGCCCGTGCCCGCCGCACCGCGTCGATCGTCGGGTCGACGGCCTCGGCGACCTTGACGTCGATGTTGAAGCGGGTCTCGGGGAACGCGTCCAGCGCCTCCTCGAGGGTCGGCATCTCGTAGCCGTCCTCGAGTCGGACCAGCCGGACCTCGGCCAGGGTGAGGTCGTGCACCGAGACGTCACGACCCGCGACCCGCGAGAGGTCGGGGTCGTGGCTCACGACGGCGACGCCGTCGCTCGTCGCGTGGACGTCGGTCTCGACGTAGAGCGCGCCCGCCGCGATCGCCTGCAGGAACGACGCCGTCGTGTTCTCGGGCACGTCGAGGGCCAGGCCGCGGTGCGCCAGCACCCGCGGTGCCGGACCCTCGAACCAGACGGAGGCGCGGGCCGGCTCCACTAGGGAGCGGCCGGGGGAGCGGTGGGCGGCACATCCGTGCTGCCGTCCGAGGAGCCGGTCTGACCGCCGGACTGCGGCAGGTCACCGGCCCCGGGACGCGTGACGGTCGGGAAGCCCAGGTCGGGCTCGCTGCCGAGGTCGACCGTGGTGGCGAGGTCGGGCGTCTGCTCGGTCTCGGACACCTTCGTCGTGCCGCGGTCGACCCAGCCGGGCGCCGACGGGTCCTTCGGGGCGAAGAACCCCGAGCCGATGCCCTTGAGCGCCTCGGTGAGCTCGCTCGGGATGATCCAGAGCTTGTTCGCCGACCCCTCGGCCAGCTTCGGCAACGTCTGGAGGTACTGGTACGCGAGCAGCTTCGGATCGGGGTCGCCGAGGTGGATGGCGTTGAAGACGGTCTCGATGGCCTCGGCCTCGCCCTGTGCACGGAGCACCTGAGCCCGGGCGTCGCCCTCGGCACGGAGGATCGCCGACTGGCGCGAGCCCTCGGCCTCGAGGATCTGCGACTGCTTCGTGCCCTCGGCGGTGAGGATCGCGGCACGACGGTTCCGCTCGGCGCGCATCTGCTGCTCCATCGAGTCCTGGATGGAGAGGGGCGGGTCGATCGCCTTGAGCTCGACGCGTCCGACGCGGATGCCCCACTTGCCGGTGGCCTCGTCGAGGACGATGCGGAGCTGGCCGTTGATGTTGTCGCGGCTCGTCAGGGCCTCTTCGAGGTTCAGCCCGCCGACGACGTTGCGGAGGGTCGTCGTGGTCAGCTGCTCGACCGCCCCGAGGTAGTTGGCGATCTCGTAGGTCGCCGCCCGGGCGTCCGTCACCTGGAAGTAGACGACCGTGTCGATCGAGACCACCAGGTTGTCCTCGGTGATGACCGGCTGCGGCGGGAACGACACGACCTGCTCGCGCATGTCGATCAGCGGCCGGACCCGGTCGATGAACGGGACGAGCAGGTTCAGCCCCGGCATGAGGGTCTTGTGGTACTTGCCGAGCCGCTCGACGACGCCCGCGCTGGCCTGCGGGATGATCCGCACGGCTCGGAACAGCACGACGAGCACGAAGACGACGACGATCGCGACGACGGCGACGGTCACGATGGTGGTGGGGTCCATGGTCAGTCCCTTCAGGCGGGGACGACCAGGGCGGTCGACCCCTCGATGGCGGTGACGACGACCGGCGCGCCGGTGTCGAGGACGATCCCGGCCGACGCCGGGGGAGAGGGGAGGAGGCGCGCGGTCCACGTCTCGCCGTTCGCGAGCTTGACCTGGCCGCCGTCGACGCCGATCGGCACGACGACCGTGCCGCGGATGCCCATAAGGGCCGCGAGGTTGCTGGGCGTCGGGTCGCCGCCCTTGCCGAGCGCCCGCAGCAGGGGAGGCCGGACGGTGAAGAGGAGCAGGACGGCGATCAGCCCGGCGACGATGACCTGCAGCCACCACGGCGCCCCGAAGAGGCCTGCCAGCAGGCCGCCCGCGCTGCCGATCGCCAGCATGAGGAACGTGAGCTCGAGGGTCGTGACCTCGACCACGACGAAGACGAGGAGCAGCCCGATCCAGATCAGCCACGCCCACTGGGTGACGACGTCCACGTCGGCCTCCTTCGTCTCGCGTGCGGTCGACCCACTGCGTGGTCGATGCACCGTGTCGTCGACGCTATCAGGGGCGACCGACAGCCGGACGGGGACCGATAGTCTCGAGGCGGTCCGTCGCGACCCGCCGCACGCCCCCCACGACAGTCTGGAGCCCACCGTGTCCAACCCCCTCGCCGCAGGATCCCTCACCGGCAAGCGCGCCCTCGTCACCGGCTCGTCCCGGGGCATCGGCGCCGACACGGTCGGCTACCTCGCCGAGGCCGGCGCCCGCGTGGTCGTCAACTACCGCAACAAGGAGAAGCGAGCGCTCCAGCTCGTCGGCAAGATCGAGGCCGCGGGCGGCGAGGCGATCGCCGTCGGCGCCGACCTCACCGACGCCGAGAGCCTGGACGCCATGTTCGCGCAGGTGCGCGACGCCTTCGGCGGCCTCGACGTGCTCGTCATGAACGCCTCCGGCGGCATGGAGTCCGGCATGGCCGAGGACTACGCGCTGAAGCTCAACCGCGACGCCCAGGTCGCCCTGCTCACGGCGGCCCTGCCGCTGATGGCGCCCGGCTCGCGCGTCGTGTTCGTCACGAGCCACCAGGCGCACTTCATCCGCACGACCGAGACGATGCCCGAGTACCTGCCCGTCGCCCTCAGCAAGCGCGCGGGGGAGGACGCCCTGCGCGAGATGCTGCCGCAGCTCGAGGCCGCCGGCGTCGAGTTCGTCGTCGTCTCGGGCGACATGATCGAGGGCACGATCACCGCCACGCTGCTCGAGCGCTCGAACCCGGGCGCGATCTCGTCGCGCAAGGAGAGCGCCGGCAAGCTGTACAACGTCGCCGAGTTCGCCGCCGAGGTGGCCTCGGCCGCGGTCGATCCGATCCCCGCCGACCACACGCGCTACGTGGGCGACACGAGCGACTTCGCCCCACTGGTCTGAGACGGGGCACCTCGTGACCGAGCGCGTCGTCCGACCGACCTCCCGCCTCCTCGTCCTCGACGAGGACGACCGCCTGCTGCTGATGCGGACGAAGGCGCCCGACACGAGCGGGCACTCCCGCTGGATCACGCCCGGCGGGGGAGTCGACCCGGGTGAGGACCACCCGCAGGCCGCGGTGCGGGAGCTGCTCGAGGAGACCGGTCAGGTCGTCGCTGACGTCGGTCCCGTCGTGCGGGTCGACGACTTCGAGGTCCCGTGGGACGACGCGGACCACACGCACGGCCACGCCGAGTTCTTCGTCGTGCGGCTGCCGCACTTCGAGGTCGTCGATTCTGGCTGGACCGACGACGAGCGCGTCGACATCCTCGAGTCGCGCTGGTGGACGCTCGACGAGCTCGAGTCCACCGCCGAGCCGGTCGAGCCGGCCGACCTGACGTCGCTGCTGCGCGACGTGCTCTCACGAGGCTGAGGAGCACCCCTCTCGGGCCACGGCGCAGGCGCTGATAATGCACATTATGTCAGCTTGCTTGTCCGGAACGCTCCCCGTCCGGTCCACCCCGTCGCCGATCCGTACCCCCTCCTCCCTGCCGCCCGACAGCCTCCCGGTGTTCAGTCGCCCCATGCCCGACGACGAGACCCCCGACGACGCCCACCTCCGACCCGACGGCGTCGACGACGCGACCATCGCCGCCCTCGGCAAGCTCTCCGAGGCGCTCGAGGTCGTGGAGCACGCCCGAGGCCTGCTCTACGGCTTCCACCGACTCACCGGCAAGGCCGACCTGGCGCTCGGAGAGGCGGTCGACCTGCTCCGCGAGGCCGGCCACGACGAGCACGCCGACGCCCTCGAGCGCGACCTGGTCGGGCGCAACGTCGTCGAGGGCCGCTGGACGTTCCAGATCGTCGAGGACTACGACGACACGTACTGGTCGGAGTTCCGGCGCAGCGAGAAGACCGTGCGCGACGCCCTCGCGGGCGGCAGACGGCACGTCTTCGAGTCCGAGATGAAGGAGGAGCGGCGCAGCCCCGGTCGACGACACCACGAGGCACGCCCCGCCGAGCAGCACGGCTCCGCCGGCGACGACTCCCGCTGACTCCCCCAGGCCCCCTGAGAACTGCCTCCGGTGCGCAGGGCCCGAGCTGGCCACCTGGCAGGATGGAGAGATGACCCCGCCTCCCGTCGACCGGCCCCGCATCGAGGCGGCCGTCACCGAGATCCTCGCGGCCATCGGCGAGGACGGCACGCGTGAGGGGCTCCTCTCGACGCCCCGACGCGTCGCCGAGGCGTACGCCGAGTTCTTCGCCGGGCTCGAGGTCGACGCCGCCGAGCTCGTCCGCTCCTCGGCCGTCGCCTCCGACCCCGAGAAGCTCGGCGAGCTGGTGGTGGTCCGCGGCATCGCGCTCCGGTCCGTCTGCGAGCACCACCTCCTGCCCTTCGTGGGCCAGGCGCACGTGGCCTACGTGCCGGGCGACCGCATCGTCGGCCTCGGCACCGTGCCCCGCGTGGTCGACGCCCTGGCCTCGCGGCCCCAGCTGCAGGAGCGCCTCGGCGAGGAGATCGCCGACGCCTTCGTCGAGGGCCTATCCCCCGCCGGCGTCCTCGTCGTCCTCGACGCCGTGCACGGCTGCGTGACGACGCGCGGCCCGCGGCAGGTCGGCAGCTCGACGGTCACCGTCGCGAGCCGGGGCGCCCTCGCCGAGCCCGCGGCCCGGGCCGAGGCGATCGCGCTCATCACCGCGGGCGGCGACCGTGCCTGAGACCTCGCTCCCGGTCTTCATCGCTCCCCCGCTGCGCCTCCCGGTGCGCACGATCGGACGCCGCACCTTCGACTTCTCCCGCCAGGTGGCCGTGATGGCCGTCGTCAACCGCACCCCCGACTCCTTCTTCGACCAGGGCCGCACCTTCGCGCTCGACGCGGCCGTGCAGGCAGCCGTCGACGCGGCCGAGGCCGGGGCCGACTGGGTCGACATCGGGGGCGTCCCCTTCGCGCCGGGTCCCGAGCTGTCCGCGGCCGACGAGCTCGACAGGGTGCTGCCGGTCGTCCAGGCGCTGGCCGCCGTGTCCGACGTCGTCATCTCGGTCGACACGTTCCGGCCGGAGGTCGCCGCCGCGGTGATCGAGGCCGGGGCAGGGGTCGTCAACGACACCACCGGGCTGCACGACCCGCGCCTCGCCGACGTCGTGGCCGACAGCGGCGCGACCCTGGTCGTCACGCACAGCCTCGCCGCCCCGCGTCGTCCGCACCCGCGGCCGCACTACGACGACGTCGCCCGCGAGGTGGCCGACCTGCTCGCCCGCCGCGTCGACGTCGCCCTCGCCCACGGCGTCCGAGAGGACCAGATCATCGTCGACCCCGGCCACGACCTCAACAAGACGACCGTGCACACCCTCGAGCTGACCCGCCGTCTCGGCGAGGTGACCGCGCTCGGGCACCCCGTGCTCGCGGCCGTCTCGAACAAGGACTTCGTGGGCGAGTCCCTCGACCGCGCCAAGCCCGACCGCCTCGCCGGCTCGTTGGCGGCCGCCGTCGCCAGCGTGTTCCTCGGCGCCCGCATCGTGCGGATGCACGACGCCCGCGCGGCCGTCGACGCCGCCCGCATGGTCGAGGCGATCCTCGGCTGGCGACGACCCGTGCATGCCGTGCACAACGTCTCGTGACCAGCTCAGACGGCTCGCGTCTCGTCCGCGTGGTCCCCGGGAGCAACGAGGAGGCGCCCCTCACCGACGCGGACCTGCTGGCGACGCTCTCCCCCCGCGACCGCAACCGCCCGTGCCTCCGCATCAACTTCGTGACGACCCTCGACGGCGCGTCCACCTCGGACGGCGTCTCCGGCTCGCTCGGCGGGCCGGCCGACGGCCGGGTCTTCGACCTCCTCCGGCGCGTCACCGACGTCGTGGTCGTCGGCGCCGGCACCGTGCGCGACGAGGGCTACGGCGCGATGCGGCTGAGCGTCGACGCGGCGACCTGGCGCGAGCAGGCCGGCCTCGCTCCGCAGCCCGTCTTCGCCCTCGTCTCGGGGTCGCTCCGGCTCGACCCCGAGTCGACCGTCTTCACGGAGGCGCCGGTGCGGCCGATCGTCCTGACCACCGACCGGGCCGACCCCGGAGCACGTCGGGCGCTCGAGCGCGTCGCGGACGTCGTGGCCTGCGGCGAGGAGCGGGTCGACCCGCACCTCCTGCGCGACGCCCTGGTCGAGCGCGGACTGCCCCAGATGCACTGCGAGGGCGGCCCTCGTCTCTTCGGCGACCTGGTGCGGGCCGACGCCGTCGACGAGCTGTTCCTCACCCTCGCGCCGATGCTCGAGGGCGGCCACGGCCTGCGCGTCAGCCAGGGTGCCGACGGCGACGACTCGAGCCCGCTGCGGCGCATGCGGCTCGCCCACGTGCTGCAGGACGGCGACGAACTGCTCACCTGGTACGTGCGCGACCGGGCGCAGACCGGCTGACACGAGGAGGGGAACGGCACCGAGATCGGCCCCGCTCCCCCGCCCGACGTGCGTCGTGCCTCCTCGCGTCAGCCCTGCGGGGCCTCCACGCCTTCGCCGAACCCGCCCGCGATCAGCTCGACGAGGTCGTCGACCGCCTGCTGCGCGTCCGGCCCGGTGGCCATGAGCGACACGGTCGACCCGATCCCGAGCCCCAGGCCCATGATGCGGAGCAGGCTCTTCGCGTCGACGCCGTTCACCGTGACGTCCGCCTGGAACCGGGAGGCGTGGGTCACCAGCTCCGCGGCCGGTCGGGCGTGCAGGCCCGACGCGTTCACGAGCACGGCGGAGCGCTCGACCGCGTCGCCGCCGCGCAGCTCGCGCTCGTCGGCGTGGGGGTCCGCGACGCCCGTCGCGCTGCGGGCCGCCTCGGCGACCTGGGCCAGCGAACCGCCGGTCTCGGCCGCGACCGCCGCGGCCACCGCGCCCTCGACGATCGGCGCGTCCACGATGACCACGCGCTCGCGATCCGCGTCGTCGAGGAAGTCGACCGCCGTCTCCGAGGTGAGCACCGCGGAGCCGAGGTCGCAGAGCACGACGACTCCCGCACCGCCGTCGGCGGTGCCGAGCGCGGCGGAGACGGCGTCGAAGCTCGTGCCGATGCCGCCCTCGTCGGTGCCGCCCGCGGCGACGAGGGTCGTGGTGGGCGCCATCTGTCGGGCGAGCTCGACCGTGCCCTCGGCGATCTTCGAGCTGTGCGAGACGACGACGATGCCGACGGAGGCCATGGTCACGCCTCCCCGGAGGTCGTGGTCGCGGCTGCCGCGACGTCGTCGGCGGCGTCCGCGGCGGCGGCCAGGATGAGCGCGGACGACTGCGCGCCCGGGTCCCGGTGGCCGACCGCGCGTTCGCCGAGGTAGCTCGCTCGTCCCTTGCGGGCGACCAGCGGCTCGGTCGACTCGGCACCGGCTGCTGCGGCGTCGGCCGCCGCGCGCAGCACGGCGGCGGGCTCGCTGCCCCCGTCGGCGGCCGCCCTGGCCGCGTCCGTCGCGGGGGTCCAGGCGTCGACCATGGTCTTGTCGCCGACCTCGGCCTTGCCGCGGAGCACGGCTCCGTCCCGGGCCGCGGCCACGAAGGCCGCGACGCCGGCGGAGTCGATCTCGGTCGCGTCGCCGAGAGCACCTGCGCCCTTGAGGAAGGCGGTGCCGAGCAGGGGACCGGAGGCGCCCCCCACCGTCGAGATGAGGGTCGTCGCGACCATCTTGAGCAGGGCGCCGGGCGTGGCGTCGTCCGGCTGCGCGGCGAGCTTCGCGCGGACGGCCGAGAAGCCCCGCTCGAGGTTCTCGCCATGGTCGCCGTCGCCGATCTCGCGGTCGAGCTCGACGAGCGCCGACCGGTTCTCGCTGACGGTGTCGGCCGCGCGCTCGACGAAGCGGCGGGCCCAGGTGGAGTCCAGTGTCATGTCGTCCTTCTCTCGGGTGTCTGGTCTGGTGGCGGCGGGAGGGTCAGCGGCCGCGCCGCAGGGCCGCGGTCTCGACGGGTGCGTCCCACAGCTCGGTCAGCTCGTCGTCCAGCCTGGTCACGGTGATCGACATGCCCTGCATCTCGAGGGAGGTGACGTAGTTGCCGACGAGCGTCCGCGTGACCTCCACGCCCTTCTCGGCCAGCACCTCCGCGGCACGCCGGAACGCGACGTACAGCTCGACGAGCGGCGTCCCGCCCATCCCGTTGACGAACAGCAGGACACGATCGCCGGAGGCGGTGCCCAGGTCGTCGAGGACCGCCTCCAGCAGGCGGTCCACGATCCGGTCCACCGGCTCGAGCGGCACGCGCTCGCGGCCGGGTTCGCCGTGGATGCCGATGCCGATCTCGACCTCGTCGTCCGCCAGCGTGAAGCTCGGCTCGCCGGCGTGCGGGACGACGCCCGCGGTCAGGGCGACGCCCATCGTCCTGGTCGCGGCGTTCGTCCGCCGGGCCACCTCGGCCACCTGCTCGAGCGAGTCGCCGCGCTCGGCCGCGGCGCCCGCGGTCTTCTCGACCACGACCGTGCCCGCGACGCCGCGTCGTCCGGCCGTGTAGAGGGAGTCCTTGACGGCGACGTCGTCGTCGACGAGCACCGACGCCACGGTGATGCCCTCGGCCTCGGCCAGGTCGGCCGCGGTCTCGAAGTTGAGGACGTCGCCCGTGTAGTTCTTGACGATGTAGAGGACGCCCGCTCCCCCGTCGACGGCCTGGGTGGCGGCGACGATCGGGTCGGGCGTGGGCGAGGTGAAGACGGGGCCCGGGACGGCCGCGCTGAGCATGCCGTGGCCGACGAAGCCGGCGTGCAGGGGCTCGTGGCCGCTGCCGCCGCCGCTGACGATCGCCACCTTGCCGGCGACGGGCGCGGAGGCGCGGCGCACGAACGTGGGGTCGTGCGAGACGACCAGCAGGTCGGGGTGCGCGGCGCCGATGCCGGCCACCGCCTCCTCGACGACGTCCTTCGGATCGTTGATGAGCTTCTTCATCGAAGTCCCTCCCTGGAACGGGCACGGTGCACGGGCGGCACCGTCGCGCCTCGAAGCTACTCCCGGCAGGGCCGGTGCAGGCAGGGCGCGCGAGGCCGCCCGTGCACATATGTGCATCCGTGGTGATTCGGGTGGCGGACCGGGCCGCACGCGGGTCTATGGTGATGCCACACGCTCACCGCGGAGGTGCACAGTGGCACCCCGCCCGACGACTAAGGAAGGTCGACGTGGACCTGGGAACGATTTTTCTCTCTGAGCTGGTGGGCACCGCCATGCTCCTCACCCTCGGTGGCGGCGTGGTCGCCAACGTGGCCCTCACGAAGTCGAAGGGCTTCAACGGCGGCACCCTGATGGTGAACTTCGGCTGGGGCCTCGCGGTCTTCGCCGGCATCGCCGTCTCGTACAAGTCGGGCGCTCACCTCAACCCCGCGGTCAGCATCGCGCAGCTGATCCTCGGCAACATCGACTTCCCGCAGTTCCTCGTCTACGTCGCGGCGCAGATGGTCGGAGCGATCATCGGTGCCGTCATCGTCTGGCTGGCCTACAAGAACCACTTCGACGAGGAGCCCGACCCGGCCTCCAAGCTCGGCGTCTTCTCGACCGGCCCGGCCATCCGCAACTACGGCTGGAACCTCGTCACCGAGATCATCGGCACCTTCGTGCTCGTGTTCGTAATCATCGCCTTCACCAACGGCAGCGCGGCCCCGGTCGACCTCGGCGGCCTCGGCGGCCTCGCAGTCGGTCTCCTGGTGGTCGGCATCGGCGCCTCCCTCGGCGGCCCGACCGGCTACGCCATCAACCCGGCCCGTGACCTCGGACCGCGCATCGCGCACGCCCTCCTGCCCATCAAGGGCAAGGGCTCGAGCGACTGGTCCTACGCCTGGGTGCCCGTGGTGGGCCCCCTGGTCGGCGGCGCGCTCGCGGCGCTGCTGTCGTACCCGCTCCTCCCCCTCATCAACGGCTAGCAGGCCGGCCACACCCGTTCCACGACTGCACCGCGGGGACACCCGGGACACGCTCCGGCCACGGCCGGGGCGTGTCCTCCCTGCCCGGTGCACACCATCAACGACGAAGGAGAACCACCCGTGAGCGACGACTACATCCTGGCGATCGACCAGGGCACCACCAGCACCCGCGCCATCATCTTCGACCACTCCGGATCGATCGTCTCGACCGGCCAGAAGGAGCACGAGCAGATCTTCCCGCGCGCCGGCTGGGTCGAGCACGACCCCGCCGAGATCTGGGAGAACACCCGCGAGGTCATCGGCCAGGCCCTGTCCCGCGCCGACATCACGCGCCACAACATCAAGGCCGTCGGCATCACCAACCAGCGCGAGACCGCCGTCGTCTGGGACAAGACCACCGGCAAGGCCGTCTACAACGCCATCGTCTGGCAGGACACCCGCACCCAGTCGATCGTCGACCGCCTCGCGGCCGACGGCGGCGTCGAGCGCTTCAAGCCCGTCGTGGGCCTGCCGCTCGCCACCTACTTCTCGGGCACGAAGGTCGTCTGGATCCTCGAGAACGTCGAGGGCGCCCGCGAGAAGGCCGAGGCCGGCGACCTGCTCTTCGGCACGACGGACACCTGGGTCCTCTGGAACCTCACCGGCGGCACCGACGGCGGCGTGCACGTCACCGACGTCACCAACGCCTCGCGCACCCTCTTCATGGACCTCGAGACGCTCGAGTGGCGCGACGACATCCTCGAGGCCTTCGACGTGCCGCGCTCGATGCTCCCCGAGATCAAGAGCTCGTCCGAGGTCTACGGCACGGTCGAGGCCTCCAGCCTCCTCCGCGAGGTCCCGATCGCCGGCATCCTGGGCGACCAGCAAGCAGCGACCTTCGGCCAGGCCGCGTTCGACCAGGGCGAGTCGAAGAACACCTACGGCACCGGCAACTTCCTGATCTTCAACACGGGCGAGGAGATCGTCCACTCGAAGAACGGCCTCCTCACGACGCTGGGCTACAAGCTCGGCGACGCGGCGCCGCACTACGCGCTCGAGGGCTCGATCGCCGTCACCGGCTCGCTGATCCAGTGGCTGCGCGACAACCTCGGCATCATCGGCTCCGCGCCCGAGGTCGAGGAGCTCGCCAAGAGCGTCGAGGACAACGGAGGCGTCTACTTCGTGCCCGCGTTCTCCGGCCTGTTCGCGCCCTACTGGCGCTCGGACGCCCGTGGCGCCCTGGTCGGCCTCACGCGCTACGTCAACAAGGGCCACATCGCCCGTGCCGCCCTCGAGGCGACGGCGTTCCAGACCCGCGAGGTGCTCGACGCGGTCAACGCCGACTCGGGCGTCGACCTGACCGAGCTCAAGGTCGACGGCGGCATGACCGGCAACGACGCGCTGATGCAGTTCCAGGCCGACATCCTGAACGTGCCCGTGGTGCGTCCGGTCGTCGCCGAGACCACCGCGCTGGGCGCCGCCTACGCGGCAGGCCTCGCGGTCGGCTTCTGGGAGACGCTCGACGACCTGCGCTCGAACTGGCAGGAGGACAAGCGCTGGACGCCGAACATCGAGGCCGACGAGCGCGACCGCACCCTCCGCCTCTGGAAGAAGGCCGTCACGAAGACCTTCGACTGGGTCGACGAGGACGTCAACTGACGCCAGCCTCCCCTGAGGTGACAAGAAGAGGGCCCGTTCCGTCAGGAACGGGCCCTCCGTCGTGTGCCGGAGGACCGCCTCCTCGTCTCGGCGCCGGGCGGGACGCAGGAGGCGGTCGGCACGCCTCAGCGCCGCGTGGCGGCCACCCAGTCGGCCAGCTTGCGGGAGGCGGCGCCCGAGTCGATCGCCTCGGCGGCGACCAGGAGCTGCTCGCGGAACCGGGCGAGGATCGGCCGGTCGCGCTGGGCCTGGTCCTGGGCGAGGCGGTACGAGACGAGCCCGGCGGCGGCGTTGAGCAGGACGATGTCGCGGACGGGGCCGGTCTCCCCGTCGAGGACACGACGAGCCACGCCGGCGTTGTGCTCGGCGTCGCCGCCCACCAGGTCGGCGATGGCCGCGCGCGGGATGCCCAGCTCGAGGGGGTCGAGGTCGTGCTCGGTCACCGAGCCGGCCGACACCTCCCAGATGTGGCTGTGACCCGTCGTCGTGAGCTCGTCGAGCCCGTCGTCGCCCCGGAACACCAGCGCCGTCGCCCCGCGCGTCTGGAAGACGCCGACGATGAGGGCCACCTTCTCGGGCGACGCGACGCCGACGGCGCTCGCCTCCGGCCGCGCCGGGTTGACGAGCGGGCCGAGGAAGTTGAACACCGTGGGCACGCCGATCTCGCGCCGGACGGCCGCGGCGTGGCCGAAGCCCGGGTGGAACGCGGCCGCGAAGGCGAAGGTGAGCCCCACCTCGCCGAGCACCTCGGCGACGCGGTCGGCGCCGAGCCCCAGGTCGATGCCGAGGGCCGCCAGCACGTCCGACGACCCCGACGACGAGCTCGCGGCGCGGTTGCCGTGCTTGATGACGGGGACGCCGGTCGACGCGACGACGACGGACGCCATCGTCGACACGTTCACGGTGCCGAAGCGGTCGCCTCCCGTGCCCACGATGTCGACGGCCATGGAGTCGACGGGCAGCGGCACCGCGTGGGCCAGCACGGCGTCGCGGAAGCCGACGATCTCGTCGACGGTCTCGCCCTTGGCACGGAGGGCCACGAGGAACGCGCCGAGCTGGGCCGGGGTCGCCTCCCCCACCATGACGCGCTCCATCGCCCAGGTCGCCTCGCTGATCGAGAGGTCGCGCCCGGAGAGCAGCTGGTCGATGAGGAAGGGCCAGGTCAGGTCGTGGATCATGCCGCCAAGGCTATCGGCGCACAGGGTGGCCCATCACATAGCTCGTCGTCAACGCAAAATCCACCACCCGGGGTTTCCTGCGCAAACCCTGGGCCGGTTACCAGGCATAATGGTCCTCGTGACAAGTACCTCTCTCTCGAGACCTTCTGCAGGACCGGTCGTGAACCGGCCGAGCACGGTTGCCGTGGGCACCATCGTGTGGCTCGGCAGCGAGGTCATGTTCTTCGCCGGCCTCTTCGCGATCTACTTCACGCTGCGCAGCACCTCACCGGGGCTGTGGGCTGCCGAGACCGCCAAGCTCGACGTGCCGTTCGCCCTGACGAACACGATCATGCTCGTGCTCTCGTCGGTCACCTGCCAGTTCGGCGTCTTCGCCGCCGAGCGCATGCAGGCACGACGCACCGGCAAGCTGTTCCAGGTCGGCTCGTGGGGCATGGTCGAGTGGTTCTTCCTCACCTACTCCATGGGCGCCGCGTTCATCTGCCTCCAGGTGTTCGAGTACGCGCACCTCATCTCCGAGCACGTCACGCTCAGCTCGAGCGCCTACGGCTCGGCCTTCTACATGACGACCGGCTTCCACGGGGCCCACGTCATCGGCGGGCTCATCGCGTTCCTGCTCACGATCGGCCGCGCCTTCGCCGTCAAGAACTTCGGTCACAAGGAGGCGACGACCGCCATCGTCGTCTCGTACTACTGGCACTTCGTCGACGTGGTGTGGATCGGCCTCTTCATGGTCGTCTACGTCCTCAAATAGGCATTGGATCCCTCGCACAGCATGTTCCTCAAAAGCTCAGCAGCCACGTCCTCTCCCGAGGGCCGCACGCCCAAGCGCCGCCCGGCCAAGACCGGTCGCCGCAGCCCCCTGGCCACGGCCTCGCTCCTCCTGGTCGGCCTGCTGACCACGGGCGGCGCGTACGCCCTCTTCTCGTCCACGGCCACCGCCGACGAGAGCACCACCTCCGCGGCCTCGCAGCAGAGCATCGACGAGGGCCAGAAGCTCTTCGCCTCCAACTGCGCCACCTGCCACGGCCTGGCCGCCGACGGGACGGGCGAGGGCCCGAGCCTCATCGGCGTCGGCGCCGCCTCGGTCGACTTCCAGGTCGGCACGGGCCGCATGCCCATGGCGGCCAACGGCCCCCAGGCAGAAGAGAAGCCCACGCAGTTCACGGACGACCAGGTCTACGACCTCGCCGCCTACGTCGCGTCGCTGGCCCCCGGTCCCGCGATCCCCGACGAGGAGTACCTGCAGGCCGACGGCGACACCACCAACGGCGCCGAGCTGTTCCGCATCAACTGCGCCATGTGCCACAACGTCGCTGGCGCAGGAGGCGCCCTCACCGAGGGCAAGTACGCCCCCGCACTCGACGGCGTCAGCGGCGCGCACATCTACGAGGCCATGCTCACCGGCCCGCAGAACATGCCCGTCTTCAACGACCTCAACCTGTCCCCCCAGGACAAGGCCGACGTCATCACCTACCTCAAGTACCTGGAGAACAACCCGTCGCCCGGCGGGTTCGAGCTCGGGAGCCTCGGCCCCGTCGCCGAGGGCCTCTTCATCTGGATCTTCGGCCTCGGCGCGATCGTCGCCGTGACCATCTGGCTCACCGCCCGGTCCAACTGACCCGCGACTCTCCCGCACTCCACGAAAGGCAAGAAACCATGGCACAGCACGACGACGAGGCCCCCACCGCGGGCTCGGCTGTCGAGAAGCATGAGCCTCGACAGGTGTCGGCCGGAACGGCCGTCGTCACGACGGACGTCTTCGAGAACCCGGGTGAGCCGCCGCACCGCGACCGCGTCACGGACATCGACCCCAAGGCCGAGAAGAAGGCCGAGCGCCAGGTCAGCATCTGGTTCTTCCTGTCGATCGTCGGCAGCATCGGTGCCATCGGCGCCTACGTGGCGTTCCCGATCACGTCCGGCGACTCCGGCTCGGTGCGGCTGAACAACCTCTTCCTCGGCCTCGGCATAGCGCTCGGCCTGCTCTCCGTCGGCATCGGTGCGGTGCACTGGTCGAAGACGCTCATGCCCGCTCGCGAGATCACCGAGATGCGCCACAGCACCCGCGGCACCGACGAGACCCGTGAGAAGGCCGTCGAGGTCTTCGCCCTGGGCAACCAGGAGTCGGGCTTCGGCCGCCGTGCGCTGATCCGCAACAGCCTCATCGGCGCACTCGTCGCCACTCCCCTGCCGGCCGTCGTGATCTTCCGCGACCTGGCCCCGGCAGAGGACCCCAACGAGGTGCTCCGTCACACCCTCTGGGAAGACGGCATGCACCTCACCCGCGACCCTGACGGCTCGCGCATCAGAGCGTCCGACGTGACCCTGGGCTCGGTGTTCCACGTGATCCCCGAGAACCTGAACGAGTCGGAGCACCTCCTCGAGGAGAAGGCGAAGGCAGCCGTGCTGCTCATGCGCCTGAAGCCCGAGGACCTCAACATCCCTGAAGGTCGCGAGGGATGGCAGTACGACGGCATCGTCGCGTACTCCAAGATCTGCACGCACGTCGGGTGCCCCGTGGCGCTCTACGAGCAGCAGACACACCACCTGCTCTGCCCCTGCCACCAGTCGACCTTCGACGTGACGAACAACTGCGAAGTGATCTTCGGACCGGCCAAGCGGCCTCTCCCGCAGCTGCCCATCGCCGTGGACTCCGACGGGTACCTCGTCGCGCAGAGCGACTTCCACGAACCTGTGGGCCCTAGCTTCTGGGAGCGCGAAAAGTGATCACCACCACACCGGCACCGAGCACCGACACGACTCCGTCGTCTGAGGGCTCGACCACCACCACAACGGCACCGGCCTTCGCGCCGACCAAGACGAACAAGATCTTCGGTGCCGCGGCGAACTACGTCGACGAGCGCACGAGCATGTCGGGCCTCGTCCGCGAGGTGGGTCGCAAGATCTTCCCCGACCACTGGTCGTTCATGCTCGGCGAGGTCGCGCTGTACTCGTTCGTCGTGATCCTGCTCTCGGGCACGTTCCTGACGTTCTTCTTCCAGCCGTCCATGGCCGAGGTCAACTACAACGGCTCGTACGTGCCGCTCAAGGGCCTCAACATGTCGGCCGCCATGGCGTCGACGCTCGACATCTCGTTCGACATCCGCGGCGGCCTGCTGTTCCGCCAGATCCACCACTGGGCTGCCCTGCTCTTCGTGGCGTCGATCATGCTGCACATGCTGCGCGTCTACTTCACGGGTGCGTTCCGCAAGCCCCGCGAGATCAACTGGGTCGTCGGCTTCACCCTCTGGGTGCTCGCCATGGCCGAGGGATTCACGGGCTACTCGCTCCCCGACGACCTGCTCTCGGGCAACGGTGCGCGGATCATCGACGGCATGGTCAAGGGCATCCCCGTGATCGGCGTCTGGATCTCGTACCTCCTCTTCGGCGGCGAGTTCCCCGGCACGGACATGGTGGGTCGCTTCTACTCGCTGCACATCATGCTGCTGCCGGCACTCCTGATCGCCCTCCTCGGCGTCCACCTGCTGCTGCTGATCATCAACAAGCACACGCAGTGGGCTGGCCCCGGCAAGACCAACGAGAACGTCGTCGGCGTCCCCGTCATGCCGGTCTTCGCCGCCAAGGCCGGCGGGTTCTTCTTCATCGTCTTCGGCGTCCTGGTGCTGATCGCGTCGCTCTTCACGATCAACCCGATCTGGAACTACGGTCCCTACGACCCGTCGCCGGTGTCGGCGGGAACGCAGCCCGACTGGTACATCGGCTTCGCCGACGGTGCTCTGCGACTCGTCCCGCCGGGCTGGGAGTTCCTCTTCTTCGGCTACACGGTCTCGATGAACATCCTGGCGCCGATCGCCGTCCTGGTGATCTTCATCCTCGCGGTGCTGCTGTACCCATTCCTCGAGGCATGGGTGACCGGCGACAAGCGCGAGCACCACATCCTCGACCGTCCGCGCAACGCCCCGACCCGCACGGCGATCGGTGCCGCCGGCATCGTCGTCTACGCAGCGCTGTGGGCAGCGGCGAGCTCGGACATCATGGCCACGCACTTCAGGCTCTCGCTGAACTTCGTGATCCACTCGGTCCAGGCCGTGCTGATCATCGGGCCGTTCCTCGCCTTCTGGATCACCAAGCGCGTCTGCCTGGCTCTCCAGAAGAAGGACCGCGAGATCGCGCTGCACGGCTACGAGTCGGGTCGCATCGTCCGCCTCCCCGGTGGCGAGTACGTCGAGGTCCACGAGCAGCTCGACGAGTACGAGCGCTGGCGTCTGCTGAACTTCAACGAGTACGAGCCGCTCATGATCCGTCCGAACGCGAACGGGCAGATCACTCCCCTGCAGCGCGTCAGGGCGTCGGTGTCGACCTTCTTCTTCGAGGACCGCATCGCGCCGG
>NZ_JACYUR010000001.1:0-221555 GCF_014841875.1 Frigoribacterium sp. CFBP 13729 | reverse complement strand
CCCTCCGTCGTTCGCTACCCAACCCTCTCCCCCACGCCTACGGACTCACGCATTCGCCCGCGGTCCTACCCAGCGCCGCAGGACGCCGCTCCGCCTTCGGGCGGGCCATCGTGCCCCACGGCGGCTTCCCGTAGCCCTCACCGGGCTCCCGTGCCTCGCGGCGGGTTCACGTGCCACTCGGCGGGCCCACCTAGCCCCCAGCAGGTCAGCGCGGACCCGCCGGCGGCGACAGCGGTCCTCCGTCCCCGCACGAGGTAGTGCGGCAGGGTCGCGCGTTCCAGGAGGCACGGCCAGGGCTCCCCAGGCGTGTGCCAGCGCCTCGACGGCCTCCCAGCACCTGTTCGGCGGGTTGCCATAGCTCCCGACGGGCCAGGGCCGACCCACTGCAGGTGACGACGAGAACCGAGCCGATGCGCCACCGCGGAGCACGAGGCTACGCGCTCTCTGATGCGCCTGGCGGCCTCGATGCCGCACGCCGCTGACCTCGGCGGGTTCCCGTGACCATCGTCGGGTGGCCGTAGGCCGTGGCGGTCCGCGCGGACCCGCCAGCGGCTACAGCTACCCGCCGACTCCGCGGAGCCGAGCGAGCCAGTGGGGCCCACTGCGCTCACCGACGCACGTCGAATCCGGTGATCAGGGGGAATGGGACAAGTCGGCAACGGGCCCCGGGGCATCTCGTCCCCTTCGCGTCAGAGAGCTCGAGTGTGCCCGTCCGCACGGAACGGCAGCCACGTCGGCCGCGCAGACACAGCCAGCCGGAGGTACCAACGACGGATGCCGCCCACCCTCAAGGGTGGGCGGCATCCGCGTGGACGATGACGTCAGTGGGCGAAGTTGCCCCGGTAGTACTCGTAGACCCAGCCGACGAGGGCGACGGCCACGAGGGCGCCACCGATGTAGATGATCCACATGCCGACAGCGAGGGCGAGGAAGATCAGGCCGCACGAGAAGGCGAGCAGGATGGGCCACCACGACCAGGGGCTGAAGTGCCCGAGCTCGGGGTCGCCGTCGTCGATGTTCGCGTCGGGACGGTCCTCGGCGAGCTCGCCGCCCTGGGCCGCGTGCGAGCGCCCCATGTAGAAGGCCAGGAACACGCCCAGGGCGCCAGCGAGGCCGATGCCCATGGTGCCGGCCCACTCCACCTTGCCCGTGTCGATGAGGCTCCAGATGACGTACACGGCGTCCATGAGGAAGAAGAAGATCGCGAGGATCCAGAACAGGGTCGCGTTGGTTCTCATCGGACTACTTCACCTCGTTGCTGGATGCGTCGTACGTGGGGGCCTCGGGTGCGTCCTTGACCGGACCGATGCCGACGGGGATGCCCGCCTCGGGGTGGTTGAGGTCGAACGCCGGCGACTCCGAGCGGATGCGCGGGATGGACGTGAAGTTGTGGCGGGGCGGCGGGCACGACGTGGCCCACTCGAGCGAGCGGGAGTAGCCCCAGGGGTCGTTGACCTCGACCTTGGGCGCCCGACGCGCGGTGATGTAGACGTTGTAGAGGAACGGCAGGATCGAGACGCCGAGGAGCATGGCGCCGATCGTCGACAGCTGGTTCATCCACGTGAAGTGGTCCTCGGCCTGGTATGTGGCGTAGCGGCGGGGCATGCCCATGACGCCGAGCCAGTGCTGGATGAGGAACGTCGTGTGGAAGCCGATGAAGAGCATCCAGAAGTGGATCTTGCCGAGACGCTCGTTGAGCATCTTGCCCGTCCACTTCGGCCACCAGAAGTAGAAGCCGGAGAACATCGCGAAGACGACCGTGCCGAACACCACGTAGTGGAAGTGCGCCACGACGAAGTACGTGTCGGAGACGTGGAAGTCGAGCGGGGGCGACGCCAGGATGACGCCGGTGAGCCCACCGAAGGTGAACGTCACCAGGAAGCCGATCGCCCAGAGCATCGGGGTCTCGAACGTGACCGAGCCGCGCCACATCGTGCCGATCCAGTTGAAGATCTTCACGCCGGTGGGGACCGCGATGAGCATCGTCATCAGCGAGAAGAACGGCAGGAGGACGGAGCCGGTGACGTACATGTGGTGCGCCCACACGGTGACGGACAGGGCCGCGATCGAGATCGTCGCGTACACCAGCGTCTTGTAGCCGAAGATCGGCTTCCGGCTGAACACCGGGAAGACCTCGGAGACGATGCCGAAGAACGGCAGCGCGATGATGTAGACCTCAGGGTGACCGAAGAACCAGAAGAGGTGCTGCCACAGGATGGCGCCTCCGTTGGCGGGGTTGAAGACCTGCGCGTCGAACACCCGGTCGAACCCGAGCCCGAACAGGGCGGCGGCGAGGACGGGGAACGCCATGATCACGAGGATCGAGGTGATCAGCGTGTTCCAGGTGAAGATCGGCATGCGCCACATCGTCATGCCGGGGGCACGCATCGTCACGATGGTGGTGATGAAGTTGACCGAGCCGAGGATGGTGCTGAAGCCGGTCATGCCGAGCCCGAAGACCCACAAGTTGCCGCCGAGCCCTGGTGAGAACGTCGTGTCCGACAGCGGCGCGTAGGCGAACCAGCCGAAGGAGGCGGCGCCCTGGGGGGTGAGGAAGCCGGCGACCGCGATGAGCGAGCCGAAGAGGTAGAGCCAGAAGGCGAAGCCGTTCAGCCGCGGGAAGGCGACGTCGGGCGCACCGATCTGCAGCGGCATGAGCGCGTTGGCGAAGCCCGAGAACAGCGGCGTCGCGAACATGAGCAGCATGATCGTGCCGTGCATGGTGAAGAGCTGGTTGTACTGCTCTTTCGTCTGCACGATCTCGAGCCCGGGGGCGAAGAGCTGCGCGCGGATCAGCAGCGCCATGACGCCGCCGAGGCAGAAGAAGAGGAACGACGCGATCAGGTACATGTACCCGATGGTCTTGTGGTCGGTCGACGTCAACCACGTGACGACGACGTTGCCCTTGCGGCCGACCTTCGACGCTCCGAAGTTCTGCCCTGAGGAGGTTCCGCCCGTGGTGGGGCGGGTGGCGGTGGCTGTCATCGAACCCGTGCCTTTACTTCTCGTCCGAACCGGCGGCGACGGGCGCCTCGTTGTTCGGCTGGTTGGTGTTGGTGTTGTACTGGTCGCCGAGGAGGCCGGTGTTGCCCTCGTCGGCGAGCGTGCTGAGGTAGTCCTCGTACTCGCCCTCGGAGACGACCTTGACGTTGAACAGCATCAGGGAGTGGTACTCGCCGCAGAGCTCGGCGCACTTGCCCGTGAACGTGCCCTCTTTCTCGGGCGTGAAGTACATGAAGTTGGTCTTGCCGGGGATCGTGTCCTTCTTGTAGAGGAAGTCGACGATCCAGAACGAGTGGGCGACGTCGCGCGACTTGAGGTCGATCTGCACGGTCTTGCCCACGGGGAGGTACAGGACCGGGAGCTGGTCCTGGTCGACCTCGCCGTCGGGCAGCTCCTGGGCCTGGATGCCCTGGTAGTAGACGCTGTCGTCTTCCTGCTGCTGGTCGATGTAGTTGAAGTCCCAGGCCCAGCGCTTGGCGTAGACGTCGATCTTCACGTCGGGGTTCGCGGTCGGCTCCTCGATGGCCGCCTGGTCACGCGCGGTGAAGGCGAAGAAGCCCAGCACGAGGATGAGCGGCACGACCGTGTAGAAGATCTCGATCGGCATGTTGTAGCGGAGCTGCACGGGGAGGCCGGTCTGGCCCTTGCGACGCCGGTAGGCGATGCAGGTCCAGATTATGAGGCCCCAGACGATGAGGCCGACGATCAGCAGGACGATCCACGACGTGACCCACAGGCCGATGATGCTGTCGACGTGGTTGGTGGTGCCCGCGGTGGTGGGGAGCCAGCCCTGGAGCTGCTCGGGCGTACATCCCGCGAGGACGAGGGCCATGACGGCGGCCACGGGGATGGCGGCCCAACGAAGACGGCGGTTAGAACGCACTGTTACCTCTCGGATGACACGACAGCTTGGGGTCTTCCCAGTCTAGGACGGGACTTCCCTAGCCTACTCGCAGGTTGACCGGGCCTCTGCACGCGGCCCCGCCGAGTCGTTCGAGCACGAGCCACCTGGACGCACGAGAGGGACCGCCTCTCGGCGGTCCCTCTCGTGTGGTGACCGGTCAGGAGCGCCTAGGAGGCGCCTCCTGCGTCAGTGGAAGCTGTCGCCGCAGGCGCAGCTGCCCTGGGCGTTCGGGTTGTCGATGGTGAAGCCCTGCTTCTGGATCGTGTCCTCGAAGTCGATGGCCGCGCCGTCGAGATAGGGAACGCTCATCTTGTCGACGACGACCTCGACGCCGTCGAAGTCGACCGTGGCGTCGTTCTCGAGGAGGCGCTCGTCGAAGTAGAGCTGGTAGATGAGGCCGGAGCAGCCACCGGGCTGGACGGCCACGCGGAGGCGGAGGTCGTCACGCCCCTCCTGCGTCAGGAGGCTCTTCACCTTGTCGGCGGCGGTCGCGGTGATCGTGACGCCGTGGGCGGTCGTCGTGTCGCCGGCGGCCGTCTCGACGGCGGGGGTCGCGGTGTCGGTCATGGAGCCTCCTCGGGTCGGTGCGCAGGGGCACTCGTCGTTGACCAGTGTAAGCAGCCCGTGCCGGGATTTGTTCCCGGCCACCAGGGCCGACGAGGCCGACGGTGCACAGGCGCCGTCGACCCCGTCGTGCCTCAGCTCCGTGCGTCGAGGCGGGCGATCAGCACGGCCTCGCTGAGCACGGCACGGTGCAGCACGCCGAGGTGCTGCGACTCGTTCGGGCTGTGCGCGCGCGTGTCGGGGTCCTCCACGCCCGTGACGAGGATCTGGGCCTCGGGGAACGTCTGGACGAGGTCCGCGATGAACGGGATCGAGCCGCCGATGCCGATCTGCAGGGGCGCCTCCCCCCAGGCCTCGGTCATGGCCGCCGTGGCCTCGGCGAGGGCCCAGCCACTGGTGTCGACGAGGAACGGGTCGCCCTGGTCGACGTCGTCGATCTCGACGTGCGCGCCGAAGGGGGCGTGCTCGCGCAGGTGCGCCTCGATGGCCGCGTAGGCCTCGGACGCGGCCTGCCCGGGAGCGATGCGCGCGCTGATCCGGACGGACACCTCGGGCGACAGCGTGTTCGACGCGTTCGCGACGCTCGGCGCGTCGATGCCCGTCACCGTGATCGACGGCTGCGACCAGACGCGGCTGAGCAGCGGACCGGTGCCGATCGGCGTCACGCCCTCGAGCAGCCCGGCCTCCTCGCGCAGCTGCTGCTCGCTCTGTTCGGGGTGCTCGGCCTCACGGCTGTGCAGCCCGGCGACGGCGACGCTGCCCGCGTCGTCGTGCAGCGTGGCGAGCAGCTTCACCATCGCGAGCATCGCGTCCGGGACCGCGCCGCCGACCATCCCCGAGTGGGACGCGTGCGCCAGGGTGCGGACGGTCAGCCGGAACGTCACGTTGCCGCGGAGCCCCACGGTGATGGCGGGGACGGTCGTGCTCCAGTTGCCCGAGTCGGCGACGACGATGACGTCGGCCGCGAGGTCGTCACGGTGCTGGCGGAGGAAGTCGGCGAACGAGCGGGAGCCGAACTCCTCCTCCCCCTCGATGAACACCGCGACGCCGACGCCCAGGTCGTCGCCCAGCACCTCGCGGACGGCCCGCAGCGCCGCCACGTGGGTCATCACGCCGGCCTTGTCGTCGGAGGCGCCCCGCCCGTAGAGGCGATCGCCCTTGACGGTGGGCTCGAACGGAGGCGAGTCCCAGTCGGCGTCGTCGCCCTGAGGCTGCACGTCGTGGTGGGCGTAGAGGAGGACCGTCGGCTTGCCGTCGCGCGCGGGGCGCCGGGCGAGCACGGCCGACTGGCCGAGGGCGCCCGTGTCGCCGATCGGCGCACGGCTCACCTGCACGGTCTCGAAGAGGCCCGTGCCCCGCACGAGCTCGGCGACGGCCTCGGCGCTGGCTGCCACGTGGGCGGGGTCGAAGGCGTCCCACGAGACGGACGGGATGCGGACCAGGCCGCCGAGGTCGGCGACTGCGGCGGGGAAGCCGCCCTGCACCGCCTCCGCGAGTTCGCTGACAGTACGAGGATCGGTCGGGGTCACGGGGTGCTGCGAGTCGGTCATGCAGGTAATCTTAGGAACTCGTTCAACCCCCGAGGACTCTCCGTGGCCAAGGCACCTGACAAGACCATCACGACGACCGTCGACGAGACCGAGTCGCCGACGAGCGGCAAGGGACGGCCGACGCCGACCCGCCGCGAACGCGAGGCGGCCAACCAGCGCCCGCTCGTGGCCACCGGCAAGGAGGCGCAGAAGGCCCAGCGCGCCCGTCTCGCCGAGCAGCGCGAGCGCCAGCGCGTCGGGCTCGCGAACGGCGAGGAGAAGTTCCTCCCCGAGCGCGACAAGGGCGTGCAGCGCAAGTTCATCCGCGACTACGTCGACGCTCGCTACAGCGTCGGCGAGGCGATGATCCCGGTCATGGTGCTCGTCATCGTCATGAGCATCGTCCAGAACGTCGCGGTCCAGACGACGACGCTGTTCGTCCTGTGGGGCTTCTTCATCCTCGCCGTCGCCGACTGCCTGCTCGCCGGCCAGCGCGTCTCGTCGCAGCTGCGCGCGAAGTTCGGCGACGACGGCCTCCAGAAGGGCAACCGCTGGTACACCGCGATGCGCGCCATGCAGATGAAGCCGATGCGGCTGCCGAAGCCGCAGGTCAAGCGCCGCGAGTTCCCCACGCTGTAGCCAGGACCCACGAAGGAGCCCCCGACCACATGGTCGGGGGCTCCTTCGTGTCGGGCGCGCCTCTCGGGGCTGCCGCGACCGGTCACGCCGCTCGGCGGAGGGCGCGCAGCCCCCGGTTGACCTTCCGGGCCCAGAGCGGCCCCTCGTAGAGGAAGGCCGTGTAGCCCTGCACGAGCGTCGCCCCGGCGTCGAGGCGCGACTGCACGTCGGCCGCGCTCGTCACGCCCCCGACGGACACGACGCACGTCTCGTCGGGCAGGACCGAGCGCAGCACCCGGAGCACGTCGAGCGACCGGGCTGCGAGCGGGGCGCCGGAGAGACCCCCGGCCCCCGCGGCCTCCACGACGGTGGGCGAGGTCCGAAGCCCCGAACGGGACAGGGTCGTGTTCGTCGCGATGACTCCCCCGAGGCCGATCTCGGTGACGAGCTCGGCGATCTTGCGGATGCCGTCGTCGTCGAGGTCGGGGGCGATCTTGACGAGCACCGGGGTGTCGCCTGCGGCCGCGTCGACGGCGCGAAGCAGCGGCGAGAGCTTGTCGAGCTCCTGCAGGCCGCGGAGGCCGGGAGTGTTGGGCGAGCTGACGTTGACGGCCAGGTAGTCGGCGAGCGGGGCGAGCAGGCGGGTGCTCACGAGGTAGTCGTCGACCGCGTCGTCGACCTCGACCACACGGCTCTTGCCGATGTTGACCCCGATCACCGGCCGGACGGAGGCCCGCCGTGCGTGGGTGAGCTCGCCGGCTGCCTGCGCCGCGCCTCCGTTGTTGAAGCCCATGCGGTTGACGACCGCCAGGTCGGGCACCAGACGGAACAGCCTCGGTCGCTCGTTGCCCGGCTGGGCCCTGGCCGTGACGGTGCCGACCTCGACGTGGCCGAAGCCCAGCGCACCGAGGCCCGCGATGCCGGTCGCGTCCTTGTCGAAGCCTGCCGCCACGCCGAACGGCGAGTCGAAACGGAGGCCCAGCGCCTCGACGGCGAGAGACGGGTGCGGGGCGGTGAGTCGGCGCACCAGCGGCGCCAGGCCGACCCGCGGGACGGCACGGATGACCCGGGACGCGAGGTGGTGCGCGTCTTCGGGGTCCATCTTCGAGAGCACCAGGTCGAACACGACCCGGTAGGCGGTCCTCACTCGTCGACCGATCGAGGCGTGCGCACGCGGTCACGGTGCTCGTCGCGGAGCTGCGTGATCGACGACTCGAAGTCCTCGAGGGAGTCGAAGGCCTGGTAGACGCTCGCGAAGCGCAGGTAGGCGACCTCGTCGAGCTCGCGCAGGGGCGGCAGGATCGCGAGGCCGATGTCGTTCGCCTCGATCTGCGACGTGCCCGACGCACGCACCGCCTCCTCGACCTTCTGCGCCAGGACGGCCAGGTCGCCGTCGGTGACGGGACGGCCCTGGCAGGCCTTGCGGACGCCGGAGATGATCTTCTCCCGGCTGAAGGGCTCGAGCACGCCGTTGCGCTTGACGACGTTCAGGCTGGCCGTCTCGGTCGTGCTGAAGCGACGACCGCAGTTCGGGCACTGGCGCCGCCGACGGATCGAGGTGCCGTCGTCGCTCGTGCGGGAGTCGACGACGCGGGAATCGGGGTGGCGGCAGAAAGGACAGAACATGGTGCCCTCAGCGTACTGGGGCCCCGCACCCCGCCCCCTCGACGCCACGGGCGGGACACGCTCGGCCACGCCCTGCACGGAGGCCGTCGGGACGACGGGTCAGGGCTTGTGGAGACGCGCCGCGACGGCCTCGCCGTGGGCGGGCAGCAGCTCCGCGCGCGACAAGGCGACCAACCTGTCGGCGACCTCGGCCAGGGCGTCGTGCTCGTAGCGCACGATCTGCTGCGGCCGGAGGAACGTGTACGCGCCGAGTCCCGACGAGAACCGCGACTGGCCGCCCGTGGGCAGGACGTGGTTCGAGCCGGCGAGGTAGTCGCCCAGGCTCACGGGGGTGCTCGGGCCCACGAAGACCGCACCGGCGCTCGTGATGCCCGCGAGCACCCCCTCGTCGTCGCGCGTCTGGATCTCGAGGTGCTCGGGCCCGTAGGCGTTGCTGAAGTCGACGGCGGCCGCCAGGTCGTCGACGAGCACGAGGGCCGACTGGCGGCCGTCGAGGGCGGTCTGCACGCGGGTCGCGCTCAGCGTCCGCGGGACGAGCCGCACGAGCTCGTCGCGGACTCGGTCGGCGAGCTCCGCCGAGGTGGTCACGAGGACGGCGGCGGCCTCCTCGTCGTGCTCGGCCTGGCTGATCAGGTCGACGGCGACGAGCGTCGGGTCGGCCGAGTCGTCGGCGATGACGAGGATCTCGGTGGCGCCCGCCACGGCGTCGATGCCGACGCGTCCGCGGACGAGCTGCTTCGCGGCGGCCACGTAGTTGTTGCCGGGGCCGGTGATGACCTGGACCGGCTCGAGCCCGATCTCGGGCACTCCGTAGGCGAGGGCCGCGATGGCGCCCGCCCCGCCCATGACGTAGACCTCGTCGATGCCGAGGAGCCCCGCCGCGCCGAGGATGACGGGGTGGACGGCACCGCCGAAGTCGCGCTGCCCGGGTGAGACGAGCGCGACCGAGCCGACCCCGGCGACGAGGGCCGGCACGACGTTCATGACGACGCTCGACGGGTAGACGGCCTTGCCGCCGGGGACGTACACGCCCGCCCGGGCGACCGGCTGCCAGCGCTGCTCGATGAGCGCCCCGGGGGCCGGGACGGTCACGGAGCCCGCGGGCACCTGGGCCCTGCTGGCCTCGGTGACGCGGGCGATCGACTCGACCAGCGCCTCCTTCACCAAGAAGTCGAGCTCGTCGACGGCTCGGGCGATGGCCGCCGCCTCGACGCGGAACACGTCGGTGCGGACGCCGTCGAAGCGCTCCGCCTGGTCGCGCAGGGCGTCCGCGCCGCGCTCGCGCACGGCCTGGACGATCTGGGCGGCGGCGCCGGAGGCGGCGGCGACGTCGACGTGCGACCGGGGCACGAGGCCCAGCAGGTCGGCGTGGGTAGGCTTGAGGCCCCGGAGGTCTGTGGTCTGGATCATGGCCCGTCGAGCCTAGCCCGAGCGGGCTCCGCGCGAGCCGTCACGGCGTGCACGCGCCCGCCACTCCCCCGGCAGCAGAGCACAGGAGGCGCCCACCCGTCATGCCCGACACCACCGCACCAGAAGCCGCGGCTGCACCGCCCGACCCCGCCGACCTCGCCGCGTTCAAGGCCGGCTTCCGCCGCCACGCCGCGGGCGTCGCCATCGTCACCGCCCGGGACTCGGACGGCCGACCCGTCGGCTTCACCGCGACCTCGCTGGCCTCGCTCGCCGCCGTCCCGCCGCTCGCCACCTTCAACATGGCGCGCACCGCCAGCTCGTGGCGGGCGATCGAGGAGACCGAACACGTGGTGATCCACCTGCTCGGCCTCCGCAACCAGGGCCTCGCGCGCCGCATGGCCGGCCCGGCCGCCGAGCGGTTCGAGGGCGACCACTGGAGCGAGGGGCCGCACGGTCTCCCCCTGCTGCACGACGTCACCGCCTGGATGACCGGCCGCATCGTCGAGCGGGTGCACGTGCACGGCAACGCCGTCGTCGTCGTGCAGGTCGAGGACGGCGGCACGGGAGCCGACGACGACGCGTTGCTGTACCACGACCGCCGCTGGCTCCGGCCCGTGCACCTCGAGGCGTAGACGAAGCGGACGTCCACGTGACGAGGGCCCCGCGGACTCGAGTCCGCCGGGCCCTCGTGCGTCACCGGGACGCTCGGACGTCAGACGAGGCAGCCGGGCCCGAGGAGGCTCTTCAGCTCGCCGTACAGGTCGGCGGTCACGTCGACCGGCATCGGGATCTCGAACGACCGGGCGACGTCGCCCTTGACGAGCCGGAGCCGCACCTCGGTGCCGCCGGTGTGTCGCCCGAGCACCGCCGCGAGCTCCGTGACGGTGTCGGTCGTGGCGCGGTGCTCGGGGATCTGCAGCACCAACGGGCCCTGTGACGCACCGACGCCGAGGTCGGGCATGAACATGCTCGCGGCGTGCATGTTCATGCCGTCGTCGCGGACGCTGACGCGACCCTTCAGCACGATGATCGAGTCGCCGACGAGCGACGGCCCGAACTCCTGGTACGTCTTGCCCAGGAACATCGCCGAGATCTCGCCGCCGAAGTCCTCGACCGTGACGATGCCGTACGGGTTGCCCGAGTTGCGGGCGACCCGGTGCTGGACGCTCGTGATGAGGCCGGCGATCGTCACCGTCTCGCCGTCGATCGCGGTCGGCTCGCTCGACAGGATGTCGGTCACCGTCGTGCTCGCGTGCTTCGCGAGCGGCAGCTCGAGCCCGGCCAGCGGGTGGTCGCTGACGTAGAGGCCCAGCATGTCGCGCTCGAACGCCAGCTTGTCCCGCTTCGACCACTCGGGTCGCTCGGGCACGTGCTGGACGTCCTGTGGCTCGTCCCAGAGGGAGTCGAAGTCGAAGCCGACCTGGCCGTTTGCCTCGGCACGCTTCTCGTTGACGGCGGCCTCGACCGCGGACTCGTGGATCTCGACCAGGGCACGGCGGGTCGAGCCCAGGCTGTCGAACGCCCCGGCCTTCACCAGCGACTCGACCGTGCGCTTGTTGGCGACGGGGAGCGGGACCTTGCGGAGGAAGTCGTGGAAGGAGGCGAAGGCCCCCTCTTTCTGGCGGGCGGCGATCACGTGGTCGACGACGTTGAACCCCACGTTCCGGACCGCGCCCATGCCGAAGCGGATGTCGTCGCCGACGGCCGCGAAGAAGCCGATCGACTCGTTCACGTCCGGCGGGAGGACCGTGATGCCCATGCGCCGGCACTCGTTGAGGTAGAGCCCGAGCTTGTCTCGCGAGTCGCCGGTGCTCGTGAGCAACGCGGCCATGTACTCGGCCGGGTAGTGGGCCTTGAGGTAGGCGGTCCAGTAGGACACGACGCCGTAGGCGGCGGAGTGCGCCTTGTTGAACGCGTAGTCGGAGAAGGGCAGCAGGATGTCCCAGAGCATCTTGACGGCGTCCGGTGAGAAGCCGTTGTCGAACATGCCCTGCTCGAAGCCCGCGTACTGCTTGTCGAGCTCGGACTTCTTCTTCTTGCCCATCGCACGACGGAGGATGTCGGCCTGGCCGAGCGAGAACCCGGCGACCTTCTGCGCGATCGCCATCACCTGCTCCTGGTAGATGATCAGGCCGTAGCTCGTCGACAGGATCTCCTTCAGGGGCTCCTCGAGCTCGGGGTGGATCGGCGTGATCTCCTGGATGCCGTTCTTCCGCAACGCGTAGTTCGTGTGGGAGTTCGCGCCCATGGGCCCGGGGCGGTACAGCGCGATGACGGCCGAGATGTCCTCGAAGTTGTCGGGCTTCATCAGCCGCAGGAGCCCCCGCATGGGCCCGCCGTCGAGCTGGAAGACGCCGAGCGTGTCACCGCGGCCGAGCAGCTCGTAGGCCGCCCGGTCGTCGAGCTCGAGGTCTTCGAGGACGAGGTCGAATCCTCGGTTGGTGCGGATGTTGTCGAGGGCGTCGTTGATGATCGTCAGGTTGCGGAGACCCAGGAAGTCCATCTTGATCAGCCCGAGCGACTCGCAGGCGGGGTAGTCGAACTGCGTGACGATCTGGCCGTCCTGCTCGCGCTTCATGATCGGGATGATGTCGATCAGGGGGTCGCTCGACATGATGACGCCGGCCGCGTGCACGCCCCACTGGCGCTTGAGGCCCTCCAGGCCGAGGGCCGTGTCGAAGACCGTCCTCGCCTCGGGATCGGTCTCGACGACCGTCCGGATGTCGCCCGCCTCCTTGTAGCGCTCGTGGGCCTTGTCGAAGATGCCCGTGAGCGGGATGTCCTTGCCCATGACCGCGGGCGGCATGGCCTTCGTGAGCTTCTCGCCCATCCCGAAGGGGAAGCCGAGCACACGGCTGCTGTCCTTCAGGGCCTGCTTGGCCTTGATGGTGCCGTAGGTGACGATCTGGGCGACGCGCTCGTCGCCGTACTTCTCGGTCACGTACTGGATGACCTCGCCGCGGCGCCGGTCGTCGAAGTCGACGTCGAAGTCGGGCATCGAGACGCGGTCGGGGTTGAGGAAGCGCTCGAAGATGAGGCCGTGGCGGAGCGGGTCGAGGTCGGTGATGCGCATCGCGTAGGCGGCCATCGACCCGGCGCCCGAGCCGCGTCCCGGACCGACGCGGATCCCGTTCTCCTTCGACCAGTTGATGAAGTCGGCGACGACGAGGAAGTAGCCGGGGAAGCCCATGCCGGTGATGACGCCGATCTCGTACTCGGCCTGCTTGCGGACGTCGGAGGGGATGCCGTCCGGGTACCGGTAGACCAGGCCCTTCTCCACCTCCTTGATGAACCAGGTCTCCTCCGTCTCGCCCTCGGGCACGGGGTAGCGCGGCATGTAGTTGGCCGAGGTGTTGAACTGGACGTCGCAGCGCTCGGCGATGAGCAGGGTGTTGTCGCAGGCCTCGGGGTGGTCGCGGAAGAGGTGCCGCATCTGCTGGGCGGACTTCAGGTAGAACTCGTCGGCGTCGAACTTGAACCGGTTCGGGTCGTTGAGGGTCGAGCCCGACTGGACGCAGAGCAACGCCGCGTGGCTCGTGGCGTCGTGCTCGTGCGTGTAGTGCAGGTCGTTGGTGGCGACGAGGGGCAGCCCCAGGTCTTTCGCGAGGCGGAGGAGGTCGCCCATGATCTGGCGCTCGATGCCGAGGCCGTGGTCCATGATCTCGGCGAAGTAGTTCTCGGCGCCGAAGATGTCGCGGAAGTCCGCCGCGGCCTTGACCGCCTCGTCGTACTGGCCGAGTCGGAGGCGCGTCTGCACCTCGCCGGACGGGCAGCCCGTCGTGGCGATGAGGCCGTCGGAGTACTGCGACAGCAGCTCGCGGTCCATGCGCGGCTTGAAGTAGTAGCCCTCGAGGGACGCGCGCGACGACAGCCGGAAGAGGTTGTGCATGCCCGCCGTGCTCTGCGAGAGCAGCGTCATGTGCGTGTACGCACCGGCGCCGGAGACGTCGTCACGGCCGCCGTCGCCCCAGCGGATGCGGGTCTTGTCGCCCCGGTGCGTGCCCGGCGTGATGTAGGCCTCGGTGCCGATGATGGGCTTGACCCCGGCCTCGGTCGCCGTCTTCCAGAAGTCGTAGGCGCCGAACACGTTGCCGTGGTCGGTGACCGCGACGGCGGGCATGCCCTGGGCGGCGGCCTCCGCGATCAGCGGCTTGACCCGGGCCGCACCGTCGAGCATCGAGTACTCGCTGTGGACGTGCAGGTGGACGAAGGAATCTTTCGAGGCCACGCGGCTCCTCGTCTGTGGTTCGACGGTTCTGTGGTGGATCTGCGGTTCTGTGGTGGTGCGCCGGTTCAGCGGCAGGTGGACAGCCTAAGCCGCACGGAGGACATCGAGCGCGTGCTGCAGGTCGTCCGGGTACGTCGACCGGTAGACGACCGGCTCGCCCGTCCCCGGGTGGCGGAAGCCGAGCTGGACGGCGTGCAGCCACTGCCGGCCGAGGCCGAGGGCAGCGGACAAGGTCGGGTCCGCTCCGTAGGTCGCGTCGCCCACGCAGGGGTGGCGCTGGGCGGCCATGTGGACGCGGATCTGGTGCGTGCGACCGGTCTCGAGGTGGATCTCGAGCAGCGAGGCCGAGCGGAACGCCTCGACGGTCTCGTAGTGCGTCACCGAGGGCTTGCCGTCCACGACCACGGCGAACTTCCAGTCCGACGACGGGTGACGACCGATCGGGGCGTCGATCGTGCCGGTGAGCGGGTCGGGGTGGCCCTGCACGACCGCGTTGTAGATCTTCTCGACCGTCCGCTCGCGGAAGGCGTCCTTGAGCTGTGCGTAGGCACGCTCGGACTTCGCCACGACCATGAGGCCGCTGGTGCCGACGTCGAGGCGGTGCACGATGCCCGCGCGCTCGGCCGCCCCCGACGTGGCGACCTGGAACCCGGCCGCCGCGAGGCCGCCGAGCACCGTGGGCCCGGTCCAGCCGACCGAGGGGTGGGCGGCGACGCCGACGGGCTTGTCGACGACGACGATCTCGTCGTCGTCGTGCACGATGCCCAGGCCGGGGACGTCGAGCGGCACGACGGTAGGGGCCTCGCGCGGCGCCCAGGTGACCTCGAGCCAGGCGCCGGCCTCGAGTCGGTCGGACTTGCCCACGGGGCGACCGTCGACGGCCACGCCCCCGGAGGTCGCCACCTCGGCGGCGAAGGTGCGGCTGAAGCCGAGCAGCTTGGCCAGCGCGGCGTCGACCCGCTCGCCGGCGAGTCCGTCGGGCACGGGCAGCTGGCGGGACTCGGTCACGGGTGCTCCGTCGGTCGGGCCGCAGGATGCGCGGCGTCGGCGTCCGTCACGGACCCCGCCGCGGTCGTCTCGTCGGCGGCCTGGTCGCTCGCCGCGTCACGCGCCGCGCTCGCCTTCGTGGTCCGGGTGCCGTCGAGGTTGACGCCCAGCAGGGTCAGCAGCAGGAGGAGCCCCATGCTCGACACGATGAAGATGTCGGCCACGTTGAAGATCGCCGGCAGCAGCGAGGGGAAGTAGAGGAAGTCCACGACGTGACCCTGCCCGAAGGAGGGCTCACGGGTGAGACGGTCGGTCAGGTTGCCGAGCGTGCCGCCCAGGAGCATGCCCAGCATGACCGCCCACGCCCGGGACCGGATGCGCCGGGCGAAGACGACGATGGCGACCACGACGGCCGAGGCGGCGATCGAGAAGATCCAGGTCGTGCCGCTGGCCAGGGAGAAGGCCGCACCGGGGTTCCGCACGAAGTGCAGCTGGAAGAACTCGCCCACGACGTCGACGCTCTCGCCCTCGACCAGGCGGGTGGTCACGAGGTGCTTCGACACCTGGTCGAGCACGTAGGCCGTGACAGCGACGAAGGCCAGCGCCGCGATGATGCGGACGCTGACCTTCGTCGGAGGAGTGCTCTGCGTCAAGACCTTAGTTGGAGCCGAAGCCCTGGGCGCTGGCGGGAGCGAAGCCGCTCGCGGGCTGCTGCTCGCCGGACTCGGCCTCGAGGTCGCGGAGCTGGCCCTCGATGTAGCCCTTGAGCTTCTGGCGGTAGTCGCGCTCGAACGTGCGCAGGTCGTCGATGCGACGCTCCAGGCCGGTGCGCTCGGTCGCGAGCTGCTCGAGCACCTCGCGGCGCTTGGTCTCGGCCTCGGCCACGACCTCGCGGGAGCGGGCCTCGGCCTCGGTGACGACGTCGCGCTGCTTGGCCTCGGCCTCGGCCACGAGACGAGCCGACGTCGACTGCCCCTCGGCGATCAGGGCATCGCGCTTCTCGACGCCCTCGCGGACGTGCTCCTCGTGCAGGCGACGAGCGAGCTGCAGGAGGCTGTTGGTGCTCTCCGTGTCGTCCTGGCTGGGCCCGGCGTAGGCCGGGACCGGGGCGACCGCCGCGGCGGCGACCGGCTCGGGTGCTGCCTCGGGCTCGGGCGCGTCCTCGACGGGAGCCGGGACCGACGCGGGCGCCGGCTCGGAGACCGGGGCGGGCTCGGACTCGGGCGCCGGGGCGGAGGCCGGGGCCTGCACCGAGGCGGGGGCCTGGGCCGATGCCGGGGCGCTGGCGGCGACCGGGGCGGGGACGGCGGAGCCGCCCGCCGACTCGGCGGACGACAGCCGCTGACGCAGCTCGTCGTTCTCCTGGCCGAGTCGTCGCAGCTCTGCGACGACCTCGTCGAGGAAGTCGTCGACCTCGTCCTGGTCGTAGCCCTCGCGGAACTTCGTCGGCTGGAACCGCTTGTTGACTACGTCTTCAGGCGTCAAAGCCATTGCCGTCACCTCGTGCATCTGTGGGATCACGTGATCGTGATCGTGGTCTGTGTCGTTCGACTACACCGTAGCGAACACTGGCCCCGGAGGGCAGCGGGGGCGCGGTTGCCCTCGCAGCAGCCTACCCTCTCGCCGTGCGGAGAGAGGCCAGGCCGGGCGTCATGCGAAGCGGAGCCCGCTGGCGACACCCATGAGGATGACGACGGCGAGCATGATGATGCTCCACCCGAAGTCGAGGGCCACCGACCCCAGCCGCACGGGCGGGAGGACGCGCCGGATGGCCTTGATGGGCGGGTCGGTGACCGTGTACGCGATCTCGGCCAGCACCAGGACGGGGCCCCTAGGACGCCACCCCCGGCTGAAGGACTGCGCCAGGTCGAGGACGAAGCGCCCCCACATCAACAGGAAGAACAGGAGGAGCGCGTAGTACGCGATCGAGGCGATCAGGAACGTCATCGGGGTGTCATCAGCTCACACTGGTCGGCGTGGTCGAGCCACGGAGAGGAGTCGGGGCGTCGGGACGCCGCGGCTCAGGACTGCGCGAAGAAGGACGCCTCGATGTCGGACTCTACCTCGGCCTGCTCGCCGCTCACCGCGATGTGGGCCGGGGACAGGAGGAAGACCTTGTTCGTGACGCGCTCGATCTTGCCGAAGAGGCCCTGCGACAGGCCGCTGGCGAAGTCGACGAGGCGACGGGCATCGGCCTCCGTCATCTGCGACAGGTTGATGATGACGGGGATGCCGTCCCGGAAGCTCTCGGCGATCGCCTGGGCGTCCTTGTACTCGCGGGGGTGGACGGTGAGGATCTCGTTCATGTCGTGGGGCACCGTGTTCTTCGAGGTGGAGGAGGTCGAGCTGCGACGCAGGGGCGTCACGGGGGCGCGTGTCGCGGCGGGGGCAGGTGCCGGCGCGGGGACGGGGGCGACCGGGGAAGCGTGTGCCGCCGCGGAGGACTGACGAGCGGCCGGCTGAGCGGCCTGGGCAGGCTGCTGGCGCTGTTCCTGCCGCTGCTCCTGCTCGTCGTACTCGAGTTCTTCGTCGGCGAGGCCCAGGTAGACCATCGTCTTTCGCAGGGGGTTGGCCATGGGGTGTCCTCCGGGTCGTGGGGCGTTGTGTCCGAGGTTAACGAGCTTCGGGCCTCGAACCCGTGATTGCGGTGCCGATGCGGAGGTGTGTCGCTCCCTCGGCGATCGCGTCGGCGAAGTCGTGCGACATGCCGGCGGAGATCGCGTCGGCGCCGGGAGCCGTCCGACGGACCTCCTCGGAGACCTGGCGGAGGCGCGCGAACGCCGGCCGCGCCGGCTCGCCCAGCGGCGCCACGGCCATCACTCCCCTGAGGCGGACGCCGGGCAGGTGCAGCAGCCGCTCGACCAGGCGCTCGACCTCGGACGCGGGGACGCCGCCCCGCCCCTCCTGGCCGTCGAGGGACACCTGCACGAAGCCGTCGACGACGTGGCCGTCGTCGACCCCGAGGGCGTCCACGACGCTGTCCCGGTCGAGCGAGTGCACGGCCGAGACGTAGCGCCGCGCCTGCCGTGCCTTCTTCGACTGGAGCTGGCCCACGAAGTGCCACCGGAGGCCCTCGAGGTCGGCGGTGTCGGCCGACTTGGCCTGCGCCTCCTGGTGTCGGTTCTCCGCGACGTCGCGCACGCCCAGGGCGTGCAGCTCACGGACCAGCGACGCCGGGTGGAACTTCGTGACGACGATGGTCGTCACCTCGTCGGCCTGACGACCGGCGGCCCTGGCCGCGTCGTCGACGCCGGAGGCGACCCGGGCGAGACGCTCGCCGAGGTCGCCTCCGAGATCGAGACCGTCCGTCACGCGCTACTTGAGGAAGTCGGGCACGTCGAGGTCGTCGTCGCCGCCGTCGAAGGCAGGGTCGACGGCCTGCGTGGCCGCGTGGTCGTCGGGCCTGCGCCACGACGGGGTGTCGTGCGACGCACCGCTGTCGGCGATGGCCGAGACGCCTGGCGTCGACGCCGCGGCCGGGGCCGCGTCGGACTCGACGAAGCTCGAGCGCCGGTCCTTCGTCTTGGCCGTGGGCTCGCCGCCGTCGAAGCCGGCGGCGATGACGGTCACCCGCACCTCGTCGCCGAGGGTGTCGTCGATCACCGCACCGAAGATGATGTTGGCCTCGGAGTGGACGGCCTCCTGCACCAGGCGCGCGGCGTCGTTGATCTCGAAGATGCCGAGGTTCGAGCCGCCCTGGATGGAGAGGAGGACGCCGTGGGCGCCGTCGATGCTCGCCTCGAGCAGCGGCGACGCGACGGCGAGCTCGGCGGCCTTGATGGCCCGGTCTGCGCCTCGCGACGAGCCGATCCCCATCAGGGCCGAGCCCGCGCCCTGCATGACCGACTTGACGTCGGCGAAGTCGAGGTTGATGAGGCCGGGGGTCGTGATCAGGTCGGTGATGCCCTGGACGCCGGCGAGGAGCACCTGGTCGGCGGTGCCGAACGCCTCGACCATCGAGATGCCGCGCTCGGAGATCTCGAGGAGGCGGTCGTTGGGGACCACGATGAGGGTGTCGACCTCGTCCTTGAGCTGGGCCACGCCGGCCTCGGCCTGGGCCTGGCGGCGCTTGCCCTCGAAGCCGAAGGGCTTCGTGACGACGCCGATGGTCAGCGCGCCGATCGACTTCGCGATGCGGGCCACCACCGGCGCCCCGCCCGTGCCCGTGCCGCCGCCCTCGCCTGCGGTGACGAAGACCATGTCGGCGCCGGCCAGCGCCTCCTCGATCTCCTCCGCGTGGTCCTCGGCGGCGCGCCGGCCGACCTCGGGGTCGGCTCCGGCGCCGAGGCCGCGCGTCAGCTCACGGCCGACGTCGAGCTTGACGTCGGCGTCGCTGAGGAGAAGTGCCTGGGCGTCGGTGTTGATGGCGATGAACTCGACTCCGCGGAGACCGAGCTCGATCATGCGGTTGACGGCGTTGACGCCACCGCCGCCGACACCGACGACCTTGATCACGGCTAGGTAGTTATGGTTCGTTGTCACGTCCGGGCCTCCGCTGAAACCTTAACTCGGAAGTTGAAGGTTAAGGTTGTACATGGTATGTAAGTGCTGCAGTCACAAGTTAGGTGCCGCCGCGAGACGCACGGTCCAGCCGGGCAGGCGTGTCGCGAACGAACGGCGTGTCACCGGGTCCGGATGATGCCGTTGTCCGGTGCGGACACGTCGAACTCGACGGACGCGGCCGGGTCCCGCCTCGCCTGGTCGGCGACGAGCCCCGAGAGCACCTGCGCCTTCTCGGCCGAGTGGTCGGCGCTGCCCCAGACGACGCGCTCGCCCGTGGTGAGCGACAACGTGACGTCGTCGGCGGTCGAGGCGGTCGCGGAGTCCACGGTCGCCCGGAGCGCCTGAGGCAGCGCGAGCAGGACCTCGGCGGTCGACCGGAAGGCCGTGTCGTCCAACGAGGCGCCGCCCACGTCGACGAGCGGGACGCCCTCCTGGCGAGCGTCGAGGTGCTGCACGACGATGCCGGCGGGGTCGACGAGGTCGAAGCCGTCGCCGGAGGGCACCGTCGCGATCGGCTGACGCTCGGTCACCCGGATCACGAGGGTGTGCGGCGGAGCCGTCTCGGTGACGTAGCTCGCGATGAGGGGGAACTGCTCGAGCTCGGTCGTGATCCGCGAGAAGTCGATCCGCGCGAGGGGGGTGCCGAGCTGGCCCGAGACGGCGGCCTGCACCGACGCGGCGTCGACACGGTCCGTCCCCTCGACCTCGATCTGCTCGAGCGAGAGGAGCGGCGAGAAGACGGCGATCCCCACCGAGGCCGCGAGCGAGAGGACGACGGCCGCGGCGGTCACCCACGCGGCTCGGCGGTGGCGTGACCGCCTCGTGAACCGCCGGACCTCGGTCCGCTCCGTGCGCCGCCGCTCCCCCGACGCACGCCGTGCGGCACGGCGCGCCTCGGCGGCACGCCGACGAGCCTCGTCCGCACCCCCCTCGGGCTCGATGCGCGCGGTCACGGTGCGCGGCGCCTCCTCGGCGTCCGACGCGGACACGGCCCCCTCGGGCTGACCGGTCGACGACGCTCCCCGACGGGACACGACGCCCGACAGGCCCGAGGCGAGGCGGGAGGCGACGCCGGACACGGTGCCCGATCCCGTCGGCAGGGCCACCGGTCCCGTGGACGTGTCGTCCGGGGCCTCGGCTGCTCCGTCGGGCTCGGACCGAGCTCGACGAGGCCGTGCCGCGGACAGCCGGTCGCGCAGGGACGACGGACGTGCCGCCTCCTCGGACGCGCCGTCGGAGCCCTCGGACGGGTCGAAGCCCTCGGGCCGCCTCACGGGCGCCGCCCGCCGGCCGACGCGGGTCGACGCGTGGTCACTCTCCGGACTCCTCCGCGGTCGACGCGTCCGGCGCCGACGCGGCGTCGAGCGAGCCGAGCAGCTGGGGGACGATGCGGTAGACGTCGCCGCAGCCGAGGGTGATCACGAAGTCGCCGTCGCGGGCGACGGCCGCCGTGCGGTCGGCGGCGGCCTGCCAGTCCGCGACGAAGTCGACGCGCGACGCGTCGGCGAAGCGCTCGGACACGAGAGCGCCGGTGACCCCGGGCTCCGGGTCCTCGCGGGCACCGTAGACGTCGAGCACGATCGTGTGGTCGGCGAGGCGCTCGTAGGTCTCGGCGAACTCCCCCGCCATCATCCGGGTCCGGCTGTAGAGGTGGGGCTGGTGCACCGCGATGAGGCGTCCGTCGCCGACGACGGACCGGGCGGCCTGCAGGGCGGCCGCGACCTCCGTGGGGTGGTGGGCGTAGTCGTCGTAGACGCTCACGCCGCGGACCGTGCCGTGCAGCTCGAACCGGCGCTCCGTCCCGCCGAAGGTCTCGAGGCCGGCGATCGCCGCCTCGGGCTCCACGCCGAGGCCGACGAGCACGGCGAAGGCCCCCGCGGCGTTGACGGCGTTGTGGTGCCCGGGCACGCGGAGCTGGACGGGCCAGCTCGAGCCGTCGTGGCGCAGGGTGAACGACACGGGGCCCGAGGACGCGACGTCGGTCAGGCGGACGTCCGCGGACTCGTCCTCTCCGAAGGTCACCACGTGCGGGTGCGTGAGCGACTCCGTGACCCGACGCGCGCCGGCGTCGTCGGACGACACCACGACGAGCTCGCGGGCCGCGGAGGCGAACTCGACGAAGGCGGCGTCGAAGGCCTCGTGCGAGCCGTAGTGGTCGAGGTGGTCGGCGTCGACGTTCGTGATGAGCGCGACCGACGTGTCGTAGAGCAGGAACGAGCCATCCGACTCGTCCGCCTCGACGACGAACAGGTCGTCGGAGCCGCCCTGCGCGCTCACGCCGAGCGACTGGATGACGCCGCCGTTGACGAAGCTCGGGTCGTGGCCCGCCGCGAGCAGCGCGGTGACGAGCATGCCGGTCGAGGTCGTCTTGCCGTGGGCGCCGGCGACCGAGACGAGGCGGTGCTGCCCGATCAGCCAGGCCAGCGCCTGCGACCGGTGCAGCACGGGGAGGCCCCGCTCGAGGGCGAGCTGGTACTCGGGGTTGTCCTGCCAGAGGGCGCCCGTGACGACGAGCGTGTCGGCGTCCCCGACGTTCGCCGCGTCGTGGCCGATGGCGATCTCGGCGCCGAGCTCGCGGAGGGCGGCCACCCCGGCCGTCTCGCGGATGTCGGAGCCGGAGACGGTGTGGCCCGCAGCGAGGAAGACGCGCGCGATGCCGCTCATCCCGGAGCCGCCGATGCCGACGAAGTGGACCCGGCCGAGCTCGGCCGGGATCTGCTGCTGGAGGTCGGGCTTGATCATGGGCGCTCGGGGCTCGCCTTCTCGGTCTGGGCGTCGGTGCGGTCGGTGCGGCGGTCGCTGGCGGGCCGGGACGAGGCATGCCGCTGCGTGCGGGGCGGCGCGTCGCGGTCGGCACGGGCGGGCGCCTCGCGGACGGCCTCCCGGACCAGCTCGACCGTGCGGTCGGTCCCGTCGAGCACGCCGACGGTGCCGGCCCGGACGGCCATCTCGGCGATGGCAGCGCGGTCCTGCAGGAGGCCCACGAGCGTGGAGCGCACCCAGTCGGGCGTGAAGTCGGCGTCCGCGACGAGCAGCGCTCCGCCGGCGGCCACGACGTCGGTGGCGTTGTGCCGCTGCTCGCCGTTGCCGACGGGGTAGGGCACGAGCACGGAGGGCAGGCCGAGGGCCGTCAGCTCGCTGACCGTCGCCGAGCCGGCGCGGGAGACGACGAGGTCGGCTGCCGAGAGCGCCAGGTCCATCCGGTCGCAGTAGGGCAGGAGGTGGTGGTCGGCCAGGTCGGTCGAGCGCAGCTCGGACTTCTGTCCCGTCACGTGCAGGATCTGCCAGCCGGCGCCGAGCACGCTCGTCGCGGACCGGGCGATGGTCTCGTTCAGGCGGCGCGCGCCCGACGAGCCGCCGGTGACCAGCAACGTCGGCTTGCGGGGGTCGAGGCCGAACTCGACCAGCGCCTCCTGCCGGCTCTCGCGGCGGTCGAGCTGCTCGATCTCGCGGCGGAGGGGCATGCCGACCTGACGGCCGTGCCGGAGCCGAGTCGACCGGTGGACCACGCCGACGTGCCGGGTGAACCACGAGCCGAGCACGTTCGCGATGCCGGGCTTGGCGTTCGCCTCGTGGACCACGAGCGGGACGTGCGAGCGCCAGGCCGCGACGTAGGCGGGCGCCGACGCGTAGCCGCCGAAGCCGACGACGACGTCGACGTCGTGCCGGTCGAGCAGCTCGCGAACGCCGGCGACGGCGCCGCGGAGCGCTGCGGGGAAGCGGAGCGCGGCGCGGGAGGGGCGGCGCGGGAACGGCAGGCGGGGCACGGTGAGGAGCTCGTAGCCGCGCAGCGGGACGAGCCGGGCCTCGAGGCCCTCGGCCGTGCCGAGGACCAGGACGGTCGCGTCGGGCTCGGTGTCGCGGATCCGGTCGGCCACCGCGAGCAGGGGGTTCACGTGCCCGGCGGTGCCGCCGCCGGCGAGGAGGTACGTCGTCACCGGAGAGACCCTACCCGCTGGCGCGGGACGCCTCGGCCGGCCAGGGGCTCCTCCGGCTGACGGGCGAACGAGAGCACCACGCCGATCGCCACGAGGGTCACGATGAGCGCCGAGCCACCCGCGGAGATCAGCGGCAGCGGCACCCCGAGCACCGGGAGGAGCCCGAGGACGACGGCGACGTTGATCAGCGCCTGACCGATGATCCAGGCGGTGACGGCACCGGTGACGACCCGGACGAACGGGTCGTTCGTGCGTCGGATGATCTTGACGAAGCCGACCGCGAGCACGACGAAGAGCGCCAGCACGACGATGGCGCCGATGAGCCCCAGCTCCTCGCCGATGATCGCGAAGATGAAGTCGTTGTCGGCCTCGGGCAGCCAGGACCACTTCGACTTGGAGTTGCCGAGGCCGACCCCGAAGAGGCCGCCGGAGGCGAGCGCCCAGGTGCCGTGCAGCGTCTGCCAACAGGCGGCCTGGTAGTCGCTCGAGTCGGTGCAGCCCGACATCCACGCCGCGATGCGCTCGTTGCGCGAGGCCGAGCCGGACGCGATCAGCGGGATGGCCGCGGCCAGGAAGAGGACGGGGACCGCGAGGTACCGGAGGCGGACGCCCGCGAACCAGACGGCCGCGAAGACGAGGAGGAGCATCACCATCGTGGTGCCCAGGTCGCCGCCCAGCACGACGAGGCCCACGGCGACGCCGACGACGGGCACCAGCGGGATGGCGAGGTGCTTCCAGTCGTCGAGCAGGTCGCGCTTGACGCTGAGGATCATGCCCAGCCAGATCGCCAGGGCGAGCTTCACCGCCTCGGAGGGCTGCGCGGTGAAGGACCCGAGGTCGATCCAGTTGCGGTTGCCGCCGATCTCGTAGCCGAGGGGGGTGAACACCAGCAGCTGGAGCACGACCGTGACGAGCAGGATCTGCCAGGCCCAGCGCTTCCAGAACGAGACGGGCACGCGGGAGGCGATCAGCATCAGCGGGACCCCGATGGCCGCGTAGACGCCCTGCCGCACGAACGCGCCGAAGAAGGACGTGTGCCGCGAGGCGATGTACTGCTCCACGGACGACGACGACAGGACCATCACGAGGCCCAGCACGACCATGAACAGCGTCGTGCCGAGGATCAGGAAGAACGAGCCGGTCTCGGCGGCGAAGAGCTTCTTGACGGCCACCACGGCCGCGGCCTGCCTGCCGTCGTGCGGCGTGGCACGGGTGCCGTCGTCGTCCCGCGGGCGGGTCGACTCAGTCGGCCGGCGACGCGGGAGGCTGGTGGGCTTCGTGGCCATCAGCGTCACCTCCCAGGTGGTGTGCGACCGCGGCGGCGAATGCCCTGCCGCGCGCGGTGTAGTCGGTGAACTGGTCGAAGGACGCCGCCGCGGGAGCGAGGAGGACGGTGTCGCCCGGCCTGGCCGCGGCCGCCGCCAGGCGGACCGCCGTCGGCATCACCCGCTCAGTGTCGGTCTCGTCGACCTCGAAGACGGGCAGCTCGGGGGCGTGTCGCCGGAAGGCCTCACGCAGCCCCTCCCGGTCGACGCCGATCAGCACGGCGGCGGCGAGCCCCTCGGCCGCGTCGCGGACGAGGGGCTCGGGGTCGACGCCCTTGAACGTGCCGCCCACGATCCACACGACGGAGGGGAACGAGCCGAGGGACGCGTGTGCCGCGTGGGGGTTCGTGGCCTTCGAGTCGTCGACCCAGAGGACGCCGTCCGACTCGGCCACCACCTCCGTGCGGTGGTGGTCGACCCGGAACGCGAGGAGGGCCTCACGGACCGCGGCCGGTTCGACGTCGACGGCCCGGACCAGCGCGGCGGCGGCCAGCACGTCCTCGACCAGGTGGTCGGCGGCGAGGCCGGCCGTCTCGAGCTCGGCCGTCGTCGCCAGCTCGAGGGCACGGTGGCGCCGCTCGGCGAGGAAGGCCCGGTCGACGAGCACGCCGCCGTCCTCGCCGCTCACGACCCCGAAGTCGCTCGGGCCGGGCGCGGAGAGCCCGAAGCCGACGGCACGGCAGCCCTCGGCCACGTCGGCCTGCTCGACCATGTGGACGGTGGCCGCGTCGGCCTTGTTGTACACGCACGCGGTGACGGTGTTCTCGTACACGCGGGCCTTGGCGTGGCGGTAGGCCTCGACCGAGCCGTGCCACTCGAGGTGGTCGGACTGCAGGTTGAGGCAGACGGACGCCCGGGGCCGGAGGGCGCCGGGGCCCTCGACGGGCAGCCAGTGCAGCTGGTGGCTGGAGAGCTCGACCACGAGCACGTCCAGCCCCTCGGGATCGCGGACGGCGTCGAGGACCGGCACGCCGATGTTGCCGACGGCCGCGGCACGCCGGCCGCCGGCCAGGGCCATGGCCGTCGCGAGCTGGGTCGTCGTCGTCTTGCCGTTCGTGCCGGTGACGAGCAGCCACTCGGCGACCGTCGCCGTCTTGTCGCGGAGGCGCCAGGCCAGCTCGACGTCTCCCCAGACGGCGGCCGTCGACTCGACCGCGCGCACGGCGAGGGGGTGGTGGGGCGCGAAGCCCGGCGACAGGACGACGAGCTCGGGATCGAACTCGACGACGCTCGGCGGGAGGTAGGCCATGGCGGGGTCGAGGACGAGCTCGGCGCCGATCAGGCCCAGCAGCTCGGCCCGGTCGTCGTCGACGCTCGGGGCGAGCACGACGACCCGGGCGCCCAGCTCGGTCAGGGTGTCGGCGACGGAGAACCCCGTGACGCCGAGGCCGAGGACCAGCACGCGGAGGCCCGACCAGTCGGCGTGCCAGCTCGTGAGGCCGTCGAGCCGCGCCGCGAGGACGGGGTCGGAGGCGGAGTGCGTCATGAGGTGCGCGAGATCCACTCGAGGTAGAACACGCCCACGCCCGCGGCCACGAAGAGCCCCGCGATGATCCAGAACCGGACGACGACCGTCACCTCGGCCCAGCCCTTGAGCTCGAAGTGGTGGTGCAGCGGGCTCATCAGGAAGATCCGCTTGCCGTGCGTGATCTTGAAGTACGCCCGTTGCAGGATGACCGAGCCGGTGACGACGATGAACAGGCCGCCGATGAGGACGAGGAGCAGCTCGGTCCGGCTGAGGATCGCGAGTGCCGCGAGTGCGCCGCCGAGGCCGAGCGAACCGGTGTCGCCGAGGAAGATCTGGGCCGGCGACGTGTTCCACCACAGGAAACCGATCAGGCCGCCGCAGATGGCCGCGGCCACCACGGCGAGGTCGAGGGGGTTGGCGACCGTGTAGCAGGCCGCCCTGGTCGACTCGTCGAGCCGCGTGCTGAAGCAGGACTGGTTGAACTGCCAGAAGCCGATGAAGATGTAGGAGGCGATGGCCAGGATCGACGCCCCGGTCGCGAGGCCGTCCAGCCCGTCGGCCACGTTCACGCCGTTCGACGTGCTGACCGTGATGAGGACGACCCAGATCAGGAACAGCCCGCCGCCGACGATCGTGCCGAAGAACATGAAGTCGAGCCACGAGATGTCTCGCACGCCGCTGATCATGGTCGAGGCGGGCGTGAGGCCGTTCTCGTTCGGGAACGACAGCGCCAGCACGGCGAACACCGCTCCGACCACGACCTGGCCCGCGATCTTCGCCCAGCCGCCGAGCCCGAGGCTGCGTTGGTTGCGCACCTTGAGGAAGTCGTCGAGGAAGCCGACGGCGCCGAGGCCGACCATCATGAAGAGGACGAGCAGGCCGCTGTTCGTGATCCTGTCGGGACCGACGAGGTGGCCGACGAAGTAGCCGAGCACGGTGCCGATGATCAGGACGATGCCGCCCATGGTCGCGGTGCCCCGCTTGGTGTGGTGCGACTGCGGCCCGTCGTCGCGGATGAACTGCCCCCAGCCGAGGCGGTGGAACAGCCGGATGAAGAGCGGCGTCATGAGCAGCGTGAAGACGAGCGACACGGCGCCCGCGATCAGGAGGGCGATCATGAGGTCACCCCCGCGAGGCGGTCGCCCAGGTGGCGCAGACCGGCCGACTTCGACGACTTCACGAGCACGACGTCGCCGTCGCGCAGGGTCCGACGGAGCAGGTCGTACGCCTCGTCGACGGTGTCGACGAGGACGGACTCGCCGTCCCACGAGCCCTCGAGGCCGGCGGCGACGTGGATGTGACGGGCCTCGTGGCCGACGACGACCAGCTGGCCGACGTTGAGCCGCACGACGAGGCGACCGACGCGGTCGTGCTCCTCGCGGGCGAGGTCGCCGAGCTCGGCCATCTCGCCCAGCACGGCGATCGAGCGACCGCCGGGGGGCACGATCTGGGCCAGCGTCTTGAGGGCCGCGGCGACCGAGTCGGGGCTCGCGTTGTACGCGTCGTTGACGACGGTGACGCCGTCGCCGCCGTCGAGCACCTCCATGCGCCAGCGCTCGGCGCGGGCGACTCCCTCGAGCACCGTGACGACGCGGTCGAGGTCGAGGCCCCACTCCCCCGCCACCGTGAGGGCGGCGAGGGCGTTCATGACGTGGTGCTCGCCGAGGATGCGCAGCTGCACGGGGCGCGAGACCCCGTCGTGCTCGAGCACGAACGAGGTGCCCTCGCGGGTGACCTCGAGGTCGGACGCCTTGTAGGCGGCCGAGTCGGTGAGGCCGAAGCCGACGACGCGGGCGGCCGTGTCGGCCGCCATTCCGGCGACGCGGTCGTCGTCGACGTTGAGGACGGCGGTCGCCGTCGCGGGCAGGTCGGTCACCATCTCGGCCTTCGCCGCACGGGTGCCCTCGATGCCGCCGAAGCCGCCGGCGTGGGCGAGGCCCACCTTGAGCACGACGCCGGTGTCGGGTCGGGCGATCGCGACCAGGCGGGCGATCTCGCCCGGGCCGGAGGCGCCCATCTCGACGACGAGGAACTCGGTGTCGAGGTCGACGCGGAGCATCGAGATCGGCGCTCCGACGTGGTTGTTGAACGAGCCCTCGGGCGCGACGGTGGGGCCGACGTCGGACAGCACAGCCCGGAGCATGTTCTTGGTGCTGGTCTTGCCGTTCGACCCGGTGACGCCGACGACGCGCAGTCGTCCGCCCCGGCGGACGCGCTCGACGACCCCCGCGGCGAGGCGGGAGAGGGCCTCGACGCCGTCGTCGACGACGACGACCGGGACGGCCAGGTCGAGCGGACGCTCGGCGACGACGACCGCGGCGCCGGAGGCGACGGCCGAGTCGGCGAACAGGTGGCCGTCGGTCTCGTCGCCGCGCAGGGCGAAGAACACCGAGCCTGTGGTCACGAGCCGGGAGTCGGTCTCGACGGATCCGTCGACGACCTGGTCGGCGTCGGGACCGGCCTCGGGGAGGTGCAGGGCACCTCCGGCGATCTCGGCCAGCTCGGCCAGCGTGAGGGCGATCACTCGGACCACCCGGCCTCTCGCAGCGCGGCGCGCGCTTCGTCGCGGGCGGAGTACGGGGTCCGCTCGCCGCGGATGTCGCGGTAGTCCTGGTGGCCGGGGCCGGCCCAGAGGATGGAGTCGCCCTCGCCGGCCAGGCCGACGGCGGTGCGGATGGCCGCCTCGGGCGGGCTGACCTCGTGGATCTCGTGCTCGGGGTACGCCTCGCGGGCCGCGCCGACGAGGGTCGCGCGGATCTCGGCAGGGTCCTCGAAGCGGGGGTGGTGGTCGGTGACGACGAGGATGTCGGAGCCCTCGGCGGCCACGCGGGCCATGTCGCCGCGCTTGGTCTTGTCGCGGTCGCCGTCGGCGCCGAACAGCATGATGACCTTGCCGGGGGTGAAGCGGCGGACGGCCGCGAGGGTGGTGAGGAAGGCGTCGGGGCTGTGTCCGAAGTCGACGTAGACGCTCGGGCCGCGGTCGCCCGAGACGCGCTCGGTGCGGCCCGGCAGGTAGGCGACGATGCCGCCCTCGGCCTCGAGGGCCTGCGAGATCGCGCCGAGCTCGAAGCCGGCCTCGACCAGCATCACGATGGCCAGGGCGGCGTTCGCGACCATGTGCCACCCGATGAGCGGCACCCGGGTGACGAGCTCGCGGTTCTCCGGGCCGGTGAGCCGGAACTCGGTCCAGGCAGCCTGCTCGTCGAGGATCTCGACGCGCCAGTCGGCCTCGACGTCGGGGAGGATCGTGATCGTCGTCAGCGGCACCCGCGCGTTGTCGACGACGCGGTGCCCGTACGGCGAGTCGAGCGAGATGACCGCGCGCTTGGCCCGGTCGGGCTGGAACAGCGGCAGCTTCGCCTGGAAGTACTCCTCCATGTCGGCGTAGTCGTCGAGGTGGTCGTGGCTGAGGTTCGTGAACGCCGCGACGTCGAAGACCAGGCCGTCGACGCGGTTGCGGCTCAGCGCCTGCGCGCTGACCTCGACGGCCACCGCACGCACCTCGCTCTCGCGCATGCGGGCCAGCAGGGCGTGCATCTCGCTCGCCTCGGGCGTGGTCAGGCGGCTGACGACCGTGAGGTCGCCGATGTGGCGCTCGGCCGTGCTGCTGAGGCCGGTCACGAGCCCGAGCTGGCGGAGGACGCCCTCCAGCAGGTAGGAGGTGCTGGTCTTGCCGTTCGTGCCGGTGACGGCGAACAGGAGGGGCGAGTCGTCGCCGCCGGTGCGGTAGATCCACGCCGAGACGTCGCCGAGGGCCGCGCGGGGCGAGTCGACGAGCACCACGGGCAGCCCGCTCTCGCGGGCGATCTCGAGGCCCGCGGCGTCGGTGAGCAGCGCGACGGCGCCGCCCTCCCGTGCCTGCGCGGCGAACTCGGCACCGTGCCGGTGCTCGCCGGGGACGCCGACGTACAGGTCGCCGGGGTGGAGGTCCCCCGTGCTCAGCGTGACTCCGGTGACCTCGACGCCGTCGAGGGAACCCTCGTGCTCGAGACCGAACTCGCTGACCAGCTGGGCGAGTGACCTCGCCGACGGATGTTCCGGTCGAAGGACCGGGGGGATCCGGGCGCTCAATGAATCCTCTTCTCTCACCAGGTCTGGGGGATGGCCGGCGCGGGCTCCGTCGACGGAGGGACGCGGTACATCTCGAGGACCTGGGACATGATGTTGTTGAAGGTCGGCGCCGCGGCGGCCGACGTCTTCATGGTACTGGGCTTGGTGAAGCTCACGACGACGACGTACTTCGGGTCCTCGGCCGGGGCGATGCCCGCGACGGACACCACGCGGTCGGAACCGTAGCCGGTGCCGTCGGCGCGGGCCATCTCGGCGGTGCCGGTCTTGGCGGCGACGCGGTAGCCCGGGATGGTCAGCGCGTCCTTCTGCTCGCCGGCCGAGACGACGCTCTCGAGCATGTTCACCGTCGTGTCGGCAGCGTACGGCGACACCACGGTCGTGCCCTCGACGGCCGGTGCCGGCGTGACCGTCCCGTCGGCGGCCGTGCAGCCCTCGACGAGCTGGGACGGGAGCCTGACGCCGTGGTTGCCGAGGGTCTGGAAGATGCTGGCCACGTGCAGCGCCGTCGTCGAGACGCCCTGGCCGAACATCGTGTTGATGCTGGTCTGCTGGTCCCACGAGCTCGCGGCCCGGACGCCCTGCGTCGGCTCGCCGAGGAACCCGACGGCCGTGGGCTCGTTCAGGCCGAACTTGACCATGTAGTCGTACCGCGCCTGCGCGCTGAGGTTCTGGCCCAGCAGCGAGATGCCGACGTTGGAGGAGTCGCGCAGGATGCCGGTCAGCGTGAGGCGCTCGGTCGGGTGGAAGCTCGCGTCGTGGATCTCGCCGCCCCAGGGGAACGAGCGGGAGTAGGGCACGGTCGCCTGGCTCGTCGGCGTGGCCTTGCCGGAGTCGAGCAGCATGGCCGCGGTCATCGCCTTGAAGGTCGAGCCCGGCTCGTAGGAGGCGGTGAAGGCCTTGGAGCCGAGGTCGCCGACGTCCTTCGTCAGGTTCACGTCGTTGGGGTCGACCGTGGGCCAGTCGGCCACGGCGAGCAGCTTGCCGGTCGCCACCTCCTGGACGACGGCGGTGGCCGACTCGGCCCCGATGGCCTGGCCCTGCTCGGCGATGGCCTGCTGCGTCATGTACTGCAGGTCCTTGTCGACGGTGAGCTGCAAGGTGCCGCCGGCCACCGCCTCCTTCGTGGTCACGGTGCTGCCGGGGAGCTGCACGCCGTCGGCGCCGCGCTCGTAGGTCTCGCTGCCGTTCGTGCCGGCGAGGCAGGAGTCGGCCGTTCGCTCGAGCCCCGCCTGCGGCCCGTCCGTGCCGACGAAGCCCGTGAGGTTGCCGGCCACCGAGCCGTTCGGGTAGGTCCGGGCGGACTGGCGCTCGAAGTAGAGCCAGGACACTCCGCTGTTCTTGAGGTCGCGGACGGCGCGGAAGGCGTCGACGTCGACGCCCTTGACGAGGAACGCGAAGTTGGCCTCGGGGTCGCGGGTGAGCGCCTCCTGCATGGTCTCCACCGACCCGCCGGTGATCTCGGCCACCTCGGCCAGCACCTGGTCGACCGACATGGCGACCTTGGTCTTCTCGCCGTCCGCGTCGGTCCCCGTCACGGTGACGTCGGCGGCGAAGGCCGGCGCGGCGGTGATGTTGTACCGCGTGACGCTGCCGGCGAGGACCGTGCCGTCGTTCGCGGTGATGTCGCCCCGGTCGCCGTACGTCACCTGCTGGATCTCGCGCTTGTTCTGCGACTGCGCGTTGAGCTCGGCGGCCTGGACGAGCTGGATGTCGGCCAGGCGGACGACGAACACGCCGACCAGCGCGATCACGACGGCCATGGCCAGCGTCGCCCGGAGCCGGCGGCTGCGAGGGGCTGTGTTCACGAAGGTGTCCTCACCGCGGCAGGTCGTGTGGCACCGGCCGCTGTCGTCGTCAGGTGCGCCACGGAGGGCGCACCGCTAGCGGGTCTGGGGAGCCGCGAGCTGGTCAGGGTCAGACGCTACCGACGGGGTGCCGGATCCCGCGGTCGCCGCGCCCGTCGTGGCGGAGTCGGTCGGAGGCGTGCCCTGCGCCGCCGCGTCGCTCGACGCCGCCGCCGGGTCCGCCGTGTCGGTCGTCGCCGCGTCGGGTGCGACCGTCGCGAGGGGGACGCCGTCGAGCAGGGTGTTCGGGATCAGGTTGTCCGTGCCGTCCGCCGTGCCGTCGGCCGGGGCAGGGTCGCCGTGCACCGCGCCGGTCGTCGGGTCGAGGTAGACCGGGTTCGAGTTGCGGACCATGCCGAGCTGCTCGGCGTTGTTGGCCAGGTTCTGCGGCGACGAGAGGACGTCGAGCTGCTCGGAGTACTTCTGCTGGTCGCGCGTCAGCTCGGTCTTCTCGGCCTGCAGGTCGGAGATCGTGTAGGCCCCGTCGCTCAGAGCGATGCTGATCGCCAGCTGGGTCAGGAGCAGGACGAACAAGGAGGCGGTCGCCACGAGCGCGTACGCGATCCGGGGCCGCGCGCGACGCTGTGCCCGGCTCGTGACGATCTCGACCGGTGCCCGGCGAGGCTCGTGCGAGGGGCGGCGCTGCGGGATCGGGTCGATCGCGGCGTTGCTCATGCTGTTCTCCGGATTCGTTCGGCTGCGCGCAGTCGCACGGGCTTGGCACGGGGGTTCAGGTCGATCTCGTCGGCGGAGGCGAGCTCGGCGCCGCGGACGAGGAGGCGGTAGCCGGGCCGGTGCTCGGGCAGCTCGACCGGGAGGCCCTGGGGCGCCGTCGAGGTGGTCCGGGCCGCGAGCTCGCGCTTGACGAAGCGGTCCTCGAGCGACTGGTACGCGAGCACCACGACGCGACCCTCGACGGCGATGCGGTCGAGGGCGGCGGGGACGGCCGCCTCGAGCGAGGCCAGCTCGCCGTTCACCTCGATGCGCAGCGCCTGGAAGACGCGCTTGGCAGGGTGGCCCGCCCGCTGCAGGGCCATCGGCGTGGCGGCGATGAGGAGGTCGACGAGCTCCCCGCTGCGACGGAGCGGCGCCTCGGCGCGGTGCTCGACGATGCGGCGGGCGTACCGGGGGCTGAGCTTCTCCTCGCCGTACTGGTAGAAGATGCGCCGCAGCTCGGACTCGGGGTACTCGGCGAGGATCGTCTCAGCCGTGACCGGGGAGGTCGGATCCATCCGCATGTCGAGCGGTGCGTCCTTGGAATAGGAGAAGCCCCGCTCGACCCGGTCGAGCTGGAGGGACGAGACGCCGAGGTCGAAGAGCACGCCCTGCACCTCGTCGATGCCCAGCTCGTCGAGGGCGTCGGCCACGCCGTCGTAGCGCGTGTGCACCAGTCGGGCACGCTCGCCGAACGGTCGCAGACGCTCGCCGGCGATCGCGAGCGCCTCGGTGTCGCGGTCGAGGCCGACCACGGTGAGGTCGGGGAACCGCTCGAGCATCGCGGCCGCGTGGCCGCCCATGCCGAGCGTCGCGTCGACCGCGACGGCGCCGGGGCGCGAGATCGCCGGGGCGAGGAGCTCGAGCGTGCGCTCGAGGAGGACGGGGGTGTGGATCTGATCTGCCATGGCTGACCTGGGCCTGGATCCCGGGCCCTGATCCCCATCCATCTCGACCTGGCACCGGGGAAGGTGCGCCAGGGCGGACGGCTGGGAGTCAGGGCCGAGGAGCTAGAAGAGCCCGGGGATCACCTCCTCCGTGGTGTTCGCGAACGCGGCCTCCTGGGCCTCGTAGTAGGTGTTCCACGCGTCCGTGGCCCAGATCTCGGCACGGTTGCCCGCGCCGATGACCGTGAGGTCGCGACCCAGGCCCGCGTAGTCCCGCAGCGGGGACGGGATCGTGACGCGGTTCTGCTTGTCGGGGACGTCGTCGCTGGCGCCGGAGAGGAACAGGCGCATGTAGTCGCGCCCCTCCTTGCTCGTGATCGGCGCCTGCCGGATGCGCGTGTGCATGTCCTCGAACTCGGCCTGGCTGAACACGTAGACGCAGCGCTCCTGACCGCGGGTCATGACGAGGCCGGAGGCCAGCTCGTCACGGAACTTCGCGGGGAGGATGATCCGGCCCTTCTCGTCGAGCTTGGGCGAGTAGGTGCCGAGGAACATGCGCCTCGCCCCCCTTCGCTCCGCACCCCGTTCGTGGCACGTGCCTCCACTTTACTCCACAATCCCCCACCCGGATAGGCGACATGGGGTCGAAGTCGCGCCGGGACCTTCCGGATCCGCTCCAGTTCGGGGGTCACGGCGGTGGAGGAGAAGGGAGGGAGAGTCGACCGGGGACCACGAGACGGGTCCGGGACGCGCCGACACCGGGAAGGGAGCCCTGCGGGGAGGCGCCAGGAGGCCCCGGGCGCACGAGAAAGGGGCCGGCCCGGAGGCCGACCCCTGAGGTCGTGGTGCGAAGTGGAGGACTAGGAGCGGTCGCCGTCCTGGCGGCGCTCCCAGCGGTCGTTGAGGCGGTCCATCATGCTGCCGCTGCGCGCGGGGCGCGAGGCCGACGGACGAGCGGAGCCGGGAGCGGACGACGCAGCCGAAGGACGGGCCTGCGAGCCGCGACGAGGAGGCGCCATCGCGAAGACGGCGCCGGCCACGAGGAGCACGAAGCCCGCCACGCCGACGAGCGGACCCACCGGAGGAGTCCGGATGATGACGCCGGTGACGATGACCGCGATGCCGACGAGAGCCGCGAGCACGCCGATGACGACCATCGTGTAGTTCGGGCGCCCACGGCGCCCGCCGACCGTCGCCACGAAGTCGGAGTCGTTGCTGTAGAGGCTCCGCTCCATCTCTTCGAGGAGTCGTTGCTCCTGTTCGGAAAGTGGCATCTCTTTGTTCCCTTCGAGCACAGGCCCCGCGGCCTCGGGATCACCGCGTGTGGATACGGGCGAGTGTATGCCCGGGCGCTGTGGCTAGGCTAGGCAGCGTGGCTGAGAGTACGCGGTTAGTGGACGTCGTTCAAGAGCGCATCGATCGGTTCCTCGACGACCGCCGACCGGCCCTCCGGGGCATCGCCGACGACCTCTCCCCCTTCGCCGGTTTCTCCAGCGACCTGCTCCGCGGCGGCAAGCGCTTCCGGGCCCTGTTCTGCTACTGGGGCTGGCAGTCCGTCGCCGGCCGTGACGCCGGGTTCGACCCGCTCGGGACGACCGTCGACCAGCGGTCCCTCGACGCCGTGATGACCGCCTCCGTCGGGCTCGAGTTCTTCCACGCGGCTGCGCTCGTGCACGACGACATCATGGACAACTCCGACACCCGTCGCGGGCGCCCCGCCGCGCACCGCCGGTTCGAGGCCCTGCACCGCGAGGGCGGGTGGCTCGGCTCCGCGTCCGGCTTCGGCACATCGGCGGCCCTGCTCATGGGCGACCTCCTCCTCGCATGGAGCGACGAGCAGATCAGCGAGGCCCTCGACGCCCTCGAGTCCCGGGGCGCCGCCCTCTCGGCTCGGCGCGAGTTCAACCGCATGCGCACCGAGGTCACCGTGGGCCAGTACCTCGACATCCTCGAGGAGAACGCCTGGCGCAGCGTGCCCGACGTCGACCTGCTGCCCCGGGCCCAGAGGGTCATCGTCTACAAGTCCGCGAAGTACAGCGTCGAGGCACCGCTCACCATCGGGGCGGCCATGGCCGGGGGCTCGGAGTCGGAGCTCGAGTCGCTGCGGCGCTTCGGGCTCCCCCTCGGCATCGCCTACCAGCTCCGCGACGACCTGCTGGGCGTCTTCGGCGACCCCGAGGTGACCGGCAAGCCCGCCGGCGACGACCTCCGCGAGGGCAAGCGGACCGTCCTCGTGGCGACGGCCCGCCGGGCGCTGCCGCCGAGCTCCGTCCGCCTGCTCGACGAGCTGCTGGGCGATCCCGACCTCGACGACGACCAGATCGGCGTGCTGCAGGCGACGCTGAGGGAGTCGGGGGCCGTGGAGGCGGTGGAGCAGTCGATCACCGACCAGGTCGAGCGCGCCGTGACAGCCCTCGACGGCGCGGATCTCGCACCCTCCGCACGGGCCCAGCTCACGCGGCTCGCCGACACGGTGACGAAGCGCACCTACTAGGTCCGGGGCCGCCGGCCTCCGGCTGCCCCCCGACCTGACGGGAGTCGGCTCAGAGGAGGCTCTGCGCCACCCGGCGGACCTCGGCCTTGCGCCCCGCGCGCAGCGCCTCGACCGGGGAGACGCCGAGGCTGTCCTCGACGGAGAGCATCCAGTCGAGCGCCTCGTCATCCGTGAACCCGTTGTCCGCGAGGACGGTGGCGGTTCCCCGGAGCTCGTGCATGGGCTCGCCGTCGACCAGGAACACCGCCGGGGTGACGACGACGCCGTCCACCCGCGTGGAGATCAGGACGTGGTCCTCGAAGAGCCGGTGGACGCGGCTGACGCTGAGGCCGAGCATCTCGACGAGGTCGGGCACCGCCAGCCACTCGGTGTCGTCGAACCAGGGCTGCTGAGAGAGATCGGTCACGGGTCCACCTTGCCACGGTCGCCCACCGCTCCGTGTCGCGCCTCGTAGCTCGTGTCACTCTCGTCACACGTGCCACAAAGGTCACATCAGTAACATCGACCCCACTCGTAGCACTGGTCACTGTGATTGACACGGGTCTCCACCTGTGCCAACTTGGCACCACGAGACACGCCGTCGCGGATCAGGTTGTCGACGTGTCGGACGCCACGACCCGAGGATCACCTCCATGAACGACAGCAGCTCGGACCGCGCCCTCGACCTCGACGGGACCCCGGACGCGCCCCGCGCCACACGGCTGCCCGGTGCCGCCTTCGGCCGCGGGGCACTCGACGCCGACGGACGGGGGGCTCGTTCACGGGCCGCTCGCTCCATGCTCCAGACGGTGCCCATCATGCTCGTCGGCTCGATGGCGCTCAGCCTCGGCATGACCGGCCCCGTCGCGTCGGTCGCCCACGACCAGCAGCCCACGAAGAAGCCGCACGCCGCCCCGCGCCCGATCGCGCTCCCGCCGACGGCAGCCGCTCCGGCCCCGGAGTCGACGTCCTCGACGGTCGACGTCGCCGCGTCGTCGAGCACCGTCCTAGCGCCGTCGACCTACACCGTCGCCTCGGGCGACACCGTCGCCAGCATCGCCGCGTCCTTCGGGCTCAGCACCGCCTCCGTGCTCGCCCTCAACGGCCTCAGCTGGAAGTCGACCATCTTCCCCGGCCAGACGCTCAGCCTCGTCGCGTCCTCGCGGACGCCCTCTCCCGCGGCGCCGACCAGCGCGACCCGGGCCGCCGCGGCCGGCAGCTACACCATCGCGCGCGGCGACACGCTCAGCTCGATCGCCGGCGCGCACGGGGTGAGCACCGCCTCCCTGCTCGGGGCGAACGGCCTCAGCTGGTCGAGCATCATCTACCCGGGCCAGGTGCTCTCCCTGCCCGGCGGGGCGTCCCAGGCCACGGCGCCGGCAGCGCAGAGGGCCGCCGCGCCGACCCCCGCGGCGACCGCCGGCCACGTCATCAGGAGCGGCGAGACGATCGCCTCCATCGCGAGGCAGACCGGCACGACGGTCCAGGCGCTCCTCGCGGCCAACGGGCTGAGCATGACGAGCACGATCTACGCGGGCCGCACCCTCGTCGTCCCCGGCGCCTCGTCGCCTGCCCCTGCCGCCGCGCCCACGACGGTCGTGGCCACCACCTCCGTGGCCCCGCTGACGACGAGCACCACGCTCACCGCCGAGCAGCAGGAGAACGCTCGCGTGATCATCCGCGTCGGGCGCGAGCTGGGCGTGGGAGACCAGGCCATCGTCGTGGCCCTGGCCGCGGCGGCGCAGGAGTCGAGCCTCAGGAACATCCACCACGGCGACCGCGACTCGCTCGGCCTGTTCCAGCAGCGTCCGAGCACGGGCTGGGGCACCCCCGCGCAGCTCACGGACGCCGCGCACGCGACGAAGCTCTTCTTCGGCGGACGGACGAACCCGAACGTCGGCAAGACCCGCGGCCTGCTCGACGTCCGGGGCTGGTCCTCGATGTCGCTGACGGACGCCGCCCAGGCGGTCCAGCTCTCGGCCCACCCCACGGCCTACGCCAAGTGGGAGGCACCGGCACGCACGTGGCTCAGCACCCTGGGCTGAGCCGTCCGCGCCACCACCGCGGCGACGTCGTCGGCACCCCCGTTCGACACTCGCCGGTGAGCCTCGTCGGCCACCGGCGCGCCGACTCGTAGGATCGCCTCGATGAGCGCGAACCAGACTGACCCGATGATCGGCCGGCTCATCGACGACCGGTACCAGGTCCGCTCGCGCATCGCCCGCGGCGGCATGGCCACCGTGTACCTGGCCACCGACCTCCGGCTCGAGCGCCGGGTCGCGATCAAGATCATGCACGGCCACCTGGCGGACGACGCCTCCTTCAAGGAGCGCTTCATCCAGGAGGCGCGCTCGGCAGCGAGGCTCGCCCACCCCAACGTCGTCAACGTCTTCGACCAGGGCCAGGACGACGACAGCGCCTACCTCGTGATGGAGTACCTGCCCGGCATCACGCTGCGCGAGCTGCTGCAGGACCACAAGGTCCTCACGAGCGAGCAGGCCATGGACATCCTGGAGGCGGTGCTCGCCGGCCTCGCCGCCGCCCACCGCGCCGGCATCGTCCACCGCGACCTCAAGCCCGAGAACGTCCTGCTCGCCGACGACGGCCGGATCAAGATCGGCGACTTCGGCCTCGCCCGCGCCGCGACCGCGAACACCGCGACCGGCGCTGCCCTGCTCGGCACGATCGCCTACCTCTCCCCCGAGCTCGTCACCCGCGGCGTGGCCGACACCCGCAGCGACATCTACGCGCTCGGCATCATGCTCTACGAGATGCTCACCGGCGAGCAGCCCTACAAGGGCGAACAGCCGATGCAGATCGCGTACCAGCACGCGAACGACACGGTCCCCGCGCCCAGCTCGGCGAACCCGTCGGTCCCCGCCGAGCTCGACGAGCTCGTCCTGTGGGCCACGGCACGCGACCCGGAGCACCGCCCCCGCGACGCCCGGGCGATGCTCGACCAGCTGATCGACGTCCAGCGCGTCCTCGCCGACCCGTCCGGCGCTCCCCTCGGCCGCACCATGGTCCTCCCCCCGGCCTCCGCGACGATGGTCCTCCCGCGAGGCGGCACCGGCGAGACGCAGGCGCTCCCCAAGGCACGCCACCGCACCGGACCGGTGGGACCGGCGGCCGTCGACACGGTCGCCGAGCTCAGCGAGGTGGCCCGGAGGCGACGGCGACGGGGCTTCGTGTGGATCGCGCTCGTCCTCGTGCTCGCCGTGGTGGGCGGCGGCGCGGGCTGGTGGTTCGGGGCAGGTCCGGGCAGCCAGGTGGCCGTCCCCGACGTGGCCGGCCAGGACCCGGCCGCGGCCGCGTCCGCCCTCGAGGCGGCCGAGTTCGTCGTCGCCGAGCAGGACGCGGCCGACTTCTCGGTCGAGGTCCCGACCGGGCAGGTGATCGGGACGGACCCCGGTGCGTCCTCTCGCCTCCAGAAGGGCTCGACCGTCACGCTGGTCGTCTCGCAGGGCCCGCAGCCGCTCGACCTGCCCGCCGTCGTGGGACAGACCGAGGACTCGGCCCGCGCCTCCTTGTCGTCCTTCGCCGTCCAGGACAGCACGACCCAGTTCGACGCCGCCGACCCCGGCACGGTGCTCGCCATCTCGGGGGTCGACTCCGCGGGCACGGCCGTCGACCTGGCCGGCGCGGCCCAGTACGGCGAGCAGCAGCCCGTCACGCTGACCGTCTCGCTCGGCCCCGTCCCGGACGTGGTCGGCCAGTCGGTCGAGGACGCCCAGGCGACGCTCCAGGACGTGGGCCTCACGGGCGTCGAGGCCGGCACGGAGTTCAGCGACGACGTCGACGAGGGCGCCGTGATCCGTGCCGACCAGCAGCAGGACGGCCCGATCCGGCCCGGCGCCTCCCTCGACCTCGTCGTCTCGGACGGGCCTCCGCCCGTCACCGTCCCCGACGTCACCGGCAAGACCCTCGACCAGGCCACGGCCCAGCTGCAGGCACTCGGCCTGCGGGTCAGCTACGACCGGTGCACGAACTTCACCTGCGCCTTCTTCGACTGGGAGGCGAGCCTCACCGTCGTCTCGACGGACCCCGTCCCGGGAGCCACCGCGCCCCGGGGATCGACGGTCAGGCTCTCCTACCGCGTCGAGTGACCGCCGCGCGCCCGCCCTGGGCCGCCCCCGTCCCGACGAAGGGCCCGTCTCCTGTGGGAGGCGGGCCCTTCGACGTGGCCGTTCGGCGAGCCGAGGAGGCGCGGCCTAGTTGGCCGCCAGCTCCTCCGCGACGAGGAACGCGAGCTCGAGCGACTGCATGTGGTTCAGCCGCGGGTCGCAGAGCGACTCGTACCGCGTCGCGAGCGTGGCCTCGTCGATGTGCTCGGAGCCGCCCAGGCACTCGGTCACGTCGTCGCCGGTCAGCTCGATGTGGATGCCGCCGGGGTGGGTGCCCGCGGCGCGGTGCGCCTCGAAGAACCCCTTGACCTCGTCCATGATCTCCTCGAAGCGGCGGGTCTTGTAGCCCGTCGGCGTCGTGAGGCCGTTCCCGTGCATCGGGTCGCTGACCCAGAGCGGCGTCGCGTCGGCGCCCTTGATCGCCTCGAGCAGCGGCGGCAGCGACTCGCGGATCTTGCCGGCGCCCATGCGCGTGATGAACGTCAGGCGCCCGGGCTCGCGGTCGGGGTCGAGCACGTCGATGAGGCGGAGCATGTCGTCCGGCGTGGTCGACGGGCCGAGCTTGACGCCGATGGGGTTGCGGACCCGGGAGAGGAAGTCGACGTGGGCGCCGTCGAGGTCACGCGTGCGCTCGCCGATCCAGACGAAGTGCGACGACAGGACGTAGGGGTCGCCCGTGCGGGAGTCGATCCGCGTCATCGGCCGCTCGTAGTCCATCAGCAGGCCCTCGTGGCTGGTGTAGAACTCGACGCGCTTGAGCTCGTCGAAGTCCGCACCGGCCGCCTCCATGAAGCGGATGGCCTTGTCGATCTCCTTCGCGAGGTGCTCGTAGGCGGCGTTGGCGGGGTTCGACGCGAAGCCGCGGTTCCAGCTGTGCACCTGGCGGAGGTCGGCGAACCCGCCCTGCGTGAACGCGCGGATCAGGTTGATCGTCGACGCGGAGGTGTGGTACCCCTTCACGAGCCGGGCAGGGTCGGCCCGTCGGGACTCGGGCGTGAAGTCGTAGCCGTTGACGATGTCGCCCCGGTAGGCGGGGAGGGTCACGCCGTCACGAGTCTCGGAGTCGCTCGAGCGGGGCTTCGCGAACTGGCCCGCCATGCGGCCCATCTTGATGACCGGCACGGAGGCGCCGTACGTGAGCACCACGGCCATCTGGAGGATGGTCTTGACGCGGTCGCGGATCTGGTCGGCGGTGGCGCCGGCGAAGGTCTCGGCGCAGTCGCCGCCCTGCAGCAGGAATGCGTCACCGCGGGCCGCCGCGGCCAGCCGGTCGCGGAGGGTGTCGACCTCGCCCGCGAAGACGAGCGGCGGCAGCGCGGCGATCTCGGCCGACGCGGCCTGGACCGCGGAGGGATCGGGCCACGCGGGCTGCTGCTTGATCGGGAGCGTGCGCCAGTAGTCGAGTCCGTCGATCACGTCGGTGGTGGAGGCGTCGGTGACGACGCCCGCGGACGGTTCGGCGATGGGGACCACGGTCTTCCTTGCAGCTAGGACGGGCCAGGGACCGATCGATCCCGGCGGTCGAGCCTACCGCGCGGAGGCGACGCGCTTCTCCTTGACCGACGAGGCGTAGACGTCGGCGTACTCCTGGCCGCTCAGGGCGCCGAGCTCGTACATGATCTCGTCGGTGATGGACCGGAGGATGAACCGGTCGCCCTCCATGCCCTCGAACCGGCTGAAGTCGAGGGGCTCGCCGAAGACGATGCCGACCCGGCGGATCTTGGGGATCTTGGTGCCGGTCTTCATGACCTTCTCGGTGTCGATCATGGCGACCGGCACGACGGGCACGTGCCCCTCGAGGATCATGCGCGCGACGCCCGTCCGGCCGCGGTAGAGCTTGCCGTCGGGGCTGCGGGTGCCCTCGGGGTAGATGCCCAGCTGCTCACCGCGGCCCAGGACCGACAGGCCCGTCGCGAGCGACGCCTCCGAGGCCTTGCCGCCCGATCGGTCGATGGACAGCTGGCCGGTGGCGGTGAAGAAGAGTCGCATGGCCCAGCCCTTGAGGCCCGACCCCGTGAAGTAGTCGCTCTTGGCCAGGAACGAGATGCGGCGCTCGAGGGCGAGCGGCAGGAAGATCGAGTCGACGAACGACAGGTGGTTGCTGGCGAAGATGACGGCGCCGGACGCCGGGACGTTCTCGAGCCCGCGGACCCACGGACGGAACACCGTGAGCATGAGGGGGCTCGCCACCATCGTCTTCAAGAACCAGTAGAGCATCGGGGCCCCTCCCTCGTCGGCGGTCGGAGTCTAGCGAGTGGACGCGTGCAGCCGGGCCAGGTCGGCGGCGCCCACGACGCCCGCGTCGTTGACCAGCTCGGCGATGACGAAGTCGGGCTCCGGGTGGAACCCGCGGGCCGGCAGGTGCTCGTGGAACGCCTTGCGGACGGGGGCGAGGAGGAGCTCGCCCGACTGCGCGACTCCCCCGCCGAAGACGAACACCTGCGGGTCGAGGATGGCGGCGAGCGAGGCCGCGGCCTGGCCGAGCCAGGTGCCCAGCTGGCGGAGGGCCTCGAGGGCACCCGCGTCGCCCGCCTGCATCAGCGCGGCCACGTCGTGGCCCGTGAGCTCGCCCTTCTCGGCACGCACCGCCGCCAGCGCCGACCCGACGCCGCCGAGGTCGGCCACCTCGCCCGCCATGCGCAGCAGGGCACGTCCGGAGCCGTACTGCTCGATGCAGCCGCGGGCACCGCAGCCACAGGGCAGGCCGTCGGGGACGATGCGCATGTGGCCGAGCTCGCCGCCGGTGCCGAAGCCGCCGCGGAGCAGGCGGTCCTGGGCGACGACGGCGCCGCCGACGCCCGTGCCGATGGTGAGCATGGTCATGTCGCTCGCGAGGCGGCCGGCGCCGAACCGGAACTCGGCCCAGCCCGCGGCGTTCGCGTCGTTGTCGATGGTGATGTGCAGGTCGAGCTGCTCGGACAGCCGGGCCCTGAGCGGCTCGTTCCGCCACGGGATGTTCGGCGTGTAGTACACGACCGACTGCGAGGCGTCGATGAAGCCGGGGGCCGCGACCCCTGCGGCGACGACGTCGGGGTGACGCGCCTGGAGGCCCTTCACCATCGCGACGACGGCGTCGACGATCGCACCGGCGTCGCCGGCGGGGGTCGGGACTCGCTCCTCGGCGACGATCTCGCCCAGCTCGGTGACGACGCCGCCCGCGATCTTCGTCCCGCCGATGTCAATGCCTATTGCCTGCACGAGCGACGAGTCTATCCTCGGGCCGTCTCCTGTCGTTCCACGACGCCCGCAGGTCGTCCCGGGACGGACGGAGGGGGCCCCGCTAAGCTCGTCGGACCCTGCCGGTGCCGAAGGAGCTGCCGTGAACGAACACACCGTCCCCCTCGTGGTCCCTGCCGACCCGACCGCCAACGCGACAGACCTGCTCGTGGAGCGGGCGGCGGCGACGCCGAACGAGCCGTTGTTCTCCGTGCCCGACGGTACGGGAGGCTGGACCGACGTCACCGCCGCCGAGTTCGCCGCCCGGGTGCGCGAGGTCGCCAAGGGCCTCATCGCCGCCGGCATCCAGCCCGGCGACGTGGTGGGCCTGATGAGCCGCACCCGCTACGAGTGGACGCTCGTCGACTTCGCGGTCTGGTTCGCCGGCGCGCTGCTCGTGCCCGTCTACGAGACGTCGTCGCCGAGCCAGGTGCACTGGAACCTCAGCGACTCGGGCGCCGTGGCCGTGATCGTCGAGACGCCGGACCACTTCGCCCGCTTCGACGAGGTGCACCCCGAGCTGCCGGACGTCGCCCACGTCTGGCAGATCGACCTCGGCGACCTCGAGAAGCTGGCCCGCTCCGGGCGGGGCGTGCCGGACGACGAGCTCGAGCGCCGCCGCACGCTGGCGAACGGGGACGACCTCGCGACCATCATCTACACGTCGGGCACCACGGGCCGCCCCAAGGGCTGCATGCTGACGCACGCCAACTTCGTCGAGACCAGCCGCAACGCCGCGGTGGCCATGGGCGACGTCGTGGCACCGGGCTCGTCGACCCTGCTGTTCATCACGACGGCCCACGTCTTCGCCCGCTTCATCGCGGTGATGTCGGTGCACGCCGGGGTCAAGGTGGGCCACCAGGCCGACACCAAGCAGCTCCTGCCGTCGCTCGCCTCCTTCCGCCCCTCGTTCCTGCTCGCGGTGCCGCGGGTGTTCGAGAAGGTCTACAACTCCGCCGAGCAGAAGGCCGAGGCCTCGGGCAAGGGCGGCATCTTCCGTCAGGCCGTCGCGGTGGCCATCGCGCACTCCAAGGCCCTCGACGAGGGGACGGTGCCCGTCGGCCTGCGCCTGCGCTTCGCCCTCTTCGACCGGCTCGTGTACCGCAAGCTGAAGAAGGCGATGGGCGGGAACATCCGCTACGCCGTCTCGGGCTCGGCCCCGCTCGGCACCCGCCTCGGACACTTCTTCCGCAGCCTCGACATCCGCATCCTCGAGGGCTACGGCCTGACCGAGACCACGGCTCCGGCCTCGGTGAACCTCGTGTCGCGGTTCAAGATCGGCACCGTCGGACCGGCGCTCCCGGGTGTCTCGCTGCGGATCGACGACGACGGCGAGGTGCTGGTCAAGGGCGAGAACGTCTTCGCGGGCTACTGGAGGAACGAGGAGGAGACGGCCGCGGTCATGCAGGACGGCTGGTTCCGCACCGGCGACCTCGGCAGCCTCGACTCTGACGGCTACCTCACCATCACGGGTCGGAAGAAGGAGATCATCGTCACCGCCGGGGGCAAGAACGTCGCCCCCGCCGTGCTCGAGGACCCGATCCGCGCGAACCCCCTCGTCGCCCAGGTCGTCGTGGTGGGCGACCAGCGCCCGTTCATCTCGGCGCTCGTCACCCTCGACACCGAGATGCTGCCGGTCTGGCTCAACAACGCGGGAGAGGCCGCGGACATGCCGCTCGCGGAGGCTGCCGAGCACCCCGCCGTGCTGGCCGAGGTGCAGAGGGCGGTCGACCTCGCGAACGAGGCGGTCTCCCGGGCGGAGTCGATCCGCAAGTTCGTCGTGCTGCCGATCGAGCTGACCGAGGCCAGCGGGCACCTGACGCCGAAGATGAGCGTCAAGCGCGCCGTCGTCGTCGAGGACTTCGCCGGCCAGATCGCCGACCTCTACTCCGTCTACCCCAACACGGAGTCGGTCAGGACCGTCTCGTCCGCGGACAAGCCGGGGCCGACCGCCTGACCGCGCGCGGCACCCGTGCCGGCGGCGCCGCGGGCGCCGCCGGTCGAGGTCCGGTCAGGCCCGCCACCAGTCGCTGGCCCGGATCTGCCGCAGGGCGTCGCGGCGGGTCTCGGTCTCGAGGGTCATGACGTAGAGGGTGCCGGCGAGGTGGTCCGTCTCGTGCTGGAGCGCCTGCGCCATGAGCCCGTCGCCCTCGAGCACGACCGGCTCGCCGTCGAGGTCGATGCCCTCGACGCGGGCCCGCGACCAGCGCGGGGTCGGGAACCAGAAGCCCGGCACGGAGAGGCAGCCCTCCTCCACCAGCTCCTTCTCGCCCGAGAGTTCCGTGATCTCAGGGTTCAGGACGTAGCCGACCTCGCCGTCGACGTTGTAGCTGAAGGCCCGGAGGCCGACGCCGATCTGGGGAGCGGCCACGCCCGCACGACCGGGCTCGCGCACGGTGTCGAGGAGGTCGTCGACTAGCGAGGCCAGTCGGGCGTCGCCCACGCGGACAGGGTCGGAGGGCGACCGGAGCACCGGGTCGCCGAAGAGTCGGATGGGGCGGACGCTCACGACGAGCACCTCCTGGGGAAGGAACGGGGACGGGGCTCGGAGCCACCGGAGACGAGGGAGCCTGCCGGGATCGCCCGTCGGGCGACGTGGCGTGCAGGTGCTTCAAGAATAGTGACGGTATCGTCGTCGTCGTGCATGTACTCAGCGTCAGTTCTCTCAAAGGCGGCGTCGGCAAGACGACCGTGACGCTCGGACTCACGTCGGCGGCCTTCGCCAAGGGCCTCCGGACCCTGGTGGTCGACCTCGACCCGCAGTCCGACGTCTCGACCGGCCTCGACATCACCGTCGCGGGGCACCTCAACGTCGCCGACGTCCTCGCGTCGCCGAAGGAGAAGACGGTCCGGGCCGCCATCGCCCCCAGCGGCTGGACCAAGGGCCGCACGGGCAAGATCGACGTCATGATCGGCAGCCCCTCGGCCATCAACTTCGACGGCCCGCACCCGTCGATCCGCGACATCTGGAAGCTCGAGGAGGCGCTCGCCAACGTCGAGGCCGACTACGACCTCGTCCTCATCGACTGCGCTCCCTCCCTGAACGCCCTGACGCGCACCGCCTGGGCCGCCTCCGACCGCGTCACCGTGGTCACCGAGCCCGGTCTCTTCAGCGTCGCCGCGGCGGACCGTGCCCTGCGGGCGATCGAGGAGATCCGCCGCGGCCTCTCCCCTCGGCTCCAGCCCCTCGGCATCATCGTCAACCGTGCTCGCGTCCAGTCGATCGAGCACCAGTTCCGCATCAAGGAGCTCCGCGACATGTTCGGGCCCCTCGTCCTGAGCCCGCAGCTGCCCGAGCGGACCTCGCTGCAGCAGGCGCAGGGCGCCGCGAAGCCCCTGCACGTCTGGCCCGGCGAGAGCGCGCAGGAGATGGCCCGAAACTTCGACCAGCTGCTCGAGCGCATCATGCGCACGGCGAAGATCGGCGACTACGCCGAACCCGCCGCGCGCTGAGACCGGTCGCCCCTCCGCACGCCGGTCGAGGCACGCCCGCAGGCGCACGTCCCCTGGCGTGCAACCGCCGGCACACGTCTACGGGGCCCCGCGCCCTGCCGTGTCGCTGCGGAGGACGGGACGAGCCACGTGGGCAGGAGACGAGAAGCCACCGCTCGCGGGCGCCGAGACCCCAGGACGCTGCGCCTGGTGAGTCCCGAGCAGCGCTCGACCGGACGCTGACCGTGGCAGGTCAGCTGGCGCGGTCGCCTCGACGGGCGGCCAGCTCGTCGGAGGGATCGGCCGCGGGGGTGCTGTCGAGCTCGACGAGGCTCGTCTCGACCTCGCGGAGGACCTTGCCGACAGCGATGCCGAAGACGCCCTGACCGCGGCTCACGAGGTCGATGACCTCGTCGTCGGACGTGCAGAGGTAGACGCTGGCGCCGTCGCTCATGAGCGTGGTCTGCGCCAGGTCGCTGACCCCCGCCTCCCTCAGCTGGTTCACGGCGGTACGGATCTGCTGGAGCGAGATGCCGGTGTCGAGCAGGCGCTTCACGAGCTTGAGCACGAGGATGTCGCGGAAGCCGTAGAGCCGCTGCGAGCCCGAGCCGGCGGCGCTGCGGATGGTGGGCTCGACGAGGCCGGTCCGGGCCCAGTAGTCGAGCTGGCGGTAGCTGATGCCGGCGGCGCGAGCCGCGACGGTGCCGCGGTAGCCGCTGTCGGCGTCGAGCTCGGGCATGCCGTCCGTGAAGAGCAGGCCCCGCTCGTAGCGGGATCCCTCAGGGGAACCTGACTCGTTCATGCAGTTGCCTTCCACGTCGCGATCTGACCCGAAACATTCAACACCGGGTTGATGGTTCGACCTGGTCCCACGGTACCCACATCGGGTGCTCGTCGAGGCGACATCCGCGTCGAGGAGTCGGCGTGTCGAGGATATTCGTCGACGGCGCCGACGTCTACGTGTCGAGGCGGTCGAGGGCGGAGCGGATGAGGGAGGTGCGGACCACCTCGAGCTGCCCGGCGAGCTCTCGGGAGAGCTCGGCGACCCGTGCCCGACCGGCAGGGTCGCGACGCCGAGCGACCGACGCGAGCGCGCTCTCGATGAGGCTGAGCTCTCGTTCGGCGGCTGCACGGAAGCTCCGCAGGTGACGGGGCTCGATGCCCGAGCGACCGAGCTCGACCAGGGCGACGAGCACGGCGAGGGGCTCGTCTCCGTACGTCTCGGACGGCGAGATCAGGGACGACGCGATCGCGTCGTCGAGCAGGGCCGAGGAGGCGCCCGACTCGCGGAGCAGGTCGGCTCGGGAGAACCGGCGCACGGTGGAGAGCATCGAGACGGGAGCGGAGCCCGTCGGAAGGGTGGAGGGTCGACCCGCATCGAGGTCGTCGAGGTGCTGACGGATGACCTTGAGGGGCAGGTAGTGGTCGCGCTGCAGCCCGAGGATGAACCGCAGGCGCTCGACGTCGGCGGACGAGAACTTGCGGTAGCCCGACGCGGTGCGCACGGGCGTGACCAGTTGGCGTTCTTCGAGGAACCGGAGTTTGCTGTTGCTCAGGTCGGGGAACTCGGGCTTGAGACGCGCCAGGACCTGCCCGATCGTCAACAGGTCTGCCGACCCGGTCGGCGACGACCGGGCGGCGGCGGAGCCGGGCACTACTGGAGGGCCAGGGTGGCCAGGTCGACGCGCGAGGCGTAGAAGGTGAGGCGGAACTTGCCGACCTGCACCTCGGCGCCGTCGCTGAGCAGGGCCTCGTCGATGCGGACGCCGTCGAAGTACGTTCCGTTGAGCGAGCCGAGGTCGTTGACCGTGAACGTCGTGCCCGACCGACGGAACTCGGCGTGCTTGCGGCTGACCGTGACGTCGTCGAGGAAGATGCCCGCGTCGGGGTGCCGGCCGGCCACCGTGACGTCGGAGTCGAGGAGGAACCGGGCACCGATGTTCGGGCCCCGTCGGACGACGAGGAGAGCGGAGCCGGAGGGGAGCGCGGCGACCGCCTCGCCCTCGTCGGACGTGGCACCCCCCTGGAGCGCGGCGAGCTGCGCCTGGTACTCCTCGTTGAAGCTGAGGGTGGTGTCGACCTCGCGGGAGGACCCGGGGACGCCCTGCGCGGGGGTGTGTGCCGTGTGCGCGCCGGAGCTGCCCTCGTCGGGGCGGTGCTCGTCGGGCACGTGGTGAACGGGCTCTGCCATCGTGGACCTCCTTCGGGTGACCAGCGTATCGGATCGGCGGCACCGGACGACAACGCTTTTCGGGGCGGACCGCCCGGGGACGGACGATCGTCCGCCGAAGGGAGGACACGGCCCAGGGCTGTCGGCGGTCCCTCCGAGAACTCACGACCACCTCCTCGGCGGTTCATAGGGAATCCATCGGCGGACCTCGTTCCATGGTCCTCATCACCTCGACCACCGCCCCAGGAGGCACCCCATGAACGACCGCGAGAGCGACGCCGACCGCACCGCTGACCAGCCGACGCCCGCGACGACGCCGACGCCGAACACGAGCTCGACCCCGACCCCGAGCGCGACGGACCGGGCTCCGGCAGAGGCCCGCACGCTCCCCCACGTGACGGGCTCCTCGGACGCACGCTTCGTGTCCGCCGCCGCGGAGGACCCGGCCGCGACGCAGGGCGGCACGGCCGCGTCCGGCCCGACCCTCCCCTCGGCCTTCGGTCCCCGCCCCTCCCGTCGCCGCCGCCCCGCCCGCTGGGCCCTCGTGACCGGCGCCGCCGCCGTCCTCGTTCTCGGCGTCGGCGGGGCGAGCGTGGGCGCCTGGTCGCTCGGCCACTCCGTCGGCCTCGCCGCCGCGGAGGCACGCCAGCAGACCTACCAGCTCTCGCCCCAGCAGCTGCCCTCGCAGGGCTCGCCGTTCGGCAGGTCGGAGGGGTCGTCCTCGGGGGGCCAGCTGCTCCCCGGCCAGGCTCAGGGCGGCACGGGCAGCACCGGCGGCACGGGCGCCTCCGAGTCGTCCGCCACGGCGGCGACCGCGGACGAGACGAAGGGCGTCGTGACGATCGTCAGCACCCTGAACTACGACTCGTCGTACGAGTCGGCCGGCACCGGGATGGTCATGACGGCGGACGGGCTGGTGCTCACGAACAACCACGTGGTGCAGGGCGCGACGAGCATCGAGGTCACCGACGAGACGACCGGGCAGACCTACACCGCGAAGGTCGTCGGCACCGACGCCACGAACGACGTCGCCGTGCTGCAGCTCGAGGACGCGAGCGGGCTGACGCCCGTGGACTTCGACGCCTCGGGCGACGTGGCCACCGGCGACGCCGTGCACTCGACGGGCAACGCCGGCGGCACCGGGGACCTGGTGACGGCCGAGGGCACGGTGCTCGCGACCGACCAGGCGATCTCCGTCGCCAGCGAGACGGGCAGCGGCACGGAGTCGCTGTCGGGCCTGATCGAGCTGCAGTCGGACGTCGTCTCGGGCGACTCCGGCGGGCCGCTGCGCGACGCCGACGGCGAGGTCGTCGGGATCGTGACCGCCGCCTCCTCGGGCGCCGATCCGATCACCGGCTACGCCATCCCGATCTCGCACGCGCTGTCGATCGCGAAGCAGATCGTCGCGGGTCAGGGCAGCTCGACGATCCAGATCGGGCTCCCCGCGTTCCTCGGCGCCCAGATCTCGGGCACGGCGACGGGCACCGGGGCAGGCGTCGCGATCGCCGGCACCGTCGAGGGCAGCGCCGCGGAGTCGGCCGGCCTCGTCGCGGGCGACACCGTCACCGCGCTCGACGGCACCGCCGTGGCGGACGCCTCGGCCCTGACCGCGGCCGTCCAGGCGCACGACGCCGGCGACCAGGTGCAGCTGACCTGGACCGACGCGACCGGCACGAGCCACACCGCGACGGTGACCCTCGGCGAGGGCCCCGCAGCCTGACCCCCGATACGCGCGAAGGCCCTTCCTCCCGGTCCGGAGGGAGGGCCTCCGTGCCGTCAGCCGAGCAGGTCGAGGAGGCGCCGGGGACCGACGACGGCGCCGCCCGCGGCCCGCACACGGTCGGCCAGGCCACGATCGGCCGTCACCACGACGACCCGGGGCGTCGCTCCAGAGCCGACGGCAGCGGCCACGCGCTGCTCGACCTCGACGACGATCGCGTCGTCGCCCTCGCCAGGTGCGCGACGCACCGTGAGCCCGTCGACGTCGGGGGCTCGGCGGGCCTCGCCCTCGAGCACGACCGTCGTCGTCGGCCACCAGGACGTGGCGGCGCCGGGGCCCTCGGGCGGGGCGTCCGACAGGAGCCGGGCGGGGAGGCCGACCGCGAGCGCGTCGGCCAGGGACCCGAGGAGGCGGGCGGCGCCTCCTGCGCGGTCCCGCCACCAGCCGTCGGGCCGCGACCCTACGACGTTCGCCCCGTCGACGACCAGGTGCACGTCGTCGTCGAGCTGGGCGCGGAGGCCGGGCCAGGACGCCGCGAGCCCCGGGTGCAGCGGGAGGACGTCGAGCTCGGCTCGAGGGACCCAGCGCAGCTCGAGGCTCTCGGCGTCGGAGATGACGGGGTCGAAGTCGCGCGTGACGGCCGCGACGACGGTGGTGTACGACCAGAAGCCGAGGTCGAGGACCGACTCGGACCGCAGTCGCAGGGCGTCGGCGGGGACGGCGGCCTCCTCGCCTGCCTCGCGGAGGGCTCCGGCCACGGCGGTCTCGTCGAAGTCGCGCGCGCCCCCGGGCAGGCCCCAGGTGCCGCCGAAGTGGCTCCACTCGACGCGGTGCTGGAGGAGGACGCGGTCGGCGGCGTCGACGGCGAGCAGGCCGGCAGCCCCGGCGCGGCCCCAGAACCGTCGGCCGTCGGGGCTCTCGACCCAGCCGTCGGCGGGCCCGTGGACGGTCACGAGCGCTGGGACAGGACGACGAGGCCCGCCACCGTGCCGAGCACCGCCAGGGCCCCGAGCACGAGGCCGACGATCGCGAGGACGAGCCCCGAGCGCAGCGGACCGCGAGAGCGCAGCGCCCGGCTGCGTCGGAGGCCGAGCACGCCGTAGACGAGGGCGCCGAGGGAGAAGACCACGTTGAGGGCCGGGATGGGCACCGCGAAGGCCAGCACGCCCGCCGCGACGGACAGGAACGCCGCGATCGGTCGGTCGGCGGCGGGGCGGGGTTCGGCGTCGCGCGTCATCGCTGGTGCTCCTCGGGTCGGTGCCCCAAGGTTACCGGCCGCCGCTCCGAGGACGACGTGACACCCAACCGGCGGGCCGGGGACTCCGAACGAGGACAGGGGGCTGGCCCGGAACCCGATGTCGGGCCAGCCCTCCGCTCGTGCTGCTGCCGCCTCGGCCCGCGTCTGCCGTCACTGCTGCTGGACGGAGAAGACGTTCCCTGCGGGGTCGTGGAACCAGGCGATGTCGGGGCCGTGGCCCGAGGCGCGCCCGCGGACGACCTGGTCCTCGCCCGCCCAGGGCCCGCCCGGGTCGGGCCTCAGCCCGCGCTCGGCGAGGCCGGCCAGGGCGACGTCGAGGTCGTCGACGACGAGGTTGAGGACGGTGAAGCCTGCGGGCCGGTGGTCGTCCTTGCCGTAGACGAGGACCCTCCCGGCGCTGCCGGGCAGCTCGACCTGCAGCATCGTGCCGTCCATGAGGGGCGTGACGGCCAGTCCGAGCACCTCGCCCCAGAACTCGGCCGCCGCCGGGACGTCGTCGACGCTGAAGCCGCTGTAGGCGCTGACGGGCTCGAACACGGGGACCTCCTGGATCGGGACACCAGTGTGCGCCTCGGGACGTGCCCCGGGAAGGGCGCGCCCCGAGGCGGTTCCCGGTTCACACGAAGCGGACGGCCTGCTGGAGGCGCTCCCGGATCTCGAAGACGTCGGAGAGCGCCGTCCGGTCGCCCAGCTCGGGACCGTGCCGCAGCACCTGGGCGAGGAGCGAGCGCCGGAGCACCCACGTGCTGCCCCGTCGACCCCGCCCGACCTGCTCGAGCGCCGTGGGCAGGTCGTCGTCGGGCACGACGATCAGCTGGTGGGTGAACGACACCCGGGTCTCGCGCCGGACGGCGCGGGCCTGCCTCGTCACGTCGCGGACCGGCTGCTCGTCGAGGGGGATGCCCGGGCCGACGAGGTCGCCCTTGGACACGGTGACCTCGCTCCCCCAGTCGGACGACTGCACGGCGAAGAGGCCCGAGGGGCCGAGCACTATGTGGTCGAGCTTGCCGTCGGGGCCGGCGTCGACGTCGCTCCAGATGGTGAAGCCGATGCCGAGCCCGGTGACGATCGCGACCGTCGCCTCCTCGGCGAGGGCGTCGGCGAGCACGTGCCGGATCTCCGGGGGCGCGGTCCGCACGAGGGCCTCGTCGTAGGGGTCGTCGAGGGGGACGCCGCGGCCGACCCACTCGCGCATCAGCGACAGGTATCGCTCCCGGTTGGCGCCGCCGGGATGGCCGTGCACCCGGGCCCGTGGCCGGGAGTCGGTGCGCTGGGGGTCACGGGGCGGCGGGGCCCAGCCGGGCGCGGGGGCGCCGGAGGAGGACGACGCCGAGCCCGAGCGGCCAGACGTCGACGACGACGGGCGCCGACGGTCGTACGCGGCCCGCGCCTCCGGCGTCCCGACCGCCTCCCACGCCAGCTGCAGGTCGCGGAAGGCCGAGGCGCTGCCGCCGAGGTCGGGGTGCGTCTCGCGGGCGAGGCGTCGGTAGGCACGTCGCAGGTCGTCGTCGGACGCCGTGGAGGGGACGCCGAGCACCTCGTAGGCGGTGGCGGAGGCAGGACTGGGCGTCACCCCGCAACGATATCGGGCCGCGGCTGGGCGGCGCGTCGGCGTCGGTGTCGGCGTCCACCGGACACGGAGCCGCTCCGCCTACCGTGCACGACACACGTTCCGCAACGAGAGGAAGACCCGCATGCCCGTTCCCGTCCGCACCGTCATGAGCCCCGCCCGCTACGTCCAGGGCAAGGACGCGATCACCCGCCTCGGGGAGTTCGTCGCGCCGATCGGGAGCCGCCCCCTCGTCGTCGCGGACGACGTCGTCTGGGGCCTGGTCGAGGAGGCGGTGGGCACGAGCTTCGCCGCCGAGTCGCTGCGCGTCGAGCGCGTCCCGTTCGGCAGGTTCGCGACGCCGGCCGCGATCGACGAGCTGGCGGAGTCGATCCGGTCGTCGGACGCGGACGTCGTCGTGGCGATCGGCGGCGGCAGCGCCATCGACGCCGCCAAGGCCGCCGGCCACGCCACGGGCATCCGCTGGGTGAGCGTGCCCACCGTCGCCTCGACCGACGCGCCGACCTCGGCGCTCGCCGTCGTCTACACGGACGAGGGCGAGTTCATCGAGTACCGGTTCTTCCCGCGGAACCCCGACCTCGTGCTGATCGACACGCAGCTCGTCGCGAACGCCCCCGTGCAGTTCCTGGTGGCGGGGATCGGCGACGCGCTCGCCACCTGGATCGAGGCCCGCGCGTCGGCGAAGGCCGCCGCGACCACGATGGCCGGCGGACTCGCGACCCAGGCGGGCACCGCCCTGGCCGAGCTGTCGTGGCGCATCATCCACGAGAACGCCTTCTCCGCCCTCGACGCCGTCCGCGACGGGATCGTCACGCCGGCGCTCGAGTCGCTCGTCGAGGCGAACACGCTGCTCTCCGGCCTCGGCTTCGAGTCGGGCGGCCTCGCCGCCGCGCACGCGATCCACAACGGCCTGACCGCCGCCCCGCAGACGCACGGCCTGACCCACGGCCAGAAGGTCAACATCGGCTCGCTGACCCAGCTCGTGCTCGAGGGGGCACCCCGTGCCGAGATCGAGGACTTCGTCGAGTTCACGACCCGGGTGGGCCTGCCGAACACGCTCACCGAGATCGGCCTGAGCACGGACGACACCGAGGAGCTCGAGGCGGTGGCTGCGGCCGCCACCGTCGAGTCGGAGACCATCCACTCGATGCCGTTCCCGGTGACTGCCGCCGACGTGGTCGCGGCCCTCACCTCGATCGAGCGCCTGTCCCGGTCGATCCGGGCCGACAAGGGCCTGCCCGAGCCGGTGAAGTACGAGGCCGCGCACTAGCGACAGCTCCTGCACCGTAGAGGGCCCGTCCATGATCGGACGGGCCCTCTGCGGTGCAGGTGGTCAGGCGCGCGCGGCGGCCCGGTTCGCTCGCCAGGCTCGCCAGCGCAGCCGGAGGCGGTGGGCGAGCCGTCGCACGGCCTGCGTGACGCGGTGTGCGGCCGGGAACTCGGTGCCGAGGACGGCGACCCCCACGAACACGATCAACCAGCCGGGACCGGGCAGCGGGACGAGCACGAGGCCGACGGCGATCACGACGACGCCCACCAGCGCCACCCCGACCTTGTAGGCGACGCGGAGGCGGGGGTAGCCGTCGAGCTTCTCTCGCCCGGCACGCCACCGAGCTCGTGCCCGGGCAGCCCGGCCGAGTCCCTGCTCGGGGGCGCCCGGAGGCGTCGCACCACGGGGAGCACCGTCGTCGTGCGGGCCGGCGGCGGGCCGGGACGGGGCCACGGCGGTCTCGGAGGTCATGCGGAGAAACTAGGCGGCTCCCCTGGCAGACCCCGCCGTGCCCCCTGCCAGGCACCTGGGCGCCGCCCGTTCCTGGGAACGGGGAGGCCGGGCGGGCGTAGCCAGGACGCAGGGTCCTCGCGTGCGGGGACCGCCACGATCACGAGCGCCGCACCGCTGCGGCACGAGGAGGACCCATGAAGACGAGGACCATCGGAGACGTCACCGTGAGCGCGATCGGCCTGGGCGGCATGCCCCTGTCGATCGAGGGACGGCCGGACGAGAAGCAGGCGATCGCCACGATCCACGCCGCTCTCGAGCAGGGCATCACCCTGATCGACACCGCCGACGCCTACCACCAGCCCGGCACCCACGAGATCGGGCACAACGAGTCGTTGATCGCTCGGGCGCTCGAGAGCTTCCACGGCGACACCTCGGACGTGCTCGTCGCGACGAAGGGCGGCCACCTCCGACCGGAGGCAGGAGCCTGGGCACAGAACGGCGACCCGGCCTACCTGAAGGAGGCGGCGCGCGCGTCCGCACAGCGCCTCGGCGTCGAGACCATCGGTCTCTACCAGTTCCACCGGCCCGACCCGGCCGTGCCGTACGCCGACTCGGTGGGCGCCCTGGCGGAGCTGCTCGACGAGGGAGTCATCAGGATGGCCGGCATCTCCAACGCGACCGTCGACCAGATCCGCGAGGCGAACGGCGTCCTCGACGGGCGCCTGGTCTCCGTGCAGAACCAGTACTCCCCCGCGTTCCGCTCGAGCACCGAGGAGCTCGTGCTGTGCGACGAGATGGGCATCGCGTTCCTGCCGTGGAGCCCGCTGGGCGGCATCACGAACGCCGCCGACCTCGGCACGAAGCACGCCGTCTTCGCCGAGATCGCCAACGCGCGCCGGATCTCGCCCCAGGTGTTGACCCTCGCGTGGGAGCTGCACGCGTCCGAGCTGGTCATCCCCATCCCCGGGTCCACTCGTCCGCAGACGATCATGAACTCAGCCACCGCCGCGACGATCAAGCTGTCCGCCGACGAGGTGCAGCGGCTCGACGCAGCCGCCGACGCCGCGTGAGCTGACGGACGCCTCCGGGCGACGGCACGGGCGGGCCGGCGACGGTCAGTGGTACGGATTCCGCATCGGGATCAGCTGCGGGCCCTCGCCCGGAACGTCGAACCCTTCGGGAAGGTCGCTCGCCGTGACCTGTCCCGGCAGCCGCGGTGCCGGGTCGAACCCGCCCGGCGTGCGGCGCACCTGGCCGCGGAGGCTCAGCGGGCCGCGTCGGAGCCTCTCGTCGAGTCCCCTCGACCAGGTGGCCACGGCCAGGTCGTCGAGGGGCGTCTCGCCTTCGCGCTGCCACACGAGCACGACCGAGCGGGCCCGCACGTCGTTCGCCTGGTCGCGGACGACGCGCTCGAGGGAGGCGACGTCGCGGCCGTAGGGCAGCCGGGGCAGGCCCCGCAGCCGGATCATGTTCGCGCAAGGGTACTCGCCGCGGTCGAAGAACGCGACGTAGACGAGGTCCTCGTCGCAGGGCTCGTCGCAGACGACGCTCGCCCACTGCGCGAGGGCGGACTCGGAGGAGCTGGCGGGCAGGGGCGGGACGGTGCGCTCTGAGGTGGTCATGGGGACCACCGTGCCGGAGCGGGCGTACCGGCTCGACCCGCGCCTCCTCGACTGTGGACGGCGCCGCGAGCCCTCGGCTCTGGGGAGGGATCACGCCCCCTGGTTTCGTGGAGGGCGGGCCGTGGGATCGGTCGCCCGGGCACACTGGGGCGATGGCTGCTCACGAGAACCCCCGCGTCACGTTCCCCGACGGACGCACCGCCCCCGCCCTCGGGCTCGGCACCTGGGAGCTCGGAGACGATCCCCGTCGACGCGACGCCGAGCTGGCGGCCCTCCGCGAAGGGCTCGACCTCGGCATGACGCTGGTCGACACGGCGGAGATGTACGGGCGCGGCGCCTCCGAGCGACTCGTCGCCCAGGCGATCTCAGGTCGGCGCGACGAGGTGTTCCTCGTGAGCAAGGTGCTTCCCTCGAACGCGAGCCGCCGCGGCACGGTCGACGCGTGCCACGCCAGCCTCGCCCGCCTCGGCACCGACCGGCTCGACCTCTACCTGCTGCACTGGCGCGGCGGCCACCCGCTCGAGGACACGGTGGAGGCGATGGAGGCGCTGGTCGCCGAGGGCGCGATCGGCGGCTGGGGCGTCAGCAACTTCGACGTCGACGACCTCGACGACCTCGCCAGGGCGACCGACGGGTCGTCGGTGCCCCAGACCGACCAGGTGCTCTACAACCTGGCCCGCCGGGGGCCGGAGCACGACCTGCTGCCGCGCCTGCGCGAGTCGGGGACGCCGCTCATGGCGTACTCGCCCGTCGACCACGGCGAGCTCCTCGACCACCCGGTCGTCGCCTCCGTCGCTGCCGACCTCGGCGTGACGCCCGCCCAGCTCGCGATCGCCTGGGTGCTGCGGCTCGCACCCGACGTGCTGCTCGCCGTCAAGGCCGGCAGCGTCGACCACGTGCGCGAGGACGCCGCGGCCCTTGCCGTCGACCTCGACGACCAGGCGTTCGTGCAGCTCGAGCGCGCGTTCCCGGCCCCGATCGGGCCCGTGCCGCTCGAGGTGCGCTGAGGTGTCGGCAGTCCGCGAGTTCGGCTCGGGCGTCGCGGTGCTCGGCCGAGGGCTGCGGCTCTGGGGCACGTCGCCGCGGCTGATGCTGCTCGGGGCCGTGCCCGCCCTGATCGTCGGCGCCGTCTTCGTCGCCCTGCTCGTGCTCGTGAACGGGCACGCCGACGACCTGGCCGTCCTGGCGACGCCGTTCGCCGACCAGTGGCCGGAGTGGAGCCGCGTGCTCGTCCGGGTCGGCGTCGGCGTCGCGGTCTCGCTGCTGGCCGTGCTGCTCGCCGTGGTCACCTTCACCGCGGTGACGCTGCTCGTCGGCGATCCGTTCTACGAGCGCATCTGGCGGCACGTCGAGCAGCGCGAGGGCGACGCCCCGGCCGACGTCGACCAGGGGTTCTGGCGCGGCGTGCTGCGGAGCGTCGGCGACTCCGTCCGCCTGCTGCTGGCCACCGCGGCCGTCGGGGTCTGCCTGTTCGTCGGCGGCTTCGTCCCGGTCGTCGGGCAGACCCTCGTGCCCGTGCTCGGCGCGCTGACCGGCGGGTGGTTCCTCGCCGTCGAGCTCACCGGGTTCGCCCTCGACGCGCGCGGACGGTCGCTGCGACAGCGACGGGCGGCACTGGCGGCGAACCGCTGGCGGACCCTGGGCTTCGGCACGGCGACCTGGCTGTCGTTCTTCGTGCCCCTCGGGGCCGTCGTCGTGATGCCTGCTGCGGTCGCCGGCGCGACCCTGCTGGCGCGCGACGCCGCGGGCGCGCAGGACGCCGCGGGCGCGCAGGACGCCCTGGCGCGTGACGCCCAGGTGCGACAGGGTGGTGAGGAGGCGCTGCCGCCACCATCCAGTCGAAGGAGACCGAATGAAGATCGACAAGGCCGAGGTCGTCGTCACCAGCCCTGACCGCAACTTCGTCACGCTGAAGCTGACCACCGACGACGGGGTCACCGGGCTCGGCGACGCCACCCTGAACGGCCGCGAGCTCGCGGTCGTCGCCTACCTCAGCGAGCACGTCGTGCCGCTGCTGATCGGCCGCGACCCCGGCCGCATCGAGGACACCTGGCAGTTCCTCTACCGCAGCGCCTACTGGCGCCGCGGCCCCGTCACCATGGCCGCCATCGCCGCCGTCGACGTCGCCCTCTGGGACATCAAGGCGAAGGTCGCCGGCATGCCGCTCTACCAGCTGCTCGGCGGCGCCTCCCGCACCGGCCTGCTCACCTACGGCCACGCCTCCGGCAAGGACCTGGACGAGCTCTTCGACAGCGTGCGCGACCACCAGGAGCAGGGCTACAAGGCCATCCGCGTGCAGACCGGCGTGCCCGGGCTGAAGTCGATCTACGGCATCGCCTCGAACGCCACCTTCGACGCCAACACGGGCGTGCGCTACGACCACGAGCCCGCCCAGCGCGGCGCCCTGCCGAACGAGGAGGACTGGGACACCCGCTCGTACCTGCGGCACGTGCCGACCGTCTTCGAGGCCGTGCGGAACGAGTTCGGGCCCGAGATCCCGCTGCTGCACGACGGTCACCACCGCATGACGCCGATCCAGGCGGCCTCGCTCGGCAAGAGCCTGGAGCCCTACGACCTGTTCTGGCTCGAGGACGTCACCCCGGCCGAGAACCCGGAGGCGCTGCGGCTCGTCCGCCAGCACACGACGACGCCCCTGGCGATCGGCGAGATCTTCAACACGGTCTGGGACTACCAGCAGATCGTCCGCGAGCAGCTGATCGACTACGTCCGGAGCACCGTCACCCACACCGGCGGGATCACGCACCTGCGCAAGGTGCTCGACTACGCGGCGCAGTACCAGATCAAGTCGGGCATGCACGGGCCGACCGACATCTCGCCCGTCGGCATGGCCGCCGCGATGCACCTCGGCCTCGCGATCCACAACTTCGGCATCCAGGAGTACATGAAGCACGGCGAGAAGACCGACTCCGTCTTCCGGCAGAGCTTCACCTTCGTCGACGGGATGCTGCACCCCGGCGAGCAGCCGGGCATCGGGGTCGAGCTCGATGTCGACGAGGCCGGCAAGTACCCCTACGAGCAGGCCTACCTGCCCTACAACCGCCTCGCCGACGGGACGGTGCACGACTGGTGAGCTGAGGAGGCGCTCGAGAGGCCTCGGATCGACCTCGCGCCACGGCTGCGGATCGATCCGGGGCCTCTCGTCGCGGCAGGCAGGTCAGTCGCCGCGGTAGGCGGCCTCGAGGTCGGCGACGACCAGGCGGCCCATGCCCATCATCGCCTCCATGGCGCGGGAGGCGCCGGCCGGGTCGGGCCCGCCGACCGTCCGCTGCATCGCGCTCGGCACGACCTGCCACCAGAAGCCCCAGCGGTCGCGGACCCAGCCGCACCGCCCCTCCTGGCCGCCGTCGGAGGCGAGGGCGTCCCAGATCCGGTCCAGCTCCTCCTGGTCGTCGACCGGCACCGAGAGCGAGACGGCCTCGTTGGGGACGAACCCGGGGCCGCCGTTCAGGCCCTGGAAGCCCTGGCCGTCGAGGTCGAACTCGACGACGAGCGCCTGGCCGGCCAGGGCCGGGTCGGGGAAGTCGTCGGGGTACCGGGACACGTGGCTGATGTGGGAGACCGGGAACAGCGAGACGTAGAACGTCGCGGCCGCCTCGGCCTCGCCGTCGAACCACAGGACTGGGGTGATGCGGGGCACGGGGCGCCTCCTCGGCTCGGTCGCGCCGACGACGGTGTCGGTGCGTGCGGCAGACGCTACCGCGCACCGCGTCCGGCCGCGAGGGTCGACAGCTGCGCCTCGGTCGTCCCGCACCTCGAAGTGGACGATGCACCCCGATACGTCGGGGTGCCTCGTCCACTTCGAGGTGTCGCGCGGAGGATCAGCCGATCAGGGTCTCGATCGGGCCGCGGACGAAGTAGACCAGGAACCCGACCGCGACGATCCACAGCAGCGGGCTGATCTCCCGTGCCTTGCCCGAGAAGGCGCGGACGATCACCCACGTGACGAAGCCGACCCCGATGCCGTTGGCGATCGAGTAGGTCAGCGGCATGACGATGATCGTGAGGAACACGGGCAGGGCGACGCTGAAGTCGGTCCAGTCGATGTCCTTGATCTGCGAGACCATCAGCGCGCCGACGATGACGAGCGCCGCGGCGGCGACCTCGAGCGGCACGACCTGGGTCAGCGGCGTGAAGAACATGGCGAGGATGAAGAGCAGCCCGGTGACGACCGAGGCGAAGCCGGTGCGGGCGCCCTCGCCGATGCCGGAGGCCGACTCGACGAAGACGGTGTTCGACGACGAGCTCGTCGCGCCGCCGGCGACCGCGCCGATGCCCTCGACGACGAGCGCCGACTTCAGACGGGGGAACGTGCCGTCGGGCGCGGCGACGTCGGCGGCCTTCGCGAGGCCGGTCATCGTGCCCATGGCGTCGAAGAAGTTCGTGAAGACGAGGGTGAAGACGAGCATGACGGCCGACAGCCAGCCGATGCGCGCGAAGGCGCCGAGGCTGACGTCGCCGATCAGCGACAGGTCGGGCAGGGCGACGATCTGCGTCGGCAGGACCGGCGCGTTGAGGTTCCAGTCGTCGAGGTTCTGGCCGTTCGAGGTGGGCACCTGGAAGATCGCTTGCAGGACGATCGCGATGACCGTCGAGGCGACGATCCCGATGAAGATCGCGCCGCGGACGCGACGGGCCATGAGCACGCCGATGACGACGAGGCCGATGACGAAGGTGATGGTCGGCAGGGTGCTGATCGACCCGCCGTCGCCGAGCTGCACCGGCGGCGACGCATTGCCGCTCGTGCGGACGAAGCCCGAGTCGACGAGGCCGATGAACGCGATGAAGAGGCCGATGCCGACCGTGATCGCGGTCTTGAGGGCCGCAGGCACCGCGCTGAAGATCATGCTGCGGAGGCCCGTGACGGCCAGGATCGTGATGACGAGGCCGTTGATGACGACGAGGCCCATCGCCTCGGGCCAGGTCACGTCCTGCACGACCGTGACCGCGAGGAACGAGTTGATGCCGAGGCCCGCCGCGAAGGCGAACGGGAGGCGGGCGACCGTCCCGAAGAGGATGGTCATGACGCCCGCGGTGAGGGCCGTGACCGCGCCGACCTGGCTGTTCTGCAGCCAGCCGCCGAGGACGTCCTTCGCGGCCTGGTCCTCGCTGAAGCCGCCGAGGATCAGCGGGTTGAGGATCACGATGTAGGCCATCGTCACGAAGGTGACGACGCCGCCGCGGATCTCGCGGGCCCAGCTCGAGCCGCGGCCGGTGATCTCGAAGTAGCGGTCGAGGGCACCGGCCACGCCGGGGCGGCGCGAGTCGGTGGACACGGGGGTGGTCATGGTGGCTCCCGAGGAGTAGGGCGGCGAGGAGGGCGCGCGACTCTGGGCGCACTCTCAGCTTACGACGCCGAGGAGCCCCGTCCGGCCTGTCCGGGCACATCGACCTCGATCGTCGCGGCGGCGATGCCGGCGACGAGCGCGTCGGCCCCGAGCGCGCCGTCGGACGAGCCGACGACGTCGGTGAGCGGGAGCACGAGAGGCACGCGACGCCCGTCGACGACGACCCACGTGCGGAGGGACCCCGGGCCGGCCGCCGCCTCCGGCGTCGCGGTCGCCAGCTCGTCGAGCCACTCGCACTCGGTCTCGATCCAGCGAGTGTGCACGGACGGTTCGTCGCCGCCCGCTCCCCCGCCGTCGGCCCCCGTCTCAGCATCCGCGACGACGCCCGTGAAGGCCGGGTCGTCGACGAGGAGGCGGTGGAAGCGCACGGTCGTCGCCGGCCCCTCGACGACGAGGCCGTCCAGGGCGCGCCGCGCGCGGCTCAGGGCCGCCGCGCGGTCCCGGCCCGTCACGACGACGCTGAGGAGGAGCGGGTCGCGGCCCGCGGGGACGGCCGAGCCCGCGACGACGCCCGAGTCGACCCGGACGCCCGGTCCGCCCGGCAGCTCGAGGCGGGCCACCGGAGCAGGTGCCGGCAGGAACCCGCGACCGGCGTCCTCCGCCGTGACGCGGAACGAGATCGTGTGGCCGCGGCTCTCGGGAACGTCGGCGAGGTCGAGCCCCAGCCCGCCCGCCACCAGCAGCTGCTGCCGCACCAGGTCGACGCCCGTGGCCTGCTCGGTGGCGACGTGCTCGAGCGGCAGGGCGGTGCCCACCTCGAGGAACGAGACCTGGCCTGCCCGCGACACGAGGAACTCGACGGTGCCGGCGCCGCGGTACGAGACGGCCGAGCCGAGCGCGACGGAGGTGGAGGTGACGACCTCGAGCTGCTCGTCGGTCAGGTGCGGCGCCGGTGCCTCGCCGACGAGCTTCTGGTGCCGGCGCTGCACCGAGCACTCGCGGGTGCCGACCACCACGACCCGTCCCTCGCCGTCGCCCAGCAGCTGGGCCTCGACGTGGCGCGGCCGGTCGAGGTACTGCTCGACGAAGACCTCTCCGCGGCCGAAGACGGCAGCCGACTCGCGCACGGCGGAGTCGAGCAGGTCGGCGACCTCGTCGAGCCGGCGGGCGACGCGCAGCCCCAGGCCGCCGCCTCCGTGGGCCGCCTTGAGCGCGATCGGCAGCCCGTGCCGCTGGGCGAACGCGACCGCCTCGTCCGCCGACGCGATGGGCTCGGAGGTGCCGACGACGAGGGGCGCGCCGACCGAGTCGGCGAGGGCACGGGCCGACACCTTGTCGCCGAGCAGCTCCATCGTCTCGGGGTCGGGCCCGACCCAGGTGAGGCCCGCGGCGAGCACGCGCCGCGCGAACTCGGCGTTCTCGCTCAGGGGCCCGCAGCCGGGGTGCACGGCGTCCGCGCCGCTTCGCTCGGCGACGTCGAGGAGCGCCTGCATGTCGCGGTAGGCGTCGGTGCCGGGCAGCTCGTCGAGCACCCAGGCCTCGTCGGCGGCGTGCACGTGCAGCGCGTCGACGTCGTCGGGCGCGAACACCGCGACGGAGGGCAGGTCGAGGTCGGCGGCGGCCCTCGCGACGCGCACCGCCACGAGCCCGCGCTCGGCGATCAGGAGCTTCCTCACTGCTCGACCCCCCGCTCGTCCGCGGCGCGCTCGTCGACCCGCGCGTCGCGGCGACCGCCGCGTCGACCCGCGCCGAGGTCGGGCCCGGGCACGACGCGGAACCGCACGCTCGCCCCGACGGGCACCTGTGCGGCACGGTCGAGCTGGTCGCCGACGACGCACGCGACGACCGGGTAGCCGCCCGTGACCGGGTGGTCGGCCATGAAGAGGACGGGCTGGCCGTCGGGCGGCACCTGCAGGGCGCCCGAGACGGTCGCCTCGCTCGGCAGCTCGTGCTCGACCGCACGCTCGAGCGGGTGCTCACCCGCCAGGCGGAGCCCGATCCGGTTCGACTGCGCCGTGACGGTGAACCGCTGGCCTGTGAGGCGCTCGAGCGCCTCGGCGGTGAACCAGTCGTCGCGCGGGCCGAGCACGACGTCGAGCAGGGTGACCTCGTCCGGCGCGGACACGGAGCGCTGGGCGTCGTGGGCCGCCGCGGCGACGCTCTCGGACCAAGCACGTCCGACGGCGAGCTCGTCGCCGGCGGCCAGCCTCCCGGGTCCGATGCGGGCGAGCACGTCGCCGGAGGCGCTGTCCAGCACGCTCTCGACCTCCCAGCCGCCGCGGACGGCGAGGTACGAGTAGACGCCCCGAGGAGGCGCCCCCACGACGAGCACCTCGCCGTCGTCGAGCGCGAACGCGGCCCCCGGGACGGCGTGGCGGACGCCGCCCGCGCCGTGCACCGTCAGCGGGACGGGCGCGCCCGCCACGGCGAGCACGAGGTCGCCGCGCGCCGTGGCCTCCAGCCCGCCGTAGGCCAGCTCGAGCGCGGCCGAGCCCGTCGCCGCGCCGACCAGGCGGTTGGCCTCGCGGAGCGCACGGTGGTCCATCGCGCCCGAGCGCGAGACGCCGAGGCCCGAGCGGCCGGGCCGCCCTAGGTCCTCGAGGATGCTGAAGGGGCCAGGCGCCGTGACGACGAGCGCACGGTCGGGGCGCGGGCGGTCGACGGGCGCAGGCACGGCGGGCGCAGGCGCGTCGGACATCGGCTCGGCCGGCGGGAGCGCGGAGCCGGACTCCATGGGCGAGGGGCTCCCGGACTCCGGGCTCGCCGCCTCCTCGACTGCGGGGGGACGCTCCGTGACGTCGACGAAGCGGACGCGCATCCCCGGCTGCAGCAGCGCCGGGACGCGCTCGGCGAGGTCCCAGAGGGCGACGTCGGTGCGCCCGAGCAGCTGCCAGCCGCCGGGGCTCTCGCGGGGGTAGACCCCGGTGAACTCCCCCGCCATGGCGACCGCCCCCGCGGGCACCGAGGTGCGGGGCGTCGCGCGGCGAGGGACGGCGAGGGACGGGTCGCCGCCCGTGAGGTAGGCGAAGCCCGGCGCGAAGCCCGTGAAGGCGACGGTGTACGTGGCACCGGCGTGCCGGTCGACGACCTCGTCGACGCTGAGGCCGCTCAGCCGGGCGACCTCGGCCAGGTCCTCGCCGTCGTAGACGACGGGGATCTCGACGAGCCGCCCCTCGGTCGCGGCGTCCCGCGACGTCGGCAGCGACCGCAGGACGCTCATCAGCGAGGCGATGGGCAGCAGCGTGGGGAGGAACCGCACCGCGACGCTCCGTGCGGCCGGCACGACGTCGAGGATGCCCGCCACGGGCTGCGCGAGCAGGGCGCCGAAGAGGGCCAGCGACTCGTCGAGCCCGTCGGTCTCGATCAGCACGCCGTCCGTGCCGAGCGGCAGCACCCGGAGGTGCGCGAGCGCGGCCCCGAGATCGACCTCGTGGCCGGTCACCGGGCGGTCGTCCCGGGGTCGAGCGGCGTCGACGAGGACGAGGGCGTCGCGGGGGTGCCGGCCGCCTGCGGGACGGTGACGAACGGGCGGAGGCCGACCCCTGCCTCCTCGAGGGCGCTGCGCACCCCGACCGCGATCGCCACGGCGTCCGGGCTGTCGCCGTGCACGCAGACCGTGTCGGCCCGCAGCTCGACGACGGCACCGTCGACGGAGCGCACCGTGCCGGTCTCGACCAGCTGGAGGACGCGGTCGCGGACCTCGTCGGCGTCGTGAAGCACGGCCCCGGGTCGGCTGCGGGGCACGAGCGCGCCGGTCGCGTCGTAGGCGCGGTCGGCGAAGGCCTCGGCGACGACGTGGAGGCCCTCCTGCTCGGCACGGCGGAGGAACGCGGAGCCGGCGAGCCCGACGACGGGCAGGGACGGGTCGACCCGCAGGACCGCCTCGATCACGGCGCCCGCGTGGACGGCGCCGCGGCCGTCGGCGTCCGCGACGACCGAGTAGAGGGCGCCGTGCGGCTTGACGTAGCGGACGGCCCCGCCGACCGCGCGGGACAGCCCGGTCAGTGCGCCGATCTGCCAGACGACGTCCGCGACGAGCTCGTCGTGCGAGGCCTCGACGTAGCGGCGGCCGAAGCCGACGAGGTCGCGGTACGAGACGTGCGCCCCGACGACGACCCCGCGACGGTGGGCCGCGTCGACGACGCGCAGCAGGCCGGCCGGGTCGCCCGCGTGGAACCCGCAGGCGACGTTCGCGCTCGTCACGACGTCGAGCAGGGCGTCGTCGTCGCCGAGCGTCCAGCGTCCGAAGCCCTCGCCGAGGTCGGCGTTGAGGTCGATCGTGGTCATGCGGCGCCTCCCCTCGGCGGTCGTCGTGCGGCTGTCGTGCGGTGGTCGGCTCGCGGGCCGATCGTCCACGGTACCGGGCCGGGGCGGGGAGGACGCCGGGCAGGAGGCGCGGCGACGCCCACGGGGACGCGCGGCGGCCGCGCCGTCGGGTCGGCTAGGAGGCGCGGCGCACGGCGAGCGCGCTCGCCACGAGCGGCACCTGGAGCGGCAGACGGACGACGGTGACGACCCGCCGGGCCGTCCCGGCGCGGCTGCTCCGGAGCGCCCGCAGGGCCATCGACACGTTCGCCGGGAACACGGCGACGAAGAGCGCGGCCGCGAGGGCGCCGCCCGCCCGTCGCGTCGTCGTCGAGAGCAGGGCGCCGGCGACGACGACCTCGGCGACGCCGGAGCTCGTGGTCCACAGGCGGGCCGGGCCGGGCATGCTGCGCGGCACGACCGCGTCGTAGGCGCTCGGGCGCACCAGGTGGAGCACGCCGGAGACGCCGCAGGCGGCCGCGAGGAGGAGCGCCGTGCGGCGGACGGAGGCGGTGCGGGCGTGGCGGGTGCGTCGGGTGCTCATGTGGTCCATCCTGCTCGCCCGCGCCTCCTCGACGGGTCCGACCCGGCCGAGGGGAGGTCAGACGGCGCGGCGGACGCCCCGGCTCATGATCGCGGAGGTGAGCGCCTCGACCGGCTCGCGCGGCGCGGCGGGGTTGGCGACGAGCACGTAGTCGACGTCGCCGAGGGCCGGCAGCGAGAAGCGGTCGCTGACCTTGACGAGGTCGGTGGGGATGAGCGAGAACGGGAACACGGCGACTCCCATGCCCGCCCGCACCGCCGCGAGCACGCCGTTCACGTCGCGCGTGTTGCAGGTGATGCGCCAGGTGCGCCCGCTCGCCTCGAGGGCGCCGATCGCGAGCTGACGGCTGAGGCTCGGCGCCTGGTAGGCGATCAGCGGCACCGGCCGGCCGGGCTCGACCTGCAGCTTCTCCTGCCCGATCCAGACCATCGTGTCGCCGGCGACCCGGCGGCCCTCGTCGGACTCCCCCGCCGTCTGCTTCACGAAGATGAGGTCGAGGTGCCCGGAGGCGAGACGGCGTCGCAGGGGACCGCTCTGGTTCACCGTCAGCTCGAGGTCGACGTCGGGGTGCAGCTGCCGGAAGTGCCGGAGGATGCGCGGCAGCTGCGTGATGGCGAGGTCGTCCGCGGCACCGAAGCGCAGGCGGCCGCGCATCGCCGAGCCGCTGAACCAGCTCTCGGCCGCGGAGTGCGCCGCGAGGATCGTGCGGGCGAAGCCGGCCATCGCGTCGCCGTCGTCGGTGAGGCGCACGTCACGGGTGTCCCGCACCACGAGGGTGCGGCCCGCCGCCTTCTCGAGCCGGCCGACGTGCTGGCTCACCGTCGGCTGGCTGATGCCGAGACGGAGACCCGCGGCCGTGAAGCTGCGCGTCTCCGCCACGGCGAGGAACGTCGTCAGCAGGGCAGGGTCGAACACGGTGAGACCTCCTCCTGTCGAGTCATTCGATCATCGCATGACAGTGATTCACACCATAGGGGGTCCGAATGACGTCGGCGGCCTTACCGTCGAGGGACGAGGAGGCGCGGCTCACCACCGCGAGGCCCCTCGCCCCCTCCCCCGGCGGCCGCGACCGCCCCGGGCCGCCCACCATCGCAGGAACGCCGATGTCCTCACCGTCCACCGCAAGCACCCCCGTCGTCGACCCCGCCGCCTCCTTCCCCTCCACCGCCCCGCTGCCCGTCGCGACGCAGCGCCCGCCGTGGCGGCACACCTTCATCGCGCTCAGCGTGCCGAACTTCCGGCTCTGGACGGTCGGCAACTTCGTGGCCATGACCGCCGGCTGGATGCAGCGCATCGCCCAGGACTGGCTCGTGCTCGAGCTGACCGGCAGCGCGACGGCCGTCGGCGTCACGGTGGCGATGCAGTTCGCGCCGATGCTCTTCTTCGGCCTGCTCGGCGGCGTGCTCGTCGACCGGTTCTCGAAGCGGGCGCTGATGGTCGTCACCCAGAGCGTCTTCGCGGTGCTGAGCATCGGGCTCGCCGTGCTGACCCTGACCGGCGTCGTCGAGGCCTGGCACGTCTTCGCCATCGCCTTCGCGACCGGCCTGGTGACCGTGGTCGACAACCCGGCCCGCCAGGTGATCGTGAGCGAGCTCGTCGGCCAGCGCCACCTCCGGAACGCGATCAGCGTCAACTCGAGCGTGTTCCAGCTCGGCGGCATGATCGGCCCCGCGGTCAGCGGCGTGCTGCTGCTCGCGGTCGGCGCCGGGTGGGCCTTCGCCGTGAACGGCGCCGCCTGCCTGCTCGTGGTCGGCATGCTCGGCCTGCTCCGCACCTCCCAGATGACCCGCACCGCACCGGCTCCCCGGTCGCGCGGCCAGCTGCGCGAGGGCCTCGCGTACGCCCGGGCGAAGCCGACCATCCTCGTGCCGGTCGTGCTCGTCGCGTCCTACGCCGTGTTCGGCCTGACGATGCCCGTGCTGCTCGCGTCGTACGCCGACGAGGTCTTCGACGTGGGCGCCGGCGGCTACGGGCTCTTCAACTCGATGATCGCCGTGGGCGCACTCACGGGCGCGCTGCTGTCGACCCGGCGGGCCACGATCCGGTTGCGCACCCTCGTCGTGGGCCTGCTCGTGACCGGCCTGCTGCAGGCGGGCGCCGGAGTCGTCGGCGGCGCCGCCGGCGTCGTGCCGTTCGCCCTGGTGCTCGTCTCGGTCGGGCTGGCGTCGCTGCTGTTCCTCACGTCGGCGAACCAGCTAGTGCAGCTGTCGAGCAACATCGGCATCCGGGGCCGGGTGATGTCGCTCTACGTGCTCGTGCTGCTCGGCGGGCAGGCCGTCGGCGGCCCGCTGATGGGCGGGATCGTCGAGCTGCTCGGCACGCCCACGGCCATGGTGGTCTCCGGCGGCGTGCCCGCGGTCGTCGCCGGCGTGACCGCGCTCGTGCTCGCCCGGCGGGGCCAGCTCACGCTGCAGATGCGCGTGCGGCGGCACCTGCCCGTGGTCGAGATCGCGGCGCGCTAGGCGCCCGACGTCGGACGCAGCGCCGCGTGCCCGGTTCCTGGCGCCTGGCGCCTGGTGCGGCACGGACGTCAGACGGCCGCGCTGCGACCGGGCGACCCGAACCGGATCGACACGTCCACGCGCCACGCCTTGGGCTCGCCCGCCACGTGGGTCGTGCCCACGAAGCGCAGCCGCTCCCCCGCCGCCAGGCTGAGCTGGCCGTGCACGTCGAGCGACTCCCCGAGCCAGAACGAGATCTCGTGCTCGTCGAGAAGGTCGTCGTCCACCGTGACGCCGAAGCTGGCGCCGTCGAACTTGAGGGGCACGTCGCGGAACTCGAGCCGCGGGGCGTCGTCCGACCAGTCGGCCACCTCGGGCACCCGGGCCGCGACGATGGTCGCGTCGACCACCCCGTCCGAGCCCATGGTCACCGAGGAGGCGCGCAGGTCGACCCCGAGGTCGTCGCCGTCGATCCGGAAGCGGTTCTCCACCTGTCCCACGCTAGCGGCGCGTCCTCGTCCCGTCACCTGTGAACTCGGTCGATCGCTGGCGGAATGCGGGAGGCGGTGCATGCGTTGGCATCGAACATGACGAAGCGCATCGGGTTCCTCTCGTTCGGCCACTACCAGGACGTGCCCGGCTCCCGGACGCCCACCGCCCGGGAGGCGCTGGTCCAGTCGATCGAGCTGGCGGTCGCCGCCGAGGAGATCGGCATCGACAGCGCCTCCGTCCGCGTGCACCACTTCGCGAAGCAGCTGGCCAGCCCGTTCCCGCTGCTGGCCGCCATGGCCGCGCGCACGAGCCGCATCGAGCTCGGCACCGGCATCATCGACATGCGCTACGAGAACCCGCTCTCGATGGCCGAGCAGGCCGCCGCCGCCGACCTCATCAGCGCCGGGCGGCTGCAGCTCGGCGTGAGCCGGGGATCACCCGAGACGTCGCTGCGCGGCTACGAGGCGTTCGGCCACGTGCCGGAGGACGGCGAGACCGACGCCGACATGGCCCGGCGCCACACCGACCTGTTCCGCCGGGCGATCGACGGCGACGCCGTCGCCCAGAGCGACCCGCGCATGACCGGCTGGTCGAGCCCGCTCGCCATCGAGCCGCGGTCGCCCGGTCTCGGCGAGCGCATCTGGTGGGGCTCCGGCACCCGGGCGACCGCGCAGTGGACCGGCGAGCAGGGCATGAACCTGATGAGCAGCACCCTGCTCACCGAGGACACCGGCGTGCCGTTCGACGAGCTGCAGGCCGAGCAGATCGCGGTGTTCCGGGCGGCGTGGGCCGCGGCCGGCCACACCCGTGAGCCGCGCGTCGCCGTCAGCCGCAGCGTCATCCCGATCACGACGGACGAGGACGTGCGGTACTTCGGCGTCCGCGCCCAGGCCGACTCGCAGGACCAGGTCGGCATGCTCGACGGCGTCCAGTCGCGCTTCGGCAAGAGCTACGTGGGCGAGCCCGACGTCATCGCCCGCCAGCTGGCCGACGACGCGGCCGTGCAGGCGGCCGACACCGTGCACCTCACGGTGCCGAACCAACTCGGCGTGGACTACAACGCGCGGCTGCTGCGGACCGTGGCCGAGCACGTCGCGCCCGCGATCGGGTGGGCGCCGGCGTTCGGTCGGGCGACCACCGCCTCGTAGCAGCGACCGCCGCTCCCGAGGCGAGCCGCGCCTCCTCGTCCCGTCGCCGCCCCGCGGCCTGTAGACATGTCTGCATGAACACGGACCTCGACGAGGCGGCCCTCCGCGCGTACCGCAGCACCCAGACCGAGCCCGACGACTTCGACGACTTCTGGCGCCGGACCCTCGCCGAGGCACGCGAGCACGACCTCGACGTCCAGGCGGAGCCGGTCGACACCGGGCTCACGACGGTCGACGTGATCGACGTGTCGTTCCGCGGGGCCGACGGCCAGCGCGTGCGCGCCTGGCTGCGGGTGCCGGCCGGCGCCGCCGCCTCGGGCGAGCTGCTGCCCACCGTCGTCGAGTTCGTCGGCTACGGGGGCGGCCGAGGGCACGCCCAGCAGAACCTGTTCTGGGCCTCCGCCGGCTTCGCGCACCTGCAGATGGACACCCGCGGCCAGGGCTCGCTCTGGAGCACCGGCGACACCGCCGACTCCGGGGGCTCGGGCCCGGCCGCCGACGGCGTCATGACCCGCGGGATCGACAGCCCCGAGAGCTACTACTACCGCCGCGTGTACACGGACGGGGTCCGGGCCGTCGAGGCCGCCCGGTCGCTCGACGTCGTCGACGCCGACCGCGTCGCCGTGCTCGGCACCAGCCAGGGAGGCGGCATCACGCTGGCCGTCGCCGGTCTCGTCGAGGGGCTGGTCGCCGCGGTGCCGCGGGTGCCGTTCCTCTGCGACTTCCGCCGCGCCTCCGTCATCACCGACAGCGACCCGTACAAGCAGATCGGGCGCTACCTCGCGGTGCACCGCCACCGCGCCGATCAGGTGCACGAGGTGCTGTCGTACTTCGACGGGGTCAACTTCGCCAAGCGGGCCACGGCGCCCGCGCTGTTCTCGACGGCGCTGATGGACGCGACCTGCCCGCCGTCGACGGTGTTCGGCGCGTTCCACGCGTACGGCGGCGAGGCGGACATCACCGTCTGGCCGTACAACGGTCACGAGGGCGGCGGGGTCGAGGACGACCTCGAGGCGCTGGCGATGCTGCGCGAGGCGTTCGGGCTGTAGCTGCACCGCGCCGGGTCCGGAGGTGCGGATCGCACCGGGCCTACAGGCGCTCCTCGTGGCGCAGGGGCCTCACGTGGTCCGGAGCCTCGGACGCGGGCGGGTACTCGGCGGTGAACCAGCCCTCGTAGCCGAACAGGAACCCGAACAGCCGGTTGTGCACCTCCAGCGAGATGCGGAACACCCCGGGGTCGTCGTCCCACCGCTCGCGGAGCGAGGCCGTGCCCGAGGCGAGCATCGGGAACCGGAACGCCGCCCGCCCCTCGTAGAAGCGCTGCGCGTGCGAGGTGAGGTGCAGCGAGCCGTCGTCCTCGACGTGCAGGTCGAGGTCGACCGCGAGGTGCTGGTGCGTGCCGAGGTAGTCGACGACGGTGCCGCGCCCCGGGTCGAGCACCATGGTCGCGTCGAAGCGGCTCACCGCGCGACGCCTCGGCGCGCGGTACTCGCGCACGAAGGTCACCGTCTCGCGTCCGAACGGGTCGACGTACGGCCAGTTCTCGATGCGGAACGGCACGTCGCGGCCGACGTCGGCGATGAGGATGTTCCGCAGGCGGCCGATCTGCAGGAAGGGCACCGTCCACCAGGGGCCGCGCCGCACCTCCGTCATGACGCCCGTGCCCACGCAGCCGCGGCCGTCCGCGACCGAGACCCCGAAGCGCTCCTGGAGGCGCGGGTGCAGCCGGTCGAAGTCGTCGCCGAGCGCAGCACGGAAGACCGAGCCGGTCGTCGGCCCGCCGGTGCGCGAGAGCGGCGTCCGACGGGGGCGCGGGGAGCGGGCGAGCGGGGCGGTCACGGCGCCTCCAGGGTCGAGAGGGTCGTCGGGGCGTCGGCCAGGGCTCCCCGGCGCGGGGCGGTCGTGCCGCAGCGGGAGGCCCGCGGACGGTCCGCGCGCCAGAACGCCAGCACCGACGCGAGCGGCCACGCCTCGGGCGGCGTGCCCGTCTCGGCCCAGATCCGCAGCCGGTCGAACGACCACGCCGTCATCCACAGCACGACGGGCCGCAGGAGGCGGTCGGCGGCTCGCCCGAGACCGGGCTCGTAGTCGTAGCCCGTGACGAACCGCACGCCGCCGTCGACCGGGACGTAGCGCCAGTAGCCGCGGCCCCCACGGAGCGGCGACAGGCGGTCGGCGGTGTCGAACCGCAGGGCGGAGGTGCGGGTGCCGTCCGGTCGTTCCCGCTCGCCGAGCGAGGTGCCGGTCCCGGTGATCACGTGGCCGGGCATCGACCGCTCGTAGCGGAAGCGCCAGCCGCCGCCGGGCAGGTCGGCCACGGGCACGATGCGGCTGAAGCGGAGGTCCCAGCGGACGTGTTCCTCCGGGGCCTGCGTGAGCTCCCAGACGCGCTCGAGGGGGGCGTGGATCGTCGTCTCGACCCAGAGGGGCGCACCTGCACCGCCGCGGGGCGGCCGCGCGGGCCGGTCTCGTCTGCTCACGGCCCGAGTCTGGCGCGGACGGCGGCGGCGGGCCAGCCCCCGAGGAGGGCTGGCCCGCCGTGACGCGGACGAGGGCCGAGCAGCACGCGGCTGCTCGGCCCCCGAGGTGCGACGGACCCGGCTCAGCCGATGGGCGTCGGGTCGGTCGGCAGCGGCGGCAACGGCAGCGAGCCGCGGATCTGGTTCTGCGCCTGGCACTGGCTCGTGCAGTTCGTGGCGCCGGCGCTCAGCTCGATCGCGTCCTCGCCGAGCACTCCCCCGAGGCGACCGCCCGACTGGACGAGCCACTTCGTGACGGTGCCGGTCTGCAGGGTCTTCGTCGCGACCTGGGGGCTGTCCTTGCCGAGCAGCATCTGGTGCGCATCAGCACCCGAGGTCACGGGGTCGACGCCGTCTCCGAAGTTGACCTTGCCCGTGTACTGGTTGACGAAGTAGAACAGGCCGGCGCCGAGGGTGTGCGTGAACTCGACGGGGGCGCCGAACTCCGACTCCATCTGGAAGATGCCGCCCTGCGCGCCGTCCTTCGCCTGGATCTTGAACTTGCCGCCCGCAGTGCTGAACAGCACGACGAGGGTGTCGTCCTTGACCTCGAGGCTCTTGATCGTCGCGCCCGCGAGCTGTGCCGGCGTGAGGGTCGGCACCTTGGAGGCGAACACGACGGTCGGCTTCGTCACCATCCGCTGCGTGTCCGGCGCGCCGGTCAGCGTGTAGTCGTAGACGCCCAGGGTGGCGACGTCGATGTCGAAGCCGTTGTTCACCCCGCGGACCGCGATGCGGCCGGTCGGGACGATCCCGCTCACCTTGACGCTCTTGCCGGGGGCCGGGTCGTAGGTCGTGCTGCCGATCGTCACGCGGTAGTCGCCGCCCGCGCTGGTCTTGCCGGAGGCGCTGGCCGGGCCGGCCGAGAGGGCCAGCGACCCGGCGACGACGGCCGCGACGAGCACCGCCGCACGGAGCTGACGGGCCGTGCGGCCGAGGGGGGAGGTGGTGGTCATGGCGGGGCTCCTCGTGGAGGGTCGGACGGCCCGTCCCCCGGGCCTGCGACCACTCTCGCCGCGGTCGTCCCCGCGCACCATCGGACCTTGGTACTAGTACCCGTGGTCGCGCGCCCAGAGGGCCGCGCTCGTCCGGTCGGCGACGCCGATGCGGCGGAAGACGCTGCCGACGTGCGCCTTGACCGTGCGCTCGCTGATGCCGAGCTCGGTGCCGATCTGCTTGTTCGCGAGGCCGCGGCCGAGCAGGCGGAGCACCTCGGCCTCCCGGCCGGAGACGAACGGGGCCGGCTGGGGCACGCCGGCCGGCGCCGTCCTGTCCGGCACCGCCGTGACAGGAGCCGATCTGTCCGGCAGGAGCGCCCGGGCGGCGCGCGGGTCGAGGGGCGCCCCGCCCTCCGCCGCGGCCCGGACCCCGGCCACGACGGCCGCGGGTTCGGCGTCCTTCAGCAGGTAGCCGACCGCCCCCGCGGCCAGCGCCTCCCGGACCGAGGAGGCGTCGGGCACGGACGTGAGGACGACGACGTGCACCTGCGGGTCGGCCGCCACGATGCGCCGCGTGGCCTCGACGCCGCCGATGCCCGGCATGGACAGGTCCATGAGGACGACGTCCGGCCGGTGCAGGGCGGCCGCGGCGACTCCTCGTTCGCCGTCCGCCGCCTCCTCGACCACCTCGACGCCGTCCGCCTGGTCGACGAGCGAGCGGAGTCCCTGGCGCACCAGCGGGTGGTCGTCGACGACGAGGACGCGGATCACGACGGGTCCCCGCGGCCGCCCGTGGACGCGGCCACCGCCGGCGCCACCGCCGACGCCGGCAGGGTGAGGCGCCACCGCGTCCCGTGGCCGGGCGCGGTCTGCAGGTCGAGGCCCGCGCCTCCCGCGCCCGCGACGTCGGCGAGCACCCGCAGGCCGAAGTGATCGGGCTCGGGACGCGTGAGCAGCTCGGGGTCGAAGCCCGCGCCGTCGTCGGCCACCGTGACGACGACGCCGCCCTCGGCGGCACGGTCCGCGGTGACCGACACGACGGAGGCGCGGGCGTGGGCCACGACGTTGGCCAGGCACTCCTGCACCACCCGGAACACCAGCCGCTGGCCCTCGTCGTCCAGCGCCGAGGCCGCGTCGGCCTCGAGCACGACGGCGACCCCGCGCGACCGCACGCCCGCCGCGAGGTCGTCGAGAGCCGGGCCGATGCCCGCCCGCGCGAGGTTCGGCGGGTAGATGTCGACGAGCAGCGAGCGCAGGCCCCCGACGCTGCCGCGCAGCGCGCCGGCCACCCGGTCGAGCCCGTCGGCCGTGGTGACGTCGCCGCGCGCCCGGGCCGAGCCGGACTCGGCCGACACCGCGAGCGAGGCGCCCACGAGGTCCTGCACCACGCCGTCGTGCAGCGCCCCCGCGATGCGGCGTCGCTCGGCGGCGCTCGCGTCGAGCGCGCGCTCGAGCAGCGCCTCGCGCTGGACCCTGGCCCGGTCGAGCGCCCGCAGCAGCTGCCGCAGCACGGGCAGCAGGAGCAGCACGACGAGCACGATGCTGCCGATCGTGATGCCCGCGAACCCGGCGAAGAGCTGCCCGCTGCGCTGCAGCACCTCGTCGTAGCGGAAGTACACCTCGAACAGCAGCGTCTGCCCGCCCGGCGTCGCGACGGCCCGGTAGGCCTCGAGCAGCTTGCCTCGGTCGCGCTCGTACTCGTTCTCGGGGGCGGTCAGGTCGCTGACCTCGGCCTCGACGCCGGTGCCGGTGCTGTTGCCGTTGCCTGCGGCGGCTAGCGCCTCGAGGTCGTCCTCGTCGAGGGTGAACCGGCGGTCGATCAGCGCGGGCTCGTCGGACCAGACGACGCGGCCCGTGTCGTCCCAGATCTTGACGCGGACGATGCTCGAGCTGAGCACGTGGTCGCGGACCTCGTCGTCCATGGCGCGACGCGCCTCCTCGTCCCCGTCGACCAGAGCGTCGGTGAGGGCGGGCTCGACGATCGCGTCGGCGATGCGGTCCGCCCGGTCGGCGGCGTCGCGGACCGACTCGGCCTCGGCGAGGCCGCGGGCGGCGAAGAGGGCCGCGACCGCGACCGCGACGATGACGAGCACCGAGACGACGGCGACCCAGGCGACGACCCCGGAGGGGCGGGGGTCGGCGCCGGAGGCGAGCGTGCGGTCGACGGGCCGGGCGACGGTCGTCCAGTGCGGGACGGCACCGCTGCCGCCCTCCCCCCGAGGTGTGCTCATCTGCACATCCTCGCCGATCTGCGTCGGCGCGGAACACGCATCGCGGCCGCGTCGTTGACTGGGGGCATGAAGTCGATCACCTACACCGAGACCGGTCCGTCGTCCGTCCTGCACCTCGTCGAGCGCGAGGTGCCCGAGCCGGGGGCAGGCGAGGTGCGCGTGCGCGTCGTCGCATCGGGCGTGAACCCGACCGACTGGAAGTCGCGCACGGGCGAGACGAGCGGCGGCGACGTGCCGTTCCCCGTGATCGTGCCGAACCAGGACGGCGCGGGCGTCGTCGACGCGGTCGGCGAGGGCGTCGACGACCTCGCGGTCGGCGACCGGGTCTGGTCGTTCATCTCGGCGAACGGCCACGCGACGGGCACCGCACAGGAGTACACGGTGCTGCCGCGGTCGCGCGTCGTCGCCCTGCCCGAGGGAGCCTCGTTCGACCTGGGCGCGAGCCTCGGCGTGCCGGCCATGACCGCGCACCGTGCGCTGACCGTCCACGAGGACGGGCCTTCGCGCCTCTCGCCCGGCGCGCTCGACGGCGTGACCGTGCTCGTCTCGGGCGGCGCGGGAGCTGTCGGCCACGCCGCGATCCAGCTCGCCGCCTGGGCGGGTGCCACCGTCATCACGACGATCTCGAGCGACGAGAAGGCCGCGCTCGCCCGGGCGGCCGGCGCCCACCACGTCGTGAACTACAAGGAGCAGGACGCCGCCGCCGAGATCCGCCGCATCGCGCCCGACGGCGTGCAGATCGTCGTCGAGGTGTCGATCCGGCAGAACGCGGAGCTGGTCGCGGCGGTCGTCTCGACCCGCGCCTCCGTCGCCATCTACGCCAACGACGGCGGCGACACGGTCGAGCTGCCGCTCCGCGCGAACATGGGCACCAACACGCGCTACCAGTTCGTGCTGCTCTACACGGTGGGCGAGGAGGCGCTGCAGGCGGCCGCCGAGGACGTCACCGCAGCCGTCCGCGACGGTGCCCTGCCGGTCGGCGAGGAGGCGGGGCTGCCGCTGCACCGGTACTCGCTCGAGCAGACGGCCGCGGCCCACGACGCCGTCGAGGGCGGGGTCACGGGCAAGGTGCTGATCGACGTCGCCCAGGGCTGAGGTCGGTCAGAGGGGTCGGGCTAGGCTCGGCGGATGCCTGCTCCTGCTCCGCTCAGCCCCGTGCAGGCCGAGGCCCTGCGCGCGGGCACGGCCCCTCCGCTCGAGGAGGTGCGGCACGGCGTCTGGTCGCTGACCTCGCCGGCCGCCTCCTCCGTCGCTGACTTCTCGTACGGCTACCTCGTCGAGGGCTTCGACGGCCGGCTGACGCTGATCGACCCCGGCTGGCCCTCCCCCGACGCCGTCGACCGGCTCGAGACCGCCCTGCACGAGCTCGACCACGAGCTGGACGACGTCGACCTGATCGTGGCCACCCACCTGCACGTCGACCACCTCGGGGCAGCCCACGCCGTCCGACGCGCCACGGGCGCCCGCCTCGCGATGCACCCGGCCGAGCAGCGGGCGCTCGCCGGCCGGGCCGACGACGCGGTCGCGGCCGACGCGGACCTCGTGCGCTGGCAGGTGCCGGCCGAGGCGCAGGAGGCGCTGGTCGCCTCGTGGGGCTCGGGCCGCCTCCTCGTCGACGTCGTCCCCGACCTGCTGCTCGACGACGGCGACGAGCTGCCGGTCGCGGGGCGCCGCCTTCGCGCGGTGCACACGCCCGGCCACACGTCGGGGCACCTCTGCCTGGTCGAGCCCGAGCAACGGCTGGTCTTCACGGGCGACCACGTGCTGCCGACGATCAACCCGGGGATCGGCCTCGGCGGCCGCACCGCCGCCAACCCCCTGGACGACGTGCTCACCTCGCTGGCTCGCGTCGTCGAGCTCGACCGGCCGGGCGCCGACGCGCTCGAGGTCTGCCCCGGCCACGAGTACCGGTTCGTCGGGCTCACCGAGCGGGCGGAGGCGCTCGTCGCCCACCGCGAGGAGCGCACCCGCGACGCGGTGAGCGCCCTCGACGGGCTGCTCGGCGGTGCCGGCACCGGTGCGGGTGCGGCGCCGTCGGTGTGGCAGGTGGCCGAGGCCATGACGGGCTGGCGCGGCGGACTCCGGTCGATGAGCGGCCTGCCCTTGGCGTCCGCGCTGGCGCAGACCGAGTGGCACCTGCGTGCGGCGGGCCGCGCCGCCGACCTCGAGAGCTGACCGCCGTCTCCTCGAGCGCACTCAGCCTCGCGGCAGCGAGCAGACTCAGGCGATGACGCCGCCACGCAGCCCGAGCCCGTCCGCCGCCGTGCCCACCGCCGCCGACCCGGTCGCGCCGATGCTCGCGAAGGCGGTCGCGAGCGTGCCCGACGCGGACAGCGTCGAGGGCGGCCTGTCGTACGAGCCGAAGTGGGACGGCTTCCGCGGCCTCGTCTACTGGGACGGCGAGCAGCTCGAGATCGGCAGCCGCGGCTCGAAGCCGCTGACGCGGTACTTCCCCGAGCTCGTCGAGGCCCTCGGCGAGCAGCTGCCCCGCCCGTGCGTGCTCGACGGCGAGATCGTCCTGCGCCGCGGCGACCACGGCGGCGAGCGCCTCGACTGGGAGGCCCTCTCGCAGCGGATCCACCCGGCAGCCTCGCGCATCGCGAGGCTGTCCGTCGAGACCCCCGCCTCCTTCGTCGCGTTCGACCTCCTCGCGGACGGCGACGAGAGCCTGCTCGACCGGCCCTTCGGAGAGCGCCGTGCCGCGCTCGAGCGCCTGCTCGACGGGGCGGCTGCTCCCCTGCACCTCAGTCGGACGACGACCGACGCCGACGTCGCCCGTCGGTGGCTCGTCGAGTTCGAGGGCGCGGGGCTCGACGGCGTGGTGGCCAAGCCGCTCGCCGCCTCCTACCTGCCCGGCAAGAGGACGATGCTCAAGGTCAAGCACCACCGCACGGCCGACTGCGTGCTGCTCGGCTACCGGGTGCACAAGAGCGGCCGGGGCGTGGGGTCGCTGCTGCTGGGGCTGTACGACTCCGACGGCGAGCTGCGGAACGTGGGAGGCGCCTCCGCGTTCTCGGACGCCCGTCGCCTCGAACTCGTCGACGAGCTCGCCGACCTGGTGCGGCGCGACGACGACGGAGGAGTCGCGCACGCCGAGACGGACCGCAGCCGGTTCTCGTCGGGGAAGGACGTCTCGTACGTGCCGCTGAGACCCGAGCGCGTCGTGGAGGTGCGCTACGACCAGATGGAGGGCGCGCGGTTCCGGCACACGGTCCAGGTCGAGCGCTGGCGCGACGACCGCGAGGCCGCGTCGTGCGGCTTCGACCAGCTCGAGGTGCCGGCGGCGTACGACCTCGGCGAGGTGCTCGTCCGGCCCTGACCGCGCCTGGTGTGCCGGGCGGGCGGCGCCTCCTACGGCTGCTTCTTGGCCCTGCTGGGCTGGACGCGGGGCGGCTCCCCCGGCATCTTCGGGAAGTCGGGCGGGAACGGCAGCTCGCCGAGTCCGGCCTCGACGTCGCGCTCCCACCACGAGAGCAGCTCGTCCACGGTGCCGGGCTCGTCGTGCATCCGCTCCCACGGGTCGCCGGTCGCGGCGAGGCGGTCCGGGACGGTGAGGACGGTGAACGCCGACGGGTCGACGCCGTCGAGCTCGCTCCAGTCGAGGGGCGTGGACACGGAGGCGGTGGCGAGAGCCCGGGGAGACCAGGCGCCCGCCATGGTGCGGTCGCGGTTCGCCTGGTTGTAGTCGACGAAGACCCGCTGCCCGCGCTCCTCCTTCCACCACTTCGTGGTGACCGCCTCGGGGAGGCGTCGTTCGAGCTCGCGCGCGGCCGCGATGACGGCGTGCCGCACGTCGAGGAACTCGCGGGTCGGCTCGATCGGGGCGAAGACGTGCAGGCCGCGGTTGCCGCTCGTCTTGACGAACGCGGTGAGGCCCGCGTCGGCGAGCACCCGGCGGAGCTCGTGCGCGACGGGCACCGCGTCGGCGACGTCGGTGCCCGGTTGGGGGTCGAGGTCGATGCGCAGCTGGTCGGGCAGGTCGCTGGCGTCGGCCCGGGACGCCCAGGGGTGGAACACCACCGTGTTCATCTGCGAGGCCCAGACCGCGGCGGCGGGCTCGTCGATCACGAGCTGCGGGTGCGACCGGCCGCTGGGGTAGGTCACCTCGACGCTGCGGACGAACTCGGGGGCGCCCTTCGGCGGGTTCTTGGAGAAGTAGTCGTCGCCGTCGACCCCGGCGGGGAACCGCTGCAGCGACACGGGTCGGCCGCCGTTCGCCCGGACGAACGCGTCGCCCACGGTCGCGAGGTACCGGGCGAGGTCCAGCTTCGTGATCCCCAGGTCGGGCCAGAGCACCCGCCCCGGGCTCGAGACCCGGACCTCGCGGTCGCCCACCTGCAGCATCGTCGCCTCGCTCGCCATGCCTCACCGTATGCCCGGCGGCGCCGGGCGGGCCGTGCGGGCCACGGCGAGTACGCTCGGGCAGTGACCTCACCCCTCCGCATCGCGCTCGTCTCGCTCCACACCTCGCCGGGGGCCGAGCCGGGTTCGGGCGACGTCGGGGGCATGAACGTCGTCGTCCGGAACCAGGCGGAGGCGCTCGGCGCAGCAGGTCACGAGGTCGAGATCCTCACGCGGCGGTCCTCCCCCGACGAGCCCGAGGCCGTCGAGCTGTCGCCCGGCGTCGTGCTCCGGTTCCTCGCCGCGGGGCCCGTCGAGGCCGTGCCGAAGGGCCGCCACGAGGAGTTCGTCGACGAGTTCCGCGAGCGTCTCGCCGAGCTCGGCCCCTGGGACGTGATCCACTCCCACCACTGGTTCAGCGGCGTCGCCGCCCTGCCCGTCGCGCGACAGCGCGGGATCCCCCACGTGCAGAGCTTCCACTCCATCGCCGCCGCCGACAGCACTCCCCTCTCGCACGGCGAACGCGCCGAGTCGCCCGGCCGCCTCGCCGGCGAGGCGATGCTCGCCCGGGAGTCCGACGCCGTCGTGGCCATCAGCCACGCCGAGGCCGAGACCGTCACGAGCCGACTCGGCGGCGACCCGGCCCGGGTCGCGATCGTGCTGCCGGGCGTGGACGCCGAGCTGTTCCGCCCTCTCGCTACGGGCGAGACGGCCTCGCACCCCACCGTCGTCGTCGCCGGCCGGCTGGAGCCGCTCAAGGGCCCTGACCTCGCCATCGAGGCCGTAGCCGCGGTGCCCGCCGAGCTGCGACCCGAGCTCGTGATCGCCGGAGGCGCCTCCACGGAGTTCGCCGGCTACGAGCGCGACCTGGCCGCGCTCGCCGACCGGTCGGGGCTCGACGTCCGGTTCCTCGGCCCGCAGACCCGCCCGGGCCTGGCGAGCCTGCTCCGCGGGGCCCGGATCGTGCTCGTGCCGTCGCACTCCGAGACGTACGGGCTGATCGCCCTCGAGGCCGCGGCCAGCGGGGTCCCGGTGGTCGCCGCCTCCTCGGGGGGCCTCCGCGAGTCCGTGGTCGACGGCGTGACCGGCGTCGTGCTCGACTCGCGCGACCCCGTCGTGTGGGGCGAGACGGTGACGCGCCTGCTCGGGGACGGCGAGCTGTGGGCGCGGCTGGCACGCGCCTCCCGCGAACGTGCTCTCGAGCACCCGTGGTCGCTGTCGGCCGCCGAGCTGTCCGACGTGTACTGCCGGCTCGTCGGCAGCGACCCGTGCCGGGCGCTCGCCGCGGCGGGCGGGCGTCGCTGACCCTCGGGAACGAGACGAGCCGGCGGCCGCGCCGATCTCGTCCCCAGCGCCCGCGTCTAGGCTCGGCCGGGGCGACGACGCCCGCTCGACCTGACACACCGGAGGCACCATGACCGACGACACGCTGCTGCGCACCCTCGCCGAGCAGGAGGAGCGCCTCACCTTCCGCAGGTTCACCACGGACACGGCCCTCGACCTCGGCGCCCACGTGCTCGCCGGTGCTCGTCGGCGCGGCCTGCCCGTCACGATCGCCGTCCTCAAGGGCCGCCAGCGGGTGTTCCACGCGGCGCTGCCCGGCACCTCCCTCGACAACGACGAGTGGCTCGACCGCAAGGCCCGCGTCGTCGAGCGCTACGGGAAGAGCTCGTGGCGGGTCGGCGAGCAGTTCCGGGTGGACGGCTCGACCTTCGACGAGAAGTCCCGCCTCGACACGGCGGTCTACGCGGCGCACGGCGGGGTGTTCCCCGTGATCGTCCGCGGCGTCGGCATGGTCGGCTCGGTCGGCGTCTCGGGCCTGCCCCAGGCCGACGACCACGCTCTCGTCGTCGAGCTCGTCGAGGACTTCCTCGACCACGGCTACGACAGCTGACCCGCCGGGCCGGCCCGCGACCCACAAGCACCCCCCGACACAGCACGACCCGACAGGCCCCCGAGGAGGCGCGGTGACCGACGACGAGGCCGTCACGGCTGCCGACTCCCTCGCGCGCCTCCTCCGCGAGACCGCCGCCGAGCTCGACGCCCGGCACGCCCGCGACGAGGCGCTGGCCACCGTGAAGGCCTCGCGCAAGCTGCTGCTCGTGCACACCTCGGCGTCGATGCAGCCCGCCGGGCGGGCCTGGCGGCTCGGGGTCCTGCTGCTCGGCCGCGACGGCGAGGTGTGGGCCACCGGCCGGATCACCCGCGCGACCGAGCCGAAGAAGGAGCAAGGCCTCTCGGCCTCGGTCGAGGAGCGCCGCGACGCCCGCCGGGCCGCCTCGAAGAGGTTCACCGAGGGCGAGGTCGTCAACTTCGAGCACGTCCGGCTGCCGCTCGACGCCGACTCGCTGCGGACCGGGGCGTCCGATCCGCTGCTGCTCCGCGACGGGGTCGTGCACGTGCGCTGGGGCCGCGGCCCCGACGAGGTCCGCGAGCTGCGGGCCTACCTGGCCGACCGGTCCGAGTTCGTCTAGGCCGCCTCCTCGGCACGCTCGTTGCACACGCTGCAACTTCGCGGGCAGCACGTGACCCGGGCCGCGCGGCGGAGCAGGATGGGCCGTCAACCGGACCCGTGCAGCACCGATGCGCCCCAGGAGGCCCTCGTGTCGACGACCACCACCCCTCCCGACCAGCCGACCGCCGCCTCCGGCGCTGCCCCCGACGGGGAGGAGAAGACGGAGCTGAAGAGGGTCATCGGGCCGAAGCTGCTGCTGCTCTTCATCGTCGGCGACATCCTCGGCACGGGCGTCTACGCGCTGACCGGCCAGGTCGCCGCCGAGGTCGGCGGGGCCGCCTGGCTGCCGTTCCTCATCGCGTTCGGCGTGGCGCTCGTGACCGCGTTCTCGTACCTCGAGCTCGTCACCAAGTACCCGCAGACCGCCGGCGCCGCCCTCTACGTGCACAAGGCGTTCGGGGTGCACTTCGTGACGTTCCTCGTCTGCTTCGTCGTGATGTGCTCGGGGATCACCAGCGCCTCCACCGCCTCGCGGGCGTTCGCGGCGAACCTCGCGGTCGGCGTCGGGCTCGAGCTGCCGAACATCGCCGTGATGGGCATCGCGATGGGCTTCATGCTGCTGGTGATGCTCGTCAACTTCCGCGGCGTCAGCGAGAGCGTCAAGGCGAACGTCGTGCTCACCCTGGTCGAGCTGTCCGGTCTCGTGATGGTCATCATGATCGGCTTCTGGGCCATCGCGGGCGGCAATGCGGACCTGTCGCGCGTCACGATCTTCGAGACGCCCGGCGACAAGTCGCTGCTGCTCAGCGTGAGCACGGCGACCTCGCTCGCCTTCTTCGCCATGGTCGGCTTCGAGGACAGCGTCAACATGGCCGAGGAGACCAAGGACCCGAGCCGCATCTTCCCGCGCACCATGCTCACGGGCCTCGGCATCACCGCCGTCGTCTACGTGCTCGTCTCGATCTGCGCCGTCGCCGTCGTCCCGATCGGCGAGCTCGCCGACAACGAGACGCCGCTCGTCACGGTCGTGGACACGGCCGCCCCCGGCTTCCCGATCGGTCAGCTGCTGCCGTTCATCTCGATGTTCGCCGTCGCCAACAGCGCCCTGATCAACATGATGATGGCGAGCCGGCTGCTCTACGGCATGAGCAAGCAGGGCGTGCTGCCCGGGTTCCTGTCGAGGGTGCACCGCACCCGCCAGACCCCGTGGGCGTCGATCGTCTTCACGACGGCGCTCTCGCTGCTGCTGATCGGCTACGTGTCGCTCAGCCCGGAGTCGCCCGTCGTCGCCGTGCTCGGCGGCACGACGTCGCTGCTGCTGCTCGTCGTGTTCGCGATCGTCAACGTCACCGTGCTCGTGCTGCGCCGCGACGACGTCGGCCGGCACCACTTCCAGGCCGGGCGCGTGCTGCCCGTCGTCGGCGTCGTCGCCTGCCTCTGGCTGGTGCTGCCGTTCTCGTCCGGCCGGGGCGGCGAGCAGTACCAGATCGCCGGCATCCTGCTGGCGATCGGGGTCGTCCTGTGGGTCGTCACGATGATCTCGCGGCGCGGACGCGGCGGCGGAGGAGGCGTCGATCGGGGAGCCGGCGGCGGCGCCCGAGCCGAGGAGGCGCGGGTCGCGTCGACCGGCGACGCGGGCGACCCCGAGGCGGTGCCGCCCGCCCGCTGACCGAGGTGACGTGAAGGATGCCTGCCGGGATCGTCCAGGACAGGGCCCTATATTCGGTCGGGTCCACCCCGTCCGACCCCGTCACCGCCCCGGGAGCCCGCCGTGCGCCGTCTCGTGATCGCCGCCTCCGTCGTGTTCTGCGGCGGGGTCGTCGCCCTCGTCGTGGCGCTCGTGATGGTCGTGGCGTCGCTGGCCGGCACGCCGGACGAGCCGTCCGAGCCGGTCGCCGTGGGCGTCACCTGCCCCGACGTCGAGCCCGTCGTGGTCGGCACGATCAGCGTGCCCGCCGGGCCGATCGCGGGCTACTGCCAGGACAGGCTGATCAACGCCGCCTGGATCATGGAGGCGGCGAAGGCCCAGGGCATCGGCACCCACACCCAGGCGATCGGGGTGATGACCGCGATGGGCGAGTCGAGCCTCCGGAACATCGACCACGGCGACGAGGTCGGTCCGGACAGCCGGGGGCTGTTCCAGCAGCGGGACAACGGCCAGTGGGGCACCTACGAGCAGCGCATGGACCCGTACACGGCGGCGACGAGCTTCTTCACGAAGCTGGTGCGGATGCCCGGCTGGAAGGAGCTGACGCCGACCCAGGCCGCGCACGCGGTGCAGGTCAACGCCGACCCCGACCACTACACGAAGTGGTGGGCGGACGCCGAGACGGTAGTCGCGGCCCTGACGGCGAGTCCCGCTCCGTAGCTCGACGCCTCGACGCGGCTACCAGCCGAGGGTGCCGGGGGCTCCCTTGAACGGTCCGACGACGCGCGACGTGATCCAGCCGCCGTAGAAGTCGCCGTCCTGTGCCTCGACGACCTCGCCGTCGACCTCGCACGAGTCGAACCGGCTCGGGTACAGCGCGACGTGGTCGGCGAGCATCTCGTAGCCGGGCCAGGGGCTCGGGTAGGTCCACCCTGCCGAGGAGGCGGTGGTCCCGCCGCCCCGGACGTCCAGGTAGCGGGCCGTCCCCTTGAACTCGCACATGCTGCGGCCCTGGCCCGCCGACAGGGCGCCGTCGACGAACGCCTCGCGGGGCAGGTACCAGACCGGCGGGTGGCTCGTCTCGAGCACGCGGTAGGCGCCCGTGGTGTCGGCGACGACCTCGCCGCCGAGCCGGACGACGACGCGCTCGGGGCGCGCCTCGACGCGGGGCGGCCTCGGGTAGTCCCAGACGGATTCCTGGCCGGGCCCGGGCTCGATGCGCTTCGCTCTCATGGCGCCATCCTGCTCCCGGCGGCTGGGCGACCGGCCGTGCCGCCGCCTCCTGCGCGACCGGCGGCGGTGCCTGCGGCGGCGGTGCCCGCGGCGCCGGTGCCTGGCAGGATGGCGGCATGAAGCTCGCCGAGGCCCTCATGACCCGTGCCGACCTGCAGCGACGGATCGCGCAGGCGCAGGAGCGGATCCGCCAGAACGCCCGCTACCAGGAGGGCGAGGAGCCCGCCGAGGACGCCGCGGCCCTCGTGGACGAGGTGTCGCGGTCGCTCGACCGCCTCGAGGAGCTGGTCGTCGCGGTCAACCTGACCAACGCCTCCGTGCTGCTCGCCGACGGTCGCACCATGACCGCCGCCCTGGCCCGCCGCGAGACGTTGCGCGCGCGGCACAGCCTCCTGTCGAGCGCGGCCGACGCGGCCCAGGGCGCCGGCGGCGGCGGCTTCCGTCAGCTGCGCAGCGAGCTCCGCCAGTTCGCGGCGCTGCCCGTCGCCGAGCTGCGCCGTCGGGCCGACGACACGGCCCGCGAGCTGCGCGAGCTCGACGTCGAGATCCAGCGCACCAACTGGGAGGCGGACCTCACGACCTGAGACGAGGCACCACCGCGCGCGGAGAGTCGGTAGACGCCTCCCGGAGCGAGCACGAGCCGTGGCCGGCGGTCATCCCGGCCCCTGTCGGCGCGAGGGCAGCGCCATCCCCGCATGATGCAGCCCTGCACGCCGCACAGGTGACGTCTCATCGACGACGTCTCATCACCGTGTGCTGGCCGGGCGACGTCGAGGGCGGGATCGGGGACCTCTCCGCGCAGCACTGCCAGACGCGTCCGGGCCTGGACGCAGCTGCGCACTCGGGGTGGGTGCGGTGGGCTGACTGCCTCGGCAGGCGAGAAGGGACACCGCGGGCGTGGGCCCGCGCCTGCGGCGTCCCCTGACGCCGTCGAGCCGGCGGGGCGGGGCGCGGGCGTGGGCGCGCGTCAGTCGGCGAGGTCGGTGACGCGCGGCGCCCGGATCTGGCCGAGGGCCTCGTCGAGGCCGCCCCGGGCCGGGCGGACGACCGGCAGGGCCGCCCCGACGTGCACCGTCCCGGCGAGCGACCGCGTGTACCGCAGGGTGCGGGTGCTCGGGCCGCGGTTCGCCCGGCGGTCGCCGGTCTGCTCGATCCGGGCGGCGGCACGTTCCGCACGGGCCGAGACGACCGCGACGCGTCGCTCGAGCCGGTCGAGCTCGAGGTGCAGCTTCCGGTCGCGCCGGTGGGCCTTCCGCAGGTGCCGCCCGAGGTGCAGGAGGCGGTCGGTCGCGCTCGTGCCGTCGCGCAGCTCCGTGCGGTAGATCAGGTGCCCGATGCCGGCCATCACCACGCCGATCGCGACGCCCAGCAGCAGCGCCAGGGGCAGGGGCGCCCCCGAGACCAGGGCGTCGTCGACGATGCGCACGCCGATCAGCACGCCGGGCAGCACGGTCAGCACGTGCACGTAGACGAGCTGCAGGCGGAGCTGCACCGCGCCGTCGGGCACCACGACCTCGCCGGAGTCGTCCTTGTGCACCCGGTGCGCGTGCCCGAAGTGGTGCAGTGCGTAGGCGACGCCGAGGGTGAAGAGCAGCGCGAAGACGATCGACGTCGTGAAGGCGATCGGGTCGGTCGCCGGCATGAACACGTCGACGTTGAGCACGCGGGACATGAAGTAGGCGAACAGCGCGAAGTCGGCGAGCACGAAGAACAGCAGGAGGCGCTTGCGGGCCCGCGACTCGGTGCGGTGCTTCTCTGAGCCCGAGTCGAGCGACGCCTCGATCGCCACGGACAGCCGGTCGGCGGTCGCCCGGGCCTCGTCCCGGGTCACCGTGCGGCCCGTCGTGTCGAGGAGGGGCTCGTCGCCCGAGCGGTCGAGGCGTCGGAGCACCTCGCGGTGCCGCGAGCTGAGCGCGGTGAGGCGGCGCGCCGCCGGGTCGAGCACCTGCCGCGTGCGACGGGCCAGCCACCTCTCGGCCGCGACCTCGGTGCGCAGCCGGAGCGCCGCCTCCAACGGGGTGTGGTCGTCCACGCCCTCGGGCAGGTCGGCGCGCAGGCGCTCGTCGTGCAGGCGCGGGGCCGTGGCGACGTGCCGTGCCGGGATCGGACCGACGCCGACGAGCGAGAAGACGAGGTCGCCGGTGGGGATCGCTTCGACGGCGCGGGCTCGCGGGAGCGTGCCGGCCGGGCGGGGCGCCGGGAGCGGGGCGGGCGCCGTCGCCGCGGGTGAGCTCGGGGCGAGAGAGCTCGGGGCGACGGCAGTCGGGACGGAGGCTCGCGGCGCGGCAGCGGTCGGGACGGCAGCAGGCGGGACGACAGCGGTCGGAGCGGCAGCAGCGGTCGCCTCGGGTACCGTCGACGCAGCGGAGGTCGCCGCGACGGCTCGGGTCGGGGTGGCGCTCCTCCCGGTCGGATCGTGGTGGGGACCACCGGTGAGGCGGTCCCGCACGCGGGCCTCCCGCCAGGCGTCCAGCCGGTCCGTCGGGCGGAGGCCCGTCCGGCCGGGCACGGGCTCGGTGACCTGGTCGTCGGACCGGCCGTCGAGGCGCTCGGTCACCTGGTCGTCGCACCGGCCGTCAAGGCGCTCGGTCACCTGAGCATCGGGCCAGCCGTGGAGGCGCTCGGTCACCTGCGCGTCCGGCCAGCCGTCGAGGCGCTCGGTCACCTGGTCGTCGGGCCGGTAGTCATGGCGGGAGTCGGGGCGGATGTCGGTCATGACGCGGTGTCCTCACTGCGGAAGGTGATCTCGACGCGGCGGTTCTGCGCCGCGAGCTGGTCGTCGAAGACGCCGCCGGGCAGGTCGTCGACCACGGGGTCGGCGTCGCCTCGGCCGACGACGTCGCCGAGCGTGCCGGTGGGGGCGCCGAGGCGCACGAGGGCGTCGTGGACGGCCTGCGCCCGGTCGAGGCTGAGCTGCTCGCCGTCGACGACCCCGGCGCGGGTGTCGGCCGCGTGGCCGACGATGTCGGCGGCGACCCCGGACGGGCACCGTCCGAGCTCGTCGGCGACGCCCTGCAGGGCCGTGTCCGCGGTCGAGCCGAGGGCCGCGGAGTCGCCGCCGAAGAGGACGGCGGCCGAGAGCACGAGCGGAGCGGTGCACGGCGTCGCGTCGCTCGTCACGGGCACGACGGGCACCGCCGAGGAGGCGACGGGCGCCTCCTGGGACGCGCCCGCTCCCCCGTCGGTGCAGCTCGTCGCCCCGGCGGCGTCGCAGATCGCGAGCCAGAGCTCGGACAGGCGGCTCGTGGACGAGATCGACGGCGCGGGCTGCGAGCCGGCCGTGCGGCCGAGCCCGACGAAGGTGACGGCGTGCCCGCCCAGGTCGGGCAGGGCGCCCTGGTCCGCGAGGGTCGAGGCGACCGCGGCCGGGTCGAACGACCAGCCGAGCTGCCGGAGGTCGAGGGGGTCCGCGGTCTGCACGCCGCTCGACACGACGACGATCGACCCGCCGTCGTGCAGGGCCGCCGCGGAGGCGAGCACCGAGAGCAGGTCGAGGCCCTCGTCGCCGGCGGTGAGACCGGCCACGTCCGAGCCGAGCTCGTCCAGGGCCTCGGCGACCGCCGCCTCCCTCTTGTCGGGGACCTGCTGCACGCGGTCGGCGGTCAGCATCGGGGTCAGGTCGTGGGCCGACGCGGACGACGTGCCCTGCACGACGACGTCGACGCTGCCCTCGGCGGGCTGGTGCGCCGCGAGCGCGTGGGCGGAGACGGCGTCGGCGGCTCCGGCCCCGAGCGAGGGCAGCGGCTCGGCGGACGTGGCGGTGAAGCCGAGGACGAGCGGCTCGGGCGACGCGAGCGTGCAGCCGGCGAGGGCCGTGAGCGCGAGGGCTGCGGCTGCCGTGGCGGCGACCGCGCGGAGAACAGGTCGTCGGGACGCGGGGGGTCGTGGGGTCATGGCGGGTCCTCTGGATCGCGCGGGGCAGGCCCGCTCGGGGACGACGAGCGTCCGGACCTCGAGCGTAGGAACGGGCCGTGCCCCGCCGCAGCCTGCCCAGGGATGACCGGGACCCTCCTCCGGGATGAACCGGGCTCCTCCTCAGGTCGCGACCGCCGGCCAGGCCGACGTCCACACCGTCGAGGTGCCCCGAACGGCTGCCCGCACGCCCGCTGACCGACGATCCGGGGCAAGTCGACCGCGCGCGTGCCCTCTCGACGAGAGGGGCGGCGACCCGCCCTCGATGCAGAAGACCCGCCCTCGAGAGACGTGCAGCGCGTGCGGGGCGGGTCAGGCGCCGAGGCGCCCGGGCGGCGCCGCCCGCACGTGCATGCGCTCGCCCTGGCGGCCGAAGAGGCTGAGGAACTCGACGGCTCCGGGCCCGACCCGGCCGAACCAGTGCGGCGTGCGCGTGTCGAACTCCGCGGCCTCGCCCGCGGGCAGCACGAGGTCGTGCTCGCCGAGCACGAGCCGCAGCCGCCCGCGCAGCACGTAGAGCCACTCGTAGCCCTCGTGCACGCGGGGGTCCGGCTCGCCCGGCGGCACGTCGGCCTCGATGAGGTGCTTGAACGCCTGCAGGCCTCCCCCGCCGCGCGACAGCGGGACGATCGTCTGGCCGTGCATCGTGACGGGCCGCAGGTGGATCCGCGGGTCGCCGGTCTCGGGTGCGCCGACGAGCTCGTCGAGCGGGACGCCGTGGGCGCGGGCGAGCGGCAGCAGCAGCTCGAGCGCGGGACGTCGCTGGCCCGACTCGAGCCGCGAGAGGGTGCTCACCGAGATGCCCGTCGTCTCGGCGAGCTGGGCGAGGGTACGGCCGCTCGTCGCCCGCAGCGCGCGCAGCCGGGGCCCGACGGCCGCGAGCACGTCGTCGGTCGAGGCGTCGGCTCCGGCGTCGGACCCGCCGAGGGAGCCGTGAGGACGAGCAGGATCGTGAGCCATGCCGCGATCTTGCCACATCGGCAACAGAGCTTGCAGGTCGAGGAGGTGCCGGTCGAGCATGGTCCCAGGAGGTCACCCACCATGACGAACGCCCCGCAGCACCCACCCCGCCCGCTCGCCACCACGATCGCGACGACCGCGACGACCTACGACGTGGTCGTCGTCGGCGGCGGCGCCGCCGGCCTCAGCGCCGGCCTCACCCTCGCCCGCGCCCGCCGTCGCGTGCTCGTCGTCGACGCCGGCGAGCCGCGCAACGCCCCCGCGGCGGGTGTGCACGGCTTCCTCACCCGGGACGGGATCGCCCCGCGCGAGCTCACCCGGCTCGGCCGCGCCGAGGTGGAGCAGGTCGGCGGCGAGGTCGTCGACGGGACCGTGACGCGGCTGGAGCGCGGCGGCGGCGAGCCCGGCGACGCCTCCGTCGCCGAGGCGTCGGCCACGGGGGCGGACGCAGGAGGCGCCTCCTCGTTCACTGTCTCGCTCACGACGCAGGGCGGCGCCGAGCACGTCGTCCGGGCCCGACGGGTCGTCGTGACGACGGGCCTCACCGACGAGCTGCCGGAGGTCGACGGGCTCGCCGAGCGCTGGGGCCGCGACGTCGTGCACTGCCCGTACTGCCACGGCTGGGAGATCCGCGACCAGGTGATCGGAGTGCTCGGCACGACCCCGTTCGCCGTGCACCAGGCGATGATGTTCCGGCAGTGGAGCGACCGCGTGACGCTCTTCGTGCACGAGGCGCCCGAGCCGTCCGACGACGAGTGGGAGCGGCTGGCCGCCCGCGGCGTCCAGGTCGTCACGGGTCGCGTCCGGTCGCTGCGGGTCGAGGGCGACGCGCTGACGGGTGTCGTCGTCGACGGCGCACCCGTGGTGCCCGTCGGCGCGCTGGCCGTCGCGGCGGCGGTGCGCCCGAACGGCGACCTGCTCGAGCCGCTCGGCCTGGTGCACGAGCCGCACCCGATGGGGCTGGGGACCGTGATCGCCTCGGACCCGCTGACCGGGGCCACGACCGTGCCCGGGCTGTACCTGGCCGGCAACGTCGCCGACGCGCGGATGCAGGTGGTCACGGCCGCCGCCTCCGGCGTGGGGGTCGCGGTCTCGGTCAACATGGACCTCATCACCGAGGACACCGACCTCGCCGTGGAGGAGCGACGTCGCCCGTTCGGCGTCCGCGCCGAGGCGGAGAACACGACCAGGGTGCTCGGCGACCGCCGGCACGGACTCGAGGGAGCACGACGATGACGCAGACGACCGGGCAGCACCCGCACGACGAGGACCAGCCGGAGCACGGGCACGGGCACGGGCACGGAGGAGACCAGCACGAGCAGCCCGCCTCGGACGAGTGGGGCCGCGACTACTGGGAGGACCGCTACTCGGCCCCCGGCCTGCAGTGGAGCGGGCGCCCGAACCCCGTCCTCGTCGACGAGGCGAGCGGGCTCGAGCCGGGTCGCGTGCTCGACGTCGGCAGCGGCGAGGGCGGCGACGCGATCTGGCTCGCGGGCCGCGGCTGGCAGGTGACCGCGATCGACATCGCGCAGGCAGCGCTCGACAAAGCGGCGGCCCGGGCGGCCGAGGTCGACGAGGAGGCGGCGGCCCGGATCACCTGGGAGCAGCACGACCTCGCCGAGTGGGCTCCCGCGCCAGGGTCGGTCGACCTCGTGTCGTCGCAGTTCATGCACCTCGCCGACCCGGTGCGCGCCGCGCTGTTCCGGACGCTTGCGGAGGCGGTGGCGCCCGGCGGGACCCTGCTCGTCGTCGGGCACGAACTGTCCGACCTGGCCGCGGGGGCCGGTCGGCACGGCAAGGAGGAGCTGATGTTCACGATCGACGACGTCCTCGCGGCCGTCCCCGACGACGGCTGGACCGTCGAGGTGGCCGAGTCGCGCGCGCGGCAGGTCCCCGCGACGGACGGCGGGACCACCACGGTGCGCGACGTGGTCGTCAAGGCGACCCGCGCCTCCTAGTCCGCCCGCCCCAGCCCTGCTGGCCCCGCAAATGCCGACCGGAGGCCAGCTCCGGGCACCACAGCACCCGGACTGTCCACTATTGAAGGTCTCGAGGTCGGCATTTGCGGGCAATCGCACGTGTCAACCGTCGTAGGCGCGGTCCCGACCCGCAAATGCCGACCGCGAGCCGGCTCCGGGCACCACAAGATTCGGATTTCCCGGTATTGGAGGCCTCGCGGTCGGCATTTGCGGGAGAGGAGATCGGGACGGGCGGCGTAGGGGCAGGAGACGCCAGGGGTCAGCGGCGGCGGCGCAGGCGGTCGAGCACGACGCGGCGGTCGCGCCAGGCGCCCGTCGACCAGAGCGCGACGAACACGAGCAGCGGCTGGAACGGGAGGCGCAGCCAGCGCTTGGCGTCGGTGTCGAGCCCGAAGGCGCTCGTCCGGGTCACGAGCTGCGAGATGTTCCCCGGGAAGATCGCGACGAAGAACGCCGCCGCCACGAGCCCGACGGCCACGCGCCAGCGACCGAGCGCGATCAGCGAACTGCCGAGCGCGATCTCGACGACCCCCGACGCGAGCACGACCGCGTCGTCGTCGATCGGCAGCCACTCGGGCACCTGCGCCTGGAAGTCGTCCCGCGCGAAGCTGAGGTGGCTGGCACCCGCGAAGACGAGCACGGCTCCAAGCAGGAGGCGGGCGACGGTCCGCGGGACGGACGTGGGACGGGCTGCGGTGCGCTTCGACATCCGACCAGTCTGCTCCTGCCGGGGACGCCGAGTGGTCGGTTCCAGTCGTTCCGTGCTGCACGGATGACCAGGACCGACCACTCGGCGGGCCCGGCCCGGGCCGAGCTGGGCCAGGGCCGGGGGCCCGGGCCGAGCGGTCCCCTAGCCGAGCGCGGTCAGCCGCAGCCGCATCGACCGAGCCGACGGCCGCAGCACGTGCGGCGCCGACACGTCGGGCCCGCAGGCCCGCGAGCCGAGCCCGTTCTGCGCCGCGTCGAGCCACAGGTAGGTGTGGTCGGGTTCGGGCAGCTCGTGCGGGTGGCGGGCGGCGTCGACCTGCTGCGCGGTGTGGCGGCGCAGCGTGAAGCCGGGCAGCCGGCCGAGCTCGTCGCCGACGGCGTCGACCCGCAGCCAGTCGCGGCCGTCGGCGCCGGTCAGGTCGAGGCTCCGCAGGTCGCTGCGGTGGCCGCTCTCCTGCGGGCGGGCGTAGTCGACGACGAGGTCGTCGACGGCCGCCGTGTAGCGCCCGACGACCGCGGCGTGGCGGCTGTCCGGGTACGACTCGTGCGGCCCCGTGCCGAACCACGACGCGGTGGCGACGTCGGTCGGCAGGTCGAGGCGCACTCCCACGCGGGGCCAGGAGGTGTCCCAGCCGGCCGTCGGCACCAGGTCGAGCGCGAGCCAGAGCTCGCCGCCCTCGAGCGACCAGCGCTCGTCGACGGTCACGGCCTGGCGGGCGTCGGCGGCGGCCCAGCGGGTGCGGACGTGCACCTGCGACTCCGTCGCCGTGATCTGCTCCACACGCGGCGTCATGCGGTCGAGCCCGAGCCGCAGCCAGGTCGTCTCGGCGCTCGGCAGCTCCGCCAGCAGGTACTGGTCGGCGCGGTGCCGGTCGCGCATCACGTCGACGTCGCGGTCGCGCGGCACCCAGCCGCGCCCCTGGTCGTTGTCGGTGGGCGCGCGCCAGAGCTCGAGCCGCGGCCCGTCGACGGGACGACCCGCCAGCGACACGAGACGGCCGTCGACGAACGACGCCGGCCCGAGGTCGAGCCGACCGGAGGAGGCGCCCGCCAGTCGGTCGCCGGCGGCACCGGGCACGCCGGGTCGCAGCGTCGACGGCGCACGTCGCGCCGCAGCGGCAGGCGTGAGGTCGAGCTGGGCGGTCGCGAGCACGTGCCCCGCGGGCGCCCACTCGGCGTCGGCCGCGGTCACGACCCGCACCGTCGCCCAGGTCTCGCCCGAGGACGAGACCGGCAGTCCGGGGACGGCCAGGACGACCGTCTCCCCCGCGGCGAGGGCGTCGTCGCCGACGCCGGCGACGGGGAGGTCGGCGACCAGCGCCTCCTCGCCGTCGTGCTCGACCGTGAGCCGGACGACCACGTCGGAGGCGTCGGCCGAGTGCCGCAGGTTCGCCACGGTCACGAGCGCCTCGGCACCATCGGCACCATCGGCGTCCTCAACGTCGGCCTCCCCCGCGGCCAGCGACACGCGGATCGGCGCGACGACCTGCGCCCACTCGTACAGGCCGGGCGACGGGGTGTCGTCGCTGAGGACCATCCCGTCCATGACGAAGTTCGAGTCGTGCACGACCTCGCCGAAGTCGCCGCCGTAGGCGAAGAACTCGGTGCCGTCGGCGGTGCGGTGCCGCAGGCCGTGGTCGCGCCACTCCCAGACGAAGCCGCCGTGCAGCCGCGGGAACTCGTCGACCAGCGCCTCGTACTCGTCGATCGCGCCCGGGCCGTTGCCCATCGCGTGCACGTACTCGCAGAGCAGGAACGGCTTCGACCGCTGGCGCGCCGCCTCGGCGGGCGTGCAGCCGAGCAGCTGCACCGACTCGTCGCCGCTGCCGATGGCGCGCGTCTCGTCGACGAACGAGTACATCCGCGAGTACACGTCGGTGTAGGCGCCGGTGTAGTCGCCCTCGTAGTGCACGGGACGACCGGTGTCGCGGGCGTGCGTCCACGCGGCCATCGCCGCGAGGTTGCGGCCGGTGCCGGCCTCGTTGCCGAGCGACCACATCACGATCGACGGGTGGTTCTTGTCGCGCTCGACGGTGCGCACCATCCGGTCGACGTAGGCGTCGTGCCAGGCGGCGTCGTCGCTGGGGTTCTCGGTCCAGGCGTCGCGCTCGAAGCCGTGCGTCTCGAGGTCGCACTCGAGCACGACCCAGAAGCCGAGCTCGTCCGCGAGGTCGAGGAGGCGCGGGTGCGGCGGGTAGTGCGACGTGCGGATCGCGTTGACGTTGAACCGCTTCATCTGCAGCAGGTCGCGGCGCGCCCACTCCTCGTCGAAGACGCGGCCGCGGTCGGGGTGGGTCTCGTGCCGGTTGACGCCGTGGAACACGACGCGGCGGCCGTTGACGGTGAACAGGTCGCCGTCGATCCGCACGGTGCGGAAGCCGAGCCGGAGGCTGACGACCTCGGCGCCGAGCGCGCTCGACACCGTGGCCTCGTAGAGCCGGGGCGTCTCGGCCGACCAGGGCTCGACGCCCTCCGCCAGCTCGACGGGCGCGACGTCGGCGGCCGTGGCCCAGGTCACGTCCACGCCGAGCTCGGGCACCGCGAGGGTGACCGGGAACGCGTCGGGGCCGCCCGTGACCTCGGGGACGATCGTCGCGCCTCCTGCGGTCTCGCCCGCCGTGCCGTGCCAGGAGGTGCGCAGCCAGACGTCGTCGAGGCCGCCGACCGGGCGGGCCTGCAGCGTGACGCTGCGGAAGATGCCGGGCAGCCACCACTGGTCCTGGTCCTCGACGTAGCTCGAGGCCGACCACTGGTGCACGCGCACGGCGATGACGTTCTCGCCGGGGCGCACGGCGTCGGTGACGTCGAGCTCCTGCGCGAGGCGGCTGCCGACGCCGACGCCGACGTGCACGCCGTTGACCCAGACCGCGTAGCGCGACTCGACGCCGTCGAACCGCAGCAGGACGCGCTCGGCGCCGTCGAACGAGGCCGGCAGGTCGAATCGTCGGCGGTGGTCGCCGGTCGGGTTCGCGTCGGGCACGAAGGGCGGCTCGGTCGGGAACGGGAACTGCACGTTCGTGTAGATCGGCGCGCCCCGCTCGCCGTCGCCGGTCAGCACCCAGTGCGACGGCACGGCGATCGACTGCCACGACGAGTCGTCGAGGTCGGGGTCGCCCACGCTGTCGACGGCCTCGCCCTCGGGCAGCACGCCGCGGCCCCCGGGGGTGCCGGGCGCGCCGGGCAGCAGACGGAACGCCCACTCCCCGTCGAGCGACAGGGTCGGCGCGTCGGTGTGCAGCCACGACCGGGCGGGGCTGCGGCGACCGGTGCCGGGACCGGTGTCGGCGAGGTAGTCGCCCGGCGCCGGTGCCGAGGCCGCCGGGCTCGGCGACGCGAGGGTCTCCGAGCTGGGGGCCGAGGAGGCGGCGGACGAGGAGGCGGGGGTCGTCACTTGACGGATCCTTCCGTGAGGCCGCCGCGCCAGAAGCGCTGGAGGACGACCATGGCGATGACCAGAGGGATGATCGACAGCAGCACGCCGCCGGTCGTCAGCTGGTAGAACTCGGGCAGCCGGTCGGTCTGGCTGAGCCAGTTGTTGAGGCCGAGCGTGACGGGGAACTTGTCGACGTCGCTCAGCATCACGAGGGGCAGGAAGTAGTTGTTCCAGATGCCGACGAGCTGGAACAGGAACACCGTCACCAGCGCGGGCGTGAGGATGCGCAGCCCCAGGGTGTGGAAGATTCGGAGCTCGCTCGCGCCGTCGAGGCGGGCGGCCTCCATCAGCGACGTGTCGACGGTGGCCTGGGCGTAGATCCGGCAGAGGAACAGGCCGAACGGCGACACCAGCGACGGCAGCAGGACGCTCCAGTAGGTGTTGGCGAGGCCCATCTGGCTGAACAGCAGGAACAGGGGCAGTGCCGTGGCCGTGCCGGGAACCAGCACGCCGCCGAGGATCGTGCCGAAGACGGCGTTGCGCCCGCGGAACTCGTACTTGGCGAGGGCGTAGCCGCCGGCCGCGGCGAAGTACGTCGCGATCAGGGCGCCGACCCCGGCGTAGAGCACCGAGTTGCCGAGCCAGCGCAGGAAGATCCCGTCGCCGTAGGTGAGCACCTGGCCGAGGTTGTCCCACAGGGCGAAGGTCGGGGCGAACCAGAAGCCGAAGGTGCCGAAGAGGTCGCCGGTGGTCTTCGTCGCGGCGACCACGACCCAGTAGACCGGGATGAGGAAGTACAGCGCGACGACGACCAGCACGGCCGTGACGATGATGGTGGAGGCGCGGCTGCGGCCCGCGGATCGGTCCGGCCCGTTGTTCGCCGACCGGCGGGCGGCGGCTCGACCCTCGCCGCGCCTCCTGCCCTGGCCGGCCGTGACGATGGACTCGGTGTCGGTGGGCTGCTCGGCGACCGAGGCGCTCGTCGCGCTCGTCGCGGAGCCCGAGGCACGGGGGCTCATGCGGACTTCCTGTTCGTGATGGTGAGGAACACGATCGACAGCGTGAACGCGACGAGCGCGATCAGCACGGACTGCGCCGCGGCGACGTTGTAGTCGTTGTAGGCGAATGCCGTCGTGTAGGCGCTGAGGTTCGGCGTGTACTGGCTGTCGATGGCCGGTGCGACGCGCTGCAGCACCTGGGCCTCGGCGAAGAGCTGCAGGGTGCCGATGATCGAGAACACGGCGGTGAGCAGCAGGGCCGGGCGGATCAGCGGCAGCTGGATGCTCGTCGCGACCCGCAGGGCCGACGCCCCGTCGACCTTGGCGGCCTCGTACAGCTCGACCGGGATCGACTTGAGCTGGGCGATGATGATCAGCATGTTGTAGCCGGTGTAGCTCCACGTGACGATGTTGGCGATCGACCAGAGCACGGTGTTCGCGCCGAGGAAGTCGGGCGAGACGCCGAAGACCTCGGCCACGTCGATGATCGGGCTGAGGCCCGGCACGTAGAGGAACGACCAGAGGATGGTCGCGATGACGCCGGGCACGCCGTACGGCAGGAAGTACGCGGCACGGAACACGCCCGGCCACTTGGCCGACGCCGACTCGAGCAGCAGCGCGAGCACCGTGCAGAGGATCAGCATGACCGGCACCTGGACGATGCCGAAGAGGAACATCCGGCCGATCGAGGCGACGAAGTTCGGGTCGCCGATCACCTGGGCGTAGTTGTCGAAGCCGGCGAACTCGGTGACGACGCCGGCCTCGCCGAAGAGGCCGCCGCGGGTCACCTTCGTGAAGCTCGACACGAGCGCCATGAGGATCGGGACGATGAAGGTCAGCAGGAACAGGGCGAGGAACGGGAAGAGCAGCACCCAGGGGGCGCGCTTGACGGCGCCGGACGACGCGCCCTTCCTGCGGGTGGCGTCGCCGCCTCCGTCGCGACCCCGGCCGGGCGCCGTGGCGTCCGTCGCCGCTGCCGTCTCGGGCCGCGTCTCCATCCCGGCGCTCATGCGCTCGCCTTGCGGATCGAGAGGCCCTTGTTCTGCATCACCGAGATGATGTCCTTCTCGGCCTGTGCGACGGCGTCGACGAGCGTGCCGCCCGAGGCCTTGCCGCGGAAGCCGTCGCTCAGGATGTTGAACGACTGCTGCGTGACGGGCCACCAGCTCCAGTCCTGGTTCTGGCTGGACTCCTTCGTGGCGGGCACGAACACCTCCTGGTTGTAGTTCTGGCCGCTGAAGAAGGCGCTCGGCTTCTCGCGGAGCGTGCCGACCACGTCCACGGCCGGCGACCAGCCGATGCCGCAGAACTCGATCAAGGCGTTGACGCCCTCGGGGGTGGTGGTCATCCAGACGGCGAACTCGAGCGCCTCCTGCGGGTGCTGGCTGTTCGCGAGGATGGCGGCGGTCGAGCCGCCGAGGAAGCTCGAGGCGTAGCCCGAGTCCCAGGTCGGCAGGGGCGCGACCTTCCACTTGCCCTCGGCGCCGCTGACGCCCTCGATCAGGGCGTCGCCCCACGAGCCGGTCGCGACGGAGGCGATCTTCCCGTCCGCCGCGGCCGAGAACCAGGCCGGGGTGTAGGCACCGTAGGCGGTGGTGACGATGCCGTCGTCGATCGCCTTGTCGAAGAACGCCGCGACCTTCAGCGTGGCGTCGTCGGTCATGTCGATGACCCAGCCGTCCTCCTCCGCGGTGAACCAGGAGGCGCCTGCCTGCGTGGCGTAGGCCGCGAACGGCGAGGCGTCGGCGAGCGGGAACGAGTCCATCAGCACGCCCGCGCCCTTGAGCTCGGCACCGACGGCCGCCCACTCGTCCCAGGTGGCGGGCACGGCCGCGCCGACCTGGTCGAAGACGGCGGGCTGGTAGAACATGCCCATCGGGCCGCTGTCCTGCGGCACGGCGTAGATGCCGCCCGTGTAGCTGACCTGGTTCCAGAGCGTGGGGTCGTACAGCTCCTCGTACTTCTCGGCGCCGTAGCGCTTGAGGTCGACGACGCCGTTGGCGAGCAGGAACTCGGGCAGCGAGCGCAGCTCGACCTGGGCGATGTCGGGCCCGGCGCCCGCGGCGAGCGCCGAGTAGAGCTTCTGGTACCCGCCCGCGTTGCCGCCGGGGATGAACACGGTCTCGACCTGGACGCGGTCCTGGCTCTTGTTGTAGAGGTCGGTCACCTGGTCGAGGCCCTTGAGCCAGGCCCAGTACTCGAGGCGGACCTTGCCGGCGGCCGGCGGGATGGTCGGCAGGGTGTTGACCGAGGTCGTGCCGGGCGTGGCGCAGCCGGCGAGGACGGCGGCGGCGGACGCGCCGAGGCCGAGGCTCAGCAGCTGCCGACGACTGAGAGGACTCATCAGGACTCACTTCGTTGTGGACGGGACGAGACCGACCGTAACACGGCTTTTCGAGTGGTCGCTCGAATTTGGGACGCGGATGCGCACCGAGGAGCCGCGGGTCGTCGTAGGCTCCCGGTCATGACCGAAGGCGCTCCCGTGACGACCCGTGGCCGCGGCGCCCGCGGCGGCCGACGCGGCCCGTACGCGAAGTCCGCCGAGCGGCGGTCCGCCATCGTCGAGGCGGCGTTCGAGGTGTTCACCGCCCACGGGTACCAGGGCGGCTCGCTGCAGCGCGTCGCGGACGTGGTGGGCATGAGCCAGACGAGCCTGCTGCACTACTTCCCGTCGAAGAGCGACCTGCTGCTCGAGGTGCTCCGCCGACGCGACCAGATGTCGAGCGGCGAGTTCGTTCGGGGGGACGGCGTCCAGCTCGCGGGCGACGTCGAGCGCCAGGCTCGGTACAACGAGGGCGTGCCCGGGCTCATCGGCCTCTACACGGTCCTGTCGGGCGAGGCGGTGACCGAGGGCAACCCCGGCCGCGGCTACGTCACGGAGCGGCTCGCCGGCCTGCGACGGGACTACGCCGCGGACTTCCGTGCCCTGGCCGAGGTCGGCCGGCTGCGCGAGGGCGTGGACCCCGACCGGGCGGCCGCCGGGCTCGTCGGGCTGTGGGACGGCGTGCAGCTGCAGTGGCTGCTCGCCCCGAGCGAGGTCGACGTGCCGCGGCTGCTGCGCGACTACCTCGACCTCGTGATCCTGCCTGCCGCGACGGACGACGGGGCCGAGCCCGCGCCTCCTTCGGTCTGACCTACCCCCAGGGCGGGTCGATGCGGTCGAGGGCGGGTCGTGAAGGACCCGCCGTCGACCCAGGTGACCCGCCGTCGACCTGGGGGGTCACTCGGGCAGAGCGGCCTGCCCCTCGCGCTCGTCGCCGGCGACGCCGGCCCGGAGCCCCTCGCCGCGGAAGAACGCGGGGCGCAGCCGGGCGTTGACCAGCATCACCACGACGCCGCCCACCAGGATGGTGACGCCGAGCAGGAACACCAGCCCGACCCCGCCGATCTGCGAGCCGCTGCCGTAGTCCGGGTCCATGCTGTCGACCAGCGTGGTGACGAAGAGCACGGCGAGGATGAGCCCGCCGACGCCGGGAGCGACGATCTGGAAGAACAGGTTGCGGGCCCCGGTGCGCCACTGGTGCCGGAAGTACCAGACGCAGGCGAACGCCGTGAGCCCGTAGTAGAAGCAGATCATCATGCCGAGGGTCGTGATCGTGTCCCAGAGGACGTCCTCGCTGATGAAGCGCATCACCGCGTAGAAGACGCTCGCGACGACGGCGGAGGCGAGGGTCGCGTACCCGGGGGTGAAGAACCGCGGCGAGACGCGGGCGAACTTCGGCGACAGCGCGCCGTAGTGCCCCATGGCGAGGAGCGTGCGGGCCGGCGACACGAAGGTCGACTGGAGGGAGGCGGCGGAGCTGCTCAGCACCGCCAGCGACATCAAGACGGCGAGCGGCCCGAGCACGGGCCCGGCGAGCGCCGAGAACGCGTTGCCCTGGATGTCGGGGTTGCCGAGCCCGACCCCCTCGTCGCCGAGGCCCGCGAAGGTCATCGAGGCGAGCGAGACGAGCAGGTAGACGAGCACGATGATGACGACGGTGAGGGTGGCGGCGCGGCCGGGGGTCGTCCGCGAGCCGCTCGTCTCTTCGGACATCGTCAGCGTGACATCCCAGCCCCAGAAGATGAAGATCGACAGCGACAGCCCCGCGGCGAAGGCCGAGAAGGTCGGCACCGTCAACGGGTTGAACCAGTCGAGCGAGATGGCCGTGGCGTCGAACGCCGAGCCGCCGCCGACCCGGACGAAGGCGACGATCGCGAAGCCGACCAGCACGAGCAGCTGGAACCCGACGAGCCAGTACTGCACCTTCTGGGTGGTCTGCATGTCGCGGTACGAGATGACGGTCGCCCCGGCCATGAAGGCCAGACAGGTGACGACGTTGATCAGCGGGTTCGCCGCCAGGTCGGCGATCGACGGATCCGAGAAGACCTGTCCGAGCAGCAGGTAGAAGAAGTCCACCGCGATCCCCGCGAGGTTGCTCAGCACCACGATGGTCGCGACCACCAGCCCCCAGCCGGCCATCCAGCCGACCCACGGGCCGAAGGCGCGGACGCCCCAGGTGAACGAGGTGCCGCTGTCGGGCATCGCGCTGTTCAGCTCGCGGTAGCCGAACGCGACGAGGAGCATCGGGATGAACCCGACCAGGAAGATCGCGGGCAGGTGCGTGCCGACCTGCGCGATGGTCGGGCCGAGGGCACCGGTCAGCGTGTAGGCGGGCGCGATGCACGAGATGCCGATGACGACGGCGCCGATCAGGCCGACGCTGCCGGCGCTCAGGCCCTTCGACGACAGGGTCTGGTCGGCGGCGACACCGGACTTCTTGAGGATGCTCACGGGGTGGTCCCTTCGGGGTGGGCGCCGCCCGGGGCGACGCCGGTCCAGGTCGTGCGGGCATCGTGGTCACGAGGAACCACCACGAGGGGGACGGGGACGCCGCGCACGATCTTCGCGGCGACGCTCCCGAGGAACAGCCGACGAGGCTGGGCCAGACGACTCGAGCCGACGAGGGCGAGTTCGTCGTCCCGCCAGGTGAGGGCGTCGATCGCGTCGGCGATCCTCGGGCCCGGGGCGATCTCGACCGTGACGTCGAGGTCGGCGGGGACGCCGTCGAGCGCGATGTCGCGCATCCGCTCCGCGTGCTCGCGTGCCTCGTCGTGCAGGGCGCGCTCGCGGTCGTCGCGGTCGCGGCGCTCGCCGTCCCCGACGGAGTCGAGCGGCACGAGCGAGACGAGCCGCAGCGGGACGCGCGCCGCGGCGGCCGTGGCCACCGCGGCGTCGACGACCGCGCGGGCGCCGGCCCGGGTGCCGACGGCGGCCGTCACGCTGCCGAAGCTGCGGACGCCCCGCTCGGCGAACCCGGCGGGGGCGATCGCCACGGGTACGGGCGCGGAGTGCACGAGGACTCCCCCGACGCTGCCGAGGTGCAGCCGGCCGAGGGTCCCCTCCTTGCCGGCGCCGATCACGATCGCGTCGGCCTCGAGGTCGGCGGCGGCCGCGACCAGGCCCTCGGCGAAGGTCTCGGCCCGGACGAGGTGCGTCGTGGACGTGACGCCGGTCGGGACCTCGGCCGCCGCCTCCTGCAGCCAGCCCTCGGCGAGGTCGTCGAGGTGCCGCTCGTAGCTGGGCGCGGTCGGGACGAGGGAGGCGCGGCCCTGGTCGTGCAGGACCATCACGAGGTCGAGGCGCACGCCGAGCGTGTGCGCGAGGGCCGTGCCGAGGGCCAGGGCGTCGTGCCCCGCGGGGGTGTCCAGGTACCCGACGACCACGCTCCTCACGAGACGGCCGCTCCGGCGTCGGCGCTCTCGGGCTGGCCTGCGGACGCGGCCTGCGCGGATGCGTCGGCGTGTGCGTCGCGCTCCGCGAGGATCTCGGCCGCCACGTCGTGCCCGACGCGGATCGCGCCGTCGACGTGCTGGAACCCCTCCGCCGCGATGTCGCTCGACGAGAAGCGGATCGGCCCGACGGGCACCCGCTGGTCGTGGCCCCAGCGCGAGAGGCCGCCGAGGTCGAAGCTCGTCGCGTACGCGCCGCCCGTCCACTCGTCGCTCGCCCAGTCGCTCTCGAAGTAGACGACCGGCTCGGTCGCCTGCTCGCCGTAGTACGAGGCCAGCGACGCGAGGATCGCCGCGCGTCGCTCGTCGGCCGGCAGGGCGAGGAGGCGGTCGGCCTTCTCGTCGCTCACGAAGCCGACAAGGGTGCCCCGCGGGTCGTCGTGGTTCGAGTTGTCGTACGCCTCGTGCACCACCTGGTACGGGCTGAACGCCGTGCCCGAGAGACCGGCGTCGCGCCAGAACGGCGTCTCGTAGACGGCGTGCACCTTGATCACGAGGCCGAGCGAGACGTGCTGGTGCCACTGCTGGCGCAGGGCGGGCAGAGCGGGCAGGTACTCGATGCGCGAGTAGAGGTTGGGCGGCACGGCGACGACGGCCCAGCGGGCCGCGACGCGCAGCTCGGGCGTCGACGCGACGACCCCGTCGGCCGACCACTCGAGCGTCTCGACCGGCTGGCCGAGGCGCACGGCGTCGCCGAGCTGCTCCGCGAGCGTCAGCGGCACCCGCTGCAGACCGCCCACGACGCGCTTGTCGAGGATGAAGTCGGCGTCGACGAGGTTGCTGAAGCTGCCGGCGCTCGACGCCATCTGCAGCGCCTGGAGCAGCGAGAACGAGTGGGCGGGCTTCGTGAGCATCGCGTCGGCGATGAAGAGCGCGATGTTGGCCCGCGCCTCCGCGTCGTCGCTCTGCTGCTCGAGCCAGGCCGAGAACGAGACGTGGTCGAGCTCGGCGGCGCGCGGGTGCTCCCAGGGGGCCGCGACGTCGGTCTCGGCGACGAGCTCGTCCATCACGACGATGAGCCGCTCGATCTCGGCCTGCGTGTGCTCGGAGGCAGGGAAGATGTCGCCCGTGAAGCGCGACGCCGTGCCGTCGGCGGAGACGTAGACGCTCTCGCCCTCGCGCCACCGGGAGTACGTCTCGAGGCCGAGCTCGCCGAGCGTGGCGATCAGGGCCGTCTGGTCGGGCGACACCCACTGGCCGCCGAGCTCGAGCATCGCCCCGTCGATCGTCTCGGTGCGCAGCCGGCCGCCGACGCGGTCACGTGCCTCGAGCACGACCACGTCGAGGCCCGCCGCGCGCAGGTCGGCGGCCGCGGTCAGGCCGCTGGCCCCCGCGCCGATGACGACGACGTCGCAGGTGGTGGTGTCGGTCATGGGGTGGTCTCCGTCGCTGGTGCGGGCACCGGGTGGTGCCGAGTGAGTGTGGGGGTCGGGCTGGGCCGGGGCGGTCCCGGCCGAGACGGTCAGGACGGTCCGGTCAGGACGAGGCGCGCGGCGAGGCGTGTGCGCTCATCACGTGCTTGACCCGGGTGTAGTCCTCGAGGCCGTAGGCGCTGAGGTCCTTGCCGTAGCCGGAGCGCTTGAAGCCGCCGTGCGGCATCTCGGCGGCGAGCGGGATGTGCGTGTTGATCCAGACGCAGCCGAAGTCGAGGTCGCGGGCGAAGCGCTCGGCCGTGGTGTGGCTGTCGGTCCAGACGCTCGAGGCCAGGGCGTAGGGCACGCCGTTGGCCAGCTCGAGCGCCTCGTCGGCCGTGCCGAACGACTGCACGGTGAGGACCGGGCCGAACACCTCGGCCTGCACGACGTCGTCGTCCTGACGCACGCCCGTGACGACCGTCGGCGCGAAGTGGAACCCCGTCCCGCCGACGGGGTGCCCGCCCGTCGCCACGGTCGCGTGCGCGGGCAGCGAGTCGACGACGGCCTGGACCGCGGCGAAGTGCCGCGCGTTGTTGAGGGGCCCGTAGGAGGCGCCCTCCCCGGCGTCGGGACCGGTCGTCGTCGCCTCCGCGGCGCGCACCAGCGCGGCGACCAGGTCGTCGTGGACCGACTCGTGCACGATGACGCGGGTCACCGCGGTGCAGTCCTGGCCGGCGTTGAAGAAGGCCGCCTCCGCGATCTGGGGGGCGACCACGTCGACGTCGACGTCGGGGAACACGACGGCGGGCGCCTTGCCGCCGAGCTCGAGGTGCACCCGGGCCACGCGGTCGGCAGCGGAGGTCGCGACGGCCACGCCGGCGCGGACCGAGCCCGTGATGGCGACCAGCCCGGGCACGGGGTGCTCGACGAGGGCCTGGCCCGTGCTCGCGTCGCCGAGGACGACGTTGAAGACGCCGTCGGGCAGGATGCCCTTCGTCAGGGATGCGAGCACGAGGGTCGACTCCGGCGTCGTGTCGCTCGGCTTCAGCACGATCGTGTTGCCCGCGGCGAGCGCAGGGGCGATCTTCCAGATCGCCATCATCAGGGGGTAGTTCCACGGCGTCACCTGGGCGACGACGCCGATGGGCTCGCGGCGCACCGACGAGGTGAGCCCGTCGAGGTACTCCCCCGAGGCGATGCCGTCGAGCCGGCGGGCCGCCCCGGCGAAGAACCGCACCTGGTCGGCGCCGACGGCGACCTCCTCGGCAGCGATGATCGCCTTCGGCTGCCCCGTGTCCCGGTGCTGCGCCTCGACGAGCTCGTCGCTGTGCGCGTCGAGGGCGTCGGCGAGCGCGAGCAGCGCGGCCTGGCGCACCGACGGCGTGCTGCGGCTCCAGCCGGGGAACGCCCGGGCCGCGGCCTGCACCGCCGCGTCGACGTCGGCCGCGTCGCTCACGGGCGAGACCGCGACGACCTGCTCCGTGATCGGCGAGACCACGTCGATCGTCGCGGTGCCGTGGGCGTCGACGTACCGGCCGTCGACGAAGTTCTGCAGGGTCGCCATGGTGTCCTCTCGGTGGTGCTCGGTGCTGGTGCCGTGGTGCTCGGGGCCGTGCGGGTCGGGTCGGGCGGTGCTGGTCGGCTCGGGCTCAGCCGTCCGGCTGGAGCGCGTAGGTCGTGTCGAGGTACTCGTGGATGCCCTCGCTGCCGCCCTCACGCCCGAGTCCCGAGTGCCCGACCCCGCCGAACGGGGCCGCGGCGTTCGAGACCAGGCCGGTGTTGACGCCCAGCATGCCGGTGCGGAGCCGTCCGAGCATGCGTCGTCCACAGGCCAGGTCGGTCGTGAACAGATAGGCCACCAGGCCGTAGGGAGTGTCGTTGGCGAGCCGGACGGCGTCGTCCTCGTCGCGGAACGTCGTGACGGCGGCGACCGGGCCGAAGATCTCCTGGTGCATCAGGTCGGCGTCGCGGGGCACGTCGGCGAGCACGGTCGGCGCGAAGAACGAGCCGGCGCCGTCGATCGCCGAGCCGCCCGTGACGACGCGGGCGCCCCGGGCCACGGCGTCGACGACGAGCCGCTCGCAGGTCGCGACGGCGCGGTCGTCGATCAGCGGGCCGAGGGTCGTCCCGTCGGCCGTGCCGGGCCCGACCACCATCGCCTCGACGCGCTCGGCGAGGCGGCGCGTGAACTCGTCGGCGACCCGTTCGTGCACCAGCAGGCGGTTCGCGGCCGTGCAGGCCTGCCCGCTGTTGCGGAACTTGGCCAGCATCGCCCCGTCGAGGGCGGCGTCGAGGTCGGCGTCCGCCATCACGACGAACGGTGCGTTCCCGCCGAGCTCCATCGAGGTGCGGAGCACGTTCTCCGCCGCCTGCGCGATCAGCACCCGGCCGACGGCGGTCGAGCCGGTGAACGAGAGCTTCCGGAGACGCGGGTCGGCGAGCAGGGGCCCGGTCACCCCGGCCGCGTCCGTCGTGGTCAGCACGGTCACGACGCCGTCGGGGACGCCGGCCTCGCGCAGCAGCCCCGCGAACGCGATCGTCGTGAGCGGCGTCAGCTCGGCGGGCTTGACGACGACCGTGCAGCCGGCCGCGAGGGCAGGAGCGATCTTGCGGGTGGCCATGGCGAGCGGGAAGTTCCACGGGGTGACGAGGTAGCTCGGCCCGACGGGTCGGTGCGTGACGATCATGGTGCCGGTGCCCTCGGGGACGGGACCGTACCGGCCCTGGACGCGCACCGCCTCCTCGGAGAACCAGCGGAGGAACTCGCCGCCGTAGGCGACCTCGCCGCGCGCCTCGGCCAGGGGCTTGCCCATCTCGAGCGACATGAGCAGCGCGAACGACTCGCGGCGCTCGACGAGGAGGTCGAAGGCCCGGCGCAGGGTCTCTCCGCGGACGCGCGGCGGCGTGGCGGCCCACTCGTCTGCGGCGGCCACCGCCCGGTCGAGGGCACGGATCGCGTCCGCGGGGCCCTGGTCGGCGACGAGCGCGAGGACCTCGCCGGTCGCCGGGTCGTGCACGGGGAAGGTCGGGACGCCGTCGAGGGCCGGCGCGGCGGCGCCCTCGCGCACGAGCGCCACCACGTGAGGGGGGAACCCGGGCAGCGCTGCGGCGTCGGGCCGCGTCGTCCGTGCGACCGTCGACACGGGGGTCATCAGGCCGACCCGAGCGCGGCGGCGACGACGTCGAGGCCGTCGTGCAGCAGCGCGTCGTCGATGGCGAGCGGCGGCAGGAACCGGATCACGTTGCCGAAGGTGCCGCAGGTGAGGACGATGACGCCCTCGGCGTGGCAGGCGGCGGCGATCCGGCCGGTGAGCGCGGCGTCGGGCTCGCCGGTGAGCGGGTCGACGAGCTCGATCGCGATCATCGCGCCGCGGCCCCGGACGTCGCCGATGCGCGGGTCGCCCTGCTGCAGCTCGTGCAGGCGGCCGAGCAGCAGGTCGCCGATGGCGGCCGCGCGCTCGAGCAGGCCGTCGTGCTCGAACGACTCGATGGCCGCGAGGGCCGCGGCGCACGCGATCGGGTTGCCGCCGTAGGTGCCGCCGAGGCCGCCGACGTGCGGCGCGTCCATGATCTCGGCCCGGCCGGTGACGGCCGAGAGCGGCAGCCCGCCCGCGATGCCCTTCGCCGTGACGACCAGGTCGGGCACGATGCCCTCGTGCTCGCTGGCGAACATGCGGCCGGTCCGGGCGAAGCCGGTCTGCACCTCGTCGGCGATGAAGACGACGTCGTTCTCGCGGCACCAGGCGACGATCGCGGGGAGGAAGCCGGGCGCCGGCACGATGAAGCCGCCCTCGCCCTGGATCGGCTCGATGACGACGGCGGCGAGGTTCGCGGCGCCGACCTGCTTCTCGATCTGCGAGATCGCACGCGCCGCGGCCTGCGGCCCGTCGAGCCCCGCGTCCCGGTACGGGTACGACAGCGGGGCGCGGTAGATCTCGGGGGCGAAGGGCCCGAAGCCGCTCTTGTAGGGCATCGACTTGGCGGTGAGCGCCATCGTCAGGTTCGTGCGGCCGTGGTAGGCGTGGTCGAAGGCCACGACGGCGGACTTGCGCGTGTACGAGCGGGCGATCTTGACGGCGTTCTCGACCGCCTCCGCGCCGGTGTTGAAGAGCGCCGAGCGCTTGTCGTGGTCGCCGGGCGTGAGCCGGTTGAGCGCTTCGCAGACCTCGACGTAGCCGTCGTAGGCCGTGATCATGAAGCAGGAGTGCGTGAAGCGCTGCACCTGCTCGACGACCGCCTCCACGACGCCGGGGGCCGAGTTGCCGACGCCGGTCACCGCGATGCCCGAGCCGAGGTCGATCAGGGTGTTGCCGTCGACGTCGACGAGCACGCCCCCGCCGGCCGCCTCGGTGAAGACGGGCAGCGAGACGCCGACGCCCGCGGCGACCGCGCCGCGCTTGCGCTCCATCAGCTCGCGGCTGCGCGGACCGGGCACCTCGGTGACGAGACGGCGGCGCTGCTCGAGGCCGGGGCCTCCGCGCGGGGTGGTGACTGTGGTGCTCGACATGCAGGCGCTCCTTCGACGTTGCGGCGACTCTAGGGAGCCGGGGCACACCTCCTCGACCGACAGTTCGTCGTGCTCGGCGCGATCTTCTGCCAGATCGGCAGGCCGGTGCTAGGTTCAGCGCGTGCGCCCCACCGTCCGAGCCCTCGTCCGCCAGGCTCCCCTCGGCCTGCGCCTCCTCGACCCGACCACGCGCACCGACGAGCCGCTCTCGTGGGTGCACAGCTCCGACCTCGTCGACCCGTCGCCCTTCGTCGCCGCCTCGACCATGCTGCTGACGACGGGCAGCCAGTTCGGCGCCGACGCGACGCAGGACGACTACGACGCCTGGGTCGGCCGGGTCGTCGGCGCCGGCGTGGTCGCCCTCGGGTTCGGCGCCGGCGTGCACCGGCCCGACACGCCCGTCGAGCTCGTGCTCGCCGCCTCCGCCCTCGGGGTGCCCGTCGTCGAGGTCCCCTGGCGCACCCCCTTCATCGCCGTCGCCCGCTGGGCGGCCGACCAGCTGGCCGAGGAGGCGCGCGACCGCGACCGCTGGACGCTGCGGGCCCAGCGCGCGGTCTCGGTGGCGGCCATCGGCGACGGCGGGCTCGACGCCGTGCTGCGGGTGCTCGGCGAGCAGCTCGGCGGGTCGGTCGTGCTTCACGGGTCGGACGCCGCGGCCGACGAGGGACGGGTCGACCAGCGGCAGGTCGACCAGGGGCAGGGCGACCAGCGGCAGGTCGAGGCCGAGGTCGCGCGGCTCCTGCGCCGCGGGGCCCGGGCCGGCAGCACCGTGACCGTCCCCGGCGCCGTCGTGTCGCTGCAGACCCTCGGCCGGCGGGACGGCCTCCGCGGCGTCCTCGCCGTCCGCACCCCCGCCGAGCTCGACACGGCCGCCCGCGCCGTCCTCATCAGCGTCGTCGCCCTCGCCGAGGTCACCCTCGAGCGCGACGTCGCCCGGCTGCGCGGGCAGCGCGAGCTGTGGCGGCAGGTGTGGTCGCTGCTGGTGGCAGGGCAGGTCGAGGTGGCACGGTCCATCACACGGTCGGTCGGTGTGGGCATCGCCGCGGGACCGGTCGTCGTGGCCCTCGCCGCGCCTCCTCGCGACTCGCCCGACCGCGCGACCGAGGCCGTCGAGCGGCTCGCCGCCGGTCGGCCCGACGTCTTCGTCGCGCTCGTCGACGGGAGGATCGCCGTGCTCGCCGCCGAGAGCGCCGTCGACCTGCCCGCGCTCGCCGCCGCCCACGGCCTGCGGATCGGCGTCTCGGACGTCACCGACCTCGACCACCTCGCCGGTGCCGCGGCACAGGCCGAGCGCGCCCTCGCCGTCGCGACGTCGTCCGCCGAGGAGGCGGTGGTCACCTGGGCGAGCCTCGCGGCCGGCGGCCTCGTGGCCGCGCTCTGGTCGGAGGGGGCCGCCGAGCTCGCGTCGTCCCGCCTCGCCCCCGTGGTCGCCCTGCCCGACGGCGACGAGCTGCTCGCCTGCTGCCGGACGTGGCTCGAGCACAACGGCGCCTGGGACCCGGCCGCCCGCCGACTCGGCCTGCACCGCCACAGCCTCCGCGCGCGGGTGGCCAAGGTCGAGTCCGTGCTGGGGCTGCCGCTCGACGGCTTCGCCGGGCGGGCCGAGCTGTGGGCGCTGTTGCAGGCCGCGGGCGCGGGGGGCGGCACCGGGCCTCGCTGACGGTGGCCCGTGACAGCATGGCGGGATGACGACGAGCAGCAGCCCGGCCAACACCGCGACCGACCGTCCCGCAGCGACTCACACTGACGGGGCGACCGACATCGACGCCGAGGCCCTCGAGCTGCTGCGGGCCCTGACGGGCCGTGACGACGCCGTGTTCCACGACGGCCAGCTCGAGGCGATCCGGGCGCTCGTCGCCGACCGTCGTCGCGCCCTCGTCGTGCAGCGCACCGGCTGGGGCAAGTCGGCCGTCTACTTCATCGCGACCCTGCTGCTCCGCCGCCGGGGCGGCGGGCCGACGCTGCTGGTGTCGCCGCTCCTCGCCCTGATGCGCGACCAGGTGGCCGCGGCGAGCCGCGCGGGCGTGCGGGCGGTCGCGGTCAACTCGGCGAACGCGCACGAGTGGTCCGACGTGCAGCAGGCCCTCGCGGCCGACGAGGTCGACGTGCTGCTCGTCTCGCCCGAGCGGCTCAACAACCCGCGGTTCCGCGACGAGCAGCTGCCGGTGCTGGTGGCCCGCCTCGGAATGCTCGTCGTCGACGAGGCGCACTGCATCAGCGACTGGGGCCACGACTTCCGGCCCGACTACCGGCGGCTCGCCGACCTCATCCGCACCCTGCCGACGACGGTGCCCGTGCTGGCCACGACGGCGACCGCGAACGAGCGGGTCGTCGCCGACGTGGAGGAGCAGCTGACGGCGGGGCCGGACGACCAGGTGCTGACGATCCGCGGCTCGCTGGCCCGCGCCTCCCTGCGGCTCGGCGTGCTGACGCTGCCCACCTCGCGTGACCGGCTCGGCTGGCTGCTCAGCCACCTCGACGACCTGCCGGGCAGCGGCATCATCTACACGCTCACCGTCTCGGCGGCCGACGACACGGCCCGCCTGCTCCGTGAGGCCGGCCACGCGGTGCGCTCGTACTCGGGCCGCACCGACAACGAAGAGAGGGAGGCGCTCGAGGGCCAGCTCAAGCGCAACGAGCTCAAGGCGCTCGTCGCCACCAGCGCCCTCGGCATGGGATTCGACAAGCCCGACCTCGGCTTCGTGGTGCACCTCGGGGCGCCGTCGTCGCCCGTCGCCTACTACCAGCAGATCGGCCGCGCGGGGCGCGCGACCGACAACGCCGACGTGCTGCTGCTGCCGGGCACGGAGGACGCCGAGATCTGGCAGTACTTCGCGACCGCCTCGATGCCGTCCGAGGCCCGCGCGTCAGCTGTCCTCGCCGAGCTCGGCGACACGCCGCTGTCGACGCCGGCCCTCGAGGCCCGGGTCGACGTCAAGCGCTCGCCGCTCGAGCTGATGCTCAAGGTGCTCGACGTCGACGGCGCGGTGTCGCGGGTGCAGGGCGGCTGGGTCAGCACGGGTCGGCCCTGGGTCTACGACGCCGAGCGCTACGGGCGCATCGGCGAGGCACGGGTCGCGGAGCAGCAGTCGATGATCTCCTACGAGCGCGCGACGACCTGCCGCATGCAGATGCTCCAGCTCGACCTCGACGACCCGGCCGCGGCACCCTGCGGCCGGTGCGACATCTGTGCCGGTGCCTGGTACCCGAGCGAGATCGGCGGCGAGGCCGCCGCGTCGGCCTCGACCTCCCTCGACCGGGTCGGCGTCGAGATCGAGCCCCGGGCCCAGTGGCCGACGGGCGCCGACCGGGCTGGAGTTCCCGCCAAGGGCAAGATCGCCGAGGGCGAGCGAATCGAGACCGGCCGCGCGCTGGCCCGCCTCACCGACCTCGGCTGGGGCACGACGCTGCGCCAGGTCTTCGCGGCCGGTGCCGAGGATGCACCGCTCACCAAGGCGCTGCTCGACGGGGTGGTCCGCGTGCTCAAGGAGTGGCCGTGGGCCGAGCGTCCGGTCGGCGTCGTCGCGATGCCGTCGTCGTCGCGGCCGCAGCTCGTCGGCTCGCTCGCCGAGGCGATCAGCAGCGTGGGGCGCCTCCCCCTGCTCGGCTCGCTCACCCCGACGCGACCATCGGCCGGTCGGGGCAGCGGAGGAGGCGGCAACAGCGTCTACCGCCTCGCCGACGTCTGGCAGGCGGTCGAGGTCGGCCCCGAGCTGGCGGCCGCGCTGGCGCAGGTCTCCGGGCCCGTGCTGCTCGTCGACGACCTCGTCGACAGCCGCTGGACGATGACGACCGCCGGGCGCGAGCTGCGCCGAGCGGGGGCGTCGGCCGTGCTGCCGTTCTCGCTGGGCGTCGTGGGCTGAGCTCGTTCGCCGAGCCGGCCTGTCGGGGGTGACGGGCTGACGGGCTGACGAACTGACAGGCTGCCGCGCTCAGCGCACCGACACCGCGTGCTCGTCCCAGCCCTCCGCGCCGTTGGGCGCGGGCGGCAGCTCGGTCTCCGACTGGACGGTCCCGTCGGCGCTCGTCGCCCGCACGCGCAGCGTGTGCCCGCCCGACGACGCCGACCAGCGGTAGACCCACTGCACCCAGGTGTCAGGCGAGATCGACTCCGCCAGCTCGGCCTCGTCCCACGCGCCTCCGTCGACCTGCACCTCGACGCGCGAGACGCCGGTGTGCGGGTGCCAGGCCACTCCGGCGACGGCGACCGTGCCGGCGTCGACGGTCGTCCCGGCGGCGGGCACGTCGATGCGCGACTCGAGCTTGACCGGGCCGAGTGCGTCCCAGCCGCGAGGGGTCCAGTAGCCCTCGGCGTCGGCGAAGCGCGTCACCTCGAGCTCGGTCACCCACTTCGTCGCCGAGACGTAGCCGAAGAGGCCGGGCACGACGAGGCGAGCGGGGAACCCGTGCTCCTGGGGCAGGGGCTGGCCGTTCATGCCGATCGCGAGCAGCGCCTCCGTGTCGTCGTCCTGCAGCACCTCGAGCGGCGTGCCCGCAGTGAAGCCGTCGATGCTGCGCGAGAGCACCATGTCGGCGCCAGCCTGCGGCCGAGCCCGAGCGAGCAGGTCGCGGAGCGGGTGGCCGAGCCAGAGCGCCGTGCCGATCAGCGTGCCGCCGACCTCGTTCGAGACGCAGCTGAGCGTGGCCGTGTGCTCGACGAGCGGCAGGGCGAGCACGTCGTCGAACGTGAGCACCACCTCCTCGTCGACCAGGCCGTGGATGCGCAGCGACCAGTCCGCCGGGTCGATGCCGGGCACCCGCAGGGCGGTGTCGATCCGGTAGAACTCGTCGTTCGGCGTGATGTACGACGTGAGGCCGTCGACGTCGAGCGAGGCGCCTGCGGGCACCGCCTCCTCGACGGTCGCCGCGGCGGGCAGGCGCAGGGCCGCGCGCAGCTGCGTCACGTTCGCCCGCGTCGCGTTCCAGGCACGGGCACCGGTGCCGAGCACGACCGACGCCGCACCGGCCGCGCCCGCGAGCAGCACGAAGCTGCGACGCTCCAGGCCGGGGCCGCGGAGGGGCGGCGCGGGCACCGAGGCCTCGGACCAGCCGGTGCGGGTGGTCGCCTGCCAGCGGGAGAGCCTCCGGACGAGCGCCGTGAGGAGGAGCAGGGCGACGAGTGTACCCACGGCGGTGGGCACCCCGTCGATGCTCGACGAGTCGGCACGGGTGAGCACGGCGATCATCGCGAGCACTCCCCCGAGGCCGAAGACGACCTTGCCCGCCGGGGGTCGACGGAGCTCGGCGATGCCCGCGCCCGCCGTGACGACGGCGAGCAGCACGCCCATCAGGGTGAAGAGCGCGATCTTGTCGCCGGTGCCGAAGAGGGCGACCATCGTGTCCTTGGCCACGGGAGGCGCCAGGTCGATCACCGCGGAGCCCACCGCGTAGAGCGGGCTGCCGCCCGGGCCGGTCACGACGGCGGCGAGCTCGGCCGAGGCGAGGAACGCCGCCGCCGAGACGACGCCGGCGACCGCGGCCCAGCCCGAGGAGGCGCGGGTCGACATGCCCTCGCGGGTCGCTGCTGCGGGTGGGTCGAGGCGCACGGACATGCGGTCAGGCTAGGCGGCGCCGCTCGGGATCCGCTGGGGCCGGACGAGGCGACCGGGCACGGGTCGTCGGCCCGCTGCGGGTCGTCGGCGGCCGGCGGTCACGTTCGGTCGGCCGTCGGTCACTCGTCGTCGTCGACGAGGCTCTCCATCAGCTCGACGATGAACGCGACGGACGACTCGGACCCGGCGGCCGGCTCGACGTCGTCGTCCGCGTCGACGACGAGCAGCGGGATGCCGGGGCCGACCACGAGCTGCGCCATGTGGGCCACGCCGCCGAGGCGAGCGGCGACCGGCACGCGGAAGGTGCGGTCGTCGTCGCTGAACTCCATGGCGGCGGCGAGCAAGACCTCGGCCAGCTCGTCGGTCACGATCAGTTCCTGGCCTGCGTAGAACAGCGTCTTCATGGCTGCCACCCTACGGGCGCGGCGCGCGCGTGCCGTAGCCTCGGGCGCATGGCAGAGAAGCGAGCACCCCAGGTCGAGACCGGCGACGCGGACGTGACCCGCGCCTCCTTGGAGCTGTCGCTGCCGGTGTCGCTGTTGGCGGGCGTCGTGCGCCGCGCCGTGCAGTCGACTCCCGCGTTCTCGTTCACGTCGGCCGACGAGCAGGGCGCGCGGCTGATCCGCCGCTCTGCGACGGCGAGCGACGCCGACACCGTCCACCTCGTCTTCGAGGAGGCGGGCGCGGGCAGCCGCGTCTCCGGCGAGGTGCACGCGCCGGCCGGCACCATCGGCGTCAGCGTCAAGAAGCGCGACGCCGACACGATCGCGCTGTTCGACGCCATCGCGTCGGCGGCCGGGCCCTTCTAGCCCGTCGCTCGAGCTAGCCGAGCCGAGCCACCCCGAGCCCGACCCCGACCCCGAGACCGAGAACGGCCGGCCCCTCCGAGGAGGTGCCGGCCGCGTTCCCGAGGACGTCGAGCGCTGGCTCGCTGGCTACGACGAGGCCTCGTCGTCGTCGTGCCGGTCGGCGCTGATCGTCGGGATCGACGCCGTGATGACCGAGCCGTCGGCCCGGACCAGCCCGCGCAGGTCGCTCGTCGTCGGCACCTTCGTCGTGATGCGGGGCCCCTGGTCGTCGAGCGCGACGCGCACCGGGCGATCGCTCGGCACCTCGACGGTCTCGCCGCGGACGCTGACCGTGAGGCCCTCGCCGTCCTCGATCGTGAAGACGATCTCGTCGACGGCCAGCTCGACGCGGAGGCGGCTGCCCTTGACCGTCAGCCGGAACGTGAGCTCCTCCCAGTCGGCGGGCAGGCGCGGGTCGAAGCTGATGCCGCCGAGGTAGTCGCGCATGCCGCCGTAGCCGTTCACCAGCGCGCTCCAGATGCCGCCGGTCGACGCGACGTGGACGCCGTCGGCCGTGTTGCGGTGCAGGTCGGCGAGGTCGACGTAGAGCGACGACAGGAAGTACTGCATCGAGAGCTGGTGGTGGCCCACCTCGGCCGCGATGATCGACTGGACGACGCCCGAGAGGGTCGAGTCGCCCGTCGTCAGGGCGTCGTAGTACTCGAAGTCGCGCAGCTTCTGCTCGGCCGTGAACTCGTCGCCCTGCAGGAACAGCGCGAGCACGACGTCGGCCTGCTTGAGCACCTGGAACCGGTAGATCACCAGCGGGTGGTAGTGCAGCAGCAGGGGGCGCTTGTTGGCGGGCGTCGCGTCGAGGTCCCACAGCTCCTTGTCGAGGAACTGCGCGTCCTGCGGGTGGATGCCTCGGTGCTCGTCGTAGGGGATCTCCATCGCCTCGGCCGCGAGCTGCCACCCCGTGATCTCGTGGTCGTCGAGGCCGAGCCGGGCGACCATCCGCTCGTGGGCGACCGGCGACTCCTCGGCGAGCTTCGCCACGTAGCGGACCGCGGCCCGGAGGTTCGCCCGCGCCATCACGTTCGTGTAGAGGTTGTCGTCGACGACCGTCGTGTACTCGTCGGGGCCCGTGACGCCGTCGATGTGGAACCGCTGGTCGCCGTTGGAGCGCCAGAAGCCGAGGTCGGCCCAGAGGCGGGCGGTCTCGACGAGGATGTCGACCCCGCCGCGCTCCATGAAGTCGAGGTCGCCCGTGGCCTGCACGTACTGGCTCAGGGCGTGGCTGATGTCCGCGTCGATGTGGTACTGCGCCGTGCCGGCCGCGTAGTACGCCGACGACTCCAGGCCGTTGATGGTCCGCCACGGGAAGAGCGCCCCGCGCTGGTTCAGCTCGCCCGCCCGGTCCCGGGCCGCGTCGAGCATCCCGAGGCGGAAGCGCAGCGCGTTGCGCGCCACGTTGGGCGCGGTGTAGGTGAGGAACGGGAGCACGTAGATCTCGGTGTCCCAGAAGTAGTGGCCGCCGTAGCCGGAACCCGTCACGCCCTTGGCCGCGATGCCCTGGCCGTCGGTGCGGGCCGTCGCCTGGGCGAGCTGGAAGAGGTTCCAGCGCACGGCCTGCTGGATCTCGGGCTGGCCCCCGACGACGACGTCGGTCCGGGCCCAGTAGTCGTCGAGCCAGGCGCGCTGCTTGTCGAACATCGCCTGGGGCGGCTCCTCCGCGGCGCGGTCGAGCGTGCGGTCGCAGCGGTCGGCGAGCTCGCGCGGGGGCACGCCGCGGCTCGTGTGGTACGTCACCGTCTTGATCATCCGCACGGGCACGCCGGCCTTCGCCCGCACCCGGTAGACGTGCTTCGAGAGGTCGTCGTCGATCGACGACGACTCGTCCCACTCGTTGTCCGTCTCCATCAGGTGGTCGGCGCCGACCGCGATGGTCATGCCCGAGTTCGTCGTGCGGTAGCCGAGCACCGCGCGCGCGCCTCCGTTGCGGGCGAGGACCGGCTGCAGCACCCGGTCCTCGAACGACTCGGCGCGGCGGGGGTCGAAGGCGTCGGCCGCCGCGCGCATGCCCGCGTGGTACTCGTCGCCCATGTCCTGGCGGTTGAGGATCTGGCTCGAGATCAGCAGCGACGCGTCCGCGTCGAGCACGGTGACCTCGTAGTCGATGATCGCGAGGTGGCGGTCCTCGAGGCTGACCAGCCGACGGCTCGTCACGAGCACGCGCTTGCCCGAGGGCGTCCGCCACTCGACCTCGCGGCTCAGGACGCCGTCCTGGAAGTCGAGACGCCGGCAGTGCCGCAGGATGTCGGCCTCGAACAGCACGAACGGCTCGTCGTCGACGTAGAGCCGGATCACCTTGGCGTCGGGCACGTTGACGATCGTCTGGCCGACGCGGGCGAAGCCGAACGCTTCCTCGGCGTGGCGGATGGGCCACGTCTCGTGGAACCCGTTCACGTAGGTGCCGAACGAGTGGCCGCCCCGGCCCTCGTCGGGGTTGCCGCGGAGGCCGAGGTAGCCGTTGCCGACGGCGAAGATCGTCTCGGTGACGCCCTCGTCGCCCTGGTTGTACTCGTCCTCGACGAGCGCCCACTCGTCGACGGGGAACCGGTTGCGGTCGAGCGGGTCGGAGGTGATGTGGTTCACGGCTGTGCCTCTGCGGTCTCGGTGCTGGTCGTGTCGGTGGTGGTGCCGGCGCTGGTGGCGGCGGCGGTGCCGGCCGCAGCCGTGCGGACCGGGTCGGTCGTCGAGGAGGCGCGGGCCGAGCCGAGCGCGACCACCACCTCCTGCAGGTCGTCGACGACCACGTCGGCGCCGGAGCGGAGCAGGGCGTCGCGGCCGGTGCCGCGGTCGACGCCGAGCACGAGGCCGAAGGAGCCCGCGCGGCCAGCCTCGACCCCGCTCGTCGCGTCCTCGACGACGACGCAGTCCGCGGCCGTGAGGCCGAGGCGGCGGGCGCCCTCGAGGTAGGTGTCGGGGGCGGGCTTGCCCGCGATCCCCTCGGCGGCTGCCACCGCGCCGTCGACGATCACGTCGAAGCGGTCGCGCAGGCCCGCGGCCACGAGGACGGGCACGGCGTTGCGCGAGCTCGAGACGACGGCGACCCTCACGCCCAGGGCGATCGCGCGGTCGAGGAACTCGACGCTGCCCGGGTAGGGCTCGACGCCGTTCTCGTCCAGCTCGGCCGCGAAGACGGCGTTCTTGCGGTTGCCGAGGCCGCGCACGGTCTCGGCGTCCGGGCTGTCGTCGTCCGTGCCCTCGGGCAGCTCGACGCCGCGTGCGGCGAGCATCGCGCGGACGCCGTCGTAGCGGGGGCGCCCGTCGACGTGCTCGAAGTAGTCGGCGTCGGTGTACGGATCCAGCCCGTGCGCCGAGAACCAGTCGTTGAAGAGGCGGGACCAGGCGCGCATGTGCACCTCGGCAGTGGGCGTGAGCACGCCGTCGAGGTCGAAGAGGAGCGCGCCGAGCTCGCCGAGGCGGGACGCGTCGCGCGGGAGGGTGGAGGCCATGCACAGGTCCTTGGAGGAGGGGGTCGGTCAGAGGCGTTCGGAGCGCCCCGGGGCGACGACGGCCCGTGGTGCGTCACAAGTCTGGCACCAGCGCGAGCTCGTCGACGACGAGGCGCGCAGGGCACCGCCGACCGGGCGCGCCGAGGCCTGGACGAGGACGGCGTCGATGTCGTCGGCACCTGACAGCATGGGGTCATGAACGCGTCCCCGGAGCCCGGTGCACCCGCGCCCCTGGTCGACGCCGTCGACGTCATCCGCCTGGTCGGGCCTCGCGCTTTCTCCCGCGCCAAGGAATACGCGAGGGACGACCACGTCCTCTCCTCCTCGTGGGACGTCGAGGGGCAGGCGCTCACGGCCGAGGTGCGCGGCAGCGTTGCCGCGCCCTACCGGTGCCGCGTCGTCCTCGCCCCGGGCCGCGGCGAGCACGGTCGCCCCACGAGCAGCGAGTGCAGCTGCCCGCTCGGCGGCGACTGCAAGCACGTCGCCGCCGCGCTGCTGGCCAACAACGCACGGGTGCTGACGCCCGGGGCGGGGTTCGTGCAGGCCGCCTCGACCGCCGGAGGCGCGGGCTGGTCGACGGGCATCGCCGGCGACGACGAGACGGTCGCCTCCTCCGGCGGTGCCGCGGGGGCCTCGATCTCGACCGCGGCCGGCCCCGGCACGGGTCCCTCCTCCTCCTTTGACTGGCGTTCGCGCCTGTCGCAGCTCACCGATCCGCCGCGGCCGGTCGACGCCCGCACCACCCGGATGGGCCTCCTCTTCGAGCGTCGACCGCGGGCACGACCGTCGCGCAGCCGGTGGGACGCCCCCTCGCCCGCACCGCTCGTCGACGCGCACGACCGTGCCTCGGGCGGGCTGGGCCGGGGCGGGACGGGTGGGGGCGGGCTGGTGACGGGGGCCTCCCTCGGCGGGCCGGCGGGCGCCTCCTGGCGTCTCGGGGTGCGACCGGTCAGCCTCAGCCGCACGGGCAACTGGGTGCGGGGCGACCTGACGTGGACGTCGCTGCCGTACCAGATGAACCGGCTGCAGATCGCGGCCGACGTGCACGCCTGGTTCGGCCAGTTCGCGGCCCTGCACCGCTCGGTGCACGCGGCCTACGTGCCGGGCGAGAGCGACTGGCTGATGCTCGACGACTTCTCCAGTCCGCTGCTCTGGCCCCTGCTCGACGAGGCCGACCGGCTCGGGATCGCCCTGGTGACGGGCAAGCGGAGCACCGACGTCACCGTCGCCTCGAGCGCCCGCGTGAGCGTCGACGCTCGACGCGACGACGACGGGGGCCTCGTCCTCGTGGCGGGCGTGACGGTCGACGGCGCGCTGCGCACGGGCGACGAGACGGGCACGGTGGCCGACCACGGCGTCTACCTCGTGACGCCCGACCCCTCCTTGTCGATCGTGCTCGCGCCGACGCCGGTGCCGCTCGGCGACGAGCAGCGACGGCTGCTGACGTCGGCGCGCGAGGTCGTCGTGCCCGCCGACGACGCGGACGAGTTCCTCCGCGACTTCTACCCCTCGCTGCAGCAGGCCGTGGCGGTGACGAGCAGCGACGACTCCGTCGTGTTCCCCGAGGTGCTGCCGCCGCAGCTCGTGCTGACGGCCGCGTTCGGCACGGGCGACAGCCTCACGCTCGCCTGGCACTGGGAGGTCGCGGGCCGCGTCGTGCCCCTCGGCTCGGCGGCGCCGGCACCCGGGGTCGTCGTGCCCGACGTCGAGTCATGGGGGGTCCCCGCCCGGGGAACGAGGCTCCGCGGGGTCGCGGCGGCCGAGTTCGCACACGCGCGCCTCCCCGACCTCGAGGCTCGACGCGACGTCCGCGTCGACGTCGTCGGGGAGCGCCCCGACTACCGCGAGCTCACGGAGGCGCCGCACCTGACCGTGACGACGATCGAGACCGACAAGCGCGACTGGTTCGACCTCGGCGTGCTCGTCACGATCGAGGGGCGCACCGTGCCGTTCGTCCCGCTGCTCACGGCGCTGGCCAAGCGGCAGCGCAAGATGCTGCTCGTCGACAAGTCGTACCTCTCGCTGACGCACCCGGCCTTCGACGAGCTCAAGCGCCTGATCGACGAGGCGACCTCGCTCGACGAGTGGGAGGTCGAGACGCCGCGCATCAGCCGCTACCAAGCCGGGCTCTGGGCCGAGTTCGACGACCTCGCCGACGCGACCGTGCAGGCCGAGAGCTGGCGGCGGACGGTGGGCGGGCTGCTCGCGCTGGCCGATGCGGCCGAGGGTGCCGACGGCGCTGAGGGCGCCGACGACGGTGACCGTGGCCCTGCCGGCGTCGTGGCCGCTGCCTCGTCGGTGTCGGTCCCCATGTCGGTCACGGCGACGCTCCGGCCCTACCAGCTCGAGGGCTTCCGCTGGCTGGCGTTCCTGTACGAGCACGGGCTCGGCGGGGTCCTCGCCGACGACATGGGGCTCGGCAAGACGCTGCAGACGCTCGCGCTGGTCGCGCACGTCCGCGAGACCGAGGCAACCGCAGCGGCAGCGGCAGCAGCAGCAGCAGCAGCAGCGAGCGCCGGCTCCTCCGGCGGCGGCGACTCGCCCGACGCCCCGACGCCTGCCCCGTTCCTCGTCGTCGCCCCCACCTCCGTCGTCTCGGGCTGGGCCGCCGAGGCCGCGCGCTTCACCCCGGGCCTCACGGTCCGCACGATCACCGAGACCGAGGCGAAGAGCCGCGGGAGCCTGCGGGAGGCGGCGGCCGAGGCCGACGTGGTGGTCACCTCCTACGCGTTGTTCCGTCTCGACTTCGCGGCGTACTCCGCGCACTCGTGGGCGGCGCTGGTGCTCGACGAGGCCCAGAACGTGAAGAACCCGCAGTCGCAGACGCACCGGTGCGCCGTCGACCTCGACGTGCCGGTGACGATCGCCATCACGGGCACCCCGCTCGAGAACGGCCTGCTGGACCTCTGGGCCCTGTTCCGCATCGTCGCGCCCGGGCTGCTCTCGACGAGCGTCCGCTTCTCGGACGACTGGCTGAAGCCGATCGCGACAGGTGAGCGCCCCGAGCTGCTGCAGGCGCTGCGGCGTCGGATCCGCCCGTTGATGCTGAGGCGCACGAAGGAGCTCGTGGCACCCGAGCTGCCGGAGAAACAGGAACAGGTGCTCCGCGTCGACCTGGCACCCGCGCACCGCGAGCTCTACGACGCGTTCCTGCAGCGGGAGCGCCTCAAGCTGCTCGACCTCATCGACGACCTCGACCGCAACCGGTTCATCGTGTTCCGCTCGCTCACCCTGCTGCGGATGCTCGCGCTCGACGCGGTGCTGATCGACCCTGCCTACGACGACGTGCCCTCGGCGAAGCTCGACCAGCTGCTCGACGAGATCGACGACGTGGTCGCGGGCGGGCACCGTGCGCTCGTGTTCAGCCAGTTCACGTCGTTCCTGTCACGCGTCGCCGACCGACTCGCCGAGAGGGGGGTCGCCCACGAGTACCTCGACGGGTCGACGAGGCGCCGGGCCGACGTGATCGAGCGGTTTCGCTCGGGCGGGTCGCCGGTGTTCCTCATCAGCCTCAAGGCCGGCGGGGTCGGCCTCAACCTGACCGAGGCCGACTACGTCTTCGTGCTCGATCCGTGGTGGAACCCCGCCGCCGAGTCGCAGGCGGTCGACCGCGCCCACCGCATCGGCCAGACGAAGCGGGTGATGGTCTACCGGATGATCGCGAACGACACGATCGAGGAGAAGGTCCTCGCGCTCAGCCGCAAGAAGGCCGCCCTCTTCGACGCGGTCGTCGACGACGACGCCGTCTTCAGCTCGTCGCTCACCGCGGACGACATCCGCGGCCTGCTCGACGCCTGACGCGCGCTGCCTCCGAGCTGTCCGACGCACGTTGCCTCCGAGCTGCCTGACGATCGCTCGCGAGTGCGGCGTACGGTCGCCGCATGGACGAGACGACACCGACCGACCGCACGCCCGAGCGCGACGCCGCAGAGCTCGCACTCGCGATCGTGTCCCAGGCCGCCGCCATCACGCAGGGCGACGACGAGGCGCTCGACGCCAGCGACGACAACCTGCGCGAGGTCATCGCCGAGCAGGCCGACGAGCCTCTGACCGAACAGCAGGAGGCGGTCGTCTCGACCCTGGGAGCCGCTGGAGGCAGCCTCGCGGCCGGCCTCAGCGCAGCCCTGGCCGAGGCGCGCGGCGTCGACGCCACCGTGGTGCTCGGCGCCACGGCGCAGTCGATCCTCGCCCACGCGGACGACGTGCCCCTCGCGGAGGGCGCCCCCCGCCTCGACGACGCGTCCGACGGCCCGGCGGACGACCCGCGCCTCCCCTAGTCGCCGGCCCGCGCCTCCTCGACTTAGCCCGCCTTCCGCCAATGCCGACCATCGGCAGCGCATCTGGCTTCCACCACCCGGAAAAACCACTATTGCGGGTACGACGGTCGGCATTTGCGGTCCCGCGGCGCGTCAGACGTCCCGAGCCGGTGTGGAGTCCGGAGAGCCCGCGGGCCCCGCGGGCGCGGCGCAGCCGCCCTACGGCACCAGGTGTGCCGCGCGGTACCGGTCGAAGAGCTCGGTGAACGCACGCTCGGTGCGGCGGAACCCGACGAACCCGGCCTCGCGGCTCTTGCCCATGTCGGTGACGACCTCCATCTCGCGGCCGAGGTCGGCGTCGGTGTGCCACCACGACGCGACGCGCGCGAGGTCCGGCTCGACGAGGCCGTGACGTGCGGCGAGCGCCGCCCAGTCGTCCTCGCGACCGGCCATCTGCACCTCGAGCGGCTGCGGCGCGCCCGACGGACCGGAGACCAGCGACGCGTCCACGCCGAGGTGCGCGGCGAGGCGGGGCCACATCCAGCGCCAGCGGAACACGTCGCCGTTGACGACGTTGAACGGCTCGTCCGCGCCGGCAGGGTCGGTCGACGCCCAGACCATGTGGTCGGCGAGCAGGCCGGCGTCGGTCATGTCGGTGAGCGAGTTCCACTGCGTCTCGCTGCCCGGGAACACGAACGGCAGCCCGTGCTCGCGGCTCAGCGCGGCCGCCGCGGCGATCGTGAGGCCCATGTTCATCGCGTTGCCGACGGCGTAGCCGATCACGGTGTGCGAGCGGTGCACCGACCAGGTGAAGCCCTGGCGCGCGGCGGCGGCGAAGACCTCGTCCTCCTGCGCGTAGTAGAAGTTCGGGGTGTCGAGGCGGGGCTCCTCCTCGTGGAACGGCGTGTCGGGCATCTCGCCCGCGGCGTACGCCTCGAACGGGCCGAGGTAGTGCTTCAGGCCGGTGACCAGGGCGACGTGCTGCACCGGCGCGTGCGCCAGGGCGGCGAGCAGGTCGCGGACCATGCCCGCGTTGACCGCGATGTTCTCGGCCTCGGTCTCCTGGCGCGACCAGGCCGTGAAGAAGACGTGGGTCGGGCGTTCGCCGGCCAGCGCCTCCTGCAGGCTGTCAGCACTGCGCAGGTCGGCGGCGATGCCGCGGACGCCGGGGGCCGAGGAGGCGCGGCGCGACAGCGCGAGGACGTCCCAGCCGTCCGCCGTGAGGCGCTCGACCAGCGCGGTGCCGGTGATGCCGCTCGCACCGACCACGAGCGCGGTGCGCGGGGCGGAGGTGGAGGTGGTCGAGGGGTCAGGGGAAGTGGTGTCGGCAGAGCTCATCCGTGGTGCAACCGGCCCGGCGCCTGTGCATTCCCGCAGGTGGGTCCTGCGCTCGGGCGGACCACCTCCTGAGTTCTCGTCAGCTCTCGACGGGCGCGCGCGGTCCCCCTAAGCTCACGCGAATGAGGAACCCGTTCCGGCGCTCGACGACGAGCCCCCAGGACACCGCGGTCGCACCCGACAGCGCGCCTGCCAGCACCCCCGCCGGGCCGGCGCCCGAGCTGGTGGCCGCGCCTGCTGCCGACCCCGCCTCCGGGCCCGGGGCCGAGCCCGCGTCCGGCTCGCCCGGCTACCACCTCCTCCCGTCGCCCCGGCCCGTCGGCGACCTGCCCGGCTGGGAGGGGCTGCACCGCTCGTACACCGACGTCGTCGGCTACTCGCACCTGGGGCACGTGTTCCTCCACGACCGGCGGCAGGGCACCTTCGGGGTGCTGCACCCGTTCCGCGACGCGTTCAAGGACTACGGCCGCTTCGACTCCCTCGAGCACTTCGACGCCATGGTCCTGTCCGACGAGGGCTTCGACGAGTTCGTCCTCCGCCGCCCCCACCTCGACGAGGTCGCCCGCCGCACGGGTCCCCTCGGTCCCGACCAGGTGTACGTGCCCGTGCCGTACCCGTTCCTCGGGGGCGACGAGTCGCCCGACAGCTACGACCGCGGCGACGTCTGGACGTTCCTCAGGATCGTCCCGCAGATGTTCGCCCGGCAGCGGGCGCAGGAGGCGGAGGCCGAGTCCGCGGGGGACGCGCCGGTCGCCGACGGTCGCAGCGACTCGCCGGGCGCGCCTGCCTAGACTCGTCCCGATGTCCGAACGCCCCGCCTCCGACCGACCTGCCGACCGCGACGGGACGCCGACCCGGGCGGGCACGCCTGGCTTCGCCGACGGCCCGCGGGCGTACGACCCGCCGCCCAGGCGACCTGCGGCGCCCGAGGCGGGACCCGCCGCCGACGGGTCTGCTCCCGTCGGCGCCCCGGGGACCGCCCCCGACGTGCCCGGCAGCAGCCCCGCCGGCCAGGGCACGCACCAGGAGGTGCCGGGGACCACCCGGGACCCTGCGGCTCCCTGGATCCCCACCTACCGGACGCCGCCGAAGGCCCCGGCCAAGGCGTCGGGGCGGGGTGCGCCCAAGGCGCCCCCGGCACCGCGTCCGGCGCGCGTCCGCCGTCGTCGGGTCGACGCGCAGGAGATGCGCGACGTCCGCGCCCGCCTGCGCGGCACGATCTACGAGGGCACGACGCCCGCCCACGGCCACCTCGGCGACCTCTACTCGCCGCGTCAGATCGTCGACTTCTGCCTCGACCTCGGCGAGGTGATGCTCGCCTCGGGCGCCGACGTCCGCACCGTCGAGGTCGCGATCGTCGCGGTCGGCACGAAGTGGAACCTGGCCCCGCTCGAGCTCGACATCACGGGCACCGCGATCACGGTGCAGTACACGCCCGTCGAGGGCCCTCCCCTCGTGAAGATGCGGGTCGTCGCGGCCGAGGGCAGCGATCTGCACCGGCTCTCGCTCGTCTACCAGATCGTCGACGAGCTGCTGCACGACGAACGCGACATGACGAGCGCCGTCGAGGGGCTGGTCACGGTGCTGCGCTCTCCCCCGCGCTGGCCGACCTGGATCACGGACGCGGCCATGGGCCTCTTCGGCGTCTCCGTCTCGCTGCAGGCCGGCGGCTCGCTCGCCGGCGCGGCGGGGGCCTTCGTCCTGATGGTCGGCGCGATGGTCCTCGGGCGCTGGCTCACCCGCAAGGGCATCCCGAACTTCTTCATCGTCGCCCTGCAGTCGGCGAGCGTCGCCGCCGTGGGGTCGCTCGCGATCTGGGCGGGCGCGGTCGGCGCCGGCAGCGCCGCCGCGATGGTGGCCGCCGTGGTGGTGCTGATCCTGCCCCACGTGACGATCGTCACCTGGGCCCAGGACGCCATCTCGGGCTTCCGCGCGATGGCGTTGTCCCGGGCGCTGATCATCGCCCTGATCGTGGCGGGGATCGCCGTGGGCATCCCCGGCGGGCTGGCCCTCACCTCCGGCCTGTCGATCGAGGTCGACCCGACCGACATCACGCTCCGGACCCTGCCGATCTGGCTCCTCCTCGTCACGACCTTCTTCGCCGCGTCGGCGACGGCCGTCACGCAGGGTGCCAACGCCCGCGTCGTGCCGGTCGCGATCGGCGTAGCCCTCGTCGGCACCGTCACCCTGTGGTGCCTGAAGCAGCTCGAGGTGCCCCTGCTCGGCGCGACGTTCCTGGTGGCCACCCTGCTCGGGGCGCTCAGCACCGTCATCGCGGCGCGCCTGCGCGTCTCGGCGACGGCCATCGCCGTGCCTGCCTTCTGCGGCTCGCTCCTGCCGTCGCTCGCCGTCGCCTCCGCGCTGCTCAACGTCATGGCGGGCACGGGCGGAGCAGCGCTCGACGTGGTCGGCTCCGTCTCGACGACGCTCGCCATCGGCGCCGGCCTGGTGCTCGGCAGCCTGCTGGCCACCCCCGGCGCGCGGCGCTCGCTGCGGCGCCGGGTGAAGCGCGTCGTCGTCCAGTCCGAGCGGCTCGACACCTCGCCCATCAGCATCGTCGGCCCGCAGACGCCGGCGCCGGGGACGACCGGCTCGGCAGGCGCAGCCGGCTCAAGAGGACCGACCGGCGGCGCCTGACCTGCCTCGCCGGGCGCGTCTCGACGACCCGCCAGCGCCGAGCGGCCGTGGGAGCAGCCGCAGTCCTCTACCCTTGCAGGATGAGCGACACCACCGAGAACGACACGATCGACGCCGATGCACCCGAGATCGGTCCGACGTTCTCGGACCTGGGTCTGAGCGACCAGGTGCTCAAGGCGATCAAGGAGATCGGCTACGAGACCCCCTCCGCCATCCAGGCGGCCACCATCCCCACCCTGCTCGGCGGACGCGACGTCGTCGGCCTGGCCCAGACCGGCACCGGCAAGACGGCTGCCTTCGCGCTGCCGATCCTGTCCCGACTCGACGTCTCGGCCAAGAAGCCGCAGGCCCTCGTCCTCTCGCCGACGCGCGAGCTGGCCCTGCAGGTCTGCGAGGCGTTCGAGCAGTTCGCCAGCGGCATGCGCGGCGTCCACGTGCTGCCCGTCTACGGCGGCCAGGCCTACGGCGTCCAGCTGAGCGCGCTGCGCCGCGGCGTCCACGTCGTCGTCGGCACGCCCGGCCGCATCATGGACCACCTGGCCAAGGGCACCCTCGACCTGAGCGAGCTCAAGTACCTCGTGCTCGACGAGGCCGACGAGATGCTCAAGATGGGCTTCGCCGAGGACGTCGAGACGATCCTCGCCGACACCCCCGACGACAAGCAGGTCGCGCTCTTCTCCGCGACGATGCCGCCCCAGATCCGCCGCATCTCGAAGCAGTACCTCAACGACGCCGAAGAGATCACGGTCAAGGCCAAGACCACGACCTCGGTCAACACGACCCAGCGCTACCTGATGGTGTCGTACCCGCAGAAGGTCGACGCCCTCACCCGCATCCTCGAGGTCGAGGCCTTCGAGGGCATGATCATCTTCGTCCGCACGAAGAGCGAGACCGAGACCCTCGCCGAGAAGCTGCGTGCCCGCGGCTACACGGCCGCCGCGATCAGCGGCGACGTGGCCCAGGCCCAGCGCGAGCGCACGGTCGGCCAGCTGAAGAGCGGCAAGCTCGACATCCTCGTCGCGACCGACGTCGCCGCCCGCGGCCTCGACGTCGACCGCATCACGCACGTCGTCAACTACGACCTCCCCATCGACACCGAGTCGTACGTGCACCGCATCGGCCGCACGGGCCGTGCCGGCCGCAGCGGTGCGGCGATCAGCTTCGTCACCCCCCGTGAGCGCCGCCTCCTCGGCGCCATCGAGAAGGCGACGCGCCAGCCGCTCACGCAGATGCAGCTGCCCACCCTCGAGGACGTCAACGTCACGCGCCTCGCGCGCTTCGACGACCAGATCACGGAGGCGCTCGCCCAGGAGGCGCGCATCAGCGCGTTCCGCGACATCATCGGCCACTACGTCGAGCACCACGACGTGCCCGAGGCTGACGTCGCCGCCGCCCTCGCGGTCGTGGCGCAGGGCGAGACGCCCCTGCTGCTCGACCCCGCCGACGAGCGTCCGGCTCGCCGTGACGATCGTCCGGCCCGCGACGACCGCGGCGCAGGATCCGGCTCGCGCGACGACCGTGGCGGGCGCTCCGACCGCGGCGACCGTGCCGAGCGCGGCCCCCGCACCTCGAAGCCGATGACCGCCTACCGGATCGAGGTCGGCCGTCGTCAGCGCGTCGAGCCCCGTCAGATCGTCGGCGCCCTCGCCAACGAGGGCGGCCTCAGCCGGGACGACTTCGGAGCGATCCAGATCCGTCCCGACTTCTCGATCGTCGAGCTCGCCTCGGACATCAGCCGCGACATGCTCGACCGCCTGGTCGACACCCGCATCAGCGGCACGCTGATCGAGATCAAGCCCGACCGTCGCAGCGGCGGCGCGCCCCGTCGCGACGGCGACCGCGACCGCGACCGCAAGCCCCGCTACTAGGCGCTGCGGCCGCGCCGGCCGGCTCCTGCGCTGGATACGCGAAAAGGGACAAGACACCTTCGGGCCCGAGGGTGCCTTGTCCCTTTTCGGGTGTTTCCCCTGCCCTGACCAGCGCGAGAGCCACAGAGCCGGCCTGAGGGCAGGAGGTACGGCGCGTGCGCGGGCCGTGCAGGAAGCTACGCGGCGCGCTGGCGACGTGCGCGCACCTGGCGCCGCACGAACTGGATCACGGCGAGCACGACCATCGCGGGCACGAGCACCGACAGGAGCCCGCTGAGCCCGTTCTCGAGCATGCCGAGCGACACCATGTCGTCGGTGACCTGCCGGGCGCCGACGAGCAGAGCGACCCCGACGAGGGCCGTGACGAGCGACAGCACGGCAGCGAGCCCGAAGACCCGGAGGCCGTCCCCACGCACGATCTGGATCAGCCCGTCGAGCAGGAACGACCCGATGAGCGGCAGCGCGACCGCCAGGAGCAGGACTCCCACGATCATCAGCAGCAGGCCCATGAGGCCGGTGGCGTCGAACACACGACCCCCCTCTCGTCGCAGCGACCCTAGCGACGTCGTCTGGGCGACGTCTGCCGTCCAGCCGTGAGCGAGCCCAGGAGCGCGACCCGCGCCTCCTCGGCCCCGGTCAGCAGGTGCGGGAGACGACCAGGCAAGATGGTCACGCGACCTTCGTCGCGCCTGCCTGCTCCGCCCCGATCCCGTGAGGACCGCCGTGAACACCCAGCCCGAGGGCGTGCCCGCCCTGTTCGGCATCGTCCAGCTCGCCCTGACGCTCGGTGCCGTGGTGCCGCTGGCTGTGGCCGTGCTGGCCGTCGTGCTCTTCGTGCCGAGGCAGAGGAGGCGCGCCACGGCGGACGACGCCCGTCGCCTGCACGACCTGGCTCGCGTCGGCCTGCTCGGCTCCGGCCTCGCGACCGCGGCCCTGCTCATCGGCCGGCTCGTGACGTCGGCGTCGGGCGGCGCCTCGTTCGTGTCGGGGGTGTCGTCGCCGCTGCTGGTGGTCGCGGTGCTGACGGTGGTCGTCTCCGGGGTGCTGTTCTTCGTGGTGGCGCCCAAGCCGCAGGACTGAGGCTCGCGACTCGGCCCGGCGCCTCGACGGCGCTCTGGCCGGGCGGCTCAGCCCCGGGGAGGAGACTCGTGCAGCCCGGTGTCGCATGATCCGACCGGTCTGTATCGTTGCGCGGCATGGACTCCCCGACGCCCCCGCCGTCGCCGGCGCCGTCTCCGGCAAGGCGTCGCCGTGTGCGCGTCGCCCGTGTCGTCGCCGTGCTCGGCGGCCTCGTGGGCGTCACTGCGGCGATCCTGCTCGTGAGCGTGCCGTGGTCCGTGCCGGGGCCGATCGTCGCCGCGACGGCGCTGGCGGTGACGGTGCCGACGGCGGGTGCGGTCGGAGCCGTCGCTGCGGTGACGACGGTGCTCCCCTCGAGCGAGCCGTCGGAGCACGAGGCCGTCGACGTCGCCCTGCTCGTCGTCGACGTCGCCATCGTCATGCTCGTGCTGCCGGGCGTCTGGCTGGTCGGCGTCCTGCTCGGCGGCCCCTGAGGCCGGTTCTGGCCTGCCGTTCCTCCTCCGAGCGACGCAGCCGTCGAGTGTCCACAGGCGACGCCGCCCGGGTGGGGTCGGGCGTCTCCTCGCCCTAGCGTCGTCATCCATGCCCTCCTCGTCGCACCCAGGGCGACCCACGACCGACGAGTTCGACTCGGACGCGGCGACGCGTCTCCGGATGAGCCGCATCCGCCGCCGCGACACGAAGCCCGAGTGGCTGCTGCGGAGGGCCCTGCACGCCCGCGGCTGGCGCTACTTCGTCGACCGGCCGGTGCGGGGCGTGAGCCGGTGCCGGCCCGACCTGCTGTTCCCGCGCCTCCTGGTGGCCGTCTTCGTGGACGGCTGCTTCTGGCACTTCTGCCCGGCGCACACCCATCTCCCCCGGGCGAACGCGACGTACTGGCACTCGAAGCTGCTCGCGAACCGGCAGCGCGACGCCCGTCACGACGCCGAACTGACCAGGGCGGGCTGGCGAGTCGTCCGCGTCTGGGAGCACGACCCCGCCGACGTCGCGCTGGCGACAGTCGAGGCCGTCCTCGTCGCCGCGCAGCGCGCCCGAGCCGCCGCCGCGAGGCGCCCGGCGATGTGAGAGCGACACGACGACGTGGTCTTCCGCGTCGTTCTGTCGCGTTCGCGTCGACTGACCCGGTAGCTGGTCCGGCTAGCCCGGCTGGCCGCCCGGCTAGCTGTGCGCGCCGCCCTCGACGAGCTCGATGAACCGCGACAGCAGCCCGAGACCGGCGATCGAGGTCGGCATCGACGACGCCAGCGCCGGCGAGTGCACGAGCCACGCCGCCCACTTCGCGCGCGAGATCGCCACGTTGAGCCGGTTCGGCATCAGCAGGAAGTCGAGACCGCGGGGGATGTCGGCTGCCGAGGCCGCGGCGAGCGAGACGATCGCGACGACGGCCTCCCGGCCCTGGAACAGGTCGACCGTCCCCACGGTCGTGCCGGCGTAGCCCGCGCGGTCGAGCAGCTCTCGGATCACCGCACCCTGCGCGTTGTAGGGCGCGACGACGATCACGTCGTCGTCGGTCAGCGAGCGGCTGCCGTGCTCGTCGGTCCAGCGGCGACCGACGACGTCGCGCACGAGCTCGACGACCCGCTCGGCCTCGTCGACCGACGACGTCGTGTCGCCCGCGTGCACGACCGGCGCGACGTGCAGCCCCGGCTCGACGCCCTGGAGCAGCCGGGACGGAGCGCGGGACTCGAGCTGCCCCGCGTACGAGAGCCGTGACACCGGCGCCGTCACCGCGGGGTGCATCCGGTACGTGCGCGACAGGAAGTACCCGAGCTCGGCAGGCAGCACGTCGTGTCCGTCGGCCACCCAGCCGAGCGCCGACGTGTCGACCGGCTCGGGATGCGAACCCTGGCTGACCTGGGGCAGCTGCTGCGGGTCGCCGAGCAGCAGGAGGCGCAGGGCCGCCACCGAGGAGGCGATGGTCGGGGCCAGCGAGAACTGCCCGGCCTCGTCGACCACGAGCAGGTCGAGCGACCGGCGGGCGATCGTGTCGCCGTTGGCGAAGGTCCACGCCGTGCCGCCGACGACGCCGCCGGTCTCGCCGGCCCCGGCGAGGAAGCCGGCCACCGCGGCGCCGTCCTTGACCGGGGTCCAGGCCGCCGCCTCCAGCGTCTCGGCGTCGGTGCCCTTCTTGGGCACCTTGACGACGCGCGACGGGTCGACGCCCTTGGCGACGACCGCGTCGAGGAAGTTCTCGACGACCGCGTGCGACTGCCCGACGACGCCGACGCGCCAGCCGTGCTCGCTCACGAGGCGGGCGACGACGGTCGAGCCCACGTAGGTCTTGCCCGTGCCGGGAGGGCCCTGCACGGCGAGGTACGAGCGGTCGAGCCCGAGCAGCGTCCGGGTCACGGCCGCCACGGTGTCGTCGCCGACGACGGGCGCGACTCCCCCGCGCGGCGGGACCCGGCGCAGCAGGTCGAGCGCCGGGTCCGGTCGCATCGCCGGCAGCTCGTCGAGCAGGGCGCGGCCCCACTCCGAGATGGCCTCGGGCTGCGGGGCCGCCCGCGGCGGTGCGGCGGGCGTCAGCGCGAGCGGGAACTGGTGGTGCGGCTCTCCGCCGCTCGCCAGCGACTCCTTGACGAGCAGGGCGACGCTGTCTCCGTCCGCGTCGACGTCGAGCACCGTCGCGCGGGCGGTCGCCCCGCGGAGGCCGGGCCCGGCCGCCCGGACGGTGGGCGGCAGCGGGGCGTCGTAGACGAGGTGCGGCGACGGACCGCCCGCGCTGAGACGGCTGCCCGGCCCGAGCGAGCCGACGAGGCGCAGGTCGCGCGAGAGGGTGCGGGCCCGCGGCAGCTTCTCCCAGTCGCGGACCACCTCGGCACGCTCGACGACGAACACGTCACGGGTGTCGCCCCACTCGTCGACCGGGCCGCGCAGGCGGTCGAAGTGCTCTTGCCAGAACGTCTTGGCCTCGCGCCGGTGGTAGTCGATCGCCGCCGCCGCGAGCGCGAGCGCCGTCTGGTCGGCGTCGCGGTCGAGCGGGTCGACGTCGGCCAGCAGGGCGGTGAGCTCGACGTAGACGGGGTCGGGCTCGGCCTTGACGCGCTCGTCGTCGACGAGCGGCAGCAGGTCGTCCGAGGCGTCGACGTCGGTGGTCGCGGCGAAGCCGAGCAGCCAGTCGCGCAGCCGCAGGGTCGAGCGGCAGTCGTACTCGTTGTAGTCGGCGACCTGGTCGAGCCGGGCCTGACCCGAGGGGTCGCCGGCGCGGAGGGCAGTGATCGCCTCTACGTACGCCGTGATGCTGTCGGCGGCGTTCACGACCCCAGCGTCGTCGCGCAGGTCGGCGCCCATGTAGAGGGGCTCGAGCTTCTTGATCGAGTAGCTGCGCGAGCCGACGAGCAGCGCCTTGCGGACGATCGGGTAGAGGTCGACGAGCACGCCGTCGCGCAGGAGGTCGTCGATCTCCTCCTCGCCGACGCCGTGGCGGGCGGCCAGCGACAGCAGGTGGGTCCGCTCGTAGGAGGCGTAGTGGTAGACGTGCATGCCCGGGTGGGCCGCCCGCCGCTCGCGCAGGTAAGCGAGGAACGCGACGAGCGCACGTCGCTCTTCTCGGAGGTCGTGCGCCCAGAACGCGGTGAACCGCGCCTCCTGGTCGACGAGGCCGAAGAGGTAGTCGAGGCCCCACACGCTGCTGTCGCCCTCGGTGTAGAGCGGGTCGCCCTCGAAGTCGAAGAAGACGTCGCCGGGGTCGGGCGCAGGGATCGCGGCGAGCGCCCCGGCGTCGACGAGACGCACCTCGGGTCGGCCGTGCTCGCTCGCCAGCTGCAGCTGCGCCTGCCCCCGGAGGCGCGCGAGGGCCGCGCCGCCCACGCCCGGCACGCCGCCGGTGCTGACCGCCAGCTCGTCGATGCTGTGCACGCCGGCGTCGTTCAGCCGGGAGCGCTGCGTGAGCGTCAGCCCGGCGACCAGCACGAGGTCGCGGTGCCGCTCGACCTGCGCGGAGCACTGCGAGCAACGGCCGCACGCGGTGACGCCCGGGGCGCCCCAGGCCAGGGGCTCGGTCGCGCGCACCCGCTCGGCGACCACGGCCCGGAGCTGCGCCTGCTGGGCCCGGAACACGGGCGAGACGTCGGCCAGGTCGTGGGTCGACCGCGACCCGTCGCCGAGCACGAGGTGCACCTGCGCGCCCACCCGGATGCCGAGCGCCTCGATCTGCTCGGCGTAGGCGGCGAGCTGCAGCAGCGCGGGGATCTTCGCGTGCCGGGCCAGCTTGGTGTCGTACACCTCGTACTCGCCGGCGTCGTTCCGCACCAGGAAGTCGCTGAACCCGATGAACGACCCGTCGAAGAACGTCGCCTGGTAGAGCACGTCGGCCCCGGCCCGCATCGCGTCGGCCGCCGCCCGCGCCGCCGCGGGGTACTCGTCGCGGGACGGCCGCTCGAACTCGACGACGTCGTGGGTCGCCCGCAACTGCGCGAGGAACCGCACCTCGTGGTCGTCGCCGAGCCGTGCCGTGCGATCGAGCATGGCGTCGACCTCGTCGACCACCGCGTCGATCCGCCCGAGCTTCGCGTCGAGCCGGCGCAGGAACGCCCATTCGCACGCGGCCCAGGTCGTGAGGTCGGTGGGGCTCGTCACCACGGTGTCGTCGGCGATGTAGATGGGGGCCTCCTCGTGCAGGTCCGGCCGGGCGACGAGCGTCGCGGGGCGTGCTCGACACCGTAGCGGCCGCCGCCGACACGACCCGGCAGCAGGCTCGGCAGCAGGCTCGGCAGCAGGCCGGGCGGCAGGTCGGGCGGGACGCCGGTCCGCCCGCCCGTCGGCAGCCCGACCCGGTGCCTCAGCCCTTGCGCTGGGCCCGGTACGCGACGGGCGTGAGCCCGTGCACGGCCCGGAACTGCCGCGAGAAGTAGAAGGGGTCGACATAGCCCACGCGGTCGGCCACGAGCCCGACGGGCAGGTCGGTCGTGTCGAGCAGCTCCCGTGCACGCGCCATGCGGAGCTGCGTCTGGTAGCGGAGCGGCGTCGACCCCGTCTCCTGCTTGAAGCGGGCGGCGAAGTGCGAGGGGCTGAGCCGGGCCAGCGCGGCGAGCTCGTCGACGGAGACGCGTTCCGTCACGTGCTGCCGCAGGTACTCCTGGGCCTGCTCCACGGCGGACTCGCGGGGGCTGCCGACGCGACGCTCCGAGCAGAGCAGCGCCATGAGGTGCCAGGCGGCGCCGGAGGCGGCGAGCACGCTGGCGAACGTCTGGTCCCGTTCCATCGCCTGCACCACCTCCTCGATGAGCGCGACCACGCGGTAGACGTCCGACAGCTGCCGCACGGGAGCCGACGACGAGAGGCCCGCCACCCGGAGGAACTCCGCGAGGTCGCGACCGTCGAGGTGCAGCCACCACAACGTCCAGGGCGACGCGTCGCCCGAGCCGTACTCGTGCGGCGCGTCCGGCGGGACCACCACGACCTGGCCGGCGGCCACCTCGTGACGGATGCCGTCGACGACGCACCAGCCGGCGCCGCGGACGCAGACGAGCACGACGCTCTGCGGCACCCCCTCCGGCCGGGCCATCCCGTGCGCCCTAGCCTCGGGGAAGTACCCGGCGTCGGTCACGACGAGGTGCGACGTGCCGGGCCGTGCCAGGGCCGCCCGGACGCGGGGGCGAGGCATGACGAGCAGGCGCTGCCCGGGGAAGCCGTCCTCGATGGTCATCCCGCCATCATGGATGCGAATCGTGGTTTCGTCCAGGCATGCCGCAGGATCGGGCGTTCCGGAGGCGTCGCCCGCCTCCGTACGCTGGCCTCATGCTCACCGCCGAGTCGAGGTTGACTCTTCCCCCCGTGCCCGCTGACCAGGCCTCGGCAGGCGTCGCCGCCTGGTCGGAGCCCCTCGTCGTCGACACGTACCTGCCGGGCGAGCCCGACCGGTACCCGGCCTTCCTCGACTCCCGCGTCTACCAAGGATCGTCCGGGCGGGTCTTCCCGCTGCCGTTCCACGAGAGCATCGAGCCCGAGAAGCAGCCGCATGCCTGGGACGCGGTCCACCTCGAGAACCCGTGGCTGCGCCTCGTGATCCTGCCCCAGCTGGGCGGGCGGATCCACGTCACCTACGACAAGACCGCCGACTACGACATCTTCTACCGGAACAACGTCGTCAAGCCCGCCCTCGTGGGCCTGGCCGGTCCGTGGATCTCCGGCGGCGTCGAGTTCAACTGGCCCCAGCACCACCGCCCCGCGACGTTCCTGCCGACCGACGTGTCGATCGAGCGCGAGGCCGACGGGGCCGTCACCGTCTGGTGCTCCGACCACGACCCGTTCGCCCGCATGAAGGGCATGCACGGCATCCGCCTCCGGCCCGACTCCTCGCTGATCGAGGCCCGCGTGCGGTTGTTCAACCGCAGCGACGAGACGCAGACGTTCCTCTGGTGGGCGAACGTCGCCGCCGCCGTGGGCGACGACTACCAGTCGTTCTTCCCCACCGACGTCCGTCACGTCGCCGACCACGCCAAGCGCGCCGTCGTCGACTTCCCCCGGGTCGCCGGCGAGTACTACGGCGTCGACTACCCCGCCCGCGTCGACGCCGACCGCCCCGACGCCGACCGCCTCGACTGGTACCGCAACATCCCCGTGCCGACCTCGTACATGGTCACCGCGACCGACGACGACTTCTTCGGCGGCTACGACCACGGCCGCCGTGCCGGCTTCGTGCACTGGGCCGACCGGGCGATCTCCCCCGGCAAGAAGCAGTGGACCTGGGGCGACGCGCCCTTCGGCTGGGCCTGGGACGACAACCTCACCGACTCCGACGGCCCCTACGTCGAGCTGATGGCCGGCGTCTACACCGACAACCAGCCCGACTTCTCGTTCCTCGCCCCGGGCGAGACCAAGACCTTCAGCCAGTTCTGGTACCCGATCACGGAGATCGGACCCGCGCACCAGGCCACGCGGGACGCCGCGATGCGCGTCGACCTCGTCGGCGCCGGCAGCAGCGACGGCGCCCCCGTGCTCCGCGTCGGGCTCGCTGTGACGCACGTCCACGACGAGGTCGACGTCGTCGTCCTGTCTCGCGACGGCTCGGTGCTCGACCGGCACCGCGCCTCCGTCGCCCCGGGCCTGCCCGCCGTGCTCGACCGCCCCCTGCCCGCCGGCACGATGCTCGACGAGCTCGTCGTCGAGGCCCGCGCCGACGGGCGCCTCCTCGTGGCTGTCGACGGCCGCGACGTCCTCGCGCAGCTCGACGCAGAGGCGCGAGCGGCCGACGCGAGCGACGCAGACGGAACGGACGAGACGGACGCCGCCCCGGCCGCCGCCGTCGCCCCGCCCGCGCCCGCCGACGTCGCGACCGTCGACGAGCTGTTCCTCGTCGGCCAGTACCTGCAGCAGTACCGGCACGCGACGCGCTCGCCCGAGCCGTACTGGCGCGAGGCCCTCCGCCGCGACCCCGGCGACGTGCGCGTGAACGTCGCCCTGGCGACGCGGCTGCACGACGCGGCCCGCTACGACGAGGCCCTCGCCCTGCTCCGCACCGCGGTCGCGCGGCAGCTCGCCTGGGCGCCCAACCCGGCCGACGGCGAGCCCCTCTACCGTCTCGGCCTGACCCTGACACGGCTCGGCCGCACCGCAGAGGCGAAGGAGGCGCTGGCCAAGTCCGCCTGGAACGCGGCCTGGGCGGCCCCCGCGTCGCTGGCCCGGGCCCGGCTGCTCGGACGCTCCGACCCGGCCGCGGCCGAGCCGCTGCTCCGCGACGTGCTGCGACGCGACGCCGACAACCTGCAGGCACGTGACCTCCTCGCCCTCGTCCTCCGCGCGCTCGACCGGCGCGACGAGGCCGACGCGCTCCTCGACGAGACGCTGGCGCTCGACCCGCTCGACCAGTGGGCGCGACACCTGGCGGGCCGCGTGCTCTCGGACGACGCTCCCACCCTGCTCGACGTGGCGCTCGAGTACGGCTCCGCCGGCTGGCTCGACGAGGCCCTCTCGGTGCTCGACCTCGCCCAGGCGCAGCTCCCCCGGACCGCGCAGGGGCAGGTGAACGTCGGTCCCCTGCTCGGCTACCACCGCGCCTCCCTGCTGGCCCGTGCCGGCCGCACGGACGAGGCCCGTCGTGCGCTCGTCGCGCTGCGCGCGGTCGACGCGACCCGCTGCCTCCCCTCCCGGCTCGACGACGTCGCCGTCCTCGTCGAGGCCGTGCAGGTCGTCCCCACGGACGGCCTCGCCTGGTCGCTGCTGGGCAGCTGGCTCTACGCCCACGGCCGTGGGACCGACGCCGCCGACGCCTGGCGTCGGGCGCTCCTGGGCGACGTCGACGACGCACAGGCTGCGGTCGCCGAGCGCAACCTCGGCATCGCCGCCTACAACGTCGAGCACGACCCCGAGCTGGCCGCGACGCACTTCGAGGCCGCCCGGCGCCGTCGTCCCGACGACTCCCGGCTGCTGTTCGAGGCCGACCAGCTCGCCGAGCGCCGCGGCACAGCCCCGGCCGACCGCCTCCGTGCCCTCGAGCTGCGTCCCGACCTCGTCGACGAGCGGGACGACCTCAGCGTGGTCCGGGCCCGGCTGCTCACCCTCGTCGGCCGGCACCACGACGCGATCTCCGCAGTGGCGGCACGTCGGTTCCAGCCCTGGGAGGGCGGCGAGGGCCAGGTGCTCGGCGTCTGGGAGGCAGCCCAGCTGGCGGCCGCCGGCGAGGCACTCGCGGCGGGTGACGCCGCAGAGGCTCGTGCCCGGGTCGAGTCCGCGCTCGAGCCCCCGGCGAGCCTGGGCGAGGCACGTCATCCCCTCCAGACGACGGCGGGGCTGCACCTCGCCCTCGGCGACTCCCTGTCCGCTCTCGGCGACGACGAGGGGGCTCGCGCCGCCTGGCAGCAGGCCGCGGCCGCCACCGGCGACTTCGCCGGCATGGCGACCCAGGCCTTCACCGAGCGGAGCGCCGCCGCCGTCACCGCGCTGACCCGCCTCGGCGCGGACGGCGAGGCTCGTGCGCTGCTCGCCCGGTTCGACGCCTTCGTCGACGAGCTCGCCGGGACCCCGGCCGAGGTCGACTACTTCGCGACCTCGCTGCCGACGATGCTGCTGTTCCAGGACGACCCGCAGGACGTGCGCGACGCCGAGGTGCAGCGGCTCCGCGACGTGGTCGGCGACCTGCGGACCGACCTCGGGACCGACCTGCCGCGTCGCTCCTCCCCTGTCTCCCCCGCTTCCCCCGTCTCCACACCCGACCCGACCGCCCCCGCGATCACGACCGGCGACGACGCCGGTCGCCCCTAGGAAGGAACCATGACCATGACGACACGCACCAGGACGCGACGCCGCGTCCTCTCCGCGGCCGCGCTGCTCGCGGCCGCCGCCGCCCTCGCCGGCTGCTCGATCCCGACCGCCGACGGCGGCGAGGGCGGGGCCGAGCGGATCGGCGCCCTCTACCTCGACTCGCAGGGCTTCTACGGAGGCGTGAAGAAGGGCGTGCAGGACGCGGCCGACGCCGACTCCAAGAACGTCGACTTCCTCGAGTCGACCTCGGCGGGCGACGTCTCGAAGGAGAGCTCGTTCATGAACACGCTGACCTCCTCCGGCGTCAGCGCCATCATCATGTCGGCCGTCTCGACAGACGGCAGCGTCCCCGCGGTGCGCCAGGCGAGCGAGGCCGGCATCCCGGTGATCTGCTACAACACCTGCGTCAGCGACGACGCCGTCGACCAGTACGTGACGGCCTGGGTGCTCGGCGACCCGCTGAAGTTCGGCGGCGACCTCGGGAAGCAGGCCGCGGCCTACTTCACCGAGGCCGGCATCACGGCACCCAAGATGGGCGTCATCAACTGCGAGCAGTACGAGGTCTGCCAGCAGCGCTACAAGGGCTTCTCCGAAGCCCTGACCGCCGCGCTGCCCGGCACGGTCTTCGTCGCCAACCAGGAGGGCGCCGAGGTCGACACGGCCGTCTCGACCGCCGAGCAGATGCTCAGCGCGAACCCCGACCTCGACGGGCTCTACGGCGAGGCAGGAGGCGCGACCGTGGGTGCGTACAAGGCGGTCCAGACCCGCGGCCTCACCGGCCAGGTCGCCGTCTTCGGCTCGGACATGACGAGCGACATCGCGGCTGAGCTGGCCGACGGCTCCGTGCTCAAGGCGGTCGTCGACATCAGCGGCATCGAGGCCGGCAAGCTCGCCTTCGCCGCCGCCCAGGACGCGATCGACGGCAAGACGCCCGACGAGAAGGTCGTCGCCGCGCCGATCGACCTGTACCTGCCGGCGGATGCCGCAGGCTGGTCCGAGACCCACCCCGACGGCCTCCCCTGATCGGCAGGAGGAGCACGGCGACCCGTCGGGCTCCTCCTCGTCCGCTCCCCCTCTCCACCACCCGATCCACGGAGGATCCCCTTGTCAGAGTCGACAGCCGCCACCCCGGCCGTGCCGCTCGATCCCGAGCGCGACCGCGGCGCGCCCATCGCCGAGGCCCGAGGCGTCAGCCAGGTCTACCCCGGCGTCACCGCCCTCGACGGGGTCGACTTCGCCGTCCACGCCGGCGAGGTCCGCGCCCTGCTCGGCCAGAACGGCGCCGGCAAGTCCACGCTGATCCGCCTGCTCAGCGGCGTCGAGACCCCGACGACCGGCGAGGTGCTGCTCGGCGGTCAGCCGCTCGGCGACGGCGGGGTGACCGCCGCCTCCGCCGCCGGGGTCGCCACCTGCTACCAGGAGCTCAGCCTCGTCCCCGGCGTGACGGTCGCCGAGAACCTCGCCATGGGCCGCTGGCCCCGCGGCCGGTTCGGCATCGACACGCGCGCCATGGTCGAGCGGGCCCGCGCCACGTTCGCGCGCCTGGGCGCCGACATCGACGTACACGCCGAGGTGGCCGGGCTGACGCTCGCCCAGCAGCAGATCGTCGAGATCGGGCGGGCACTGCAGGACGACCCGCGCCTCCTCATCCTCGACGAGCCCACCAGCGCCCTGGCGGCCGCCGAGGTCGACCTCGTGCTCGACACCGTCAAGCGGCTCGCCGCGCAGGGCGTCGCCGTGCTCTACGTGAGCCACCGGATGGACGAGATCCGGCAGATCGCCGACACCGCGACGGTGATGCGCAACGGGAAGGTCGTCGAGACCGTCTCGATAGCGGGCAGCGACACCGCCCACATCATCGAGCTGATGATCGGCGCCGACCCCGAGGAGCGCGCCGTCGCCACCCGCCCGGTGACCTCCGGAGAGGTGCTGCTCAGCGTGACCGACCTCGACGTGGCGCCGAAGCTCCGCGGCGTCAGCTTCGAGGGCCGTGCCGGCGAGGTGCTCGGCATCGCCGGGCTGCTCGGCTCGGGCCGCACCGAGCTGCTGCAGGCCATCGCCGGGTTCCGCCCGGCCGCGGCCGGCACGATCGCGATCGCCGGCTCCGTCGTCGACCGGCCCACCGCCTCCCGCATGCTCGCGCTCGGCGTCGGCATGACCCCGGAGGACCGCAAGGGCCGCGGCGTCGTGCCCGGTCTCGGCATCGACGAGAACATCGTCATGAGCGACTTCGCGAAGGTCAGCCGAGGAGGCGCGCTGTCGGCCGGCTCGATCGCCACCGCCACGAGGGCCCTCGCCGAGAAGCTCAACATCAAGGCGCACGACCTGTCGCGCCCGATCAGCACCCTCAGCGGCGGCAACCAGCAGAAGGCCGTGATCGCCCGCTGGCTGCACGCCGACAGCCGTGTGCTGCTGCTCGACGAGCCCACCCGCGGCGTCGACGTCGAGGCGAAGGCGCAGATCTACGAGATCATGCGCGCCGTCGCCGACACCGGCAAGCTCGTCGTCTTCGTCTCGAGCGAGATCGAAGAGCTGCCGCTCGCCTGCGACCGCGTCCTCGTGCTCCGCGACGGCGGGCTCCGCGAGGAGTTCCGCGCCCCCGACATCTCCCTGCCCGTGCTGCTCCAGGCCTCCATGGTCTCGAGCTAGAGAAGGACGACCCGATGACCACCACGCTCGACCCCACGACCGCCCCGGCCCCGGGACGAGGAGGCGCGCCCCGCGACTCCGCCCTCGGCCGCGTCCGCGACGCGTTCCGCCGCAACACCACCCTCGTCAACATCGTCGGCCTGCTGGTCGCGATCGTGCTGCTGTACCTCTACCTCATGTTCAACGCGGTCGGCTTCTTCACGATCGCGAACCAGAGCGGCCTGCTCCGCGACGCCGCCCTGATCGGCATCGCCGCCACCGGCATGACCCTCGTGATCATCGCCGGCGAGATCGACGTGAGCACCGGCCCCGCCGTCGCCCTGTCGTCGGTGATCGTGGCCGTCGCGATGACGCAGTGGGGCCTGCCGGCCCTGCTCGCCATCCTCATCACCCTCGTGGTCGGGGCCGGCTGGGGCGCTCTCGCCGGCGTGCTGCGCGCCCGGTTCCTCGTGCCGTCGTTCATCGCGACGCTCGGGCTCTGGAGCGTGCTGCGCGGCCTCGGCCAGTTCGGCACCGACGCCCTGCCCGTTCCGCTGCCGCTCGACGAGCCGGTGATGCCGTTCCTCACCGGCACGATCGTCGGCGTGCCGACCCCGGCGGTCATCATGATCGTCGCGTTCCTGGTCTTCGCGTTCGTCGCCCGCAAGACCGCCTTCGGCCGCTCGGTCTTCGCCATCGGCGGCAACGCCGCGGCAGCACGCCTGGCCGGCATCAAGGTCGCCCGGGTGCGCGTCATCCTGTTCGCGATCATGGGCATGCTCGGCGCGCTCAGCGGCGTCCTGCTCGCCGCCCGCCTCGGCTCCGGCAACGCCGGCGCGGCGAACGGCCTCGAGTTCGACGTGATCGCCGCGGTCGTCATCGGCGGCACGGCCATGTCGGGCGGGCGCGGCAGCCTCGTCGGCACGTTCCTCGGCGTGATCTTCATCACCCTGATCGGCAACGGGCTCGTGCTGCTCGGCGTCGACTCGTTCCTCCAGAGCGTCGTGCGCGGTGTCATCATCGTGCTCGCCGTCCTCCTCAACGTCACCCTGTCCCGCAAGCGCGGGTCGATCGAAGAGAGCTAGGCCATGACCACCACCGCACCCTCCCCCGCCGGCGCGACGGGCACCTCTTCGTCGCTGCCCGACACCATGCAGGGCGTGTTCCTGCCCGGCGACCGCACCGCCGAGCTGCGCACCCGCGACGTGCCGACGCCCGGCCCCGGCCAGGTGCTCGTGCAGGTCGGCGCCAGCGGCATCTGCGGCAGCGACATCGGCTTCATCTACGGCGGCTACAAGACCCACAAGGGCCTCGACGGCGCGCCGGCATACAAGGGCGTCGTCGCCGGGCACGAGCCCTCGGGGCGCATCGTCTCGGCGGGGCCGGGCGTGACCCGCTTCGGCGTCGGCGACGACGTGATCGTCTACCACATCCAGGGCTGCGGCCGGTGCCGCAACTGCCGCTCCGGCTACTTCATCAGCTGCACCGACCAGCCGCACAAGGCCTCGTACGGCTGGCAGCGCGACGGGGGCCACGCCGAGTACGTGCTCGTCGACGAGTCGACCTGCGTGCCGCTTCCCGACGGCCTCTCGTACGTCGACGGCGCCCTGATCGCGTGCGGCTTCGGCACCGCGTACGAAGGCCTCCGCCGCACGGGCGTGCACGGCGGCGAGGACCTGCTCGTCGTGGGCCTCGGGCCCGTCGGCCTGGCGGCCGCCATGCTCGGCCGGATGCTCGGCGCCCGTCGCGTGATCGGCGTCGAGCGCTCACCCGAGCGCATCGAGTTCGTCCGCGCCACGGGCCTCGTCGACGACGTCGTGCTCGCCGACGCCGACGCCGTGTCGGCCGTGCTGGCCCTCACCGACGGAGTCGGCTGCCAGGTCGCCGTCGACTGCTCGGGCAGCACGCCGGGCCGGTCGACCGCGGTGGAGGCGGCGGCCGAGTGGGGCCGCGTCGGCCTGCTGGGCGAGGGCGGCCGGCTCGAGACCGAGGTCTCGGACACGCTGCTGCACAAGCAGCTCACCCTCACTGCCTCGTGGGTGACGTCGCTGCAGGGCATGGAGGACGTCGCGCGGATGATCGCCGAGGGCGGCCTCAGCCCCGAGATCGTGGTGTCGCACCGCCTCCCGCTGGGCGACGCCGACGAGGCGTACCGGATCGCGGCCGCTGGGGCGACCGGCAAGGTCGTGCTCGTGCCGGACGGCGCTCCCGTGCGCGAGGAGCCCGCGTCGCGGACGACGACCGTCGGGCACGCCGCCTCGTGACGGTCGTCGTCGAGCGGACCGGGCGGGCCGACCTGCCCCTCCTCCGTGTCACGACCGACGAGCTGGTCCTGGCCTTCGCGCCGACCCGAGGCGGGCGGCTCCTGTCGCTCGTCGCGGGCGGCCGTGAGCTGCTCTGGCAGAACCCCGAGCTCGTCGGCGCGGACCTCGTGCCGCTCGTGCCGGTGGCCGACTGGCCCGCGAGCGACGGCGGCATGGACACCTGGGCGAACCTCGGCGGCTCCAAGACCTGGCCGGCGCCGCAGGGGTGGTCGGGGCCGGACGAGTGGGCAGGCCCGCCCGATCCCGTCCTCGACTCGGGTCCGTGGACGGCAGAGTGGGAGGCGGACGACGCCGAGGCGACCGTGACGCTCACCAGCGGCGACGACCCGCGGACCGGGCTCCGCGTCGTCCGCGAGTTCCGCCTCCTCGACGGCACGTCGTCGTTCACCGAACGGGTCACCTTCACGAACACCTCGGGGACGAGCCGGCGCTGGGCGATCTGGGAGGTGTGCCAGGTCGACACCGGCGGGCCCGACGGGCCCGACGGCCGAGCCGCCCGCGACGCCGTCGTCGTCGTCCCCCACGTCAACGAGGCCGTCGAGCTCGACCTCGGCACGTACGAGGGCGAGCTGCACAGCACGCGCCGCGGCCGCGACGTGGCCCTGCCGCTCGGCACCGGCGTCGCGAAGCGAGGCTACCCGGACGCGTCCGGGTCGGTCGAGCTGCACGGCCCCGACGGGCTCGAGATCGGCCTCGCGACGGCGCCGGACGGGGCGGGCACGTGGCCCGACGGAGGCTCGAAGGTCGAGGTCTGGCTGCAGCGGCCCACCGCCGCCCCGATCGAGTCGCTGGAGGGCCTGCACCCCTCCGCCCACCTCGTCGAGCTCGAGGTGCTCGGACCGCTGACGACCCTGGCTCCGGGTGCGACGGCGACCCTCGACGTCGAGTGGAGCACCGCGCGGCTCTGATCTCGTCCGGTCGGCGGGTTCCCGTGCCGTGCGGCGGGTCGCCGTGCAGTGCGGCGGGTCACCGTGCCCGGCGGCGGGTGGGCGCCCGCCCGCCGGCGACGACGGGGACCCGCCGAGGCAGGGCCCGCCGCCCGCGCACGGTATCGTCGTCCGTCGACATCGAGCACGGTCGGCACGGCTCAGGAGGGGACGAACGGTGGACGAGACAGCAGCCCCCGCCCCCGAGGCGGCAGCTCCCGGAGGCCCCCTCACCCGCGACGACGTGCGCGACGTGTGGGAGGCGGACCCGACCTGGGCGCTCCTCCGCAGCACGAACAGCCGGTGGGTCGTCCCCCTCTTCTCCGAGCACCTCGAGCAGGCCGAGGGCCCGGTCTCGGCCGACTGGTTCCACCAGCGCGTCGCCGACGCCCTCGAGCAGAACAGCACCGAGCAGAACAGCACCGAGCAGCCGGCCCACGACCAGCACCCCGCCGAGGAGGCGCCGCCCGCGCCCGCCCCGGACGGCCCCGCACCCGAGACGCGCGCCACCCCGGCGGACTACTGCCGCAGCTGGGTCGACGCCCGGTGGCTCGTCCGCACCCGCGCCTCCTCGGCGGACACGGCCCGTGCCGAGTACCGGCTCTCGCCGCACGCGCTCCGGGCGCTGCGGATCGTGCGCGAGCTCGTCGAGGCGGACAACGCCGTCAGCGAGGCGCGCCTCGGCAGCATCGCGAACGCCGTCAGGCAGCTGGCCGGGCTCGCCGACCCGAGCGTCGAGTCGCAGCTCGGCCGGATCGACGCGCAGCTCGCCGACCTTCAGCGTCGGCGCGACCGGATCGAGCAGCACGGCACCGAGCCGGTCCCCCTCGACGCGCTGAGCCGTCAGCTGCACGAGGTCGTCCGGCTGACGGCGTCCCTGCCCGCCGACTTCCGTCAGCTGAGCGCGATGGTCGAGCAGCGGCACCGCGAGGTCGCCCGCCGTGCCGCGAGCGAGGACCTCGGCAAGGGTGCGCTCGTCGACCAGTACCTCCGCGAGAACGACCTGCTCGAGCAGACGCCCGAGGGGCGGGCCTACCGCGGCTTCGCCCAGATGCTGTCGTCGAGCGAGATCGACCAGATGCGTGCCGACATCGAGACGGTCCTCGCCCAGCCGGACGCCGCCTCCCAGATCGGCGAGCGCCAGCGCGCCCAGCTCGAGCAGCTCATCTCGTCGCTGCTCGCCGAGGAGCAGGCCGTGCAGGAGACGTACGGCCGCTGGACGTCGTCGCTCCGCCGGTTCCTCAGCCGCTCGGGCGCCGACCGGCACCAGCGGCTGCTCGCCCTCGCCGACCGTGCCCTCGACGCGGGTGCCGCCTGGGCCGAGCAGCGGCCGGGAGCCGCCGTGCTGCCCGCCGACGTGCTCGGCCTCGGCCCCCTCGACGCCGTCGACCTCACCCAGCTGCAGCTCTGGAGCGAGCGCGGCCGGCCCACCGTCGACGTGCAGGTCACCGAGGGCGACCTCGCCCTGCCCGAGGCCGACCGCGTCGCGCTGCGCCTCACCGCCGGCACGAGCCCCGCCGCCGTCGCGGGCACGCTCGACCGCCTCCTCGGCGAGCGTGCCGAGGTGTCGAGCACCGACGTGTGGCTCGCCACCGAGCCCGAGTTCCGCCGCCTCGGCCTCGTGCTGAGCATGCTCGACCTCGCCGTCGACCGGGGCGTCGTCACCGACGACCGCGAGTCCGTCGTGCTCACCGCCGACGAGGGAGGCACGGGCCGCGAGGTCGTGCTGCCGCGCCTCGTCTTCACGGCGACGTCCTCCGCTGAGTTGACAGGCGCCGCCTCCGCCGACGATGCTTCCCCGCTGCACCTCCAGGGAGACCCCTCATGACCGATGCCCCCGTCGACACGACGCCCGAGGTCGAGGACGCCGCACCGGACGCCGGCACCGACGATGCCGCCGATGCCGCCGACGTCCTCGCCGCCCCCGGCACGCTCCCCCTCGCCGGCCGTCGCGCGCTCGTCACCCTGCTGACCCACCGCTTCGTCTCGCGGGCGAGGCAGAAGGAGGCGTGGGCCGGCCTCCTGGCACACGAGGCCGACATCCGCGCCCGCCTGTCCGAGCTGTTCCTCGACCTCGAGGTCGACCACCGCCACGAGGTCGCGTTCAAGCGCCAGTCGGGCGGCGACGACGCCCCCGTGCTGCTGCGCCGCGAGAAGCCGCTGTCGCGCGACGCGTCGTTCCTGCTCGTGTTCCTGCGGCGCGAGCACGCGTACACCGACGGCGACGACGAGGCCGTCGTCGTCTCCCGCGACCAGGTCGCCGAGTTCCTCGGGCGCTTCCACGACGACACGGGCCGCGACGAGGTGCGGGCCGACCGCCGCGTCGACGCCGCGATCGCCGCGATGGTGTCCCGCGACCTGCTCGAGCCCGAGCCCGACGACCCGCAGCTCTTCACCGTCTCGCCCGCGATCGTCCCCCTGGTCAGGCCCGAGCAGCTGGCGCACCTCGAGCAGGTGTACCTCGACGCCGCAGGAGGCGCGGGTCCCGACGTCGAGGTCGGTCCCGACCTCGAGGCCGGTCTCGACCTCGACGAGGCCGAACCGGACGCCGACCTCGATGCTGACTCCGAGACCGGCAGCGGCCTCGACGTCGGTGCGGAGCTCGACGAGCCCGACGCCGACGAGCACGCCCCCGACCCCACGGCGGTCGCGCTCGACCTCGACCTCCCGCTCGACCTCCCCCGCGACACGGAAGCAGACCCGGCATGACCCCCGCCTCCCCCGCCGACGCGACCGCCGCCTCCTCGGCTGCCCCGGCCGGCCCGGCCACCCCGGCCGCCGCAGTCGGCACACCAGCGCCCAGCCCCGCTGTCACGGCCGGGACGACCGGGACCAGCGGCTCGACACCCGAGACCCCCGCGCTCGACGTCGACGTCGCCCCCGACGACGCTCCCGACCTCGGCATGTTCCACTCGGGCCAGTACCGCATCGAGCTCGTGCAGCTGCTCAACTGGGGCAGCTACGCCGGCCTGCACCGCATGCCCGTCGGGCGCGGCGGCATCGCGATCCTCGGCCCGACCGGGCGGGGCAAGTCGACCGTGCTCGACGCGATGAGCGCCGTCATCATGCCGAACCCGCAGGAGTTCAACCGGGCTGCCCGGGACGACTCCCGCCAGCGCTCCGAGCGCACCGTCTACAGCTACGCCCGCGGCAAGACCGACGAGGTGCGCGACGCCGCCTCCGACCAGACGACGACGCGGTTCCTCCGCCCGCTCGGCGAGGCCTTCGCGAGCGGCTCGGCCATCACCTGGAGCACCGAGCTCGGCGAGACCCTCACCGCCGTCCGCCTCGCCTGGATCGGCCCCGAGACGTCCAGCCAGGACGAGGTCACCCAGTCGACCGTCTACCTGCTCGTCCGCGGCCGCTTCGACCTCAGCCGCCTCACTGAGGCCCGCCGCGACCCCACCAGCACCTCCCCGCTGACGAAGAGCTCGCTCAGCCGCCTCGTCGACCCTGCGCACGACCTCGTGACCTACTCGCAGCCCGAGCTGCGCGTCCGGCTCTGCGGCGTGCTCGGCATCGGCGGGAGCGACGAGTCGCAGCTCAAGGCGCTGACGCTGCTGCGTCGTGCCCAGGCGTCGAAGGGCGTCTTCTCGATCGACGAGCTCTTCACGCAGTTCGTGCTGACGCAGCCCAAGGCCCTGAGCCGCTGGGAGACGACGCTCGTGACCTACCGCGAGGCCTCGCAGCTCTACGACGTCTTCGAGACGACCCGCAAGAAGCTCGAGGTGCTCGAGCCCGTGCCCGCCCTCGCCGAGCAGTGGCAGGCCGCGGGCGACGACGCGACGGCGAAGCGCCGGCTGCTGGCCGAGGGCGACGAGCCCGGCGCCGAGCCGAGCCGTCTGCGCGTCTGGCTGGCCGGCAAGGTCGGCGACTGGGTGGGCGGCGAGGTCGACCGCGTCCAGCTCGCGAAGCGCGAGGCGACCGAGACGAGGAGGCGCGCGGCCGACGACGAGGAGGTCGCGCTCCGTGCCCGTGAGCAGGCCCTCGCACAGATCGCCGATCTCGGCGGCGACCCGTCGCACTCCCTCCGCGAGCAGGTGCGCTGGGCCGAGGACGCGCTCGCCCGCGTCGAGGCGCAGCACCGGCGCTTCGCCGCGCCGCTCGAGGGCGTCGGCGAGGCCGTGCCGACCTCGGCCGACGAGCTCGAGACCCTGCGCGGTCGCGCCTCGTCGCTCGCCGCCGAGGAGAAGACCGCCCGCCGCGAGCACGACGAGCTGCGCGGCGAGCTCGCCGCCCGCATCGCCGAGACGCGTCGTGCCGTGGGCGAGCGCCAGCGCCAGAAGGAGTCCTTCGAGCGCCGCCGCAGCAACGTCCCCGACGAGGCCGTCGAGCGCCGCCGTCGCATCGCGGACGGCACGGGCGTGCCCGTCTCGCGCTTGCCCTACGCGGGCGAGCTGATGGAGGTCGCCCCCGAGCACCGCGACTGGAGCACCGCGGTCGAGCGGGTCCTCGGCGAGCTGGCCACGCACCTCCTCGTCGACTCGGACGACTTCGCGGCCGTCCGCCGCTTCGTCGACGCCGAGGACATGCGCGGCCGCGTCACCCTCGTGCCCGCGACCCCGGGCTTCACGCCGCGTCTCGCGCCGATCGCCCGCACGGTGCCGTCGATGCTCGTGCTCGACGAGGCGAGCCCGTTCCGCGGCTGGCTGCACGACGAGCTCGTCGCCGAGCGCAGCGTCCTCTGCGTCGAGGGTGCCGACGACCTCGACGTTCCGCTGCCCGACGGCGCGCGCGGGGCCGTGACCCGGGCAGGCCTCCGTACCGGAGGCGGTCGTCGCGTCACGAAGGACGACCGTCGGATCCGCTCCTGGATCGGCCTCGACAACGCCGCCCGCGTCGCCGAGCTGGGCGACGAGATCGACGAGCTGACCCGCTCCCTCGACGCCGCCCGTGCCGAGTGGGACGCGGCCGAGACCGTCGCCGGTGCCCGACGCCGCGTGGTCGAGACGATCGAGCGCGCCGTCGAGACGAGCTGGTCGGACGTCGACGCCGGCCCGGCTCGCGCCCGCCTCGACGACCTGGGCGGCCAGCTCGAGCGGGTCGCCCTCGAGCGTCCCGAGGTCGCGACGCTGCAGGCCGCCGCGGCCGAGCACGACGAGGCCAGGCTCGAGGCGGTCCGCCGCGGGGCCGAGGTGCAGCAGGTGCTCGACCAGCTCGAGCAGACGCACGCGACCCTGGTCGACATCGAGGACGCGTTCAGCGACGCCCTGCACGGCGCCGACCCGCTCGACGACCACGAGCGAGCGCTGCTCAGCACGCTTCCCTTCACCGCGCCGCGCGAGGCGGCCGACGTCGAGCGGTCGCGCCGTGACGCCGCCGCCCAGCTCCGGTCGCAGATCGACGCGCACGACCGCGAGCGGGGCCAGCACGAGCTGACCCTCGAGCTCGTCTTCGCGCGCTACCTCGAGCTCGACCGCAACGCCGGGATCGACGCGACGATCGACAGCCTGCCCGCCGTGCTCGCGATCCACCGCGGGCTCGTCGACGACGACCTGCCGCACGCCAAGGAGAGCTGGCTCGAGAAGGCCGGCAGCGACATGGGCGACAGCCTCCGTGCACTGCTCGTGCAGATCGAGGAGGACGGCCACGTCATCCGGCGCGGCGTCCGCCCCATCTCGGAGGCGCTGCGGGCGATCGAGTTCCGCGAGGGGTCGACGCTCGACATCGAGCCGCGTCCCGTGTCGAACAGCGACCTGGCCGACTTCCGGCGGACCCTGCGCGAGCACCTGGGCGACGGGCGCGGGTCGGCGAATGCGCCGGACGCGGGCGGAGGTTCAGGCCCAGGCGGCGCGGGCGCAGGCGCAGGAGGCGCGGCGACGACGGGTGCAGCCGTCCCGTCTCGGGAACCGGCCGAGGTCGAGCGTCGGTTCCTCCGCCTCCGGCGCGACCTCGCCCACCTCGAGGAGCGCTCGAAGGTCGGCGACGCGTGGCGCCGTCGGGTGCTCGACGCGCGGGAGCACTTCCAGTTCCGGGCGATCGAGACGCGGGCCGACGGCACCCAGATCGTGCACGAGGGCGTGGCCGGCAAGTCGGGCGGCGAGGGCCAGGAGCTGATCGCGTTCGTGCTCGGCGCCGCCCTGCGGTTCCGGCTCGGCGACGGCACCGACCGGGTGCCGACCTACGCGCCGATCGTGCTCGACGAGGGCTTCGTCAAGGCCGACACGGAATACACCGGCCGCGCCCTGTCGGCCCTGCGCTCGCTCGGGTTCCAGCTCGTCGTGGGAGCCCCGCGCGACAAGGTCGCCGCCTTCGAGCAGCACGTCGAGAGCGTGGCCTACATCTCGAGCGACCCGACCCGCCCCGAGCTCTCGCGCATCTGGCCGCTCACGATCCGCGAGGCGATGGAGGTCGAGCGCCACGGCCTCGACCCTGCCCTGCTCGGCTAGCCCCGCGCCGCTTCCCCGACCCGCCTCCGACCGCCGGTTCCGCTCTCCCGCGCCCATCCTGCCGCCGAGTGGTCGACAACGGTGCCTTCGTCGAGCTCGAGGGACGGTTGTTGACCTCTCGACCCCGCCTGCTCATGACCGTCAGCCCCGCCAGTACCCTCTGGACCTTTCTGCTCCAAACCCCACGTCGGCGACTTCCCGTCGCCCACGGCGGGTTGGCGTGCACACGCTCAAGCGATGGAACCGTCTTGAGCTCTCACGAATGTCGCGGTACGCCACCCGCGACGCGGTAAAAGTGAAGCGCCACGTCCTGGGTCCTGCCCTGCCCTCTTCAGCGAGCATTCGTATGCAGGCCCGCCTGTCCGCCACGGCCCCGTGTATGTGCCATGCTGAACTTGTGAGTAATCCTCTCGAACCTTTCAAGGTCGATTACAGCAGTTTCTACAAGTTTGTGTCGTCAGTGGGCCTTGTCTTGATCGCCTCAGCGGCGACCATCCCTTGGTTCGTCATGCGAGCCGCTGTACCAGAATCATTTCGCAATGCTGCGGCTGAGAAGACACTCGAGCGGGCCGCAGAGACCAGAGCCGAGCAGTATCTTCTGGCCCTTCAGGCGTATCCGTGGGTTAGTGGAAGTCTCGTGTTCCTTGGCCTGATTCTTACGGTCTATGGCCTGTTAGCTTGGCGGTCCCGTCAGGTCAAGGTTGACGCAGACGAAGATGAGGCATTCCGTCAGCGGCGCGTTCTAGGCCAAACCACGTATGCAACCCAAGAAGAACGCGCGCAGAAGCTCGATCTTGAAACAAATGAAACAGAAAGTCCGGCTACATCTCACGAGAGTGAAGATGATTCTGCCAGCAGGGTTGCCTCCCCAGAAGCATCTGGCGCGTCGGACAGTAGAGAAGCTGATTCTCATCGTGAGGCCAATGCGACACGAGTCGCCGATGATCATGCTTCACAGCGACTCCGCCTAGAAAGGCTTGAGGGTCGAGTAGGCGAGCTCATCATGGTCTCGTACGAAGACACGCACTCATTGGAAACAGGGGTGCGCGTTCCCACGACGGACGGCCCGCAGAGAATGTCCATTCTCGATTTTGTTGCACGCGCTCGTGATCCAGAAAAGTGGACGAGCTTCGCGGTGGAAGTTCGAATAGTTTCACCAAGAAGCCCAATAGTTATAGACATGTTGCAACGGAGCATGCTCCGCCTGGCGATGGCCGCGAGGGGCGTTCCGGAGGGCCCGATACCCCGGGGAAGAAGAGGTAGACCGGCGCTCGCCAGGTCTGTCAGCCTGCTAGTGGTAATTGCTTCCGCCCCCCAATACGCCGGAGCCAGGTTTGGAGGCACGGGGCGCCCACCCTCAACATTGTGGCGCATCGCCACGGAGCGAGTCGAGGCCTTAAACGCGGTTCTCCTTCGAAAGGTAGGCGTCCTAGTCCTGCAGGAGGAGCAGTTACCTTCCTTCAGCCCCGATGATTTTCACCGGCGGACCCTCTCCCTGTTACAAGACCCCGCGAAGCCAGATGTGGATCCTGGCGTCTTCATCGACTAGAAGGCGCTAAGTGAACGGCGCGGGTGGGCGGGCCCGTGTAGTCGGCGAGGAAGCCCTTCGGCAGCGGACCCTTGATGCGCTGGCCGGACTGCGACTCTTCCCAGGCGTGCGCGAGGATGCCGACCGACCGCGACAGCACGAAGAGGCCGCGCGCGAGTTCCGGCTCGATGCCGAGCTCGCCGTAAACGACGGCCGAGACCCCGTCGATGTTCATCGGGACGTCCTTGGCCGCCAACTCGTCCTCGATCGCCAGGGCAGCCGCGAGGTGCTTGCCCGCCACGACGCCGTCGTCGCGTGCCCGCTCGACGAGCGTCAGCAACGGGTCCCGACGCGGGTCGCGCGGGTGCCACCGGTGGCCGAAGCCCGGCACGAAAGCGCCGCGCGCCCTGTACGAGGCCACGAGGGAGGCGGCGAGCTCGTCCAGAGGACGCCCCGCACCCAGCCCGCCTGCCCCGCCGATCCCGTCAGCGCGCGAGCCCTCGCCCGCACTGGAACCCTCGTGTGCCGCGACCATCTCGTTCAGCAGCGCGACGCACTGCTGGCCCGCGCCTCCGTGGGTGTCGCCCAGCACGTTGACCCCGTTCGCGATGGCCGAGTTGAGGCCGACGCCCGAGGTCGCCGCCATGCGCGCGCTCGCGATCGACGGTGCCTGCGGTCCGTGGTCGACGCTCGCCACGAGGGCGGCCTCGAGCAGGGCGGCCTGCTGCGGGGAGGGCAGCTCGCCGCGCGTCATCAACCACACCGTGCTGATGAAGTCCACGTTCCCGATCAGCTGCTGCACGGGGTAGCCGCGCAGCTCGATGACCCCGGGCGCGATCTTGGTGATCGCGGTCGACCACCACGCGGTCGTCGACGCGAGACGCGCCTCGAGCCGGGCGTTCTCGGCCCGGGCCGCGGCGAGCTGCTCCTCGAGCGAATCGGCGGCGGCGGCACCAGCACCCAAACCAGCACCTGACGCGCTCACACCGCACCTCCCTCGTGCAGCGCCCGGATCTCTGCCGCGTCGTACCCGAGCTCGGCCAGCACCTCGTCCGTGTGCTCCCCGAGCAGGGGCGGCGACACGGTGGGCCTGCCCGGCACCCCGTCGATCCGGATCCCGTGCCCCATGACGCGCAGCGGGTCGTCGCCGTCGGCTCCCCCGGGGAACGGCAGCGAGTGCACCAGCTCCCGGTCGCGCACCTGCGGGCTGTCGAGCATCTCGGCGACCGTGAGCACGGCGGCGGCCGGCACGCCGGCGTCGCTCAGTGCTTCCTCCCACGAGAGCGCGGACCGCGAGGCGAGAGCCGCCTCGAGCTCGGCGGTGAGCGCCGCTCGGTGCGTCTTGCGCGCCTCCCGCTCGGCGAACCGAGGGTCGGCGACGAGGTCGGGGCGGCCGACGACGCCGCAGAGCAGCTCGAACTGCTCCTGCTTGTTGGCGGCGATGTTGAGGGCGCCGTCGCCCGTCGCGAAGGTGCCGGAGGGGGCGGCAGTGCCGTTGTCGTTGCCGAGCGGACGCGGCTCGGTGCCCGCGACGAGGTGGTTCGAGACGACCCAGCCCATCGCGGTCGCGGCCGTCTCGAGCATCGACACGTCGATGACCGAGCCGATTCCTGTCCGTTCCCGCCCGAGCAGGGCCGACGAGATCGCGAAGGCGGCGGCGAGCCCGCCGAGCGTGTCCGCGATCGGGTACCCGGCCCGCAGCGGCGCGGTGTCGGGGGTGCCGGTGACGCTCATCATCCCCGAGCTGCCCTGGATGATCTGGTCGTAGGCGGGCTTCGAGCGCAGCGGCCCGGTCTGCCCGAAGCCCGAGATCGCGGCGTAGACGAGCCGCGGGTTGATCGCACGGAGCGCGTCCCACCCGAAGCCGAGCCGCTCGAGCACCCCGGGCCGGAAGTTCTCGAGCAGCACGTCCGACTCCGCGACCGCCCTGCGGAGCACCTCCGCGCCTCCCTCGGTCTTCAGGTCGACCGTCAGCGAGCGCTTCTGGGCGTTCTGCGCGAGGAACGAGATGCCGAGGAGGCGCCCGTTCAGCTCCGCAGACGCACCGAGCTGGCGGGCCAGGTCGCCGCCCCTCGGCGTCTCCACCTTGATCACGTCCGCTCCGAGCAGCGCCAGCTGGTAGGCCGCGTACGGCCCGGCCAGCACGTTCGTCATGTCGAGGACGCGGATCCCCTCGAGCGAGCGAGGCGCAGGCGCAGACCCAGGCACGGTCGAACCTGCGGGTGGGGCGTCGGTCACGCGTTCTCCTTCTCTCGGGCGTCGAGCGCGTCACCCGAGGCGGCGAGGCCGCGCGCAGCCCGACGCCGCGCCCGAATCTTCGTGAACGCGGCACCCGCGACGGCGATCACCAGCACCACGTACAGCGTCACCGTGATCCCGCTCGACACGAGGATCGACGGGTCGCCCTCGCTGACGAGCAGCGCCCGGCGGAACTCCGTCTCGGCGAGCGGGCCGAGGATGATCGCGATCAGCATCGGCGCGACCGGCAGCCCGTAGCGGCGCATGAGGAACCCGATCAGCCCGATCACCGTGACGAGCGCCAGGTCGAGGATCTTGCTGCTCGTCGCGTAGACGCCGAGCATCGCGAAGACGGTGATGCCTGCGTAGAGGTAGTGGCGCGGCACCTTCAGCAGCTTCGCCCAGAGCGGCGCGAACGGCAGGTTGAGGATGAGCAGCACGACCATGCCGACGAAGAAGCTCGCGAGCAGGGCCCAGACGAGGTCCGGCGCGCGGTCGAACAGCAGCGGCCCCGGCTGCAGGCCGTACTGGCGGAACGCGGCCAGCAGGATCGCCGCGGTGGCCGACGTCGGGAGGCCGAGCGCCAGCAGCGCGCCCATCGCGGTGCCGGCGGTCGCGTTGCCGGCCGCCTCCGGTCCGGCGACGCCCTGGATCGCGCCGCGGCCGAACATCGGGGACTTGCGACGTGCGTCGAGCCGCTTCTCGGTGCCGTAGGCGAGGAACGTCGGCACCTCGGCCCCGCCGACCGGGATGATCCCGAACGGGATGCCGATCGCCGTGCCGCGCAGCCAGGCGGGCGCGGCCAGCCGCAGCTCGCGCCGCGACAGCCAGAGGCGACCGGTCGAGCGCAGCAGCTGCGTCTCGTCGCGGGAGCCGCGGCGGGCGGCGACGCTGAACACCTCGCCGAGGGCGAGCAGGCCGACCGTGATGACGACGATGTCGATGCCGTCGAACAGCTCGGGCACGCCGGCCGTGAAGCGCGAGGCGCCCGAGATGCCGTCGATGCCGACCACCGAGATCGCCAGGCCGATCGCGAGGGCGCCGAGGCCCCGGACGACCGACTCGGTCACGACCGCCGAGATCGCCACGAAGGCGAACACCGCCAGCGCGAGGTACTCGGCCGGCCCGAACAGGGTGGCCAGCTCGGCGAGCCGCGGCGCGAAGAACACCACGAGGATCGACGCGATGATGCCGCCGATGAACGCGCCGATCGCCGACGTGGCGAGCGCCTGGGCGGCCCGGCCGCTCGTGGCCATCTTGTGGCCCTCGATCGTGCCGGCGATGGCCGTGCTGTTGCCCGGCGTGTTCATCAGGATGCCCGAGATCGAGTCGCCGAACAGCCCGCCGAAGAGCACCCCGGCGAACATGATGAAGGCGCCGATCGGGTCGAGCGAGAAGGTGACCGGCAGGAGGAGCGCGACGGCCATCGCGGAGCCGAGGCCGGGCAGCACGCCCACCGCGGTCCCGAGCAGGGCGCCGATGAGCACCCAGAGCATGTTGATCGGCGTGAGGACGGTGGCGAAGCCGTCGCCGAGGTTCGCGAGCGACTCCATCAGAGGATCCCTCCCAGGACGCCCGGAGGCAGGTTGAGGCCGAGACCGGCCGAGAAGGCGAGCTGCACGATCGACGAGATCGCGAGCGACAGGGGGATGTCGAAGATCGGACGCTGGCTGCCCAGCGCCCGGGCGACGCCCCAGAACAGCAGGGCGCCCGAGAGCAGCCAGCCGAGCGGGGTGAGCGCCGCGATGAACACGACGACGGTCAGCAGCGCGCCGAGCAGCGCGCGGTGGTTGCTCGTCGGGCGGAGCGCCTGCGGCTCTCCCTCCTCGTCGAGCACGAGGTCGTCGTCGGGCTGGCCGGGGGCCGCGGGCTGAGCGACCTCGACGCTCTCCGACTCCGGCTTGCGGAGCACGTCGATCGCGAGCAGCACGGCGAGCACGATCACCAGCGCGGCGATCAGCGAGGGGAAGACCTGCGGGCCGGGCGAGGCCGTGTTGGCGGGCACCTCCATCGTCACCGTGCCGACCACGAGGCCGAGCCCGATGACGAGCATCAGCGCCGGGACGATGAGCCCGGTGCGGCGGCGCCAGAAGCCGTCGGCGACGACCACGGCGCGACGGGTGACCGAGACGGTCCGGATGACGCCGCTCACAGGCCCAGCTCCTCGATGATCGCGTCGACACGGGCCTGGTCCTCGGCGATGAACTCGACGAAGTCGTCGCCGGTCACCACCGCGGGCTCCCACGAGTTGCGGCGCAGGGTGTCCTGCCACTCGTCGGAGGCGACCATCTCGTCGATGATGGCGACGAGCTCGTCCCGCTCGGCGGTCGTGATGCCCGCCGGGGCGACGATGCCGCGCCAGTTGGGCAAGTTCACGTCGATGCCCTGCTCGATGAAGGTGGGGGCGTCGATCCCGTCGACGGGCTCCTCGGCCGAGAGGGCGAGGGCGCGCAGGTTGCCGGCCTCGATCTGGTCGCTGAACTCGTTGTAGCCGCTGACGCCGATCTCGACCGTGCCCGACAGCAGTGCGGTGAGCACCTCGCCGCCGCCCGGGTACGAGACGTAGTTGATCTCGCCGGGGTCGACGCCGACCTCGCGGGCGAACAGCCCCGCGAGGAGGTGGTCGGTGCCGCCCAGCCCGCCGCCGCCGATCGCGTGGCTGGAGGGCGCCTCCTGCCAGGCCTCGACGAAGTCGTCGATGGTCTCGTAGGGCGAGTCCTCGGGAACGATGAAGACCTCGTAGTCCTCGGCGAGCTTGGCGATCGGCGTCGTGTCCTCGAGGTTCACGGCCGACCCCTGCACGGTGATCGCGCCCTCCATGACCGTGCCGGTCATCATGAGGTTCGTCGGGTCGGGGTCGAAGTCGGCGAACTGGGTCAGGCCGATGGTGCCGCCCGCGCCGGGCACGTTGACCACCTGGACGTTGTTCACGATGGAGGCGGCCCGCAGCGCCTGCTGCGCCTCCCGGGCCGCGAGGTCCCACCCTCCGCCGGGCGCGGCCGGGGCCATCACCGTCAGCTTGGCTCTCGGATCGGCTCCCGCGGTGCCGTCCCCGGCGTCCACGGCGGCGAAGCCGACGAGCGCGGCGGTGACGGCGACGCCGACTCCCCCGAGCAGGCGGCGTCGCGTCTTGTCGTTCGGTCTGGCCACGTTCACTCCCTTGTGACGTCGGACGGGCATCCACTAGGTGGATGTCTGTGTCCGCCTGATGGTAGCTTCGCGTCGAGACATCGTGCAAGGCGGACCGCACAGGACGGTCCGGAGGTGCGGGTCGGGACGAGAGGTCGGCGATGGTCACGGAAGCGAGCGGGGTCCGCGCCGTCAGCCGCGCCCTCGACGTGCTGCAGGCGTTCACGCCCCAGCGCACCTCCCTGTCGATCGGCGAGCTCGTCACGGCGTCCGGGCTGCCCCGGACCACCGTGCTGCGCCTGGTCGAGACCCTCGTCGCCGAGCGCATGCTGCAGCACGTCGCCGGCAGCCGCGTCGCCGTCGGCACCCGGCTGATCCGCTGGGGCGCCTTCGCCGCCGCGGCCTGGACCGTGCCCGAGGCGACCGCCGCACGCATGGCCGAGCTGTCCGCCGAGACAGGCGAGACCGTCAGCCTCTACGTGCGCAGCGGCACGACCCGCGTCGTCGTCGCCCAGTCGCCGAGCCCGCACTCGCTGCGGCACGTCGTCCAGGTCGGCGACGAGCTGCCGCTGTGGAAGGGCGCCGCCGGGATGGTGCTGCTGAGCTCGGTCGCGCCGGAGGAGCTCGGCGCCGAGGTCGCGGCGCTGGCCGCTGCGGTCGCCGGGTCGGGCGCCGTGTCAGGCGCCGGGTCAGGCGCCGGTGCACCGTCCGGATCCGGGGCCGGCTCGAACGTCGGGTCCGCCGCCGAGGCCGTCGACGAGGAGGCGCTGGTCGCCCGCGTCGAGCAGGCCCGGGCCGCCCGGTGGTCGCTGTCGCACGGCGTCCGCGAGCCGGGCAACAGCGGCATGGCGGTGCCGGTCCCGAGCCGCGACGGAGCGCAGCCCGTGGCGCTGGCGCTCGGCGGGCCCACCAGCCGGTTCACCGACGAGGCGACCGCGGCTTTCCTCGGGGCGCTGCAGGCCGCCTCCTCGGACATCGCCCGCACCGGGCTGCCGCCCGCCCTCGACTGAGACGACCCCGGCCCGGGCGACGTCGCCGCGGGTCACCACCCCGACCGACAGGAGCGACGATGCCCCAGCCCGATCCGCAGCAGCCCGAGACCCCCGAGTCCTCCTCACCCAGCTCTGCGCGGGCCTGGCCCGCCGCCGGCGAGCTGCCCGTCGCGACGATCTCGGACGCGATGGAGCGCTTCGGCGTCGCCGAGGGCATCCGTCCGCTCTGGCGCGGGGCAGCCCTGTCGGGCCGCGCCTTCACCGTCTGGACCCGCCCCGGCGACAACGCCGGGCTGCACGCCGCGTTCGAGCAGATCAGGAGGGGCGAGATCCTCGTCGTCTCCGGCGGCGGCGACGAGACGCGGGCGCTGATCGGCGAGCTCGTCGCCGAGAAGGCGCTCGCGCTGGGCGTCGGCGGCATCGTGCTCGACGCGGCCGCCCGCGACGTGGTCGAGCTGGAGCGCGTGGGCGTCCCCGTGTTCGCCCGGGCCGTGACGCCGGCGGGACCGTGGAAGACCGGCCCGTACCGGCTCGGCGAGACCGTGGCGGTCGGCGGGGTCGCCGTGGCTCCGGGCGACTGGGTCGTCGGCGACGACGACGGCGTGGCGATCGTGCCCGCGGGTCGCGTCGACGGCGTGGTCGCGGCGACGCACGAGCTGCTGCGCGGCGAGGGCGAGCGACGCGAGGCGAACCGGCGGCTGGTGCCGCGTGGCTGAGAGCGCGGCCGAGTCCGCCCGGCCCGTCGTGTGGGTGCCGCGGCCGATCGACGACGCGGTCGTGGAGTCCCTGGCGGAGTGGGCCGACGTGCGCCTCGGCTGGGGCGCGACGGCCGCCTCCTGGGCTGACGTCGCTCCGGAGGTGCAGGGCGTCCTGCTCCGCACCGCCCGCGTCGACGGGGCGATGATGCGCGAGGCCCCGCAGCTGCGGATCGTGGCGCGGCACGGGGTCGGGCTCGACACCGTCGACGTCGCCGCGGCTGCCGAGTTCGGCATCGAGGTCACGACGACGCCCGCGGCCAACAGCCGGTCGGTCGCGGAGCTCGCCGTCGCGCTGCTGATGATCACGCGCCGCGGGCTCGGCCCGGCACTCGCGAGTGCGGGTGGCGATGCTGGCGCCGGTGTCGAGCGCGCGTCGATGACCGGACGTGAGCTCGCCGGAGCCACCCTCGGCCTGCTCGGCTACGGCCGCATCGCGCAGCTCGTCGCCGGCATCGCCCGCGACGGACTCGGCATGCGCGTCGTCGCGCACGACCCGCACCTCGACGACGAGGCGATCCGCGAGGCCGGAGCCGAGCCCGCCGGTCTCGACGACCTGCTCCGCACCTCCGACGCCCTCAGCGTCCACGTGCCCCTCACCGACGCGACCCGCGGCCTCCTCTCGGCCCGTGAGTTGGCCCTGCTCCCCGCGGGGGCAGTCGTGGTCAACACCTCTCGAGGCGGAATCGTTGACGAGGAGGCGCTGGTCGCCGCCCTGGAGTCCGGTCACCTCGCGGGAGCCGGCCTCGACGTCACCTCGGTCGAGCCCCTGCCCGGCGACCACCCCCTGCGGCACCGCCCCGACGTCGTGCTCACCCCGCACGTCGGCGGGCAGACCCGCGAGGCGATGTCCCGCGTCGGCCACGAGGCCGCCGCCCGCCTCCGGCGGGTCCTCCTCCCCCACGGGTGAACCGACAGGAAGTGCTGCCCCCCGCCCCCTCGACAGCACTTCCTGCCGGCTCACCGTCCGACTGGTCAGATACTGCTGTCCTCGACCCCATGAAGAGCACTTCCTGACCACTCGACCCCCGCGCGGGTGACCGGCGCTGGACGAGCGTCCCCGAACCGACCTCCCCGCCCCTCCAGAGGTCGATCTGGGGCCTCTCGACCTTCCTGCTAAGGGTGAACCGGCAGGAAGTGACTTCTCAAGCCCCGTCGAGAGCACTTCCTGCCGGTTCACCGGCCCAGCGAGGAAGGGAAGCAGAGGCAGCTAGCCGATCGCGGAGATCAGACCGGTGGCGAGCAGCGTGATGAGCGTGGTCCAGACCACGATGGCGACGGCCTGCCAGAGGATGACCCAGCCCTTGGAGACTCCCGACCCGACGAACGTGGCCGCCGTGAACATGGTGGGCAGCGCCAGCGGGGCCAGGAGGCTCGCCCCGGGCACCCCGAACTTCACCAGCCAGCGTCGCAGCCGCGCCTTGCCCTTCTTCTCGGGCACCGCCTCCGTCGCCTCGACCGACCCGGCCGCGACAGGGTCCGGAGTTGCCCCGGCAGCCGGAGTCGACGCGGCGGCCCCCGCTGACCCAGGAGCAGCGGCGTAGGCGACCGGACCGCCACCGGTCGCAGCGGTGCCGACACCAACGCCCGCGGCCGACGGGCTCGGATCCGCGGCCCCGGCCACGGGCGCGCCGCGACCGGCACGTCTCCGGACCAGCGCCTCCCTGATCCGTGACCCCAGCAGCACGACGACCACGACGCAGAGCAGGTTGCCGACGATCCCGGCGAGGGCGGCCACGACCGGGTGCACGCCGCCGATGATTCCGAGCGCGGACGCTCCCTCGCCCTCGATGAACGGGACGGCACCGGCCAGGGCGATGACGAGCGGCTGCACGATCTCGGGCACCTGGCCGACGAGGTCCTGGAACCAGGCGAACGGTCCGCCGGAGTTCGTGGCGGCCGAGGTGCCAGCAGCCGAGGAGGCGCTGAGGACGAAGTGGGACATGGCGGTCTCCAGAGGTGGGGTCGTCAGGACGGGAAGAAGGGGTAAGGGAAAGGAAAGGAAAGGAAAGAAGAGGAGAGAAGAGCAGGAAGGGCAGGAGGAGGGGTGCGAGGCCGAGCAGCGGCTCAGTCGCGGAGAGACGGCAGCACGACGCTGACGAACAGCGAGTTCGAGAGCACGGCGGCGGCGACCGCGGCAGCCGACGCAGCCACGGCCTCGCCGGTGGCGGCGGCACCCCACTCGCCGCGCTGCAGCTGCCGCCCGCGGGTGTAGAGCGCGCCCGACCAGGGCAGGTCGCGGTGCAGCGCCGGCAGCGCGCCACTGGCCGAGAGCAGCGCCGCGAGCGCGCCTGACCGCGGCGACGGTTCCTGGTCGTCGAACAACACGGGCCGCACGAGGTCGAGCAGCTCCTCGCGTCGCCCGGTGCCGCCGTCGACGAGCGCCGTCGTCGGGATGAACCCGAGCGTCTTGCGGCTCTCGCGGCGCAGCGCCCCGCGCTCGACGACCCGATCGATCACCGGCCCGCGCAGCCGTGGCCCGATCTCGAGCAGCAGCGACCGCAGGTCGGTCGACTTTTCGACGAGGCGCTGCCACGTGGTCGCGAGCAGCGGGTCGACGGGCTGTCGCCCCTCGACGGCGTGGACGAGTCGCCCGCGCAGTCCCGACCCGTGCTCGTCGACCCTGACCGCCTCGTCGAGGGCGAGCTCGGTGAGGACGGCGCCCGCCAGCGTGTGCAGCAGGGGCGTGCCCTCCGAGCGAATCGTGCCCGACTCGGGGTCGAAGAGCAGCACGAGCACGTCCTCGGCGAGCAAGGGCGCGGTGTCGAGGGAGGTGCGGGTGGAGTCGGTCTCGGTCATGGTCGTGTCCTCGGGTCGTGTTCGGGAGCAGAAGCAGGAGCAGGAGCAGGAGCAGGAGCAGGAGCAGGCGAAGGTGCGACGCCCTCGGCGCCCTCCGCCGCGTCCAGCGCGGCCTCGAGCACGGCCAGGTCGTCGTCCTTGCCTGCCGACACGAGGTACGCGCGGTAGAGCACCTCGAGCTGCGCCTGGTTGTAGAGCTCGGTGACGGCCGCGCCCACGGTGGCTGTCGAGGTCGCGGAACCGTGTTCGGCGTGCCCGTCCGGGTCGGCCAGCCACGGGTACTGCTCGAAGAGCCGGCCCATGCCCGGCGCCAGTGCCTCACCGAGGCGACGTCGGGTCTCGCGGCCGGCGTCGGCGGGCAGCGAGTCGAACTCGTCGTCGTCGGAGGTGCGGGGCTCGTCCCGCAGGATCGTCCGGAGATCGTCCATCGCCGGCTCGTCGAAGACCCGCGACCAGATCATGACGAGCGCCCGGTCGGCGTCGCTGAGGTGGCCGCCTACCTCGCTGAACCCTGCGGGGAGGTCGACGGGCGCCCGGTGCTCCAGGATCAGCGTGAGCTCGCCCCGGACGCGCTGTAGCCGCTCGATGGTGGCCTCCAGCTCGGAGTCGAGCACGCGCAGAGCCGCGTCGGGGTCGTCACCCGCGCCACCGACCGCCTGGATCTGGGCAAGCGGCACGCCGAGATCGGTCAGCCGCGTGATCTGCAGCAGACGGACGAGGTGCCGCACCTCGTACTGCTTGTAGCCGTTGCTGAGCCGTTCCGGCTCCTCGAGCAGCCCGAGCTGGTGGTAGTAGCGGACGCTCTTGACCGTGGTGCCGGCCATCTCGGCCAGCTGGCGGGTGCTCCAGGCCACGGGGCGCCTCCTCGTCGGTGTCGTCGCCGGCGCTCGTCGCCGACTACCCACAAGTAGAAACCGTGCCCCTAGGGCAAGGTCAAGCGATCCCCCGAGAAGTCGCCGACCGGTCGAGCCCGCCCTCAGCCGAGTGGTCGAGAACGGTCCTCCCCCGACGGGAGGAGAACCGTTCCCGACCACTCGACGACGACGCTCGTCGGCGACACATGTCACCCCCGCTACACCTGTCGTCCACATCCCCCTGCTCTGATGCCCGAGGCCCGTCCCGATCACGGGGGCGGCGCCTCCACGATCACGAAGGACCAGGATGACCACCACCCCCACCGCCGCACGACGCCCGCGCCACCGCGCCCGCGTCGCCGCGGCGCTCCTGCTCGTCACGGCCACCGCCGTCGGAGCCACGAGCACCGTCACGTCGGCCCGTGCCGACGACGCCGTCCCGCTGCTGACCACCGAGTCGACGGCGTGGAGCTACCTCGAGACCGGGGTCGACCCCTCGGCCGGCAGCGACGACCCGCTCAGCTGGACCGCCGACGACTTCGACGACTCCCAGTGGAAGAACGCCCAGGGCAGCTTCGGCGCCAAGGGCGGCAAGGCGACCGGCATGGGCGGCGGCTACGCCGTCGACACCCTGCTGCAGCAGTACCTCCAGGGCGGCACGGTCGACGTGCCGACCTACTTCTTCCGCAGCTCCCTCGACCTCACCGCCGACCAGCTCGCCGGCTGGAAGTCCCTGACCGCCGACGTCGTCTACGACGACGCGCTCGTCGTGTACGTCAACGGCACGAAGGTCGTCGGCTACGAGGACTCCCGCGTCGCCGAGCACGACGGCAACGTCGGCTACGCGGGCGACGGCGGCGGCGACCCCGACCGCTCGACGTTCACGATCGACCCGGCCCTGCTGCACGCGGGCGAGAACACCGTCTCGGTCGCGCTCTACCAGGACCGCTCGACCAGCTCGGACATCTACTTCGACTTCCTCTCGCTCACCCCCGTCTCGGCGAGCGCCGAGGCCAGCATCAGCGACGTGTTCCTCAACATCGGGGCGGACGAGTCGCAGCGTGCGGTGTCGTGGTACTCCGACTCGACGAGCGCCGAGGAGGCGCAGCTCGCGCTCACGAAGGACGTGACGGGCGGTGCCTTCCCGGCCCGCGCCTCCTCGTTCTCCTCCACCAGCGGAGTGGCGACCGACGGGCAGAACTGGCACCACGCGACGCTGACCGGCCTCGTCCCGAGCACCTCGTACAGCTACCGCGTCGGCAGCGACGCCGACGGCTGGTCGGAGACGTACACGTTCGAGACGCAGGCGACGGGCGACTACGGCTTCCTGTTCATCGGCGACGCGCAGATCGGCGCCGGCGAGACCACGCGCGACACGGCGGGCTGGGTGACCACGATGGACACGGCCGCCACCGCGTTCCCCGACACGAGCTTCGTGCTGAGCGCGGGCGACCAGGTCAACACGGCCTCGAACGAGCTGCAGTACGACGGGTTCCTCGCACCGTCGCAGACGAAGTCGCTGCCGTTCGCGACGAACATCGGCAACCACGACGTCGCGAGCAAGGCCTACGAGCAGCACTTCGCGATGCCGAACGTCAGCGAGACGGCGGGCCGGCCGGACGCGAACCGGGCCGGCGGCGACTACTGGTTCCTCTACCAGGACACGCTCTACATCTCGTTCAACTCGAACGACCGTGACGACGCCGGCCACGCCGACTTCGCCCGGAAGGTCATCGCCGAGCACGGCGACGAGGCCCGCTGGACCATCGTCACGTTCCACCACTCGGTCTACAGCGTCGCCTCGCACGCGACCGACGGCGACATCGTCACGCGTCGTGCCGAGCTGCCCCCGGTGATGAGCGAGCTCGACGTCGACCTGGTGCTGATGGGCCACGACCACGTGTACGTCCGCAGCTACCTCATGAGCGGCACGACGCCGGTGCACACCGACGAGCCGGTCGACGGCACGGTCACGCCCGAGGGCGACGAGGTGCTCTACGTCACGGCGAACTCGTCGAGCGGCAGCAAGTACTACGACATCCAGTCGCAGGACTTCGACTTCAGCGCCGTGCAGAACCAGGAGTACACGCCGAACTTCACCAACGTCAAGGTGACGGCGGACTCGATCGCGATGACGACGTACCGCACGGCGGACATGACCGTCGTCGACGAGGTCACACTGTCGCGTCCGGCGGACCCGACGGAGCCTCCCGTCGACCCGACCGACCCGACGACCCCGCCGGTCGACCCCACCACGCCTCCCGTCGACCCGGGCACCGGGGAGCCCACGGCGGTGCCGCTCTCCGAGCTGACGGAGGCGACGCACACGCTGGTCGTGACCGCCGTCGACGAGGCGGAGGGTACGCTCACCGCGACCGTCCCGCGTCGTCTCGCCGGTGCGGCGCTCGACTGGTTCGTGCACTCGGAGCCCGTCTACCTGGGCGACGACCCCAGTGACGACGACGGGGTGCTCACGCTGCGCCTCCCCGAGGGCCTCGGAGCCGGCACCCACACCCTCGTCGGCCAGACCGACGCGACGGTCGCCGAGACCTGGGGCACCTTTGAGCTGACCGCCGTCTCCGACCCGCTCCCGGGCACACCGGGTGCCGGTGGTGCTGGTACCGGAGCCGGCGCGGGTTCTGGCGCGGGTGCGGGCACGTCGGCCGGACGCTTGACTGCCCCGGCGCAGGCCAACGGCGCGCTCGCCTTCACCGGCAGCGACGCCCTCCCCCTCGTCGCAGGAGCGCTGCTCGTGCTGCTCGCCGGCCTCGCGCTCGTCGTGAGGGCCCGCCGCCGCCGCGCGTAGCGTCGGCGACCTCCCTCGAGAGGCCCCGAATCGACCCCCGAGCCCCTCGGAAGGTCGATTCGGGGCCTCTCGTCCCTGCTGCGCGGCGTTGAACCGGCAGGAACGGTCCTCCGGAGGTGCTGATACAGCACCTTCTGCCGGTTTACGAGCGTCCCGGGTAGGTCAGGCGAAGGAGGCGCCCGTCTCGTGCCCGAGGAACGTCCACATCCACGTCAGCGCCAGCTCCGACGTCAGCCCCGGAGCCTTCTGCGCCAGCTGCGTCGCGACTCCGTCGCTGTATGCGGCTAGCTTCAACGCCACCTCCGACGCACGATCGGCGGGCCCCTCGTCCGGGCCGGCAGCCACAGCCCCAGCCCCAGCCCCAGCTCCGAGCGCCGGGAACGCGCCCGACTCCGCCCCGCGCCGCAGCGTCCGCGTGAGGCACGCCTCCCAGACGCGGATCCGCTCGACGTACTCCGCGGCGACCGCGGGCTTCCGCGCGACGGCCGTCCAGTAGTCCGACCAGAGCCGCCAGTGCTCGTCGCTCGCGTCCGTCGCGGCGAAGAGCGGCTCGACGAGCATCCGCACGCCGGCGACGGGGTCGGGCTCGGCGTCGACCGCCTCGATGATCGACGAGTAGAACCGGGCGGTCTCGAGCACGACCACCTCGTTCAGGATCTCCGCGACGCTCTCGAAGTGGTAGGTCACCGTTCCCACCGAGACGCCCGCCTCCCCCGCGATGTCGCGCAGCCGCGTGCCGCCGAGCCCCTCGCGCAGGATGACGCCGCGCGCCGCCTCCACGATCAGCGCCCGCCGCACGGCCGGCTTCTGCCGCCCGCCGCCCGCCGCGAGAGCCGCACCCGCAGACACGCCCGCAGCAGAGGAGGCGCCGCTCCCGTCCCCGACCCCGCTCACGCCGACGTCCTCGGCACCCGGTCCTCGAACCGGCGTTCCGCGACGACGACGACCGGCGCCTCCGGCCCGCCGTCCCGCGCCCAGGCCTGGACGGTGTTGACGACGACGAACTCGTCCCGCGTCGCCGTGAGCCGGGACGTCGTCTCGAGCCATGCCTTCCACGACGGCTTCTCGAGCCCGATGGCCCAGCGCGACTCCGCGGAGGCCGACAGCGGGTCGCCGTCGGTGATCCGGTAGGTCTCGCGGCTGTCCTCGGTGAAGACGAGGCCGTCGGGGTACTCGCGCCCGCCGCCGTAGCCGGGGTCGACGTCGAGCACCCACTCGCCGGTGCCCACGTCGTGCGAGACGCTGCGCTGCGGCAGGTCCGACGCGGTGGGCAGCGCCCGCACGGCGAGCGGGGTCGCGCGGGTCGGCTCCTCGAAGCGCACGCCGTCGTCGTCGCGCCGCGTCCAGACGGGCAGCGTCACCGAGCTGTGCCGCGGGTCGATCGTGAGGGTCGCCTCGTCGGGGTGCGGCCAGATCCAGGGCCAGTAGGCGGACGAGACGGCCACCCGGAGGCGGTGGCCCACCGGGAACGAGTGGCCGGTCGAGACCAGCGCGACCTGCACGTCTTCCTCGACCCCCGCCTCCATCGGGACGTTCTGATCGCGACCGTGCCGCTTGTTCAGGTTGAGGACCCCGCGGGTGACGAGCGTCGAGCTGCCGTCGGGGGCGATGTCGCAGAGCCGGACGATGACCGTGGCCGACGTCCGGTCGCTCGTCAGGGCGAGGTCGACGACGACGTTGCCCAGCAGGTCGAGGGGCGCCTCCGCGACGAGCAGGTCGAAGCAGGCCGAGCGCCCGTCCTCGCCGCGCTGGTCGGGCGGCAGGTCGGTGGCGTTGCCGAACGGGAAGAAGCGTCCTGCGTCGAGGCCGGTGCTCTGCGGCGAGCGCACCGAGACCGGTCCGTGCTCGCCCCCGGCCAGGAGCGACAGCGACTCGACCCGCGCCGAGGTCGCCTCCGACGGCCACGCCTCGGCGGCGACCCAGCGGCCGGTCCGCTCGGCGTAGAACGTCGCGGGAGGCTCGGAGTCGTTGATCCAGGCCCGCAGCGCCGGCTCGTCGTCGACGCCGTTCGGCTCGTCGAGCAGCCAGCGGTCCCACCAGCGCAGCGTCTCCTGCAGGAACCCGATGCCGGGCCCCGGAGCCAGCCCGCGGTCCGGGTACTGGTGCGACCACGGCCCGACGATGCCCGTGACGGGTGCGTCGAGGTTCGACACGAGCCGCAGCACGGCGTCGCGGTAGGGGTCGGCCCAGCCGCCCACGGCGAGCACGGCAGCCGTTATCGAGGAGTAGTCCTCACAGACGCTGCCGTGCCGCCAGTAGTCGTCGCGCTCCTGGTGGGCGAGCCAGGTCGGCGTCATCGGCCGGTTGTGCTCGAGCCGCTCGCGCCACTGCGCGATCCAGTCGGCGCCGACCACCTCGGGCCGCGGCGGGCGGGAGTTGAACGCGAACATCGTCCCCCCCCAGGCCGCCATGTCGATGCCCAGCACCGCGCCGCCCATGTAGTGCACGTCGTTGTCGTACCGGTCGTCGGTCGAGCACACGGTGACGATCGCCTTGAGCGCGGCGGGTGCGCGACCGGCGAGCTGGAGAGCGTTGAACCCGCCCCACGAGATGCCGAACATGCCGACCGCACCGGTCGACCACGGCTGGGCGGCGAGCCACTCGATCAGGGCGAGGCCGTCGTCGAGCTCCTGCACGGAGTACTCGTCGTCGAACAGCCCGTTGCTCGACCCCGTGCCCCGGATGTCCACCCGCACCGACGCGTACCCCCGCGCCGCGTACCAGGGGTGCCGTTCGCTGTCGCGCGGAGCCGTCCAGTCGTCGAGCCGGTACGGCAGGTACTCGAGCAGCACCGGCACCGGGTGCTCGACGCGCGGCGCCCAGATTCGGGCGTGCAGCCGCGTGCCGTCCGGCAGCGGCACCCACTCGTCGCGCACGTCGACCTGGTGCAGACGTTCGGGATCGCGAAGGAGGCGCGGGTCGCGACCGGCGGACCGGTCGCCCTGGTGCCCCTGGTCGCCCGGGTCGCCCTGGTCGCTCACGACACGCCCCCGTCGCGGAGGTGCCCGTCGCCGTCGGTGCCGTCGCCGTCGGTGCCGTCGCCGTCGGTGCCGTCATCGTCGGTGCCGTCGGGGCCCGGCCCGTCGGTGCGACCGCGACCGGGATCGAGGCCCTGACCGGCACCTCCTGCGCCTGCTCGGCTCCGGGCTTGCTCGCGCTCCCGCTCGCGCAGGCGGTGCAGGATGTGCTCCTCGGCGGCGATGCCGCCCTCCGCCTCCTCGTCCCTGGCTCGGTCGAGCAGGCGTGGGCCTCCGTGGACGCTGGTCCTCACGGAGCCCCTGCTCGCCACCCCCCGATCTGGGGCCTCACTGGCTCGGCCGTGCGTCCTCGGCCCACCACCGCGCATGGTCGAGTCGCCCCTGTCGGTGTCGTGCCTGCCCCGGTCGTCCGTGCTCACGTCGTTCCTGCTCACGTCGCTGCTGCTCCTGCCGCCCGTGCTCACATCGCCTCCCAGCGCTTGATCCGGTGTCCGTCGCCGTGGTCGTCCCAGCCGTCGGCGTCGCGCCAGCGCGGGCGTCCGTCGCCGACGCTCGGCAGCTCGGTGGTGCCCGGGTCGAGCGTCGCGTCGAGCAGCGTCCGCGTGTATGGGTGGTTCGGGCCGGAGAAGACGGCGTCGGCCGGGCCGACCTCCACGATCTGTCCGCCGGTCATGACGGCGACGCGGTCGGCCACCCCGCGCACGACGGCGAGGTCGTGGCTGATGAAGAGGCAGCTCAGCCCCTTCTCGTCGCGGAGTCCCGTCAGCAGGTCGAGCACCCCTGCCTGCACCCGCACGTCGAGCGCGGTCGTGATCTCGTCGGCGATGATCAGCTCGGGGCCGGCGGCGAGCGCGCGGGCGATGCCGACGCGCTGGCGCTGACCGCCCGAGAGCTGGGCCGGCAGGCGTGCGGCGAAGTCCGGCGACAGCCCGACCTCGACCAGCAGCTCGGCGACACGATCGGCCCGTGCGGAGCCGGTCAGCCCCGTGAACAGCGTCAGCGGCCGGGCGATCGCGGCGCCGACGGTGCGTCGCGGGTTGAGCGACGTGTCCGCGTTCTGGAAGACCAGCTGCACCGACTGCCGCAGCTCGGCGGTGCGACGGGCGACGGGCTGGGTGAGGTCGCCCTCGACGCCGTCCGTGCCGCGGAACGTGAACGACCCCGACTCCGCCGGGATCAGCCCCGCCATCGCCGTCGCGAGCGTCGACTTGCCGGACCCCGACTCCCCCACCACGGCCAGCGTCTCCCGCCGTCCGATCTCGAGCGACACCCGGTCGACGGCCGCGGGCAGCCCGCGTCCGTAGCGCACGACCAGCTCGCGTGCGACGACGACAGGCGCCGCGCGCTCGCTGGGCGCTGCTGTCTCGCTGCCGGTGGCGTGCCCGGCGCTGTCAGCGCGACCCGCGCCTCCCGCGAACCCCGGAGTGGACGATGCACCCCGCAACGACGGGGTGTCCGGTCCACTCCAGGGTGCATCGCCGCCGGGAACGCTGGTCCCCCGCACCGCACCCGAAGCGTGCCCGGTCGCGTCAGCCCGACCCGCACCTCCTTCATGCCCCGTTCCGGACGACGTGCCGCGCTGTGCCGCGTCATGGTGTCCGGAACGCGTCAGGTCACTCGCAGCGCCCGCGGCACCGGCAGCGCCCGCAGCGCCGGCAGCACCAGCAGCAGGCTCACCCGCAGGAGGCGCGGCACCGTCCCCGGCACCGCCCACCACGCGACTCACCCGCGCCAAGAACCGCGCTCCGAACGATGAACTGCGTTTGTTCGCGGCTCCCGGTCCGGAACCCGGTTCATGGTGGTCAGCAGCGTCCACGTCGACCGCGCCCACGCGCGGGATGCTCGCGAGCAGCTCCCGTGTGTACGGATCGCGCGGGTCGGCGAACAGGTCCGCGGTGGCCCGGTGCTCGACGACGACCCCGTCGCGCATCACGGCGATCTCGTCGGCCATGCTCGACACGACGCCGAGGTCGTGGCTCACGAGCAGGATCGCCATGTCGAGCTCGACGGCGAGGTCGCGGATCAGCTCGAGCACGGCCGACTGGGTGACGACGTCGAGCGCGGTCGTCGGCTCGTCGAGCACCAACAGCTTGGGCCGCGCCGCGACGGCCATCGCGATCGCGATCCGCTGCTGCTGCCCGCCGGAGAGCTGGTGCGGATACCGCCGCACGATCCCCTCGGGGTCGGGCAGCCGCACGTGCCGAACGAGCTCGAGCACGCGCTCGTGTCCGCCGGGCAGTCCGTGGCTCTCGAGCGCCTCGCGCAGCTGTCGGCCGACGCGCATGGACGGAGTCAGCGCTTGCCCGGCGTTCTGGGCGACGAGTGCCGCGGTGCCGCCGCGCAGTGCCCGCCGGGCCCGCTCGTCGAGGGCGAACACGTCGTCACCGCCCACGGTCACGCTGCCGCCGACGATGCGCGAGCCCCGACGGAGGTGCGCCAACAACGTCCGAGCCACCGTCGACTTGCCGCTGCCGCTCTCGCCGACGAGGCCGAGTGCGCGACCGGCGGCGATGTCGAAGCTGACGCCGCGCACCACGGGCACCTCGCGGCGCCCGGCGGAGTACGAGATCGAGAGGTCGTCGACGCGCACGACGAGGTCGCGGGCGGTCTCGCCGACCGCACCCGCGCCTCCTCGTGTCGCGCCCGCAGCAGAACCAGGAGCCGGACCGAAGGAGGCGCCCCCAGGCTGGCCGAGATCACGAGCGCTCATCAGATCGCCCCCTTCTGCGCGCGGTCCACGCCGAGCGTCTTGCTGAGTCCGTCGGCGCTGAGGTTGAGGCCGATCACGAGGGTGGCAAGTGCGACGACGGGGGCGAGGGTCCCGAGCGGCACGACGGTGAGAGCGGTGCGGTTCTCCTGCACCATGAGGCCCCAGTCGGGAGTCGGCGGGTTCGCGCCGAACCCCAGGAACGACAGCGTTGAGATGAGCAGCACGATCCAGGAGGCGCGCATCGCGAACTCGACGAGCACCACGTCGGTGACGTTCGGCAGGATCTCGCGGAACACGATGCTGAGCGCTCCCTCACCGCGGGCGCGGGCGGCGGTGACGTAGTCCTGGGTGATGACGGTGCGGGCGGCGCCGCGGACGACCCGCGTCACGGCCGGTGCGTAGACGACGGTGACCGCGAGCACGATGACCCACAGCCCCGAGTCGAACACGGTCACGACGACGAGCAGCGCGAGGATCGACGGCACGCTGAGCAGCGCGTCGACGATGCGCATGACGACCTCGTCGAACCAGTTGTCGGCGTAGGCGGTGACGCAGCCGAGCACCGTGCCGATGCCGACCGCGATCGTCGTCGCGAGGAACGTCACGAGCAGCGCGTACTGACCGCCGTGCAGGGTGCGCGAGAGGATGTCGCGGCCGTACTGGTCGGTGCCGAGCCAGTGCGACCAGCTCGCGCCGCTGAGCGCGGCGGTCGAGTCGGTCATGACGGGGTCGTGTCCCGAGATCAGCGGGGCGAGCACGGCGAGCAGCACGTGCAGCGCGATGAGCCCCAGTCCGATGCCGAGGGCCGAGGAGGCGCTGATGCTGCTGCCGAGACCGGTCCAGACCGAGCGCAGCCGCGTCGCGATCGGGGGCGAGGTCGAGACAGGGGGCGGGGTCGCGCCAGCGGCTGATCCGTCACGAGACGGATCAGCGTCGTGACTCGATCCGGCACGAGACGGATCAGCGCCGTGACCCGATCCGGCACGTGACGGATCAGCGCCGGGAGCGACAGGACCGGAGGCAGCGCCGCCGGCACCGCCGGCACCGCCGGCACCGGCGCCGGAACCGGCACCACCGGAGGCAGGAGGAGGCGTGATCGTGCTCATGAACGAGCCTTCCGTCGGGTGCGCAGCCGCGGGTCGAGCGCGAGGGCGATCAGGTCGGCCGCGAGGTTGCAGACGACGTAGACGAGCGCGCTGACGACGGCGATCGCCTGGATGGTGGGCAGGTCGCGGTTGAAGACCGACTCGAGCATGAGCTTGCCCATGCCCGGGTAGTTGAAGACGTTCTCGACGACGACGACTCCCCCGAGCAGCCATGCGACGTTGAGGGCGACGACGTTCAGCGTCGGCAGCAGCGCGCTCGGCACGGCGTGGCGCCAGACGACCTGGCGGGTCGAGAGGCCCTTGAGCTCGGCGGTGGTGACGAACTCCGACGCCATCACGTCGATGGTCGACGAGCGTGCCGTCCGGACGATGTACGCCGCCATGGCGAGGGTCAGCACGATGGCGGGCAGCCAGACGCTCGGCAGCAGCTCGGTCACGGTGGCGCTGTCGCCGCGCAGCACGACGGCCGGGAAGATCGGGATCGCGACCGCGAACAGCAGCACGAGGATCGTCGCGACCATGAACTCCGGCACGCTCATCACGATGAGGCTGATCAGCGAGATGGCGTGGTCGCTCGGGCGACCGCGGCGCACGCCCGCGACGACGCCGAGGGTCAGCGACAGCGTGACGCCGACGAGCAGGGCCGGCACGGCGATGAGCATGCTGTTGCGGAACGCGACGAGCAGGTCGGGTCCGACCGGAGCACCGCTGACGAGCGAGATGCCGAAGTCGCCGTGGCTGGCGCCGCCGAGCCACTGGCCGTAGCGGGCCCAGACGTTCTGGTCGAGGCCGAGCGTCTCGCGCAGGGCGGCGACCGCGTCGGGCGTCGCGTCCTGGCCGAGCAGCTGCTGCGCGACGTCGCCGGGCAGCGCCTGCACCGCGAAGAACACGAAGAAGGAGGCGAGCAGCACGGTGAGCAGGGCCGTGCCGACCCGGCGCAGGACGAGAAGAGCCGTGGTGACGGCCGCGCTGCCGGGTCGGGAGCCTCCTCGGGGCGAGGGGGCGCCTCCTCGGCTCTGCCTCTCGGCAGCTGTCGACGACGTCGACGACGAACCGGACGGGCTGGTGATCTCGGTGCTCATGCGCGCAGTCCGATCTGCAGGTAGTCGAACTCGAAGCCGTACTCGCGGTAGTTGACGACGTTGCGCCCGAGGCCGACGAGGCGGTCGCCGAACATCGGCGTCATGTCGGCGGAGTCCTCGACGATGACGCGCTGGGCGTCCTGGTAGAGCATCCGGCGACGGTCGTCGTTCATCTCGGCGCGGGCGGAGTCGAGCAGCCCGTCGAAGGTGGGGTTCGACCAGGCGCTCTCGTTGTACGACGAGCCGGTGCGGAAGATCTGGTTCAGCAGCTGGTCGATCGGGCGGCCGGCGAACCAGTAGCTGACCATCAGCGGCTTCTGCATCCAGATCTGCGTGTAGTACGAGTCCGAGGAGGCGTTGCGCACGACGAGATCGATGCCCGCTTCCGCGACCTGGTCGCGGTACGCGACGGCCATCGGGGTGAAGACCGACTCGTAGCTGGACGTGTAGATCTCGGTGCGGAGCCCTTCGCGACCGGCCTGCTTGAGCAGTGCCCGGGCCTTGTCGGGGTCGTGCTGACGCTGCTCGTCGAGCCAGACCGCCTGGGTGGGAGGCACGGGGTTGTCCCACCCCGGCGAGCCGGTGCCCTGCAGGGCGGTGTCGACGATGGCCTGGGGGTCGTAGGCGAGCTTCATGGCCTGGCGGACCAGCGGGTCGCTGAACTCGGCGGACGTGTAGAGCATCGGGATCGTGTACCACTGCGCGTTGGCCGACCGGGCGACGGTGGCGGTGCTCGAGGCGCTGACGACCTGGGCGGTGGCGAAGTCGAGGTTGGTCTGCGAGATGAGGTCGATCTGGCCGGCGAGCAGGGCGTTGACGCGGGCCGTCGTGTCCTGGATCGAATAGAAGTCGATGCCGTCGAGCACCGGACGTCCGGCGAAGTGGTCCTCGAACGCCTCGATGCTGCCCGTGCCGGCGGGCTCGAAGCTGCTCAGCTTGAAGGGCCCCGTGCCGATGCCGGTGGTGCCGATCCCGTTCGGGTCGCCGGGCTCGGCGCTGCCCTCGGGGACGATGTAGCACTGGTACGCCGTCAGGAGCGAGGGGAACTCGGCGTTGGCCGTGAGCAGCTCGAAGCGGAGGGTGAGCGGGTCGGGGGCGCTCATGCTGCTCGGGCCGATCATGGCGGCGAGCACCTCGCCCTGGGGCGAGCCGGTGTCGGGGTCGAGGATGTGCTCGATCGAGTAGATGGCGTCGGCAGCCGTGAAGCGCCGTCCGTCGTGGAACGTCACGCCCTGGCGCAGGCGGAAGGTCCAGGTGACGCCGTCGGGGGTGGCGGACCACTCCTCGGCGAGGTCGGGCACGGTGACGCCCTGTTCGTCGAGCTTGACGAGGCGGTTGTAGAGGGCGCCGAGGTACTCGTAGGCCGAGAGGGAGCTGGCCGAGTCGAGGGTCTCCGCGGCGGAGGCGGCGGGCCGGGCGATGCGCAGGCGTCCGCCGCTCTTCGCTGTGCCGACGGCGGCGGCCTCGGGGATGGTCGGGTTGCTGCGCGCCGGCGTGCAGCCCGACAGGGTGAGCAGGCCCAGCCCGGCGAGCCCGGCGGCGCCGGCCAGCACGGTGCGCCGGCTCAGGCCGGATCGGTGTTCAGGGACGATCGGTGTCATGCGGGGATGGCCTTCCGTTTATCGTTCCGCTGAACGATAAGGGACTTACGTCCCTGCCGCGAGGCCGCCAGACCGTAGGAGGCGGCGCCTGCGTGCGCACACTGCACCCCGCGATCCCCGTGCCTACGGGCCTCGGCCCGCCCCGGCGCCCTCCCCCTCCCGCCCCCGAAGCTTCACGCACTCGTTACACGGCGAGTCGCCAACACCAGGTGGTATTTCCCGCTCTCTGGACACTCATTTCGGCCGAGTGGTCAGAAACGGTCTGTCACTTCTCATGAAAGGACATCTACTGACCACTCGACGAAGGCGCTTAGCGGACCTGGATGACGTGCTGGCCCGTTGACTTCGCACGTGGCCCCCGAAATGGTGCTCACGGATGCATCCCGCGCACTGGCAGAGTCGAAGTTCTGTCACTTGACGCCTGGTCATGCGACAGCTGCCGAATTCTGGGGGATCTCGCCGTGCCGAAAGCACTTTTCATCATCCTGCTCATCGCGAGCCCGATCCTTGTGATATCGGTCTCGGGAAGCTTTTGGCTCGGCGTCCTCACGTTCTTCCTCGTCCTGATCGCGAATCCGATCGTGCGCGCGATACGCGCGGCGCGGTACTTCGGCTCGGATCACTTCAAGGGTCTGCGCGAAGCTGTGGCGTCATTGGTCGCCGAGCACAACGCTGTCGTGAACTACGTGGCCGAGATCAGGACCCAGGGCTCATTCGAGCTCGGTGCGTCCTCGACAGGACAGCATGCTCACCTCGCCACCTTCGTAAACGACTCGTCATGGAACAACCGACGTGACCGCAATGTGGCCGAGTACGCCCCGCACGTTCACAACGCCTCACTGCAGGTCGTCCGGAACGCGAGTGCCGAGCCCATCAAGTACCTGATGAAGTACTTCCACGTGCAAGCGCAGCAGGACACTCTCGCGGACGTACAGCGAGTGGCGAGCGACATCTCCCGGCTGGAGGAGGCTGCTGCCAATGTCCGGGGACGCGAAAAGGACCTCATGGAACGGATCGCGCCGCCCAGCTTCATCCAGAAACACTACCGAAAGGAGTTCTGGGACCAGATCGGGGCACATTTGTCGGCAATAGCCATGCCCTACGCGCAGTACAAGTTCCAGTACACGTCAGCCGGCGGCAACAGCGCTCAGACCACCCGCATCCAGCTCGACTCAGCGACCCTCGAAGCTCTCTCCGCGGTACTCGTGGAGAAGATCCGATGGGCCAAGTCGGCGGCGGGCCAGCGAGCCCTCATGACGAGAAGCCTCCGGTCGTTCATCAAGACCCGCGACAACTTCACCTGCCGCTACTGCGGGATCTCGGTCGCGGCTGAACCCCACCTTCTCCTCGAGGTCGACCACATCATGCCCGTGTCGCGAGGCGGCCTCAGCACGCCCGACAACCTGCAGACACTGTGCTGGCGCTGCAATCGGACCAAGGGAGCGACCGTCGTCGCGTAGGGCGGTGCACGCCGTCGCACCGGCGACCGCGGTTCACGCGCATCGTCATCAACCCACTCACCTCTCCCCGCGGTCCGTCCAACAAGGCTCCAGCTAGTGAGGACGCCACCCGAACGGGGTGCGATTCATGGCCGGGACAAGCACCACGCTGCCTCAAGCATGAAATAAGGTCATGAGACAACGTCACAAAGGGGAGAACGATGGAGTTTGCCGAGCGGCTCGCCGCACTTGCACTGAAGGTCAAGAACCAGCGCGAGGCCATCCAGACCGAGGAAGCGACGAAGAACGCGTTCATCATGCCGTTCATCTCGACGATCCTCGGCTACGACGTGTTCAACCCTCTCGAGGTGGTACCCGAGTTCACGGCCGATGTAGGCGTGAAGAAGGGCGAGAAGATCGACTACGCCATCATGCGAGATGGCGAAGTCCAGATCCTCATCGAGTGCAAGAAGTCGACTGAGCCGCTCAAGATAGAGCACGCGTCGCAGCTCTTCCGCTACTTCGCCGTGACCAATGCGCGGATCGCCGTCCTTACCAACGGCGAGAGCTACCACTTCTACACGGACCTCGACAAGCCGAACCGCATGGACGAGAAGCCCTTCCTGGTGCTCGACCTTTCGGACATCGACGAGACCCTCCTCCCCGAGCTCAGCAAGCTGACGAAGGACGTCTTCGACCTCGACTCGGTCATCAGCGCCGCCGAAGAGCTGAAGTACGTGGGCCAGCTCAAGCGTGCCATCGCGGCTCAGTTCCGTGACCCGTCCGACGACTGGGTCAAGTTCGTCACGACCCGTGTCTACGAGGGCTCGTTCACGCAGAAGGTGCGCGACCAGTTCACGCCTCTCGTCACCAAGGCGTCGAAGCAGTTCCTGAACGACCAGGTCAACGACCGTCTCAAGACGGCGCTCGGCTCGTCGAGCTTCCCCTCGATCCCTGTCGATGCGCCTGCAGGTGCTGTCACCAGCGAGCCGGCCGTCGAGGCGGACCTCGATCGGGACACAGAGACGGAGACGACCCTGGAGGAGCTCGAGGGCTACCAGATCGTCAAGGCCATCGCGTGCAGCGAGGTCAAGCCCCAGCGGGTCGCTCACCTTGACGCGAAGTCCTACTTCGCGGTCCTGCTCGACGACAACAACCGCAAGCCGATCGCGCGCCTCCACTTCAACGGCAAGAAGCAGAAGTACCTCGGCATCTTCGATGCCGACAAGGTCGAGACCCGACACGCCATCGAGTCCCTCGACGGCATCTACGAGCACGCGGACGCGATCCGTAGCGTCATCAAGTCCTACGCCTGATCACTCCGCGCACTTTCACCTGACCTCGCGGCTGCTTGACACGAACGGAATCGACTGTGCCCACCGAACCGATCCTGCTGTTCCTCCATGGTGTGGGTCCGAGCGACAGAGAGGACACCTGGCGGGGATTCTTGTCCAGCACCCTCAAGAAGCTGGGGTACCCAGCCTTGAGAGATGAGCAGGTGATCGCCCCCAAGTACAGCCATGCGCTGGTCGGTTGGGACGAGAAGGAGGACCTACCCGACGTCACGGTGAAGGCGGCGACCCGCGATGCTGCCAAACAGAACCGACGAGCTTTCGAGGCTCGGATGGGTGCCATTGAATCTCGACTCGGCCATCACGTGCGCGGGGAAGGCATCCCCGGTCTCGACACGGCCGTCGGCGCAGCCACCGCACTTCCTTTCTTTAAACAAGCTCGCAACTACCTCTCGAATCCCCAGATCCGAGCTCAGGTCCTGAACCGGATCCTGGCCAGCCTGCCGACATCCGGCCAGCTCGTGATCGTCGGCCACAGCCTGGGTTCGGTGATCGCTGCAGACCTGCTTCGACGCTTGCCTGTCGGGATCGAGATCGCAGGAATGGTGACCATCGGAAGCCCTCTGTCGAACGGGGCCTTCGACATCGACAAGCTCAGGGACACGCTTCGCGAGCCCCCCACGAACTTGTCCTGGTGGGTCAATTTCTGGAACGCATCAGATCCGGTGGCTGCTCGTCGCGGACTCTCCTCAGCGTTTCCTTGGATGGTCGATTTCCGGATCGAGACGACGTGGGATGTAGTCCGGGGTCACTTCGCCGAGGAGTACCTCAGCTCTGAGACCGTCGCTGCCGCCATCGGCTTTGCCCTCTTCGGTTCGACATCGAAAGAGGTCGCAAGACGTGAGGTCGGAGTGGACATCGTCCTAGACGAAGCCGAATCCCTTGCTCTGATGGCCTTGCGATACGCGCATCTCATGAGAAGACAGCTCAAGGGCGACGACCTGGATCGGTTCAGCGGGGCCTTGCGCCAGGTCCAAGCTGCTGCCGTGCGCGACATCGTTGCTAGGAACGAGAGCCTCGGGAGGCAGGTGCCCAACGACGTGATGCGCCTCGCTGTCGACCTCGCAGATCCCGCAGAACCACTGGTGGAGCCGCATCCGAGTCGTTACCTCAACAAGGACGAGGCCGTCACTCTCTTGACCGTCTTGGCCGCCGAGAACGTCATCCGACCGTTCGAGATAGATCTGCCGCGAGACAAGTGGCAGGAGGCCATGAAGGAACTCTGCGCGGAGATGGGACTCGGGACCAAGTACGGGTCGGACGTGTTCGAAGCCGCGAAACGCGCCCGAAGCGAGTTGACCCCCGGCCGAGGCGTCAACTGGATCAAGTGGGGCGCCCTCGGCGTCGGCGCTGCGGCACTTGTCGTCGCGACAGGCGGACTCGCACTAGCGGCGGCCCCCGGCCTCGCCGGCGCCGCGGCGATTACAAGCGCGCTGGCGACGTTCGGGCCGGGAGGCATGATCGGTGGCCTGCTGACCGCTGGCACCCTGGTCTCAGCGGGTGGAGGGGGCATCGCCTACGGGCTGGCCGGTCAGGGTACGAGTGCTGAGACCTTCGAAGCAGTGGTGGAGCGGCGACTCGCCGCCACGATCCTGCGACAGAGCCAGAGGCTCGACCAGGACCCTGCGGTCTGGAGCGTCCTCACCGAGATTGAACGTGAAGTTCGACGCCAACTCGAGCGAATGGACGAATTCAGTGACGACACAGCTCCCGGCATCAAAATCCTGAAACGCAAGGTCAGCACCGTCGAGCTAGCCCTGCAGTATTTGACACGGAACCGCCTGCAACCCGGAGGTCACCTGGAGCAGGAGTAGCCGGAAAGCGTCGGGCAGTTTACGGCTCTCGCGGCACGAGCCCCGCATGCGCCATAGCCTGCCGGTAGGTCTCGACCATGTCTTCTTCTGCGTCTCGACGCTGCTGCGGCGAGAGGATGAAAGCCCGGTTGCTGGTGTGACGCGCATCCCAGGTGTGGATGCCCCGCCGACGAACCAACGGGCCCACGATGCGCGACGACCGAAGCAGTTGAGCGCACCGATGAGCATCACCCCCGTGGGCGACGATGGAGACGACGTTCGGGCACAGATCGAGAAGCCGGCTGAGGACGTGGACGCCTTGCTCGATGTACTCAGACGTCAGGCCGTTAGGGAGCTCTCCGTGGACGAACCACGGAAAGGCATTCCACGGGACTACGTCTTCGTCCCCAATGCCGGCGGCTGTGTAGACCTTGAGCATCCGTTCGGCAGACGCGTCGTCGTTCTGGACAGACAGCAACCCCGATCCCTTTTCCCCGCCAGCGCGAGGTCCAGGGTTCGACGATAGCGACAGGATTCGAGCAGTCTCGGGGCGATAGTGAGGCGCGACGAACGGCACTCCTGCGAGCTCCGGCCGTTCGGCGATGAGACGGCTGATGAAGTCCGTGACCGGGGCTATGTGCTTTTCGTGGACGGATCCGAGTTGGCTCCGGCGATACTCGGGGTCCTTCATCCGACGTGGGATCACGATGTTCCGCCCACCAGACGGTGTGACGGCTGACTCATAGTTCTTCGAAGTCCGTGTTCTTGGGACGTTGCCGGTTCCACAGAGGCTTGGTATCGAGCGACCTCAGCACACGTGACTCGAGGGACCGGGCTAAAGCCGCATCGCCAGTGATCGACCACCGAACCTCGACGTCTGCGCGTTCGATGGCAGCCTTGGCCCATTCTTTGGTCCTGGCACCTTCCGACTTACTGAGCAGCTCAAGGCGACGTGTCACCCACGCAACATGCGACAGGGCCCTGTCCAGCGCAGCCTCTCCGAAACCCGATACAGCGCCGCGCCCGCGGCAGTAGATGTCGAGTCTTCCCCGCAGTCCCTTGCCGCTGCGCTCGCCGGCCAAGCCGACGTAGACGACCTCGGACGTCGTCCGCGCTGGGAACATGTAGACGCCAGTCGCCGTCGGAGCCAGCTTGGCGGCATCAAAGAAAGGAACCCACGACGACCAGTCGGCGAGCGAGTCCGTCGGATGCGGGTCTGGGCCGGACGAGAAGTACGCGCGGACGGCATCGGCTTGAACGTCATCGAGCTGCCATCTCTCATAGTCGAAATGCCCGTCGGCGTGATGAGTCCGCAGATACATGCGGATGGCCTGGCCCGGGACGGCGAGTTCCCGGGAGAGCTCCTGCGGCGTCACCATTCTGGCGGTCATGCCGAGAAGTACCTCTCGATGAAGACCCTCATCCCAGGGTCGACGGCGTACACGTAAGTGCCCCTGATCCCCCGGGTCAGTAGCACCCCGTAGATGTTGCTGATGAACTCGCGTAGCTCGGCATCCGTGTACGAGCGACCGAGCCGCTTGTTGTTCTCCGCCCCCTTCGTGTCGAAGTAAGAGGCTCGATCAACGGAGAGCTCGTTTAGGTCGACGTTGTATCGGAGGTCGCCACCGATGATTACTCCGGCATAGTTCAGGTCGTAGCCCTGCACGGTGTGGATCGAGCCGACCTCCTCCAACGCACCCTTGGACGCGATCCAGTCCTTGGACGTGCGATTCCACTGCAGAGCAACACCATCGACTTCGATGTCGGCCGCTTCGGGGTCTTTTCTCGAGCCCCACTTCCAGGCGTAGCCCGCAACGAGTCGAGCGAGGCCGTGCTCGGCATCCCGCGCACGGATCTCCGCGTGCATCTTGCCTAGATCGTCGAAGACCCGCAGGTCGTAGCCCTCGAAGGACCTCGGCAACACGCTGCCCGCGACGTGACCCGAGCGAGGCACGCGAAGGACGTCACGCACGTAACCGACATAGTCGGCACCAGCCTTGACCCGCATCTGCGTCGACAGCCTGTAGTGCCGGCGCCGGGCACGAGCGTCCTCGAGGAGCGCGACGACGGATTCCTTGGACAGGTCTGCCGGTCGCACACTCTGAGCCTCGTCGACCAGCAGGATCTGGTGGCGGCTCTTGGCTCGGATCCAGTCGAGTTGCGTCTTCGCGAGGTCGTCGGCCCCGAAGAGGCGCTTGTTGATGACCGGGAACTTCGCGTTGAGCACACCCGTCGACTGGTTAGCCCGTTGATTCAGCCGATGTGCCTCATCGACGAGAAGCAGGTCCCACTCGCCATCCGCCTGCCCGACCTCGAACGGCGTGAGCACCATGGCCGGGTCAAGACCAGGTGTCTTGCGGAACACGCGCTTGATCGACTCGCGCAGCGACTGCTGCGGCACAACAAGTCCGACACGCAAGCCCGCCAGCAGAGCCGGGTATTCGCCTAGGAAGAAGTCGGCGAAGAGCGAGTCCCCGTCGAAATCGTCGGCAGGAGGCGCGGAGCCGATATCGACCAGCAGCTTGAGCAAGTAGATGGCAACGACAGTCTTGCCGGTGCCCGGGTGTCCCTGGATGACGATCGTGTCGCCGCGCTCATGGCGGAGGTCGGCGAACAACCCCTCCAAGATGTCCTCGAGAGCCGCGGCTTGATCTTGCGTCAGCGCCTTGAACGGCGAGAGCTTGAAGAGATCGCTGTTCTCGATCTCGGGGATGGGCCGAGTGAAGACGCCCTCGGCGCGGAGCTGCTGCACGACGTCAGCGAAGACGCCCCGATACCGCTCACGGTCGTAGTAGTTGGCCGAGGTGATGCCATCGTTGCGATTCAGGACGCTGTAAGCGCCATCCGCGGAGAGCAACTGGATCAGCCTCGACTCGAGGTCCAGGCACGCCGACTTGTTAAAAGTCTCGTCGACAACGACGCGGACGGTGTCGAGCTGACTCTTGTCGGGGTTGACGAGATGCTGACGCATGCGCCCGGCGGCGTTTCGAGTCTCGCCTACATAAATGTCGCGGAGTGGTTCTTGAGGATACCGGCCGGTCCGCCGGGGCCTAGCCTGGTCTAGGACGTAGACGACAGGCCAGTCGCTGTTCCGCGCATCAGTCAGCGCCCAGAGGTCGAGCGCCTCTCGGTCAAAGGGTACCCGGACAATGTCAGAGGGCATCGTATTTCGTGCTCCGGCCCCGAGCTTTGTCGACGGGGTATTTCTCCCGCGTGGTGGCAAGCTTCTGCAAGACAACTCGCTCAGGGTCCACGCCGAGCTTATCGGCCAAAAGCAAACAGTAGGTCAGAACGTCGGCCAACTCGTCTTGCACACGGATAGCGTCAAAGTCAGGCCCCCACTGGAAGCATTGCAGCAACTCACCAGCCTCTATAGAGACGCCTTTAGCCAAGTTTTCTTCGGAGTGGAATTGTTCCCATGCGCGCTCAGCAGTCGCGGCCTTGATGCTGTTGGTCACCGAGCTCATACTCATAGGCATGAACCTAGCAGTCGTGGCCCTGCACTCAACTCAACAACCACGTTGGAGCCAATCATAAATACTGTTTATACAGAAAACATAACTTGCCACCCGGCCCGTTTCAGGGACCTGACTTACGGCGCACCTCTCCATAGGCCATTGAGAATGTAAAATGTTTCGAGTTCATCCATTTACAAGATCCAACCGCCCTGAACAACTACTTCTGCGTAAAGCGCACGATGCCTGGTCGTGCACCATGCTGAGCAATTGATGCTACAAGCTCCATAAGCAGCTGTTCGCGTACACGGCCTAAGACATTGAGCTCTCGAAGTTGAGCATGGCCACGAACACGCACGAAACGAGGATCGACAAAGATCTGGACATCCCTCTCCTTCGCGATAGACATCATGGGTGATACCCACGCAGTCGAGTTCGGAAAGAGCTCGTGCACCTTGTTGTCTGTTCTGGCGTCCACAAGAACGGCGACGGCAAGAGGAACGGGACCTGTCGCTTTCTGTGCGTAGTCACATGCGGCTCCCACTCGTATTTGTACTACCTCGACTTTCGTCGACTGGGAGGTACCCTTAATGTTCTTGCAAAGGACGTTGGCGATATAATCGTCCTGATCGACCAAACCAAAATCCGCCCAATTTAACGATGAGTCAAGCTTGGAGACCGAACCCCAAGCGTCAGGTAGGACCTCATAATCTTTTGTTGGGCGTATCCAATGCAGACTTGCATTAAGTTCGGATACTTGTTTGCTGTTTAGCTTGGGTAGCAAATCGGGCGTCTGCTCCAGGGCCGTATCCCAGGCCGCCGATGGATCAACACCGGGCAACGGCGCCTGTAGATGATCCTGGAGCAGAGGGACTAGGGCAGTGTGAACGGCGGCCCGGTAGTCAGACCTGATGTTCTTCGTGCCCACGGCCTCGGTAGCCAGCCTGCGCAGAAGAACGGCAACACGCGATTCCTTCGGGTCGGCGAAGAATCTGGCCAGACGAGACAAGTCAGCCGTAACGCGGGAAGACGCTTCAAGCACGTCGGTCTCCCACTGGACGAGCGCGTTCACGCCAGGGTCCTTGGCTAAGAGCGCCGCGACCTCGATTCCAATGTTGCGCCCCGTTGGCAAGCCGCTCGAAACGTCAATATAGTCCGTCTTCGAGAGCGGAAGAATTGCGACAGGACGTGTGTAAGGGAGCTCAATGAATAGGGTCTCCAGATAAGTCCCTAAATCATCGACATGTTGAGCGTTGTCGGTCCAAATGATAAGAACATAAGGGCCTCCATTTTCACTGATCATGGCACGGAGAATGCGGGCAATCTCGGCATAGTGCTTCTTATAATCACTAGTGAATGCACGGTCCTGAAGCTGTAGATCCATGAAGAGCCCCCGGACCGACGCAAACAGTTTCGGGTCTGCGTCCTCTTCGATGCGATACAGCACCCTTGCGCACGCCGAGCCCAAAGTTTGGATTGCGTCAGCCAGGGCGTGAAGATGCTTTTCGTTATCGTCGAGAACCACGAACCGGGGCGGGGTAAACATCACCTCCCTCCGGGAAAGACAAGAGCCAAAGCGGCGCCGTCGTAATTGGTTTTTTCCTCACTTGAAAGTGAGTCCGCAAGTCGCAATTCTCCCCCAACGGTCCTCATGATCAAACTTACATAATACAAACCAACGCCTATTCCATCCGGTCTCCGCGTGAAGAACGGCTCTGTTGCGTCCTCAAGACCGTCGCTGAACCCAGGACCGCTATCGGCAATTACCAGCGCTGGTCCATCATAGGAAACTTCATCAACGCGAATGAGCAAGCGCCGCGCTCCCGCCGGAGCCCCATCTGGCCATCTCGCCCCCAGCCAGTAAAGACTGTTGTCAAATATATTGGTTATCGCACCAAGTACAAGTCCGAAGGGGATATCGATCGGGACTGTTGACGAACCGATACCCCTATCGACATCCACCTCAATCTGGACATCGTGTTGGGAAAAGCGCACGCTGTTAAGTTCAATCGAGCGTTCGGCGAGAGCACGTAGGTCATGAACTTTTGAATCGCCTCGGCGCAATAAATCGCCAAAGCTATCAAGGACGGCAACGAGATCTCTAGCCTGATCAACAGTCCGGCCGACGTCTGCCCCATTTTTCAATGATTGATGAAGCAGCCTGACTCCATGGTCAATCTCGTGATATACTATGACAAGAGACATGCCTGATATGCCTGACCTCAGCATAATTTCGCGCATGTCATCGTATGCCTTCTGGGCCTTGTCTATGAGCGGATCCACCTGATCCGACATGCCCTGCGTACGAACGAGAGTCCTGATTTGTCGCAAAGGCTGCTCGATACCCCCTTTGAGGCCAGATCGCTGCTTCCCCATCAGTTTCCTTATGTTTGCCTTGTCCTTGTTTCGCTCGGCCTCCAAAACGGTGATGGCTCCACGAACGAAGGCTCGCAATCGATCGAGGGTAGGCCCCTCGACGAACCCCTCTCGGTTGGTTTTCTCCGCCAGCCGATTACTGTGCGCTAGAGACAAATCTATAGCGGCGACAATGATGTTGTTGCTTATCCGTTTGGAAGGAGCATTGACTCGACGAATGTCTAGGCCTAGCCAGTCATCCCCCGGCTCTCCGTAGTTGTATACACGAATGCCATCTCGGTAGACCCGAACCCCACCGCTCTCGTTCAAGAATTCCTGCACGGACGCGCTATGACCAATCTTTGCCAAGACATCCTTGTCTCGATCAAACACGTAAAACGATCCACGAATTGGTCCGATACCAGTTTGATTAATAACGCTACTACGGATGGCCTTCGGCAATTTCTCATGGCCGGCGCCAACAATTTTTTTGTCCCGCTCCGGTAGATCCTTTGGATCCAACAGGACCCCGTATTCGGAGTCTGTTACTGACCGTGGCTCTAAAGCCAGACCACTGAAACCGAGAAACTTGAATGTCCAGTCGAACTTGTTCCCATCCAAGGTGAACGTGAAGACCCAAGGCGCGCTATCTAGTAGAGTCTGCGCGTTGGGCATGTCTTCCAACCATGCCGCTTCGGTTCTCAGAACCAGCGCCGCAACAAACTCGTCTTTGCGTTCCGTGAATGGGGACGAGATGGACGTTATCTGACGGTACAGACGACGTACCTCGCCCCGAGTCCATTGCTCACCCTTAAGGCCAGTGACGCGAACAACGGTTCCACTTGAGTCCAAGCCGGTAAATACCTGCGGTTCGCGCTCTTCAATGCGGACCATTGCTTCGTCCAGAAACTCAGACTCCGCAATTTTGTCCCAATCGATAGCCATAACACATTCCTGCTCGCCGCGTCGCTTCGTAACGACCTCGACCTTGGTACCTAGTTTGTGGACGGCGAAACGGCCCACTCCCTTTTCACCAAGTGGCAACCGCCCCTTAGGGCTCCTGATATCGCGTAGCTTGTCCTTCGCTTTGTGGTCGTGCCCGGGCACAAGCCATATGTCCCGCAAGGTGGCTATATTCATTCCAATACCGTTGTCCGTTACGGTGATGGTTGCATCTGCGGTCTCGAGGTTGGACATTAGGACGGTCGCATACTCGGCATCCGCATCATAGGCGTTCTTGACAAGTTCGAAAATAGCTAGTCGAGGGCTGCCAATAAGTTGATCCCCAAGCAATTGGAGAAGTCGCGCACGCGGTCGAAAGAACGAATCAACGCTGTCGTTGGTCAAAGTGGCCAAGCCCCTTCTCTTCCCCTCGCCGTTGTGAGGGATGTAGTTTCGAGGAGCCATCAGTACCCGCATTCGTGGTCATCATGTCATCCTCCGCACGTCATTTGCGTCTTGTAATGTCATAACTCGAAGTGCGCACATTCGTTCGGCGCCCCCATCACCGATGCCGACCAGCTGAGCTAACCCTACCTTTAGCCCACTATGAAGCCCATGCTGCTCGGGGGGCAAGCTCAGAATTTCGGCTACAACTGCACCGACCCGCGCGCTTTGGAGAAGTTCTGGAATTCCTGCGAGCAGCTGTGCGGCGCGTCGTTCTAACGGCGTTAGGAGCCCCTGAACGACAGCTGCAAGGTCAGACGAAGCGTGAAGGTTCATGAGTGGATGCAGCCTTCGGATCTGGGCTGGGGAGAATATGTTTGCAGTCCCATCTGTCAGCTCTACGTTCGAAGCAGCAGCCCATTCCCGACTTACCATGGCAGCGCCCTGCGCCCGTGACTCTGGAACCGTATGGAGTCGGAGAAGCGCGAGCAAAGGCGACAAGGAAGGTGGCCCATCTCGCACTGGATAGAGCCACCATCTTTGAATTTTATCCGCCGCAGCCCAGGTGTCTAGCGCTGCACGTATCTGTCGGATCTTTAAACCACCCGCGTCGGCCTCCGCGTCGTGGACAAGCTGCTGCGCCACAGCACGTCCCAGCATGGGCGGGACGGCGTTCCCTATCTGCCTAAATGCGTCACTGCGGGTCCCGGCAAAACGGAAAGTGTCTGGGAAGGTTTGGAGTCGAGCCGCCTCGCGCACTGAGAGCGACCGAGGCTCTTCAGGGTGGATATACCAATAGCCGTCTTTTGCTATGTGGGCGGTTATGGTTCTGCTTAGTTCATCCCACCCAAGACGCTTGTACTTATCGTCGAACGTGTCAGACCTGTACCTTCTAAGTCGCGCTGGCAATTCCGAGTACAGGGTTTTAGAGGTCATCAAAGAAAAGGCTTCCCGATCGTCCTCCCGAACGGGGCGGGTTACGTGGTCGTGAACCACATCCGGGTCCGCCAGCTCTCGAAGAGCAGAGACAAATTCATTAACAGGTCTGGGTAAATACTTCATCGACGGCTGGCCGGACGAGTCTCCCAGGTCTGGTAAGTCTGCGATCGCATCTCTCACAGTTGTCCTTGACCCGGCGTCATGTGGCCACGAGATGGGGTGGCCGTCACTTCGTCCCTGCAGAATGAATCGCTTGCGATGCTGCGGCACTCCGTACCTCCACGCATCGAGCAATCTGTAGTCGACGTCATAACCCGCCTCCTCCAGCATGTCGGCCAAGACGCGAACAACAGACAGGTCATCTCCCAGCGCCATGTCTGGAACATTCTCCAGAAGAACAGCTCTTGGTCTTAGCATGACAACTGCATCTACGAAGGTTCGCCAAAGCTCCCTTCGAGTGTCCACGGCATCGCGGATCCCATCTGCTACAAGGCTGCGAATCTTGGCCTTGCCTGCCCGACTAAACGGCTGGCAGGGAGGACCTCCGACGACAATATCTACCGGAACATCTTCTAACATCGCGCGTAGCTTGTCGAGGGAGTTCGGGTCAGCAAGATCCATCGTTTCAGAACGACCACGAAAATTTGCTTCATGTGTCTTGATGGCACGTTCATCGTGGTCCACGGCGGCTACGACCGTCCACCCGGCAGCTTCCACGCCGAGTCCAAGACCTCCGGCACCGGAGAACAGATCGACGGCTAGGGGTCGTGTAGCAGACTCCGCCCGAGACCACGCGACAAAATCGTCCAATGGCGCTCCCTTTGGATGCCTAGGGAGAGTGAGTCGCTTCGAACGCGCAAGCTTTACGCCGTAAACCAAATTTAGGACCTTTCGCGATGTGCTCATCGAGCATCAACTGCTGATTGTGCCGCAGCTAGACCACATCTTTGAAGTTGTAATCCGGCTTGTTGGGTGGCACGCCGGGGTCGACCACCCACTGAGGCTAACAATTTAGGTTACGAACATGCTTTTACAGCGAGTACCCGCTGCTGCTTGCGCGCCCCGGTCCAAACCTCCCCAGCCGCCACGGCTAAGCGAGAGGCCCGGTGAGGCGAACGCACTACCCTGCGTAGATCGTATGCAAGGAAGCCGGCAGGAAGAACCCGCACGTTGTCAACGGTCTTGGATTGGCAACCCACGTGGTCCGTAGTCTTCGCCAGCAGTCCTGAGGACAGTTCTGCTCTTGCTCCAGGCCGGAAACTACCCTCGCGTTTTGGTCGGGCTGACAGGATTTGAACCTGCGACCCCTTGACCCCCAGTCAAGTGCGCTACCAAGCTGCGCCACAGCCCGAGAAATCCGTTGCTGAGCAACCGACTTCTTGGTGTTGCCCCGACCGAGGCAACTCGAACAGCATAGCGGATCTGGAGGTCCGGGACGAACCACGCTGGCCGGCCGAGCCCGACGGGCGAGCCCGAGCGGCGAACACGGTCAGCCCACCACTGTTGCGCCGGGTTACAGCTCACGCGACAGCACCTGCCACCCCGCCATACCGTCGGGACATGCCCGCCTCCTCGACGACCGCCTCCCGCGCTCTGCCGTTGACCCTGCGCGGTGTGGGCCGGCGGTTCGACCGGCCGGTGCTGCACGGGGTGGACCTCGACGTGGCCGCCGGCGAGATCGTCGCCGTGCTCGGGCCGAGCGGGTGCGGCAAGTCGACGCTGCTCCGCCAGCTCGGCGGACTCGACCAGCCCGACACCGGCACCGTCCAGATCGGCGACGAACCCGCCCGTCACGCCGACCAGCGCTGCGCCGTCGCGTTCCAGGAGCCGCGCCTCCTCCCCTGGCGCACCCTCCGCGACAACGTCGCCCTCGGCCTCCCGAAGCCGAGCAAGAGCACCAGCACCTCCTCCCCCAAGCTCACGAAGCCCGAGCGCGACGCCCGCCTCACCGAGCTGCTCGACCTCGTCCACCTCACGCCAGCCGGAGCCCGCCGCCCCCGCGAGGTCAGCGGCGGCATGACCCAGCGCGCCAGCCTCGCCCGGGCCCTCGCCCGCCAGCCCGCGGTCCTCCTCCTCGACGAGCCGTTCGGCGCCCTCGACGCCCTCACCCGCCTCCGCATGCAAGACCTGCTCCTCGACGTCCACGACGCCCTCCCCACCACGGTCGTCCTCGTCACCCACGACGTCGACGAGGCCCTCTACCTCGCCGACCGCATCGTGCTGCTCGCCGACCTCAGCCAGCAGCGTGCCGTCGAGCCCGACTCGGCGAGCGCCGACTCGACGCAAGCCGACACCGCAGGAGGCGCCACCAGCATCCAGCGCATCGTCACGGTCCCCGGAGCCCGCCGTCGAGACCGCGACGCCCCCGAGCTCGCCGTCCTCCGCCAGGAGCTGCTCGAGGGCCTCGGCGTCCACCGCGTCCCCGCCGGGAACACGGTCACCTCGACCCTCACCGCCACGCGCCCCTAGATCACGGGATCCACCCCTGATCCGTCTCGTGACGGAACAGCCACAGCAGACGCACCTCCCCCGCACCGCACACCTCGAGCACCACGCCATCCCCGACACAGCACCGGAGACGACACCATGACGCACGACACCGACACGACCGGCACCACCGGCACGACGACCGGCCGCAGCAGCAGCAGCAGCACCACCACCACCACCACCACCACGACCCGCACCTCCCCCGCCCGCCGCAGCCGCGCCTCCTTCGCCGCCCTCGCGCTGGGCGCGGCCGCAGCCCTCGCGCTCACCGGCTGCGTCGCCGGCGAGGACGCCCAGGGCGAGCCCGCCGAGGCCGCGGGCGGCGACGCGAGCGCGTCCAGCGGCGAGTGGAGCACCGACACCCTCAACATCGACTTCGCGACCTACAACCCGCTCAGCCTGATCGTCAAGGACCAGGGCTTCATCGAGGACGCCCTCGGCGACGACGTCGCCGTCACCTGGACCCAGTCCGCTGGCTCCAACAAGGCCAACGAGCTGCTGCGTGCCGGAGCCGTCGACGTCGGTTCCACCGCCGGCTCGGCCGCGCTGCTCGCCCGCTCGAACGGCTCCCCCATCCACACGATCGACATCTACTCGCAGCCCGAGTGGTCGGCGCTCGTCGTCCCCGGCGACAGCGACATCGCCGACGTCGAGGACCTCAAGGGCAAGACGATCGCGGCGACCAAGGGCACCGACCCCTACTTCTTCCTGCTGCAGGCGCTCGACGAGGCCGGCCTCAGCGCGAGCGACGTCACCATCGAGAACCTGCAGCACGCCGACGGCCGCGCCGCCCTCGAGAACGGCAGCGTCGACGCCTGGTCCGGGCTCGACCCGATCATGGCCGCCAGCGAGGCCGAGTCGGGCACGAAGCTGCTGTACCGCAACGTCGACTTCAACACCTACGGGTTCCTCAACGCGACGGAGTCGTTCCTGACCGAGTCGCCCGACGTCGCCCAGGTCGTCGTCGACTCGTACGAGAAGGCCCGCGCCTGGGCCGAGGAGAACCCCGACGAGACCGCGACGATCCTCTCCGGAGTCGCGGGCATCGACCCGGCCGTCGCCAGCACCGTGCTCGACCGCACCCACTTCGACGTCGACCCCGTCCCCGGGGCCGCGCAGGCCGACGTGCTCGAGACCGTCGGGCCGATCCTCGTCGAGTCCGGCGACGTCGCCTCGCAGGACGCCGTCGACGACGCCCTCGACACCCTCTTCGACGACACCTTCGCCAAGGACGCCGACGCCTCGTGACCGACGCGTACCCGCTGAGCGGCAACGAGAAGGAGGCGGACGCCCGCCAGGTCGTCGAGCGCAGCCGCGAGGCGGCCGAGCGCGGTGGTCGCAGCGGCAGCGGTGCCAGCGCGAGCAGCGGATCGCAGGAGGCGCGGGCCGGCTCGACCCCCACCTCCCGCGGTCCGCGTCGCGGCCTGGCACTGCTCGGGGCGATCCTGCCCGCGGCCGTCCTGCTCGCGTGGGTGCTCGCGACCGAGGTCGTCGACGTGCCGAGCTACAACCTCCCCTCGCCGTCGGACGTCTGGCTGGCCGGCGTGCAGCTGGCACAGGCCGGGCTGCTCGGCCAGTACGTCGCGATCTCCGTGCAGCGCGTGCTGATCGGCTTCGCGATCGGGGCCGGCATCGGCATCGTGCTCGGAGCCGTCGTCGGCCTCTCACGGGTCGGCGAGGCCCTGCTCGCCCCGTCGATCGCCGCGGTGCGGGCCGTGCCGTCGCTGGCGTGGGTGCCGCTGCTGATCCTCTACCTCGGCATCGGCGAGGACTCGAAGATCACCCTCATCGCGATCGGCGCCGCGTTCCCCGTCTTCACGACCGTGGCGGGCAGCCTCCGCCACGTCGACCCCCAGCTCGTCGAGGCGGGCCGCGCGTACGGACTCGGCCCCGTCTCGCTCTTCACGACGGTGCAGCTGCCGGCGGTGATCCCCTCGCTCGTCTCGGGCCTGCGCCTCGCACTCGCCCAGGCGTGGCTGTTCCTGGTCGCGGCCGAGCTGATCGCGTCGTCGATGGGACTCGGCTTCCTGCTCACCGACTCGCAGTACAACGGACGCGTCGACCGCATGTTCCTCGCGATCATCCTGCTCGCGCTGCTCGGGACGCTGACCGACTTCGTCCTCAACGCCGCCCAGCGCGTGCTCCTCCGCCGCTGGCGCTAGCCCGCCCCCACCGGTCCCCTGCCCGCGCCTCCCGCGCTGCCGGCCCGCACCTCCTCGCACTGCTGTCCCCGCGCCTCCTGCACTGCAATGCCCCGTTCCGGACAAAACGTCACCGCACAGCGCGGCATCTTGTCCGGAACGGGGCATCAGAGCGCGCGACCGCGAATCGCGGCCCGACCCGCGCCTCCTATGCGGTGAGCTCGTCGACGTAGTCGCCGTGCTCGACCATCCACTCGCGCACCAGCGGCTCGTAGTCGCTGCCGCTGTTCTCGTTGAACAGCAGGTTGCAGAGCGAGAGCAGCTCGTCGTCGCTCATCGCGAAGTCGCGCAGCCAGCCGCCGGCCGTCGCGAAGTCGTCGTCGAAGGTGGGGCTGCCGAGCGCGTGGATCTCCTCGGCCGCACCCATGGCGCCTTCCGGGTCCTCCAGGTCGCGCAGCCCGTAGGCCTCGTAGGCCCAGTGCGGGCGGGCGAGGGTCGCGACGATGTTCTCGCCCGCGGCGTCGGCGGCCTGCAGCTCGGTGAGCAGGGCGGCGGTGGACGACGTCAGGAACTCCATGTCCTCGAGGCCGTAGGTCGGGATCGCCTGCTCCTCGGTGATCTTCGTCAGGCCGGCGCCGGGCTCGAGGCCGACGATCCGGTTGCCGAACAGGTCGGCGTTCGCGGCGAGCTCGTTGAGGGAGGTGATCGGCGCGTCGTCGTTGACGACGATCGTGTTGCGGGCATCGGTGTACCAGGGGCCGAGGTCGGTGAGGTCGTCCCCGAACTCGTCGAGGTAGGCGGCGTGCGTGTCGGGCAGCCACGAGTCGAGCACGAGGTCGTAGTCGCCCGACGCGACACCGGAGTACCCGGGAGCCACGTCGATGTCGGTCAGCGTCACGTCGTAGCCCTCGTCCTCGAGCACGGCGCTCCACAGCTCGGACGCGGCGATGCCCTCCGGCCAGCCGGCGAACACGGCGATGGTGATCTCACCCTGGTCGCCGTTGTCGAGGGCGGCGGCGGGAGGCCCTCCGGGTGTGCAGGCCGTCAGTCCGAGCGTGAGGACGACGGCGGCGCCGCTCAGGGCCGTGGCGAGTCGGGCGTTCTTCTTCGTGCGGGTGGTCTTCTTCATGGTGGACCTTTCGTCTGCTCGGCACACGCCGGCACCGAGACGAGGAGGTGCGGTGCGCGCGACACGACGACGTCACGGACCGCAGACGGCCGCGTCGGTCGCGGCCGCCGAGACGAGCCGCACGGCACCGACCTGCGAGCGCGCGTCAGCGCGGCGGTCGGGTGCCCGGGCGGCTCAGGAGCGTGGCGAGACCGCGCCGAAGTGCACGGTGCGACGCGACCAGACGACGCCGGCGCGGCGGACGACAGAGCCGAGGGTGCGGACGCCGGAGGCGGAGGTGCGGTCGACGGAGGCAGCTGCGGCGCGGGGCGCACACGGTGCCATGTCGGGTCCTCCGGGCTGGTCGGGGCAGGGCTGGTCTCGTCACGCTCAGCGACAGCCGTCGCCGAGGTGTGACGCAGCCACGGTAGTCCCGATCCCGCCCGCTGGCGAATGCGCCGCCGCCACCGCCTCCTCGTCTGCCCGGCCCGCGCCTCCTCGTCTGCCCGGCCCGCGCCTCCTCGTCTTCGCACCCCGTAGTGGACGATGCACCTCGACACGACGGGGTGCATCGTCCACTACGGGGTGTGAGACGTCGCGAACGCGCGCGCGCCTACGCGGCGACGCGCCCGCGCTCGCGCCGGCGCCGCCCGCCCATCACGACCACCACGGCCACCACGGCCACCATCGCGGCGAGCGCCAGCCCCACGATCGCCGGAGCCCCGACGTCGACCGCGCTCTCGAGCCCTCCGCGGGTGGCCTGCGCGCCCAGCCACAGCGCCGTCGCCCCCTGCACCAGGTACGCGACGAGGTACACGGCCGACAGCGTCCCGGCACGGTGGTGCTCGGGAGCGAACCGCGACACGATCCCCAGCCCCGACGCGAAGAACAAGCTGTAGCCCACCCCCGACAGGACGCAGAACACCAGGAACAACGCGAGCGACTGCTGCGCCGCCGCCAGCACCAGCGCGGTGAAGCTCGCCGCCGTCGCGATCGCCGCCACGACGACCGCGATCACGACGGGCACCCGCCGCGACGCGAGCGCCACGACTGCGATGACGACCATCGACAACGCGATGATCGCCCCGGTCACGAAGGCGTTCGAGCTGCCGATCAGCGTCGTCCCGATCTCCGCACCGAGCGACAGCACCACCGCACCGAGGGCGTAGGAGGCGCTGACGCAGACGGCCGCGGCGCCCACCGCCCCGAGGAGCCCCCGCGGGACGCTCAGCCCCCGTGGCCGCCAGCGCCCGGCCGTCGCGTCCCGGTCGCGGGGCAGGCGCCACACGAGCGCGAGCACTCCGAGCTCGACGACGAGCAGCACCCAGTAGGTGAGGTGCAGCGGCTCCGGCGCGTACTGGACGAGCGCACCGCCGAGCAGGGTCGCGAAGACGAGGCCCACGGCGGTGGAGGCGGTGCTGATCGCTCCCGTGCGGGCCGAGTTCACGGGCCCGGCGATGTCGATCATGGCGGCGGTGGCCGGGCTCAGCGAGAGTCCGACGCCGAGGCCCATGAAAGCCCGCCCGACGAGCACCCAGCCGACGTTCGGCGCCAGGGCGAAGAGCAGCACGCCCACGATGGAGGCGGTGACTCCGAGCAGGATGCTCGCCCGGCGTCCGATGGTGTCGCTCAGGCTGCCGAAGACGAGCAGCACGACGACGAGCACGAGCGGGTAGACGGCGAAGATCGCGGTCGTCACGAACGGCGTGAGCTGCCAGTCGGTCGCGTAGAGCGGGTAGACCGGCGTCGCGGCGCCGCTCGTCCACAGGGCGAGGGCGAGGACGGAGGCGCAGGTCCAGAACGCGAGGCGCTGAGCGTGGGGCATGAGCGCGACGCTAGCACCCTGGATACGAAAAGCCTATCGAGGTAGGGTGACCGCATGGCAGCTCGCACTCCCCTCGACCCGCGCTGCGGCATCGCCCGCAGCCTCGACGTGCTCGGCGAGCGCTGGGCGCTGCTCGTCGTCCGGGAGGCGCTGCTCGGCCACACGCGGTTCTCGCAGTTCCGCGCCCGGCTCGGCCTGTCACCCGACGTGCTGACGGCTCGGCTCGAGTCGCTCGTCGCCGCCGGGGTGCTACAGCCCTCGACCTACCGCGAGGACGGAGCCCGCGAACGCGTCGAGTACCTCCTCACCGACGCCGGCCGCGACCTCGCACCCGTGCTCGCCGCGCTGGCCGCCTGGGGCGACGAGCACGACCCCCACCCCGACGGAGCCGCCCGCGAGTTCACCGCCGCCGACTCCGGCGAGCCCGTGCGCGTCGCGTTCGTCACCGCCGCCGGGCACGTCGTCGACCCGGCCGCCGTCGAGATGCTGCCGCGCGTCGGCAGCTGACCCGCGCCTCCTGCGCTCCCCGGCCCGCGCCTCCTGGGCCGCCTGGCCCGCGCCCCTCTGGGCCATCACGGGCGGGTTCGCCGCCACCCCGCGCGCGATCGACCCGCGCACCGCGAGCCACATCACGCCCCCGGCGACGAGCACGAGCACCTCGCTCACCGTGAGCGACCAGACGATCCCCGCCAGCCCGAACACCGCGTTCCCGACGAGCACGATCGGGATGAACAGCACCCCCTGCCCCATCGACAGCACGATCGCGGGCACGGCCCGACCGGTCGCCTGGAACAGCGACGTCAGCAGCCCGGTCAACCCGTTCGCGACCGCGGCGACGAGCTGCGCCGTGAGGATCGTCACGCCGATCGCCAGCACCGACGGATCGGCCGAGAACGCGCCGAACACGGCCTCGCGGAACACGAACACGACACCGGCGAAGACTCCGATCACCAGCGCGACCGCCAGGATGGAGGTGCGGAGAGCGGCCCGCAGACGAGCCCCGTCGCCCTTGCCGAACGAGTACGCGAGCAGCGGGAGCACGCCGAGGGTGATCCCCATCACGAGGAACTCCGGCACCTGGGCGATGCGCACCGCGACGCCCATCGCGGCGAGCGCCCCGTCCCCGTAGGCGGCGGCCAGGCGGTTGAGCACCAGCGACGTCACGATCAGGAACGACGCCTGCAGCAGCTCGCTCGCCCCCACCGAGAACACCGGCCCGGTGACGCGGCGCGCCAGCGTGACCCAGTGCGGAGCCAGGCTGACGTGCTCGCCGTGACGACTCAGCCACACCGCGAACCACGCGACGGCGACGGTGTTCGCGAGCCCCGTCCCGAGCGCGGCGCCGGCCACGCCCCAGTGCAGCACCAGGATGAACACGACGTCCAGCAGCACGTTGGCCACCGTCGAGATGATCAGGCCGATCATCGTCTGGCGGGCCGCTCCCCCGGCCCGGACGATCTGCTCGAGGCAGAACGCGGCCGCGAGCACCGGCACGAAGGCGAGCATCACGGCGACGTAGCTCGTCGTCTCGGCTCGGGCGGCTTCGTCGGCGCCGAGCACGGCGACGAGCTGGGGCAGCAGGAGGAGCCCCACGGCTCCCAGCACCGCCCCCGTCCCGACCGCGCCCCAGAGCGAGAACGCCGAGACGTGCTTGATCTCGCCCGCCTTCGACGGGTCCGTCTCGGAGGCTCCGAGCAGCCGCGAGATCAGCGCTCCGCCGCCGACGCCGAAGACTCCGCCGACGGCCATGACGAGGCCGAGCAGCGGGGTGCCGAACGTGACGGCGGCGAGCATCGCGGTGTCGCGCTGCGAGCCGATGAACCCGGCGTTGACGACGTTGTAGAGCGCGCCGACGATGAGCGCGGCGGCCATCGGCACGCAGAGGTGCACGAGGGCCCGGACGATCGGCGCGGCCGAGAGGTACCAGCGGTCGGTGCCGGGCTCCGGCGCGGAGGGCGGATCGCTCACGGCGGCGCCGGAGACGCGGGTGCTGTCGGCGGTGCCGACGGCGTTGGTGACGGCGTTGGTGACGGCAGTGCCGGCTGTAGCGGTGGTGGTGGACGAGGGCTCGACGGAGTCGATGGCTGCTCCTCTCCGGGGCAGGCTGGAGCGCGCGCCGACGGACGCCGGCACGGCGAGGGGGTGGAACGGACGGGAGGAGGCGCGGCGTCGCTCAGGACGCCCCGCCGCCGGTCACCGGCGCGGCGGAGCCAGCTGCGCGGTGATCGTGGTGAGCAGGGCGAGCAGCTGGGCCTGCTCGTCGTCGGTGAGCGGCGCGAGGATGGCGTCGTCGACCTCGGCCATCGCCTCGGTGAAGCCCGAGACGAGCTCGGCCCCCGCGGCGGTGGCGTAGACGCGCTTGCGGCGTTCGTCGCCGTCTTCGCTGCGTCTCTCGACGAGGAGGCGGCGCTCCAGTCCCTGGACGAGGCTCGACACGCTCGCCGGGCTCGTCCGCGTCATCTCGGCGATGTCGCGCTGGATGACCCCGGGGGTCTGCACGAGGTACCCGAGCACGAACGCCTGCTCGGGAGTGAGGTCGCGACTGCGCACCCAGTCCTCCCCGCCCTTGCGCTGGGCCCAGGCGATCCAGCGCACGAGTCCGAGCGGGGTGGTGCGCATGCCCTCGGGTTCATCCATGCTCAGGACTCTAACTGTTAGCTATCTAACTGTCAACGTGTCGATGACTCGTCACGACCGCTTCGGTGCCCGCCGCCTTCGCCGGTCGCGGGAACGCCGCCCGCATGTGGTCCGTCGTCAGCAAGTCGCCGATGCCGATCATCAGCAGCGAGAACACGATCTGCTCGACGACCATCCAGCCGGGGTAGAGCCCGGGGATCGTCGCGACGATCAGCGTCACGATCGGGAAGATCCGACTGAACAGCCTGAGCCGCGAGTACGCCCACCAGTAGCCGAGCTGGGCCCGCCAGGCGAAGACGTAGAGCGACGCCGTGATGAAGAGGACCACCGTCGAGCGGAACCACACGGCCCACGGCACGTGCTCGCCCCGGCTCCACAGCACGGCGGCGATGAAGATCGCGGTGAGCCCGACGACGGTCTCGCCGAGCAGCAGCCACCGGATGCCCACGAACGCCCGGACGGTCCGCGGGTGCTCCCGCATGTCCTCGTGGATGACGTGTTCGGCCTGACGCCCTCCGGCGATCCTGTCCAGCCGGAGGCGCCTCCAGAGCCGGTCGGCGGAGTCGCTGAGGGCGCTGGTCGCGTCCACACCGTCCCGGGGCCCGACCACCCCGCCTCGCACCGTCCGCACCACCCCATCGTGCCGCATCCGGCGGGCCGGCCCGTCACTCTGCGAAGATCTCCCAGGCGTAGCCGTCGCGCTCCTCGTCGTAGGCGAAGCACGTCGAGAACGAGAGCACCTGCACGGCGTCGTCGAATCGTCGGAAGTGGTAGCTGCCGAGTTCTGCGCTCCGCAAGACGAGACGCTGCTCCCTTTCCCGCGTCTCGGTCAGGTCGATCTCGAACTCATCGGCCCGCGACCATCCGTCCATGAGGGCATCCACCACGGTCCCAAAGTCGGGTTGCTCCACGACGCGGACGATCGTCGAGCTCCCCCAGCTCACACCTCCCGGAGCACAGTCCGAGATGGAGCCGCCTGCCTTCTCCTCGACCCGGATCGTTACGTCGTCCGGGACGAACGACGCCAGCTCGACCTCGATGGTCTTCACCACGTGCTGCACCTCGACCAACGACTGGTTCGACAAGGGTCGTTCGACTCCGTGATGAGGAAGAGACGTCATGGTGCAACCTCCTAGGGATGCCGCCAGGAGGACAACACCTGATGCCTTCGCCAGTGCGATCCGCGCGGACGTCACAGCGGGTCCACGACCTTCAGCTCCTCCAGGAGATCCACGATGACCTGGTCGTTCTGCGCCGAGTCGGTAGCGATCAGCGCGTGGTTGAGCAGCAGGGTCGCCAGCCTGACGATGGCTGGGGTGTCCCACCTCGTCGCGCGGTCGGCATCGCTCTCGTACTCGTGTTGCTCGAACTCGCCGAGGTACTGAGGGTTCCGGTGCCGGTAGACGATGCCCGTCGCCTGCACGACGCCGAGCGCGTCGTCATAGCGGTAGGAGTCGTACTCGGTGTCCGGGGAGCCCGACCACTCAGGCACAGCCCCGGCACCAGCGAGCGAGGCGACGTGGTCCCAGTGGGCGCCGGCCAGCTCGGAGGCGATGATGTTGGCCGTGCCCCAGCTGTGCCCGATCCCGACGGTCCTCGGCGGAGGCGACCCGACCGACGCCCCACCGACGTCCAGACCGACGCGGAACGCGGCGAGACGCTCACCGGACTCGCGCGCGAACGGGGAGGAGTTCGCCTGCGCGAGCGCCGCGACGAGGCTCTTCTTCTCGGCCGGGAACACTTCGTCGCCCCCTCCGGGGAACCGACCGTCCTTGTAGACGAACGCGACGCTGTCGATCCCGTCGTCGCGCGTCAGCCTGCGGGCGAAGTCCTGCACGCCCGGACCGTCCTTCCAGAAGTCCTTCATCTGAGCTGACGTCCCCGGCACGTATGTGTAGATCCGCTCGGGCGCTCCCGCCTCGGGCCACTCCCCGAGCATCTCGACGAGGCGATCCGCTGCCCGGTCGTAGGTGTAGAGCTGCACGGTCGGCGGTACCGCGGCCGCTCCGCGCAGGTAGACGTTCTCCCGCTCCAGCTCGGCCATCAGCTCCCGAGCCCGAGGGTCGTCCAGTGGGTGCCTGGCGATGTCGTCGATCGTCGCCTGGTTCTCGGCCACCTGACGTGCCGCCGTGACCGCATTCGCAGCGACCCGCGCGCGCGGCGGCACGCCGTCCAGGTTGCCGATCAGCGACGGGACTGCGAGCACGAGCGCCTGCTGCGCCACCGACAGGCCGTCGCTCTGGAGTGGACGCAGCCGCGCGAGCGAGTCCCACCACTCGCGCACCGCCTCCGGCGACGCCTGCGCGATCAGACCGGCGAGGAGCGGGTTCTCACCGAAGAGGAGCGCGAGCTCGACGACGGAGAGACCGTCCAGCCGGCGCAGCGCCTCCTCCGGCGTCGTCGACTCACAGACCTCGACCGCGGCAGCCAGGAACTCGCCCGCCGCCGCGCCGTACAGGCCCGCGATGCAGGCCCCGTCCGCCGCGTCCCGACGCTCGACCAGCTCGGCCCACCGCCGCCCGACCCAGGCCAGCTCGGTGCGGTCGGCCTCCTCGCCGCGGCGGAGAGCCTGCCTCTCGACGTCGCGCAGATCGGATCCGGAGAAGGGCGACGCCGCCTCCTCCGCCTCGAGCACGAGGAGCGAGTCGGACGCGCGGCGCACCGCCGCCGCGACCTCGACCCGGCGACGGTCGAGCAGTCGCTGCACCGAGGCGATGTCGCCGACCTCGACGCCGTACGCCTCGAGCACCACGCCGTGCTGCTCGACGGCGTCCATCAGCGTCGCGAACTCCGTGACGAGCAGCTCGCCCGCGTCGCAGAAGGCCGAGCCCGCCTCGGCCCGCCACTCCGTCGCCGCCCAGCGCAGACAGGACTCCAGGCGGTGCCGGCCGAGCCCCAGGTCGTCGTGCTTCTCGCGCCGCACCCGGGCGAGGCGGGCGATCCCGGCGGGGTCGCCCTTGCCGGGGTCGACCTCGTCGACGCTCATCGGTCCACCTCGGGCGCAGCGCCGGAGCCCACGTCGGCTTTGGCCGCGAGCTGCGCGTCGACCTCCCGGACCCCGGCCGCGAAGGCCGTGGCCGTCGCGGCGAGCCGCTCGAGCAGCTCGAGCGTCAGGTCGACGCGTCGCGCGAGGTGCACCGTCACCTCCCCCAGCACGCCGGCCACGCCCGGGCTGCCCAGGGCCGCCGAGCAGTCGCCGGTCAGCACGTGCGAGAAGGGCAGCCCGTCCCGGGCCGTCCGCGCCGTCGCGGCCATCCCCTCCAGCGCTTCGAGGTCCACGTCGATCGTCGCGGTCATGCATCGCCTTCCGTCGGAGGTTGTCGCGCCGACGATATGTCAATGTCTCACGCTAGATCATCACAGTAGCAATGCGAACGCCCGGCCGGGGACGGATCCACAACCGGGCGTTCAGCGCACAGGGGCGCGGGGAGAGACGAGCTAAGGGCGCTTGCGCTTCTCGCGCACGCGCATGTTCACCGTGATCGGGGTGCCCTCGAAGCCGAAGATCTCACGCAGGCGACGCGTGATGAAGCGGCGGTACTGCGGGTCGAGGAACCCGGTCGTGAAGAGCACGAAGGTCGGCGGGCGGTTGGCCGCCTGGGTGCCGAACAGGATGCGGGGCTGCTTGCCCGAGCGCAGCGGGTGCGGGTGCTCGGCGACGAGCTCGGCCAGCAGGGCGTTGAACTTGCCCGTGGGGATGCGGGTGTCCCACGACTCGAGGGCGAGCTCGAGGGCCGGCACGAGCTTCTCGAGGTGACGACCGGTGCGGGCCGAGATGTTGACGCGAGGCGCCCACGAGACGTGGTCGAGGTCCTGCTCGATCTCGCGCTCGAGGTAGCGACGACGGTCGTCGTCGAGCAGGTCCCACTTGTTGAAGGCGAGCACGAGCGCGCGGCCGGACTCGAGCACCAGGTCGATGATGCGCAGGTCCTGCGTCGAGATGGGCTCGGTGACGTCGATGACGACGACGGCGACCTCGGCCTTCTCGAGCGCGGCCGAGGTGCGGAGCGACGCGTAGAAGTCGGCGCCCTGCTGCAGGTGCACGCGCTTGCGGATGCCGGCGGTGTCGACGAAGGTCCAGATGCGCCCGGCGATCTCGACCTGCTCGTCGACCGGGTCGCGGGTGGTGCCGGCCAGCTCGTTGACGACGACGCGCTCCTCGCCCGCGGCCTTGTTCAGCAGCGAGCTCTTGCCGACGTTCGGGCGGCCGAGGATGGCGACGCGGCGGGGTCCGCCGATCTCCTCCTTCGCGACCGTCGAGACGGCGGGGAGCTTCGTCATGATCATGTCGAGCAGGTCGGCGACGTTGCGGCCGTGCAGGGCCGACGCAGGGAACGGCTCGCCGAGGCCGAGCGACCAGAGCGAGGCCGCCTCCAGGTCCTTGCGGGCGTCGTCGCTCTTGTTGGCGACCAGGACGACGGGCTTGTGCGAGGCGCGCAGCATGCGGACGACGTGCTCGTCGGTGGCCGTGGCCCCGACGTTGACGTCGACGACGAACAGCACCGCGTCGGCCAGGTCGACGGCGATCTCGGCCTGCATGGCGACGGACTTGTCGATGCCGATCGCGTCGGGCTCCCACCCGCCGGTGTCGACGAGGGTGAAGCGGCGTCCGCCCCACTCCGCCTTGTACGAGACGCGGTCGCGGGTGACGCCCGGCTTGTCCTCGACGACGGCCTCGCGGCGGCCGAGGATGCGGTTGACCATGGCGCTCTTGCCGACGTTGGGGCGGCCGACGATGGCGAGCACCGGCAGGGCCGGGGCGTAGGTGAGGGCGTCAGGGTCCCACTCGCCGCCCTCGAGGACGTCGACGTCTTCGTCGTCCAGCTCGTAGTCGGACAGACCGGCACGCAGGGCGCGGGCGCGCTGCTCCGCGTCCTCGTCGGGCATCGCCTGGATGCGGCCGACCATCTGGTCGTCGAGCTCGGGGTACTTGTCGTCGTCTGCCATGGAGGCTCCTAGCGTGTGGGGGTGCTCGCTCGCACGAGCTCGACCACGGCCTGCACCGTCTGGTCGAAGTCGAGATGGGTGGAGTCGACGGTCGACACGCCCTCGGCGGCGGTCATGAAGTCGACGACCTTGCTGTCCAGCCGGTCGCGGGTCGACAGCTGCCGAGCGGTCTCCTCGGCGGACTGCCCGGTGACCTCGGCGGAACGCCTGGCCATCCTAGCCTCTTCGCTCGCCGTCAACAGGATGCGCACCTGGGCGTCGGGCGCCACGACCGTGGTGATGTCGCGGCCCTCGGTCACGATGCCGGGCCGGTCGGTCGAGGCGATGATGCGACGGAACAGGTCCACCATGAAGCGCCGCACCTCCGGCAGCTTGGCCACGTGGCTGACGGCGCCGGTCACGCGGGGCGTGCGGATCTCGTCCGTGACGTCCGCGCCTCCCACGGTCACCGAGGAGGCGCGGGCCGGGTCGATCTCGATCGCGTACGCGAACGAGGGCAGCGCCCCGATCACCGCGTCCGGGTCGTCGAGGTCGACGCCGCTGTCGAGCGCGTGCAGGGCGAAGGCGCGGTAGGCCGCGCCCGTGTCCTGGTAGTCGTAGCCGAGGGCCACGGCGGAGGCGCGGCTCACGCTGGACTTGCCGCTGCCGGCGGGGCCGTCGACGGCCACGACGACGTGCCGGTGCACCGCCTCCGCGGTCCGCTCGCGCAGCTCGGCGGTGTGGGCCTCGCCGGCGGGGCCGCCCACGCCGTGCTCGCCGGGCGTGCGCTCGACGTCGGTCTCGACGGGCGAGCCTGCGGAGCCAGCCGAGCCGACGGGCCCGGTCGTGCCCTCGGCGCTCATGCGAACGCCCCGGACACGGTCCAGCCGCGCCCCTCGAGCTCGGCGACGAGTCGTTCTTCTTGTTCGGGCACGATGCTGACCTCCGCGAGTCCCACCTGCGCGCCGGGCGAGTGCTCCAGCCGCAGGTCTTCCAGGTTGACGCCGATGTCGCCGATGTCGGCGAGCAGGCGGGCGATCTGGCCCGGGGCGTCGTCGACGATGACGACGACCGAGCTGAACCGTGTCGACTGCCCGTGCTTGCCGGGCAGGCGTGCGACGCCGGTGTTGCCGGCGCCGATGGCCTCGGCCACCGTGCGGCGAGCGCCCGGGGCCGAGGGGTCGGCGAGCGCCGCGATCACGCCGTCGAGGTCGTCGCGCAGCTCGCGCAGCACCTCCACGACGCGGGACGCGTTGGCGCCGAGGATCTGCACCCACAGGGCCGGGTCGCTGGCGGCGATGCGCGTGACGTCGCGCACTCCCCCGCCGGCGAGCCCCAGGGAGGCGTCGGTCGCGTCGCGCAGGCGAGTCGCCATGAGGCTCGACACGACCTGCGGCACGTGGCTGACGAGGGCGACGCCCGCGTCGTGCTCCTCGGGCGTCATCTCGATCGGGGTGGCGCCGAGGTCGAGGGCGAGGTCCTCGACGGCCGCGGCGCGGCGGTAGCTGATGTCGTCGTGGCCGGCGATGACCCACGGACGGCCGGCGAACAGGTCGGCGCGGGCCGAGATGGCCCCGCCGCGCTCGCGACCGGCCATGGGGTGCGAGCCGATGTAGCGCGAGACGTCGGCGCCGCGGGCACGGAGCTCGTCGAGCGGCGCGACCTTGACCGACGCGACGTCGGTGACCAACGCTTCCGGGAACGCGTCGAGCTCACGGTGGACGATCTCGGCCGTGACGTCGGGCGGCACCGCCACGACGACGAGCACGGGGGCGTCGCCGTCGGCGGCGACGCGACCCGCGCCGTAGTCGACGGCGAGGCTGCGGGCAGCAGGGGAGGCGTCGTCGAGGATCACGTCGACGCCGTGCTCGCGCAGCCGCAGCCCGATGCTCGTGCCGAGCAGGCCGGAGCCCACGATCCGCACCTGGCCGTCGAGACGACGCGTGCCGCCGACGAGGTCGTCGACGGTCGCACCGGGGCGTGCCGATCCCGTGCTCGCGTCAGCGACGCTGAGGTCCGTCGAGGAGGCGCGGGTCGGGTCGGTCACGAACGCCCGCCCCCGCGGGGACCACGTCCCCCGTCGTCGGGGCGGCCACGGAACGGACGGTCGCCGCCGCGCTCGGGGCGTCCGCCACGGTCGTCGCGACCGGAACGATCGTCACGACCCTGGTAGCCACCACCAGCAGGACGACCACCACGGTCATCACGACCCTGGTAGCCACCACCGGCAGGACGACCACCACGGTCATCACGACCCTGGTAGCCACCGCCAGCCGGGCGTCCGCCACGGTCGTCACGGCCCTGGTATCCGCCGCGCTCCGGGCGTCCACCGCGGTCGTCACGTGCACCACGGTCGTCCCGCCCCTGGTAGCCGCCACCGGCCGGGCGTCCGCCACGGTCGTCACGGCCCTGGTAGCCGCCGCGCTCCGGGCGTCCACCGCGGTCGTCACGTGCACCACGGTCGTCCCGCCCCTGATAGCCGCCACCGGCCGGGCGTCCGCCACGGTCGTCACGGCCCTGGTATCCGCCGCGCTCCGGGCGTCCACCGCGGTCGTCACGTGCACCACGGTCGTCGCGACCCTGGTAGCCGCCGCGGTCGTCGCCGTCACGGGCGCTGCGGTCCTCGCGGCCGCCGCGGCCGGATCCGGGTCCGCCGGCACGGACGCCGGAGGGGCGGCCGGTGCGCGGGTCCTTGGGCAGGTCGCGGTTCGGGTAGCCGGCGGCGCGTTCCTCGCCGGGGCTCAGCGGGCGGTCTCCACCACGGGGAGCGCCGCCACGGTCGTCGCGGGACACGTAGCCGCCGCGGTCCGGGCGTCCGCCACGGTCGTCACGCGACACGAAGCCACCGCGCTCGGGACGGGCACCACGGTCGTCGCGACCCTGGTATCCGCCACCAGCGGGACGCCCGCCACGGTCGTCGCGACCCTGGTAGCCGCCACGCTCGGGGCGTCCACCACGGTCGTCACGCCGGTCGTCGCGACCCTGGTACCCGCCACCGGCAGGACGCCCGCCACGGTCGTCGCGACCCTGGTACCCGCCACGCTCGGGGCGTCCACCACGGTCGTCACGAGCAGCTCCGCCGCGAGCGCCCGAGCCCGGGCGGTCGGCGCGGGGGGCGTAGCCGCCACGGTCCTCGCGAGCGGCGTAGCCCCCACGATCGCCACGGTCCTGGTAGCCGCCGCGCTCAGGGCGTCCGCCACGGTCGTCACGCACGGGGCGCCCGCCGCGGTCCGCGCCCTGCTCGCGACGTCCGGCCTGCTCGCGCCGCACCTCCGCGCGTCGCGACACCGGGGCGTCGCCCTTGCCGACGCCGGCACGCGGGCCGGCACCGGGCACGCGGCGACGGGCGTCGCGGGCGTCGGTCTCGGGGTCGTACTCGTCGTCGTCCTCGTCGTAGAACTCCTTCTCGACCTCGTCCGCGTCGAGGGCGACCTCGACCACGTCGGCCTCGTCGACCGGCGCGTCGCCGCTCTCGATCGTGGGCACGGAGTCGACCTTGGGCGACGGCGAGGCGTCGCGCGCGATCGTGAGGATGGCGCCGAGCTCGGTCTTGTTCAGCGAGCGCACGTGGCCCGCCTTGAGCGTGCCGAGGTGCAGCGGGCCGAAGGAGCGGCGCACGAGGTCGATGACGGGGTGGCCGACCTCCTCCATCATGCGGCGGACGATGCGGTTGCGCCCCGAGTGCAGGGTGATCTCGACCAGGGACGAGTCGGCGGAGCGCGACAGGCCCGCGCCTCCTGCGACCACGGCCGCGCGGTCGGCCGCGATCGGGCCGTCCTCGAGGTCGACGCCGGCGAGCAGCTGCGCGAGGATCGCGGGCGTGACGACGCCGCGCACCTTGGCGATGTAGGTCTTGGTGACGCCGAACGAGGGGTGCGCCAGCACGTGGGCGAGCTCGCCGTCGTTCGTCAGCAGCAGCAGGCCGCTGGTCTCGACGTCGAGGCGGCCGACGTTGAACAGGCGCTCCTCGAAGTCCGAGGTGAACTGACGCAGGTCGGGGCGGTCGGCCTCGTCGCTCATCGTGCTGACGACGCCGACGGGCTTGTTGAGCATCACGTAGCGACGCGTCGTGTCGAGCTGGACCGCGGCGCCGTCGACAACGACCTTGTCCTTCTCCGGGTCGATGCGGCGACCGGCCTCGGTCACGACCTTGCCGTTGACGGTGACGCGGCCCGCGGCGATCAGGTCCTCCGAGACGCGGCGCGAGGCGACGCCCGCGGCGGCCATGACCTTCTGCAGGCGCTCGCCCGTGGGCAGGTCGTCGGCGGGGGTGGTGGTGGGGTCAGATGACATCGTCGAATCCTCCGGATCCGTCAGGGAGGAGCGGGGAGATCAGCGGGAGCTCGTCGAGCGAGGCGATGCCGAGGTGGGTCAACAGGAGATCCGTCGTTTCGTAGGTGAGGGCGCCGGTCTCGGGGTCGGTGGACGACTCCGTGACCAGGCCGCGACCCACCAGTGTACGGACGACCGAGTCGACGTTCACCGCGCGGATCTGCGCGATGCTGCTCCGGGTGATGGGTTGCTTGTAGGCGATGACCGCCAGCGTCTCGAGAGCCGCCTGCGACAGTCTGGACGGGTTCTCCGTCAGCACGAAATCGCGCACGACGGGATCCAGCTCTTCCCGGACGTAGAAACGCCAGCCGCCGCCGACCTCGCGCAGCTCGAAGCCGCGCCGGGGCGTGCCGTCGACGCCGTCGAAGTCGGCGACCAGGTCGGCCACCGCACGGCGCACCTCCGCGGTCGGTCGCCCCACGGCGGCGGCGAGCGAGAGCAGCGACTGCGGCTCGTCGGCGACCAACAGCACGGCCTCGAGGGCCCGGGCGGTCGCGCGGTCGTCGTCGGCGCGGTCGTCCGGCCCGTCGTCGACGGCGCTGCGAGCCGAGGAGGCGGTCGTCGCGTCAGCCGTCATAGTCGGCCCCCAGCGAGTCCAGCGCCTCGTCGGTCCAGTGCTCGGCCACCCAGCGCACGCTGAGCTCGCCGAGCGGCTCGACCTGCTCGAACGCCAGCGACCCGTGCCGGTACAGCTCGAGGAGTGCCAGGAACCGCGCGACGACGACACCCTTCTGGTCGACGTCGGCCACGAGCTCGCGGAACGTGGCGACCCCGGCGCGGCGCAGCATCGCGACCACCCAGGCGGCCTGCTCGCGGATGCTCACGAGCGGGGCGTGCAGGTGGTCGAGGCCGACGGTGGGCACGGCCTGGGGCGTGAGGGCGAAGGCGGCGAGCGCCGCGAAGTCGTCGGGCGAGAGCGTCCACACCAGCTCGGGCGTCGTGACGCGGTACTTCTCCTCCAGGCGCACGGTGCGGGGGTGTCGGCGGGACTCGACGGCGCCGCGCTCGGCGAACCACTCGGCCGCCTGCTTGAAGGCGCGGTACTGCAGCAGCCGCGCGAAGAGCAGGTCGCGCGCCTCGAGCAGCGCGACGTCCTCCGCGTCGACGAGCTCGCCCTGGGGCAGCAGGCCGGCTACCTTGAGGTCGAGCAGGGTCGCGGCGACGACGATGAACTGGCTGGCCTGGTCGAGGTCCTCGTCGGTGTCGACGGTGCGCAGGTAGGCGATGAACTCGTCGGTGACGGCGCTGAGCGCGACCTCGGTGACGTCCATCTCGCGCTTGCCGATCAGCGTCAGCAGCAGGTCGAACGGACCGCTGAAGTTGTCGAGGACGACCTCGAACCCCCGCGCCGACGCTCCGGCGGCGAGATCGGGGGCACCGCTCGGGTCGGTGACGACAACGGGGGCCTCAGGCTGCGGCACCACGCGCGATCAGCTCTCGGGCCAGCTGGCGATAGGCCTGCGCCGCCGGGTGCTCGGGGGCGAACTGGGTGATGGGGATGCCGGCGACCGAGGCGTCGGGGAACTTCACGGTGCGGCCGATGACGGTCTCGAGCACCTCGTCGCCGAACGCGTCGACGACCCGCTCGAGCACCTCGCGGCTGTGCAGGGTGCGCGAGTCGAACATCGTCGGCAGGATGCCGTCGAGGGTGATGGCGGGGTTCAGCCGGTCGCGGACCTTCTCGATCGTCTCGACGAGCAGGGCCACGCCGCGCAGGGCGAAGAACTCGCACTCGAGCGGGATGAGCACGCCGTGCGCCGCGGTGAGGGCGTTGACGGTCAGCAGGCCGAGCGAGGGCTGGCAGTCGATCAGGATGACGTCGTACTCGGCGCTGACCTGGCGGATGATGCGGGCGAGGATCTGCTCGCGGGCGACCTCGTTGACGAGGTGCACCTCGGCGGCGGAGAGGTCGATGTTCGCCGGCATGACGTCGAGGTCGTGCACGCGGGTCGGCACGATCACGTCGTGCGCGTCCTTGACGGAGCCGATCATGAGGTCGTAGATCGTGGGCTGGTCGTGCGCCTGCACGCCGAGACCCGCGGTGAGGGCGCCCTGCGGGTCGAAGTCGATGGCGAGCACCCGACGGCCGTACTCGGCGAACGCGGCGCCGAGGTTGATGGTGGTCGTGGTCTTGCCGACGCCGCCCTTCTGGTTGCAGAGGGTGACGATGCGCGCGGGGCCGTGGCCGTCGAGTCGTTCGGGGACGGCGAACTCGGTGCGCGGGCGACCGGTGGGACCGTTCGCGGGGACGGTCGCCGGAGCGCTCTCGAAGAGGGCGGGCGTGCTCGAGGTCGACTTGGTGCTCACACGTCGATGGTACCGGCGGCCCCCTGCCCGGCCGGGCTGACGCGCCCGTCCCGCAGGCAGGAAGCCTCATGCGGCGGATGAAGGTAGTGCCTGGTCAGGAGGCAGGTCGGAGGGCCCGCGGGTGGGCCGTCACGTACATGTCGCGCAGGGCGTCCGCCGTCACGAGCGTGTAGATCTGCGTCGTCGCGACGGACGAGTGCCCGAGGAGTTCCTGCACCACCCGCACGTCTGCGCCGCCCTCGAGCAGGTGGGTCGCGAACGAGTGCCGCAGGGTGTGCGGCGAGACGTCGACGTCGAGCTCGGCGCGCTCCGCCGCGGCCTGGATGACGAGCCAGGCGCTCTGGCGCGAGAGCCTGGCGCCCCTCGCCCCGAGGAACAGCGCGGGCGTCGCATCGCCGCGCGCCGAGAACTCGGGCCGGCCCCGCACGAGCCACGCGTCGAGCGCCCGCCGCGCGAAGCTGCCCACGGGCACGATCCGCTGCTTGCCGCCCTTGCCGAAGAGCCGCACGACGTCTCCCCCGTCGATGACGTCGTCGACGTTGAGCGCCACGGCCTCGCTCACGCGGGCGCCCGTCGCGTACAGCAGCTCGAGCAGCGCCTTGTCGCGGACGCGGGCCGGCTCGTCGCCGTCGGTCGCGGCCAGCAGGGCCTCGACCTGCGCGACCGAGATGGCCTTCGGCAGGCGCGAGGGCAGCTTCGGCGGGCGGACGCCGGCCGCGACGTCGACGGCGACCAGCCCCTCCTCGTGCAGGAACCTGTGGAGGCCCCTCACCGACGAGAGCACCCTGGCCACGCTGGAGGCGCGCAGCGGTTCGTCCGCACGGGTCGCCAGCGCGGCCGGGAAGGCCGCGACGTCCGCCGGCGCGACCTCCTCGACGGAGGCGCGTCCCGCCTCCTCGAGGTGCGCCGCCCAGAGCACGAGATCGCGCCGGTACGCGGCCGTGGTGTTCGGGGACAGGCCGCGCTCGACCGTGACGTGCCGCAGGTAGCGGGCCACCGCCTCCTCGACCGAGGTCATCGTGCGCTCGTCCCGACCGACCGCCGCCGCGTCGTCAGCGGCGGGCGGCGACGGTCGCGGCCAGGGCCGCGATGCTGAGGATGGAGTTGTGCAGGCGCCCTGCCAGCACACCGTCGACGATCTCGTCGAGGGCGACCCAGCGCTTCTCGATGTCCGCTTCTTCGTCGGTGCGGTCGAAAGCAGCAGCGGTCGCGGTCACGCCGGTGGCCCGGTAGACCGTGACCATCTCGTCGTTGCCCCCGGGGGTGGTGTGGAACGAGACGAGCTCGTCCCAGTCGGTCGCCTCGAGGTCGGCCTCCTCGGCCAGCTCGCGCTTGGCCGCGTCGAGCTTCGACTCGCCCTCGGCGTCGAGCAGGCCGGCGGGCAGCTCCCAGTCGCGGGTGCGGATCGGGTGCCGGTACTGCTTGATGACCAGAACGCGGTCGTGCTCGTCGACCGCGAGCACCGCCACGGCACCGGTGTGCGCGACGTACTCGCGCGTCATCGGCGAGCCGTTGTAGTCGACGACGTCGCGGACGACGTTCCAGACGGCGCCCTCGAAGACCGTCTCGGAGGAGGTGACGGTCGGGTCGGCGGGCTCGTCCCGCAGCAGCTCGGAGTCGGCCACGGCTCAGGACCGCCCGGGGGCAGCGGCCTCGGCCGCGCCGTCGGCCGTGTCCACGGCCGCAGCGACCGCGTCGGCACGGGTCTCGCTCGCGTCGTCGCCCTCGTCCGCGAAGAGGCGGCTCGAGTTCTGGCGCTCGAGCGACGCCCCGACGAGGCCGCTGAAGAGCGGGTGCGCGCGGTTGGGGCGCGACCGCAGTTCGGGGTGCGCCTGGGTGCCGATGTAGAACGGGTGCTCGGCGCGGTCGAGCTCGACGTACTCGACGAGGGTGCCGTCGGGCGACGTGCCCGAGAACACGAGGCCCGCGTCGGCGATCTGCTGGCGGTACTGGTTCGAGACCTCGTAGCGGTGGCGGTGGCGCTCGTCGACCAGCTCGGAGCCGTACAGCTCGGCCGCGAGCGAGCCGGGCTGGAGGGCGGCCGGGTAGAGGCCGAGGCGCATGGTGCCGCCCAGGTCGCCGTCGGCGATGATGTCGACCTGCTCGGCCATCGTCGCGATGACCGGGAACTCGGTGTCGGGGTCGAACTCGGACGAGGAGGCGCCGGCCAGGCCGGCCTTGTCGCGGGCGTACTCGATGACCATGCACTGCAGGCCGAGGCAGAGGCCGAGCGTCGGGATGCCGTTCTCTCGGGCGAACTTCAGTGCGCCGAGCTTGCCCTCGATGCCGCGGATGCCGAAGCCGCCGGGCACGCAGATGCCGTCGACCTGCGACAGCGCCGCCGCGGCGCCCTCGGGCGTCTCGCAGTCGTCCGACGGGATCCAGACGAGCTTCGCCTTGGCCTGGTGGGCGAAGGCACCGGCACGGAGGGCCTCGGTGACCGACAGGTAGGCGTCGGGCAGGTCGATGTACTTGCCGACGAGGCCGATGGTGACCTCGTGCTTCGGCTGGTGCACCGCGTCGAGCACGGTCTGCCAGCCGGACCAGTCGACCTCGCCCGCCTTCTCGGCCAGGCCGAGGTGGCGGATGATGTACGCGTCGAGGCCCTGCTCGTTGAGCATCGAGGGGATGTCGTAGATGCTCGCGACGTCCTTCGCGTTGACGACCGCATCTTCGTCGACGTCGCACATCAGCGCGATCTTGCGCTTGTTCGCCTCGCTGACGGGGCGGTCGCTGCGGAGCACGAGCGCGTCGGGCTGGATGCCGATCGAGCGGAGCGCCGCGACGGAGTGCTGCGTCGGCTTCGTCTTCTGCTCACCCGAGGCGCCCATGTAGGGCACGAGCGAGACGTGCACGAAGAAGACGTTGTTCCGCCCTAGCTCGTGGCGCACCTGACGAGCCGACTCGATGAACGGCTGGCTCTCGATGTCGCCGACGGTGCCGCCGACCTCGGTGATGATGACGTCGGGGGCCACGTCGCCCTCGGCCTGCTGCCGCATGCGGCGCTTGATCTCGTCCGTGATGTGCGGGATGACCTGGACGGTGTCGCCGAGGTACTCGCCGCGGCGCTCCTTCGCGATGACGGTCGAGTAGACCTGGCCCGTCGTCACGTTGGCGGCCTGGTCGAGGTCGATGTCGAGGAAGCGTTCGTAGTGGCCGATGTCGAGGTCGGTCTCGGCCCCGTCGTCGGTGACGAACACCTCGCCGTGCTGGAACGGGTTCATCGTGCCCGGGTCGACGTTGAGGTAGGGGTCGAGCTTCTGCATGACCACGCGCAGCCCGCGCGCCGTGAGCAGGTTGCCGAGGCTGGCGGCCGTCAGGCCCTTGCCGAGCGACGACACGACGCCGCCGGTGACGAAGATGTGCTTCGTCACGCTGGAGTTGCTGCGACCCGCAGAAGGAGACTCAGAAGGCCCACCTCCGTCGATCGAGGAGGAATCAAGGCCCGAGTTCTCAACGTTCACCACGGGATTCCATCCTATGTCACGCGGGGCCGGTCGGCCACCGCTGCCTGTTACGAGTGTGTGACGGCGCGGCCGGCCGCCGCGAGCTCGAGCAGCTCGCGGGCGTGGTCGAGTCCGCTCGCGCTGTCGGGCAGCCCCGAGAGCAGCCGGGCCATCTCGGCGACCCGCTCGTCGCCCTCGAGCTGCTGCACGCTGCTCGCGGTGACCTCGCCCGACGCGTCCTTCACGACGCGGAGGTGGTTCGTCGCGAACGCGGCGACCTGGGCGAGGTGGGTCACGACGATGACCTGGGCCCGCTCGGACAGCGCGGCGAGCCGGCGACCGATCTCGATCGCGGCCGACCCGCCGACGCCGGCGTCGACCTCGTCGAAGACGAAGGTCGGCACGTCGCTCGACCCGGCCATGACGACCTCGAGGGCGAGCATGACGCGCGAGAGCTCGCCACCTGAGGCTCCCTTGCCGAGCGGGCGCGGCTCGCTGCCGGGGTGCGGGCGCAGCAGCAGCGACACGACGTCGGCACCGGTGCTGCCCAGGTCGTCGCGCGGCGTGACCTCGACGACGATCTCGGCACCGGCCATCGCGAGCGCGGACAACTCGGCGCTGACGCGCTCGGACAGGTCGGCGCCGGAGGCGCGGCGCAGGTCGCTGAGGACCCCGGCCCTGGTCTCGGCCTCGGCCCGGAACTGCGCCACCTCGTCGTCGAGCGAGGCGAGCCGGTCGTCGTCGCCGTCGAGCTCGACCAGGCGCCTGCTGCCCTCGTCGAGCAGCCGCAGCACGTCGTCGAGGCCCGGACCGTGCTTGCGCAGCAGCGACGACAGCTCGGCACGACGGGTCTGGACCGCCTCGAGGTCGCCCGCCGCGTCGGCGTCGAGGCCGCCGAGGTAGCTCGACAGGCGTGACGACGACTCGGACACCTGCACGCTGACCTCGGCCAGCAGGTCGGCGATCGGCGCGAGCGCGGGGTCGTGCGGGGCGACGCGCTCGACCTGCCGCCGCGCCTCCTCGACGAGCGAGAGGACGTCGCGGGTGCCGTCGACGGCGTCCGTGGAGAGGATCTCGTGGGCGAGGCCGGCGGCGAGCCGGAGGTCTTCGGAGTTGCTGAGCCGGTCGGCCGTCGCGTCCAGCTCGTCGAGCTCGCCGGCCACGGGAGCCGCCGCCTCGATCTCGTCGATGGCGGCGCGCAGCGCGTCGGCCTCGGCACGGCGCTCGTCGCGGTCGCGGGTGATCTCGGCGAGCTCGTCACGGGCGGCCGTCCACGCCTCGAACGCGGCCCGGTAGGAGGCGGCAGCCGCAGCGAGGGGCGCACCTCCGTGCGCGTCCACCGCCGCCCGCTGCGCCTGCGCCGACTTGAGCCGGATCTGCTCGGACTGCCCGTGGACGACCACGAGGTGGTCGGCGAGGTCGCCCAGCACGCCGATCGGGGCGGACCGACCGCCCACGACGGCCCGGCTGCGGCCCTCGGCCGAGACGACGCGGCTGAGGAAGAGCTCGCCGTCGTCGACGTCTCCCCCGGCGTCGCGGACGCGCTCGACCACGGCGCCGTCGGCCGGGACGACCCACCGGCCGTCGACGACCGCCTGGGTGCTGCCCGAGCGGACGATGCCGCTCTCGGCGCGCTGTCCGAGCAACAGTCCGAGCGCGGTGACGACCATGGTCTTGCCGGCGCCGGTCTCGCCGGTCACGGCGGTGAAGCCCGGCCCGAGGGGCAGGGTCGCGCGGCCGATGACGCCGAGGTCGCGGATCGCGATCTCCTCGATCACGACGCGTCTCCCTGCTCGGGGCCGCGCCAGCCGGTCACGGGGAGCTTGAACTTGGCGACGAGGCGGTCGGTGAACGGCCCCTGTCGCAGGCGGGCCAGCAGCACGGGCTGGTCCGAGCGCGTGCACTCGACACGGGCGCCGGGCGGCAGGTCGTGCTCGCGGCGTCCGTCGCACCAGAGGATGCCGCGGCCGTCGGTGCGGCTCATCACCTCGACGGCGAGCGTCGAGTCGGGGCCGACGACCAGCGGACGGGCGAAGAGGGCATGGGCGCTCAGCGGCACGAGCAGCAGCGCCTGCACCTCGGGCCAGACGACCGGGCCTCCGGCGGAGAACGAGTAGGCGGTCGACCCGGTGGGCGTCGACATGACGACCCCGTCGCAGCCGAACGACGAGAGGGGCCGCCCGTCGACCTCGATGACGACCTCGAGCATCCGCTCGCGCGACGCCTTCTCGACGGTCGCCTCGTTCATCGCCCAGGTGCGCCAGACGACCTCGGAGCCCTCGACGACGCGCACGTCGAGGGCGAAGCGCTCCTCGACGTCGTAGTCGCGCGCGACGACGCGTGACACGGCGTACGCCATCTCGTCGCGCTCGCTCTCGGCGAGGAACCCGACGTGGCCGAGGTTGACCCCGAGGATCGGGGCACGCGTGCCCCGGACCAGCTCGGCGGCCCGGAGGATGGTGCCGTCGCCGCCGAGGACGATGACGCACTCGAGGGCGTCGAGCGCGACGTCCTCGCCGAGGATGTCGACCGGCTCGATGTCGGGCGCCGCGGTCTTGATGTCGTCCCACTCGTCACGCGAGAGCACGGGCACGACGCCCGCGCCGACCAGGAGGGCGCAGACCTCGAGGGCGGCGTCGAGCGAGTCGCGTCTCCCGGTGTGGGAGACGACGAGGACGTGCCGTGTCGTCGTGTCGATCTGTCTCACGCTCCCGTCGTGCTCTCGGACCTGCCGAGCCATTCTGTCGGATTCGACCCGTGGCGAGCCGAGAACCGCACGACGTACTCCTTGTTGCCTGCCGTCCCGACGATCGGTGAGGGGATGATCCCCGCCGTGCCGAGGCCCAGGTCGTGGGCCGCCCAGAGGACTCCGGTGACGGCCTCGTTCCGCAGCCGGGCGTCGTGCACGACTCCCTCTCGGATGCCCTGCCGTCCCACCTCGAACTGCGGTTTCACGAGCAGCACGAAGTCGCTCTCCACAGGCACGCTGGCCACCAGCGCCGGCAGCACCATCGTGAGCGAGATGAACGACAGGTCGGCGACGACGAGGTCGATCGAGGAGGCGCGGTCGCTGAGGCCCTGCAGCTGGTCGGCCTCGAGGTAGCGCGCGTTCACGCCCTCGACCACCGTGACGCGCTGGTCGCTGCGGATCGACGGCGACAGCTGACCGTGTCCGACGTCGAGCGCGACGACGTGGTCGACGCCCCGCTCGAGCAGCACCTGCGTGAAGCCGCCCGTCGACGCGCCCACGTCGAGCGCCGTGCGACCGCTCGGGTCGACGTCGAAGGCGTCGAGCGCCGCGAGGAGCTTGTGAGCCGCGCGGCTCACGTAGTGGTCGAGGCCGGCCACCTCGACGGTGTCCGACTCGGCCACGCGGGTCGACGCCTTGACGGCGCCCGATCCGTTCACCGTGACGAGGCCGTCGGCGAGGAGGCGGGCGGCGTGCGTGCGGGAGCGCGCGAGCCCCCGAGACGCGAGCGCCGCGTCGAGACGCTGGCCGGCCCGCTCCGCCGGCTCGGCGGACGAGGCGGCGTCCTCCGGCTCCTCGATGCGGACGGTCACCGACCACCCGGGCTGTCGTCGGTCTCGCCGGTGTCCCCGCCCGTGCCCTCGAGCGCGACCCGCAGCTCGTCGTGCACGGCGCCGAACGCGACAGCACGCTGGTCGAGAGGGAGGGCCTCGATCGTCCGGAGGCGGCCTGCCAGCTCGGCCGTCGCCTCCTCGTCGGACGTCGTGTGGACGGACCTCGGCTCCTGCTGCATGGTGCCGTCCACCCTACTCACCGGGGTGCAGGGCAGGGTCGATGTCGAGGCCGTAGATCGCCCGTCCGGTGCCCCAGACGGCGTGCGCGCCGGCGCGCAGCAGGTCGACGGGGTCGCCGCCGGCCGCGAGGACCCGGACGACGCCGCCGCGGACGGCGACGCGGGCCTGACGCACGGTGACCACGTGGACGTCGTCCTCGTCGTGCTCGACGATCTCGGGATACGGCTGGCTCAGCTCGCGCAGGTCGCCGACGATGAAGTCGGGCCGCGAGTCCTTCTCGGCCGCGAGCACCTGCTTGGCCCCGTCGATGCCGGTCAGCACGAGCACGGAGACGAGCCCCGCACGACGCGCGCCGAGGATGTCGGTGTCGAGCCGGTCGCCGATGAACATCGCGGTCGTGGCGCCGAAGCGCTCGACTGCTGCGGTGAAGATCGGCGTCTCGGGCTTGCCCGCGGTCACGGGCAGACGGCCGACGGCCGTGTGCACGGCGCTGACGAGCGTGCCGTTGCCGGGAGCCGTGCCGCGCTCCTGCGGGATGGTCCAGTCGGTGTTCGTGGCGATCCACGGGATGTCGGCCGCGAGGGCGAACGAGGCCTCGGCGAGGTCGGACCAGCCGACCTCGGGGCTGAACCCCTGGACGACGGCCGCGGGCTCGTCGTCCGCCGAGCGCGTGACCCGGAAGCCCTCGGCCTCGAGCACGGAGGTGAGCCCGTCTCCCCCGACGACGAGGACGGTCGATCCGGCCGGCACGGCGTCGACGAGGAGGCGCACGGCCGCCTGCGGGGAGGTCACCACGTCGTCCGCGGTCACCTGCAGCCCGTAGCCGCTCAGCTGCGCGGCCACCGTCGCCGCGGTGCGCGAGGCGTTGTTCGTGATGTAGCCGACCCGGTGGGTCTCGGCCGCCGCGGTGAGGCTCTCGACGGCGTGGTCGATCGCGACGGAACCGCGGTAGACGACCCCGTCGAGGTCCGCGAGGACGGTGTCCACGCCGTCCAGGGGCGTGGGGCCGTCAGCCACGGTGCTCGGGCTCCTGGTCCGTGACGGGCTCGTCGTTGCCAACGGGCTCGTCGTCGCCGGCAGGCTCATCGGCGGGGACCGGCTGCTCATCGGCAGCAGGGTCCTCAACGGCAGCAGGCTCCTCAACGGCAGCAGGGTCCTCAACGGCAGCAGGCTCCTCAACGGCAGCAGGCTCCTCAACGGCAGCAGGCTCCTCATCGGCAGCCAATGCCCCGTCTGTCTCGGCCACGTCGTCCGCCGCAGGCTCCTCGAGCGACACGGACTCGTCCTCAGCGCCCCACGACTCGTCGAGCTCGAGCTCCTCCTCGACGACCTCGACGGTCTCCCGGTCGTCGTCGCCGTGGTGAGCCTCGAGCGCCGCGTCGGCCCGCTCGGCCAGCGTGCGCCACTCCTCGGCGTCCCGGTCGCGACCGAGGTCCTCGAGGACGGTGGCGTAGGCGTCGAACAAGGCAGGGCTGTACTCGAACGCGCGCCGGCGGTCGAGCTGCGGGATCTCGAGCTCGCCGAGCGCCGCGTCGGGCTGGCCGAGGTCGAGCCGGGCACCGCTCATCGCGATGGCGAGCGACACGCGCACCGACGGCGCGAGGGTCGAGACGTCGACCGAGCGCCCCAGCTCGAGCGCGCGCTCGGGACGCCCCAGCCCGCGTTCGCTGTCCACCATCAGCGGCAGCTGGTCGTCACGGCCGGTGATGCGCCGGTACGTCCGCAGTTCGCGGAGCGTCAGCGCGTAGTCCCCCACCGTGTACGCCGTGATGGCGATCGTCTCGCGCACGACGCCGATGCGACCGGCGCGACGACCGGCCGACAGCGCGTGCTTGTGGGCCTCCTCCGGCTCCTCCTCGATGAGGCGCCCCGCCATGACGAGGTGCTTCGCGACCCAGTCGGCGTTCTCCTTGCTCAGCGTCTTCAGCTCGCCGCGGGCGACCTTGTCCAGGTCGCGGGGCTCGACGTCGTCGGGGACGTGCGCCACCTCCTGCGCCGGCCGGACCGACTTCAGGCCGTAGGGATCGCGATCCTCAGGCGTTTCGCGGTTCCCCTGGTATCCGCTCGAGGGACGTCCACCGGTGGAGGGACGCCCACCACCCGTCGAAGTCCGACCGCCGCCAACGGTGGACGGACGCCCACCACTCGACGGACGACCGGAACCGGTCGAGGGACGACCGCCGGTCGAGCCCGCACGACGGCTGGCCGAGGGACCGCCTCGGCGGTCTCCCTCACCCTGCGGCCGACCCGAGGAGGCGCGGTCCCCGTACGCAGGACGCTCACCGCGCTGGGGCCGGTCGCCTCGGGCCCCGCGGTCGCCGCTCGACGAGCGACCCGACGGCCGCTCTCCCCGTGCACCGCCGTCACGTCCGGAGGACGCGTCTCGTCGGGGTCGGTCGGGTCGGTCGTCGTCGCGGTCGCTCACGGAGATGCTCCTCGTTCTGTCGTGCAGGCAGCTGTCGTGTTGTGGGGGCTCGTGCCCCGGAAGTCGATCGGCCAGGACGAGAGGTGCTCGCTGCGGTCGAGGTACGAGACTACCAACGGATGGGCCCGAGGCGAGCCAGCATCTGTCGGCCTCTGACGGGTTAAACAAGAAGAGCCCCTCCAGTGGAGGGGCTCTTCTGTCAAAAGGAGTCCGGCGGTGTCCTACTCTCCCACAAGGTCCCCCTTGCAGTACCATCGGCGCTGAG